>JAHZBN010000039.1:0-22689 GCA_019423345.1 Butyricimonas sp. | reverse complement strand
TAAGTTGGTGTCTACCCGTGAGTGGCACGGTGGCACACCGGGTGAGAAACAGAATCGATCCTATGATGAATGTAATGTGTAAAATTGTTCTTTTCATAAATTGGATTATTGAAAGGTTATATTTGGAAGGCTAAAATATAATACGGATTTTATATTTGCAATGTTTGTGATGTACTTACTTCACGAAAAAGTAAGTATAATTCTCTTTATTGGAGGATAAAGAGTTTTGCCGTTTTTCCCAAAAAGCTTTTTCGATTCAGACTATGGTTTATTCAACGTAAAAATAGGACTGTTCTTTGTTGAGTTCCAAATAAAGAGTTTTGGTGTTTTCGATGGGTTGGTAATATTCCCCGACTTTATGACAGAAATTCCAACATAGTTTTTGGGGATTAAACGTGATGATATAGTCCTCCGGACGGTTTTCGTACCATGCTTTTAAGGTTTCTTCGTATTGCTTGCCTTGGAATAAAGAAGCAATTCCGTTTTCAGTCATGAAGATGAACTGGGTGAACGTGATGGAGAGGAAGTTGTTTGAAAGGAGGTAATAAGTCTGACCATTCTTGTCTAATTTGAATATTTTTTCTATTTTCACGTTTCCAGCCGTGTCTATGGGTGCGACATTCCAACCGCCTTTACCGTTTTCGTAAAGGAGAAATGAATATAGCGGGTTGATCGACCACTCTTGAAAATTAATTACCCCGACCTTGTGATCCGCGGAGGTTACATCTGCCAGCAGATGCAAATCCGGGCACAGACGGGCGGCCTGTTCGAGAAAACGGAAAAAGAATCCGTTGTCTTCTGCTGTCAAGTCATCGCCCCGGTGGCTGTTTATATATCCCAGTTCGTTACGCATGAGTTCAAGTGCGGCTTGCACTTCTTTCGCCGGGTAGAATTTGCGTTTTCCTGTTTGGAACTCTTGTAGAAGACTAACGGTATGCATAACTTTCTCTCGGTCGGTTGAATCGGAGTGGTAGGGAATATAGAACCCGTGGTGTTGTAAGGAATCGAAATATGCCGTGAGGTTTTTGGGGGATGGGATGCCGGTTTGTTTTTCTGTATTCTTCCGGTTGGAATTACAAGAAATAGTCAGATACAGGCAGATGATGAATAGTAATTTTATCCATGTATTTGTTTGGAGGTGCGTGATCATAAATGGGATGTTTTTTTGCATATACAAATGTATATTTTTTTATGATATTATTCACGCTCTTTAAAAAGTCTGTTATTATTAGGTGTAAAATGAATCGATTGACAAAATGGTATAAGATAATTCAGTTGATAGCTCGAAAAGAATCCAAAGAAACTGACGAGTTGGATTACAGGTGGAATTATCCGATAAACATCGGGGAAAGTGTCCAGTATTGAGAGAAAACTAAAAGAAAATACGTTATTCTTTGTTGTAGAGATTTCTTGTTTTTATACTAGTTTCCCGATCAGGACTGATCAGTGGGTGAATAAAAAACGTCTTGTTTAAATGGGGATTTCTTTTTCGGGGAGAGTGGGGGAGGGTAAAGGGTATAAAAAATCTCCGGTCAATGGTAATTTGCCGGAGATTTTCGTGTTTGTTTTGAGTTGATTTATTTTAACTCTGCCAGTTGTTGTTCTATGGCTTTGATTTTTGCTTCGGCATCAGCTTGTTTCTTGCGTTCGTTCTCGACAACTTGTGCCGGGGCGCCATTGACAAACTTCTCGTTGGAAAGTTTTTTCATCACGGATGCCAGGAAGCCTTGGGCATATGCTAAATCTGCTTGCAGTTTGGCTCTTACTTCTTCCGTGTTGACTTCTCCGACAGCGGGAATGAAATATTCCACCGTGTCGCAAATAAAACTCCATGCACCTTTTACCGTGTCATTCACCATTTCTACATCTTGGATATTACCCATTTTGCGAATGATGTTTTCGAATTGTAGCGGGTAGCGATCGTTACTTTTAACCCTCAAAGAGATTGTATCCTTGAAGGCAATGTTATTTTGCTTGCGAATCGTACGGATTCCGGCGATCACTTCTTTCATATTCTCAAAGGTATTCAAGAAGTTTTCATCATATTTCCCGGGAATGGGCATCACGGAAACCATAATACTTTCTCCATCTTTCCGTTCTCTCAGGTTCTGCCAGATTTCTTCGGTGATAAAAGGCATGAACGGGTGAAGCAATTGTAACATCTCCTCGAAGAGGTAAATGGTCTTGTTATAAGTGGTCCGGTCAATCGGTTGTTCGAATCCCGGTTTGATGATTTCCAGTAACCAGGATGAGAACTCGTCGCGGAATCCGGTGTACACGGTCATAAGAGCCTCGGAGATTCGGTATTGCTCGAATTGGGTATTCAAGGTTTCTTTGCACTTGTTCAAGTATTGTTCAAACCATTCAAGAGCTAATTTAGAATGCAATGGTTGTTCCAGATCAGCGACTTTCCAGTTACTGACCAGGCGGAATGCATTCCATATTTTAGTTGTGAAATTACGTCCTTGTTCCGGAAGACTTTCGTCAAAGAGAAGGTCCCCTCCCGCAGGTGCGCACAATAACATACCAACTCGTACTCCGTCTGCCCCGTATTGGTTGATCAGATCGATCGGGTCCGGAGAGTTACCGAGGGATTTGGACATCTTACGATGAAGTTTATCCCGAACGATTCCCGTGAGGTACAAATTAGAGAACGGTTTCTCGTGGCGATATTCATAACCGGCCATGATCATTCTTGCCATCCAGAAGAACAGGATGTCCGGTCCGGATACCAGGTCATTTGTCGGGTAATAATAGTTAATATCTTCATTGTCCGGTTCCAGTATCCCGTTGAATACGGAGATAGGCCATAACCAAGATGAGAACCACGTGTCAAGACAATCTTCATCTTGCCGTAATTGCTCGGCCGGAATATCTTTGTCGAATTTTTCTTTTACTAATCGTACGGCTTCCGTGATGTTCTCGGCTACCACGTAATCATTGCTGTCGGGTAGGTAATAAACGGGAATCTGGTGGCCCCACCATAATTGGCGACTGATACACCAATCCTTTACATTTTCCATCCAGTAGCGATAGGTGTTTTTGTATTTCGCCGGGGTCAAGAGAATATCATCGTTCATGACAGCGTCCAAAGCGGGTTTGGCAAGTTCCTTCATTTTCAGGAACCATTGCATGGATAGTTTGGGTTCGATAACCACGTTAGTCCGCTCGGAGTATCCTACTTTGTTATTGTAGTTTTCTATCTTTACAAGGTTACCCGCTTTTTCCAGTTCGGGAATGATTTCTTGACGCACAACAAACCGATCTTTACCCACGAAAAGCTGGGCGTTCCTGTTTAATGTACCGTCATCGTTGAAAATATCGATGGTTTCAAGATGGTGTTTATAGCCGATCTCGTAGTCATTGATGTCGTGTGCCGGGGTAATTTTTAATGCTCCGGTACCGAATTCCATATCCACGTATTCGTCTTGGATAATCGGAATCACCCGGTTTACCAAGGGTACGATACATTTTTTCCCGGCCAGATGCCGGAATCGCTCGTCGTTGGGATTCACGCACACGGCACTATCGCCCAAAATGGTTTCCGGACGGGTTGTGGCAATAGTGATATACTCGTCTTCCGTTCCGTCAATGCGGTAACGTAGGTAATATAACTTGCTATGCTCTTCTTTGTAAACAACCTCTTCATCGGATACGGCTGTTTTGGCCGACGGGTCCCAGTTAACCATTCGGACTCCTTTATAGATAAGTCCTTTGTTATACAGGTCAATAAATACCTTTATCACGCTGGCAGAACGAATCTCGTCCATCGTGAAACAAGTTCTGTCCCAGTCGCAGGATGCACCCAGTCGTTTTAACTGTTCGAGGATGATTCCCCCGTGCTTTTCAGTCCATGCCCAAGCGTGTTTTAAAAACTCATCTCGGGAAAGGTCCCTTTTCTCGATGCCTTCACTTTTAAGTTTGGCTACAACTTTAGCTTCTGTGGCAATGGAGGCATGGTCGGTTCCCGGAACCCAACAAGCATTTTTACCGAGTAAACGGGCGCGTCTGACAAGTACGTCCTGTATCGTGTTGTTTAGCATGTGTCCCATGTGTAGGACTCCCGTGACGTTAGGTGGCGGGATTACAATACAATACGGAGTTCTCTTTTTATCAACAGTGGAGTGGAAAAATCTGTGTTCCAACCAATATTGATACCATTTCTCTTCGCTCGTTCGCGGATCGTAGTTTGTTGGGATCATTTTAATTCAGATTAAAATTATATATTCGTAAAAAGGCTGCCTTGTCGAGCAGCCTTGTTTTTTTATTCTTCTGATTTTCTAAGTCTTCTTCCTTTTTTCTTTTGTGCATCCAGGAGAGCTTCAAGGTCTGCTTTTTGTTGCGAACCGTCGTAGTCACAGATGTATTTATCGATGAGAATACGACCACAGTACTCGCAGACGATGATTTTCTTCCGAGAACGGATGTCTAACTGTCTCTGTGGCGGAATTTTGTTGAAACATCCACCACACGCATCACGGTCCACGGTAACAACGGCTAATCCGTTGCGGGCGTTGGAACGGATACGGCGATATGCGGTCAATAGACGTTCATCGATGGTCGCTGCAAGTTCTTCCGATTTGATTTGTAAAGACTCTTCATCCTTGTGAGTTTCATTGATGATGTCGTTTAACTCACCTTTTTTAGCTTCCAAGTCTGATACTTTGTCTTCATAACGCTTTTTGGACTCTTCCATCAGCGCTTCTTTTTCAGCTTTGGCTTTTTGTGCTTCCCGGATTCTCTTTTCCTGTAGTTCAATTTCCAGTTTCTGGAATTCGATTTCCTTACTTAAAGCATCGTATTCGCGATTGTTGCGAACGTTATCCAATTGTTCACTGTATTTTTTGATCGCTTCTTCGGCTTTCTTGATGTCCATTTTCCGGGTGGAAGAGGTTTTGTCAAGTTCACCTAATTCAACCTTCAAGTTTTCGATACGTGTTTCCAATCCCGCGATCTCGTCTTCAAGGTCTTGAACTTCTAACGGTAATTCTCCCCGTAGAGTCTTGATTTTATCGATCTCGGTGTCAATTCTTTGTAATTCATACAGGTTCTGCAGTTTTTCTTCAACTGTCAGCTCTTGCATTTTCTCATTGTTATTCGTCACCATATATTATAAATACTTAATCGGATTTGTATTAATCTCAGAAAACTGAACCGCAAATTTAGATATTTTTTTTGTAAGTATCTCATAAAATATCTCTTTTGTGAATTGTTCGCTTTCGTAATGACCAATATCGGCAACCATAATACGGTTTTCCGTGAGGAAAAAGTCGTGATATTTGAAATCTCCGGAGATGTATATGTCGGCCTGTCTGGCTAGGGCCTGCTTGAAAAAGGAGGCTCCGGCTCCACCACAAACGGCAACCCGTTGTATGGAGGGTATATGAGGTGTGGTGTAACGTAACCGATCACACCGGAATATTTCTTTTATTTGCTGCAAAAAGGCCATACTTTCAACGGGGTGTTGTAATTCGCCGATAATCCCGAATCCGTTACCGGTCATCGGGTCGCCTTCCGGTTGAAGAATCTGCCGATGGTGCAGGTCGAGTTTATCTGCCATACGTCCGCTTACACCGTTGAATACCACGTCCATGTTCGTGTGTGCAGCGTAAATAGTGATGTCGTGTTTGATGGCATCAATCACGCAACGCTCCACGTAAGTTGCTGGTGTAATATGTTTTAGTCCGCTGAAAATGAGTGGGTGGTGGGAAATAATTAAATTGTGTCCCTTATCAATCGCTTCCTTTATAACTTCTTCGGTGACATCAATACATAGCAGTATGGATGTTAATTCTTGTTCCGGGTTCCCGCAAAGTAATCCGGAGTTATCGAAACTTGCCTGAAATTTTAACGGGGCATAGTCTTCTATGAGCGAAATAATCTCTTTTATATACATATAGGGAATTTAGAATCTAAAATTTAGATTATCAGGGAAGTTGGCTCTTAATGGATAACAACTCTTCTTTGATACCTTTCAAGCGTTTTATTACCTCAAAGTGTAATTCTGTTTCGTCTTTTCGGTTCTTGAGTTGTTGTTGGGCTCCTTTTAGTGTCATTCCTTTTTCCTTGACCAAGTGATAGATCAAATGGAAATTATCGACATCCGCTTTCGTGAATTGACGATTCCCCTTTTTATTCTTGTGGGGTTTAATCACATCGAATTCTTTTTCCCAGAATCGGATTAGGGAAGTGTTGACACCGAACATATCGGCTACTTCTCCGATAGAATAATACAATTTTAATGATTCTTCAGCCACCATGATTTAATTGAAAATTGAAAATTGAAAATTGAAAATGAGCATTTCAAATTTCGTTTTTTCGGTGTTAAACATTCATTTAGAATCTCTAAATCTAAAATTTAAAATCTAAAATCGGATCAGTCCATACTTTGTCCCGTGTTATTTGCCGTCTCAACCAATAACTCGAACTCGTCGGGGGTGAGATCGTTGAAATAAAAGTTTATGGGATCTATCGGCTTGTCATTTTTCCGTACTTCATAATGTAGGTGAGGTCCCGTGGATAGTCCAGTATTTCCTAAATATCCGATAACGTCCCCTCGTTTGATTTTTTGGCCTTTTTTAACCAAGATTTTATCCATGTGGGCATACAGCGTTTTATAACTGAATCCGTGGTCGATAACCACGTGACGGCCATATCCCTTGTCAAACTTACTTTCGATAACTACCCCATTGCCCGTTGCATAGATTGGAGTCCCGATGGTACCCGTGAAATCCATGCCTGCATGGAATTTCGGGGTTTTGTAGATAGGATGCATCCGGTAGCCGAATGAGGATGTTACCTGATGTGTATTTTTGTCTTTCAACGATACCGGAAGAATAGCCGGAATGGAGGCTAACATATCGATTTTGTTTTTGGCTAGTTCTTCAATTTTGTCAAAGGATTTACTTTGAATATAGATTGCTTTTGATAATTCATCTATTTTCTTGGCTGTCCCGATTATCAGATCTGCGTTGTCGATTTGTCTCAGATGTTCGTACTGGTCGACTCCCCCGGAACCTGCCCGGCGAATGGATGATGGGATTGGGTCGGTTTCGAAGATCACCCGATAAATGTTATCATCCCGTGATTCCATGTCTTTTAAGACGTTATCTAAGTGTTCTACCTTGTTACTTAATAAACTATATTGAGTGAGAACTTCCTCGTATTTCCGTTTTAAAAGTTTTTCTTTCGGGGAATCAATGAAGGCATATACCAAGTATAGCATGACAATAGCCAAGGAAAAACTAGAAAAGAATTTCTTGAATAATCTCCAAAGCCTTTTTCTTAAAGATGATTCTATTTTATCAAAAGATAATGTGTCCGAATTAAAATGATACCCAGCTTTTCGCATAGTTGCTAATAAAAAATAGTGTTTACGATGCAAAGTTAAAGAAATAATCTAAATTTGCAACTTGGTAAAAAAGGCAGATCAAAGTGATAGCATGATAATCCCGGTTGAAATGCGCTTGGTAGGAAGGATGTCAAAAAGGGATCTGAATTTCTTTTCGAGCGAGGATTAGGGCAATAAGCATGGAGTTGATAGAGAGTGAAAGACAGGATCTGTGTATGTCATTTTTAAATTTAGAAGGTATGAAGTCAGCAGAAATCAGACAGAGATTTTTAGATTTTTTTGAGAAGAAATCACATACAATAGTACCATCGGCACCGATGGTGATCAAGGGAGATCCGACCTTGATGTTCACGAATGCCGGAATGAATCAATTTAAAGATATAATTCTAGGAAATGTGCGTCCGAAAGCAACCCGAGTGGCGGATTCCCAGAAATGTTTGCGTGTTTCCGGAAAGCACAATGATTTGGAGGAGGTGGGACATGATACCTATCATCACACGATGTTCGAGATGTTGGGTAACTGGTCGTTCGGTGATTATTTTAAGAAAGAGGCGATTGCTTACGCTTGGGAGTTCCTTACGGGAGAGATGGGTTTGGATAAAAATCGATTGTATGCAACCGTTTTTGAGGGAAGTAAGGATGATCATTTAGAAGAAGATAAAGAGGCGTTGGAGTATTGGAAATTGTACTTGCCTGAAGATCGGATTCTGTACGGGAATAAAAAAGATAATTTCTGGGAAATGGGAGATATGGGACCTTGCGGACCTTGTTCGGAGATTCACATAGACTTGCGCCCGGAAGCAGAACGAGTATTGAAACCGGGGCGTGAACTGGTGAATAAGGATAACCCGTTAGTGATCGAGATCTGGAATCTGGTGTTTATGCAGTATAACCGTAAGGCTGATGGTAGTTTGGAGAATTTGCCCAGTCATCACGTGGACACGGGGATGGGATTCGAGCGTTTGTGTATGGCCGTACAGGGAAAGACGTCCAATTATGACACGGATGTATTTACTCCGATTATCGGGGAGATTGCCCGATTAAGTGGAAAAGAATACGGGAAGGATGCGGCTGCAGATGTCGCAATGCGGGTGATTGCGGATCACTTGCGTACGATCGCATTTTCAATTACAGACGGGCAATTGCCTTCGAACGTGAAAGCCGGTTACGTGATCCGGAGAATTTTGCGTCGAGCTGTTCGTTATGCTTATACATTCTTGGATCAGAAGGATGCATTCATGTATAAGTTGGTGCCGGTGTTAATTGAGGTTATGGGGCAACACTATCCGGAACTCTCTTCCCAGCGGGTATTGATTGAGCGGGTAATACAAGAAGAGGAAAATGCCTTCTTGCGTACATTGGATAAAGGTATAAAATTATTGGATAAGATTATTGAGAAAACCAAGGCGGAAGATTTCTTGACTGTACCGGGGAATGTGGCTTTTGAGTTGTATGATACTTATGGTTTCCCGTTGGATTTGACCGAGTTAATTTTGAAAGAAAACGGATTGGTGGTAAATCGTCGGGAGTTCAAGGCCGAGATGGAAGCTCAGAAAGAACGTTCCCGTTCAGCTGCTGCCGTGAATACGGATGATTGGGTGGAATTGATTGCCGATGATACACAGGAGTTTGTGGGGTATGATTACACTGAAACAGAAGTGCAGATTACCCGCTATCGCCGGGTGAGTACGAAAGGGAAAACGCTTTATCAACTGGTGTTTAATATAACTCCATTCTATGGAGAGAGTGGGGGACAGGTCGGTGATCGCGGCTGGTTGATTTCAGAAACTGAAAAAATTAATGTTTTAGATACTCATAAAGAAAATGGGTTAACTGTTCATATAACAGACCGTTTGCCGGTGGATTTGACTCAGGTGTTCACGGCAAAGGTGGATTTGGACAAGCGGGTTGCCACGGAAAATAATCACACGTCAACTCACTTGCTGCATTATGCTTTGCGGAAAGTATTGGGAACGCACGTGGAGCAGAAAGGATCATACGTGAGTGACGAGTATTTGCGTTTTGACTTTTCCCATTTCCAAAAGGTGACCGACGAAGAGTTGGAGAAAGTTGCAGCTATAGTGAACCAAGAAATTCGTAAGAATTACCCGTTGGAAGAAAGTCGGGCTGTACCTATCGGACAAGCCAAGAAAATGGGGGCGATGGCCATCTTCGGGGAGAAGTATGGGGATTTGGTTCGTGTGGTGAAATTTGGGGAATCTGTGGAATTGTGTGGAGGTACACATGCCCATGCCACGGGGCAAATCGGGTTCTTCAAGATTATTTCAGAGAGTTCTGTTTCTGCCGGGGTTCGTCGTATAGAAGCCATTACGGCAGCAAAGGCGGAAGAATATATCTTGAATTATTTCAAGATGATGAAGGAAATTGATAGTATGTTTAAGTCTAATCGCGGTGTATTAGAGAATGTTAGAGAGTTGTTGAACGAAAACGAGGGATTAAAGAAAGATGTAGAGAAATTCACGCAGGAGAGTTTACGGATTATGAAAGAAGGGTGGAAGAACGAAAAGCGTGTAATCCGAGATATTAACATGATTGTGAAGACGGTTATGATGCCCCCGGCAAACGTGAAAGATATTGCTTTCCAACTAAAAGGGGAGTTGAATAATCTTATTCTGGTAATTGGTGGTGTCTTTAACAATAAGCCTCATTTGACTGTGATGTTTAGCGATTCCCTGGTGAAGGACTTCGGATTACATGCCGGACAACTTGTCAAGGATGCTGCTCAAGAAATTAAAGGTGGTGGCGGTGGACAACCATTTTTCGCAACTGCCGGAGGATCAAATCCTGAGGGGATTAGTAAAGCTCTGGAAAGAGCGGAGAAACTGATTTTGGATAAAATTCATTAGTTTTTGGTACAAAATTTGTGTAGCCTTTTATATATTAATAAAAATTTATACATTTGTTTTGTGAAAAAGGAAGTGAACTAATTTGAGTATTACAATAAAAATTAAGACGAGTATGAAAAAAACATTAGGTTTTGTTGCCGTTGTTGCCTTATCTGGGTTAATAACTGTCTCCTGTTCTTCATTGAATAAAATGAAGAAACGTGCAGGAGAAATCACGTATTCTGTTACTCCGGAGACTTTAGTGGCTAAAGGAGGAATGGTTGATTTGAAGATAGACGTAACTTTCCCGGCTAAATATTTTAACAAAAAAGTGGCTATTGAGGCTACCCCTGTATTGCGTTTCAAAGGAGGAGAGAAAGCTTATGAAATGAAAGCTATCCAAGGTGAGAAAGTTCAGGGTAATGCAGAAGTGATTCCTTATGAAGCAGGTAAGACTGTTTCTTACATGAGCCGTATTCCTTACGAGGATGCAATGAGACTTTCTGATTTGGAAATCGATATTACCGGGACAAAAGGTGCCAAAACCGTGAAATTCGATCCGAGAAAAATTGGAGATGGTGTGATTGCTACTGAAACTTTAGTAGTAAACGCTCCTGCAACTTCAGTCGGAGAGGATAAATTCCAACGGATTATCAAACAACAGGAAGAGGCTGCTATTTATTATTTGATCAACTCTGCAAACATTCGTTCTAAAGAAATGACTTCTGAAGAAATGAAAAAGTTAGAGGCTTATATCAAAGAAGCTGCAGCAAAAGAAAATATGAACTTGAACGGCATTGATGTTAGATCATATGCTTCTCCTGATGGAGCTTATGACTTCAACGAGAAACTAGCTAACCAACGTGAAAAGAGTTCTTCTACTTTCTTGAAAAAACAAATGAAGAAAGGTAAAGTTGAGCAATATAAAGACGAGAATTTCTTCAAGAATTTCGTTGTAGCTGAAGACTGGGATGGATTCAAGAAAGCTATGGAAGAATCAAATATCCAAGATAAAGAATTGATTCTTCGCGTATTGTCTATGCATTCTGATCCTGAAGTAAGAGAGAGAGAAATCAAAAATATCGCTTCTGCTTTTGCGGTTGTTGCTGATCAAATCCTTCCGAAATTAAGAAGATCTTTGTTTGTTGTAAATACCGAGTTGATAGGTAAATCAGATGATGAATTGAAAGCTTTAGCTAAATCAAGTCCTGCTGAATTGAATGTTGAGGAATTGCTTTATTCTGCGACTTTATTCGATAACAACAATGACAAATTGGCTATCTATGAAACTTGCATGAGACAATTCCCGAATGACTGGAGAGGTTTCAACGATGCAGGTATGGTTCAATTTGAAATGGGTAATATTGCTGCAGCTCAGTCTAATTTCAATAAAGCTAACTCAATGTCAGCTAACAATCCGGTTGTTCAAAACAACTTGGGTGCTGTAGCTTTGAAGAATGGCGATTTGAAACAAGCTGAAATTTATTTTGGTGCTGCTACCGGTGCTGGTGACGAAGTGAACTATAACAAAGGTATCGTGGCTATCAAGAGCGGTGACTATGCTGCTGCTGTAAATTATTTCGGTCAATGTAATTGCGTGAATGCTGCTTTAGCTAACGTGCTTGCTGGAAATAATAATGAGGCATTGAAGAAATTGAATGCTGAAAACAAAGAATGTCCGATGTCTTATTACTTGAAAGCTGTTATTGGTGCTAGAACCAATGATGCAACTGCAGTAATCGAGAATCTGAAAAAGGCATGTTCTTTGGATGGTTCATTCAAACAATTGGCTGCAACCGATATGGAATTTGCCAAATTCTTTGAAAACAATGACTTCATTGCAATAACAAAATAATTATCTGTTAAGATATGCAAAAAGGCAACCGGGTGGTTGCCTTTTTTATTTACCTTTTTTTTAACACATAGTTTTTTGCTGAATATATATCTTTGTATTCTAAAAATTAATGTGTTGACGCATGAGGAGTTTTGTAGGTATAATTATTATTATTCTTTTTGTTGCTTGTACTCGTAATAAAAGCGTGCAAGTATCGGGCCGGGTAGAGACAGGTGATACTGTTGTTTATTTTCAAGTAAACGATAGCCTTCATAAGTTTCGTCTGGATGAGAAACATTATTTTTCCGGTAAGATAGAACTGGAAAAGGGTACCTATGCTCGTTTTATTCCTTATTCGATTCAAGTTTTTTTAACACCTGGAGAAGATTTAGAAATCAGTATGAATAACGTGAGGAATGTGTCCAATTCCTTGCAGTTTAAAGGTACATTGAGTGCAATTAATACTTATTTGAAGGAACAACAAAATCGATATTTCATTTACGATCCTAATTTATATAAACTGAACGAGAAGGATTTTGTGAATAGGATGCGGGAAAATATCAATACCAGTACTGTTTTGTTAGAGGCAAAGAACTTGGGAGAAGAATTCACAAAGCAAGAACGTGAACGGATTAGATATCGTGTTGCTGAGCAGGCCATACATTATCCTCGTAGTCATGTAGCTTTTGATACATTGTATAAACCGGGAACGTTGTATGATAATTTCGTGTCCGAGTTTGACATTAACAACGAGGATATGTTAGCTTTTGATTGTTACCAACGTTTTGTTTTGAATTATATTTATTACAAGGGGCAAAATTTCAGTATGCGTCGCTTGGTTAATTATATCCGGTCAAATATCAATAGTGTAAAGGTTCGGGATTACTTATTATCTGAGGTTGTTTATAATTATTTTCAGGAAAACGGGTTAAAAGATGCCGATTATTTATTGGCAGTATGTTGGAATGAAGTGTCTGATACCAGTAAAATGGTGAAGATAAAACAACTGGTAGATCGCTGGCGTAAGCTGTCGCCAGGGGCTACCGCTCCGAATATTTCTTTACAGGATAGTAACGGAAAGGCGATGTATTTGAAAGATTTGAGGGGTAAATTCCTATATATATATGTTTGGGCTTCTAGCTATGGAGAGATGGATAAAGAGGTTCAAGCTGAGTGGAAAAAACTTGTCGAAGAGTATAAAGATAATAATATTCTTTTCGCTACTTTTTGCATGGGGTCTTCCCAATGGCTGGGACAAGTAAAAAATCTCCCCGGAGAACATTATGTCGTAAACAACACGTATGCCTTCTATTCTCGCTATATGGTTACTGTAATGCCCCGCTATATGCTGATCGATCCGGAAGGGCGAATTGTTGATGTTGATGCTCCAAAACCATCAAGCTCTGCTAAATTACTTTTAAGAAGTGTGGGGTTATAAATTTTTTTGTATATTTGTCCATGTTTACAGGAGTAATATTGCTCGCTGTGTATGGTTTATTATGAGAGCTTGATAAATAACAGATGAAATTTGCATTCATGGCAAAACATGGATGGGAGACAAAACTTATTTACTATGAAAAGATTTAGTTTATTTTTAGTACTTGCCACACTTTTGTTCTGTGCATGCGATAGTGATACGGTTAAAGTACGGGGAGAAGTAGAAGGACTGAACGGAACTGTAAAATTATTGGCCGAGATGCCTGGAGAACCGGGTTTGACGATTTTGGCTCAACAAGAAGTAAAAGATGGTAAAATAGATTTAAGAACGGATCAGTTTAAAATTCCGGGAAGAGTATGGGTTGATATTGATGGAAAAGCTACTGTTGAGGCCATTCTGGATACTAAAGATATGATCTGGATCAAAGGTAAAATCAAATTCCCGGATCAAATTGAAGCTGATGGTTCAGGTTTGATGGACGAATACAAGGAAATCAAGAAAATGTACAAGGAAAGATTTGGTGAAGACATTGCCAAGATTGACAAGCGTATTGAAAAGATCAGTAAAAAAGAGAAACTTTCCAAAGATGATGAGGTTATGCTGGGTATTCACCAGTTACAAAAACAACGTTTCCTGAAAAAACAAGCCAACTGGACAAGAGATTTGATTGTTGCTAACCCGCGTAAGGAAATTTCTTTGTTTTTGATTAAAGATCAGTTAGTGGACAGTCTGGATTTACAAAAGAAACTCTTTAACAAGATGGCTATTGAAAATAAAGAAAGTAATATTTACAAAGTGTTAGAGAGTAAGTTAAAATAAAAAAGCATAAAACCATTATAATGGTTTTAATTTTCCCGTTTTTATTACTTAGTTGTTTTTTAGAGGTACCTTACCCGGGTACCTCTTTTTCATGATATTTTCTTTTCAAGTCATTGCATGATGAAATAAAAAATGCTATTTTCGCTGATTGTATATGGCAGCTTATGATTAAAAAAATAATAATCAGAATATTATCTATCATTATGCTTATCGCTTTTATTGCGGTGGTGAGCGTGCAATGGATTTGGATGAAATATAGTATGCGGGAAGGTGAGGCTCGTTTCACCTCAAAGGTATACGATGTTTTAGGGAAAGCTGTTAATCTGGTTGAGCAAACCAATAATATCCGTCTTTTTAATGATTTGAAAGAACGCTATACGCAGGTGGAGGAAGTTATTTCTACGATGAATCATGCTCAGGATTCTGTACTGGCAGATGAAAATCCGGATAATAACGAAATCTCTCTTTTTTCGCTTGCCTTCTCTAAAGGTAAAGTCGGAGAAGGGCAGGGAGGAAATATCTCTAGTATGTTGAGGATTTTCATGAATCCAGGAGGACGGATGGGGCCCGGCTATATTTTGGAAACGGACCGGGATAATAATATCCTTTATCAGGTGATGCGTTCTGCGACATCGGAGGCCGAAAGATTGGCCGATTCGTTGGAACGTCAGCGAATGATGGATCTGGTACGGGAGTTTGTGATTCGTTATTTGAGGGAGAAGGATCCACAAACGGCCCAAGTAGAGAAACGTTTGGAGAATGTTGATCTAAATCCTTATCTGAAAGAGGAAATGATTAATACGGGAATTGATAATCCGTTCACGTGGAAAATCATGACCCGGGAGCAAATCGTACAATATATTAAGGAAAAGGGAACAAAAGGATTCTATTACGTGGAACTGTTCCCTAATGACCAGACAACGAAAGATGCGAATTTGTGTGTGATGTTTGACACGAAGGATTCTCTTTTCTATAATAATATGGGATGGATGTTTATCGCTTCGGGTTTTTGTATTATCGGTTTGATGAGCGTGTTTATCATTACGATCGTGATTATCATGCGACAACAGAAATTGTCCGTGATCAAGAATGATTTTATCAATAACATGACACACGAGTTCAAGACCCCGTTGGCAACGATTTCACTGGCCACGTCTGCTATTGAGAAAGAGAAGGTGTTGAACGATCGAACCCAAATATTGAAGTTTAATTCGATGATCCGCAACGAGAACGAGCGGATGAATAAATACGTGGAAAGAATCTTGTTGCAGGCTAAACTGGACCGGAGAGAAGTACATTTGAAAAAAGTCCCTGTAAATTTGAACGTGCTGGTGGATGAGGCCGTAGAGCATTTCAGACTACAAGTTGAAGAGAAGGGAGGAGTTATTCGAGCTGAACTAGACCCAGAAGGTTATGTAATATCTGCAGATGAGGTACATATGCTGAACGTTGTCTGTAATTTGATTGATAATGCCATCAAATATTCTCATGATTCGTTGAATATATACATATACACGAAACAGGAGGGTAACCGTTTTGTTATCGGAGTTCGGGATACGGGAATCGGGATTCCGAAGGAGGCGCAGGACAAGGTGTTTAAACGTTTCTATCGGGTGCCTAGCGGGAACGTGCATAACGTGAAAGGGTTCGGATTGGGGTTGAGCTATGCCAAATCGATCGTGGAATTGCATGGTGGAGAGATCCAGTTAACCTCGAAGAAGAACAAGGGAACTCAGGTAGAGATTATCTTTAAAATGGAGAGTTGAAATAGTAAATATATAAATAAATAGATATGGGACATAAAATACTCTTGGTAGAAGACGATCCTTGTTTCGGGTCGGTTCTGAAATCTTATTTGGAGTTATCCGATTACGATGTGATACACTGCACGAACGGAGTCGATGGCTTTGAAGCATTTCGTAAGGAAAAGTTCGATTTGTGTCTATTGGATGTGATGATGCCTGAGATGGATGGTTTTACTTTAGGTAAGAAAATCCGGGAGCTGGACGTTACAGTACCTTTCGTGTATATCACCGCTAAAAGTATGAAGGATGACATGAAATTGGGTTACGAGATTGGGGCAGATGATTATATTGTAAAGCCGTTTGATTCCGAGTTGCTGATCTTTAAGATTAAAGCTATTCTCAGCCGTTGCGAACACGAGGAAACGGAAGTGAAACCTAAATTGATCGAGTTGGGTGCTTACTTGTTTAACACGGAGTTGCGTACGATTACAAAAGGTGATGACGTTATCAAGTTGACCCCAAAAGAGTCTCGTTTATTGGAATTATTATATTATCATCGGGATGGCCTGTTACAACGTGATAAGGCGTTGAACGAGATTTGGGGAGCTAGCGATTACTTCACGGCTCGTAGTATGGATGTTTACGTGACCAAGTTGAGAAAATATTTTAAAGATGATCCAGCGATCAAAATAGAAAATGTACACGGATCAGGTTTCCGCTTAATTCTGGAAGAGAAATAAATGTGAGACTATAAAAAGAAAAGTTGAGAATCAAATTCTCAACTTTTCTTTTGGGTTACTGAACGGTGACACTTCCAGCATCACTGTTCGCTGAATATTGTGGAGCGTAGACACATTGTAATGTGGCAACGCCATCTTGATAAGTCCCGCTTTGGGCAATCCATACCGTGTATTCGAATACGTGCGTGCCTTTTGGAAGGAAGTCAAAGAAAAAATTTGTCGCGACATCCGTGGTTTCTTGGTAGTAACTAATATTGTCTTGCCAACGCTTACCGGAGAGCTGTTCCGTGGGCTCGAAACATCCGGCCCTCAAATCTTTCAGATGTACGAATTGCATATCTTGGTTATTAGTTACCGTGATGCGGATACAGATTCGGTCTCCTACTTGTAAATTCTGTCCTGCCAGTGGCGTCAGCGTATTTCCATGATTGCTTTCTTTTTGGATGAAGAGATCTTTTTTCACGGAGATATCGCTTGAATGACTGGTAATCTTATCTAGTTTTTCAAAGTATTGTAAATATAGACCACCCCAACTTGCCTGTTGCTGTTTTTTTGAAAGGGTTACGTTCATCATTTTGGGGGTAATTTCTTTACCCGTGAAAGTTTGCTTGATATAACCGAGCGTTGCTTCTTCCGGGGAGACATTCAAGTTCTTGTTTCCGAGTTTGACGCTCAAATCCTCCGGTGAGGCTAGTTGATTATTACCTGTGAGTAACAAGGCGTAGATAGCGTCTACCGTGGTTGGGGTTGATCCCCAGCTCTGGGTTTGTTTCTGCCGCAATAACCATTGTTTCATCAATTCTGTGTCCGTGGAATTCCCTTCAATCTCCCGGAAGGCACTCATGATGGCCACGTGGGTTTGGATGGCGGAATTCGTGAACAGGCTGGAACGATTGTTTGCCCAGTACATTCCCATTTCGGGAGTTGTCGTGGAGTATTCTTTCAGGGAGCGAATGATTTGTTTCGCGATATCCGTTTTCCCGTAACGTTCCATGGCAATAGCTGTCAAGGCTTTTTCATAAAGAGAAAGTTTTGTCCATGACGTCTCTAATTGTCCAAGATAATATTTGTGTGCTTCTAGTGCATCAGTTAATGGGATATCCCGGTATGCGCTACGCGTGTATAGATACAATATCTGAGAATATCCGGCTGTCTTCACGTGTTTGTATGATTCCTGTATTTGTTTATCTAGGAATTGTAATGCCTTGATTTGCATCTTTTTCACCTGTTCCGGGTGACTTGTGACATTTAGGGAGACAAGTCTTGCCATGGCTTCAAGCACATTCTCTGTCATGAAAGTATTGGAAGCGAACCCTTTAAACCAAGACCATCCGCCATCTTCATTTTGCAGTTGGGCAAGTTTATTGATAGCTTGTTGTGAGATGTAATTTTGGCGATTGACATCTAGCAGTTCTCCCAGTGAACGCATTTGTTGAGTTTCATTTTGGGCTTCGGTTACCCAAGGTGAAAGTTGTAACAGGATAGATTTTAATTCTTGGTTCTTTTCTAGCGGGAAGGTCAGTGCCGCATCCGGTTTTTGCATCCATTGCCGGATCGTATTCGTGATCTGTGGATTTGCATTAGCGATGGCTGTGGCTAGTGTACTGACATAATAGGACGCCGTGATCTCGGTCACGTTATCTGTTTGCGGTGTGTTTATTGTTGGTAGTGCTAACACTGCATACCATATCGGGTTTGCCGTGAGTTCTAGGGTCAGGCGATACGGGGTGATGCCTTTCGGGGCATTCAGCTTGAATGTTTGTTGGCCTTGTTGACTCGTGAATATGGGGAGTGTCTGGGTGACTAAAGTTGCATTAGAAACCACGGGCAGTATGTGCTGTTCTCCATCACTGAATTCTGAAGAAGAGGCAATAATGCGGCATCCGAGTAAGTCCATGTTTTCCGGGGCGGTAAATTCAAAGCTGACGGTTTGATTTTCCTGAGCCTTGACGTTAAACGTTACCTGCTGTTTGCTGATCACTGCATTGGTAGAGGGAACGAATAACTCAAGATAAGCTTCTCCTTGCTGTATTTCCGACGTGAGATTATTAATTGTGGCTTGTAATACGACTTTATCCCCTGTACGTACAAATCGTGGTAAATTCGTGTTGACCATGAATTTCTTACTTGTAACGACGAGTTTTTCAATTTGTCCGAATTGCATGGTCGGTGTGTGTGCCAGAGCCATAAATTTCCATGTGGTGGTTGATTCTGGTACTGTAAATTTGATTACCACGTTACCGGTCGAATCTGTCAAGAGTTGAGGGAAGAAAAAGGCTGTTTCTTGGAAATTTTGTCTGATTTCTGGAGAAACAACTTCACCGGTTACAAAGGCTTCATCCCCAGATTTTTTAAAAGAAGATATTCCTCTAATGTAAGATTTTGGGTCGGAATTATTTAAGCTGGAAACTCCTGCTACTTTCCCGAAAGCAACAACCGCTACGTCTTCTGTCATAGTTCCTTCCGTTAAGGCTTCCGTTACTCCATCGTATCCTCTTACCATGATCTCTGCTTGTACTCCGTTAGAGAATCCAAACTGATTTAGGCCATATAGATTTAATACATCGTATTCAAATCTGGGGACATTTGCCCATTTGATACGTTCGCTTAAATAACCGTTTAGCGGATAGGTGGTGTATCTCCATCTTGGGCTCATGCTATAAGTGGAGTAGACGGGATTGAAGTTCCAGCGATGTGAATGAATTTTATCCAACGAGGCATCGTACATACCTGCCATCATTTCAGCTATGACAGCTTTTCCTTGTTCCGTTTTGATAACAAATGACCACTCTTCCTGTTGTCCGGGGGTAAGGTGATCCCGGAATGTTTTCGTGGTAATATCCAACTGTTTGCTTGTTTCTTTACGAGTTAAAGTAATGTTTTCCAAGAAGAATTTGTTATCTTTTATATAACTGATAAAGACATCAGCTGTTGGTCCATAAGTTTCTTTGTAAGGAATAGACAGGGTTGTATTGGAATTATTTAGCATGAAGCGTTTGCGTTCCATGAATTTTTGGTTGGAATAAATTTCATACAACACATATACGTTTTTAGCGGACGAACCTACCAGAATTTGGGCATTTTCACCAGGGGCGCATGTCGTTTTCTCCTGCACGCACCAATAGTAAGTAGGATAGGGAGGTCGTTCGTCTTGAGTGGAATAAAGATATACGACCTTTTGGTAAGTAATATCTTTATCGTTCCCCGTACCCGCAAATTTCAATAAGTATGCACCGGAAGGTAAGGATGATAAATTCATTTCCAGTTTTTTGTCTTCTCCGGTAGTAAACGTTCCTTCTCGAACTTTTTTGTCAATGGGTAAATTCCCTTCGTCATATTGCTCCCCTAACTTCTGTAACGGTTTAAGAGAGAGTAGTTCGTATGTGATATTTTCTGACAGGGGGTAACCGAGTTGGTTTTGGGTTGTAACCAGAATTTTACTTGGAAGATCTTTATTGATTTCAGGGGTTATGAGGGAGGTTAATTGATAACGTTGATTTGTGATAATAATCGGGTATTGTGCCTCTTGAGTTTCCCCGTTGGACGTTGTAACCGTGACGGAAACTGTGTAATTTTCGAATCCTCTGTATATTGCAGGTGTATTGGGTGATTCTTTCGTTTGGAAAGAAATTTCAAATTCTCCTTTTGCATTCGTTTGTGTTTTTCCTGCTGCAATCATATTTTCTTGGAGGCCCCAATCAAAAGTACGGGCTTGTACGGTATAGGTAACCTTGCTATTTTCGATGTTGACACCGGAATAAGTTTTGGCAATACCGGAAACGGTAAGCTGGTCCCCTAATTTATAGGCATCCTTTAGCGGGTTAAACGTGATCTCGAATTTCGGACGTTTGTACTCTGCCACGGTGATCATTTGCCTACCTCCATCAGTAGAGATGATAAACATACCATTCAATACTTCTTTGGGCAAGGTGAACTTTCCGGCAAAGGAGCCGAATTTGTTTGTCTGTACTTCTTGTTTTGCGATAACCTGTTGATTCATGTCTTGTAAGGTTACCGTGTAATTTTTCTCGATAAGCGCTTTTGACGCATTTTGGGTGGCTTCCCAACTGATGCCGCAGAAGTACACGATCTGTCCGGGACGGTATATTGCCCTGTCCGTGAAAAGGTTTACCGAGGATGATTGGGCATCGGTACGACCAATGTATTGGTAGGGAAGGCGGTTTATTGTACCATGATTATCTTCTCCTAGGGTTACTTGGTAATAATTGTCAGGATTGGATTCATTCAACGTTGCAATCCCGTTTCTGTCGGAAGAAAATTCTCCCGCAAGACTGTACTTTTGTCCGTTTCTCTTGTAGATTTTTACTTTTGCTCCTTCGATGGGTTTCCCGCTGATGAGATCACAAACAAGAACATTATAACTTGTTTCTCCCGTTTTACGGGCGATGGTAGATAGACGGCTGGAACTGAAATAGGATGAGTCCGCTTTGGAATTATTCGCGTAAGACACTGTTAACTGATAGCGTCCCGTGTTAGGTACGGGAAGTCGTAGAATCGTGTCCTGAGAATCCAATCGCTTGGGAAGACGATACGTGTGAGTTGATATTTTTTCAAGTTTTGGAACTCTTTTGTTCAAATTCAAGTATTCCAGAGTGGATTCCGTGATTTTGTACAGCGAGATTGAAATCTCGGATAAGTTCTTGAAGGAAAGGTTCACCTCTTGTTTGTGTCCCGGGTACACGTTGGGGTTTATAGAATAAGATACGGTAGTTTGGGTGATTTCCTTGGCTAATTGTTTTAAAACGTCTATCCGGAAATACTTGGGAAACTGGCGTATCCCGTTATTACATATATCCAAGGCTTTTTGAGGATCTCTATTGCTTGAAATATAATTTCCCTGGTAATAATATTGGGCAAGTTTGTAGAGAATTTCAACTTTGTAAGGGTTTTTGCTATATTGTTGTGACAATTGTTCTAAAGACTGAATGTATAAAGAATCGTTCTGACTTAAACCGATGATATTGTTCGCATACTCCAAACGGTCTAGGTCGGAAATAAGAATTGCATCCGTGCGTTCAGCTGCGATCTCGGATTGTAATAACGATTGATAAAGTTTGAGCGTGTTTGAATAAGCATCCATCTTTTTTACTTCGATGGGCATTTGTACAAATTCTTTCACTGGGGCGAACAGTAGTTGTTTGTTCGTGATAGGTTCTTGTTTATTGTAACGAGAAATAGTGTTTAATATGTCAATACTGCGATACACAAGGAAATCGTACATCGTCGGACGAAGTGCCGGTGAATTTTTTCCGAGTACGAGAATTTCTTTGTACGTGAGGCAATTAACCTCGGTGAGTTGGGGGCGGGCTTTTACTGCATCCAGCGCATGTTGGAATATTTTTTCTCTATATATATTACCTGTCCATTCTGCCATATTGCGAGGTACGTAACCCGTGATTGGGGTTCTCCGGTTGATTTTATATTGTTGGGTATTGAAGTACATTTGGTAGAGTTCTGCCAATAATGAGTGAAGAATACTTTTTTCAACAATATTCTGGTCTGTTTCTATGTATTCTTCCAAGTTTTGTAACATGGGAGGAATACTGTCTATGTCAATTAAAGATTGGTATTTGATCTGGCGGATTAATGATTGAATCAGTAATGGAGAATTTTTTTCTTTTACTGCTTTCTGATAATCCTTTTGCGCCTCGATTAAGGCTGTTTTCGGTGCTGTCTCGTTTTCTTTGTCGGAAACATTTTTTTGTCCGAAAGCGACAAGTACGCCGAATACTAATGCCGTGATAATAAGTAATCTTTTCATCATATCGTTATCTGTTTAATTATACTTTTCCTTTCTATGTTTATTCGCAATTCCCGGGAGAAATGTTATTACATAGATGCGGGGAGAACAGAAATTCCATAAATGTAAGATAAATAATTGAAGTTTTTTAGAAT
>JAHZBN010000038.1:0-23631 GCA_019423345.1 Butyricimonas sp. | reverse complement strand
AAGGATCGAGAAATCGATCCTTTTCTTTTTTCTTACAAAATAATAAACTTACCTTTCTGCCTACCTTTCTCTATCCTTACACTAAGACATCAAGGGAATACAGACACATCAAGTACATAGCATATACATACGTCAGTATTTATGCTATGTACTTGATGTGTTCATGCTAGGTTCATGACCAAAGGAAAGGATAGTTCAGCTTTAGCGAAAGTGTAGGTTATCATTAAAAAATAGCACACCTAAAGAAAATTTTATTATTATCGATTTTCCCTGTAAGCCACCTGTTTTATCCGCTCTATAAACTCTTGTAAACGATCGGATTTCCGGTTACCCATAATCCAAAGATTACCGACTTCAATGTTTTCATCGTAAGAAGGCTGCATGTACGTCTTGTCGAGAATCTCATACCCGTTACGACGATAGTAATTCACCCGACGAGTGGTCATCTCATCCGTGGTCGGCTCCACCTCCAACAATCGCATACCGTCTAAATGTTCCGCGATATAATCCAACACTTGTTGTCCGACTTTCAAATTACGCATCGGGGTGAAAACAGCTAAATGTTCAAGATAATAAAAATCCCACATATCCCAGTAGATAAATAAACCGGCCAAAACACCATCTGTCTCTATGGCATTAAAATGCATCTCCATTTTTTCCCGTATCAAACGTTCCAATTGCTTGATATTTCGTCTCTCCTCCTCCGGGAAAGCCTCCATATAGAGTGGAATAAGTTTTTGTAAACGAATATTTGTTGGTTCCGTTATTCTAATCAAATTTATCATAACACGAATCTTTAATCTTATTTTCTTATTTTTATAAATGCCGGGATCAAACGTTTCATAGAAAAATGTCCCGGATGACTAGACAGGATCACAATAAACACGGCTACCAGCACGATAACAACTCCCAGTATCTGTCCTAACCCGAAACGTTCTCCCAAAAACAAAACTCCCATACTTACTGCCGTCAAGGGTTCCATACATCCCATTATAGCAGCCGTGGTTGATCCCACGTGCTGTATTGCCAATATTAACGTTAAATCGGATACAAGAGTTGGGATTAAAGACAGCAAAAAGATATGCACCACGGCATTCGTATTCGACATCATATCCAATCCCTGCCCTTTTAACAGAATGTTGACACCAAAAATGATTGTACAACAAAACAACATATAAAAGGTCATTTTCAACCCATCCATGTGTTGTATACAGGATTTATTTACACCAACGATATATATGGCATAAGTTACCACGGTCGACAGTACCATGAAAAGTCCTTTTAAACTAGTCACACCTTCCCCTTCGCCACTGCTTAATAAATAGACTCCCAGAATAGCCAGTACCGTGGCAATGATTACTGAGAGTGATATTTTATCTTTGAAAAAAGCAATCATGATGGCGGTAACCAACACCGGATAAAGAAAATGAATCGTTGTGGCCACCCCGCTGGGAATGTACAGGTAAGATGCTGTCAGAAAAAGCGAAGTAGAGGCATACGCACCTCCTAACAGGAACATTGTTCCAAACTCCTTTAAAGTTATCCGAAGGTCTACACGCCGTAAAAGCAAATAGACACCCACGACCACCGCAGAAATGGCAAAACGATAAAACAATACGGAATCCAAACCTACTCCCTCTTGCATTGCCGGAAGGGCAAACAATGGAATCAACCCGAACGTGGATGATGAAATCATCGCTAATAATACACCTTTCAACTGCCGCATTTACTTTCTACTTTTTAAATTAACGGCCCCAAAGGTCCGTAAAATTCCCGACTTTTCAATTTACATATGTAAAAAACAGAACCGAATAAAACATGATAAGATTAAAAAGCATTGGATTTGTGCGGTTAAAATTTAAAATTACTGAATCCCTGCCCTAATCCTACTTAACGACACTTGAGAAATTCCTAGAAATGATGCGATATGACGAAGCGGAACCTTCTTTAATATCTCCGGCTCCCGTTCAATCAATAAATGATAGCGTTCCGAGGCTGACATGAAATAACGTTCCATGAATAATTTCTCGAATTTCAATATAATCCCGTCAGACATCCGTCGTCCCCAATTCGCCAGTTCAATATTTGAATCAAATAAACGATTTAATGTTTCGTTTGATATTTTCAACAAGTCACATTCTTCCAGTAACTCCACGTTCTCATACCCGGCAGTTGAAAACATATACCCGTTCATCGACAAAAGGGACATCCCCTCGGAGGCAAACCAGATCGTAATATCCTTATCCTCCCTATGGAAAAATCCCCGGGCAAATCCTTTTATTACAAAATAAGTATATTTTGCAACCGTTCCTTCTCGCATCAATAATTCACCTTTAGGAAGAACAACTCTTTCCGTGTGACCGAGCAATAAACGAACGGTTTCATCCGATAACGGATAAGCCTCCCTTATTTTCCTGATAAAAACCTCCATGATCCAAACCTTTTCGGCAAAGATAATGTAAAATTGAGCAGAAACTTAAAATTAACTGCTCACATGTATAATTTTTCTATAAAAGAAACAAAATCTACATTTCTATTTACAATTTTGGTATACCTTTTGTCTATTCGACACTGTGTCGCCTGTTATAGGGGTGTTTTTAAAGTTATACACGAATACAATTAATTAAAATCTAGCATATGAAAATTAGAAAGTCAATGATTATTTTGTCTCAAAGATTGATTGTAATTATGTTAGGGACTACACTTTTTGCCTGTGGAAACAAACAGGCTGGACATCAAGCGGGAGTTCCTGAATATGCGGTCATCACAATTGAGCCTAGCGTATCAAAGTTGAATAATTCTTACCCGGCAACAATCAAGGGATGTCAGGACGTTGAGATTCGTCCAAACGTGAGTGGATTCATCACGAAGTTATGCGTGGATGAGGGTTCGGTAGTCAAGAAAGGTCAAACGCTATTTGTTATTGACCCCGTACAATACGAGGAAGCCGTGAACGTGGCCCGTGCTGCTGTTAAGGTTGCGGAAGCAGGAGTTGCAACAGCGGCGCTCACCGCCGAGAATAAAAAAATGCTGGCACAGAAAAACATAATCAGCCAGTACGAATTACAAACGGCAGAGAACACATTAGCACAACAGAAGGCTAATTTGGCCCAAGCCGAGGCACAATTAATCAATGCGGAGAAGAATCTGTCCTACACGCAAGTCTCCAGCCCTGCGGATGGAGTTATCGGGAAAATTCCTTATCGTGTCGGTAGTCTCGTTAGCCCCAGCATGACAACGCCTTTAACCACGGTATCAGACAATTCCAAGATGTTCGTTTATTTCTCCATGAACGAGAAAGATCTTCTCAAACTAACCCGTCAAAGTAATGGAGCTACCCAAGGAGTATTAAACCAAATGCCGGCAGTGGAATTACAATTGGTTGACGGATCAATCTATTCCGAGAAAGGAAAAATTGAAACGTTAAGCGGGGTAATTGATCAAACGACGGGTTCTGCCAGCGTGCGTGCCACCTTCCCCAATCCAAACGGGGTCTTGCGTAGCGGTGGATCGGGAGTAATCCTGTTGCCAGAGGAATCAGATAACGCAATCATTATTCCACAAAAGGCGACCTCGGAAATCCAAGATAAAAAATTCGCTTTTGTCGTAACGGATAGTTCTGTTGTCAAAACCCGTGAGATTACCATATTACCCATTAACGACGGGAAAAACTATGTTGTTACTTCCGGGCTAAACATCGGGGACCGCATCGTGGTTGAAGGAGTGGGTACATCCGTGAGAGACGGTATGTCCATCAAAGCAATCACCCCAGCAGAATCGGCAGCCAAACGCCAACAGGCAGTTTCCCGGTAATGGAAGAACATAAACAAATTACTTTGAATGAATTGAGATTATGAAATTAGATAATTTTATTAAACGTCCCGTTCTCTCCACGGTGATTTCCATCATCGTCGTGATCTTGGGTATCTTGGGGTTGATTTCCATCCCCGTCACACAATACCCGGATATCGCCCCACCTACTGTTCGGGTTAGCACGTCTTACACCGGGGCAAATGCGGAAACGGTGCTAAACAGTGTGATAGCCCCGTTGGAAGAGCAAATCAATGGTGTAGAAAACATGATGTACATGACTTCTACTGCTACCAACACGGGAGAGGCATCTATCGAGGTATATTTTAAACAAGGAACAGACCCGGACATGGCCGCTGTAAACGTGCAAAACCGCGTGGCCAAAGCTCAAGGTTTTCTACCTGCCGAGGTGACTCAAGTAGGTGTGATCACCAGTAAACGCCAAACCAGTATGTTGTTAGGTTTCACCGTTTACAGCACGGATGACCGGTTTGACCAAACGTTCCTTCAGAACTATATGAAGATTAACTTGATTCCGCAAATCCAGCGTGTTCCCGGTGTGGGCGACGTGATGGCGTTCGGTGCCGATTACTCCATGCGTATCTGGCTAAAACCTGACGTGATGGCACAATACAAGTTAATGCCTTCCGATATTACGGCTGTCCTAGCAGAACAAAACATCGAGGCTGCTCCCGGACAGTTTGGGGAAAGTGGCGATCAATCGTTCCAATATATCATGAAATACAAAGGACGTCTCCAGACGACAGAAGAGTTCGAAGATATAATCATCCGGGCCACTTCCGACGGGGAAATCCTACGATTGAAAGATGTTGCCCGTATCGAACTGGGTGGATTAAGCTATGGCTACTCGAACAACGCAAACGGTCATCCCGGAGTTACCAGTATGATCTTCCAGACCGCAGGCTCCAACGCCACGCAGATCATTAAAGACATCGAGGCATTACTGGAAGATGTTTCCAAGGACTTCCCTCCCGGTGTTGAGTATAGCATACTGCTAAGTGCCAATGACTTCTTGTATGCATCTATTCATGAAGTACTGAAGACATTGATCGAGGCATTTATCCTCGTGTTCTTGGTTGTATTTATCTTCCTGCAAGACTTCCGGTCCACGTTAATTCCTGCCATTGCGATCCCGGTTGCATTGATTGGTACATTCTTCGTGCTTTACTTGATCGGATTCAGCATGAACTTGTTGACACTTTGCGCCCTCGTTCTGGCTATCGCAATCGTGGTCGATGATGCCATCATCGTGGTCGAGGCCGTCCACGCAAAACTGGACCAAGGATATAAATCCCCGCTTAAAGCATCCATTGACGCCATGAATGAAATTTCCGGTGCCATCGTATCCATCACCCTCGTGATGATGGCCGTGTTCATCCCCGTAAGTTTCATCACCGGTACTTCCGGTACTTTCTACCGCCAATTCGGTTTAACAATGGCTGTTTCCATCGGTCTGTCTGCCATCAATGCCTTGACACTAAGTCCCGCATTGTGTGCTATTTTCTTGAAAGCCCATGACAAGGGTGAGGATCACAAGAAAAAAGGACTTATCAACCGATTCCATGCGGCTTTCAATGCCGCTTACGACGTGACTTTGAATAAATACAAAAAAGGAGTTAGTTTTTTCATTAATCACAAAGTAACCACGTTCATCACGGTCATTGCCAGTATGGTCGTCCTTGTATTCCTAATGCAGAAAACCCCGACCGGATTAGTACCCAACGAGGATACGGGAACATTCTTCGTGATCGTGGACCTTCCTCCTGCCACGTCGTTGGAAACCACAGAAGCCGCATTGGCACAAGTGGACAGCTTGATTGCCAGCAACCCAGCCGTTTCCGACCGTACAGAAATTGCCGGATATAGTTTCATTGCCGGGCAGGGTAGTTCTTACGGTACATTCATCTGTCGTCTGAAACCGTGGGATGAACGAAGTAAGGGACAGGATGTAAACAGCGTTATCGGACAATTATACATGCAAACCCAAGGCTTGATCAAGGACGCCCGTGTACTGTTATTCGCACCCCCAATGATCCCGGGATATAGTTTAACGAACGGTTTCGAGTTCAACCTTCAAGATAAAACAGGTGGTAATTTGAACGACTTCTTCGACATCACCCAGAATTTCCTGGAAAAACTGAATGCTCGTCCGGAAATTGCAGCAGCACGGACTTCTTTCAACCCAAACTATCCGCAATACATGGTAGACATTGACGTGGCAAAATGTAAAGAGGCAGGGTTATCCCCCAACATCCTACTTTCTGCATTGCAGGGATATTACGGTGGTCTATACGCCTCTAACTTCAACCGGTTTGGGAAACTATACCGTGTCATGATTCAGGCGGATGCAAACTTCCGGGCAAACCCGGAAACATTAAACCAGATCATGGTCAGAAACGGCAATGAAATGGCACCTATCACGCAATTCGTCACATTACGCAAAGTATATGGTCCGGATAATATCAAGCGTTTCAACATGTTTACGGCCATTAGCGTAAACGGTTCTCCTGCCGACGGGTACAGCTCCGGGCAAGCCATCAAAGCCATCGAGGAAGTGGCCGCCGAAACGTTACCTACCGGATACGGATACGAATTCTCGGGTATGACCCGTGAAGAACAAAGTTCCAGTGGAAACACCACCGCATTAATATTCGTACTTTGTCTCGTGTTCGTGTACCTACTACTGAGTGCCCAGTACGAGAGTTACATCCTACCCTTGGGTGTTATTCTTTCCGTACCTTTCGGGTTAATGGGTAGTTTCATATTTGCACAATTTATGGGTGTTGAAAACAACATCTACATGCAGATTGCATTGATCATGTTGATCGGTCTGTTGGCGAAAAACGCCATCCTAATCACCGAGTTTGCTCTCGAAAGACGTCAATCCGGAATGAGCATCGTTTCCGCTGCCGTGCTAGGAGCTTCTGCCCGTCTCCGTCCGATTTTGATGACCTCACTGGCCATGGTTATCGGTTTGTTACCGATGATGTTCGCTAGCGGTGTTGGTGCAAACGGTAACAGCACGTTGGGTTCCGGAGCAATTGGCGGTATGTTAATCGGTATGATTTGCCAGATTTTCACGGTACCTGCCATGTTCGTTGCATTCCAGTACTTGCAAGAGAAGATTAAACCAATTGAATGGCATGACACAGACAACACGGAACTTCAATCTGAAATAGAACAATACACAAAATAAAGCAAGATGAAACAAGTTGTTATATACACGATATGCATGGGTGCCCTGTTAAGCAGCTGTAACATTTACAAGAAATACAACCGCCCGGACATGGATATGGAAGGCCTGTACCGGGACCCGGTTTCTGTAAATGACACGCTGGTATCGGATACCACGAATATGGGTAATTTACCCTGGGAAGAGGTATTCACGGATCCCCAATTACAGCAATTAATTCGTCAGGGACTGGAACAAAACAGTGATCTGCAAACTGCTATCTTGAAAGTGAAAGAGGCAGAGGCTGGGTTAATGTCCTCCCGCTTGGCATACCTACCTTCCCTGGGATTATCTCCCCAGGGAACAGTAAGTAGTTTTGACAAGGCTGCCGCCACGCAGATTTACTCGCTCCCGGTAGTCTCTAGTTGGGAACTTGACCTGTTCGGCAAATTAACGAATGCCAAACGCGGAGCAAAAGCGATCTTACTACAAAGCGAGGCATACAAGCAAGCCGTTCAAACACAAGTTATTGCGACTATTGCCAACACCTACTACACGCTACTCATGCTGGACAAGCAACTAGCCATCACGGAAGAGACAGCCGTATTATGGCAAAAAAGCGTGGAAACCATGAAAGCGATGAAAGAGGCCGGGATGGTAAACGAGGCTGCTATCGCACAAAGCGAGGCTAACAGTTACATGATTGCCGCCTCCATTCCCGACTTGAAAAAAAGCATCCGGGAAACGGAAAACTCACTTTCCCTGTTATTGAAACAAGCCCCGCAACGTATCGAACGGGGAAAACTGGAAGACCAATCCCTTCCTACCCTGCTGAATGTAGGTATACCTATTCAATTGTTATCGAATCGTCCGGATGTGAAATCCGCCGAAATGGCTTTGGCCAGCACGTTTTATAACACGAACCAAGCCCGTTCGGCATTCTACCCGCAAATCTCGATCAGCGGAACACTCGGATGGACGAACAGTTCCGGCTCATATATCGTGAATCCCGGTAAGATGATAGCCTCTGCCGTGGGATCACTGACACAACCGATCTTCAACCGGGGAGCCCTCACCGCCCGATTAAGAGTTGCCAAGGCACAACAAGAAGAGGCCTTGATTAGTTTCGAACAAGCAATATTAAACGCAGGAAGTGAAGTTAGCAATGCTTTGGTGCAGTACCAAACGGCACAAGATAAAATCGAACAACGTGAAAAGCAGATATTTTCTTTAGAAAAATCCGTGGAATACACGCAAGAATTACTAACTTTAGGAACATCCACTTACCTGGAAGTACTCACGGCACAACAGTCCTTGCTTAATGCGCAACTCTCCGGAGTATCCGACGAGTTCCAACGCATACAAGCCGTTGTCAACCTGTATCATGCCCTAGGTGGTGGACGAACCAAATAACCTTTAAATACAAATTATCATGATAAGTCCACTAGCTTACGTTAATCCCGATGCAAAAATAGGAAAGGATGTAACTATCCATCCTTTCGCCTATATCGACAAAAACGTCGAAATCGGAGATAACTGCACGATCATGCCGTACGCCAGTATCCTGAGCGGTACCCGTATGGGAACGAACAACACGGTCCACCAGGGAGCCATTATCGGGGCGACCCCGCAAGATTTCAAGTTCAAGGGGGAAGATACCCTCTTAAAAATCGGGAATAACAACACGATCCGGGAGAAGGTTATTATTAACCGGGGAACTAACACGACGGATTGCACGATTGTCGGTGATGGAAACTTTTTGCTGGAAAGCGTGCATCTAGCACACGACACCCATCTCGGTAACAACTGTGTACTGGGAAATGCAGCCAAGACAGCCGGAAATTGTATTATCGACGACTACGCAATTTTAGGTGGTGGCGTAATCGTGAAACATGGATGCCGTATCGGGACTTGGGCCTTGGTAAAGGACGGATGCCGGGCCAACAAGGACGTTCCCCCTTATATCGTTGCCGCCCATAACCCGATTGCTTACTACGGGATCAACGCTTACATTCTGCGTAAAGAACAAAAACTCACGGAAGAAATTATTGACGACATTGCTAAAGCCTACCGTCAAGTGTATCAATGTGGGACAAGCGTTGAAAACGCCCTACTGAGAATCAAAGAGACCATTACTGTCGGACCGGAAATTCAATGCATTATTGATTTCATAGAACAATCCACGAAAGGAGTGATCGGTACAACCATGTGACACTACCACTTTTCTAGCAAATAACGATTCGGGGCTGCCAATTCACATTGAGCAGCCCCGAATTCATTTAACCCTTATGTAATTGGTGTTCCAGCACTCTCTCATCGGTATCAAGGATAAATTGACGACACGCTCCGAATAGTTATAACACTTTCACGCTCCCAGCATTCTCCACATTCCCCACACCACGAGCATAACTAATAGCAAAATTCCCAGAAAAGTAAACATGAAACGGGTGTAGTACACCTTTTCATCATCTTCTCTCGATTTTATGTCTCTTGCGATTTGTTCCATTTCCCCTTCCGCCAACTTGTTCGGATAACCTGTTAAAGGTTTCTCGTTCATTTTTTCAACGAGATCTTTCATGCGGTCACGACGATCCTGAATCATTTTTCGATTCTGTTTCGCACGTTGAATCATATCAAATATATGTCCTTCACCTCCCATGACGTTCATAAATTTAGTTAGTAATATCGTACATAAATATATGAAAAATAATTATAAAAATCAAGTATTTTACAACTATTGCTTCATAGTTAAAACCCGATATACATTATGATTATTGACCGTAGCCAAGACACCTACTAGGGACAGCCCAATTGGGGGAACTCCTGTCTATTTCGTGTAAGTCAATGGAATTGTGATCCAGTCCAGATACTGCTACGGACGTACTTTCTGCATAATATCAAAACTAGATTGCAAGAATTGATGTACGGCATCAAACGGGTCATCATAAGCCAAAGCATCTTCCAGCGTCAGAAAAAACTCTTTCTTCTCGGGCTTGAATATTGCCATCGCAGGACGAATCAAATGATCATTGCCTTTTATATCACTTATAAAAGGATAAGGCAACCCGTAGAAAGCAGGACGAGGATAATTCACGTTTCCCGGCCAAAAACCGCACTCGAAATAACATCCACCGTGTTGGGCCTCACGAACTTCATTTACACCATCCCATCAATTGCCTTGTTCGGTTTCTTGATTCCTTTTTCCGGAATCGGTAACACCACGGCCATCATCGCTTTGAGCATTTACGCCCTGCTCCCTATGGTCCACAATACCTACACGGGAATTATCGGCATCGACAAGGAAATTATCGAGGCGGCACGAGGAATGGGCAGCACGACCTTCCAGATACTCTATAAAATACAGATTCCTCTGGCATTTCCTGTTATCCTGTCGGGAATTCGTAACATGGTAGTGATGACCATTGCCCTCACGGGTATCGCCGCATTTATCGGTGCCGGAGGATTAGGAGTAGCCATCTACCGAGGAATCACAACCAACAATTCGGCCATGACGATTGCCGGGAGTTTATTAATAGCCCTGCTGGCCTTGCTGGCAGATTGGGGCGTGGGACGCTACGAAAAGTATATTAAAAGAAAACGTAAATTACTATGAAAAAATACATGAAAAACGGACTACTTGCACTATTCATTGGCCTCGTATTCCTGTCGGGATGCGAGTCGAAAAAAGACACGATCCATATTGCCACCAAACCGATGAGCGAACAATTCATTCTCGGAGAGATGCTTGCCCTACTCATTGAAGAAAACTCCGATTTGCAGGTGAAAATCACGAAAGGCGTGGGTGGTGGCACAAGCAACATTCATCCGGCCATGATCAAGGGAGATTTCGACCTTTACCCGGAATACACGGGTACAAGCTGTTGGTGATCTTGAAAAAAGACACGTTACTCCCACCCGACCAATTATTCTCCGAGTTACAAAAAGAATATTCCCGGGAATACGGGCTGAAATGGGTTGCCCCGTACGGCTTTAACAATGCTTATAGCTTGGCTGTAAGTAATGAAATGGCAAAAAAATATAACTTAAAAACATTTTCCGATTTGGCCCTTTATCCCGATTTATTCACTTTCGGGGCGGAATATGACTTTTACGAAATTAATGACGGGTACGCAGATCTCTCGCCTACTATAACCTCAAATTCAAGAAAAACTTAGATATGGATATTGGATTGAAGTACGAGGCCATGAAATCCGGTAAGATTGATGTGATCAACATTTTCACAACTGATGGGCAGTTAAGCCACGCAAATCTTACGACTCTAAAAGATGACAAACACTTCTTCCCTTCCTACTATTGTGCGACAATCGTACGAGAGGAAACATTGGAGGAACACCCGGAACTGGAAAGGATACTGGAAAAGATGAACGGTATACTGACGGATCAGAAAATGGCCGACATGAATTACAAAGTCGACGTGGAACATCGCACGGAACGGGAAGTTACTGTGGAGTTTTTAAAGAAAAAAGGTTTACTTAATCCACAATTGAGTTATGGAAAATAATGTTGCTATTCGTTTTGAACACGTCAATAAATCATACGGGAACCGGGAAATATTAAAGGACTTCAACTTGGAGATCCGGAAAGGCGAGTTCCTAACCATTATCGGAAATTCCGGTTTTGGGAAGACAACCGTACTAAAGTTAATTAACGGACTGATCTCTCCCACTTTCGGGGTCATTTATGTCGATGGGAAAGATATTTCGAAGGAGAACCAAACACTTTTACGTCGTAACATCGGGTATATCATTCAAGGTATCGGGCTATTTCCTCACATGACCATTCGTAAAAACATCGCTTATGTCCCCAGCCTACTGAATCACAGGAATAAAGAACGTACCCGCAAAGCGGTAAAACGATTGATTGACGTGGTCGGTCTTGACAGGGATATGCTCGACCGTTACCCGGTAGAACTGTCCGGTGGTCAACGACAACGAGTTGATATCGCCCGAGCCCTTGCCACAAACCCGGATATCCTGCTCATGGACGAACCGTTCGGGGCGGTTGATGAGATCAGGAAAACCCCGGCAACACCTTTCGTGAAAGAATTAATAGAAGGCTGATATTTACAAGTCAGTCTTTTTCTTTCCATTTCACATCACTATTCTTTTTGATGTATATCCGCAATGCGACATAAACATTCCAAAACAAAATAACCAAACCGACCGACAGTATTAGTTTTAATACTACATAAAAAATTCCAACCACTCCTCCTAGCATCATACTTTATATTATTATTGATTAAACACTTATTTCTATCGAGTTAGGAAAGATAATGAATATTTTTAATATTTTCTAATAACTCAACTTTTCTTAAAAAAAAACACTTTCTCCATTTTATTTATAAAATTTAGTTATATTTGCACGAAACGTGCATATTATGAGAAATTACAACCAGTGTGAATCCGGTCTTATCTACAATGAATTCTCCGTCATTCTGATACAGACCTTCACTTCTGCCGGAATTGAAATTCCCCTGAACCCCGAAACGAATTTCTTCATCAAGAAGGATGATGACGGGCATTTTGACGACCAGTTGTTTACCCATTCGGATAAAGTAATTAACCGTTATCGTTTGAAAGGGTTCAATATATGTATTGACATTGACGGGAACGCTCCCGCTAGGCTATGGGGACACGTACATGTACGGGCTGCCGTATTCTTCAACAAGACAGTTGAAATCTCCTACCGGATCATTGTGAGTCCGACGGGAAGAATTAACGGGACCAAATTTTGCCAAACAGATGTTCCATTCAACACGGATCAACTGATTGCCGTAGCGGGGATCGTGCAACATGTGGAACATTGGGTTTACAACAACAAGAAGAAAGGCCAAGAAATCGACGGTTCCCTGAAAGTCGTTTCAATTAGTGACCTGCACATCGACGAAGAATCACACGTCTACACGACAACTGTGAAAACAAAAGGTGTTACTTTCGATGAAGTACAAAAGCGTTACCGCTATTTCTTTGACAAGCAAAGACAAAAAGATTCAAGAAAAAGTAAAGAATCCAAAGAGTTCGAATACGGATGGCATAATTATATCTTTTTGGATATTTGGGAAAGTATAGGTCACGAGGGACGAATCCGTTTTGACCAGATGCGGGAAGACCAAGTTATCGAACATATCGAACAATGTCACAAGGCGGAACTTGTGGGCCTCATGAGTCTTTATCCCGAAGAGTGGCCCTACCGCATGGATTCCAGTTTTGAAGATATTTGTGGGAAAAACATCGCCATTGACACCGATGATCTTGTGCTAGCCAATGAAAACATGAGTCTCGTTATCGGTACATACGGAAACCGTGGGAAAGAAGCTCCCACCGACTGGAAAAAACACTTGGCCCGACGAGACCGTTATCACGTCAGTTGGCCGGAATATCTTGTGTTAGTCGAAATCCTGTTGGCTAAAAAACACACGATTAACTACGTACTAAATAAATATATTTTCAACTCCCGACAAGCGATCAAGGATAACAGTCACCCTGAATCAAAGGACGGCCAACAGGGATTCACAATTATCAATGACAAGATACTGGACATGATCGAGCAGAATGCCCGTCTAAGCATCAGCTTATCCGATGTAATACTACAACTCGATTCGGTACGTTACCTTCGCTATATGTCTCACAAACATATGTACCATGAAACAAGCCGAAGACTACGAATTGACGCTGACGAGCAACAATTAAAGGACATCACGGAAAGAGTGGATAAGTCCCTGACAAATGCCAACAATATAGCCGATCTGAAAGAGGCTAACAGCACGAAGAATATTCTTCTTTTCATTTCCATTGCCTCCCTTTTCGGGGTATTATTAGAAGGCAACGGTGAGGCACCCGTATTCTCGATGATTTCCAAAGAATTTGGGGTATTTACGGCTGTCGTGCTGGTTATTATTACTTCTATCGGCATATATTTCAGCATGAAAATTATGATTCGGGTAATTATTCACTATCTTCGCAAAAAACATGGTAGAAGAAAATCACAATAAATTTACACGTATGATAACAACATATTCCATCGATTACAGAACACAGCTTTGCGAATTTTTTTCCCGTATCATAGAATCACACAAAGCCTATATTTCCCACGGGGAACTACAAATGGGAATCGCTCTCGATAGTAACGAGCTTGCTCCTAATTACAAGGAAATGTGGCTAAATTATCTCGATCGACAAGTAGAAAACCCGGACAACATACTCCTGCTTTATTTGGAAAACGGAATAATTATCGGATTCGTATTGTTTGGCATCACGAATGACGGAGCCAAACCTTACGGGATTATCTTTGACCTCAGTGTTGATCCCGCATACCGGGGAAAGCGTATCGGACAGGAACTCCTGCAAAGAGCGACGGAAAGTTTCCGAGACAAAGGAATACAGGATTGTTACCTCGAATCGGGCGTCAACAACCATTCTGCCCACCAATTCTTCGAGCATCACGGTTTCAAACAGGTATCCGATATTTTCCGGTTAAAACTATAGGAAAATCACATTAACAGATTAACTTTTTCAAAGGAATTCCGGTTGTGTTGATTGTTTCAAGATTCTTGATTGCCAGTCGACACCACGTTTCCCATTTGTTTTCGATATTGAATTGACATTTCCAATACTCCTGCAATTCAGCATTATCAACCTGCTGAATAAATTTTTTTATTGCAGGTAATTCCCGGTAAAGCTTCCCGATCACTTTTGATACACCTGGATAACACACTCCGTTTTTCGTAATACACTCCTTTCCTCCTGCCGAGAAAATATCTCTTAGATTCGGACAAACAACACCTTCTTGAGTTGCAAGCCAAACAGCCATCCGATTGAATTTATCCGAACGATTACTTAATAACTCTGGGAAAAAGATAAATCCTTTAATTTGGTATCTCTGTTTCTCTTGCGGAGATAGCGAACTCCACATACGAATCACAAGGTTAGATACCTTAGAACGATCATTATCCAACCACCATAACTCTTCTCCTTCTTTAAGCCGAGAACGATAGTAATCAAGAATGGTTCGAATCGGATTCGGTTGACAACGCAATTCATCATAAGGAATTCCCAATTTGTCAAAAATTGTTCCTCCTTTTGGTAAATTCATATCTACTAAATAACGAGGGGAATGGGTTACCACGACTTCCGATAAACACTCTTCGTAAGGCTTGCAAACAAAACAAACCGGTTCACACATTTTTCCAAACAAAAGGTATATTCGCTCCACATCTTCCACTCTAGTCCCCTCGGCAACACTACTTCCCGTAGACTTCCAATGATTAGCTTTTGTGGTTTTCACCTCAACCCCATAATAACCACCAATAACAATATCGGGAAAACGTTGCCCGGAGTATTTCACGATCTGATCTTCAAAACATGTCCCGACAGCACATTGTTGCAATACTTCTACGACTTTATCTTCTAATTTACTACCTAATAAACCAGTATACATTTCCGGAAACTTCAATGCTTCCTGGTTCATGAAATCTATTACTTTTGTTAATAGCTCTTCGAAAGCACAATTATTTTGCATATGAAAACTAAATAACGACTTCATCTGGTTCGAAATAAAGATCCCACAAATTCTCAATTCGTTTCCCTATATGGTAAGCCAATAAAGGAGGAACGGCATTTCCTATAATCTTATAGGCTGCTGAAGGACTTAGAATATATCTCTGTTTGTTTTCCTCATGAGGAATCACAAATTCATAATCAAGAGGGAAAGTCTGTATCAACGCACATTCTCGCGGGGTTAAACGACGCTCTTTCAATCCCTTTTTCAATTCCTTGTCAATGATACCGCCATGCTCTTTTGACAGCCGTCGATATTCAATATTACCATGATGTTCAGCCCGAATCGTTGGCCCGATCCCATTTACATCCACCTCTGTCTGACCTTGACAATGGGTACCCATGAACTTGGCTTTGGAATAGACCCTTTGTGCAGGATCATCACTATCTTCCGGTTCCTTCAGGCCGACAAACATTCCTCCCACCGTCTGGGGAGGCATCAAACCCTTGTTCTTAATATGATATGCATGACTAGGTGACGGATAAGGCACGTATTCATCAGGGATAACATCACGCATCAAGGCCTCACGGGCTGCGGGTGTTAACGCAGATTTACGAATACCGATAAAAATCACCCTCTCGCGGGATTGGGGGACACCGTAATCTGCTGCGTGCAGAACACGAGGTTCCAGCACGATATATCCGTCTCCATCTGCCCGGGAAAAATCCTGCTGAATAATCTCCTTCACATTGGAAAGATTTACCAATCCCTTCACGTTCTCTGCGATAAACAGCTTAGGTTTCGTGATTTCAATAACTTCTTTCATCCACATATATAATTTGCCGCGGGTTTCTTCCGAGGCAATCTCCCCATCAATAATTTTTCCTTTGTGATCTTTATGAGAATTGAAACCGTTACGTTTCCCCGCCACACTGAAATCCTGACACGGAAAACCTCCTGTAACCACGTCTACTTTTTTCGGGAAAACCAATTCCCCAGCCCTGTGCCGTTTCACGAGATCCACAATACTTTCCTCCCGGTAAACATCCGGAGTGTAGCCATACTTCGCAAAATAATGAATCCAAGCAGTCCGGGCCTCTTTCAAAATATCATTGGCGAAAACAAGTTGGAAACGAGTAGAATGTAATTTTACCAAATCACCTCGCTCTTGCTTTTCAATAAAATCAGGATTACTTTTTTCATTAATACATCCCTTATGGATAGAGAATCCTCCTTCCAATCCTAAATCCATTCCACCACAACCTGAAAATAAAGATAATACCCGAATCGTTTTAGATGCCATTTACTTGTACGTTTTTACACTTACAAAAATAACAATATTTATCGGGTTATTGATACTGCTCGGAAAATTTATCCGCCATTTATTCCTTCCTTGGTTAATCTACCATTTAACCAATTCCCCCAAATTTTACATTCCTGGGTTCACAACGTTAATTCCGTTACAATCCCACCACTTTCATTCCCGTGAATGCCTCGCTCGCAGCATGATCAAAGAAATTGATTAACTCCGCAAAACTTATCCACGTGTAAACAACAATACTCGTGATGACGACCAGTAGTAGAACTACAATTACCATTTGATTCCATTTAGTTTTCATCTCTTTTCATTTTAAAAGTTACTAACTCAAATCAAACTCTCGCTCCTATCATTGCTCACGATAAATATATAACATTATTTTATATTTACCAAACAATTTCTTAATAAAATCACAAATTTAACACTATGTAAAATATATTCCAAAACTTCACTCACAAGTCCAATTCCCGACGACAATGAATCAGTCGGTCACGTAAATATTTGATACTTTTATTCTTTTGAACCTTCACCGTGTTCACGCTAATGCCTAATTAATTTATCGGCAATTTCCTTCCCGCTCACTCGCGGTAAATCACCAATATGAAGATGTAGCAAACGCACGATCTCTTCCTGCTGTCCAGCATGAAATCCTTCGAAAAATCCTCGTTCTCTTTCTCCTGGTCTATTTTATCAAGAATCATCGCCCTTTTTTTCTTGTTACGGATATATAATAAAGAATTATTATACAAATATTTATACAAGTACCCCATCAATTCCCGGCCGGAAGCGAACTGAATATCCGAATGCCAGAGATTCACCAGTAAGTCCTGCACGATGTCCTTGGAGCAATCCATACCCTTCACGATCGACTCCACGTACACGCACATTGCCGCATAGCAAGACGTGTAGAGTTGCTCCCAGCATCTTTCATTCTTCGTATTAATGCCCGAAAATAGATTCAAGGTTTACCATATCTATTTCTATTAGACGTCAAATATCATTTTCAACTCGTCCACGGGCGGAGCCGATGCCAAACTCACGAATATCGTGTTCGGTACTATATAATTATCAAACACTTCCATTGTTCCGGCAAAAACGACTTGCCCTTTCTCAATCATCCGGATATAATCACACGTAGCCTGCACTTCCGACAAAATATGCGTGGAAAGAATCACCGTATGCTCCTCGGCAATCTCCTTAATCAAATGTCGAATCTCCACTATCTGATTTTGGTCCAGCCCGTTGGTCGGCTCATCCAGCACAACAAATGCCGGGTTGTGAATAATCGCTTGGGCAATCCCCAAACGTTGTTGATACCCTCCCGATAAATTACGCACCAACCGCTTGCAGAAATGGCTTAACCCGCATCGTCCCATCACAACCTTAATCGCCTCGGCCACCTCTCCCGTGGGAATACGACGAATATTAGCCGTGAAAGCCAGAAATTCCTCCACGGTCAAATCATTATACAGGGGTGGTTTCTAGGGTAAAAAAAACGATATAACGCTTGGCCTCCACCGGGTTCTCTCTCATACTTACTCCCTTGATGAAAACCTCCCCTTCCGTCTGTTTCAACACCCCGCACATAATGTTCATCGTCGTCAATTTACCCGCCCCGTTAGAACCCAATAAACCGTAAATACCATTCTCAGTTATCTCAAAATTAATATCCCGAATCGCCCATTGTACACTGTAACGATGAGATAAATGCTCTACATTAACAATTGATTCTTCCATAAAGTATAGTTTTGAATAAATATTACCACACGTCTTATTACACTTTATAGAATACCTGAAATAGAAAACGGTACTATTTTCTACCCTTATTTATCCCTGTTTAGGGCTTAGGTGATGCACATACAAGACATCAAAAAAACAAAGACGACACAACTTCGGCTGTATCTCAGCTTTGTGTCGTCTTTATCTCTGCTTTATTCTATATTCTGCCGATTATATTGGTAGAAACACGGTTAAATTACGCCATATTCTCCAAGGCTTGGGCCAACTGATCAGGACATGAAGTTGACTTTCGTCCACAACATATTCCTCGCAACCGGCGGATAGCCTCATCTTTTTTCATTCCTTTCAACAAGGCTGCCACCCCTTGCGTATTCCCGGCACATCCTTTCTTGAAACCGACTTCCACGATCACATCATCTTCCAACACAATATGAATCTCTTTCGAACAAACCTCTGCCGAGGGAATATATGTAATTTCTTTTCTTGCCATAATAACCATGTGAATTTGACGCTGCAAAGATAAAATTATTTCAAGAACCTCTCTTTTCCACGATATTAAAAAAGGAGAAATCCGCTTTACCGGAAATCTCCTTTCACACTTACACAATTCGTATTACAATTTATTCAGCCAGTAAATATTTCGTGAAATAATCCCTTTTCTTCTTTTCGAAATAAGATTAAAAATCAAACATATATACTTCACCACTTACCTCGAATCCAAACAAAATCATCTCAAACATCTATTTTATCGAGGATAAATACAACATGAATGCAGGCTGAATACTTCACTGGTCTAAATGAACTATCAATTAAATGTAAGAAGAATCATACAAAAGACTAGACAAGCTTTAGCCCGAAAACAAGATAAGCAATGATAACGTTACCCTCGTTTCACTGCGGGTAATTCAAAAACCGCCCCATCATAACACAAATCCGTGTTCGGAAAAACCTCCCGTGCCTGTTCTAGCAAAGGGGTCGGATCGGGATAACGGGACGAAAAATGTCCCAGCAGAAGATGTTTTGCTTCGGCAAGCATTGCCATTCGTGCTGCCTGTCCTGCAGTACTGTGAAAAGTTTCTTTGGCTAATCCTTCAAACTCGTTCCCGTAAGTAGATTCATGATAGAGTAAATCAACTCCTTGTACGTATTCGGCAAAAGATTCTCGGAAAAGCGTGTCTGTCATGTAAGCATAAGAACGAGGAGCAGGCGGTGCCGTTGTTAAACGACTATTTGCAATCACTTCCCCTTCAGGCGTGATAAAATCCTCCCCTTTCTTCAAACGATGCATAAAAGCCACGGGAACACGGAAAGCATCAATCATCTCCCGCTTAATATTTCTCTCCTTCTCTTTCTCGGCAAACAGGAATCCCGTCACGGGAGCCTCGTAACGGTGTTTCAAGGGAAAAGCATGAACCGTCATCATACGGTCCTCGTATATTAAACCGGGCTCACGGTCCAAGTAATGAAATATCAACGGATAATTCAACCGGGAATTCATCACCTTCAATTGGAACTCGATAATCTCTTCCAAACGCTTGTCTGAATAGATATGTAATTCAGCCCGACGATTCTGCAATGAAAAACTGGACAATAAACCGATCAGTCCAAAAAAATGATCCCCGTGCAAATGGGAAATAAAAATATGATTAATCTTATTATATGGCACCTTAAAACGTCTCAACTGTTGTTGAGTACCTTCACCACAATCAATAAGAAAGTACCGCTCAAGTACATTGAGTACCTGAGCGGCAGCATTTCTTTGAAGCGTGGGTACGGCAGAACCGCACCCTAATATAGTCAATTCGAATTTCACAAATTAATTGTTCTTTTCTTCCTCTTCTTTAGCTTCCATTTGGTCTTTCAAAGCAGCCAACTCGGTGATATCACCTAAAGTTGTTTTTTCCAGTTTCTCTTTTACTTTCTTCACTGCTTTTTTAGTAGCGCTAGCTTCATCTTTCTTCTTGGCATTGTCGGCAGCCTTTTGCTCATCTTCGAAAATACGAGAGTGAGAAAGAATAATTCTCTTGGCACCCTTGTTGAACTCGATCACCTTGAATGGTAATTTCTCGTCAACCTTAGCCTGAGTTCCGTCTTCTTTTACCAAGTGACGAGGAGTTGCAAATCCTTCTACACCGTAAGGTAACGCGATAACAGCACCCTTGTCAAAGATTTCAGTGATCGTTCCTTCGTGGATAGAATCAACGGTAAAGATCGTTTCGAATACGTCCCAAGGATTCTCTTCCAACTGTTTGTGACCCAAGCTCAATCTTCTGTTATCCTTGTCGATTTCAAGAACTACAACATCGATTTCAGCACCAATTTGAGTGAATTCTGCCGGGTGTTTTACTTTCTTCGTCCAAGACAAGTCAGAGATATGAATCAATCCGTCAACTCCTTCTTCGATCTCTACGAATACACCGAAGTTCGTGAAATTACGCACGATAGCTTTGTGTTTCGTACCAACAGCATATTTCTCCTCGATATTTTGCCACGGGTCATTTTTCAGTTGTTTGATACCCAAAGACATCTTTCTTTCGTCGCGATCCAAGGTAAGAACAACAGCCTCTACCTCGTCTCCCACTTTCATGAAGTCTTGAGCAGAACGTAAGTGTTGAGACCATGACATTTCGGATACGTGGATCAAGCCTTCTACACCCGGAGCAATCTCAACGAAAGCACCATAATCAGCCATAACCACTACTTTACCCTTCACACGGTCACCCACTTTCAAGTCTGCACTCAAAGCATCCCACGGATGCGGAGTCAATTGTTTCAAACCAAGAGCTATACGTTTCTTCTCGTCATCGAAGTCAAGAATAACAACGTTCAACTTTTGATCCAACTCAACGATTTCGTTCGGGTGGTTTACGCGGCCCCAAGAAAGGTCGGTAATGTGGATCAATCCGTCTACACCGCCCAAGTCAATGAATACTCCGTAAGAGGTGATATTTTTAACAGTACCTTCAAGTACTTGTCCTTTTTCCAGTTTAGAAATGATATCTTTCTTCTGTTGTTCCAACTCAGCCTCGATAAGAGCTTTGTGAGATACAACAACGTTCTTGAATTCTTGGTTGATTTTAACCACTTTGAATTCCATGGTCTTGCCAACATAGATATCATAATCACGAATCGGCTTAACATCGATTTGAGAACCCGGTAAGAATGCCTCGATACCGAATACATCAACGATCATACCGCCCTTCGTGCGACATTTAACGTAACCCTTGATAATTTCGTCGTTCTCCAACGCTGCGTTAACACGATCCCAGCTACGTAAAGCTCTTGCTTTCTTGTGAGAAAGAGTTAATTGACCTTTTTTGTCTTCTTGAGTCTCAACGTAAACTTCTACTTTATCTCCCACTTTCAATTCCGGATCGTAACGGAATTCGTTCAATGAAATGATACCGTCTGACTTGTAACCGATGTTTACAACGACTTCTCTCTTGTTCATTGAGATAACAGTACCTTCAACAACTTCTTTCTCTACTACAGATGAAAGAGTCTCGGCATATCTGTTAACCAATTCTTCTTTTTCTGATGCGGGGATTACATCATCATTTGCATAAGCTTCCCAGTCAAAATTCTCGTCAGCCTCAGCGCTTGTTGTTGCTACAGGAGCAACTTTCTTTGTTTCTTCTTGCGCAAGTTCTACTTGCATTTCTTTTTGTTCTTCTGCCATAATAAATAATAAATGCTTATCTCCTAATAAATTAGACATTATGTTTTTATAACACGGGCGCAAAAGTACAAATAAATATCAACCCACCAAACAAAATGCACTGAAAAATAACGAGAAAAGGAATAAAAAAACGGGGAAAACTCCCCGTTTTACACGTTACTGTAGATTCACGTTATACAACGAATTCGGACAATAAATCAATCCATCTTTTCCCATCGGTTCCCCTTCCCCTATAGCATCATAAAAACCTTCTTTAGGTATTCGGAAAATAGAAATATCCCCCGTTTTCATATAGTCATCGAAATCATAGACATCGGATATATTCACCAACTCTTGTGGATACTGAAACCAATCAACTCCACAACGTTCCCCCTTCTCATTACAATAAGTATACTTATCATGAATTCTTGTGAATATCAATCCATAAGGTCTTCCTTCTCGGTTAAGACATATTGGATTATTCGTAATTGCATATAATCTTGTCCCGCCATCTACTTCAATAAACCAATTCACTGCACATCTAAGATCATTACTCTGTTTGGCCAACTCTTTTCGATACTTAAATTTGCCATTATTAATAATCACCTTTTCTTTACCAGAAAAAGTATTGATAAACCCTTCTTTTCCCTCAAACAAATCTTTCCGACAATCCTCGGCCACGATAACCTCGTCCACACTCGAAATATTACCATCCATTTTCTCAAATCCCAACTTAATCTTCTTAGAAGATCCTAAAGCGATGGGCTGAACAGCTATCGTGTAACTATTTTCCCGAATACTCCAACTCACGTGTATAATCAAATCATTGTAGTCATAATCTCCTTTCCGACTATCCTCAAAAGCCACAACCTGCCAAGTATTCAACATTCCTTGATAATAATTATTCTCATTCTTTACATTTTCAATTGTGATCGGACTATTTTCAGATGCCCGCCCCAATTTAGACGCCCAGAAAGTAGGGATCGAAATTGTTGTTGAATAAGTACAAATTGCCAAGGTATCATCATATAACTTGACAATCGAGGCATACCCCTCCGGAACGATGACCTCCATATCCTCGTATGGTTTCAACAGATTCAGATCTACATCCGGAACTTTATACACGTCTTTACCACGACATGATAAAAACAATGAAATACAACCCAAAATATACACCACCTTTTTCATACACAAAGAATTATTTATTTTTACAAAGGTATGACTATTAATCCACACAACAAAGAAAATAGCGTATTTTATATATTCAAAAATACAACTACATAGCAAATACAACACCTATTCATCATTTCACGTGAAAAATTAAGTGGATAGATCTCAAATATGTTAATTTCGTATGCTAAATAAAAAAGAAAGGATCGACTTTCATCGATCCTC
>JAHZBN010000037.1:0-26645 GCA_019423345.1 Butyricimonas sp. | reverse complement strand
AGCAAAGGACTGAAAATCCTTGTGTCCCCGGTTCGATTCCTGGTGGCACCACTGATAAAGAGAGTGTTACAAAAGTGACTCTCTTTTCTTTTATAGCTGTTTTTAGGTTTTTTGGATAGGATGTTTAAACCATGTTTAAACCGAAATTTACACATGAGCACTTCTGTTTCATTAGTTCACGACACATTAAAAATTGGAAATCACCCGTTAATGCTAAGAGTTACTCAAAATCGAAATAATCATCGTTACCCGTAACATAGCTAAATATCTACCTGAAAAGATTGATGAGCGTTCAAAAGAAAAGACATTCGATATGTTGTAATATATCCAAAACAAGGTATACAATCCCGACACAAGTACAATCAAAGAAAAAGTATCTTTTACAGAGAATACTCTTCCACTTCCGGAAAAGCGAACACCATGCCTGTCGGAGAGGCAACGGCAGTCCCCCCCCGTTTGCTCGGGGACGAGTCCATTCCCATCCCAACAATTTACTGTAAAACTCCGCCAGTACGCCGGCATTATTACAATCAATCACGATATTAAACTCTCCCGCACATGATAACAGAGAGGGGAACATTCGAGTTCCCCTCTCCCCAGACACAATAATCACCCCGTCACTTACCGCCGCTCACGATACACCACGTCTTTAATTCTCGCGAATCCGTCATATTCCGCCCGTTTCGTCACGCTGTTATTCACCCCGTCAACCGGATAAAAACCCAACTTACCCCCGTTATTATCCGGGGCATCAGTATTGTAAGATCCCACCATCAACTCATACTGTCGGGCCATGAACTCGTCAGATTGATTATTCAAATCCTTTAAAGAACATTGGCGATACAGGTTGAATTTCAACATCGTCACAACCTCATGCTCTCCCAAAGCGATACTATTCATCGGATAGGTCGTATTTGTTCCCAGATTATGCAGGTACACCTTATTTCCCACGGCATAAAACATATAAGGAAATTGAGAATGGAAAGCGAAAAGCGACGCCTTATCCAAATCAGGTGCATTCAAATCCTTGTACATGGACTCCGGGACATACCCGTTACCCGACATATTGATCCCGTAAATACAACGTTTTCCCCCGGCATCCTGCAATATGGCATAAACCAGCCCGTTGGAATAACGAGTACTCTCCATGTACACCAAATCCATTCCCGTCTTGAAAGTGAACAAATCCCCCTCCTTGTCCCGGATAGGATTCAAAACCTGCATCAGGAAATCAACATATCCCTGTTTCCACCCCATGAAACGCTGGTTATCCATATCATAGAACACGGCAGCTTTCCCATTCCCCGGACGGGCCATACTCACCCCGATATACGGGGCAACCCGGTAGGTTGGGGCTTCTCCACGAGCGGAAGTATTGATCGGCTTCTCGAAAGCGGCACCGGGAGTACTCAACACCTGCGCATACGCATTTCCGGCGTCTGTCACGCAAAGACAGGCCAAAGCCTCCGAAGAATTATTATTGTTCACCGTGTTATAATACACGACATGCTCATCTCCCGGAGGAATAATAAAATCTACATTATTAATATTCCACGATTCATCCGTCTTGAATGTTTCCCGATCCAATCGATACGTACCCTCCTCCGACATCACGTAAATCACGTCATCAGGATTCGCCCGACGGTTAGGATAAAAGCCTATCCCCCTCGCATGTCTTAGCTCCGGAAATCCCAAGGGTGCCAACACGTCATAAGCCGGGATAACTCGTTCCGCCGATATCGCGGAAATCATATCCATCCGTACCCGTTCCTGTTCCCCCTCGTTGCACAACACCATCCACCCCTCGTAAGTCGGGGAGGAAACTTTAATATCAAAGATTGTAGACGTCTGTACTCCCGAACGCTTATCGGTTACACCAAACCACCCGATATACGTGTCGGCAGCGAAAGCCGCCAAGGTATCCAGATTCAACGTCTTCGAAGGATTCAAATCCACCCACTTCTGTCCGGCCACCATCGTTCCCCCAGATTTTTTCTCAATTTTATACGTGAACTCGAAATTGGCATCCCCCTCCTTAACCTCTCCATCCAAAGAAGAAACGACTTTCGGGCTCACGACAATATGATCGGAATTCCCCAACACCTCGATCACTTCCGGGATATTCTCAATTGTAATATCCGCCATATCCCGGTAATCATAGTTTCCCTTATCATCAAAACAAGCACAAAGAGAAACACCAAACAAAAACAATATGATATAATTCATTTTCATAACGTCACTTTTTAATCTTATTCATATCGAGAATAATCCACGGCATAATCCGAATCTAGTTGCATATATTTCCCGTCCGAGTCCACCACCGGGGTTCCGGCATCCGCCTGTTCCTGCAAATACTTTTGAACCATTGTCGCGAAAAAAACACAACGCCCGTATATGATCTTTACCCCGGTACCACCCGCACTATTCCAATCATCCATGGTAAAACCACAAACCATATTGATTACCACGAACTTTTTAGGTGTCCACACCCCGAAATAATCGGTTTCAATAACACCCCTCCAATACCAAGGTATCGTGTACATCTCGCTCAACGTGAAAGAGAATGAATCACCATGAATCAGCACTCCCGTCGATGAATAAGTATTCATGTTCTTGTACTCCGGAAAATAACACTTGAAATGCTCGTTATCCTCCAAACGAAGAGCCAGCCGCACCGACTTCTCCATCAAATCATCCGTCCTGAAAAAACGCACATTGACATTCGCCGAACTTTTTCCCGCAGGCACAACCACCGAGTCCAAATCAATCTCGTAATGCACGCCCTCTATAGCCGTCGTGCCCTCTTTATCCACGACCACCTTGAACGGGCGATCCTGATCCGCCACCTTCCCCATCGTCCGGACGGTAGCGGGAAGGATCACGTCTTTCATCGAGGCCGGAAGTGACGCGAACGAGTAATCAAGTGAATCCGTGTAAATTTCCGTGGTTGTCCCGTAATACCCCTTTATCAATTGAAAATAAATCCCTGCGTCATCCGTGGTAAAAACCTCGATATCCTTCTTTTCACAAGCTCCCAGAACTGCACTTAGCCCCAGTACAAATAAAATATCTTTCCATTTCATAACCTTACTATTTAACGATTAGCGATTTCCCCGGAAGGTAACGGCAACACGTAACGTTCTTCCCTAGGTTCATAAGCATTGGCATCATTCCCATTTTCATCACTCGCGATAGTTGCATACAGCCGTTTATACATGAAAAAGATTTGCCCCTCCCCCATGAATTCACGCAAATATTCCGTACGCAAGCGCTTCATAAAATCATCTTCCGAGATCACGGTTAAAACACCTAATCCCCTGCGTTCCCGTATTTTATTCAACCACGCATATTTATCCGCCAGCACGGGTTCACTCTCGGCTGCGATATAATACACCTCGCTCAACCGGATCAACGACATGAAAACGGCATAGAAATACTCGGTTTCCCCCTTCTCCGCGGGCTGGGCAATCTCCTCGTACTTGATAAAGTCATACCCGCCTTCACTCTCGTTGGAAGCCGTGCGCCACCACGCTTGGAACCGGTAATCCTGTGTCTCCCCTACGAAAAGACTCATATTCACGAAATTCTTCCGGGGATGCAGGTAATTATTACCCGCCTGTTCCGAACTGAAATAATTGGAATGAATATCAGCCCGATCCTTCACGTAAATTCCCGCCAGTACTTCCGTCGAGAACACCCGATCCGGGTTATCCTGATTAGCCAGAAGTTTATTCGGATCGACAGCCGGGAAATATTCGTCTACTCTCGCATCCGTCAGTAGCTTGCGAGCTGCGGCCAATGCCTTCGCCTGCTCTCCCGCATACAAGTACACCCTAGCCTTCAACGCCAACACGGCATAATAATTCATCCGCAACTGCCGATAACGCAGGTAAACATCCTGATCATTCTCCAGTGAAGCCATCGGTCCCCCCTCGATCACGGGGTCACTATCCGCCAACAAACTTTCCGACTCGTCCAAATCCCGCAGAATCTTCTCGTGCATCACCGAATCGGCAGTCAGCAAGGGCAAGGCCGACACCCTCGCCGACTCGTTGTAAGGAATCGCCGCCGCTTCCGGGTGATTCTTGTAAACCGGCCCGAACAACCGCAACATATCAAAATGCAAGAAAGCACGGAGTGCCAGCATCTCCCCTTTCAACATCCGGTATTCGGGTGTCAACAGAATCCCGTCACTCTCCTCAAGATTATCCAACACCACGTTACAATTCAATATCGTGTTATAAGCCTCCGTCCACGTGTTCGACAACCCCGTCTGGACCGAGTTATCCGCATAGTCGAAAGAACTTAATGCCGTCAAGTACGTGTTAGCTTGTAAAGGCGAGTACCGTTTCGAAATAACGTCCACCAGCTCGTAAGAAAGATTCTTCCCGTAAAGAGCCGTGGAAGCCACCTTATTGTAAATACCGTTTACCGCCATGTAGAACCCGCCTCTCGTCGAGAACAACTGCTTCTCCGACTGTTTATCCTTGGGTTGCACGTCCAGAAAATCCGAACACCCAACACCGCACACAAGCACGATTCCTATACATATTATATTTCGTAATCTCATATTCATCAATCATTAAAAATTAAACGATAGCCCCGCTTCCATACTTCGGGCAAAAGGATACGCGATACCCCTCTCCGACCGGATTGTCGATGCCCGGAACACGTCACGCATAGAAGCCTGAATCTTTAAACTACTCAACCCTAACTTTTTGATCCACCCGTCATAGAACTCGTATCCCACGTAAATCGACTCCAAGGTCAACACGTTCTCTTCCTGCACGAAACGGGAAGACATCGGGGTAGTCTCCGCACTGGCAATATCCTTGAAATGCACGATATCCCCCACATCCAGCCAACGCTCGTACAAGGCACGCCTGTCCTGATTCTTGTTCAAATCATTCTTCGAGATATTTTCCACCTTGTTATAAAGAGCCTCGTTAAACACGTCGGCCCCCATTTGGTAGCGGAAATTCAGGCTTACCGAAAAACCTTTCCAGTTCAACGACGAACCGATCACCCCCTCCACGTCGGGACGGGTATTCCCGCAAACCACCTCGTCATCATAAGAAAAATCGTACGTGTAACTTCCATCCTTCGCGTAAAACAACTCCTTCCCGTTCGAGGGATCAATCCCCGCCGACTTCACCGCCCAGATATCATCCGGGTCTGCCCCGTCGTAATACCTCACGGTATTCTCCCCTTTCCCGCTGGCATTCAACGTCGAGAGTTTGTTACCGATTTTATCTATCCGGTTCTTCTGTGTCCGCACGTTCGCCCGTACCATCCATGAAAAACGCTTCTCGAAATTCTGGAAAATATAATACGATACCGATGCCGTGAAACCTTGCGACACCTGCTCCCCGGCATTCGTCATGTAAGTCGCCGTACCGGAAGACAACGGGGTACTCACCTTGATCAACAACGGATCGGTCACCTTGTAATAATAATCCGCCGTCAAGGAAAACCGCTTGTTAAACAGCGTCACGTCCAACCCGATATTCTTGTCCACCGTAATCTGCCACTCCAAATCGGGATTACCAACCTGTGACAACTCTGCCCCCAACCCGAAATAGTTCATCGAACCGAACTGGAACGCGTAAGTCAGCAACGACTGTGCCGAATCAAAACTCTGGTTTCCCGGATTCCCGATTGAAGCCCGCAACTTCAACACGTTAATCCAAACCACGTGATTCATGATAAACTTCTCTTTGTGCAGGTTCCATCCCAACCCCACCGACCACGTGGTATTATACTTCCGGGAAGTACCGAAAACCGACGATCCACTCGTACGCAGGCTGAAATCCATCAGGTAGCGGTCATCAAAAGCATACCCCGCGTTAAAATACCCGTTCACCGAGCGGGATACCGACTCGTAATAAGCGGGCGTGCCGTACTCCGGATACCCGTTAGAGAAAGAAGGATAAGAAAAATCCCCGTCCGGGAATCCCACCGCCGAATACCCTTGCGTGAGCGATTTATTGCTGGATATATTTCCCCCGGCAACCAAATTAATCCTGTGCTTTCCCAACATCTTCGCGTAAGTAACACTTAACTCCGCCTCCACCTGATTCGTCCGGACATTATTCGAATAAAACTCACCCTTTTTCGTGGTCTCCACGTTCTCATAACGAGTATCATTCCGGGAATAAAACTTTTCCGTGTCATCATTCCCATAGGTCAATCCCAACCGGGCACGTACCCGCCACTCCGTCGTGGGGAAATACTCCGCCATGAAATAATTATTCAACAAGAGATTCTTCCCCTCGTCCCGGCTATTCTGGCTCGCATTCCACAGCGGATTCGAAGCCTTAAAGAAATCATTATACTCCAACCATTTGTCAACCGTCCCCTCCTCGTTATACTTTTTATAATAAGGATTCGCCGCCGCATACGCACTAAAAGCCACGATCGGGTTCTTCAAATGAGTCGATGTCAACGAGAACTTATTCGAAAACTGGAATTTCGGCATCCGGTAAATCAAATCAATATTACCGCTGATCACGTCCCGCTCCGACTTCTCCATCACCCCGGAAATCCCGTTATATCCCGCTCCCAGACCGAACAGGAAATTCCCCTCGCCACCTTGCACGTACAGAGAATGCTTCTGGTTCACCCCCACCCGCAAAGGTTCTGCCAACCAATACGTGTCTACCCCGCTCTCTATCACTTTCAACTTTTCGTTATACAACTTATTCAACACCACCTCGTTCGTCGTCGACCAATTCACAGGCTCGTACCTCCCCGCCAACCGTTCGAACTCCAACTTCTCCCTCGCGTTCATCAGGTTATAACTCGACAAATCAGGCATCGAGAGATTCATGTTTCCCGTGTAACTCACCTGCAATTTCCCCGCCTCCGGCTTCACGGTCTCCACCACGATCACCCCGTTTGCCGCCTTCGACCCGTAAATGGCAGTCGAAGCCGCATCCTTTAAAATCGTGATCGACGCTACCCGGTTAATATCCAAATTATTAATCGCTGCCAATGTCGACTCGAAACCGTCCAGAATAAAAAGCGGCTGATTCGGGTCGGCATCCAGCTCATCCCTCAATCCCAACATGCTCGACTTTCCCCGAATCTCCATGTTCGGCAACCTGTTCGGGTCTGATCCGAACTGATTATCCTCCAAAATAGCGAAAGCCGGATCCAACGTTTTCAGACTTTGCAGGATATTCTGCGTCCCCATCGTTTTCAACTCCGCGGCCGAATACGTGGAAGCCGATCCCGTGAAACTCTCCTTCTTACGGGTAAAAATTCCCGTCACCACCACGTCTTCCAGCTTCACGTCCTCATCCCGCAACACGATAGAAAGCTCCTTCCGCACCTCTCCGGCCTTCAACTTCGGAATCTTCACCCTCACGGTCTTCATCCCGATAAAAGAAACCACCAATGTTGCCGAATCCGCAGGCATCAACACCTTGAATCTCCCCCCTGCATCCGTGGCCGTCCCCACCGATGTTCCCTCCCACCGCACCGAGACTCCCGGCAAGGGAACCTTCTTCTCACCCGTCACCTTCCCCTCCACCTGCCTGCTTTCCAACCGTGTCGAATCCCTCGTCCCGGCATTTACCAACACCGGGAATCCCAGTAACAAAACCATAAATAACCGAATAACCACGATTACCGCCATCCTTCGAGACAGTAACTTTCGCTTAAAAACTTTCCTGTCATAAGTTTTTTTCATAACTTTGATCGTTAATTAATTGATAAAATTGATTTACACAAGAGGGTGATATTCAACGTTTCTCAGGCATAGAATACACCCTCTCTTTTATTTTTCCGTTTCGTTTTCGAACATATTTGATGCTAATTGTTCCAATTCTCTGATTTTCCTACTAATAAATCTTTCATGCCTCTCAACCAACAAACAAATGAGCCATAAGCACACACACATTCATCCTATATTTTTCTTTTCTCCAAAACAGCTTATATAATTACGCATAAAACTTCCATAAATCACAACAACATAATAAACTAAATAACTTATTCATCCTTTCCCACACCCTATATAGCATCTGTAATCTCTCCACTCTCGAAGATTTTTCTCTTCTTGAAGAACAATATCTCATTGCTATACACAATAAGAACCTTTTTAATTCTTCATTGCCAATGTACTCCTAACTTTCTTTCATTTTATACCCTATTAAATTACTAAATCGTTTCACACTGGTAAGGTATACCTTACCAGTATATCTACAAAAAAACTTTTCCTTTATTAAAAATTTAAATGCCATGAAATCTAAGATTGAATTTTATACAATAGAAAAAGTAAAACAATTCCGAGCTAAAGCTGATGATATGAGTATTAGATGCTTTGCCGATTGTCTAAATGTTTCGCATACTTTCATACTTGAAATTGAAAAAGCTAGCACTGATACAGCTTACAACTTAGACCATTTAAATGAAATCGCAAAAATACTAAAATGCTCACTTTGGGATCTCATTCCTAAGGATCCACTTTAACTCGGTGAAGGCTTATTTACCAAATAAGAGTTTCTTTTCATCATTTCAATTTAATTTTTAAATATGACGTTATTAATACTCAGTTACCAATAATGCATTTATTAGTGTTTTATGTATAAAAGCATACTTCCATAATCACGCTTATCAACAAGATTTTATACTCTTTACACATCGTGGACTCCTACGTCCTTCAATGTATTTTTACCACTTCGTTCAAAAGTATGCCGTGAAGGTACACGATTCAAATATTAATTCCAAATAATTTAGCAATAAATTGGTTCCACAGCCCCCATTCTGTATTGCACATTTACTTTTTCTTTATAAAAATTTAAACACATGAAAACGACATTAGATAAATATATAACGGAAAGAGTTAAACAAATTAGAGAAGAAAAAGGATTTACAAGAGAGCAAGTCGATAATAAACTTGGTTTTGCTCCAGAATCAAACTATGTATCACGAATCGAAAGAAAAAATGATAAATCATATAATTTATACCACTTAAATGAACTAGCAAAGCTTTTCGACTGCGATATAGCAGACTTTTTTCCCCGCCCTTACCAAGAAGCAAACAGCTTACAGGAATATCGAAATGCAAAAGAAGAAGCAAAAAGAAAAGCAAAAGAAAAACGAGAAAAAGAAAAGAAATAAGAGTTTGTTTGGAGCGTCCATAATTTTGTGTAAATGCAAACTCAGGTTCGGGTTTTAGTCGAGTACTAAATCCCGATTCTGTTTTCAAAGATAGTTAAAAATTGGTTCATAATCAATCCCTAATTAGCAATGGACATCGTCCATTTCTTCTCGCTCTCTATCAAAGACAAGTATACGGTCTTCTTGACAGCGTCATCCGAAGGGAATAAACGCTTTGATTTAGAGTACAGCACGATCTAATTATTTAAGGAATTTTCCTCTTATCCCTCAAATTTTCATTAATTTTACATACTCTAAATCCCCCATCCATTTACTTCGTCATTGGGGATGCTACTTGGGATATTATTTTCTAAGCCATAGAATCAATTTATTCGCGCCAATTTTAATCATCTTGCTTTTTGCATTAATCTGTATTCTCTTCTTCTTCAAAATATTTTTCATCAACAAGATAGTAATTTGCTATTTTAGGCGTAATTCCAATATTGTTTTTTATCAGAAGATCAACAAGTTTATCTCCATTAATAAGAGTAAGGGGAGCTGCACCTTTTTCAAAGGCAGCCTCTTTTGCCCCCTTAGCAAAATCGGATAATGTTATTATTGTACCTTGAAAAGCGTCAAAACGATGAAGACATCCACGAAGTGCATCTAAAATAGGACGAGTTACATTTGAATTTGTGTTTCGTTTTACCTGAATTACTTCTTTAACCGTTGTTATCCCGTTCTGACTAATACCTGTTACATCTACACCTTTATCATTTGTCGGAGAAGTAACCGTAACATCATCATATCCCATTGCAGAGAGAAGATCTTTAATTATATTCTCAAATCGATAAGGAGTAGTTTCGGCTAAAAACTTTTTCAACAATATCCTTTGCTCCTTGTTAAAAAACTCAATATCCCTATTTAGTCGGTTTAACTTGTTTATAATTGGATTCGGATTAATATCTTCTACCAATTGAAGATAATTCAAACCTTTATCAGTAATACTATAAGTGACGCCATTACGTTTTACATATTTACGATCTACAAGATTGACTAACCTTCTCCGAAGATAATCTTTGCGAACAGAATCCTGCTTGATATTGGAATTGTATTTAGTGTATTCTCTCCATTCATCCAGTAAATCAGCTCTTTTACCACTTTCAATCAAAGACAGTTGACGGAGAATCTGAATCAAGCCTTCTGCCGTATCTATCCTTTTTATGACATCACTTATCGGATTAGAAACAAAATCTTTTCCAGCATCTGTTAGTTGGTAAGTTCCATTATTCTCAGAAATAAGATTATAGCCAGAGATAAGAAATTGACAGCCACGAGTCCAACGAGGATTTACATTCTTATTACTCTCTTGCCAGATTTTATTTGCGATTTCTTTGTCTTTTCCTGAAAGCCGTTGGTCAATCCATTCATCGGGTTTAGTCCAGTCTACTGTATTTTGGGGAGTCCCCCGTAATCCCCAAATAGTATTCCACATGTTCTTGAAATCGGCAACAGACATACCTGCTATTATTTTCAATAACATAACTGTCATACTATAATCTGGATATAATGGAATTTTTATCATATTGTTTCTCTTAATATTTTTTCTTCAACTTGTTTTTTTGCTTGCTCTAAAATATCATTTGCTTCCTGTTGTAATGCCTTTACTTGTAAACGAATTTTGCTTATCTTTTCTGCTATTTCATTTTGTTTTTCCATCGGAAGGAGAGGGATCGGTAAAGATTTATATTCTTCCGAATTGATATTTGATTGAACTGCTGGTCTAGAAATGGCATCAACCCAATATTTATATATACTTGAATGACAGTAAAAAAACAGAAAGTTTGGGTTTATTATTTCTGCATTTAAGACAAATCGGATTAAATATCCAGCAAAAATGGAACGATGAGTTATATCTTTGTGTATATAACATCTTCCAACAGAGCCGCTACGAGCAAAAAGAATATCATCTTTATTCAGTAAATACTTCTCATCAACATTAATAGTCGTTTTCCAAGAGTCATTCTTAAGATTTCCTAAATCATCTATATCGGTTATTCGAATATATCGAATATCTTTGTCTTGGTTTCCATTTATAGCCTCTTCATTCGCTCCATATTGCGGAACACCTAAAATCAACTCTTTTAAACTTGAAAATTCATATTTACATTTTTGATTTAATAAGTATTGCATTTTCAAATGGAAATTAGGATCAAACCTGATTCCAGATATATTGTTAAATGAAGAAATGAAAATGCGATTCTTAAGATTATCATGGGTAATAGGTATTATTATACCAAGCTCATCAAGTAAATAATCGTCAATTGTAGCTAATAATGCTTTTGCTTCATTTTCCTTTTGTTGCTTTAGTCTTTCAGCTTCCCTAATTAAAGTAAAATCAATTCCTTCTACAATTGGAATCGATTTTAAAGCAGGATAATCTAAGGCTGGTCTTGTTCCCCCTGTTGCACGTCGAGATGCCAATTTTTCTACAATATCTAGATTAAGATAATTGGCAAGATACTCACTTGTTTCTTTATTTTTGGTTTTAATGATAACCATGTGTTGATTTGTATTCCCGACAAAATCATCAGGAGCGACAGAGGCTATCGCCATACGTCCAACCCCCGTGATTTTTACTAACAAATCACCTTCTGACACTTGGCTTCTTCTTAAATAATCATCATGAGTTCTTTTGTTTATATATTTCACGTCATCTAACGATAGCTTTCCATTTGTCTGTAAGTTTTGAACACGTAAGAAAGGAATCCCATTTTCTTTATCAGAATAGAATTTCTCTTCTTCCTTTACCGAAGGTGTTGCACCACTTGATATCCGGATAATGTAATCTCGAAGTTTTTTTGCAGCAATAGCCCTAACCTTTTTTTCAAGATTAGCTATCTCTGGTCTATAATACATCGGATCCCAACGTTCTCCTATCTCAGAGCGCTGAACTATGAACACTTTATTGGAGACAATATTTTCGGATTGATTATATAGTGTTGTCATTTTTCTGTTGATATTGAGAATCCATAACTTTTATTCAAAACAGCGACAATATGCTTGTAAATATCCTTTTTCAATGTCGCTTCTAAAGCATCTTTTTGATACGTGAAATACAAATCGTTTCTATAATCAGACTTTGGCTCTTCAGCATCCTTCTCTCTAATTATAATAGTAGGTATGCCCAATGCTCTTGCCCATCCCATTTCATAAGTAACATTGGGATTATTCCCCGTAATATTAGAAATGAATATATTGCAATTCTTTATTTTTCTAAAAATATCATCAATCATATCAAAGGTTTCCCCCTCATGTATCATGGGTTTATGAAGCTTGATGTTTATATCGTGTTCCTTTTTTATTTTTTTGATAACAGAGGAATAAATTTCAGAATGAGATTCAACTTGTTTTTCATCAAAAAATGGCATTGCAACAAATACCTCGATTGTTTTTGACGAAATATTATCAAATATGTTTATTGCGCTCTCAGTAATAATTTCCTTCACTTCATGCAACCTATTTTGGAATATCCAGTTCAAATAACGATTAACTTTTTGTTTATCAGCTACCGCTTTATAGTAAACAATAGTTTTAAACAACCAATTATTTTTACAATTCAAAAATCGTTCGTCTTCTTCAAATAGAGTTATTGTATAATTAAACGCATCGAAAACTTTTTTTATCAAAAAACTATCTTCCTTATTACTTAAGTCCTCATCTCGTAATATTATTTGAAATATTCTTTTGGTAACACTTCGAATAGAGTCTTTTATAAAAAAATCATTCCAATTGTCTGGATTATGTTTTTTTAAAAACAACCGAGTTAAATAACCTTCTCGATTAAGAATTGTCAAAATTTCTTCATCTCTAAATGCCTCACTATCGTCTATTATTACCTTCAAGTTTTCTTCTGACGTTAATGGTATTGTTTTGGTGTTAATATTGTGAAAATAGACTTTCAAGTTTTTTTCAAACGCTTTTGTATCTGAATGCTCTTGGATTTTACCATCTTCATAAAATTCTTCTCCTAAAATGATACAAAATGGAGCTGTCATTGAATTGACTTTACTTGTCGAAACACTTTCTGCCGCTTTCAATCTATGATTTCCATCTATTCTATGAAATACTTTTTGGTCATCGTTTATATACATTTCAACAACAGCTATTTTTGAAACACCTCTTGAATCAAAAGAGTCTTTAAAGTCGACAGTTTTAACTAAGATCGTCGTGTCATCTACATTTGATACGTATTTTTGTGACGAACGTAATTTCTGTAATGGGGGTATTTCTTTTCCCTTTCCCTGAAAGGAATGTTTTATTTTATAACCTAATATTATTTCAGGAAAGAAGAGATAATTTTCCGTTTCCAAAAAATCAATAATATCCGTTCTGTCTTTTATGGGATCTCGTTGATATGAATAATCAGCCTCGGATACTTTTGCTAAATCTTTTATATACGCAAATCCCCTAATACATAACTGCCCACTGAGTGAGTTATCAAGTATTCCTCTTAAAATCATAATTCGTCCTCCTCAATTGCATTTATGAATTCAGTCAACTTTTCACTAATGATATCTAACTCATTAGTTGCAATAGCTTTTCCCGTTGCATCATAACCTATCTCCTGTGCAATTGCCATAAAAATAGGGTAATCGGCAAGTGTTTGAGCTTTCTTTATCTGATATAATTCGTTTAACTCATCTTTTATGTCATTCACTTTTTGAGAGTATAAAACATTTATATCAGCTTTCCATGCTTTGAAAACATCTGTACCCTCTACTTGTTTTTTATCGGTTTTTCCTGTTGTGTTCTCAAATCCAGTCCAATTTTTGATAATCTGCTTTTTTTCCTTATCTAATGCGTTTATACGCATTATGTATTTCTGTTCGTCTCTTAAAGTCTGCTGTAAAGTAGATTTTTGAACAATGATCTTTTCAGATTCTTCCTTCATCCATTTTTTGAGAAATATTACAGAGCTTTTTACACCCGCTCCGGTTGACATAAAGGCTGTTTGAGGCATAGATACAACAGCAACAATTCGGAACCAATCTTCAATTTGGTTGCGCACATATTGTAAACTGCTGTTGGTCAAAATGCCATCCGGGATAACAACACCTAAGTATCCGCCTTCTTTCAGAAAATGATAGGCTTGTTCTATAAATAATATTTCCGTACTCTGATTATCTCTTTGGGTTTCAGGCTTAGTTATTGCAGCCAACCAATCCTCTTCTTTTTTACCAAGCTTATACTCCTTCATGTAAGCTTTTTCTGTTTGGCGAACAATACTACCAAAAGGAGGATTTGTTACAATAAAATCGAACCGATTATATTGAAAACCTCTGTTCTTGGTTACCTCTTCCAACTTCTCCGGAGAAAGAAGTCCGTCCGCTGTTATCACATTAGTATGTCCATCATCATGAATAATCATGTTCATTTTAGCCGCACGAGATATTTGCTCATTTATTTCTATGCCATAAAGGTTTTTTTCAGCAAAATCATGCCAATGTTTATAATGCCGCTGATTTTGCCTAACATCATTTTTATAGTTAGGGTATAATTCATCAGCCTGTTTACGAACTTTATCCAATGAATATAAAAGAAATCCTCCACTACCGCAAGAAGTATCTAATACCAAAGATTCATTTGTGATAGGAAGCACATCTGTTACAAATTTCACAATTGGACGAGGGGTAAAGTATTGACCAAAGTTTCCACGAAAAAAGGAATCCATAAAAGTCTCAAAAGCTCTTCCTTTGGCATCTAAATCAGTTTGACCTAAATCTATTCCTTGCAAATAGCCTACAACTGTTCTTATTTTTTCGGGAGAAAGACGAATATTATCTCTGAACACTTCCGGATCTTTTTTACGCCCCTCTTCATATAATTTGTTTATTCTTTCGGTTAACCTTCTGTTTTCTAAATCTCGAATCGCTTGATTCAACTCTCTTTCACCTAATTTATTCCAGTTCTTAATTTCTTCTTTATCAACTGTTATTATTTGAAAATCATAAGGTTCTCCTATTCGTCGGTCTTTACGTTCATCCCATATTTTACAGAAAATAAGTTTGTCGAGCTCATCAAAAGCTTCTGAAGGATTTAATTGACCACCACCCCAAAGGGCGTCATGGGCTTGTTTAAAAGTGCGGGTTAACTCATCTTGTGTAATAACCGATATATCTGAAAATGTCTGTTGTCCTTCTTGTATCGATACACTCTTTGCGTCATATACAAAATTGTAATTCGGGAGTTTGTGTACTCCATATTTGGGTATATTGGATTTACCTACACGAGAGTGTTTATTTTTGTTTACTTCGTAATATTCATTTTTAATACCGGAAGTAACCCAAATATATTTTACATCATTCGGCAATGCATAAGCATAACTATAAGCTTGCTCTATTGCTTGCTGAAACTCTGCTTCACTTACTTCTTGTTTTTTACATTCAACAACAATATATGGCTCTGTACATTCATCGTCTTTATATACAATAATATCAGCTTCTTTAGATCCACTACCCATTTTTACAGACTCATACAATTTGATCCTTTCAGGTTTATAACCATAATCAAATATCAATTTCAAGTATGTTTCAGCCTGTATTATTTCTTCTGGATTCGTGTAATTACGAGACTTCTTCCCTTTACGGAGATAAGTTATCAACTTACCATCTTCACTTATCTGTATCAGTCCCTTTTGTGCACCCTTATTTATTAAACTCATATATTTTTGTCTATTATTTCAGTTATTACAATTTCCAATGCCTGTATTGCATTTTTTCATTTTTCTCCAATTCACATATTAGATCTGATAACCCAAAGGTTAATAACTCATCAAGATCAGTACTGAGCATTCGTGCCAATTTTAAGACTTGCTCTTTTTTTACTTTACGTTCACATCGCCCCAATTTACTTATATGAGCAATAGCCATTTCCAAATCAGAAGCTATAAGTTAGAGTCTTTCAATTTCACATAATTCTCTAATCCAAACTATTCATTATCTTTTTATCTGACTTGTCGATTTTGTGCAAAAATATTAAATAAAAATGGTATTGTTCGGATTTTGTGTATTTTTATCCGGGATAAAAAACTTTTTTGTTTCTGCTTGAAGATTGTATTTAATAAAAAAGTAGAAAGTTATTGATAACGATTGGGCGATAATCAGACGGCATTGATGTTCTATGATTTGTATACTGTCAAACAATTCTCTGTAAATAGATTACTTTTGGGGAAGATGAGTCATATTTCTATGATATTCTAACGAAGAGTCGAAAATAAATCATTTTTCGATTTGAGATATAATTGCCCAACCATCGGTGCCATTATCCTTTTTAGAAATAACCCGGAAAGATTCGTGCATGGTTCTTATATCCAATACGTACGATTCAAAGGAAAAGACAGAGCAGGCGATATCATCCATGAATTCAAATTTGATGGGAATTTATGTAAATCCTTGCCCAAGATAGATACTTTTATTGAAACAAGTGTATCCATTAAACGCCCTATCCCGGTAAGTGTTTTACGAGAAGAGATTGTTTCCCAATATCCTTACCGGGTAACTCGTGAACTTTTGATGAATGCAATTATGCACCGCAATTACGATTCAAATGCACCAATTCAATTTTATGAATATGACGATCGTATTGAAATACAAAATCCGGGAGGGCTATATGGTAAAGTTAGCCCGATAAACTTTCCAAATGTAAGTGATTATAGAAACCCGTTCATTGCAGAAGCGATGAAGGTATTGGGGTACGTCAATCGCTTTAGTTGAGGAGTTTATCGAGTTCAAAAAGAATTACAGGAAAATGGTAATGGAGAAGCAATTTGATTTCTCTCTCCATACTGCTTTTAGGGTGGTCGAAAATGTATCGAAAAAATACTTTGAGGAAGGCTTTGGAACAGACACTCAAGAAACATCCAGAAAACCAAAACAACCCAACAACAAATAATTGATGCAATCAAAGCAAATCCAACTATTACAAGAAGGGAATTGATTTATCTGTTAAACAGTACCGAGGGAAGTATAAAACACCACTTATCCCAACTAACTAAAAAGGGAATAATTAAAAGAGAAGGCTCCGATCGGACGGGCAGATGGGTCGTGAATGAATATCCGCAATAAAAGCTGTTAACTCAAAAACGAACACCTTTTTCTTCTAATTCAGAATTCCCAAATTCCTCTTTTGAGATTAAAAACCTATATTTGAAACCCGATAAGAAAAACGTTTCTTATTCGTTTCAACATCAAAGTATATATTTACGATTAAATGTTAGCATACACATATATAAGCAAAGGAAACTTCAGATTCCAAGAGAAGCCGATACCTCAAATATTTCAAAATAAGATTGTATTTACTTATAAAACGAGTTCACAATAACCACTACATATCCTCCAACGATAGGTAAACCCTATCAATCTGATATTTTGGCAATAACTTATTCTTAAGATGCTCTACTTTTGCTGCCAATAACTCTGGCTTGAAGTTCTTCTTTTGTCGCTTTACTTCTGCTGCTACTGCTTGATTTTTCTCCAATTTCAGAGCAACAATATCAATTTCGTTCTGATTACCTTTAGGTTCCCACCATGAACCAATGGCTCTGTACTGGAAACTTTCAGCAAACTGTTGTTTGAAATATCTTTCCAGCATAATGCCCGAATAAGTCGGGTAGTCTGATTTGATAATAGCCTGTAAACCAATAAAGTTCTTTATCTCTATCAGGGAGCGATGACGGTCGAAATAATTGAACCAAAAACGAATAAAGTTGTCCTGTATTTCATATCGAACAGCTTGACTTCCCTCTTTTGCCAATATTGGGCGTTGACGAACAATGATGTTGTAATCTTCAATAAGTCGTTTGATTTGACCGCCTATGCTTTTATCTCCTAATGCAGTTTCTATTTCGGGTTGTGTATTGACACCGCCCGAAATGGCACTCAGGATAGAGAAATAGGTGGCATAGTTTTTCCCAAACTCTTCTATCAACAGGTTTTTCCCTTCATCGGTAAAAGGAGAGTTTTCCCGAACCATAAATGAAATCATTTCATCTATGTTCAATGTGATGTTGTCGCAAAACAACTCAACATACTTAGGAACTCCACCTGTAAAGGTATAGAGCGCAAGCAAATCATCATTGGTGTAACTTGGATTGTAATCACGCATAATTTCTTTCAGCGTGTTTAAATCAAAAGCCGATAATTTGATGATATTGTCTGCTCTGCCGAATAGAGGCTCTTTATTGTTCTGGAATATTTTCTGCATCAATGAATAAATAGAGCCGGATACAATCAGATTCATTTTTGATTTCTTTCGATAGGTGTCCCATATATTCTGCATATCGCTATACACCGATTCGTTGATGTTGTAGAACTCCTGAAATTCATCTATAACAAGATTGAACGGTTTCTGCGAAGCCAACTCCATTAGATATTGGAACAAAGACCGAAAGGTGCGTATTTCAGCAGGAATAAAAGTATCAAGCGATTGACTGATAATAGGAATAAATTCGGAGCAAAGCGTTGCTTCGCTTTTACGACCAACAAACAGATAGACAGTCGATAAGCCTTCAACTGACTTCATAATAAGGCTAGTCTTACCAATCCTTCTTCTTCCGGTTACTACTGTCAGACGAGAATAGTCGCTGAACGATAAATTTTGTATTCGTTGCAACTCTGCCAATTCACTTGTTCTATTATAAAACTTCATGTTTTTATCTTTGTTATTTCCGTAACAGTTACGGCGGTTACAAAGATAGAAAAAAGTTTGGATATGCCCTCATCTTTCTCTATTTTAAACCAATAAATACTTTTCTTGAACACTAATCCGTTATTACCGTGCAAGTCAAAGAGCAAGTGACCGCACAAGTCAACCCAACAAATTTAGCCGTAATGAAAAACATATATATAATATAATTTTGTCTTATCTACATCCTTATATTCAGCAGATTATCTTCAAGCGAAAGATATAAATAATTTGCATTGACATACAAATCGTGTCCTTTATTGCAAATTATTTATTAGCCTCCAAACAAATGGGAGTAAGTTACCCAGCAAATAATGGTAAAATAAAAAGAACATCTAACCTAGGATTTATACACAAATATATTCCAAATAAAGGACAAATAAGTTCCAAATACTACCCCTTACTCAGAGCTCATTCGAAGCTCAAACGTTGATCATCCATAATGGGATGACTAAGCCACGTGTAAGCTTCGAATGATCTTCGAGAAAAAGGTAGTTTCTCTATTACATTTCCATTCTTTTTCTCCTAGTTCTCACTAGAAACGCAAACTTTGCGGATATAAATCACGGGGAATACAAAATTTTCCTGTTTGCGAAAACATATAAAGCCAATTCGGAAAACCATCTCATGTAAATATTACAATCCCTTTAATGATTTCAGAATTTTCTCGAACTCCGGATTCGAAGGACGAGGCATATCCAAATGAACCACTTTACCCTCTTTATCCAACAAAATATAACGAGGAATCGTGGTAACCTGATAATAATGTACAAAAGAGAGCCACTTCCGGTCGAACACCAATTGAGTACCCTTTAAAGGATTTTGTTCTAAAAACTGAATCCACTCCTTCTTATTGAGATCTATCGCGATACTAACAAAAAAGATATTCTTCTTTTTAAATTTCTCTTGAATCTTCTCCAGATAAGGAATCTCCTTTTTACAGGGAGCGCAATAAGTCGCCCAAAAATCAATCAAAACGTATTTCCCTCTAAAATCCTTTAAAGAATAGATTTTCCCATCTTTATCTTCATATTCAAAGTCGGGAGACTGATCTCCAACTTTTGCCCCTTCTTCTCCATCAGCAAAAGCGTGGATAGAAAACAACATACACAAGCACCATACAATAATTTTCATAACTGATCATTTTATTATTTGTTCATACTCATTTATTTCAATATCATAAAAACCGGAAGACTTAAAATCCCCCAACAAATATTTTGCAAAATGCGAACGCAACTTATTCTCAAAATACCAGGCAGAAACCCCATCATACGTGTGCCGCCCGCGTGGCAACAACACGAACTCCACATCTTTACCATGATTAATGAAAGCATCCACCATGCGAATCGTTTGCAAGAGTACGGCTTTTGCCAAAGGAATCATCGTCACCTCATCCCATATGGCAAAGGGTTTGGAATTTGATGAGGTGATCATTCCACAAGCGAACAACACCAACTACAACACACTGATTGATAAAAGCATGCTTTACGTTGCCGTGACAAGAGCCATGCACAAACTAACCATCACGCATTGGGGTAACCCCAGTCGATTTATTCCCTAGACCAGTCCTTACACACATCGATCCACTCCCGGCAACGGGAACAATTCTCTATTTTTTTTGATGGATAACTCGACAGCACTATTACTTGTCCTCGCAACCTATCAAAACGTTTGAGCGAAACATCCAAGAATACACGAGTTTCCTTGAGAATAACAAAAGGGCAAACATCTCCGGATACGTATCCTACAAAATCATCCCGAGCTTAAGACCCGGGATGAACTGCAAAATCCAATTTATTACTTTTGAGAAGTAATTTCAGCCAATAAAAGAGTCTTATCAGACTGTTTCTTCACGTTCACGATGATTTTCATTTGTTCAAAGAATCGTTTTATTTTCTCGTCAATACCGGAAACGTAAATCATTTTTATACCGCAGTCCACTAACCACTGGATAAAATAATTCATATTCCGATTTTTCACTTCACTATTCTTTATAGAAACGACTTTATCATCTTCTGTCGTAATCGTAGATACTTTAATCGCCTTTTTCCCGATATTCTCATCGAGGTGGCAAAGTTGGTTATCTTGGAAAAACAAAGCTGCTTTCATAACTTTATTTTGTTGGTTTATATTTCATTTATTACAAAAATCACACCGCACCATACGAGAGAAAGATTATAAAAGTTTATTTTTTATTCTTTAATAAATAACATATTTCCTAATTACACCTCCAAAAGACAAGATTTCCCAAACAAGCCTCCTAAAAGCAGATAGCAACCATTTCTTTCTAACATTTTAGAAGACCATACCAAAATACACGGATATAAGAATTTTCCCCCCGGACACTTTTTAAATAGGCATCGTTAATAAAGCACCACATTTTCACCTAACATATTAATCCTATCAACACTATAATTTTTTCGAAACATACCTTATATTTGAACCCTAATAAAAAATACTTTTTATTAATTACAATATTCAGTATATATTTACGACTAAATGTTAGCATACACATACATAAGCCAAGGGAACTTCCGTCTCCAAGAGAAACCGATTCCTCAAATAAAGGACACACGGATGCCATCGTCCGTGTCACACTTGGAAGTATTTGTACCAGTGATCTACACATCAAACACGGAAGTGTACCCCGTGCCGTACCGGGCATTACCGTTGGGCATGAAATGGTGGGTATTGTAGAGCAAATAGGAGTAGACGTTACGACCGTGAAACCCGGGGACAGGGTGATCGTTAACGTAGAAACCTTTTGTGGAGAGTGTTTTTTCTGCAAGAAAGGATTCGTGAACAACTGTACTGATCCCAATGGCGGGTGGGCGTTGGGTTGCCGCATTGACGGGGGACAGGCCGAATACATTCGTGTTCCTTATGCCGATAGTGGGCTCAACCGCATTCCCGACACAGTGAGCGATGAACAAGCTCTTTTCGTGGGCGATGTATTTGCCACCGGATTTTGGGCCGCACGCATTTCAGAGATCACGGAAGACGACACGGTACTCGTCATCGGGGCCGGGCCAACCGGGATATGCACCCTGCTTTGCGTGATGCTAAAGAAACCGAAACGAGTTATTGTCTGCGAAAAATCACCCGAAAGGATTCAGTTCGTTCGGAAACACGACCCTGATGTACTGGTAACCGAACCGGAAAGATGTAAAGAATTCATTCTTCAACATAGTGATCATGGCGGGGCTGACGTGGTACTGGAAGTTGCCGGGACCGATGATACGTTCCGCATGACATGGGAATGGGAATGTGCACGCCCCAACGCCATTGTAACAGTGGTTGCCCTCTACGACAAACCGCAACTTTTGCCATTACCCGATATGTACGGTAAAAACCTTACTTTCAAGACGGGGGGAGTAGATGGCTGCGATTGCGCCAAAATTCTTCGGTTGATAGAAGAAGGCAAAATTGACACTACCCCACTCATCACTCACCGATTTCCATTAAATGAAATCGAAGAGGCCTATCGCATTTTCGAGAATAAACTTGAGAGTGTGATAAAAGTAGCGATAACAGAAAAAAAGTAAACACTGTATTCAAATAGACAAGAGTTTATTCCCGAAACATCCCGATAAAACCATACACTTCTCGCAGGACAAATGACATCTTGCTAGAAAAAATCAAAGGTATTTCCAACGCTATACATACGCTTACATTCCTTCGTTATCTCTTTCTTATAGTATCGTTAAAATCCCCTCCTATAAAAACGAAGAGATAAGGAAAGGATAAGAAAGACTTGACGAAGAGATGTAAGCGATAGGCAAAGGATGGATAAGCCTATTCCTCTTGCCATCCTTTGCACACGTCAATCCAAGCGGTGTAACCAGAACTGTCTTCCAATTCCTTTATCGACAATTCGACAGCACTGTTACTTGTTCCCGCAGCTGGGTAAACAATGGCAAAACGTTTGAGAGATATATCTAAAAAGACTTTCGTTCCTTGAGGAATGGCAAACGGGCACACGCCGCCGGGAGCGTGTCCGATGTAGTTTTCGACTAATTCCCCGGGAATCATTTTAGCTTTTTGGTGAAAGTAGTCCTTATATTTTTTGTTATCCACCCTTGCATCACCAGCAGTAACAATCAAAATGGGATCATCACCCAAAAGAAAGGACATCGTTTTGGCAATACGTTCCGGTTCACACCCGACCGCAATGGCCGCCTCCTCCACGGTTGCACTTGATTGATCCAATACATGAATCCGTTGCCCCAACCCCAAGGTATCAAAATATTGTTTTACTTTTTCCAATGACATAGACGAACCTCTTTTCTTTTATTCAAGTTGACAAAGATAAGAAAGTAACACGCTTTACCCTCCTCTAAAAAGCATTTTTTATTCCGAAGAATTTTCCCATATTTGTAACAATCAGATAATTGTTTTTATGATTATTACCACCACGATCGTATACTATTCATGCGGGAGCAAGACCATAAACAAAGCAACTTACGAGGGACAGGACATTTCCGGGATCGCGCAAATCGTTGTAGATAAAGACACGAAGAACACGACGTTGAATATAACAACAAACGGGAAATGGACTCTATACACGGGGCCTTCCGTTGATTCGATTGATTTCTCAACCCCGTTTGCCCAAGGCAAAGGAAACGAAACCGTTCAACTCCCGTCTCCCGATAAAAGATACTACCAACTGGTAACCAACAAAGGAAAAACGATATTAAGCGAAAGACAATTACCCATGGCCGGGGGATACAATTTCAGGGATTTGGGCGGTATAAAGACCAAAGACGGGCGTTTCACGAAATGGGGGAAAATATTCCGTTCCGACGATTTACACAACCTGACAGCGGCAGACCTGGACTATTTGGCCGGAATCCCGATCAAAAGCGTGGTCGATTTCAGGGGCAAGAACGAAGTAGAGGCCGCACCCGACAAGCTCCCCCAATCTACCCGGAATTCCTATCCCCTATCCATTGATCCCGGCAACGTGATGTCCTTGATCGAACTTACTGATCTGAACGCCATGTAAATGGATAGTATCATGATGCAGATGAACACGCTTTTCGTCACGGACAGCACGTTTGTCGACAAATACAGGATCTTTTTCAGATTATTACAAGATGAACAAGAAGTTCCTCTTCTTTTCCATTGTTCTGCCGGGAAAGATAGGACGGGTATGGGAGCCGCACTGATCTTGTACGCACTGGGGGTAGACGAGGCGACCATCATGCAGGACTACCTCGCATCAAATATTTATTTGGACAACAAGTACGCCAAGGAACTGGAGAGAAACCCGGAACTGAAATCCGTGCTAACCGTAAAACGGGAATTCCTACAAGCCGGGATTGACCGGATAAAGCAAGATCATGGCAGCGTGGAAAATTTCCTTAAAAACGTGTTGAAAGTAGACCTTGCCAAATTCAAGGAACGGTACTTATATTAATGTATATCGTTTTTGACTATATTTGCACCCGAATAAAATATCTCGTGAGGTATATATTTTTAAATAAACGGGTGATGTTTTTTTTTAATCATTTTCAAGTAAGCCTGATACTACTATTTCTCTTCCTTCTTTCCGGTTGTCACGGGAAAACGGACGAAAAGGAGATCGTGATCATATCCACGAACGATGTTCACGGACAGATTCAGCAATTCCCGAAACTGGCGACATTCGTAGACCGGGTGAAGGCCGAATACCCAAACGTGATTCTAGTGGACGCAGGTGATCGATTCACGGGTAACCCGTACGTGGATTACGCGGAAGAAAGAGGCTTACCGATTATCACGTTGATGAATGAACTGGGATACGCAATAGGCACGTTGGGAAATCATGAGTTCGATTTCGGACAAAAAATTCTTCGGACAAGAATAAACGATGCAACTTTTCCGATTATTTGCGCAAACATAAACTCCTCCCAGAGTGAGTTGGATAGCATCGCACCCTATTACATCATCGAGAAAGACGGGATCAAACTCTGTTTCCTCGGTCTCATTCAAACCGAAACGGACAACATCCCCAGCACAAACCCGGAACATTTACAGAAAATCACGTTCGACAATTACCTTGACAAGATTGAAGATTACAGGAAATTGAAATCGTCGTGTCATGCTTTCATCGGATTGACCCACCTAGGCGTGGATTCCGACTCGATATTGGCAACACGAATGCCGGAACTGGATATGATCATCGGCGGTCATTCCCACACGTTACTGGAAAAGCCCAAACGAGTAAACAACGTGTTGATCGGACAAACCGGAATCAAATTACAATATGCCGGATTGACAACCCTGAAATTCAAAGGGGGAAAACTCACGGAACGTATCTATAAATCCTGCCTGATCGATACGATTACTCAAGCGGATTCCAGTATGACAGAAAAAGTGAAGTTCTTTGTCAATCCCCCCCGTTTCAAACAAATCATCGGAACGGCAACTCTCCCGTTCGAATCACGGGAAAGCATTGCCAACCTTGTCACAGATGCCATGTTATCAGCCTCCTCATCCGACATCGCTTTCTACAATCAAGGAGGAATCCGCATTACGCAACTGCCTCAGGGAGACATCACGCTGGAACAACTTTTTTCAATCGAACCTTTCGGCAATCACATCGTCACTCATGAAATGTCGCTAAAAGAGATAAAAGCACTGATATTAAACCGTTTTAACCGGGAAGATCACGCCATTGACCTGTTCGTCTCGCCCGGTAATTATACGATTATCCGGGATCAACAAGGAAACGGAACAGATGTACTTATTCAAGACCGGAACGGAAAACCACTGGTTGACAAACAAATTTACAAAGTCGCCTTAAACAACTACGTGAGCGTTGATTACGATTTCCCGGACAGGGGAAAAGGACAGCACACGGATATTTCGGTAGTAAACGCCATGATCAAGTTCGTTCAATCCCACCAACCCGTTCAACCCACGCTGAGGCGCACTTATATTAAATAGTCTAAAACTCCGATAGGCTTTACAGCTCTTGGGATACAGGCACCTTCTTCTTTTTTAAAAAACCTTCCTTTATTGAGTTCAAATATAATAATAAAAAATGAATACTCGCAACAGGTGTTCATTATTAATATATATTGGTTATCAATGATATGTATTAATAATTTCGTGCTTAACTATTTGCTCGTGATTCTTTTTTAGAAGTATAATTTAAGGAACGTTTTGTGATACGATAAAATGTATCGTCATGCTGCTTGACAGCACGGTTGAATGATGATTTCCCCATGGGGAATGTGGATAATATCTTGGAATGCACGAAAAAGAGATGATAGAAACCATCCTTAAAGGTGACCAAAGAGCCTTTAAGTTATTAGTCGACACCTATCAATTGATGGTTGTCAACACTTGCTATGCGTTCGTGCATGACCGGGACGAGGCAGAAGACATTGCCCAAGACGTATTCGTTCAAGTCTTCGAATCCCTCGGCAAATTCCGGTTTGAAAGCAAATTATCCACGTGGTTGTACCGGATAGCCGTAAACAGGTCGATCAATCACTGCAAATCACCCCGGGGACGAGCGATCAAAATAGACATTGATTCATGGAAACAACAAGAGGTTGCACAAACCATTGAAATGCCCCAGCAACAAATACTGGAAGAACAAGAACAAATAAAATTGTTACATAAAGCTATCGACAAGCTCCCCGAAAACCAACGTACGGCTTTAATACTAAACAAGTACGAGGAGCTTTCATACAAGGAAATCGCAGATGTCATGGGGGTCTCTCTTTCCTCTGTGGAATCGCTTCTTTTCCGCGCAAAAAATAATCTTGAGAAAATATTCAACACGAAATAAAAGACATTGTCATGAA
>JAHZBN010000036.1:0-26850 GCA_019423345.1 Butyricimonas sp. | reverse complement strand
CGGGATCGTGCATATCGCCCCGACTTTCGGAGCCGATGACGACCGGGTGGCCAAAGTGGCCGGCATTGCCCCCTTGCAATTAATTGACAAGGAAGGTAGCAAACAACCCATGGTAGACAAACGGGGACGCTTATTCCGAATCGAAGACATTGACCCGGAATACTTGAAAAATAATGTCAACACGGATTTATACGGTGAATTCGCCGGAAGATTCGTGAAGAACGCCTACGACCCGACTTTAACTGAAAATGATCCGACTCTTGACATCGATTTAAGCATCTTGTTAAAACGGGAGAACAAAGCGTTCAAGGTTGAGAAACACGAGCATAATTACCCGCACTGCTGGAGAACCGATAAACCGGTGCTTTACTACCCGTTAGATTCTTGGTTCATCAAAACGACAGCAGTCAGGGATCGCATGATCGAACTGAACAAGACTATCAACTGGAAACCCGCCAGCACAGGTGAAGGCCGTTTTGGAAAATGGCTAGAGAATCTGGTAGACTGGAACCTTTCGCGCTCCCGTTACTGGGGAACTCCCCTACCGATATGGGTTAGCGAGGATGGAACTGAAAAAAAATGTATCGGTTCGGTTAAAGAATTAGTTGAAGAAACAGAAAAAGCGATACAGGCAGGAATCATGAAGGAGAACCCCTTCAAAGATTTCAAGGTGGGAGACTACTCGAAAGAAAATTACGAGAAAATCGACCTGCACCGCCCATACGTGGACGATATTATACTGGTTTCTCCCACCGGACAACCCATGTACCGGGAGAAAGATTTGATCGACGTGTGGTTCGATTCGGGAGCCATGCCTTACGCGCAAGTACATTACCCGTTCGAAAATAAAGAATTAATCGACAATCGGATACACTTCCCGGCTGATTTCATCGCCGAAGGGGTGGATCAAACTCGCGGTTGGTTCTTCACATTACACGCTATCGCAACCATGGTGTTCGATTCCGTGGCATTCAAGAATATCATATCCAATGGACTGGTACTTGATGCCAAGGGAAACAAGATGTCCAAACGTTTGGGTAATGCCGTTGATCCTTTCGACACGATCGAGAAACAAGGGTCCGACCCCTTGCGTTGGTACATGATCACGAACTCTCAACCATGGGATAACTTGAAATTTGACATCACCGGGGTGGAAGAAGTGAAACGTAAGTTCTTCGGGACACTGTATAACACGTATAGTTTCTTCTCCTTGTACGCTAATATCGACAAGTTCACGTATGCAGAGGCTGAAGTTCCGTTTAACGAAAGACCGGAAATCGATCGTTGGATTCTTTCTCTATTGAACAGCTTGATTAAAGAGGTAACCGAGGCTTACGAGAAATACGAACCGACACGGGCCGGACGGGCCATACAGGATTTCGTAATCGAGAACCTATCGAACTGGTACGTACGTCTTTCCCGTAAACGTTACTGGGGTGGCGAGCAAACCACCGATAAACTGTCGGCTTACCAAACGTTATATACCTGCTTGGAAACCGTGGCAATCTTATCCTCGCCCATAGCACCATTCTATATGGATCGCTTATTCACGGACTTGAACAAGGTTACGGGACGATACACGACGGACGTTCACCTGGTAGATTTCCCGGTGGCTGACGAATCAATGATTGACAAGCAACTGGAAGAACGGATGAATATGGCCCAACAAATTTCTTCCATGGTACTTGGACTGAGACGCAAAGTTCAAATCCGGGTAAGACAACCGCTATGCAAACTGTTGATCCCGATCCTGAATGACGAGATGACTACCCAACTGGATGCCGTGAAGAACATCATTCTATCGGAAGTCAACGTGAAGGAGATCGAATACATCACCGACACGGCGGGAATCTTGGTAAAGAAGATCAAGCCAAACTTCAAGACCCTAGGACCGAAATACGGTAAATACATGAAACAAATTTCCGCTCTCGTGGCAGAAATGAATCAGAATGACATTTACAATTTCGAAAAACAAGGAACTTATTCTCTGGAAGTGGGAACAGAAACGCTGGAACTGACACTGGAAGACGTGGAAATTTTGTCGGAAGACATCCCGGGCTGGTTAGTGGCCAACGAGGGACGTCTCACGGTTGCCCTAGACATCAACATCACGAAAGAATTACGTGAAGAAGGTATCGCTAGGGAGTTGATTAACCGAATCCAGAACTTGAGAAAAGAGAGTGACTTCAACGTGACAGACAAAATTGATCTTCACATCGGGAAACATAAAGAGATCAACGAGGCTGTCGAGAACTTCAAGGCGTACATCGCTAGCCAAGTTCTGGCAGAGAACGTTACGCTAATAGATAAAGCCGAAGACGGTGCCCAACCCATCGAGATCGACGACATACAAACGTTTATTAAGATCCAGAAAATGTAACCTCTTCCCCTTGTTACAAGTAAAAGTGGATATTTTTCCACGAGAAAGATTACATAGCGGATTTTTTATTAACTTAGACAAAAACTTTACAACTATGGCCGAGAAAACTAGATATTCGGATGAAGAGTTGCAGGAATTCAAAGAATTGATTCTTGAAAAACTCGAAAAGGCGAAGAGAGATTACGAGGTGCTGAAAGCCTCAATCTCCGGTAGCGACGGGAATGACATTGCCGATACATCTCCCACTTTTAAAGTATTGGAAGAGGGAGCATCTGTGCTTTCCAAAGAGGAAGCTGGGCGGCTCGCTCAAAGGCAGGCAAAATTCATTGCTCACCTGGAAGCTGCGTTAGTACGAATTGAAAATAAAACTTACGGGATCTGCCGGGTAACCGGAAAACTGATCTCCAAAGAAAGATTACGCGCCGTACCTCATGCAACATTGAGTATGGATGCCAAAATGGGACAAGACTCTTAATCGATTTTGCGATTAAGAGTCACTTTAAAATTTAATCACACAGATGAGCACGCGGAAAAAACTTATTATTTTTATTATCTCCCTATTAGTCATTGATCAAGTCGTTAAAATCTGGATCAAGACCCATATGATGATCGGAGATGAATTCAGTGTCTTCGGAGACTGGTTCAAAATTCACTTTATTGAAAATAACGGGATGGCCTTCGGGATGGAACTCGGAGGTGGCAAGTGGGGAAAAACCGTTTTAAGTGTATTCCGCTTAATTGCCGTGGTGGGTATCGCTTGGTACCTGGGACGCCTCATCAAAGAAAAAGTTCCCATGGGAGTGATTCTCTCTTTCGGGTTAATTTTCTGCGGAGCTGTGGGTAACATCATCGATAGTGCATTCTACGGGATGATTTTCAGTGACAGTTATTCACAAGTGGCAACCTTGTTCCCTCACGGGGGCGGGTATTCCTCGTTCCTGCACGGGAAGGTGGTAGATATGCTTTATTTTCCACTTTACGAAGGTTTTCTTCCTCAATGGATTCCCATCTGGGGAGGTGATTTTTTCGTGTTCTTCCGCCCGGTATTTAACCTAGCCGACTCTTATATCACAATAGGTGTATTTATCTTGTTGCTTTTCCACCGAAAGTTTTTCGCCTCGAAAAAGTAAGTAGTCAATCCTTAAAAAAATGTTATAGCGGACGATAAAAAGAGGCTTTTAGGCCTCTTTTATTAAAAAAATAAGTTAATGTTAAACCATAGAATAACAGCATTAGGCTTTCTTTCCTACATTGCAACTTTATTTACCAATATTTATTGTTGAATTTATGAAAAGCCTTATTTCCATTGTTGCATTTTTGATGCTTAGTTTCACAGCATTCTGTCAAGGAGGCGTGAATTTCGAGCATATCACGTTTGATGGAGCATTGGCTAAAGCCAAAGCAGAGAACAAACTCGTTTTCATGGATTGCTATACCTCATGGTGCGGTCCTTGCAAGTACATGTCAGAAACCATCTTCCCGCAGGAAAAAGCCGGAGAATTTTTCAATCCTAAATTTGTTTGCGTAAAATTTGATATGGAAAAAGGAGAAGGTCCTGAACTAGGTAAAAAATTTGGAGTCAGAGCCTACCCGACATTCTTAATTCTTCGTCCCGATGGATCGGTACAACACAAAGTGGTTGGCGGCGGAGATCTGGAAGGATTCATCGCAAGAGTTGAAAAAGGACTGAATGAAAAGACCTCTCTCGATTATTTGAACAAATTGTACGAGAAAGGAAAAATGAACAAGAAACAACTCATGGTTTACCAGATCGCATTGAACGATGCTTATGAACAAGCAAAAAGCGAAAAAGTAGGAGAAGAGCTGAATAAAATACTGAAAGACAAAGACAAAATGAAAACGGAATTCTGGCCTATTCTCGAAGAAAGTCCCTACGGTTCTGATAATTTCAAACTTGTCGTAAACAACCTTGCCACGTTCAATAAAAATATCGGCAAAGAAAAAGTAAATACTTACCTCTATGGTAATTATAGTCAGGCTATTGACAATACCACTCGTCGTAACGCGAAAGAACCCGCTAAAACACTTGAGCAAATTCGCCAGGAATTAACCAATATTGACTTGGAAAATAAAGATCAATTGATGAGCAAGATAGAGTTGGCTCAAGCTACGATTGACCAGAACGTAGATAAAATTATTTCTCTCGCAGAACAAACAGCAGATGCCAAGAGCGAAGAACTATGGTCTATTATAAACGCCTTAAACTCGATCAGTTCCAAGGTGAGCAAAGCGGAAGCCGGTCGTATTGTAGCATTAGGTGATAAATTCATTGCCAATAGCCCGGAAAACGGGAAAGCCTACATGACAAACTTCTTTGAAAAATTCAAGGTTGCAGCACATGTTGGCGTATATTTCTACGAGTTAAGCTATGAAGATGCCTTGAAAATGGCAAAACAACAAGGGCGCAAACTTTTCATTGACTGTTACACGACTTGGTGCGGACCTTGCAAGTATATGTCAGAAACCGTATTCAAACAAGAAAATGTGGGTGATTTCCTAAATCAGAACTTCATCTGCTTAAAATATGATATGGAAAAAGGAGAAGGCCCCGAACTAGCTAAAAAATTCGGTGTTCGTGCCTACCCAACTTTCGTGATCGTAAACCCAGACGGAACCATTCGTCATAAACTTGTCGGTGGTGGTGAAGGTGAGAAATTCATAGAGAGGGTGAAGGAATCTTTCGATGACAACAAAGCTTTAGGGGCTTTAGATGCAAAATACAATAGCGGCAATAGAGATAAAGCATTTTTATCTCAATACGCTCAAGTAATGGTAGCTAATTACGATCCAAACGCAAAAACCATCGTGGACGAATTATTGAAAATTTCTACCGACGAAGAAAAATTATCAGAAGATTACTGGTTCATTTTCGGTAATAGTGAATTAAGCCCGAAAGATTCAGAAGCAGCAAAATTTTTGACCGATAACCGGAGCAAATTCAACGAAACCATTGGCAAGGAGAAAGTCGATAGCCGTTTGAGTGAAGGCCTTTTCCGTGAAATATTAATGGTTATCGCCGGACGTGGTCAAAAAAACGATGTAAAACGTTTAGATGCTATCGGACGAGAAGTAAAAGAACTGAAGTTATCAAACGAGAAAACCTTACTGTCCTCTTTAGCCATCGCAAAGGCAGTGAAGACAGAAAGTATAGACAAGATCTTGACAGCTTGCGAGAAAGAACTCCCGAAACTGGGAAAAGATTCTCAAATGATAGCTTACTATTTATCCGGTTCATTAGCAAAAGCAAATGACACACAAAAAGCCCGTTGGCAAAAAATAGTTCAAGCGAACACGGGGAAATAAACTCCGGAATACTTATAATAATATATTCGAAGAGGATGTTTCCCAGGAACATCCTCTTCGCTATTTTGGAGAGAGTTTTTTACTAAAAAATGAGTAGAGTTTTTCATTTTCAATTGTTTTACGTAAGTTTGCACCCTAATTTTAGGACGAACAGCTTAAAAAAAGCGATAAATCCGTTTCGGAAGGAAACGGAAATGTAAAAGAAAATCGTATATGATTGAAAATTTAGTAATTGTCGAGTCTCCGGCTAAAGCCAAGACTATTGAACGTTTTTTAGGAGAGAATTATGTTGTAAAATCTAGTTTCGGACATATCCGGGATCTTGAAAAAAAAGATTTGGGGATTGATATAGAACATAATTTCCAACCAAAATATGAAATATCACCCGACAAGAAAGCGATTGTAAAAGAACTGAAACAACTTGCCAAGGAAGCCAAAACAGTTTGGTTAGCCTCCGATGAGGACCGCGAGGGAGAAGCTATTGCCTGGCATTTATTCGAAGTTCTGGGGCTGAAGAAGGAAAACACGAAACGGATTGTTTTTCACGAAATCACGAAAGATGCTATTTTACATGCGATCAATAACCCCCGTGACATTGATAAAAACCTCGTGGATGCCCAACAAGCCCGCCGGGTTCTTGACCGATTGGTCGGATTCGAAGTCTCTCCGGTTCTATGGAAAAAAGTAAAACCTTCCTTGTCAGCCGGACGGGTTCAATCCGTTGCCGTAAAACTCATCGTTGAACGAGAACGGGAGATTAACCATTTCGTTGAACAAAAATACTATAAGGTTACCGGAACATTCGAAACCAAAGACGCAAGTGGTAATTCAATCCCTTTAAAGGCTGAATTATCCGAACGTTTCTCCACACAGGAAGAGACGGTTAACTTTCTGGAACATTGCAAGAAGGCGACATTTTCAGTAAGTGATGTCGAGACTAAACCGAGTAGCCGTAAACCGGCACCTCCGTTCACGACATCCACGCTACAACAGGAGGCATCCCGCAAATTAGGATTCTCTGTTTCACAGACAATGGCCGTGGCCCAGAAGCTATACGAACAGGGACACATCACCTACATGAGAACAGACTCCGTGAACCTATCCCAACTGGCTATCGGTGCGGCAAAAGCCGTTATCTGTAACACGCTAGGAGAAAAATATTCCAAACCTAGAAATTTCGCCACGAAGACGAAAGGGGCGCAAGAGGCCCACGAAGCCATTCGCCCGACTTATATGGACAAGGAATCGATCAGTGGAGACAAAAATGAACAACAACTTTACTCGTTAATCCGGAAACGGACTCTCGCCTCTCAAATGGCAGAGGCCGAACTGGAAAAAACAACCATAACGATCGCCATTACCGGTGAGAAACACACATTCGAGGCCGTAGGTGAAGTGATCATTTTCGATGGTTTTCTCAAAGTGTACATGGAATCTTTCGATGACGAGAAAGAGGACGATGAAACTGCTTTATTACCTGCAATACATAAAGGAGACCAATTACAACGTTCCCTGATCCAAGCCTTAGAACAATACACGACGCATCCCCCCCGCTACACGGAGGCTAGTCTCGTGAAGAAAATGGAGACCTTGGGAATCGGACGTCCTTCAACATACGCACCCACAATTACCACAATCCAGAACCGGGGATATATCTTACGGGAAAGCCGGGATGGTACAGAACGTCAACTAGACCAGATAGACCTTAAAGGACAAGACATAAAAGTCAAGAAGATCAGCCGAATATTCGGTGCAGAAAAGAAAAAATTGTTTCCCTCGGATATCGGAATGGTCGTGACGGACTTCCTTTCCAATTATTTCACGAATATCATGGATTATAACTTCACGGCAAATGCCGAGGATGCCCTTGACCACATTGCCGAAGGAGAGGTTGAATGGCAATCCATGATCGGAACATTTTATCAACCTTTCCATGCTAACGTGGAGAAAACGTTGAAAGAATCCGAACGGAACACGGGAGCCCGGGAACTCGGTAAAGACCCGCAAACGGGAGAAACCGTTGTCGTACGAATCGGACGTTTCGGACCGATGGCACAGATAGGTGAAGGAGAATCCGTACGTTATGCCGGACTGCTCAAAGGGCAACTGATGGAAACCATTACCTTGGAAGAAGCTTTAGACTTGTTCAAATTTCCCCGTCAACTGGGAGAATTCGAGGAGAAACCAGTCAGTGTGGGCATCGGCCGTTTTGGACCTTACATCAAGCATAATCAACTTTTCGTTTCCTTGAAAAAAGGCGTTGACGATCCAGGAACAATAACTCTTGAAACCGCTATCGAACGCATCAACGAAAAACGAGAAATCGAGAAAAACAGGAAGATCCAAGAATTTGAAAACGGGGTACAAATTCTTAACGGTCGTTTTGGACCTTACATCACGTTCAATAAAGTGAACTATAAGATTCCCAAGGGAAAAGAAGCAGACAAATTAACCTTTGAGGAAACCATGGAGATCATTGCAAAGGGAGGGGATAGTAAGAAAAAAACAACAAAAAAGACAACAAAAAAAGCGGCCCCGAAGGCAACAAAAAAGGAAACGAAAAAGAAGGAATAGAGCAATAAACGAAAGGGATTGAAATTTATTTGCATAAAACCAATCCATTTTATATATTCGTACCCTCGAAAAATAGAATAAATTCGTGTGTAAAAACATAAAATTTTAATATAAATGGCAACGTTACAAAAAATTAGAAATCGCGGTGGAGTACTTGTTAGTATCGTGATTGGATTAGCCCTCGTGGCGTTTATTGTTGGTGATGCTCTTAGCTCTGGCGCTAGCCTTATCAATCGTTCCAGAAACAAAGTTGGAGAAGTTGGAGGTGAAACTATCGGCATTCAAGAATATCAACAAAAGATTATGAAGAATGAAGATTTCATCAAAAGCATGAACGGTTTATCAGCTTTAACGGATGAGCAACAAAGAATGATCCGGGAAAATACCTGGAATCAAATTGTTTCCGAAATCATTCTAAACAAAGAATACGAGGAATTAGGTTTGGACGTTAGCGGTGACGAGTTATACGATTTCTTATTAGGGAGCAACATGAACCCGGCTGTCAGCCAGTTATTCGCAGATCCTAACACGGGACAGGTAGACAAAGAAAGAGCCCGGTTGATCATCAAACAATTGATCGAAGCTCCTGCCGGAACCCCGCAAAAGGAATATTGGTTGAACATGGAAGAGCAAGTAAACACGGCTCGTAAACAAGAAAAATATAATACCCTGTTAGCAAAAAGCTTGTTTGTTACAGATGCTCAAGCCAAAGAACTTGCAGAAAGTGCAGCAACGACAGCTGACATCAGCTTTATCATGAAAAGCTACAACACTGTTAGCGACTCTGCAGTAAAAGTAACAGCTAACGAAATCAAAGATTATTATAATTCACACAAATATTTGTTTGAACGAGAAGAAGCCAGACAAATCGCTTACGTGAATTTTGACATCACAGCCTCAGCCGAAGACATTAAAGAAACGGAAAACTGGGTAAATGACTTGAAACCCGAGTTTGCAGAGGCAAAGAACGTACTTGAATTCGCCAACCTTTCATCTGAAAAAAGATTCCAACCCAAATATTACAAAAAGGGAGAATTGGATAACGAGGAACTGGATGAATTCCTGTTCACGGAAAAGAGCGATGCCGTATTCGGACCTTATCTGAAAGATAACGCCTACAATATCGTTCGTGTTGCTGACCGCCGTGTATTACCCGACTCTGTAAGAGCCCGTCATATCTTGATCGCATCAAACAATATGGCTCAATCAGAGAAATTAGCCGATAGTTTAGCAGGCTTAATCCGTAAAGGCGGAGATTTCGATGCTTTAGCAAGACAATATTCTGCCGATCAGAATACCTCTGTAAATGGTGGGGATTTCGGATGGTTCACCCAAGATCAGATGCTCCAACCGGTCGCAGATTCAGCATTCTTTTCTAACAAAAACGAGGTGAAAGTGGTAAGATCAAATTACGGTTTCCATGTTTTACAGGTAACAGACAGATCAAAACCTGTTGATAAGGTACAAATCGGAATCGTAGCAAAAGAAATTACCCCATCTCAACAAACGATCAACAAGATTTATAACGACGCACGTACTTTTGCAAACAATATCAATACCGTAGAAGACTTTGAAGCAGCTTTAACTGCTAATAATCAAACCAAACGTATCGCAAACGTAGGTAAAAACGATTATCAGATTGCAGGCATTGATAACGCAAGAGATATTATCCGCGAGGCTTATATGGCTGAAAAACCGGGTTTCATCCTGATGACCAAAGAGAAATCTCCTATCTTTGAGGCTGGAGACAAATTCTCTGTTGTGGTTCTAACCGGAATTCAAGAAGAAGGTATCGCACCTCTGAACTCTGTTTCTGCAGCTATCCGCACAGAACTTATCCGTAAAAAGAAAGGTGAAATCATTGCTAAAGAATTGACCAATGCTATTTCCGGAAGTGAAAGTTTACTTTCCGTAGCACAAAAAACCAATGCAGAGGTAATGGATGCCACGGATGTTAGTTTCAGTTCATTCCAAGTCCCCGGAGTTGGTATCGAACCCGTGCTGACGGCCGAAGTTGTTACAATGAAAGAAAATGAGATTTCTAAACCGATCATAGGTAACCAAGGAGTTTATGTTGTGGTTGTGAACTCTAAAACTGTTGAAACAGTTACTCCCGAACAAATTGAAGCTGCCAAGAGAAGTATCGAACAAACAAATCTATACACCAAGTTCCGTTTGATTCTTCCCGCATTAGTGAAGAATGCCGGAGTGGTTGATACAAGATACAAATTTTACTAGAAATCTAGACCACAAATCGAAAAAGCCGCCCGTCAAGGCGGCTTTTTTATTTCCTCAAAAGAAAAACATCACTCCCGTTTCTTTCAATACTTTGATAGAAAAACTATCTTTGTCAGTAAAATGATTCAGATATGAAAGATTATTTCGTACACGAGACCGCCATCATAGACGAGGGCGCAACAATCGGAAAAGGAACTAAAATATGGCATTTCTCCCACATTATGAGTAATTGCCGGATCGGAGAGAATTGTAACATCGGGCAAAACGTCGTCATATCCCCGGAGGTAGTTCTTGGGAACCAAGTAAAAGTACAGAATAATGTATCCGTGTACACGGGGGTCACTTGTGACGATGATGTTTTCTTGGGACCATCATGCGTGTTCACGAACGTGACCAATCCTCGTAGTGCAGTAAACCGGAAAAGTCAATATGCCAAAACGCATGTGGGCAAAGGGGCTACCATCGGAGCCAATGCCACGATTGTGTGCGGGCATGACATTGGGGCTTACGCCTTCATCGGAGCCGGAGCCGTCGTAACAAAAACTGTTCCTGCATACGCTTTGTTAGTTGGTAATCCGGCTAAACAAATCGGTTGGATGAGTGAATACGGGCATCGTCTTCATTTTGACGAAAAGGGAATAGCCGAATGTCCAGAAAGCAAACAACGCTATCATTTACAAAACGGGTTAGTTCAAAAAATAGAAGAATAAATCTAATTATATATCACAATGAAAATCACGATGGTTGACCTTCACGGACAATATGAACGCATCCGGAAGGAAATAAATAACGCCATACAGGAAGTACTTGACACCACGGCTTTCATTAACGGCCCCCAGGTAAAGACTTTCGCCCAACATCTCGCGATGTATAATCAAGTCGAGCATGTTGTTCCTTGTGCCAACGGCACGGATGCTTTACAAATTGCTTTAATGGCTCTCGGTTTACAACCCGGGGACGAGGTGATTGTACCTGTTCATACTTACGTGGCCACGGCCGAGGTGATTGCCCTTTTACGGTTGGAACCTATTTTCGCAGATTGTGTCGCAGACCGTTTCACAATTGATGTTACCAAGATTGAAGAAAAAATTACCCCTCGCACGAAAGCAATCGTTCCTGTTCACTTGTATGGCCAATGCGCAGACATGGAACCACTTATGGATATAGCCCACCGACACAAACTTTACGTGGTAGAAGACACTGCACAAGCTATCGGGGCCACTTACACGTTCAGTAACGGTCTACAAAGAAAAGCCGGATGCATCGGGGATATTGGTACAACCTCTTTCTTCCCCTCCAAAAACTTAGGATGTTACGGGGACGGTGGAGCCTTATTTATCCGAGATCACGAATTAGCTGAACGGGCCCGCATGATTGCCAATCACGGGCAAAAAGTAAAATATCACCATAGTGTCGTGGGATGTAACTCTCGCTTGGATACCATGCAAGCCGCTATTTTAGATGTAAAACTAAAATACCTTGATGAATATTCAGCCGCCCGTAATCAAGCAGCCGAACATTATGACAAAGGGTTAGCAACAGTAAAAGGAATCATCCTTCCACAACGGGCTACTAATAGCACACACGTGTTCCATCAATACACTATCCGGGTTGAAAATCACCTACGGGATGAGTTAAAATCTTTCTTGGCCGAACATGATATTCCCAGTATGATTTATTATCCGATCCCCTTGCATTTGCAAGAGGCATACGCTAAAAAGGGGCAAGAGCAAGGGACATTCCCCGTTGCAGAACAATTAAGCGAAGAGGTACTATCGCTGCCGATGCACACGGAACTGAAAGTAGAAGAGCAAGAGTACATCATCGAACAAATTCGTACATTCTTTAACCGATAGAGATTTCACCGTGAAAAAGATTCTGATCATCACCTATTATTGGCCACCTTCAGGAGGACCGGGAGTTCAACGCTGGTTGAAGTTCTCGAAATACCTTCCGGAATTTGGTTACGATCCGATCATTATCACGGTAGATCCGGAAAAGGCCGAATATCCCATAAAAGACCACACACTGGAACAAGATGTACGAGTCGGACAAATAGTGTATCGTACGGATTGTTCCGGTATATATGAATATTATAAAAAACTGACTAAAGCCCAAAGTGCCCCATATAGCGGATTCGTCAATGAAGGGACTCCCAGTCTAAAACAGAAGATTGCCCGTTTTATCCGGGGTAATTTCTTCCTACCAGATGCCCGGAGAGGCTGGAATAAACACGCTTATCACCAAGCAATCCAAATTATTCAAGCAGAAAAAATAGACGCAGTCATCACAACGGGTCCACCTATGTCAACCCATCTGGTCGGACAAAAACTAAAAAAGCATTTCCATTTGCATTGGATTGCTGATTTTCGAGACCCATGGACTGACATCTATTACTATAATAAGATGTACCCAACTCCCGTTGCAAAAGCAATTGACCGGAAATACGAACGGAATGTTCTTCTGGATGCAGATCAGGTAATCACGGTAAGCGACTACATCAAAAAGCAACTGGCAGCAAAATCTCCAGCAATTCAAGCCTCTAAAATAAAAGTTATCGCAAATGGATTCGATGCCGAGGACTTCGACCTAATTATTCCAAAGGAAGATGTTTTCACAATTACTTACACGGGGACTTTGGCGGCTGACTACACGATTGATTCCTTTATCCATACAGTTAAAAGACTTTCCACATCGGAAAAACTCAAACTACGTTTTGTCGGTAAAGTGGATCAGGGTATAGCTCAAAAACTCTCGGAACAACTGGGAGATTCCGTAGAAATCCATGCGTTCGTAGCTCACGCAGATGCCATCAAATACATGAAGAGTTCTTCTGTTCTATTACTCATTATTCCCAACATCGAAGGGAATAAAGGTAATCTCACGGGTAAGCTTTTCGAGTACATCGGCTCCAGAACCCCCATTCTTTGCCTCGGTCCCACCGATGGTGATGCCGCAACCATCATTCAAGTTTGTAAAGCCGGGAAAACATTCGAGTATGACGATGAAGAAGGTATGTTCCATTTTCTAACCTCCTTACTGAATAATTTTGATCCACAATCTCCTATAAAAGAGAACAATGTAGTCAACCGCTATTCGAGAAAGTCCTTAACCCAGTCTTTAACCCAAATTTTAGCCCACCATGAAGATTAAAAAAGCTATTTTCATGTTACGCAAACTTTTGCGAGATTTCAACACAAACCGCAAGATCGAAATTAACATGGAGAATCAATCTGAAACGCTAGGCTATTATTACATCAAATTTGACGAAGACATAGCTAAGCTCAATCGTCTGATTCACTCTTTCGACAAAAATGGAGTCCCCTTGAACACGACTTATATTGACGTGGAAGATACAAAACTGCACTACTATCCTATTTCCATCGGACAGTACGGGTTAGCCATATTCCACTCGTGGTTAAAGACACATTCCGAAGAGAAAAGGGGTCATTTTCTTCGCATTGCAGACTGGTTTATGAACAATCGGACAGATCATACAGAACTCGGTTGTTATTGGCTAACCGACGTGCCTAAGCCCGAATATCATGTTTATCAACCTTGGAAATCCGCCTTCGCGCAAAGCAGGGGAATATCCATGTTATTGAGAGCCTGGCAACTTACAGAGGACGATACCTATTTGAAGATTGCAACTCAAGCATTAATTCCTTTCACGAAGGATATAACAACCGGAGGGGTTTCCGTAGACCGGGAAAAGGGGGCAACCTTTTACGAAGAATACGTGGCTGAGTGTCCGACACGAGTACTGGATGGTCATGGCTTTTGCCTTTTCGGTTTATACGATTACATTCGTGCAGTTCCTGAAAACAAGGAACCCAATGGGTACGCACTCGCCCTTCGGCTGTTTAATGAAGGAGTAGAAGGTCTTACCCGCCAACTTCCTCTGTTTGATATGGGATTCTGGCCTCGATTCAATCGCTGCGATCTTCCCGGTTATCCACAAGATGACCCCTGCACGATCGGTTATCTCAGACTTGTTCGCCAACAACTCCTAATTCTCTACCGAATCACCGGAAAAGAGGAATTACGCCTTTTTAGCGAAAAATTCCATCATTATGACCGTATTTCCAATATTTTAAAAATGTATCGCCACAAGTTCACGGCATTAAAGAAACTGAATCGTTTATAATATAAACGGGAAAAAATAATACTTTTGTATAAACAAACTCTTGTAATATGTGTGGAATAGCCGGAATATTCGAACGGGATACAGATAACACTCAACTCATGTCGGAAATGCTGGCCACGATTGAACATCGGGGACCAGATGATCAATCTATATATACCTACCAGGATTTCACTCTCGGACACCGGCGTTTGTCCATTATCGACGTCTCCACGTGTGGCAATCAACCCATTTTTAATGAAGATAAGAGTATCTGTGTCATTTTTAACGGGGAGATATACAACTACGAAGAAATCCGGGAAGAACTCAAATCTAAGGGACACGTATTTTATACCGCTACCGACACGGAAGTTTTGGTTCATCTTTACGAGGAGTACGGAACCGGGTTCTTCAACAAGTTAAACGGTATTTTCGCTTTTGCCCTACTGGATCAAAACAATAACCGTCTGATTCTCGCACGGGATCATTTCGGAACTAAACCTCTACACTATTTCCTAAAAGATGGTGTATTAGTTTTCGGTTCTGAACAAAAATCCATTATCCTACACCCGAAATATGAACGGAAATTAAATTTAAAAGCTTTACATATACACTTGAACTTGCGTTACACGCAAGGGAATGAGACTCTTTTTGAAGGCATCAAACGTCTTCCCCCGGCTCACTTTGCCGTGTTTGAAAATGGTCTGTTCACGGTAAAACGCTACTGGCAGCTGGCTGTGAATATTGATCGATCCATCACGGAAAACGAGGCGAAAGAGAAGATGAACGAATTGATCAAACAGGCCGTGAAACGCCAATTAGTCAGTGATGTCCCAGTAGGCGTGTATTTATCGGGCGGACTGGATTCCTCAACAATCGTGCAGAAAATGCATGAACTGGGAGTCCCCGATATCAACACGTTTACCCTAGGTTTTAATGAGCCCACGGACGAGTTTCCCGATGCCCAGCAGATTGCTGATCACTTTCACACGCATCATCACACGTTGAGTCTGTCGATGAATCCGATGCAACAAATGCCCAAGGTAATCTGGCATGCCGAGGAACCTAAAATTAACTTGTTGCAGGGATTCAATATGTCGGCTTTTGTCCATCCAACCGTGAAAGTTATTCTCGGAGGACTAGGCGGAGACGAGCTATTTGCCGGGTATGATATCCATAAATTCATTTACCCGTTCAAAAACTGGCATCACCATACTCCACAATGGCTACAACGTATGTTACGCTGGAAATCAGATTTTATTTTCCGTCTTCAGAATAATTCTAAATCATTACGTTACGACGAATACCGCCGGGGCGTACAAATGTTACTATCTATTGGGAACATGGAACGCTTTTACCTCATCCTGCGAAACACGTGGGATTTCGATACCCCGTTCTACAAGAATATCTATTCGGAATCGTTCTTGAAACAACAAGAAATAGAACAATTCAAGGTACATAAGGAATTTGACAAGATTTTTGAATCTGTACACCATCAGAACGGGTTGGATCAAGTGTTATATGCCGAATTCCAATCCAAAATGGTAAACGATTATTTGCTTACAGATGACCGGATGTCCATGGCCCATTCGGTAGAAGAACGAGTTCCTTTCCTTGACCGGGATTTAGTAGACTTCGGCTTTACTCTCCCCGTGGAGATGAAGATCAAAAATAACCAAACTAAAAATCTTTTCCGGGAAGCCATGAAACCATATCTTCCCCCCAAGATTATCACGAAAAAGAAATGGGGATTCACAGTGAACCCGTATCTACAATTCAAAAAGGATTTAAAAGATACAGCCGAAAAGATTCTTACAAAAGAATATATCGAGAAACAGGGAATATTCAATTATGACTATATCCGCTATATCCTGGATTACCCGGCACACCCGAAACTCCGGTGGCACTACAATTTTATCTGGATCATTTTGGGACTGGCAATTTGGGAACAGGAGTTCATACACAAACGAGTAGAAGATAACATCGAAGCTTACTATTAAAATACCTATTCATGAAATACTCTATCATCATTGCCGTATATAACCGTCTGGAAGAAGTGAAAGAACTCCTTGAAAGTGCAGAAAAGCTTGAAGGGGATCGACGTCTTTTTGAATTATTATTCGTGGACGACGGTTCAAAAGACGGATTCAAGGAATTCATCGAACAATACCGCTCTGCCAGCGGACTTCAAATACGAGCCATATACCAACAAAATCAAGGCCCTGGAGCTGCTAGAAATTACGGAATGAGTAAAGCCCAAGGAGAGTATTTCATCTTTGTAGATTCCGATTGTATGTTTCCCCCTCAATGGCTGGCTGAGATTGAGAAGGCCCAAAACGAACACTATTATGATGCATTCGGAGGTCCGGATACCTGTCATCTCTCTTTTTCTCCCCTACTGAAAGCTATTAATTACTCGATGACCTCATTTATCGGAACAGGAGGAACCAGAGGAAATAAAAAGCACGTGGGCCGTTTCTACCCCAGAAGTTTCAACATGGGAATATCCAGAAAAGTATACGACACGATTGGAGACATGGGAGGATTACGTCATGGTCAGGATATGGATTATTCCATGCGAATATACAATGCCGGTTTTAAAGTGGGGCTAATCGCAGATGCTTATGTCTATCACAAACGCCGTACAAGTATACCCAAGTTCTTCCGCCAAATCTTTAATTGGGGAGTTGCACGCATCAATTTATCCAGACGCCATCCCCATACTCTAAAACCAATTCACCTGCTCCCAGCCCTATTAATCGTCGGATTAGTCGTTCTGGAATTAGGCACCTTTTTCACAGGACAAAACTATCCTCCCGTACATTTGGCATGGAATATTATTGACTACGGGTTAATGTTCGTTTGCTTGTTCGCTTTCTTTCAATCACTTTTTAAGTATCGAAACATCATTGTTGCTTTCCTCTCCATCATTACCTTGCTCATCCAAGTCTTCGCTTATGGATTCGGGTTGCTCTGGGGAGGCTGGAATGCCTTACTCGGAAAGGAAGTAAAAGGATTCTCAAAAAATTATTACGGAAATAAGAAATCATAATTCACCACATGAAAATAGTTACTATCATAGGCGCACGCCCTCAATTCATAAAAGCAGCCGTGGTCAGTCGAGCCATCAGCAGTTTCCCGGATGTACAGGAAGTTATCGTTCACACGGGACAACATTTTGATACGAATATGTCTGATATTTTCTTTGAAGAGATGTGTATACCCAAACCCAACTATAATTTGAATATCAACGGAATGACGCATGGAGCAATGACGGGCCAGATGCTCGAAAAGATTGAATCTATCCTATTAGCGGAACAGCCGAATTGGGTGATCGTTTACGGGGATACAAATTCCACGCTGGCCGGAGCCTTAGCAGCAAGTAAATTACATATCCGGGTTGCACATATCGAGGCCGGACTACGTTCATACAATATGAATATGCCGGAAGAGATAAACCGAATTCTCACGGACAGGATAAGTTCCGTATTGTTTTGTCCCACAGAGCAAGCTATTAAAAACTTATATCAAGAAGGCTTTAAACAATTTCCTTGTACATTATTGAATTGTGGTGATGTCATGCAAGATGCCGCACTTTTTTATGCCAATAAAGCCAAATGTCCTGATTTTTCACTTCCGGAACATTTTATTTTAGCCACTTTGCACCGAGCTGAAAACACGGATTCTCCCGAACGTTTACAATCTATCATCGCTGCTCTTGAAGAGATTGCCCGGGAAATGCCAGTCGTTATTCCTATTCACCCCCGTACCCGTAAAAAATTACAAGAGTTGAACTTCGATTTTAAACAAACCCGCCTTCAGTTGGTGGATCCCGTGGGTTACTTGGAGATGGTTCATTTGCTAAAACACTGTTCCCTTGTTGCCACCGACAGTGGTGGCTTACAAAAAGAAGCCTATTTTTTCAAAAAATATTGTATCACTCTCCGAACTGAAACGGAATGGATTGAGCTGGTTGAACAAGGAGCCAATATCATTACGGGTTGGAAATACGAAGATATTTTAAACAGTTACAAGCAACTTAAACACACGACAAAAGACGTATTTTCCTCCCCTCTATACGGGGATGGACAAGCCGGACATATCATTATCCAGGAACTTCAACGAATAGACTCATAAGCTGCTATTAATTGTTTAACAGAAATATCCCAATTATATTGCTCCAAACACAATTTGTGGGCACGGGTTGCCATATCCTCCAAATTCAAGGTTACTAACTGTTCTAATTTTCGGGCGCAATCTTCCGGAGAATTATCCTTATACACGACTCCAACCTGATGCTCTCGTACAATATTCCCAACACTATCCATATCGCTCACCAGCACGGGTAAACCATAATAAAAATACTGGTATATTTTATTGGGAGAAGAGCAGTCAGTTTGTACCGAACGCAAATTTGATATCACTCCCAAAGAATAGGCACACATCTTAACGGCTTCTGCCGGAAACTTCAAATACCCGGGGAAATGCACAATCTCTTCCAAACCGAGTGTTAATACTAAATCCTTAATATCCCCGGCATAAGCACCTTTTCCATATATGTCGAGACTGTACTTGGACTTATCCTTTATCAACGCCAATCCCTTGATCACATTCTGTAATCCCCGGTGATAGGTGATTCCCCCGACATAGAGTAAACGTATCTTTCCCGTTGTCGTCGGATGTGGTTCCGGACGAGGAAACAATTCCATACTAATCGTGTTGTCCACGTGATAATATGTTCGTGGTACCAGATCATTCATTCGGTCGGACATCTCCTTACATACCGTAATAACAATATCCGCCTTGCCTATCATCTCCCGTTCATAGTGTTTCCAGGCTGCAAAAGAATACATCAATTTCCCGGCTATTCCTTTCGTGTAAGGAGCCATATCCAACATGTAAGGATAATTCTCATGACTATCCAGAACAAAACTTATCCCGAATTTCTTTTTTGCCCAATATCCGACTTCAGCCAAGGGAAGGTCATGTATATGAATCACATCAAACGTCTCTGTCCGCAATAAATTCCCGACTTGTTTCTTCCAAAACATAAAATAGAAAGGCAAACGCAGACAGGCAATTTTTGCTTTATTATACAGGAAGGGAGTCGACAAGGTTCTATGTAGCTTGATCCCTTTATAATTTTCATCCCCGACACGTTCTTTTTTTAGTGTTGCACACAACAAATGGACTTCATGTCCGGCTTTTATCAAGGATAACGCCTCTTTCTCAACCCGTTCGTCATCCGGGAATTGGTTCTCTAAAACCATCAGTATTTTCATGCTCCGAAGATATTATTCTATTATTCAAATAAACACATTAACGCACATTCATTCGAAATTTCCGGTAAGGTAAATAAATACCCAGCCATTTCATCATGGCTATAATTTTATGTTTCCCCGTCGGGTTCACAGGCAGGTCTATTGTTTTACCTGCAAAATGATTAATCACTTCTCTAAATACCCGACAAGACTCTTTTACCCGATACTTTGCATCGGCACTCAGCAACGTTGTCAACATTATTCGGGAGTTAAAAGGTGAGCAAACTTCCGAAGCAATCCAACATTCCTGTTTTGACTGTGCAGTCGAAGGTCCCCAATCCAGCTCCCAAAACAACATATCCAGCGCATTTAAATGATTTGCTTTAAAAAGAGGACGATTCGTATCATACCATGCTTGCAATTCCCGTACGGCATAAGGATAGTTTCTACACTCCATCAACGCCGCAAGCTCCCTTCCCGATACATTCTCTGTATAATTGTAGTAACTACGGGCAATCTCTCCTAAATTACCATTTAACATTATTGCATCCTTAAAATAAGTTCCGTTCCCCGAAAGAATCATTGCCGCTGTCCGATCTCTGGCATAATCAACACTATTCTTATACACTTCTTTCAAAATAGGATCGACCTCTGACGAATACCGGAACACTTGAAATGATTTCCCAACTAATTCTGTCAACTTTTTAGGAATAACCAAATCCGGGTGGTTTTCTTTAAAAGAAGGATGTTTATAAATAAAATAAGTACACTCTTTTAAACCAAGACTAGCGGCAAAAACCATTCGACTATCAAAGCCAGCCGTCACGGGGATCACTACTTTTTTATAACGTTTCGCTATCGCCTCGATATATCCTTTAAACATCGGAATCACCTGTTCCACTACATCCTGCAAGGCTTGTCTTTGAATAGGCCGTGCCGGGAAAAAACGCACTACTTTACATGCAGTCACATCTAGATAGGAATTTGCCATTAAACGAAATATTCCTTGTTTCCAAGTTTTGTTGGAAATTGCGTATAATCGATATTTATAAACCGATGAATTAAAAAATGCTTTTGCCTCCGGATCTACAACATCTTCCAAGGGAAAAAAATGCTCTATTAATTTCACTTGAGAGGCAAAAACGTCAAAAGAATTCTTATAATAAAGGATTCGCTGCGCACAAGCATCCGGTATAATTTTTACCCCTGCAGCATCTTTACAAAGTACAATAAAATGACCGCAATATTGATCTAGTTGCCGCATCAAATCTTCCACGTCAGCAGATTCCGATAGTTCTTTTACAATATTTTCATTTGTATATTTAGTATTCCGATAGTCAAACAGATAACCCAATACTGCCACAGACAAATGTTTCCCATCTTGATGTACATAATCCAAATTCGGATGTACGTAAACATGATAATTATCAAACAAAAACTGTTTCCACCCGTCTAGAGCCAATTCTTTTTTCGAAATTATATACTGCCTGTTAAAAAGCTCTGTTTCCATCATTTGTCCATTTTAAGATTCTTACAAATATAATTAATTTCATCCGGTATGGAAAATAGTCCTATGACTCCCGGTATTTTACATTTTTCACGTTCTCTTTCAATCGCCTCAGGTCAGACCATTTTTTCCAAGCACCTTTCAAGTTATTCCACTCATCCTTATCGTAAAAATGCCATTTATACAACAAAAACGGATATCCGGCCAAAATAACCAATTTTACTAATATACTTATTCCAATAGCTGTTTCATTAAATAATATACCGATCAGGTATAATATTGTTCCCACAACAAACACCTTCCCCACTTTCGACAATTCATAGGGAATAGGGTAATACCGTTGAGCAAATATATAACATGCCAACCACGAAATTACATGAACTATCATTGTAGACAAAGCTGCCCCGTACATTCCCATTGAAGGCACCAATAGCATATTCAAGAAGAAGTTCAATATGGTAATACCAACTATAACATAACTTATAATTTTAGTCTTCTTCATAATTTGCAACCCGATCATGCAACATTCCCGCATCATACTGAAAAAAATAGCATAGGTCACGAAAGGAATGACGTAAAGTGCCTCTATATAATCCGGATTAGTTGTCACCCAAACGATTCCTTCCCGCGAAAACAGATTCAACCCTAAAGCACAAAACATCAAACCAAAAGAAAAATAAGTCAATACTTTTGAATAAAATCGTTTATTATCCGGATCATTCATTTTCTTCATCAACAATGGTGTTAAAGCCAATTGCACGGATGTCACAATAAAAACTTTAAGAGTATTCCCTACTTTATATCCCAAACTATAAAAACCAACATCATCCAATCCTTGAAAATGATTTATTATATAACGATCAAAAACAGTAAGTAAACTTCCTACTATTGCGGGAAAAACTAACGGATAACTATATACCAGCAATTGTATTGTACACTTTCGGTCTACTCGACAAGAACTGTTCTTAATAACCAGTGGTAATACCATAAGTAATTGTATAACGATACCGACTAATTGCGCCTCATACACTCCTGATACCCCCCGATGTAAAGAAATTGTAAAATAAATCGTCAGCACTAATGTCGCAAATAATCTTACAATATTCGTTAACGAATAATAGATAGGCTTACGTTGTAAACGCAATAAATTTTGTGGAACTTCAACAACTGCCCCCAACATAGAAGTCAATATCAGTAATTGAAGAATATATGGAAGTTCCCCTCCCAAAGAATACCCTTCCTGTTGTACCAGTAATGCCGATAACTCATCAATATTTAACCACAATACACTCCCAATACACAAAGAAGTCAATATAGTAAACAACAATGTTGTGAAAAAAATAGTCTTTTGTTTATCCCGGTATTCGGCATCCCAATACCAGCGAATCAACCCGGAATATAAAGAAAGTCCCATCACCGCAATCAAAATTTGTGATGTCACCTCCAATAACCCCATCAACCCGTAATCAGCAGTAGAGAAATATTCGGCATCCGTATAAAGGGGTATCAGAATAAAACCGACAAGCTTAACGGCCACATTTCCGATACCATAGAGTACCGAGTCTTTCATGACTTGCTTTATATCTTTAAACATTTCTTTCCTCCACGATTTCTTGATATATTTCTATCATATCTTCCACATTTTTATTCCAATCATATAATTCCCGAACCCTCTTTTCTCCATTTTGAGCCAAAGTAACCCGCAATGTTTCATCATTTACTAGGGTTTCCATGGCCTCTGATGCTTGTTGTGGATTCTCTCGCTCAACGATAAGGCCGGACTCTCCCGATTTCACGATTTCGGTGAATCCCGGAGCATCTGATACAACAACAGGACAGCCCACGGCCATTGCCTCCACTACAGCAACCCCAAAACTTTCTGCCCGGGAAAGCGCCACGAATACATCAAAAGAACTGATGACTTCCGGCAAATGATCATGCACAACCTTTCCTTCAAATACGATTTTTTCTGCCAGCCCCAAATTTATAGCTTGTAATTGTAATTTTTCTCTCTCACTTCCATCTCCCACGATCCGTAAACACAAGTTCAGATCTGGTCGCCGTTTACACAACAGAGCAAAAGCATCAATCAACGTATCTATCCCATATCCATATTCCAAAGTTTTCACAATACCAAACACGAATCCATCTGTCTCTTGATACTTTTTGGGAAATCTCTTGAACAATGTCATATCCACGCCAAATGGGGTAACAGAAATTTGTTTTTTATCTGTATAGCTTGCAAGTTCCCGGGCCATCACGTAGCTTGTAGACAAAACTCGATCCGCCTTTTTCAGTATATATTTAATCACACAAGCCCTGCTCCATGAACGTCGGGGATAGTCATACACATCTGTTCCCCATGCCGAAACGACGAAAGGATGAAAACCCGCCAACGCCCCGAATAAACCATTATCCGATAAATAGTGAGCATGAACGATATCCGGATGAAATGTTTGAATGGAATTCCTAATGTCTTTTATCAACGCACGATAATAAGTAAATAATTTGACTAAAATAAACCCCTTGATTCCTTTACTATCACGTGATTGCCAGAACGATTTTACCTGTACATGCTTAATCCCCCTATAATAGTCACCCTTTTCACAAGGATAAAAACTGTATAACATAATCTCCACTCCCCGCTTGGCCAACGCACTTACCCATCGTTGAGTATGTATTGCGGCGGGATTTGATAACATGAACACTTTCATAATTCAATTCTTGATAAACAAAAATAGCAATTATTCATCGAGTAGTAAAGATTTCATATTATATTTTTTATTTTTGTCGACTAATAAACATGGCCTTAAAACAGACTCAAAATGAAACAGCTAAAACTGAAAGCATTCTATCCCCATTTATTTGCAATTATATTATTGATCCTGATCGGTTTTATATATTTCTATCCCACGTTACAAGGAAAGGTTGTCAATCAATCGGATGTCTCCTCTTTCGTGGGCGCCGCCAAAGAAACGATAGACTATCGGGCAGCAAATGACGGAGAAGAACCGCTTTGGACAAATTCAATGTTCAGTGGAATGCCCACAACCATGATCAGTACCTATTACAAGGGAAACTATCTGGAAAATATTTACGAATTTCTATTCGTTGGCCCTCGGCCTGCAGCCGATTTAATCCTAGGCTTTATCAGTTTTTACTTTCTTATGCTAGCATTTGGGGTCAATCCTTGGTTGTCCGTTGTTGGTGCTTTGGCATTCGGACTTTGCTCCTATAATTTCCAAATCATTCAGGTAGGGCATAACGCCAAAATGACCGCTATCGCCCTTATGCCTGCTGTTCTTGCGGCACTCGTTTATGCCTTTCGAAAAAACCGATGGCTGGGAGCCGTACTGTTTGGCATTACCCTCTCTTTCGAGATTATGGCCAATCACCCGCAAATCACATTTTATCTGGCATTTATTACAATATTCTATGGTGTAGCTCAACTATACACGGCTATAAAACAAAAGGCCCTACCCTCATTCTTGAAAACAACCATATTGTTAATTGTCGCTGCCGGACTGGCCGGAGCTACGAACGTGAACCATTTATGGCCAACATGGGAATATGGTAAATATACCATGCGTGGCGGTTCGGAATTAACTTTAAATCAAAAGAATCAAACCAAAGGCGGTTTAGATAAAGAATACGCAACAGCATGGAGTTACGGGATTGATGAATCCCTGAATCTGTTGATCCCGAACTTTAAAGGAGGAGCCTCTGCCGGGGCATTAAGCAAAAACTCGGAGACTTACAAATTCTTAAAGAGTGCGGGAGCCCAAAATGCTGATCAAATGATCAAGCAAATGCCTTTATACTGGGGTCCTCAAGCGTTTACAGCCGGACCGATGTACATGGGAGCTATCGCTATTTTCTTATTCGTACTAGGATTAATCTTGATAAAAGGCCCCATGAAATGGTGGGTCGTGGGTATATCTCTATTAGCCCTATTCTTGGGTTGGGGACGTCATTTCATGGCATTATCAAGTTTCTTCTATGACTATGTTCCTTTGTACAATAAATTCAGAGTACCTTCGATGATGCTGGTTGTACTGCAAGTGACCATCCCGTTATTAGGCATATACACGCTGAACAAAATTCTCAATGGCTGTTTTGAACAACAAGTCCTTGTTAAGGCATTAAAAATATCCCTTGGCGTTACAGCCGGAATTTGTGCTCTATTTGTTTTGCTTCCCGGACTTGCCGGAAATTTCTCCGCACCTATTGATGCACAAGCCGAATGGTTACAACAATATCTACCTGCAGAACGGGAATCATTACTCCGCTCCGATGCTTTCCGTTCATTGGTATTTATATTATTGGCAGGAGCCGTTATCTGGGCGTGGGTAATCCAAAAATTAAAAGTAACCCAAGTCGCTATAATCATGGGGTTACTAATTCTTGCAGATATGTGGACCGTGGATAAACGCTATTTAAATGCAAACCATTTTGTTACACAACGAGAATTTAATAGCCAATATAAATTACGTCCAGCAGATAATGCTATTTTAACCGATAAAGATCCTAATTACCGGGTGTTGGATTTATCCGTAGACGTGTTTAACGATTCTCACACCAGTTATTTCCACAAAACAATCGGGGGTTACAGTGCCGCAAAATTACAACGCTATCAAGACATGATTGATTACTTTATTATTCCCGAAATACAGAATCTCGGGAACGCATTAAAGCAATCACCGACACTTTCTTCCATCGAGGGAAGCCTTTCTCAGCAAAAAGCGCTCAATATGTTGAACGCAAAATACATTATTATTGATCCGAACTCAGCACCTATCAATAATCGTTTTGTGTACGGGAATGCATGGTTTGTTAAAGATTACGAGTTAGTTGACTCTCCGGATGATGAAATTATCACGTTGAAACAAATCGACCCGAAAGAATCTGCCGTTATCAACAAAGAATTCCAATCTATTATCCAAGACAAAGGATTCAATTTTGATGAAAACGCAACCATTCAACTGACATCTTACGCCCCGAATAAATTGGAGTATAAAACGTCCGCCACCGATGAACAACTAGCCGTTTTCAGTGAAGTATATTACCCGAAAGGTTGGAATGTCTACGTGGATGGCAAACCGAGTGAATTATTCCGAGCTGATTACATTTTACGAGCCATGATCATCCCCGCTGGCGAACACATGATCACGTTCGAATATAAACCGCAATCCTATTTCATGGGAGCTAAAATATCAGCAATAAGTTCTAGCATATTATTACTTGCGCTATTAGGATGTATCATATTTTATGTTATTCGCTATTATAAGAAAAAAGATTAACTACCCATAAAATAACGACAACCGGACAACCCGCTTGTCGTTATTTCCGTATCAATACAGATGGCATGAAAATTGCTGATTATTACGAAAAATAAATTTTTATGAGAAAATATTATTGGATTCTTTTATTTGCTGTGGGATTA
>JAHZBN010000035.1:0-26971 GCA_019423345.1 Butyricimonas sp. | reverse complement strand
TAAATTACACTTGATTCTCTACACAAGCTGAAGGGCAAAACAAAATGAATTTATTCAAAAGCGCCTTTGATGGATTTATACCTCTATATACCTACTCACTCCAATTTCATTCATAAAACTCCGATCATGCGAGACAACAATCACTGTTCCCCGGTAATCCTTAATAGTCGAAGTTATAATCTCAATATTCAATATATCCAAATTATTCGTAGGTTCATCCAACACAAATACGTCAGGCGTGTTATTACCGATCATCAGACAGCACAACACGAGACGCATCCGCTCTCCTCCACTTAATTTACAACAAGGTTTATCCCAGACCTCCCAAGGAAACAAGAAACGATTCAATCGCATCTTCAACTCATGTTCCGGGATATTCTGCTCGTTAAAACGTTCCACTTGCTCATAGACCGTCAAATTGTCCCGCAACAAAGAACACTCTTGATCCACGTACACATATTTAAAATCCACCCGGCTCAACACTCCTTCCGTCGGATTCAATTGTCCGAGTAGCAATTTTAATAACGTTGTCTTTCCCGAACCGTTCTTTCCGTCCAGACCAACACGTTCTCCGCTCTTAATCTCGAAACAAAGTGCCTGTTCCCACAATAATTCCACTCCATAGCTGAAATTAACGCCACGAGCCGTGACCAAGGTTTTTCCCTCGTGTAATTGTGACGGGTTGAAATCTACTTTCATTTGTTCCACACCCGGCAAGGCCGCCCGGCTTTCCGAAAGAGTCATGGAAACCGCATCTATTTTTCCCTCATGCACCTCTCTCAAATGGGAAGTACTCTTTTCTGCCTTATTCTTCAACGTGTTCATCATAATTCGGGGAATTCCTTTCTTCAGACTTTGCTTTTCTCCCCTAACTTCCCGTTTCTGCTGTCGTTCTGCCGCATCCTTGGCAATCTTTTTAGCCAGACGTAGCTCTTTCTGTTTCTCCTCGACCTGCTCGCGCAGTGCATTCAAATGTATCTCTTTCTGCTCTTTATAAAAATCATAATTTCCACCATAAAGCACTATCCCTTTACGTTCCAACTCCACCATCGTCGACAACAAATTCAACAATACTCGGTCATGACTCACCACGAGCACGGTTGCACTTTCCCGACAAATCAAATCATACAATTTCTCTCGACTCCCCCTATCCAAATGATTCGTCGGTTCGTCCAACAAAATTACCCCCGGTGAATGTACTTGAATCCCTGCCAGAAAAACCTTCGTTTTCTCTCCCCCACTCAGCGAAGACATCTTTTGATCAAGTTTCACGTTCAGTAATCCCCAATACTTCAACGCCGAACGACTCCGTTCCTCTATATCCCAGTCATCTCCTAGAATCGTGAAAGACTCCACGTCAACAGTCCCGCCAAGTATCTCATACAATGCTTCTATTTTCCGATCCACCTGCAATGCCTCAGCCACGGTCCACGAATCGAATTGTCCCATATGCTGCGGGACATAATAAGGCTTTTCCAAAACAATGATCTCTCCCGAGACTGGTTGCAAATCACCCGCAATCATCCGTAACAGCGTTGATTTCCCTGAACCATTATTCCCTATCAACGCAACCTTATCCCCACCCTGAACCCGAAAACTGATATTCTGAAACAAAAGCTCCTTATCTGCATGGCTATACATAACCTGTTTCACTATAATCTCACTCATAAAACTTCAAATAAAAAAATGAATACCGGATTGACTTATTTCGGGCGGAAACATGTACACGCATCTCCCACAAGTTCTTTTAAAAACTTGTTTTCACGTAACCTGTTCGGAATAACAAATGAATACTTTGGATGGTACACATGATTCCTAAATTAAAAGTCGGCACACTACAACTTCAAGACAATTGTATGCAGCACATAAAACAATTAATAAAACCCGATGCTCCTATCACGTAGACTTTGGAGACTTTACCGGTTTTACAACCGACTTGTTTATTTAGACATCTTCATTCGTGTAAGTATTAAATTTATAGGGACAAAGATAAGTTTTTTATTCAAATAAAAAAACAGTCACTCTCGTGGCTGTCTATCTGTCGGGGTGACAGGATTCGAACCTGCGACCCTCTGCTCCCAAAGCAGATGCGCTACCGGACTGCGCTACGCCCCGAAAATGAGCTCAAAAATTGGTGGCGGAGAGAGGGGGATTCGAACCCCCGGTACAGTATCCCGTACGACAGTTTAGCAAACTGTTGGTTTCAGCCACTCACCCATCTCTCCAATTGCGCTGACAAAAGTAGTGCTTTTTATTGTTCTTGCAAGCTTTTGACGTGATTTTTTTCTTTTTTTTCACGTCCAGACACGAATTTCTCCACTCGATCAACTATTTCTGCGCAGGTGCAGGATATTTCCCCATCTTCTTCCACAATTGATGATGGAATTTCTGCTCGGCCTCAATCATCATCCACACTTTCTTGGCGGACAGAGCCTTGGTCAACTTCTCGATATATTCTTTCTTAATATCCCGTACAGCCTGTTCGGCAGATAACATTATCTCCAAATTCTTCAAAGCTTGTTGTTCCGTCACTTCCGGAACCTCTTTTTTATCTTTCCGACAGGTTAAATCTCGTATTTTATCATTCTCGACACGAATTTTCTGCTGCATCTCGTTATATAAAGGCCAGAACTTAGTGGCCTCTTCCGGGGTCAAATCCATCTCTTGGGTAAAAAAGGCTACTTTTTGAGCCTCAAACTCTTTCCGTTTGTCTTCACTCAATTTTCCGCTTTGAGCAAATAAAGAAAAACCAAACCCCACCATCAATATAATCAAACTTATCTTTTTCATATATCTTTGCTTGTACATTTAATTCTACCTGCGCTCTGCATATAAAAACTCGATCGGATCCGTCTCTTGTGACAAATACTCAATGATCTCTTCACGAGATGGGTTAAAATCCGCATCGAAAATATTCTCATCTTCTGCTTGTGCCGTCATGTTCGCCTGCTCTCCAGTCTTTAACAGCATCCGATTTTCATCCACCAGATTAGGAACCAGCAACTGCACGACGATCATTGCAAAAGCGAATAATCCTGCTAAACCAAGATAAGGTTTTAACGTCTGAAACAAACTCGTTTTCCGAGTCTTCCCATCCTCATCCTTTATCCGGTCCATCACCCGATCGCCCAACGTGTCAAAATAACGATCAGGCACCGTGAACGGGTTCTTTGATTTATATTTCTCATCCAAATTATCCATAACCTTCCATTTTCTATTATCCAATAACTATTCGAACGAGGGTAAAGTATCCGAAATCTTCAAACTTTCCTCTATTTTCTTTACCGCATTGTGATAAGTTGCCTTCAGCGTTCCCACGGCGACATCCAGCACCTCGGCAATATCCTCATATTTCATGTCATCAAAATACTTCATATTAAATACCAGACGTTGACGCTCCGGCAATTTCAACACGGCTTTCTGCAATTCCCGCTGGATCGAATCCCCACAGAAAAAACTATCACTTTCCAACTGATTTTCCAACATGGGAGTAATCTCCTGCGAGTTTCCATAAGTTCTCCGACGCTTTTCACTCAAAAAATTAATCGCCTCATTCGTCGCCACCCGATACATCCATGTAAATAATTTCGCCTCGTAACGAAACTCCCTCAACCCCTTCCAAATCTTGATAAAGGTATTCTGCAACACATCGTCGCTATCTTCATGCCCTATCACTATTTTACGGATATGCCAGTAAAGCCTCTCGCTATACTTTCCTACAAGTAACCGAAAAGCTTTTTCCTCTCCATTTCCGGAATGAAACATTCTTACAATATCTTCATCACTTATCTCGTTCATGCTTTCTAATCATATCGTTAAAGCCTACATCCCTATGACAACATTTTATGTCGAAGGTTTATTTACCATCATTTAAAATTTAAATCCGAGAACTTCTTTTTACCCCGCAAGAAATAATCCAACACGATACTCCGGGGATATATTCCCGAAAGACTCACGGAACGTTCTGGAACCGGATAGACTTTTCTCATCTCCCGGAAAGCCTTGTATGCCCGGATTACCGAACGGGTGTTGGACCATTGACCTTTCAATAGGAAAAGCCCTCCCGCCATCGTGTCCAGCAAAACTCGTGCAAAAAAGATTTTCTTACGCTGTTTAGCACACAGATTCTTATGCAACATCAATAAATTATTCCGGTAATTCAAAAACAATTTTCTCGGATGATTCATCGGCAATGAGCCTCCCCCCAAATGGTAGACGACAGAAGAAGGAACCACCTTTAAAGTATGCCCTCCATTTTTCAATCGCCAACAAAGATCAATCTCTTCCATGTGCGCAAAAAAAGCCTCGTCCAACCCTCCGGCCGCACGGTACACGTCCCGCCGAATACATAGAGAAGCCCCCGTTGCCCAAAAAACATCTACCTCATCATCGTACTGCCCATAATCCTGTTCCGTGGTATCCATCACACGCCCACGGCAAAACGGAAATCCTAAATAATCAATGTATCCCCCAGCCGCTCCGGCGTACTCAAACTTGTTTTTATCCCGATATGCTAATATCTTCGGCTGCACGGCCGCCACCCTCTCGTCCCGGTCCAACACGGCGACCAACGGTTCCAACCAACCGGGAGCGACCTCCACGTCACTATTTAAAAGAACCACGTATTCTGCCTCGATCATCTCGATTGCCCGGTTATATCCCCCGGCGAATCCGAAATTATCCTCGAACAACACCCGCTCCACATCAGGGAACTCTTGCTCTAAACATCTCCAGGAACCATCCGTAGAATGGTTATCCACCACAACAACACGCCCCAAATCAGCATTCGTATTCTTCACGACCGAGGGCAAAAACTCCCGTAACAACTTCTCCCCGTTCCAATTCAATATAATAATAGCTACCCGCTTCGCCATTCTAATTTTAGATTTATGATTTTAGATTTTAAATTCCAGCCGCACAAGGACACCGCTTTTTGATTTCATTCTAAATTCTAAATTTTAAATTCAAAACTTCTTCTTATGCTTCCATCTTTTATGCGACCACAGCCAAAACTCCGGCTCTTCTTGTATAAAAGATTCCAACAATCGAGTATGCATTTCCGTCAATTTCCCCTGGGGTAACTCGGATGGGTTAGCACACACATCCACGAACTCGACCTCATAATACCCACGTTTCACCTTACGCATTCGCACCGAAACTACCGGAATATTATACTTCCGGGCAATCCGCTCCGTACCGAGCAAAACCGGGGTATCTTGATTTAAAAAGCGCATCCAGAAATTCAAATTACGTCCGTTAGGAGTCTGATCACCGATAAAGCCAGCCAGAAACAAACGATTTTCCGAACGGTAACGAGCGATAACCCTTAACGTGTCATCCTTTGCCACGAGTACCGCCCCGAACCTTGAACGAATCTGTTTCATCATACGATCCGTCACTTTATCACGAATCGGTTTATACAAAGCCAGAAAATCCGCCCCCGTTTCCCACAAACTATAAGAAGACATCCACTCCCAGTTACCATAATGCCCCAACACCCCGATCACGCTCCTTCCCTCGTTAAAATACGACTGGGGTAATTCCGTGTTCTTAAATACGCAACGTTTTCGGATTGATGCCTCGGACATATGCCACAACTTATACAATTCGATAGATAAATCAGCCAAATGTTTGTAATATTTCCGTTCAATCACCTTGATCTCCCGCAAACTTTTCTCCGGGAAAGAATTACATAAATTTGTTCTCACTACCCCACGTCGATAATGGACCACGTAATAAAGCAACAAATAGTTCAAATCCGCCACCAGATAGAGAATCCGGAGCGGAAGAAAACTGATCAACCATATAAAACCATATAGAATATACGAAAACATAAGCATCAATTATAAATGTCAAAGATACGTGCTTTACAATTGAAATCCAAAAAGAACTCTCTCTCGCTTTTTTTACTCATTATAAATTGGCATTATCAGAATTAATCATTAATTTCGTGAGTTGAATGCGTAAAAATACGAACAGTTATGGAGCAAGAAAACTTACAACAAGCCGAAGAGTTGAATAACAACGAGCCAATTTCTCCGGATACTTTAAATGACGAAACACGAAACGAGGTTTCAGTTCAGGGTCAACCTACACCGATAGAGAAAGCCCCCGAAAAGGAAGTTCCGGTATGGGATTTCTCCAGTTTTAACACGGACGAAATTATTTCTCACATGAAGTCTTTAATTGACGATTTCCCCGTGCAACGCCTGAAGGTGCTGGATTCCCTACCCCAAGTTTTCGAGGCCCAGTACCAAAAAGAATACGATAAAGCATTAGCCGATTTTACCAAAGACGGGAGTCCGGCTGAGACATTCGACTATCAGGACAATTCCAAGGAACGCTTTTATAGCGTGTATAGAACCTACCGGGAGAAAAAATCAGAATATTACAAAAAACTGGAAGGAGAGAAAGAGCAGAACTTGAAAGAAAAACTCCAAATTATCGAGGAGTTAAAAGATCTGATTCAACACGAGGAATCACTGAACAAAACATATCAGGATTTCAGAAATTTGCAAGACAGATGGAGAAACACGGGTATGGTTCCGCAAGCTCAAGCAAACGATTTACTGGAAACATATCACCATCACGTGGAGAACTTCTTCAATTATATCAAAATAAACAAGGAGTTGCGGGATCTTGATCTGAAAAAAAACCTAGATGCCAAAAATGCTTTGATTGAACAAGCCAACGCTTTACTCGAAGACAATAACATCGGAAATGCCTTTCGACAACTACAATCTCTCCATTCGCAATGGAAAGAGATCGGACCGGTTGCCAAAGAAGTTCAAGAAGAAACCTGGAACCGATTCAAAGAAGTGACGGACAAGATCAACAGCGCTTACCATCGTTTCTTCGATAACCTCCGGGAAGAGCAGGACAACAACTTGAAAATCAAAGAAGAGATTTGCGTGAAACTGGAAAATTACGCCACTGTTTCTTTTGATAAACTCTCCGATTGGAACGTGGCCACGGATAGCGTTCTTGCCCTACAAACCGAATGGAAACATGCCGGAACAATTCCGATCAAGGAGCGCAATCGCCTGTATAAACGTTATCGGGCAGCTTGCGATGCCTTCTTCGAGAGGAAACGTCAATATTTCCAGGAAATACAGACCTTACAGAATAAAAACTTGACCAAGAAAATAGAACTTTGCGAAAAAGTCGAGGCGTTAAAGGATAGCACGGATTGGGGTACGACCACGAAGAAAATCATCGAGTACCAAAAAGAATGGAAAACAATCGGCCCCGTATCCAAAAAAGTATCCAACAAGATATGGAACCGTTTCCGGTCTGCTTGTGATCATTTCTTTGACCGCAAATCAGCGCAATTCAAACACGTCTCTTCCGATCAAGAAAAGAATCTTGAACTGAAACGAGAACTGATTGAAGAAGTACGCAATTTCAAATTGACCGGCAATAACGATGATGACATCGAGGCTTTGAAAGCCTTCCAAACCCGCTGGGCAGAAATCGGATTTGTTCCGATCAAAGAAAAAGAAACCGTTCAAAACGAATTCCGTAAACTAATCAACGATCACTTTGATCAGCTTGACATCGACGAATTCGAGAAAAATATCGAACGATTTAAGTCCAAAATCAACACGTTCGACAACAGTGATGACAAGGACAGCAAGATCATTCAAGAAAGAGAAAAATTAGTCAACAAGATCAAGCAACTGGAAACAGACCTTCACGCTTGGGAAAACAATATTGGATTCTTCTCCAAATCAAGTAATTCCGAGAGCCTGGTCAAAGAATTTTCCAACAAGATCGAGAGCGCTCGCCACAAACTGGCATTAATGCAAGAAAAGCTGAGACTCATCGATGGCATGATTTAAGTCGAGACCATCAAACACAAAAAGAGGCATTTCAAAAATGCCTCTTTTTATGTTTGTATGATATTTTTTCTTACTTTTGTCGTTAAGTTTCAACATACTTGTTCCATTTGATTGTTATTCATTGAATAACAAAAAGTTCAAGTATTTTCAAACCGTTGGATGTATAATATAGAAATAACTATAAAATATTTATATCGTGTCAACAAAATATGTTTTCGTTACGGGTGGAGTTGCTTCTTCTTTAGGAAAAGGAATTATTGCTTCCTCATTAGCAAAACTGCTCCAATCAAGAGGTTATAAAGTTGCAAACCAGAAATTGGACCCGTATATCAATGTCGATCCCGGAACCTTGAATCCTTATGAACACGGCGAATGTTATGTGACCAATGACGGGGCAGAAACCGATCTGGACTTGGGACACTACGAAAGGTTCACAAATATCCCGACGTCCCAGGCGAACAACATCACGACTGGACGCATCTACCAAAACGTGATCACGAAAGAACGTCGCGGTGATTATCTAGGCAAAACAGTACAAATCATCCCGCATATCACGGATGAAATCAAACGAAATATAAAACTCCTCGGGGCAAAAGGGGATTACGACGTGGTAATCACTGAAATTGGGGGTACAGTCGGTGATATTGAATCCTTACCGTTCATCGAGGCCGTTCGCCAATTACGTTGGGAGCTGGGTGAAAAATCCGTGTTCATCCATTTGACTTTGGTCCCCTACCTGAGTGCCTCTGGTGAGTTGAAAACCAAACCCACACAGCACTCGGTTAAAGCCCTCCTCGAAAACGGGGTACAACCGGACATCATCGTGTTGCGCACGGAACATGAATTGGGTTCAGATCTGAGGAGAAAAGTTGCTCTTTTCTGTAATGTTGACCCGAAAGCCGTTATCCAATCCATAGACGTTGACACTATTTACAAGGTACCGATCAAAATGCGGGAAGAAAAACTAGATGAAATCGTTCTTTCCCAGCTTGGATTACCTTTAAAACACGAGCCGGACTTGGAATCATGGGAACGTTTCCTATACAAATTCAAAAACTATAATCGCAAAGTCACCATCGCCCTCGTCGGGAAATACGTGGAGTTACACGATGCCTATAAATCTATCGTGGAATCATTCATCCACGCCGGGGCTGCTAATGATTGTAAGGTAAATATTAAATGGGTACACAGCGCACACGACATCAACGTGGAAAACGTGTGTGACATATTCAAAGATGTAGACGGTATTCTCGTGGCTCCCGGATTCGGACAACGAGGAATTGAAGGAAAACTTCTTGCCATCGAATATGCCCGAACCAACAATATCCCTTTCCTAGGAATATGCCTGGGTATGCAAATGGCTGTTATCGAATACGCTCGTAACGTGCTGCACCTAGACGGAGCCGATTCCACGGAAATGGCCCCGAAAACCAAATACCCGGTTATCGACTTGATGGAGTCTCAGAAAGAAGTTACAGACAAAGGGGGAACCATGCGTCTAGGAGCATACAAATGCGTGCTGAAAGAAGGATCTAAAGCGATTGAGGCTTACGGGACAAAAGATATTGAGGAAAGACATCGCCATCGTTACGAATTCAACGGCAAATACACCGAACAATTCGAACAGGCCGGAATGATCACGACAGGAGTTAATCCGGACACGGGATTAACTGAGATCGTGGAAATCCCGACCCATAAATGGTTCGTGGGTACACAGTTCCACCCCGAATACAAGAGTACCGTAACCAACCCGCATCCTCTATTCGTGGCATTTGTGAAAGCCTGTCTATCATAACAGTTAAAAGATAAAAACTAAAAGATAACAGTTAAAAATTAAAAACCTAATATTAAAATATGGATAGAAATACAATAACCGGTTTAGTAGTCATCGCACTCATACTAATCGGCTACTCTTATTTCATGAGTCCTTCCAAAGAGGAACTGAAAGCTATGCATGTCCGGGACTCCATTGCACGGGTTGAAGCCCAACGGGCTGCGGCATTGGAGAAAGAACGCCAAGCAGATTTTGCAGCACAACAACAAAATACAGAAACACAGCAAGCTGGAACAGAGGCCATCTTCAAACAGGATTCACTGCCGGTAGAACAATACACCCTGGAAAATAACAAAATCAAATTACACATCAACACCAAAGGGGGATGCATTGACTATGTTGACCTAAAAGGATACCGTACACACGACTCACTCCCGTTGATTCTGTGGAAAGACCACAAGAGTTCCATGGGCTTGAACTTTTACGCCCGGAACAAGCAAATCAACACGGCAGATCTAATTTTCGTTCCAAACACGAATCAAAAAGAACTAAATGCCGAGGGGGCAGAACAAGTACTCACGATGCGGGCCTACGTGGATGAAAACAAATACCTCGAATTCGAATACAAATTAGCTCCGGATTCTTACATGGTTGATTTCAACATCAACACGTACAATCTGAATGACGTTATCGCCTCGAACACGAACTTCCTCACGTTATACTGGGGAGTAGATATGCCTCAGCTTGAAAAAAGTAGGGATTTTGAAAGCCGTTATACCGGGGTATACTACAACTTCTCAAATAATGATGTAGAACATCTTTCCTTGACCGGAGACGAGAAAGTAGACTTGCCGACAAGCGTGAAATGGGTGGCTTACAAACAACAATTCTTTTCCTCCGTACTTATCGCAAACGAGTCATTCCCGAACGTGTTGGTCTCCACGGCCAACAACACAACCCCAGGCTTTTTGAAAACGGCAGATGCCGAAATTTCATTGCCTTACTCCGGGAAAGCCATTGAAAAATACGATATGCATTTCTACTTCGGGCCCAACTCCTACCCGACTTTGAGAGAATACGGTAAAGATATCGAACTCCCCAAATTGGTTGACCTCGGGTGGAAATGGATCGCCTGGTTCAACCGTTACGTTGTAATTCCGATTTTCAACTTCTTAGAAACCAACGTGACTTTGAATTACGGTCTGATCATCTTCCTGTTGACCTTGATCATCAAACTCGTTCTTTTCCCGCTGACATACAAATCATATATGTCACAAGCCAAGATGCGTGTCTTGAAACCACAGATTGACGAGATCAACAAGAAAATCCCTGCCGACAAAGCCATGGAACGCCAGCAAGCCGTCATGAAACTGTACAAGAAAGCAGGAGTGAACCCCATGGGAGGATGCTTACCGATGCTTTTACAGATGCCTATATTGATCGCCCTCTTCTACTTCTTCCCTGGAGCCATCGAACTGCGCCAGAAGAGTTTCTTGTGGGCCACCGACTTGGCATCATACGATTCCATCGCCACGCTGCCCTTCACCATTCCGTTCTACGGGAACCATGTCAGTCTGTTCTGTTTGTTAATGACAATCACGAACATCCTGTATATGTGGTACAATAGTAAGAACCAACCGCAGAATGACCAGATGAAAGGAATGCAAGTGATGATGTATATTATGCCGATCATGTTCCTATTCATCTTCAACAGTTATTCCTCCGGTTTGAGTTACTACTATTTCATTGCCACATTGATCACGATCGTTCAAACTTGGGCTATCCGGAAATTCGTGAACGACGAAAAACTATTGAAACAAATAGAACTCGCCAAAACGAAACCCGTGAAAAAATCCAAATTCCAACAAAAACTGGAAGAAATGCAGCGGATGCAAGAACAACGGATGAAACAGATGCCGAAAAAGAAATAAGATACTACAAATAACATTAACGAGGGAGTGATTATATTTAATGACTCCCTCGTTTTATAAGCACTAATTCAAAAAACTCCCCAATTGTCGATACAACGATATGAATTCCTCAAAAGACAAACTTACTGATTCCAATTCGTTCACATTAATATTGTAACTGATCTCTACCTCCCGATCTTCCACCTTATCAATACACTTTCGAACATAAGGTGGTGTCATGAAATGTGTAGTTCGGGAATCTTCATTCACTCTAAAATAAATTTCCCGACCAGACAGAACAGGAGAGTAATCCGCAACATCCCAACAAACCTTCCGATTTCCATTCTCGCCATACGTTTTCAAAAATTCAGCAATAACATCTGCCACCCTTTTCAGTTGATCAGCAGACATACAATTCAAACTAGATTCAAACGAGTCAAGACTATAGTCTACAAAAAACACTTCCTTGCGTACATCAAAATTTATACTCTTATCTATACTAATCGGATATCTGTTATACCCTTTAATATTGCAGTCAAAAGGAGCTTTTTCCCGCTTGATGAATAAACCGACAGCTTTGTAAAGTTCTTCGAGTTGCCCATACGTCATACCATAGATTTCACTTTTTCCCACAGTCATACAATAAGTCGTAGTTTCCGTGACAGGTTTATCATTACTGACAACTTTTTGCTTCTGTTTCTTAAACACCCGCTTCAGCTCTTTTTCCTGATGACAAAGGAATTGTTGCATCTGACAAATAAAATCATACCATTCCGTGAAATAACAGATCGAAGATATAAAGCCATTTGACGCATCAATAACAGCCTCATTCTCTTGCTTTGACTGTTTAGCGTTAGCAACATAATAAGCACAAGCTTTTTGTATTTTTCCACACTCTATACTCCATGGACGACGAAGTACCCGGAAAAGATTATTGAGATGGCAAATACAATTATAGATCGTTTCCAACGGATCTTCAGAAACCAAATCCACATTACATTTTTTAAGATCCTCGACCATTTGTCGGTAAAAACAATTCTCGGTTAAGAAATCGGAAAGATATTCATCGTCTGTAAATTTTTCCGACACATTCGATGCTGGGATAAAACTACTATTTCCCATAATTCTGACTATTAATTGATTGCCCATCTACGTTCAACGACATATTCTCCGCTTTCAATAACTCATTCAATTCACACGCTTGACGCTGATGATATTGTAAAAATCGACCAAGTAACACCCGAAAGCGAGAATTATTTAACACAAAAGTAGTCCAATCTCCCCATACTTCTATTATCCGTAATCGTTCCTTTTTAGAAATACCCTCGGTAGCCAAATATTGCAGAACAGCTTTTTGTACAACCGTGATTTCATTTGCCCATGAACGATCGAATACGGTCAACATCTCAATCAAACTCGTGTTTCTTCTTTGGAGAGTCACAAGTCTCGCTTTATCCGTCATTCCCGGTGACGCAATCGGATACATCATTTCGAGTTGTTTCGAATAATACTCCATCAATTTTTGTTTCTCCTCAATTGATAACTGATTTGCTACCCGCCTAGGTACTTCCATGTCTACCGCAGACATACGGTTTACATCTTCTTCCATAATAATTATGTATTAATTTGACGGGTATTCCAAAAAGAACGGTCCCGCCTGACCCGTTGTACGTCACTTCAGCGAAGCCGGAGGCACATTAATGCACTCCACGGGGGTGCGGAACCGAATATCGGCAACAGCAGCAGGCAAAAAAATGCCTGCCACTGAAATTGAAGCAGGTCCACTACTTCGCTGATTATGACGTACGCCACAAATATACAACATTTTTAAACAAAGCAAACTGCAACATGAGAATAAATTCATCAAAATGCAACTATATACCCTAATCTATGGGAATTCCTATGGTAATGCAGTCACGAAAATTTATCGTTGCTCCCTTGTTGCCTCCCGGTAGTCTAATTCCAATGGTATGTCACTGTGTCACAAACACTCTCCAGCTACCATCTTTCTCTCCACGCTCTACATATTTCTTAGAAATCAGCTGATCTAGCAGCTTCTGAATAGCTGTCACACTGATGCCCGTTTCCTCTTTCATATCTGCAAGCGTTAGAGTGGGCTGTGTTCGCATAGCGTTCAGTATCTTCGTATAATTAGGTGTTCGGAATGCAATTCTCTCCCCGTCATACCACCATACATTTTCATTCCTTTCGCTCACAAACAACACATCATTATAAACTTCGGTTGCCACCAAAGCATTGAAATATTTCAAAAAAGGACGGATGTCTTTAATATCTGCATGAGCACCATCGCTAGGCACAGGGCCAACTTCAAGATCTGCCTGATGCAAAGCTTCCAGATATTCACTCTTTTTGCGACTACGAACCACAATCATTGGATAGTCGTGGCGAGTTAAAATAAAATTCACCATCAGTCGGGCGATACGACCGTTACCATCCTCGAAGGGATGAATACGTATATATCGGTAGTGAAACAGCGCAGCCAACTCTACCGGAGAGAGTTTCCCATCTTGTTCTGCCGCATTATACCAGTCAACCAAGTCCCCCATCAGCCCCGGAGTTTCTTCTGGTGAGGCATATTCAAATCGGTCTCCATATCGTGTAATAACACTATTAGGACGTGTCTTATACTGTCCTGCATGAATTACATAACTTGTCTGTATTCCACCAGGCAAATTACGATATACAGTGTAATCCTCTCGCAATATGGTCTTATGCAATGTCCGGATAAAATTCTGTGTCAATGGCATTCCTTTCACCACAGCCTCTTCTGTCATCATCCGTAATCCTACATTACTTGCGGTCATTTCTTGTACATCACGCACATCAGCCTCCCCAATCACCTTACCGAAAAGAAGCAGAATTTCCGTCTGTCCATAAGTCAATGTATTACCTTCAATATGATTACTATTGTAGTTGAAGTCCACGGTAAAACGGCGGCGAAGCCTTTCCTTATCCTTCTCCGACAGTGGCTGCAAATCCTGCCATGCAGCCAGCGCCTTCTTTACATTAAGATACTTCATACGGATTTATATTTATCAATTGACGTAACAAAGGTACTAAAAGTTTCAGAAATGGTTATAATGATACAACCATTTTCTAATTCATTTTGCATAACATCTACTTATAAAAAGGAAGTACTATCACAAGGGATCTCGAAAATAACAAATGAAGGTATTCTTTTTGTCAACAAGCAAGCTCTCATGGGAATTAATTTGTGCATCAACTTTTATAATCATAACTTTTAGATACCACTACGGCGAAAAATAGACACAATTCAATAAAAGTACAAATGGTAACTCGAATATTTCAAATCCGAGTTACCATTTACACCATTTTACAGATAGCATCAAACTAAATCTGCTTCAACAAATTTATCATCTCGATAGCCGTAGTTACCGCCTCGAAACCCTTGTTTCCAGCTTTTGTTCCGGCTCTTTCAACAGCTTGTTCAATCGTATCGGTAGTCAAAACACCGAAAATAATCGGGGTTCCCGTTTGCAGCCCGACATTAGCAATTCCTTTGGTTGCCTCGTTAGCCACCATATCGAAATGAGGTGTTGCCCCACGAATCACTGCACCCAAGCAAACAACAGCATCATACTTTTTCGTCTCGGCCATCTTCTTAGCCACTAACGGAATTTCAAAAGCACCCGGCACCCAAGCTAGATCAATATTTGCCTCATCACCACCATGACGTTTAAAAGCATCTAACGCTCCACCTAACAATTTACTCGTGATAAACTCGTTAAAACGTCCTGCAACGATACCAATTCGTTGGCCTTCTGCCAATAATTTCCCTTCCAGTAAATTCATAGTCTCTATATTTATTTATTTTCTAATCCTTCTTTCAATTTCTCGATCTCTTCCCGTTGACGCACGTGGATCATATGTCCCATCTTCTTGTACTTCGTGTACATATAAAACTCGTTCTTTTCGTTACAAGTCATTTCAATCGGCTCACGTCCCACGATTTCAATACCGTATCCAGTCAAACCATTAATTTTTAACGGGTTATTCGTCATCAAGATCATTTTCTTCACACCCAGATCTGCCAAAATCTCTGCCCCGGTGCCGTATTCACGCAAGTCAGCTTTAAACCCAAGAGCAATATTCGCCTCCACGGTATCCATCCCTTCATCCTGTAAGTGATAAGCCTTCAACTTATTAATCAAACCGATACCCCGACCTTCTTGACGCATATACAACAATACTCCCCGACCTCTCTCTCCGATCCGACGCATGGCCTCGGCCAGCTGGTCTCCACAATCACAACGCAAAGAACCGAACACGTCTCCCGTCAAACACTCCGAATGCACCCGACACAACACCGGCTCCCCATCCGTCACGTCCCCCTTCACCAATGCAATATGATGTTCCCCGTTGATTTTATTCACGTACCCGTAAGCCTTAAAGTCCCCATACTTCGTCGGCAGATCGGCCTCCGTTACCCGCTCTACCAAAATCTCGGTTTTTCTGCGGTAAGTAATCAAATCCGACACCGTTATCATTTTCATATCATGTGCCTTAGCAAACTCCTTCAATTCCGGGGTACGCATCATCGTTCCGTCTTCCCGCATAATCTCACAACACAGACCACACTCTTTCAATCCGGCTATCCGCATCAAGTCCACTGTAGCCTCCGTGTGTCCCATTCGCTCCAACACGCCCCCCTTCTTTGCCTCCAACGGGAACATATGTCCAGGACGACGGAAATCTTCCGGTTTCGCATCATCTTCTACCGCCTTCATCGCAGTCACGGAACGCTCCAACGCAGAAATTCCCGTGGTCGTGTCCACGTGATCGATTGACACCGTGAACGCCGTGCAATGGTTATCCGTGTTCGTGGCAACCATCTGTTCCAACCCCAACTTCTTGGTCAAGGCCTTGCTCATCGGCATACAAATCAATCCTTTAGCATAAGAAGCCATGAAGTTCACGTTCTCCAACGTGGCAAACTCGGCCGCACAAATCAAATCTCCCTCGTTCTCCCGATCCGGGTCATCCACGGCGATAATCATCTTTCCGGCTCTCAAATCTGCAACAGCCTCTTCAATCGTACTAAATTTAAATTCTTCCATATCTTAATACTCTTAAATTTGTCTCCCTAAACTTTTAGTTTTTATCTTTTAACTTTTAACTTCCTAAAATCCATTCGCCAGCAAAAAATCCAATGTCAACCCACCTTTCGGCTCTACCGGGGCTGCCGGACGCATTAATTTTTCCACGTATTTAGCAATCACGTCATTTTCCAAATTTACCACATCACCTATCTTTTTCTTCACTAACGTCGTCTCATCCTGCGTGTGAGGTATAATGGAAACCGTAAAACCCGTATCCGTCACGGCCACGACCGTTAGGCTGATCCCGTCAATCGTGATAGAACCTTTATCCACGATATAGCGCAACAGCTCTGCCGGGGCAGAAATCGTAATCCAAATGGCATTTTCGTCTCTCTCTCTCCCTACAATCTTCCCCAGCCCGTCAACATGACCCGACACGATATGTCCCCCCAAGCGCCCGTTCAACGTCAACGCTCTCTCCAAATTCACCCGATCCCCAACGTGCAGTTCTCCCAAATTGCTACGTGACATCGTCTCCGGCATCACATCGGCACAGAAACTCCCGTTAGCAAAAGAGATCACCGTCAGGCAAACCCCGTTCGTGGCAATACTATCCCCCACGTGCAAATCCTCCAACACCTTCTTTGCCTGCACTTCCAACACCACACTCCGGTTTCCCCGCTTGATTCCCCGTATGGTTCCTATTTCTTCGATTATACCTGTAAACATCTTAATTTTAGATTTACAATTTATGATTTTAGATTTCCTCGCTCAATGCCCTCACTTTTTTAATCACGAAATCTATTATCTTTTAGTTTTTAACTTTTAGTTTTAAAAGAACATCATCACCGATATTCAATACGTTTTTCAATTCGAGGTTTATGGCATCAGCCATTTTCTCCACTCCCGTACCTTCCACCGGAGTCTTGGCACTCATACCGCCCACGATCTTTGGGGCAACAAAAGCATACAATTCATCCACAAGCCCTTCGGACAAAAACGTGTAATTCAAATTTCCCCCTCCTTCCAACAAAATAGAGTCAATCCCGAACTGTCCCAATAGTTCCAATAAATTCCTGACATCAACAAGTCCTTCCTTCTCCTCGCAAAGCAACATCTCCACACCTGCTTCCCGCAAGGCTTTTACTCTCTCTTCCGGAGCAAAACGAGTATAGGCCACGATCGTGCGATACTCTTCGGCCGTCTGCACAAGCTGGCTCTCCAAGGACAAGCGAGCATTACTATCTACTACCACTCGTATCGGCTGCCTAACACCACGCCCCTCAATTCGGCAATTCAGCAAGGGATCATCCGCCACGGCTGTTCCGATTCCAACTAATATGGCCATAAAACGATGTCTCAACTCATGCACGTAAGCTCGTGCCTCCGCTCCCGTAATCCATTTGGAATCGCCTGTACGAGTCGCAATCTTCCCGTCCAGCGTCATCGCCGCTTTCAGCGCCACCCAAGGCAATCTTGTCGATATATATTTCAAAAATACTCGATTCTGTTCCCGTAAAGCCTCTTCCTCAATCCCGCAAACGACCTCGATTCCAGCCTCTCTTAAAAAAGCAATCCCTTTACCCGCTACCAACGGATTAGGATCTTCCATCCCGATCACCACACGGGCAATCCCATGTTCGATGATTGCCTCCGTACAAGGGGGTGTCTTTCCATAATGACAACAAGGTTCCAACGTCACATACATCGTGGCACCCTCCGCAGAAACCGTACAATTCTTGAAAGCGTTCCTCTCCGCATGCCATTCACCGCATCTCTCGTGCCATCCTTCCCCGATCACCTTTCCCCCCTTCACGATCACGGCTCCCACCATCGGGTTCGGATTCGTGAATCCTACTCCCCGTTCGGCAAGCTCCATCGCCCGTCGCATATATTCAATATCTTCCTGTCTCACCATGTTCAAAACCTCCTAAAAAAATACCCCGAATGCATACACATTCGGGGCATAAATTTATATTGTACTAATATAATATCAATTACAACTAAATATCTCCTCTATCATCCGGACTTTAACCGTCGGTTTCAGAATTTCACTGAATCAGTCCCTCGAAAGGGAGTCGCGGACTATAACCGCCGGTAGGGAGTTGCACCCTGCCCCGAAGAAACATTTTACAAACGCAAAAATAGAAATAATTCTAATGATAACAAACAAGTAAAGAATAATTCATGAATTTTTTCTGTATTCACTTGCTCACAACGCTTCAATTAGATCCACCACCCCCGCTTTCTTCAATATATACATCCCGATCCGTTCGTCGGAAACTCCTTCCCGTAAACAATACGTGTAGCGGGGCTCTCCCGTCGTCATGTCTATTTCAAAGAAACGGAAACATACCGAAGGAAACGGTTTTAAAAACTCCGCCACCTCGACAATATGTGTTGAAATCATAAATACCCCATATTTCAACCGGGCCAATCCACCAATCACCGCACAAGACGCATCATACGCATCCTTCACGTTAGTTCCCCGGAACAGTTCATCAAAAACAACCACCACGTTCTGCAAATCCCGCACTTGTTCCACGATATATTTTACCCGGGCGACCTCATTATAATAATGACTATACCCTAACGACAAATTATCCGACAAATTAATCGTGGTAAACAATCCTTTAAACACGGACAATTCCATCCGGGCTGCCGGCACGGGTAATCCGCAATGAGCCAAATAAACTGCCACCCCGAAAGCCTTCATGCAAGTGGATTTTCCCGCCATATTTGGCCCTGTTAGGAAACATAGATGTTGCCGATCATCAAATAATACGTCATTCTTCACCGGATTTTCCAAAAACAAGTGATACAATCCCTCGATCCTCACCGTTCTCCCACTTTCCGTGAAAATCGGAAACGTCAACTCCTCCCCTTTAGTCATAATCCCCAACGATCGTAAAGCATCCAGCATATATAAGGTATCCAGCACAACACGAACCCCATCAAGTTCTTTCCCCCGAAAATAAAGATCCAGGCTTTCTCGTGTCCAAAAAGAATCTTTTTTCTGGTTCACCAAGTATTGCATCCCCTCACGGGCAAGCGTTTCTTTCACCCTCTGTTGCATATCCCTTATCATCTCCGGCACTCTCCCCGCTGGCAACTCGTCCATAAAAGTCCCCAACTCACGGATAAGCCGCCCAAGATACGGGACTGCGCGTTGGCGCAGATAACAATCGTTATCCGGTTTTAACCATCCTTTCACCGCCCGACTCGTTAAATGATACATATTGCGTTGAGGCACATCCTCCTGTTGCAGGTAAACCTCGATAAAACTCAATTCTTCCCGACGAATATCCAAAAAGAATGGCAATTGCCCCAGATAGCGAATCGCCTCTACTCGAGCCCGGATTTTATTGACATCTGTCAACGGACTCTCCAACATCTTTCTTATACAAGCCTTTCCCCCGTCAGAGCAAGCGGTATTGAAACAAGAGAAAATACTTTTCCCATCCAAAGCTTGATTGAATAACTCTAAGTCATTCAACGTCTGTTCGTCTATCTTAAACTCCATTTGTATTCCTTATATATCCTAACAATTCGAGATCCTCTCGTCCATTGACCCGCCAAATTTTACCACTTCTCAAAATAAATAACTCATCACTAATATCTATCACGTCCTCAAAATAATGGTCGGTGATCACGATCCCTTTCCGTTTCTTCTCCCGTTGGATCACCTCTTTCATCTTCTGCACGTGTAGGGGCATCATAAAAGAAAATGGCTCATCCAACAAACAAAATTTCGAATCCGAGGCTAACACCGCGTACACTTCAATAATCCTTCGCTCTCCCGTGGAAAAAGCTTTCATCCGCTTCCGGGCCGTCCCTGCAAAATCGGGGAAATCTTTCACGAAACTCTCGAACGCTACACCGAAATCATCAAACACCTGTTTCACGGACAATCCCGGTAACACAAAACTCTGTTGCAAAAGATAACGCATATCTTCCGGCCTCCTCTCTCTTGTCAACAAGGCCTTCCCGTCAATAGCCACGTATTGGTCCTTCAACCTCAATTCCCCGTAAATTACTTTCATCAGACAACTCTTTCCTCCCCCATTCCTCCCGAGGATACCGACCACCTCTCCCGTTTCACAATGCAGACAAGCATCCCACAACACGCGATTAAACCCGTATTCCAAGTAAAGATTACTTACATCAAGCGTATGCATGATTACAACTGATAAGCGATTAACATACACCCCACGTACGTCAAGAAGTCAAACGCCAAGGCCACGCTCCAGAGCCTTCTGCTCGACATCCCCACGTTCTTGTAATAATAAAAGAAATGTCCCAATTTTCGTTTTGCGGTAAACCGGATAAATACCATCGTGGCCACCTTGAACCAAAAGGTAGCCACAACAATCACCGCCACCACAGCCGGAGACTTCATTCGATATATGAACATAATCAATCCACAGGCAAGCGACACGGCAAGAGCGGAAACTGCAAACATCTCGTAGAACGAGACATATAACCGGACTCCCCGTTTCACGTCCATCACATCCGTTTTTGCATCATCTTCCACGTATCCGTAATTAGGAAACTCTCCTCCATCTGGTCAATCATCTCCATGAATTTCGAGATCGGCACGGCAAAAGACAATAGATTACTGCCCGTACATAACCTTGCAGACGGGTCGAACATCCCAAGCACGGCCCTTTTCGTCCCTTCTACTTGTTCCCGGTAAGGATAGTAAATAATAGAAGTACATCCTGCCCCGAAAGGAGAGATCACTGCCTCCTGCTTTGAACTATCAAAACCCGCTAACGTGAAAAGTCCCGAAATAACATCCGCCGGGGCAAAAAAGAACACGGCTTCCGGCTCGTCCTGTTCCGACAAGTGATCCCAACGTTTGAACACAAGGCAATCGCCCTTTCTCGGAAGTTCATGAACTGTTTTCAAAAAAGCATTCACCTGTTCCGGTGTCCGTTTATAGCGCTCGCAGCGAGGTGTATTTTCCCCGTGAGAAAGAAAATACTCGAAGCCCTCCCTCATGTTTTTACTAAATCCGAGGTAAAACTTTCCCCCGCCACACCCCACAGACTCCGGTAAGAAACAAAGTGATTCACCTTTACGAACTCGCCCAAGCTGGGCTATGATACAAGTGTGCCCCATCGCCTTCTTCACGATCGTGGCGTTATTATTTTCCTTTGAATAATAGAATGCAACAGGAAGCTCCGCGTCATTAAAATATTTTCTCCAAAGAGCAATAAACTGATCTCGCTTAACAATGTCCATAACCCTTTCAATTTTAGTATCAAGCAAATATAAATTATTTTTTGGTTAAAAACAAATCCATATAAGCAATAATCCTGTTCCTAGCCCCCTTCCGATTCATTCCTTCTTTAGGCACGCTTAGTCGTCTCACCGTACTCTCCTTAGTGTCTCCTGTATATATACGTGACATATCAAGGAAATACCGACCTTTAATTGACTGTTCAGCCCGATACACTTCCCGTTGATTTCCCGTTGACTTGCTAACGAGACACCGGCGCAAGCGCACTACAATATAGGCGAGATCCCCTATAAAAACATCCCCGGATCGGCGATATAGCCAACCCGGGGAATCATATCATAAAAACTCATCTATTACCAGATAGAAGCTCTTTTTTCAACTGGCAAATATAAAGCATCGCCCTCTTTCACTCCAAAAGCATCGTACCACATGCTAATATGAGGAAGCGCAGCATTCACACGCCACCGTCCCAAAGAGTGAGGATCGGATTTTGTTTGCAAACGGATTTGCTCGTCACGGATATTACCTGCCCACACGTTTCCGTATGAAAGGAAGAAACGTTGCTCCGGAGTAAAACCATTCTCGTCTTTCCCAAGCGGATTCTCGGTCATGGCCTTTTGTAAAGCCAAATATGCAACCTGCAAACCACCATGATCGGCAATATTCTCCCCTAAGGTCAATTCTCCGTTAGCCATCAAGCCGGGCAATACCTCTATCTTATTAAAGTAATCCACTAACACTTGAGCTCGCTCCTTGAAATTTTTAGCGTCTTCCGACGTCCACCAGTCCTTCAAGTTTCCATCCTTATCATATTGACGACCTTGATCATCAAACCCGTGAGTCATTTCGTGACCGATAACCACGCCAATAGCACCATAATTACAAGCATCATCAGCATTCATATCAAAGAATGGATATTGAAGAATCGCCGCCGGAAAACAAATTTCATTCGTCGTCGGGTTATAATAAGCATTTACCGTCTGAGGGGTCATCAACCACTCGTCCTTATCTACCGGCTTACCAGCCTTGGCAATCATCTTATCGTAATCAAAATGATTAGAACGCACGATATTATCCCAATAAGAATCATTTTTAATCTCCAGATTAGAATAGTCCCTCCACTTATCAGGATAACCGATCTTCACGTGGAAAGCAGCTAATTTCTCCAAGGCTTTCACTTTTGTCTCTTCACTCATCCATTCCAAACCTTGAATACGTTCACCCAAAGCTTTCTGCAAGTTAGCCACCAACTTCGTCATACGTTCTTTAGCTGCAGCCGGAAAATATTTCTCGGTATACATTTGGCCCACGGCCTCTCCCAACACACCATTCACCGTACTCACGGCACGTTTCCAACGCGGTTGCATTTCCTTCCTACCGGAAAGAGTCTTCCCGTAGAAATCAAAATTCTGAGCCACGAAAGCATCACTCAAATAAGAAGAAGCCGCATTGATCACGTTCCATTGCAAGTATGACTTCAACACGTTCAAATCCTCTTTTTTCAACAAATCGGCAACCGTTTTAATCTCGCCCATCTGTCCCACGTTCACATCTTGCAAATCCTTCAACCCGATCGTCGTGAAATAAACATCCCAGTTAATTCCCGGAACTTCTTTCTTTAATTGAGCAACAGTGATCTTGTTGTAGTTGGCATACGGGTCACGTAATTCTACGGCCGACTTGGAATTCTCGGCCAAACGAGTCTCCACTTTCATCACGTTAGCAGCAGCCTTTTGTGCCTCATCGGTAGTAAATCCTGCCAACTGGAACATTTTACCCACATGCTCTTCAAATTTCGCACGAATCTCCTTCGTGTGATCGTCATTATCCAGGTAATACTCACGCTCTCCCAAGCTCAAACCTCCCTGGTATAATTGTGCTATATTCATGGAACTGTTCATCTCATCAGCTCCCACGTATAACCCAAAGAACGGTCCGAAACCATCCCGATGCATCGTGGCAACTTTCTGCGATAACACACCCCGATCCTCAATCGCAGCCAACTGATCCAAGTATCCCTTGATCGGGGCCACCCCATCCGCGTTCAACTTAGTGCTATCCATGGCTATATTATACAAATCACCCACTTTCTGGGCGACACTTCCCGGTTGAGCTTGTTGTTTCGCCAGCTCCTCGATCAAACTCTTGATCTGGGTACGATTATTTTCAGCCAGTTGATCAAACGAACCGAATCTGGAATACTCATCCGTAAGCGGGTTCGCTTTCATCCAACCTCCACACGCGTACTGATAAAAATCATCTCTCGGATTAGCGGTTTGATCCAGGTTTGCAAGACGAATCCCGCCTTTCTGTTCTGCCTCTTTTTTACTATTGCAACTTGTAGCCATCAATGCCAAAGCAATAAAAGGTAAATAAAATTTTGTTCTCATATAATTAGTTTTCTAGTCTTCTCGTCATAACGGGAAAGTATAAACACCCCACGTTCACCATCCGTACCAAGCATCTTTCAATTCACCGACAGAGATGGATTCTAGGTTCTGTCCATGTCCATCAAACCACTCCCGTACGATTTCCCGTTCTTCCGGGGTCACGCTACCACGTTCACGCGTGATAAATCCACCACATACCTTGGAATTCCAACCGCCCCCCATCTCCAAAGAATGTTCATTCAACAAATGGGCCAACTCCTGCAACCATTCTTCAACCACTTGCATCTCCGTATCTGTCTTAAATTTAGCATCAAAAGAAAATCCCAGTTCCCGGAACTCTCCTTTATGCAATTTCTTACGCAATCTCTTTTTCATATCCTATATTATTTTATTATTCTAGTTCAACTCGTATATCCCGTAGCCCCATATCACTGTTATTGTTAGCAGGATGAGCCATTTCAAGATTACAGTCGTGAATTTCCCCGGAATAGAGCTTCATCGGTTTCAATCGAAGTCTATACATCGCTTGTTTCACGTTTGTATTCATCAAATAGGTTACTTCTGTCCCGTAACGATTGTGTAATTTCACTACCAACTGGTTATCTCCTTTTTTCAAATGTAGTTTTATCACCTCATTGGTCCGGGGTATCCCACCCACATACGTGCGCAACAATACATTCTCTCCATTTAAGGCCACTTGTACCCCATCGGCAACACCCAGCTCAACCAGCACATCCTGCTCCCGATCACTCGTAAACTTGTGCAACACGTGTATCGACTGTTTTTCCCGCATCGGAACATTCAAAGCTTTTCCCGCCCTGAAATCATCCCACGAACGCCACCCCTCCGCATTCACGTTTATCTCTTCTTTTATCCCCCCAATATTACCATTGAAACGATCCGCTTGAGGCTCGTGTATATACACTTTACCCCATGTAATTCCTTCCGGATGATTGTTCAACTGCTGCTCCTCCCCGCCCGTCAACGTCGTTACCTGCTCTTTCCCGTCAACAACCAAACGGAGTTCTTTTCCCTGATCTCCTGTCGTGTAAATAATTGTCGGGGTTATTGTCTTCCCGAGTTTCTTGAAATGCCAGCTAAAACCGACCGTACTCCGGAAACTGGAATAATAATCCATACTAGAATAAGCATACACGGGAATAGCATTCACTGCCGACAATTCGCTCGTTTCAAGCACCTGATCGGGAACAACCCGTAATGTTCCGGCAAACTCCAGCTTCACCACGATCATGCCCCGGTCCGGCTTCACATCCCCGGGAATATTTACCGACACGGACTGCCCATCCTGTTTCAAGCTCAAAGCCTTCTCGTCAGCTAACAAACTCGCTTTTTTCGCTTTCCCGATCAACCCGTTCAAAACAATCTCCCGGTTAGTCGGAACCTTCTCAACAAACAAATAAAGATTATTCCCCTTACAGGTAATATCCCCCCACTCAACAGCGTGATCAAAAGGATTAGCCGTTGTATTATAAATTGCCTCCCCGTAACGTTTCATCCATTTTCCCATGGCTAACAAGGCATCCCGCTCAAACTCCACCACAGAGCCATCCCCTCTTGGACCAATATTCAGCAAGAAGTTACCCCCTCGACTTACCACCTTCACCAAACTACGTAATTTCTCATCAATCTTTTTATCCAAACTTCCCCGTTCCTGCCAAGAACGGTAACTCCACGTCTCATCAAAAAACGAGGCCGGAGTCTGCCAAGGCACACCGATCTTATAATCCGGATAAGCATTATCCGCCATCACGGCAAAATCTCCCCGGTCATTTCCCAAACGCCCGCTCACCATACACTGCGGTTGTAAACGATTCACAAGATCATATAACTCTTTACTCTGTTGTCCGCTCAAAGAGCCCATATCAAACCAAATTTCTGAAATCGGACCGTAATTCGTCATGATCTCTTCTACCTGATGCATACTGAACACATGATGCTCTTTTGAAATCGCATCTGCATTATGAGGCGTAATACCATTACCCGGGAAGTTCCAATCAATTAATGAATAATAAACCGCAAACTTTACCCCCTGCCGCCGGCAAGCATCCGATAACTCTTTCATCACGTCCCGCTTGAAAGGAGTTGCATCCACAACATTATATTTCGTGTATTTGGAATGATACATGCAAAACCCGTCATGATGCTTCGACGTGAACACGATGGATTTCATCCCTGCCGCCTTTGCCAAAGCCACCACGGAATCAGCATTCCATTTCTCCGGATCGAATACTTTTGCCACTGCCTCGTACTCCACTTTGGGAATTTTGGCAAAAGATTGTATCTGTTCGCTGTATCCGGCACGAACCGGCTGTCCCTTCCAAACCCCTCCCAGCTCAGAATATAATCCCCAATGAATAAACATGGAAAACTTCTGATTCACCCAATCGGGATTTGGTTTTTGCTGTCCAAAAGCGAATTGCACGCCTAACAATAAAATAACTAAACATCCGCGTAATAACATAATAAACACTTTTACAATTTAAACACTTTACACAAAATAGAGGCTGTAAATATAGCATTTATCGATGTTTTTAAAACCGATCGGACAACAAATTATTCATGATCTAACACTATTTATTAGGAATTTATGTACGAATTTGCAGTAAAGTAAAATAAACGCCTTACATTCTTGTTCGACAATAGTCCGGTCTTGGGTTATGTAGTTTCCTAAAATTGGTTTACTAGATTTGACATTCAATAAATTGTAAA
>JAHZBN010000034.1:0-28166 GCA_019423345.1 Butyricimonas sp. | reverse complement strand
GGAAGAAGACTACCTCCAATTAGTTGAAAACACAATGATAGTTGAGGCCATGAAATTGGCCGGAGTTGAAAAACTTCCCCTATGGAAAGCCGTCCGCCGAATCTTGGACGACAGACGTATCGAGATACACGTCAAACCCGTCAATCGACGATACGCCGATTAACCACAAACAACCGGTTCCTTTCAAAAATAAACCGGTCTATAAAACATCAAAAGCCCACGAAAACAACGTTTTTTTCGTGGGCTTTTATCGTCCATGTATCTCGTAATGAGTTCAATACTCCTTTCACTTCTGTCGGAAAGTGAAAACAGACACAAAAAACTGACAATTAACGTCTTATATTGAATAACTCTGTATATCTTTGTACTCGGAACAAATTCTAATATTAACCGGCTCATGTACGGCTGTATGTTAGGAATAGCACACCTCCACACAATTAACACCTGATAAACAGGGAGTTGATATTAAAGTTGAATAGTCTAAAAGATAATATAGCACGAAGTGACGGAGGAGTTTATTTCAATGTAATCAACTTATTTACCCCCCCTTCGAGTATTCCATCTATAAACAGAGGGAGAGCTGGGTAACTCTCCCTCTTCGGGAATTATTTCTAATCCTATAACCTATGTAATAAAATCAAGGCGTTAGCATTTGCCTCACAACCGCATATAAGCATCAATCTCCCGGAACTGATCGGAAGAATAATCCCCCAGCAAGTGTTTCGCGAAATGGAACCACATCTTCCGTTGATAGAAAGCCTGTTGTATGCCCATAAAACCGTGAGCTTGTCCCGGTAAAATCACTAAGTCAAAATTCTTTCCCGCTTTCAACAACGCATCTGTCATGCGCAAGGTATTCGCTGGATGCACGTTATTATCCACGTCACCCGTCACCAGCATCAAATACCCTTTCAAATTCTTCGCCAGCTCGATATTCGTCGGGATTTTCGTCTCGAACTTGATTTTCTCCACGGAAATCGTGGTATCTTTACCCGTGATAGAATCTTTCACGGTTTTCTTCTCGAAAGATTTAACCTCCCGAACCCCGTGATGAGTCTCTCCCCACCATTGGTTATAAATATTATTGTCATGATTTCCCGCCGACGAAACAGCCGCCGTGTAGAAATCGGGATAAGTACACAATGCTGCGGTAGACATGAAACCTCCGCCGGAATGTCCGAAAATACCCACCTTGGACTTATCAATAAAAGAAAAACGATCAGCCAACTGCTCGATACCGCATTTATCATCCGCCAACGGGTAATCCCTCAAATTATTATACCCAAACGTGTGATACCACTTATCACGCATCGGACTACCTCCCCGGTGACCGAAAGTTACCACCACGAAACCGACTTGTGCCAGCCCGACATTATAAACTGCCGTCACGGAAAACTCCAACGGAATCGCCTCGGTTTGCGGACCGGGATAAACATACGAAATAATCGGGTAACGCCGGGTTGAATCGAAGTCAAAAGGTTTCCACATAAAACCGTACAAATCCGTATGCCCATCGGCTGCCTTCACCGTGAAAGGCTCCGGCATCTTCCATCCAGTCTCGTAAAGCCGGGTCAAATCGGGTGATGCTAATTCCAAAATTACCTTTCCCTTGTTATCCCGCAACACGCTCCGGGGTTCCAAGTCCGCACGGGAATAATTATCCACGAAATAACGTCCCGACTTCGAAAAATAAGCCTCATGAGTGGCCTGTTCAGGTGTCAGCACCTCCACTTGACCATTCCCGTCAATCCGGGCTTTATTCACCCGGGCATAGTAGGGACACGCTCCCTTCTCCTGCCCGTAAGCCCCGAAATAAATGGTACGTCCCACAGTATCAATCTTAACCATCTTCCCGGCCGTCCAGTTCCCGGAAGTAATCGCATTCTTCAAATTTCCCTCGCCATCGTAATGATAGAAATGCCCGTGTCCCGTTCTCTCCGACCACCAGATAATATCTTTCCCTTCGTTCAACAAGGAAAGATGGAAGAAATCATTATTGAAATAAGGTTTACTAATCTCGTTAATCAACACCTTCACCTCCCCTGTTTTCAAATCCACCTTACAAAAATCGATCTCGTCACAAGTCCTCTTCTTACGCAAGAAATAAAGACTGTTGACCTTTTCTCCCGGGGTAAACAATCTCAATGTCTGATCCGGCCATTTCTCAACCGGCACTTTAATCAATTTCTTATCGGTAGTGTCCACCAGAAACAACTCCTCGTGTTGCACCTCCTGATCCCCGGCCATCACGTATTCATACTCGTTCAACGTCGGACGGGAACTCAAATTATTAACCACATAAAGTGTTTTGATCTTTCTCCGGTCCGAGCGACGCACGTAAAAACGTTCCGAATTCTCGAACCAAGTCACTCGGGCAGACACCCGTTTACTCGTGGTGTCCGTATCACCGTAGGCATAAGAGTATTTTAATTCACCATCCGTAGTGATCTGGGTTTCCACGGAATCTTTCACGGAAAGCATATACAAGTTATGACTTTTAGCGTAAACGACATAAGTACTATCCGGAGAATACGTCCCCTCCAGCCCGTTCGATTTCTTGGGAGTTGTATCCGGTTTCTTTCGGGCAGAATCTATTTTCACCAACTGATTGGTATAAATGTTATACTCGAAACGGAAAGTATCCACCTCGAACTTCAATGTCTTCTCATCTTCTTTAAAAGCCAATGCCCGCACGGGTAGTTCTTTGTAATTCACCGGTCCGTGGGTATACTTGCTGATTTCGGCAGTCATAAATTCCCGATCGAATAACTCCCGGTGAATCTTTGCCTTCGGGTCAACGAAATAATAACGGGTTCCATCGCCCGTTTTGTAACTATACCAAAACTTATCGCTTTCCTTCAAAAAGCGAGGACTTACTTTCGTTGATCCTACCAGTTTTTCTGCATTCCCACGCATAAAACGTTCGGCTTCCTTGTAATTGGCTTTCTGTGCAAACCCGGCCAGCACGAAAAGGCAGGGCACGAACCATAAAAAACATTTGATCATCATTTATTCCTTTAAATTTGTTCTATTGGTCTTTGTGAAAGCGAAATTAATTATATCCTCCCAAAGATTACCTTTCTACCGAAATCTTAATAAATATTTAACAGATTCAGATTATTTAAACTAATCATCTTCTACACAAACGTTTGAATATGCTACAAAACATAACGTCTGACGCCACGATTTCATTTTTTATAGCTACTTTTGCATATGGATAAACATGCAGATTTTTTCATTTACTTTAAATAAACAGGACGAGGTGATGGAAGTTTTCCCGATAGATAAAAAAACAGAGCAACTCTTTAAAGAAGTCAGCCGAAGAATATTCCGGTTACAAAACGGAAGAAGTCTTGACAGCATGGAACGGATAGGAGCCGACACGCAAGGACAGATCGGGGCAAGTTACCTCTCTCTTAAAAACTTGGCCGGACAATACCAACCCGATTTAAGATTGGCACAACTATTGTGGGGAACAAAGAAACGAGAAGAACAAATCGTTGCCTGTTTTTTATTCCCGGTTCAAGAGTTGATTACAGAAAAAATTACCCAATTATTACAACACTGTTACAACTTCGAGATAGCGGAATATTTCGGAACATTGGTTCTTTCGAAACTGGAAAACGTGAAACAAATGGTAAATGAATATTTAAATTCCGATCATTCCTATCTTCAAGTCGCGGCACTAACCGCCATCGGCAGGAGTCGGATTGACCGAAAACTAAACTCCCCATTCACCGACAGTTACATTCTAAACATAGATCGTAACAAGTTCACGGATACGAACGTACAAAAGGTATACGATCGTGTAAGCATATGTTTGAGAGAATAGAAAAACAAGAAGGTGTTAATAAAACATAAACGGACAAGGGAATGGGAAAATTGGTTCTTTTATATCAAAATGTTTCCTATTTTTGTGCCAAATTAAAGAAAAAAAGAATTAATTAATTTCTAACATAAATTTATTGCTATGGCAAAATTAGATTTAAGTATTTATGGAATCACGGATGTGAAAGAGATCCTTCACAATCCCTCATATGAAGAATTGTACAAGGCAGAAACAGACCCGAAACTGGAAGGGTACGAAAAAGGATATTTGACCGAGCTTGGCGCAGTTAACGTGATGACCGGAATCTATACCGGACGTTCACCGAAAGATAAATTCTTTGTAAAGAACGAGGCCAGCGAGGATTCTGTATGGTGGACTTCTGACGAATACAAGAACGACAACAAACCTTGTTCAGAAGAAGCATGGGCAGATTTGAAGGCAAAAGCCGTGAAACAATTGTCTGGCAAAAAATTGTACGTGGTTGACACGTTCTGCGGGGCCAACGCGGGAACCCGTCTGAAAGTTCGTTTCATCATGGAAGTGGCATGGCAAGCTCACTTCGTGAAGAATATGTTCATTCGCCCGACAGAAGAAGAACTAGCGAATTACGGGGAACCGGATTTCGTTTCTTTCAACGCTGCCAAAGCTAAAGTTGAAAACTTCAAAGAATTAGGCTTGAACTCCGAAACAGCTACCGTATTCAACTTGAAAACCAAAGAGCAAGTAATTTTGAACACTTGGTACGGTGGTGAAATGAAGAAAGGTATCTTCTCTATCATGAACTATCTGAACCCGTTACGCGGAATCGCATCTATGCACTGCTCTGCCAACACGGACATGGAAGGTAAAAACACGGCTATCTTCTTCGGGCTGTCGGGAACAGGTAAAACCACGTTATCAACTGACCCGAAACGTCTTTTGATCGGTGACGACGAACACGGATGGGATGATGAAGGCGTGTTCAACTACGAAGGCGGATGCTACGCTAAAGTTATCAACTTGAGCAAGGAAGCAGAACCGGACATCTATAACGCCATCAAACGTGACGCTTTGTTGGAGAATGTTACCGTAGACGCTAACGGAAAGATCGACTTCAATGATAAATCTGTTACCGAAAACACTCGTGTTTCTTACCCGATCTATCATATCAAGAACATCGTGAAACCGATCTCTAAAGGTCCGGCTGCACAACAGGTTATTTTCTTGTCAGCAGACGCATTTGGAGTATTACCTCCGGTATCCATCCTGACCCCGGAACAAACGAAATACTATTTCTTGTCCGGATTCACGGCAAAACTGGCCGGAACGGAACGCGGTATTACTGAACCGACTCCGACTTTCTCTGCTTGTTTCGGAGCTGCATTCCTGTCATTGCACCCGACAAAATATGCAGAAGAACTGGTTAAGAAAATGGAGAGAACAGGAGCAAAAGCATACTTGGTAAATACCGGATGGAACGGAACAGGTAAACGTATCTCTATTAAAGATACTCGCGGTATTATCGACGCTATTTTGGATGGCTCTATTGATAAAGCCCCGACCAAAACAATCCCGTTCTTCAATTTCGAGGTTCCGACCGCATTGCCGGGAGTTGATCCGAAGATCCTTGATCCTCGCGACACATACAGTAACGCCAGCGAATGGGAAACCAAAGCAAAAGACTTATCAGAACGTTTCATCAAGAACTTCAAGAAGTTCGAAGGAAACGAGGCCGGAAAGGCATTGGTTGCCGCAGGTCCGAAATTATAATTCCAGGATTAGAACAGCAAAAAAGCACTTCGCAAGGAGTGCTTTTTTATTACCCTTCCTTCTCCAGGGCTCCCCGCCTATATTGGTAGCAACTTGTGTCGGTATCTCGTTATTATCTCCAACTGTCAACAAGGAAAGATCTTACCCCATTTCAACTGTCAGGAATAAACAAACAGAACCCGGCCACAGGGACGGGCTCCGAAATAGATATTTAACGCTTTGGATTTTTATCCCATATAGCCTTTCATGACACCCCGTTTGCTGTTACGCACGAACATAATGATCTCGTCACGTTCTTTGGATGCCGGCATCTCGGCCTCGATTCGTTCCACCGCATCAGAATTGTTCAACCCGGATTGGAAAAGGATCCGGTATATATCCTGAATCTCGTTGATTTTTTCGTTCACGAATCCGCGACGGCGCAAACCGATCGAATTCACACCTGCATAAGATAAAGGTAATCTTCCGGCTTTCACGTAAGGAGGTACATCCTTACCAATCAAAGAGCCTCCCTGAATCATCACGTGACGACCGATATGTACGAACTGATGCACGGCAGACATTCCACCGATAATAGCGAAGTCATCCACAACGACCTCACCGGCCAACTGACAAGCATTCGTGATAATGCAATTATCCCCTATCTCGCAGTCATGTGCGATATGCACGTAGGCCATGATCAAACAATTGCTCCCGACTTTAGTTACGCCTTTAGCGGCAGTACCTCTATTTATAGTCGCACACTCCCGAATGGTCGTGTTATCACCAATCTCGACGATTGTCTTCTCTCCTTTGAATTTAAGATCCTGAGGAATGGCAGAAATAACAGCCCCCGGAAAAATCTTACAATTTTTCCCGATATGCGCTCCCTCCAGGATAGTGACATTCGAACCAATTCTTGTTCCCTCCTCTATGACAACATTCTTATCAATTGTCACGAAAGGCTCAATCACCACGTTATCCGCGATCTGGGCTTCAGGATGAACATAAGCTAACGGTTGTTTCATTCGTTTTTTTTATTTAATTACAATATAATAGTTACATTTTAAGTACAAGCTTATCACTATTTTTTCGTTTTTGCAACCTGGGCCATGAATTCACCCACTTCACAAACTAACGTTTTACCGACAAAAGCGTACCCTCTCATCGTCACGATCCCGCGACGAATAGGAGCAATCTTTACCAGCTTAAAGACCAACGTATCGCCCGGCACAACTTTATGACGGAATTTGATACCATCTATTTTCACGAAATACGTGGAATAATTCTCCGGGTCTTCCACCTGATTCAACACCAAAATACCCCCACACTGCGCCATTGCCTCTACGATCAACACACCCGGCATCACCGGTTCTTCCGGAAAGTGCCCCACAAAGAAAGGCTCGTTCATGGTGACATTCTTGCAACCGATCACGATATCATCCGTCACCTCGTAAATTTTATCAACCAACAGGAAAGGAGGACGATGAGGCAACAAGGCTCTCACCTTATTCACATCCATCAACGGTTCGGCCGTCGTGTCCACGTCGGGACGAACATCTTCTCTCTCTGCCTGCGTGATAGCCTTACACATTTTCTTGGCCAAACTGGTGTTCGCTTTATGACCCGGTCTCTCCGCAATAACACGTCCTTTGATAAAACGCCCGCATAAAGACAGATCCCCGATAACATCCAGCAATTTATGACGAGCTGGTTCATTGTCAAAGTACAGGTCTAAATTATTCAAAATACCCTGTTTCACCTCGATAGAATCGTGGTTGAACAATTTAGCCAGACGGTTCACCTCTTCTTGAGAAATTTCACGATCAACAATCACAATTGCGTTATCCAAATCCCCGCCTTTGATCAGATTATGCTGCAAAAGCATTTCCAACTCGCGCAGGAATACGAATGTCCGACACGGGGCAATCTCTTTCGCAAAATCGGTTACTTTTTCAGAATAAGTAGCATACTGCATTTGCAAATAAGGAGAATCGTAAGCAACGACCAAATTTATATTATAGTCGGTGTCCGGCAATAACGTGATTTTCGTCTGCCCGTCCTCACTACAAAATTCCATTTGCTCTTTCACTGTAAAGTAGCGTCTATCAGCTTTTTGTTCTTCAAAACCTACTTTCTCTATCTCTTCCACGTAATATTTAGCACTACCATCCAAGATCGGGAATTCTTCCCCGCTCAACTCGATCAGGCAGTTGTCAATTCCACTCCCGTAAAGAGCTGCCATCGCATGCTCCATGGTGAACACGCACACGCCGTCCTTTTCCAGACAACTGGCACGATCCATTAATTTTACATATTCAGCCAAAGCTGGAATTTCAGGAGATCCCTCCAAATCCATTCGACGTATTCGATAGCCAAAGTTCTCTTCAGCTGGCTTAAAGGTCGCAGTCACCTGTTTCCCGGTGTGCAAGCCTTTTCCATTCAAAGAAAATTCACTCTTTAAAGTTCTTTGCTTTACTGACATTTTATTCTGATTTTAATTTATTTACTTCTTTCTCTAAATCTTTTATTTGCCCGTATAGCTCCGGTAATTTACGGAACATGACATAACATTTCTGGTATTTCGGATAATCAAATGCAGGTGATCCGCGCAGGACAGATTTTTCCGGTATATTGGAAGTTATACCACTCTGGGCAGCGATCTGCGTCCCCGACCCGATATTCAAGTGACCGACAATACCCACTTGCCCGCCGAACACGCAGTTTTCACCGACTTTTGTCGTCCCGGCAATCCCAGACTGGGCTGCGATAACCGTGTTACCACCCACCACCACGTTATGTGCAATCTGGACTAAATTATCGAGTTTAACTCCTTTTTTAATAATCGTAGATCCCATGGTAGCCCGGTCAATACAAGTATTCGCCCCGATCTCCACGTTGTCTTCCAGCAACACGTTACCGATCTGCGGAATTTTCTTGTAATGATCCCCTTCCGGAGCGAATCCGAAACCGTCAGCTCCGAGTACCACTCCGGCATGTAGGATACAGGATTTCCCGACCACGCATCCCGTGTAAATCTTTACCCCGGCATAAATAATCGTGTTATCCCCGATAACCACACCGTCACCGATATAGGCCTGAGGATATATTTTCACGTTATTCCCGATTTTCGCACCTCTCCCTATATATGCAAATGCCCCGATGTAAGGTTTTTCCCCGATCGTGGCACTATCACTGATATAAGAAGGTTGTTCAATTCCTACTGGTTTCGGCTTCATATCATCATACATTTGCAGTAATGTTGCAATGGCATCATAAGCCGATTCCACCCGAATCAAAGTACAGGAATACTCGTGCGTGGGTTCGAATGTTTTATTCACTAACACGATCGATGCTTTCGTCGTGTAGATATAATGTTCGTATTTAGGATTAGCTAAAAAAGCCAACGTTCCCGGCTTTCCTTCCTCTATTTTAGATACGTTATTTACAGAAATCTCGGGGTCTCCATCGACAACCCCGCTTAATAGAGCTGCTATGTCCTTTGCTTTAAACTCCATAATTCAAAAAATTTCGGCAAACTTACAAATTTTATTTGGAACTATATAGAAAATGTGACAAATATGTTTCAATACCAATATTTAAAACCATACATATCAAGGCTTAAAGGCTTGTTTCCAACACGATTTCCACTGCCATGAAATCTCTTTACCGAAAACGTTCGCTCCGGAAAAAATATCCCGCTCTCACCTATTTTCCACTGGAACTCTTTGGATTAAAAATAATTAATTGTATCTTTGCACTCGGTTATTAACAAACGAGGGGGCGATTAGTCCCCTCTTCTGTTATCTTAGATTAAAGAGTAGAATGAAAAGTACAGAGGAAATAAAAGACATTATCGAAACAATACTGCAGGGGACAGATTTGTTTCTGGTGGACTTGAAAGTATCTCCGGACAACTCGATCGAGGTCTACATCGACTCTCTGAAGGGCATTAACGTGGATTCCTGCGTGACCCTCAGCAAACAATTAGACGCAAAACTAGATCGAGATACCGAGGATTTCGAGTTAACCGTTTCGAGTGCCGGAATCGGTTATCCCTTCAAAGTAACCCAGCAATACGAGAAAAACTTGGGTAACCAAGTGGAGGTGAAACTACAAAACGGGGGAAGATTACAGGGAATATTAAAATCCCATTCCAACACGGGAATCGTGATCGAATGTGAAGAAAAAGTGGCCGTGGAAGGAAAGAAGAAGAAAAGCATCGTCAAAGTGGAGAAAGAGATTCATTTTACAGACATAAAGGAGGTTAAAGATATTGTTGTTTTCTAAATACATAAAATAAAAATGGAAGCCATTAATTTGATAGATTCATTCGCAGAATTTAAAGAGCTTAAAAATATTGACAGGGCAACCTTGATGAGAGTATTGGAAGATATTTTCAGAAACATGCTTATCAAGCGTTACGGAACGGACGAGAATTTTGACATCATTATAAATATCGACAAGGGTGACTTGGAAATTTGGAGAAACCGTATCGTGGTGGAAGACGACGCCTTCGAAAACCCGAATACCCAAATTTCCCTGACGGAAGCAAAGAAAATCGATGCCGACTACGAGGTGGGAGAAGAAGTGACCGACGAGGTAAAATTCAAGGATTTCGGACGCCGTTCCGTGCTGGCTTTAAGACAAAACCTTTCAGCTCGGATTCTTGAACTGGAGAAAGATCACATCTTCACCAAATACAAAGAGAAAGTGGGCCAGATCGTGACCGGGGAGGTTTACCAAGTATGGAAAAAAGAAATTTTGGTCTTGGATGACGAAGGCAACGAGTTGATCCTCCCGAAACAGGAACAAATCCCCAGTGATTTCTTCAAGAAAGGAGATACTATCCGGGCAGTCGTTATTCGCGTGGAAATGAAAAACGCCTCCCCGTACATCATCCTTTCCCGTACATCACCCGTATTCCTTGAAAGATTGTTCGAGAACGAGGTTCCGGAAATATTTGATGGCTTAATTACGATTAAAAACGTGGTACGTGTTCCGGGAGAACGCGCCAAAGTGGCCGTTGAATCATACGATGACCGTATCGACCCGGTGGGTGCTTGTGTCGGAATGAAAGGTTCACGTATACATGGAATCGTCCGGGAACTGAGAAACGAAAATATAGACGTGATTAACTACACGAACAACATCCAACTATACATCACCCGCGCATTGAACCCGGCCAAGATCAACAAGATCGAAATGGACGAGGAAAACAAGAGAGCGAACGTTTACCTAAACCCGGAGGAAGTTTCCTTGGCCATCGGTAAAGGCGGTTTGAATATCAAACTGGCCAGCCAGCTCACGGGCTACGAGATCGATGTTTATCGTGAACTTGAAACCGCAGAGGAAGAAGATGTTAACCTGGAAGAATTCTCCGACGAGATCGAACCATGGGTAATCGAGGAACTGAAACGCGTGGGTTGTGACACGGCAAAGAGCGTGTTAGAGTTAAGTGAATCAGAATTAGAGAGCAGGACTGATCTTGAGATAGAGACCATCAGGGATGTTCTCAAAATATTAAGAGCCGAATTTGAATAAGGAACGCTCAAGGTTATAATGCTTGTAAAATAAAATCTTAATATGGCAGTTAGACTAAGTAAAGTTGCTAGAGAATTTAACGTAGGTTTGTCCACGATAGTGGATTACCTGCAGGAAAAGGGGATTAAGATTTCATCTGATCCAAACGCAAAACTAACAGATGACCAGTACTCTTTAGTAGCAAAAGAGTTTTCTACCGATAGCGAGGCTAAAAAAGAATCCAATCGGGTAGATTTAAAAAATACACGGTTAAAAAAAGAAACGGTTACCATTGATAACATGAACAATGGTACGGAGGAACACGCTTCGGAATTTATATCTATAAAAGACGAGATTAAACTGGAAAATAAAATTAAGGTCGTGGATCACATCGATCTGAACAGACTGAATAAACAACAAAAACCGGAAGAGAAGGTTGAGGAGGTAAAAGAGGTGAAGATCGAGGAAAAGAAAGAAGAAAAACCGGCAGAACCTCAGGTAAAAGAAACTCCCGTAGTTGCACAAAAGCAAGAACGGGAAGAAACTCAGGCTCCTGTTGCCAGAACTCCGAAAACGATCATCAAGCAACCGAAAGTTGAAACCCGTCAAGAGGAAAAAGCCCCGTCTGAAGATTATTCCAACAGAACCGACAGGGAAGTGAGCTACAAATCACCGACCCCGGCGATTAAAGACGTGAAGGTTGTCGGAACAATCGATCTGGACGCAATCAATCAGCGTACCCGGCCCCCGAAGAAAAGCAAACAAGAAAGAGAAAGGGACAAACGGGAACTCAAGAAAAAATCTTTGGTTCCTCCCAAGAGTACGGATGATATCGTGATCAAGAAAAATATCGTGATAAACGAAGATGAAGAAGATTCAGATGAATCGGAAACTCGTAAAAAGAGAAAACGTATTCTGAAAAAAGACGAGAAAATCAACATTGAAATTTCTAAAACCGCCAAACAGGAAGAAAGTAAAAAGAAAATAAAGAAGATAAAGAAAAAGAAAGCCAGCAAGGCTGAAATTTCTGAAGAAGACGTACAAAAGCAAATCAAAGACACGTTTGCCCGTTTGGGGAACAAGGGAAAAACCAAGAGTTCCAAACACCGGAGAGACAAGCGAGATGCCGTACACCAGAAGATGCAGGCTGAAATGGAGCAGGCAGAGCTGGAAAAGAGTATCCTTAAACTCACTGAATTCGTTACGGTTAGCGAGTTAGCAACCATGATGGATATTTCCGTGGCAGATATTATCTCAACTTGTATGTCCTTGGGCTTGTTCGTGTCCATCAACCAACGTCTGGATGCAGAAACCATTAATATCGTGGCAGAAGAATTCGGATTTGATGTCGAATTTGTGAGCGTGGATATTCAGGAGGCCATTGACGAGGATGAAGACGAGCAGGAAGAACACGTGGAATCCCGTCCGCCGATCGTGACTGTTATGGGACACGTTGACCACGGTAAAACATCTTTATTGGACTATATCCGTAAAGCAAACGTGATTGCCGGAGAGGCAGGAGGAATCACCCAACACATCGGTGCTTACAGCGTGAAACTTGCTGATGGTAGAACCGTGACATTCCTAGATACCCCGGGACACGAGGCGTTTACCGCCATGCGTGCCAGAGGTGCCCAAGTAACGGATATTGCCATCATCATCATTGCAGCCGATGATAACGTCATGCCGCAGACTGTTGAGGCAATCAATCACGCCAGTGCGGCAGGAGTACCCATTGTATTCGCAATAAACAAAATTGATAAACCGGGAGCTAACCCCGACAAGATCCGGGAAGAATTGGCTGCCATGAACTACCTCGTAGAAGAATGGGGTGGTAAATACCAATGTCAGGAAATCTCAGCCAAAAAAGGCTTGAACGTAGAAGAACTTCTGGAGAAAGTGTTACTTGAGGCAGAAATCCTAGAGTTAAAGGCTAACCCGAAACGGAAAGCGATCGGTTCAATCATCGAGTCCTCGCTGGATAAAGGACGGGGATACGTGGCAACCGTACTCGTACAAAGCGGAACGTTACGCATTGGAGACGTGGTACTAGCCGGACAATATTTCGGACACGTGAAAGCTATGTTCAACGAACGTGGAAGTAAAATGGAAGAGGCTGGACCATCCTGCCCGGCATTGATACTCGGTTTGAACGGGGCTCCACAGGCCGGAGACAAATTTAACGTCATGGGTAACGAGAAAGACGCCCGTGCTTTGGCTAACAAACGAGAACAGTTACAACGCGAGCAAGGGTTACGTACCCAGAAACATATCACGCTGGACGAAATCGGTAGACGTATTGCCATCGGAAACTTCCAGGAGTTGAACATCATCGTGAAAGGAGACGTGGATGGTTCTATCGAAGCTTTGTCCGACTCTTTGATCAAGTTGTCAACCCCGGAAATCCAAGTGAACGTGATCCACAAAGCCGTGGGGCAAATTTCCGAAGGCGATGTCATGTTGGCTGCCGCATCGAACGCTATCATCATCGGATTCCAGGTACGTCCCTCCATGGGTGCCAGAAAGCTGGCAGAGAAAGAGGAAATCGACATCCGACTTTACTCTATTATCTACACGGCTATCGAGGAAATCAAATCCGCCATGGAAGGTATGCTATCCCCTGAATTCAAGGAAGAGATCACCTCTACCGTGGAAGTGCTTGAAACATTTAAGATTACCAAGGTGGGAACGATTGCCGGATGTATCGTGAGAGACGGAAAGATTACTCGTTCTTCAAAAGTTCGCGTGATTCGGGACGGTATCGTGATCTTCACCGGAGAACTAGGATCATTAAAACGTTTCAAGGATGACGTGAAAGAAGTGTCCAAGGGATTCGAGTGTGGTTTGAACATCAATAATTACAACGATATTCAGACAGGAGATTTCATCGAAAGCTTTGAAGAAGTGGCCGTGAAAAAAACATTATAAAAAATTTAACTATAAGCTAACATAGTTTCTCTCGATAATTTTGTACTTTGCATCACTAAATTTTAGAGAGAAATTATTTTAAAAACTAATTTAATTTATTCATGAAAAGACTATTAATTCTTACAGCAATATTAACCTTAATGGTTGGGGCTGCAAATTCACAGGTATTAAAACCAGTGAAATGGCAAATTTCTTTCAAGAAAGTAAGCGAAGGTGTTTATGACATCATCTGTAAAGCTACTGTTGAAAGCGGTTGGCATCTGTATGACACCAAATTACCGGAGAACGGACCTCTTCCTACAACTTTCAATATAGATGAAGATGAGACAAAAGACATTGAATTAGTAGGAGAATTTAAAGCAACCACAGAACCTAAAACTGAAAAGAGCGAAGCCTTCAATATGGAATTGAAATATTTCGAAGGAACCGTGACTTTCGTACAACGGGTGAAACTAAAAGGCGACAAAGCTAAATTAGTAGGCTACGTAGAATATATGGCTTGCTCCGGCGGACAATGTATCCCTCCTGCCGAAGAAGAATTTGAATTCGAATTAACGAAATAACCAAAAGGCCGTCTTCGGACGGCTTTTTTTATCTCCCTTCCCCATTGATCAACTTGAAAGAATAAAAATACATGCACTACAACCGAATTCTATTGTTCTGTATCGTCTTCCTGTTGTTCACGTCTTGCAAGGAGAAGAAACCTCCTGTGCCAACCGATTACTCGCTGGAATTTCCCCACACATCACAAATGCTGACCCTCTTGTTTTGCGGGGACATCATCCAACACCTTCCGCAGATATACAGCGCACACGAACCATCGGAAAAAGACTACAAGTACCAGAAATGTTTCAAGTACATCGCTCCTTACTGGGCGGATGCCGATTTCGTGATTGCCAACCTGGAAACGACCTTGGGGAATAAAGACTTTTCCGGTTATCCCCGATTCTGCTCTCCCTGGCAAATCGCACGAGACCTCCATCAACTAGGAGTAACAACATTTGTTACTGCCAACAATCATAGTTGTGACCAACTCGGGAAAGGGATCTCCAACACAATCTATTATTTAGACTCATTAGGAATTCCACATACGGGGACATTCACAGATACCCTCAATTACAAAAAGAGACACCCGCTCTATCTTCAGAAAGACGGTTTCAAAATAGCATTACTCAACTACACGTATGGGACAAATGGCCTCCCCGTCCCAAAAGGTTTTGTCGTCCCGCACATTGACACGACCGCCATAAAACAAGACATCCAACTGGCCCGCCAAGACTCGGCCACCAACATCATTGCCTTCATGCACTGGGGATATGAATACCATAACTTTCCGAACAAGGAACAACGGGCATTAAGTAAATGGTTGCATGAACAAGGAGCTGATATGGTCATCGGTTCACATCCTCACGTGGTCCAGCCAATAGAATATTATATCTCGAACAAAGATACACTAGGCGTTACTGTTTTCTCTCTGGGCAACTTTATTTCCAACCAATCCCAACAAGGAACAGAAGGAGGAATATGTATTCGAGTGACTTTAACGAAACCCCAGAACCATCCTGTACGTTATCAGATGGAGCCGATTAAATTTTACATGTACCGTCCCTACGAGGAAGGGAGGCGGCGTTATTACGTGGTTCCGGAAAATTTGGCTGATAGTATTATGAAAGATTTTCACCTGACGAAAAGCAAGAATTTCTTCAAGAAAACAGATACTATACTGAAATCAACCAAAACTTTTAGTTTTTAGCTTTCCGGTTTTCACTTACATATTTATATATTTGTATGACCTTAAAATAACATGAAGATGAAACTAGCAGTAATCGCACATGACGGGAAAAAAGCAGATATGGTTGCTTTCCTAAACAGACATTATGAATTCATGCACTCGGCAAACATAGAAATCATTGCTACCGGGACTACCGGGAAACACGCACAGGCTGCCGGGTTAAAAGTTGAACGCCTTCTTTCCGGTCCACTCGGGGGAGATGCCCAAATTGCAGCACAAGTGGCAGAACATAAAGTACAAATGGTGCTGTTTTTCCGAGACCCGCTTGGGAAACACCCTCACGAACCGGACGTACAAATGTTAATGCGCGTATGTGACGTTCACAATGTTCCATTAGCAACGAACCCGGCATCCGCAGAATTGATGCTGAAAGGTTTCGAGAAACAGATGCAGAAATAGTTAATGTTTTATTAAACTTTGTGTGAAGATTTGCAAATTCGCACACAAAAAACTATGTTTGTATCGATTAAAGGTTTGTAAACCATGAGGAAACGACAGATAGCTATTATCCCGCTTATTTTTGCTAGCATGATTATGCTACTGTCGTCTATTATGCCTCATCATCATCACGGCAAATTAATCTGTTTCACGCCCACACATGAACACAGTTCGTTCATCGAAAAAGAATGTCACAATGAACATGACTCAACTCCTACCGAGGGTGAATGTGAAGTCAGATTACTATTCCAGACAAGTATTGTAAAACAACATCATGACGAGTGTAATTGTTATCCGAATATCATCCCGGATCAACCATTCCAATCCATACTGCCCCTTGCCGGGTTAGATCACTCGTTATTACTTCTCGGAATACCTAAAGAAGTTCCACCCATATTTTACCGGGAACGTCTCCACTCGATCACGTGGAGCATCACCTCTGCCGGCAGGGCTCCTCCTACCGTAATAGCTTAAATATAGAATTACTCGCCCAGTGTAAACCGGACAATTATTATTTATTGTTTTATTCTCAACATTAAATCATTTATTTATGAGAACAATTATTTATGCTATTACAATATTAGCGATCTCCTTATGGGGGTGCAAAAACCAATCATCACAAGATAAACACACTCACTCTGCAACGGAGACTCACGCAGGACATGACCATAGCCACGAAGGACATAATCACGAACATGAGGGACACGATCATGAGGGACACGATCATGAGGGACACGATCATGAACATGAAACGGCAGAGGAACACGCCGGTCACAATCACGAAAGTGAAGAAACAAAACACAGTGATGAGATCATTTTCCCGAAAGCCCAAGCTGCAAAAACCACTTTCGAAGTACGGGAAATTCAACCCGCCTCTTTTAACCAAGTAGTAAAAACAACAGGACAAGTGCTTGCCGCTCCCGGGGATGAGGCAGTTATCGTCGCCACCAGCAATGGCGTCGTTTCCTTCTCTTCCAACAAATTAACGGAAGGGACAAAGGTTCAAAAAGGACAATCCCTGTTCCAGATTTCCTCAAAGAACATTGCGGAAGGCGATTACTACACGAAAGTAAAAGCAACTTACGAGGCAGCTAAAGCCAACTATGACCGTGCCGAAGCTCTTGTAAAGGACAAAATCATATCACAAAAGGAATTCGAAAGTACCAAGCTGGAATTCGAGAACGCAAAAACAGCTTATAACGCCGTATCCAATAACAAAACGGCAAAGGGTGTCAGTGTAAACGCCCCGATCAACGGACACATGAAAAACATTCTTGTAAAAGAAGGAGAATACATCACGGTCGGACAACCGTTAGCAACGGTTTCTCAAAACCAACGCCTAGTACTCCGGGCCGAAGTATCCCAAAGATACTACAATGCCATGCAATCCGTAAAGAGCGCTAATTTCAAGACCCCGTACGATAATAAAGTTTACTCCTTGGAAGACCTAAACGGACGCTTGCTCTCTTTCGGAAAAACGTCCAACGAGAATTCATTCTTTATCCCCGTATCTTTCGAATTTGACAATAAAGGCGAAGTGATCCCGGGGTCCTTCGTAGAAGTATATCTTATTTCATCCCCGATTGAAAACACGTTATCCATCCCAGTCTCCGCATTGACCAACGAGATGGGAATCTACTACGTGTACGTGCAAATTGACGAGGAAGGCTATCGTAAACAAGAAGTGGCATTAGGTGCCAACAACGGTAAAGAGGTACAGATCATCAAAGGCCTTCACCCCGGAGACCGTGTCGTAACTCAAGGAGCCTATCAAGTCAAAATGGCCTCTGCATCCGGAGCAATTCCTCACGGACATAGCCATGAACACTGATAAACTAAAAGTTAGAAGATAAAAACTAAAAGTTTAATTTAGAGTTTGGACAAAAACATCAGCCTTGTGTGGCTGAAATCTAAAATTTAAAATCTAAAATTAATCACGGATGCTGAATAAGATTATACAATATTCATTACATAACCGGCTGGTAGTAATGATCGCATCGATAGCTTTGCTCCTATGGGGATCCTACACGGCGCATAAAATGGAAGTGGATGTATTCCCGGATTTGAACGCACCCACGGTAGTAGTTATGACCGAGGCACAAGGAATGGCTCCCGAAGAAGTGGAGCGTATGGTAACCTTCCCGATCGAAACGGCAGTCAATGGAGCCACGGACGTGAAAAGCGTACGTTCATCCTCCACTACCGGATTCTCGGTAGTCTGGGTACAATTTGATTGGGGTACCAATATTTACACGGCCCGTCAGATCGTGTCTGAAAAACTATCCACGTTGGGAGATGTTTTACCGAGTAACGTGGGGCAACCTACCCTTGGACCGCAATCTTCCATCTTGGGAGAAATGATGATTTTCGGGTTAACTGCCGATAGTACTTCTTTACAGGATTTACGGACGATTGCCGACTGGACGATACGGCCCCGCTTGTTATCCACGGGTGGAGTAGCACAGGTAGCCGTGATCGGTGGTGACATCAAAGAATACCAGATTCTTCTTGATCCCGCACGGATGAAACATTACGGGATCAGCATGGATGAAGTGTTAACCGTCGTGGATAACATGAATCAGAACTCCACGGGAGGTATTCTATACGAATATGGTAACGAGTACATCGTGCAAGGTCTTTTGGCAACAAATGACGTGGAAGAAATCGGTAAAGGTGTGGTAAAGACCGTGAACAACGTTCCGGTTCTATTATCGGACATCGCAACCGTACAAATCGGACCGAAAGAACCGAAACTGGGACTTGCCTCCGAAAGAGCAAAATCTGCCGTACTGGTAACCATCACGAAACAACCGAACACGAACACGCTGGAGCTAACCGATAAACTGGATCAGGCCATCGTGGACCTACAAAAGACATTACCGTCTGATGTGAAAATCTCTTCCGACATATTCCGTCAATCCCGCTTTATTGAAAGTTCTATTTCTAACATACAGAAAGCACTGTTCGAGGGAGCTATTTTCGTGGTTGTCGTGCTTTTCTTCTTCTTAATGAACGTGCGTACCACGATTATTTCACTAGTTGCCCTTCCCCTATCCTTGCTGGTTGCCATTCTAACCCTTCACGGGCTTGGCCTGACAATTAACACGATGAGTTTAGGAGGACTTGCCATTGCCATCGGTTCACTTGTGGACGACGCCATTGTCGATGTGGAGAACGTGTACAAGCGACTACGGGAAAATCAATTAAAGCCCGCAGAAGAAAGACTTTCCTCGCTGAAAGTCGTGTTCGAAGCCTCCCGCGAAGTACGTATGCCGATTCTGAACTCGACACTGATTATCGTGGCTTGTTTCTTGCCATTATTCTTCCTTTCCGGAATGGAAGGACGTATGTTGATTCCGCTGGGTATCGCATTTATCGTGGCCCTATTCGCCTCAACAGTTGTGGCATTAACCTTGACCCCGGTACTGTGTAGTTATATGCTAACCACCAAAAAGGCGCTGAAGAAAAACGAGCAAGAACCTTTCGTGTCTCGCACCTTAAAAGTATGGTATAAGAAAGCATTGGAATGGGCTCTCCGCCACAAGAATGCAGTTATCGGGACGAGTGCTGCCCTGTTAATTTTCACAATTATCATCATGACCGGACTGGGACGTAGCTTTCTACCCCCATTCAACGAAGGATCACTCACGATTAACATCAGTACCATGCCCGGAATTTCCCTCGAAGAATCTGATAACATGGGACGTATGGCTGAAAAGATCCTTCTGGATATTCCGGAAATACAAACCGTGGCCCGCAAAACCGGACGTGCCGAATTGGATGAACACGCCCTTGGAGTAAACGTTTCTGAAATGGAAGCACCCTTCGAACTGGACGAACGTTCTCGGGATGAATTCTTGGCTGACGTACGTCAACGACTGGGAGAACTAAAGGGAGTGAACATCGAAATCGGTCAGCCGATCTCTCACCGTATTGATGCCATGCTTTCCGGTACAAAAGCGAATATTGCCATCAAACTATTTGGAAACGACCTAAACAAATTATATAACATCGGTGGACAAATCAAAGAGGCCATTCAAGGAATTGACGGAATTGCCGATTTGACTTTGGAACAACAAATTGAACGTCCCCAGTTGCAGATCAAACCCAAACGGGATATGCTCGCCAAATATGGAATTCCTCTGCCTGAATTCTCAGAATTCATTAACGTAGCTCTTTCTGGTAAAGTCGTATCACAAGTGTACGAAGGCGGTAAAGTGTTCGACCTCACCGTAAAAGTACATGATGATGACAAAGCTAACATGGAACAGATCGGTAATTTAATGATTGACGCCAACGGACAGAAAGTTCCACTTCACTACGTGGCTGAAATTCTTCCTTTGGTAGGTCCGAACACCATCAGCCGTGAAAACGTGCAACGAAAAATCGTTGTTTCCGCCAATGTTGCCGGACGTGATTTGAACGGTGTGGTAAAAGACATCCAAAAGACGGTAGGGGAACAAATTACCCTGCCGGAAGGTTATCACGTGGAATACGGTGGACAATTCGAAAGCGAACAAGCTGCATCTCGCACGTTGTTCCTAACCTCGGTAATTTCCATATTATTGATCTTCCTATTATTGTTCAACGAGTTCCATAGTATGCCTCTATCCAGTATCATCATGTTGAACTTACCGTTAGCAATTATCGGAGGAATACTAAGTATCTGGTTTACATCGGGAATCATCAGTATTCCGGCCATCATCGGGTTTATCTCCCTGTTCGGTATCGCTACCCGAAACGGTATATTACTCGTGTCTCACTACAATCACCTGCGCTCGGAAGGTATGTCTTTGCATGATAGCGTTGTTCTCGGTTCACTTGACCGGTTGAACCCGATCTTGATGACAGCCTTAACTTCTGCTTTAGCCTTGATTCCGTTAGCCGTAGGCGGTGACCTTCCGGGTAATGAAATCCAAAGCCCCATGGCCCAAGTAATTCTAGGTGGATTATTAAGCTCTACTTTATTAAACGGTTTTGTCGTTCCGATCATGTACTTGTTACTTAATCACAAACAGAAAGAGATCGAGAATCTGGAAATGTAACCTTTTGAAAATAAAGAAATGAAAACATATAAATTGTACATACTCGGATTGATGCTTTTGGGTTCTCTCACCACGAGAGCCCAAAGCAGCATCGATCAAGTGCTGAGAAGCATTGAAACCAACAACAAGTCATTGCAAGCCAACACGAAAATGACCGATGCTCAAAAGCTGGAGGCCCAAACCGGAAAGTTTCTTGCCAACCCCTCGGTGGAATGGGAACAGATGTGGGGTAACCGGAACAATCCCGGTTCGGAGTACACATTGACGGTAAAACAATCTCTGGATTTTCCAACAACCTACTCTAACAAAAATAAATTGGCAAACTTAAAAGCGAACACGATCGGATTCCAATCCGCCGCCTATCGCCAACAATTGCTTTTAAATGCCAAACAAACTTGTATAGAGATTATCTACTTGCGGAAACAAAAGAGCCTCTTGGACGAGCGGTTAGCTAATGCAGAAACCATGTTCGCTCTCTACAAAAAGCGGTTTGAATCCGGAGACGCAAACCAATTGGAATTAAATAAAATTCAATTGGAATTATTGAATGCCCAAAATCAAAGCCGCTTGAACAAAGCCGCTTTAACCGCTGCCGAAGAGCAACTTCGCAATTTAAACGGGGGAAAACCGATCACGTTTGACGCAACGGACTACCCGGCGGGAGAAGAACTCATCAATTTTGACCAATTACAAGCAGCCTTCATGGATGCAGACCCAAACTTAAAAAGCCTTACCGGAAATCAAGAGATTGCCAACCGGGAAGTGAAATTAAGTCGTTCCCTTACCTTGCCGAAATTCGATGTCGGGTACAAACGCAATGCCGCTTCAGATCACGTGGCCTCCAATGGATTTATGGTAGGAGTATCTATCCCTCTGTTCGAGAACAAGAACACGGTAAAAAAAGCAAAAGCACAGGCTGAATTTGCCACGGCCTCATTGGAAGACAATCGCTTGAATTTGAAAACGAATCTTCAACAGCTTTATCAACAAGCCGAGGCATTACAGATTTCTCGTGCCGATTATGCCAAAGTATTGGAACAACAACGTAATATCGAATTACTCAACAAGGCACTAAACGCCGGACAACTCTCCGTGATTGACTATTTCACGGAACTCTCGACAATCTATGATAGTCACCAAAGCTATCTGGATGTAGAAAAAGAATACCACAGTATATTAGCTCAATTGTATCAATACAAGCTATAAAAAATTACCCCCAAAATGCTTTCGTCATTTTGGGGGTTCTTACTGATTTAATCAAACAATTGAGAACAAAAATCTTTCAACTTTTCACCTCTTAACCCTTTAGCTATAATCTTTCCATCTGGGGCAATCACCCATATGGCAGGAATTCCAACTATACCGTATAACTCATACACATGTTTTTTATTCTTACCTCGTAAGATTCCTTGATTCCACACCATACCGTCATCTTCTATTGCTTTCCGCCATGCCTGTTCATCTTTATCCGATGACACAGAAAAGACGTCCAACCCCTTTTCATGAAATTTCTGATAATTTTTTTTCACATACACCGATTCAGCACGACATGGCATACACCAAGACGCCCAAAAATCCAGAATAACATATTATTTATACATGAATAACTTCTCAAGTGTATTCTCCTTCTTCGACAAAGTTGCCAGCACATACGTACGACTAGGTAGGATAACCACGACTGTCCCCTTATCCACGCATTTAGACAACTTCACCAAATCATCATTTTTCATTCGGATACATCCATGGGTCTCCCGTCCGGGAACTGTTGCTGGATCATGCGTACCATGAATTCCAATACCTTTAAATCCCGGAGTACTCAACCGGATAAACAAAGGCCCGTAAGCTCCTTCCACCAGTCCTTTCCCGAAATCATAGGTCCAATGTGCCGCAGGTTCCTTACTCACAACTTTAAAAATACCTTCCGGTGTCCGGTTATCTCCAGCTTTCATTTTCTGTCCGAAATTCATCCCGCAAGCGATAGGAAATTTTAAAATGAACATCGCGGAAACAACCGTGAAGACCCACTTCCAGCGGGCCTTGGCCATCCTTAGAAATAATTTGAAATTCGTACTGTTCGGAATATAAGTCGCCCACCAATCTTACGACAAAAGTTGTTCCATCCGTTGTAACACGATTCCTTTCTCTGCCAAGCGTTCCGCACTATTATGTCCCCCGGCATACAATCTGAAATCAAACCCCAAAGCCTCCGCAACCTCTGCATCATGCAAAGTATCACCGACCATGACCGTCTCTCCCGGGACAATCGGGAACATCCGTAACATCTCCTCCCCTCGTGCCACCTTCCCATCTGCGTAAATATTATTTGATCCGCACACCCCATCGAAATATTCCCGAATACCGAATCGCTCCAACATTCCGGTCAATAAATCTTCTTTCAATGCGGATAATATATATTGCCGTATGCCTTTTTTCTTTATTCCCTCTAGCACTGGAATAATACCGGGAGTCAGCTCCACGTCTTTCGCCAGATCATTATAGATATTCACAAAGTCTCTCGACACGGTTTCCCAGTCATCCCGTGTGAAATCAAATCCGATCGATTCATAATAAGGCTTCACGGGAAACCCGAAGATCGATCGGTATTCCTCCACTGTCAATTTCCCCAAATGTTTCCGTTCCAACATCACGTTAATCGTATCCACGCTAATTTTCACGTCATCCAGCAATGTCCCATTCCAATCCCAAACCACATTCTTGTATTCCATATCATTCATTATTTCTACATTTAAACGGCCATTACACCACCTGTAAATCGTTCTCGACAAAGAGAATCATTTCCCGTTACACGAGTCTCCACCATATTTACTCGTTTTCCTCGGGATGAAACGCCTCAATTCCCGTCCATCCTAACCGTTGACGAGCCACGTTCTCCGGGAAAATCCGATAAACCACATCAGCCTCGCTACCCAACGTTCCATCCGCATTGAATAATTCCACGTGCATCTTTGCCAAACGGGTACTTTGTTCCACGATACGGGAACGCAGGAATATTTCCCCCCGATCTGAATAGACCGTAGCACGATATTTTGTAATCAGTTCAACCGTGACTCCCGCACTTTTCACTTTCGCAAAAACGTTCCAACACGCAATTTCATCAATCAATGTTGCCTGTATTCCACCATGCAACACGTGAAAAAAACCTTGAAATTCGGGACGGGGCATCCAATGACAAGTAATATATTCCCCTTCTTCATAAAATTCACAGCGCAAACCATGTTCATTTCCGGATGCACAACCGAAACAATTATATCCCTCGTGTTGCTCGTAAGCGTTGTATAGTTTTTTCCTTTCCATCTTCTGATAAAAAAAGGGACGTGGTCGCGTCCCTCATGATAAATTGTCTAATATTTTTACAAATTGCTATTAATCAGCTTAGCACAAGCTTCCATTTCCTCTTTCGGGAATTGTTTCTTCGGGTTAGAGAAATTCAACTCGTTACCTTCAACCAAAGGAACCAAGTGAATATGAGCGTGCGGGACATCCAATCCTACTACAGCCACTCCCACTCGTTGGCAGGAAATACTCTTCTTAATTGCTTTGGCCACCTTTTTGGCAAATACCATCATCCCGGCTAATTCTTCATCCGACAGGTCAAATAAATAGTCTTCTTCTCTCTTCGGGACCACTAACGTGTGTCCCTTTTGCATGGGATTTATATCCAAGAATGCATAATAATGTTCATCCTCGGCCACCTTGTAAGATGGAATCTCCCCGTTAATAATCATCGTGAAAATTGAAGCCATGATCTATTTAAGATTTAAAATTTTAGATTTTAGATTGCCAGCTCCGCCGGCCTTCATTTTCAATTAAATGGAAATGTCCATAATCTCAAACTCCATCGTCCCTGCCGGTACTTGAACTTCTACCTTATCGCCTAACTTTTTACCGATCAACGCTTTTGCGATTGGAGTCGTGATCGACAACTTACCTGCCTTGAAGTCAGCTTCACTTTCTGACACCAAAGTATAAGTCATCGTAGCTTTTGTTTTTATATTTTTGATTGTCACTTTATTTAATATCTGAACTTTTGACGTATCGATTTGTGACTCGTCAATGATCCGACAGTTCGAAATTACATCTTGTAGCTGAGCGATTTTAGCCTCCAATAGCCCCTGGGCATCTTTCGCTGCATCATACTCTGCATTCTCGGAGATATCTCCTTTCTCAATGGCTTCTCCAATTGCCTTAGAAATCTTAGGGCGCTCTACATTCTGCAGATTGTCCAATTCATCCTGCAATTTTTTCAGCCCTTCTTTGGTTACATAAGATACCTTCTTTGTCATAATTATTATATTAAGATATTGATTTATACATAAAAAAATAAATGACACTTATCCTCCAATAAGTGCCTTTATCTAGTTAAGAATTCCATTGTATCTGGAATCCTCACCTCCTGAAGACAAAATTAGGACCTTTTTTTGAATAAAACAATTTTTCCCTACAAATATTTTCAATTTAAAAACTTACTGCCATTTATCTGATACTGAAAAAACTATCTTTCCCTCTCTACGAGCAGATAAAAGAAGATTGATTAAAAAATATTTTATTTCACTTTTCGATATCACAGCACAAAATCACTAAAAAATACGATCAAGGCAAGTAATCTTCCCGAATATTTTGCATTGCTGCAAACAAATTACTCCGAGCATGAGGAGAAATTGCCTCCATTTGATCAAGCAATTTACTCACGACATCCCGGTTAGTCGCTTTCTCGTGGGGACAATGTTTTTTCTGCTTTTTAAATTGTCTCATTTCTGCATAACGTGAAGTCTCGTCATTCGAAAGATAGATTAACGGACGAATAAGCGTAAAGGTATTCTTGAACATTTCCAACCGGGCAGGCATACTGCAAATCGTCCCATTGAACATCATGCTCATCAAAAGGCTCTCCACGGCATCATCCCGGTGATGCCCCAATGCTAATTTTTTACAATCATATTCTTTGGCAATATCAAAAAGCATTTTACGCCGGTGCCATGAACACACGAAGCAAGCTGGTTTCTTGGGATTCACGGTAGTATCTACCCGAATAGTACGATAAACATACTCTACCCCCAAACGCTCACAAAATTCCCTCAAATACTCTCCATCCACTTCATAAGCGACATCCTCCACCGCAATATGAGCCGCTATCACCGTATAATTTTGCTTCGGATCCTTGGCTCGCATAGCCAATACCTCTAATAGCGCCAACGAATCCTTACCACCCGATACGCCTACCAAAATCCGATCCCCATCCTCTATTAAATGATAGCCATGTATCGCTTTCCCTACCTTTCGAAAGAAATCCCGGGTAAATGCTTTATCTTGTTTTTCTTCTGTTATCATTCTCTTCTATATATAATTTCCCAGCCTCTGTTGTTACATATTTGGGGTTTCGGTCATTCGGGGGGAGAATTCTCCCGAGCGAGCAATCCCATTTATACTAATTTTGTAATATATAGTCTAACGTTCTTTGAATTCCAAGACTTTACTTTCCCCTGTCAATATTTTATCCTGCAAACATGAGTCCATATAGTTATGATTTACTTCTTTCATGCAAATTTAAGAATTCCACGCCACATATTGTTGCTCTCTCACAAATATTTGTAAATTTGAACCCTCAATCTAAAAACACAGCCCGTTATGCTAAAGAAAGTGCCGCACACATACACCATTGTATTCTCAATCATTATCATCTGTGCCATCCTGACCTGGATTATACCGGGTGGAGAATATGCCCGGGAAACTGTCGATGTCAATGGAGTAGAACGTACCGTAATCGTGAACGATTCATTCCACGAGGTGGCCAAGAGTCCACAGACATGGCAAGTATTTTCAGCTCTCTTCAACGGGTTTGAGAAACAAGCCGGAATTATCGCTTTTATCCTGATCATCGGGGGGGCTTTCTGGATCATGAATAACAGCAAGGCCATTAATGTGGGAATTTTCTCCTTCTTACGCTCCACCCAGAAACTCGAACATATCGGGGTTATCCGCAAATTGGGCGTCAATAACATCATTATCACCATGGTCATGCTCCTGTTCAGTTGTTTCGGGGCGATCTTCGGGATGAGCGAAGAAACACTAGCTTTTGTTATTATTATTGTTCCTCTAGCCATATCCATGGGGTACGACTCTCTCACGGGAGTATGTATGGTCTACGTCGCCGCCCATGTCGGATTTGCGGGTGCTATCCTGAATCCTTTCACGATCGGTATTGCACAAGGATTATCAGACCTACCGCTATTCTCCGGGTTTGAATACCGGGTTTTCTGCTGGGCCATCCTCAACGTGATCATGATTGCCTGGGTGCTACGCTATGCGGCAAAAGTCAAAAAGAATCCCAAAGCCTCTCTCGTATATAACTTGGATAGCCATTGGAGACAGGAAAAAGTGGCCAACACGCAGGAAATTGAATATAAAAGTTACACCTCATCTTGGGTAGTTTATCTTTTTATCCTCGTCGGACTCGTCCTCTTCTCCTGCTATTTTCCCCGCACGACACTATCCATCGGGGAACATTCAAGTTTAACCACATTTGTTGTTCCGGCATTAACTATATTATTCGCCCTAATCGGATATTTTTCTTTACGGAAATCTTTCCACTTTTTTATCTTGACGATCCTAGGATTCACTATTCTTTTCCTAATCGTGGGAGTGATGGGCTACGGGTGGTATCTACCCGAAATATCCGGATTATTCCTTGCCATGGGAATCCTTTCCGGTTTTGCAGCCAAAGAAAATGCAGATAGTATTGTCAAACTCTTTATCGCGGGAGTAAAAGATATTCTTTCTGCCGCACTAGTAGTCGGCTTGGCCGGGGGGATCATCATTGTTTTACAAGAAGGTCATATCATCGACCCAATCCTTCACTCACTGG
>JAHZBN010000033.1:0-28212 GCA_019423345.1 Butyricimonas sp. | reverse complement strand
TTTACAATTTATTGAATGTCAAATCTAGTAAACCAATTTTAGGAAACTACAATAATCAGAATAGTCCTAGTGAGTGTAATAGTATCACGAGGATAAACAGGGGTGCTATATATTTTAGGACGAATATCAACGGTTTCAGTAATCCTAGTTTCAATTCTCCATTATTGGTTAATTCCGCTTCCAGTAAATGGCGGTCGAATCTCCATCCCACGTAAATGGAAATCAAGATTCCACCCACAGGCAGTAGTATGTTGGAACTAATGTAATCAAATATCCCGAAGATCGACAAGTTGCCGATATGGACTTCTTTTAACGGCCCAAAAGAAAGTGTGCATAAAATCCCGAAGATCGTGACAATTACCGTGGATATGACAGTCGCTTTGCGGCGGCTGATATGTTTTTCTTCCACGAAAAAGGCAACAATTACTTCCAGAAGGGAAATAGAGGACGTGAGAGCAGCCATGGTTAGCAGGAGAAAGAAAAGAATCGCCCATAGTTGCCCGAAAGCCATGCTTTGGAACACTTGTGGCAACGTGAGGAATACAAGGCCCGGTCCGGAATCCGGTGCAATGTTGAAGGCGAACACGGCGGGAAATATGGCAATTCCTGCCAACACGGCGATCAACGTGTCTGCGCAAATCACTTGCAAGGATATAGAAGTCAGGTTTTCATCTTTTTTGATGTAAGAGGCGTAAGTCAAGAGAACCCCCATGCCAATTGACAAGGAGAAAAAGGCTTGTCCCAGAGCAGAAAGTACTCCCTGCGAAGTAAGTTCTGAGAATTTGGGTAAGAAAAGAAATTTTATCCCTTCCATGGCCCCGTCCAGCGTACATGCCCGGATTCCGAGTATTACGATAAGCACGAAAAGGAGGGGCATCATGAGTTTGGTGTATCGTTCGATACCTTTTTTTACTCCTGCTAGCACGATAAACCCGGTGAGTGCCATGAACACGATTTGCCAGAACACGGGTTTATAGGGATTCGTGATAAAGTCCGAAAACATGGAATTCAAGTTAACATTGGTATCGGCATGAAAAGAGAAGGTGAAAGATTTAAAGACATATTCCAATGTCCATCCGGCAACCGTCCCGTAAAAGGAGAGAATCATCGTGGCTGCAAGAAGAACCAGTACCCCGAAATAACGCCAGGCTGTTTTGGGTTCCAGTCGGTCGAAGGTTCCGAAAGCGTTTCTTCCGGAATAGCGTCCTAGAGCAAATTCCGAAAGCATTACCGGTAATCCTATGGCTACCGTGAAAAATATGTATACCAGAAGAAAGGCACCCCCGCCATTATTCCCCACCTCGTAGGGAAATTTCCAGATATTTCCCAAGCCGACCGCAGAACCAGCTAGGGCAGCTATTGCCCCGAATTTAGAGCCAAAACTATCTCTCGTGTTGTGCATAAGAATAAAAGTTACAAGTTAGCAGGTTACAGGTTAAAATTGTAAAGTGCAAGTGAATTACGGTTTATGGGGATTTAAGGTTACGTTGGCTTGTAACCTGTAACTTTTTCGTCAGGACTTTTTTTAAGTTCCGACGAAAAAACCGTATCTTTGCCCGAAAATAAATAAGCGATTCACATGCAAGAGAAAATTCTAATACTGGATTTCGGTTCACAGTACACGCAGTTGATAGCGAGACGCGTGCGGGAACTGAATGTCTATTGCGAGATTTACCCTTTCAATCACTACCCTGCACTTGATGCGTCCGTGAAAGGTGTGATCCTTTCGGGAAGTCCTTTTTCCGTGCGTGACGAGAAGGCCCCACAACCGGATTTGTCTTCTATAAAAGGAAAATTACCGTTGCTGGGAGTATGTTACGGAGCTCAGTATTTGGCCCATTATTTCGGGGGTGAAGTCAAGGCCTCGAACAAAAGAGAGTACGGTCGGGCGAATTTATCATTTGTTGATAATTCCTGCCCGTTGTTCAAAAATATCAGCCAACATTCACAAGTGTGGATGTCTCACGGTGACACGATAGAGGTGTTACCCTCGCATTACACGGTGGTTGCTAGCACGCCTGACGTGGAGAATGCCGCTTACCGTGTCGGGGGAGAAGAAACTTTCGGTATTCAATTTCACCCGGAGGTGTACCACAGCACGGAAGGAACCGCTTTGTTGAAGAATTTCGTGGTGGACATCTGTGGTTGTAAACAGGACTGGACACCGGATTCTTTTATCGAAACTACGGTTGCCGAATTAAAGGAGAAGATTGGCGAAGACCGGGTGATTCTTGGTTTATCAGGGGGGGTAGATTCCACCGTTGCCGCTATGTTATTACACCGGGCTATCGGTAAGAATTTGACTTGTATTTTCGTGGACAATGGTTTGTTGCGGAAAAACGAATTCTCGGATGTACTTGAGAATTACAAGGAACTCGGCTTGAACGTGATCGGTGTGGATGCGGGAGATCTTTTCCTTTCCCGTTTGGCAGGTATCGAAGATCCCGAGAAGAAACGTAAGGTTATTGGAGCAACATTCGTGGACGTGTTCGACGAAGAGTCGCATAAAGTGAAAGATGCAAAATGGTTGGGGCAAGGTACGATTTACCCGGATGTGATTGAATCATCGTCAGTAAATGGACCGTCACAGACCATCAAGTCACATCATAACGTGGGAGGTTTACCCGATTACATGAAACTGAAGATTGTGGAACCTTTACGTCTGTTATTCAAGGATGAAGTTCGTCGTGTGGGTAAGAGCCTCGGTTTAGCGGATAAGTTCTTAAAACGTCATCCTTTCCCGGGACCGGGTTTGGCTATCCGTATTTTGGGTGAAATCACGAAAGAGAAAGTGAGATTATTGCAGGAGGCTGACTACATTTATATTTCCATGCTTCAAGAAGAAGGTCTGTACGATAAAGTATGGCAAGCTGGAACCATCTTGCTGCCGATTAAGAGTGTCGGGGTAATGGGAGACGAGCGTACTTACGAAAGTGTGGTAGCCCTGCGTGCAGTGGAGTCAACGGACGGGATGACAGCCGATTGGTGTCACCTGCCATACGAATTCTTGGCAAAAGTGTCTAACAAGATTATTAATAACGTCCGGGGAATTAACCGCGTTGTTTATGACATCAGCTCAAAACCACCAGCCACGATTGAGTGGGAATAGAGGGGAAATTTAGATTGTAAAATTTAGGATTTAGAATAAAAAGAGCGTTCAACAGGTTTAAAGTTGAACGCTCTTTTTGTAAAACACTAAGAAATACTTTAAGCAGAAAAGATCGGAAGCATATTTTATTCCCGAAGGAAAGTTCCTGTATAAGTCAACCAACTTCATATTTTTGTTCGTTCTTGCGACATATGTATGTATTGATTAATAGATGATTAAGAAATAAATAACTCATCATGTGATTTTTTTTTGAAAAAAGTGGCATTTTCTTATTACACCAAACGGGGTAGTTCCCGTTTTGGTATTAAAAGCACGAAAATGACATTGAAAACAAGAGAATATATCGTACAGTTAATTGTCCGCCAAGTACAGGGGATATTGGACGATGAGGGGCAAAGAGAGTTACTCGAATGGCGGGAAAGTTCCCCCGAGAATGAGGTCCTTTTTCAAAGAATGACTTCCCGAGTTCATTTTGAAGAGAGTTTGAAGGTCTGCGAGATGACAAACGAAGAGATGGAAAACGAATGGAAGTTGATCCGTGGGAAAACGATAGGAAGTTACCGTTTGGTCTTAAAACGGTTGCTACCGTATGCGGCGATACTGGTTGTGGCCCTGTTGGTTGGAGGAATCTGGGTGTTGGGAGAGAGGGATTCCTTGTTACCCGATGATTCTTTGGTGGCTAAAGCCCACCGGGTAAAGAAAATCGAACCACAAGCGATATTGGTTATGGGGGACGGGACCACGATTAATTTGAAGGATTCCGTTTCACTGGCCGCATTGGTGTCCATGAAGATGGCTCTTTCTGCGGATGAAGACGTGTTGACTTACACGAAAGGAAGTGTTGATACGGTTATCGAGTATCACACGATGAAGATACCACGGGGAGGGGAATATGTGTTGGTATTGTCCGATGGAACGACGGTTTATCTGAATGCGGAATCGGAGTTGATGTATCCGGTCAAATTCAGAGGGAATGACAGGCGGGTTTTTTTGAAAGGAGAGGCTTATTTTGACGTGAAAAGAGACACGAGTAAACCTTTTATTGTGGAGGCTAATTCATTAGACGTACGGGTTCTAGGAACGGAATTCGGAGTACGTGCTTACCAGGACGAGACATGTATTCGGACCACGCTCAAAAAGGGAAAAGTGAGCGTGGAAAACAAAGGGAGTGGAATAGTTCTTACCCCGGGTATGCAGGCCTCTTTTGACAAGGAAACGTCAAAGATGGACGTGCAGGAGGTAAACGTGAATTTGTTCTTGGCTTGGAAGGACGGGCGGTTAGTGTTTGATAATTGTTCACTGGAAAATATTCTGAAGGATTTAGGGAAATGGTACGATTTCGACGTTCGTTATGAACGGGAAGATGCTCGGTTAATACCGTTTTCCCTGAATATAAAGAAACACGATGCTTTTGCCGAGGTCCTTCACCTGCTTGAAGACACGGGATGTGTGGAATTTGATATAGAGGATAATATAGTTATTGTAAAATAAAAAGTAGCGCGGGAACGCTACTTTATATCTCCCTCTGGGTAAACAGGGGGCGAATAGTTATAAATTTGATTTACAAAGTTATGAAGAAAAATTGTAATCTTGTAAGGAAGAGGTGTTTTTTATTTTTCCTTTTCCTGGTTTTTACGACACCTTTTTGTCAGCGAGTCTACTCGCAAGAAATGAAGTTATCATTCAGTTTGAAGAACGCTACCTTGAAGGATGTTATTAACGAGATCAAGCGAGTGTCCGTTTACGATTTCGTGTATAGCGATCCTCAACTGAAGTCTTTCCGGCAACGGGATGTCGCTTTTAAAGATGCGACAATTCGGCAGGTGCTGGACGATTGCTTGAAAGACACGGAACTAGAGTACACTATTAACGGGAACACGATCGTGCTTAAACTGAAAAGTACAAAAATTGATGACGAGAGTTTGAAGTATGTTTCCGGTGTGGTCACTGATGCCTCGGGGAATCCTTTACCGGGAGCCACCTTGCTCATCAAGGGAACGACCACGGGAATGGCAACGAATGCCAATGGTGAGTACAAGATCGGTGTTCCGAAAAACGGGGAATGTACGTTGATTTTTTCATTTATGGGAATGAAAACCCAATATGTAAAGGTTGGTAACAAGACGAAGATTGACGTGAAGATGGAAGAGGATTTAACCGAGGTGGAGGAAGTGGTGGTTACCGGGTATCAGAATATTGATAAGAGGCATCTGACCAGTGCGGTAAGTTCCGTTAAAGCGTCGGATATATTAACACCCGGTATGACGAGTATTGATCAAGCGTTGGAAGGACGGATTCCGGAACTTGTGTTGATGAGTAATTCGGGTGAAGTGGGAGCTACTCCTAGAATACGGGTGAGAGGTACTTCCACGTTGTTAGGTAACCGGGAGCCATTGTGGGTATTGGATGGTTTTATTATGCATGATCCGGTCAACGTGAGTAATGATGATTTGAATAACCCGGATTATATTAATATCATCGGTAATGCTATCGCTGGGATAAACCCGCAGGACATCGAACGTATCGACGTGTTGAAAGATGCTTCTGCCACGGCTCTTTACGGAACGAGAGCTGCCAACGGGGTGATCGTGGTGACGACTAAAAAAGGAGCCATCGGACCGGCTCGTTTTTCTTACAACCATTCTTCTAAATATACTCGTCGTCCCCGTTATACGGACCGAAATATCAACCTGATGAATTCGCAGCAGCGGGTGCAATTTGGAAAGGAATTGTCGGATTTGCACTATCAATTCCCGTCAGATATGACCATGGTCGGTTACGAAGGAGCTTTGAATAGCTATTATAAAGGGTTATCCACGTATGATGAGTTCGTAGAAAACGTGAAGTGGTACGAGACAGTGAATACGGATTGGTTTGACATCTTGACTCGTGATACCTATTCTCATGATCACACGTTCGGGGTGTCGGGAGGTAACAATGATATTCGTTATTACGTGTCTGTCGGTTATAACAGAGAAAACGGGGTATCTAAAACTACGTACACGGATCGCTACACGGCCCGTGTGAATTTGGATATGACCTTTTCAAAGATGATCAAGGCTAATTTCTCCATGAACGGGAATGTTCAGAAAAAAAATCACTTGATGAGCGAGATTGATGCCATGGATTATGCTTATAATACGACACGTGCGCTACCTTGTTTTAATCCTGACGGATCACTTTATTACTATGACAAAGTGGCTTACGGGGGGGTAAACAAGTATAGTAACAAGTTTAGATATAATATTTTGAATGAAATTGAAAATAGTTCTAACGAGTACGATGGGAACACGATCGGGGCGATGCTTGATGTTAAAATAACTCCTTTCACGGGATTGGATATATCGATTTCCGGAAATTATAACAGGAGTGGTACATTGCAGGAGCAATGGTGGGGAGAAAAGACGAATTACGTGGCTCGTTGGAAAAATTCCGAATACGAAGAGTTGCCCATGACCGGGACTGTTGGTTCTTGTTATTTACCTTACGGGGGGATTTTAAAGACTACGAATTCTATCACGGAAGGGTATACTTTCCGTACTCAAGTGGATTATCGTAAATTATTCGGGGAGAATCAACAGCATATGATGATGTTGATGGGGGGATTTGAGTTGAACGGAAATACAACTCGACAGATTAGCGATGAAAACCGAGGTTTTGTGAAAGATCGGGGATTGCAGTTTATAGATGAATTACAGAATTTAGATGATTATCCCAAATATAAAGAATGGTTGAATCAGAATCATCGTTCCATCGGTCACGGGATTTCTCACCAGATTTCCGGGTATTTCGTGTTAAGTTATAGTTATAGGAATCACTTTACGTTGAACGTGAACGGGCGCTTTGATGCATCGAATAAATTTGGTAGTCGTAGTAATGAACGCTTTTTGCCGGTATGGTCGGTATCCGGGAGTTGGAATCTGCAGGAAAATATATTGAGAAATGTAGAGTTTATCAGTGAGCTTCGTTTGAGAGGATCTTTCGGTATCCAAGGAAACATGTTGGAGGATCAAAGTCCGAATTTGATTATTAAACAGGGGACAATAGATCCTATATATAACGAGAACGTGTCTTCAATTGCACGGTATCCGAATCCTAATTTACGTTGGGAAGAAACACAACAACTGGACGGAGGGCTTGAAGTGGGCTTTTTTAAATCCCGGTTAAGTATGGAGTTTTCTGTTTATTCCAAAAAGACAACGGATTGCTTTACAACCGTGAGAGTGTCTTCCGTGAACGGTGTTAGTGGGCATTCTTATATTATGAATGGCGGAGACTTGAATAATAGCGGGTATTCCATTTCTTTATCGGCTACACCTGTAAAAACAAAAGATTTTCAATGGAAATTCTCCACGTATTATTCCGGGAATTTCAACAAGGTGAAAACCGGATCAGTAGAAAGTTATACTTTAGCTGATTACCTGAATGGAACGGCGTTGGTTGATGGAATTGCTGTTGGTAGTTTTTATTCATACAAGTTTTTGGGATTGAATCCTTCCAACGGGACTCCGATGTTTGATGATTACAATGATCGTCAGCATTTGTTGAAATACAAGACGTTGGAGGAAACGGTTTTAATGACGATGAAAAAAAGTGGGCAAAGAGACCCGATTTTCAGTGGTAATTTCTCCAATAGTTTCACGTATAAGAATTTGTCTTTATCCATGAACCTATCTTACAGTATCGGGTCAAAAGTAAGATTATTCCCGTTATATTCTCCCGTGCTTTCGGGTGTAAGTTCGGAAATGAATGTCAGGAAAGAGTTTTTGAATCGTTGGATGGCTCCCGGAGATGAATCGTATACGAATATTCCGGTTATTATGAGTCCGGCAGATCCCGAGTACATGAAATATATATCCCATTTTTCCGGGACTCAGGTATCTATATCTCATATTCAGAATTTCGCTAGTAATGTTTGGAATATGTATGACAATTCTGATCTGCGGGTGGTGAGCGGCAGTTATTTGAAATGCTCTTCCATGACATTACGTTATAATATTGCTCCGGAATGGTTAAAGAAAACACCATTTTCTAATTTGTCGCTTAGTTTGAATGCGTTGAATTTATTCACCATATCAGCTAAAGAACTAAAGGGACAGGACCCGTCTCAAGCGGGGTTTGCAAAACCGAATTTGTCCGTGCGTCCTTCCTACACGTTTCAGTTTAATGTAACATTTTAATGTATATGAAGATGAGAGGTATTATTTATATTGTTATTTTAATCCTACTTTCCAGTTGTGGGAATTTTCTTGACGAGTATTCGCAAGATCTGGTTGTCCCGAAAACGGTGTCGGATTTAAATGAAGTTCTGTTAGGGAACGGGTATATTCCTTCTTCGGAGATTGAATATCTAAGAAGTGGTTCCATTGGTTGGCAACTCAATATATTGGATGATGATATTAATACCGTGATTGCTTATAATGCGGTAAAAGGAAGAACAGAAATGGATCAAGTGTATTACGGGTATACAACTTGGCAGATGGAAGTCGGCAGAAATTATACCGGTGATAATTTGTCCGGTGATAATGGAAACTGGGATGCTTTGTATCAGCGAATCAATTCCATGAATATTATTTTGCATGAGCTGGGCAACGTGAGTCAGAATACGGAACAGGAGGTAAAGGATGCTATTCGAGTACAGGGTGAGTGTTATTTTCTGCGGGCTCAATTTTACCTGATGCTAGTAAATCTGTACGCAAAAGCATATGATCCGGACAATGCTGCCACGGAACCCGGTGTTCCTCTGAAATTGACGTACTATGTGGAACATGATAAAGAGAAAGAGACTCAATTTGACCGTATCTCGGTAGCTAAGGTGTACGAGCAGATTGTAAAAGATTTGAAAGAAGCAGTACGTTGTTTCACGGAAAGCCCGCAAACGAAAAGTTTCTACCGTGCATCAGAGGATGCAGCTTTGTTACTGTTAAGTCGGGTGTATTTGTATATGCAAGATTGGGAAAATGCAAAAAGTACGGCAGAAAAGTTATTGGCCCAAAACGGGGCGTTATTGGATTATAGCAGTATTGCGGAAAATACGGAGGGGTATGCTATATCGGAGAAAAGTCCGGAGTTATTGTTTTCTCAAGGTCCTTTGAATTTGCAGTGTGAATTTTCAGGTAGTGGGGGTGATTTTTGTGTATCGAATGATTTGTATAAACTATATGATGAAAATGATTATCGGCAAACCATTTATTTTACCCGTTCGACGCAAAGTGATAGCTTGGGTTTAAATCGTAAGTATCAGATGGGGAAACATCGTTCTTATGTTTCGGATATTTTCACGTTACGCACCGCAGAAGGTTATTTAAATGCAGCGGAAGCTTGTGCTATGTTAGGAGATGCTGGGGCGGCTTCTGGTTGGTTGAATCGATTACGGGGTAAACGAATTAAAGATTACGAGGATGTGGTATATACTGCCGATGAAATTATCGAGCAGGTACGTGTCGAGAGAAGAAAGGAACTTTGTTTGGAAGGTCATCGTTGGTTGGATCTGAGAAGATATGCCGTGTGTAAGAAGAGCCCGTTTAAAAAGATTATAGAACGAGTGTATGCGCTTTATGATTGGGATGGAAGAAGTGTATTTAAATATGCAGAAGTTTATCAGTTGAATGTAGATGATCCGGCATATGTTTTCGCTATTCCTAAAGCCGTACTGGAGTTTGATAAAGATATGCCTGATAATATCCGGGAAGATCGGGAATATGTTAGATTGATGTATAGAAATAATGAATAAGTTATGAGAAATGCAATATATTTAATTTTGGCACTTTTGATCTTGGGGTGCGAAAAGGAGAATGGATTAACTTCCCAAATCGAGCTTGAAAATTTGTACGAAATTAAAGATGATCCTTCGGATCCGATAAAGCATCGTGTCTATGAGATATATGATAGATACGGGGTTCCGGTTTATTTTAACGATACGATCGGGAAAATCTTTGTCAAAAGGGATGTGACAGGGAAAGATGTATATCGTTACGAGACATTGGATTTAGCTTGGGGATTTACATCGTACAACCGCCTCACGTATACTTACGAGTACATGACAGATCCAGAAGAACAATTAAAGGCTTTGGGAATTATTGAAGATTATTTAAAGTTAGCAGCAAAACCTCTTTGGCCGTTTAATTTTTTTGTGACCAAGTCCGCAAAAACAATTGATACTCAAGATCAAGAGAAAATTTACGAAAAAGGGAGTTACACGATTAATTATCGGACAGTGTTGATGACCGGAGATTGGACTGATTCTCAAATAATCACTTTACCGGAGACGATGATGAAAGAAATGGTTAAGAGTAAGATTATGAATTACACGGATTTATTAGCCGCTTTTAATGATGTGTCGGATAAAGTCTGGTATGGTCCCATGTGGAGCGAGCTTGATCCTCATTGGTATGATTACGTGGACGGAACAACTTGGCCCAGGTATTATTTCGAACCTTCAGCGTTGTCTGACAGTTGGTTTGGATGTAATGAGATGGCCCCCGAAGAATTAGCTGAATTCAGAGCTGCTGTACGGGCCGCAATCGGACAATTCGGTTTTGTCAGTGGTAGTAAATTTACTTCAGTAATATCTCCGGCTAATATGGAAGATGATCTAAATGGTTATATCACCGAGATATTGCAACATTCAAAAGAAGAATTTGAGCAATTATGGGGAGATTGTCCTTTGGTCATGAAAAAATACGAGATTCTAGGTAAAATTATTACTGATGAATTAGGTGTAGAATTGTAAAAAATGAAAGTATGAAAAAGATAATTATAATTTTACTGGGTGTTATTGTGTATTGTGCTTGCCAGGATGATGATAAACGTGATTGGATTCAGCCGGAAATTAGTTTTTCTGATTTTCAAGATGCACGAGATATGAACACGTATAAATGCATTACAATCGGGGGACAGACTTGGATGGCAGAAAACCTAAAATACCGTTTACCACAGGGTACTCTGGACGGATGTTACACTTATGAAGAGGAAAACATTAGATCGCAGGATATCCGTGTGAATAACCAATCATGGGCTGATTCCGTGCGTGCAGGTGTTGTTCGGGGTGAATTTGAGGGATCAGTGGATTTCTTCACTTTGGCAGAATTACTTGAAATGTGGATGGAATTTTATACTCCGGAAGATTGTCTTTCAAATTTTGAAGCGTATTACGGTACTTCTTTTCCTGAAGCAACTGCTTCTTTAAAACGGATGTATAATAATCTTTATCCGGCTGCAATATTGGAAGTTGCGAACCAGCATCTTGACAAAGCCGAGAGTACGAATGGACAGTATTCGAAAAAATTTGGTTTTTTATACACGTACGAGGGGGCTTTGAAAGCTGTACCGGAAGGTTGGAGACTTCCTACCGATGATGATTGGAAGAAATTGGAAGCAACACTGGGAATGTCGGTTTCTCAGATCGGACTGCTGGATGAATGGAGGGGAAATTATGAGGGGAATTTATTGAAGGTTGGGGAAGGCGGGATCGGCTTTGACGTTGTTTACGCCGGGGGGAGGTTGTATGGATTGTATATGTACGGAGGATCTTTCTATAATAGAGATGTTAATGCTTATTTCTGGTCATCGACGCATAAAGTGGAACGTGATACGGTCGATTTGGGGATTACCCGGGTGTTTTTTTTGAAAGAGAACCGGATTATGCGTGGGACTTCAGATTTGACCGCAGCATATAGTGTTCGTTGTATTAAAAAATAAAATGTAAAAAGAAATCACATGAAAAAACTTGTTGTTGTATTAAATCTTGTATGTATGTTTGCTTTGGGTAGTTTCGCCCAAAGTATGTACGGGGATGCCGTGAAGGCAGATGTAAAAATGAAGTATGTTTATTCTTTCGAGGAAGCGTTGAAAAAAGCGAAAGAGGAGCATAAATTGATATTTTTCAATTGTTTTGCCGATTGGGCTATCCCTTGCCACTCGATGAATAAACTCGTGTTTAGTAATCAGGAATTTGCCGATTGGATGGATAAACATTTCGTGAATTTTTTTATTGACGTGACCAGCCGGGAAGGTAAGTCATTGGCCGAAAAATACGGTATCAGGTTTCAAGCTCATTATCTGGTTCTAGATGAAAACGGCCAAATCGTGCATCGGATTGTGGGAGGGTATCAGATCCCGGAATTCAAGGCGATTTTAGAGAAGGCATTAAATCCCAAAACATCGTTCGCTGGAATGAACAAGAGATATGAGGCGGGAGAACGGAGTGTTAAATTTTTGAGTGATTATGCCGATATATTAAGTGTTGCAGATCAAGATGGTGAGGTGTATGCAAAGATCATCGAAGAACTTTTCAACAAGTTGAAAAAGAAGGAATGGTCTAAAAAAGAGTATTGGAAATTTTTTACCCGTCAGTTAAAGAGTGTAAATGATGAGATGTTTAAATACATGGTTGAAAACAAAGCTGATTTTGTGAAATCCAATGGTGCAGAAAAAGTAGATCGAATTATTGCCGGTTTATATTTTCAGGAAATTTATCCTTATGCCAGCGGAAAAAAGGCTTATGATGGAGAGGAGTTGTTGAATATTTATCTTGATATGCAAAAAGCCGGAATCACAGAGAATCATCACGTGTATCCCCTGTATGAAATTGCAAGGTATCGGGGTGAGGGGCAATTTGACAAGATGATGGATGTTTTTGAGCATAAACTGGATTCACTACCGGAGCAGACGTTGGTTGTTTTAGATTTAACTTTACCGGAAATAAAGGAGCTGGACAAAAAAGAACAGGAACGAGTGGTCACGTATTTAAAACAACGGGCTGAAACTTCTGGGGCGAAGAAATTTTATCTGGCCGCTATAAATGATATGGTAAATACAGATGGGATAAAATTTGAGAAATCTTCTTTTGAGGAAGCTTTGAAAAAAGCCAAGGATCAAGGCAAACTTCTTTTTATGGATTGTTATACCACGTGGTGTGGACCTTGTAAAATGATGAGCAATCAAGTGTTTAAGCAAAAGTTTATTGGTGATTTCTTTAACCAGAATCTAGTGAGCCTGAAAATGGATATGGAGAAAGGGGAAGGAATAGATTTACAGAAAAAATTTGATGTCAACGCTTTCCCGACCATGTTTTTATTGAATGGAGATGGAAATATTATCTATAAGATTCTGGGAGGTCGAGACCCACGTGCGTTCATGGAGGCAATACAAAGGGGTATGAAGCAAAACATACCTTATTATATTTTGAAAGGTAAATACGAGGCGGGGGATAGATCGGTGGAGTTGATGGCAGATTATTTTCAGACAATGTCTGATGCCGGAGAACTTAAGAATGTGGATGGTGAGGTTAAATCTTATTTGGCAACGTTGAAAGTTCCAGAATCATATAGTGTATCGGCTTGGACTTTGTATGACAATTTTGTGAATCATGTTTCTGATGCAGAATTTAAGTTTTTGGTCAATAACCGGAAAGAGTTTGCTAAGCAGGTAGGTGATAGTGCGGTAGATAAAAAGATTGAGAGAGTTATTTTTCCCGTGGTTATCGATTATTTGAAAGGCGCTGTTTCGAAAGAGAGTATGGATCAGGTTTGGAAACTTGTAAATTCCGCACAGTTCTCTCCAGAGTATTCTTTGACATTATTACATAAAATTATTTCTATGTATGATAAGAAGGAATACGACAAGATGTTGGATTTTTACGAGAAAACAGTGACGTCAAATCAAGATGCAAAGGTTCGTTTGAATTTGGATGTAATACTTCATCGTTTAGTGAAAAATTCTTCATCGGAACAAAAAGCAAGAGCAATTGCTTATGCAAAGAAATCAATGGAAAATGCCAAACCTGGAGCTCAAGGGAGCTATAAGGCGTTGATAGAAGCGTTATCAGAATAGTGTTGTGTTTTTATCATTCTCCTCGTAATGTTCTTTATAATTTTACGAGGAGATTTTTTATATCCACGTTAAAATAGAGAGTAAATATTTTAATCTTTCTCTCATGTAATGATTCGCATTATTTTTGTGTTTCTTTACGGTATTGATAGTGATATTCATTTGTAGAGAAATTTCTTCATGGCTTTTCCCCTGCAAGCTGAGTAAATACACTTCTTTACAAGCGGGTGGGAGTTCATTAAATACGGTGCGTAAGGCTTGGAATATTTCGGATTCCAGCATATTATCCAGAAATGATTTCTCTTCCGTATTTTCGGAGATAACGTGTTTAACGTATTTTTGGGCAACTTCTTGATGACGAATCAAGTCGATACAAGCGTTTTGTACAACTTTGTACAGAAAGGCTTTTGCCTCATTTTCATCTTTAAATTGTAGTATTTTTTCCCATAAACGCACAAATGCATCTTGAACGATATCAGAAATAATTGATTGATTATTAATGTATTTTATAGCAAAATAGCGTAAGGGGACCACATACTTCTCATATAAATAGCGAAAAGTTTTTTCTTTGTCTTTGTCGGGTAAATGTGATACGAAACTATTCTGCATATCTATTATTGAATTCTTTTAAAGTGTCAAATTAACAAGGAGTTATACGATTGTTTTTTATATCATAAATGGAACGTTTAATGATTGACATTCTTTGAGATAGATTATAATTTACAAAAATAGACTTTGATAACTGCTGTGTATTGAAAATGAAAATATTAAACAAAAATTAGATTCCTTCAAAAATATCAATAAATAGACTATATTTGTAATATGTTTAAACGTTCGTTTTTTCACATCCTCACTTGTCGGTATTAAATTAGAAGAGATCTATCACAGAATAAGTAGTAATACAAGAGAGAACATACCCATTATTCGTAGAATATTCGAAGTTCATACAGAGCTTATACAATAGGGAACGAATGAGCAAAAGATGATCTCTGAAGAAGCAACGAATAGGGGGTATGTTCTCCTTAGGAACTCGGATATATTACGTCTAATTCTGGGTTTGTGAGTATTTAAATTCCATATTTTAGATGAGAAAAGCAGTTTTTTCCTATTTTTGCGGGAATTCATACAGAAAAGATAATACAAAAATGTACGAAGCAATCATAGAAAGAATAAAGGAGAGACTTACAGGTCGGGAATTGAGTGCGGTTATTATACCTCATATATCGCCGGACGGGGATGCTGCCGGATCATGTTCCGCCTTGTGGCAAGTGTTGGATAAGGTTGGTATTCAGGCACAGTTGATGACGTGCGACTATATTCCGGATTATTTAAAATGGTTGAAGCGTATTCCGGATGCAATATCTTTTCAGAATCGTCCCAAAGAGTGTAAACAGTGGTTACATAAAGCAGACATATTATTTATGCTGGATCACAATACCGTGGCTCGCGAGGGAGATTTGGAACCTTTCGTGAAGGAATTTGAAGGAGAGGTGATTATGATCGATCACCATCCGGACCCAGATGATGTAACGTACCGGATTTCGGACACAAGTGTTTCTTCCACGTGCGAGTTGCTTTATAATGTGATCACTGAGATATGGGGTAAAGAGGTGATCGACACGGATATAGCGAATGCTATCTATGCCGGAATTTCAACTGATACGGGGGGACTAAGTCATAATTCTTCCCATCCGGAGACTTATAGAGTGATCGCTGATTTGTTGGCCTTGGGGTTGAATAAGGATTATGTACACGAACAGCTTTACCAGCGAAATACGCTTTCCCGCTTGCGCCTGACGGGAAATTGCCTGTTGAATAAGCTGTCGATTGACGAGCATTTTCCGGTAGCCACGATTCCGATCACGTTTCAGGAATTGGAATTATATAATTATAAAGATGGGGATCTAGAAGGATTAGTAAACATTCCCTTGTCTATCGAGGAAGTACTGGTTGCTGTTCAAATTACCGAGCGTAAAGATAAAGTGAAGTTATCCTTCCGGTCAAAGGGGAATATACCAGTGAACCTGTGGGCAAAAGAGTTCTTCAATGGTGGGGGACATTTAAATGCTGCCGGGGGACAAATGCCATTGCCGTTGGATGATGTGGTGAAGAAGGTGAGGGATACGGCAGAATGGTTCTTTAAGCAATTGAAAGTTGAAAATTGAGAAAGGACAATTATTGCTTTACGAGAACTAGGAAAAGATATATTTAATTGATTTGTTATGCCGTTTTTAAGATTTCATGCAGTAGAAAAAAGTAGATTGGACTTGGTAGGTGAACGATTGATTTCGGAGATTGTTCGCACCTTGGGATGTCCGAGAGAAACAGTCGTGCTGGAAGTGATGAATTCCTCTTTTATTTCGGGAGAAAATCCGTCACCCGCTTATCCTTTCGTGAAAGTGGAGTATTTTAAGCGTCCGCTGGAACAGCAGAATGTGGTGGCCAAGATTATCTTCGAGTGTCTGAAAGAGATCGGATACCCAGAAAGTGATGTCTATTTTTCTTTCTTGGAAAAGGATTGTTACTACGAGAATGGGGAAGTGATAAAGTAAAGATTACAAGATAAAAATAGAAAAAGCGGTAATATTTTAGCAGATATTACCGCTTTTTTCAATAATAATAATTAAGTTTGTGCATAGTATAAAATGCAACGACTATGACGGAAGTAAGTGAATTAGTAGCTCTCTTGAGCAAGGCGGAAAGAGGGTACACCAAAGTTTTAAATCGCAGTTTCCAGAATGCCGGGTATGATCTTAGCCGGGAGCAATATGAACTTTTGGAAGTGTTGTGGGAACGGGATCACGTGAACCAGCAAAACATTTCCAAACGTCTTCAGAAGGATAAATACAATGTCACGAAGCTGTTGAATACCTTGCAAAAGAGAGGTTACGTGCAACGGAAGATTGACAAGGAGGACAAGCGGAGTAATTTCGTGGTGTTAACTGAAAAAGGGGTGGATTCCCGTCATGCGTTGCGTCAGATCGTGGAACAGGTTCACACGGATATAAGTTTTACTTTATCACCGCAGGAATTGAAGTCTGCGATATGGGTGTTGAATAAGTTGAATTTGTAACAAATCTCCTACGGAGATTTGCAGGTTGAAATTTGAAATCATAAATCTAAAATTGTAAATCATAAATTGTTATGGGAGTTTTTGAAGGATTAAAACCAGAGGCAGTTTGGGGATATTTTGAAGAAATATGTCAGGTTCCCAGACCGTCAAAGAAAGAAGGTAAAATTATCGCTTATTTATTGGATTGGGCAAAGAAACACAATCTGGAGGCAAAACGGGATGATGCAGGTAACGTGTTGATAAAGAAACCTGCAACCAAAGGAAAAGAAAATGCACCGACTGTGATTTTGCAGGCTCATATGGATATGGTTTGCGAGAAAAATTCTGACACGGTACATGATTTTGATAAAGATCCGATACGGCCCTACGTGGATGGAGAATGGGTACGTGCTAAAGGAACTACTCTTGGTGCTGATGATGGGATTGGTATGGCCGCTCAAATGGCCGTGTTAACTTCTACCGATATTGCACACGGACCGATCGAATGTTTGTTTACCGTGGATGAAGAAACCGGGTTAACGGGGGCTTTTGCTCTACAACCGGGATTCCTGAGTGGGAATATACTTTTGAATTTGGATTCAGAGGATGAAGGTGAGATGTTTATCGGTTGTGCTGGAGGTATTGATACCGTGATTAACATGGGGTACAAGACTGAGAAGACCCCGGCCGGGGCTTTTGCCGTGAAAATTCAGGTGAAAGGGCTCCAAGGTGGACACTCTGGTGATGATATTAATAAAGGCAGGGGAAATGCCATCAAGATTCTGAACCGCTTTTTGTGGGATTTGAATGCAAAATACGGGATCCGTGTTTCCGTGCTTGAAGGTGGTAACTTACGGAACGCTATTGCCCGCGAATCATTTGCCGTGATCACGTTCCCCGAACAACACAAGGAAAGTGTAAGGGTTGATTTTAATATATATAGTGCCGAGATGGAAAACGTGTGGAAAATCACGGAGCCTGGTCTACAGTTAGCTTTGGAATCAACGGACGTACCGGGAGAAGTGTTGACCCAAGAGTCAACAGATGCTCTTGTGAATGCATTGTACGCTTGTCCTCACGGGGTTTTCTCCATGAGTTACCGTATGCCGGGATTGGTTGAAACATCAACAAATTTGGCCGCTGTTAGATTCAACGAGCCGAATAATATCTTGATCACGACTTCACAACGGAGTGACGTGAATTCAGAGAAATTTAATGTTGCCAACATGGTAGAATCCGTGTTCACGCTGGCAGGTGCCAAGGTTGAACATGGTGAAGGATACCCGGGTTGGGCTCCAAATCCGGATTCTCCCGTGGTAAAAGTTGCCGTGGATTCTTACAAACGTCTATTCGGTAAAGAGCCGATCGTGCGGTCTATCCATGCCGGATTGGAGTGCGGTTTGTTCCTGGAGAAATACCCGAATATGGATATGGTTTCCTTCGGACCGACCTTGAGAGGTGTTCACTCCCCAGATGAAAAGATCAATATCAAGACGGTAGAGATGTGGTGGAGCCATTTGGTGGATATATTACAAAACCTATAAAATTTTTGATTTATGATTTACGATTGATGAAGTTATGAGTCGTAGATCATAAATCTTAAATCAAAATAACTTATGGAGACTTCAAGAAAATTGGCAAAATATGATCGGTTGTATGATCAAATCAAGCAGTATATCCAAACGACAGAAGATATATGGGCCCGGTTGGCAACAATGGAGGCTGTGTTGCATCATAAGATGCAGTCTTTTTTCTGGACGGGGGTGTACGTGCTGATTGATGGGAATTTAATTGTACGCTCCTACCAGGGGCCGGTGGCTTGTCAAAAACTCCGAAATGGGGGAGTATGCTGGGCTGCTATCAACTCCGGAGATACGGTTATCGTGGATAATGTAGAGGAATTTCCGGGGCATATTGCTTGTAATGCCGCCTCGAAAAGTGAAATTGTCATCCCTTTGCGGGATCCCGAAGGACGTATTTTTGGTTGTCTAGACGTGGATAGTGATCAATTAGGGGCTTTTGACAGGGAAGATGAAGCAGGTTTGAAGAAAATTTTGTCTCTTCTTTATCAATCAGATAGCGTGAAATGATTCGAGAAATGTGAAAAATAAGTTAAGAGACTTTTGATTTTTCTTAATAGAGTGTTATCTTAGTCGGCATAAACAACGAATTTATTCATGTTAAACAAAACACACGGAAAATATGAAGAAACTACTTTTATTTGTTCTAACGAGCTTGTTTGTAGGAGGAGCTCTATTTGCACAAACCGAGGAATCCGGCAAAGTTAAGAATGAAGGTAATGCAGCTTGGAGAGCCAAGAATTATAAAGAGGCTTTTGCTAAGTGGGAGCAATACTTGAAATTAATTGAGTTCAAGGATGACGCAACGGTTTATAACGTGGCTGTTTGTGCAAATAAATTGAAAGATTATGCCAATGCCGAGAAATATTTTGGTATGTCTATCAAGAATAATTACAAAGTTGCCTCTTCTTACCTAGGGATGGCAGATGCTCAAGAAAATTTGAAAAAAATTCCTGAAATGTTGAAAACGTTACAGGATGGGATTAAAGCAACCCCGGGACAAAATGTGAAATTAGAAAAGGCATATTCTGACTATTTTGCTAAAGAAGGTCAGAAATTTCAAAAAGCAAACGATATTGCTAAGGCTGCTGAAAACTTCACCAAGAGTAGTCAAGTTTCTAACAAACAATTGAAAGCACGTGGATTGTTGAGTTTAGGTACTCTTTATTTTAACAATGGGGCATCTATTCTTCAGAAAGCAACCCCTTTTGCTAATTCTGAGAAAGAAAAATATGAAGCAGAGAAAGCAAAAGCTTTGGCTGATTTCAGGAAAGCTCAGGATTATTTGAAACAAGCTGCAACGGTTGAGCCAACAAACGAGGCTGTAAAAGAAACACAAAAACAAGTGGCTGATGCTATCGCTCCGCTAGTAGAGAAGAAATAAAGCTTAGGCTGAATAATAAATCTTGAAAAGATGTGTCAAAATTTTTGACACATCTTTTTTCGTATGGTCCTTACTCTTTTTAGATTCTTGGGTTATTGGAAATCTGAATAGCTATTTAATTACTATTTTGCAAAAATATCGTTTGTTTTTCGTAAATTTGAATAATCAAAGGTGTAACTTAAAATCGTGGGCATGGAGAGAGAGTCTTTAGATAAAAAATTACCTTGGGAAAATCGGTTATCTATATTTCGATTTGTTCAGAATCCCCTAAAATATGTCACGGATGAATTTGATTGCTTGCCGGATCGGATTCCTTTACGACATGATATTGGTATATATTTTCCGGCGTACGACGATTACATGGATTATTATCAGTTTGATAAAGAGATTAATCCTGAATTTATCAAACGACTTGCAGATATGTTCGAGGCTTGTGTAAATCAAGGAAATATAAATGCTAAAATCGAATTTTACAATCTGTTAAAAAAATTTCCCATTATTAATTATCACCGCAATTTTATAGATGAAATATCCAAGAGAAGAATCGTGGTCACTCCTCAAATAAAGGAATTAGGACGTTGGATGGTTATGGAGGCCCCAGATAGAGAAGTAGTCAAAATGGGGATTATTATATTGGGAATATCTCATGACGTTGACAGCATTCCTTTATTAAAGAGTATTGCCAAACATGGTGAGTTTACTTATTATGTAGGGTCGGCACTATATGAACTGACACCACAATGGGATCTTATGTTGATCGATATTATAGAGCCTTTATATTACTGGGGACGGGTTATGGCCGTGACCTTGTTACTTGATTATTCTCTTCGGGAAGAAGTGCGAAAATGGTGTGTTAGGTATGGATTCCGGCATAATTATTCACCTGATTATAATATCGAAGATTGCATGAAACAAGGGGACATCTTAAAGGATATGCGGAAAGAAAAGTGGGATGAGCCATTATTGCGTGCCGTACAAGTCTACGTGGTGTTTTTACTTGAAAATGCTCGCAATTCTTATAAAAATGGAGGAGAAGTCATTCGGTTGTATCTGAAATACACGATCGGAAAACGAAGAGGATACGTACAGTTTCATATCATACGGCAATTATGCGAGTTTCTTAAAATAACTGAGAAGGACAAAACGTTTGTAGAAAATCTTAATATGTCGGAAGAAGATTATAGTGATATATGGATAGATGTATATAAGGAGATCAAAAAGCCATGGTTTCAGAAATTGTTAGGTGAAAACCGGACATACAGAACTTATCCTTATACCACGCAAGAGCGGTTAGATAATATTGTACGAAATCTTGGCTTCTGAAATTAATAGTATTGTGCAATGACTTCTGCCGCTTTAGAGTATCCCAAGCGTTTTGAGATTTCTAAATCTTGAAGAGCTTCTTTATAGTTGTCGACAATCAGTTTGGAAATTGCCCGGTTATAATAAGCTCTTGCGTTGGAAGGGTCGATTTCGATGGAACGGGAGTAGCTTTCTATGGCGTCACTGAGTTGGCCTTTCTGGTGAAAGATAACTCCCCGGTTGAAATATATGGCACTTGATTTTAAGCCGAGGGAAATTGCCTTATTGTAATCAGCAAGGGCTCCGTCCAAGTCTTTCATTCCATAACGAACGATGCCGCGGTAATGGTATGCCTCCAATAAATTCGGCTGTAAGTTGATAGCATGACTGTAATCTTGAATGGCTAGGGTCGGCTGACCGAGATTCTCGTATATGATTCCCCGGTTATAGTAAGCTAAGGCATGATCGGGAACGTTGGCAATCACGTAATTCATGTCTTTAAGGGCCTCTTCATTTTGCTTGAGGTTCGCCCGGATAATAGCCCGATTATAATAGGCGGAAAAGAAATCCGGGTCCAACGAGATCGCGTGGTTGAACTCTTCTAGGGCTTTTCGAGGCTGTTCTCGGGTAATGTAGTCCATACCTCGCTGATTACTCTCCACGGCTTGGTGGTGTGCACATGAGGTAAATAGAAAGAGTAACATTATCCAAGTATAATAGCGCATATTCCTTTTAATTACGTGATTCAAAGTTAATGATTTATCATGAGAAATTAAATATTTATTTATTTTTATTTGAATACAACCGTTTTACGAGATCCGTTCTTTTCAGTTTCGAGAGGATTCCGATAATTTCATTTTTAAATTCCCGTTTGTACCAGAAGAAAAATATGTTCTGGCGTTTTTTCTCGGTTTCTGTTTTGGCTGATTGAATTTTACGCAAGGAGTAGGGGTGGAAACCGGAATAATACATATCCGTGGCTAACGTCATAGGAGTAGGGGTAAAATCTTGTACTTGTTCCAGCTTGAAATCCAGTTCTTTGGTATTGATGGCTAAGTCGGCCATATCCTCAAGGCTACATCCCGGATGGGACGAGATGAAGTAGGGTATAATTTGTTGTTTTAAATGCTCTTTATTATTTATGGCATTAAAACGAACTGTCAATTCCCGAAAAAGTTTGAACGAAGGTTTGCGCATCAGGTGCAGCACCTTGTCGGAAGTGTGTTCCGGTGCGACTTTAAAGCGACCGGAGACGTGGTGTCTGATGACGGTTTCCAGGTATTCCCGGTTTATCGCATCGACCTCTTTATTTCCCGTGCGATGCATGGAGAGATCGTACCGGATACCGGAACCCACGAAACAATGTTTCACCCGGGTATCTCTACGCACTTGATTGTACAAGTGTAAAAGGTGCGAATGGTCGGTATTCAGATTTTTACACACGGTAGGGTGTAGGCAGGACGGACGTTTGCATTTTTCACAAATACGATGGTCTTTTCCCTTGATCATGTACATATTGGCGGATGGTCCTCCTAAATCGGTAATCGTTCCCTTGAAATCGGGCATATCACAAACATGCTGAACCTCTCGCAAAATGGATGCTTCGGAACGGGAAGAGATAAATTTTCCTTGATGGGCGGAAATCGTGCAAAAAGCACATCCCCCGAAACAGCCGCGATGCATGGTAATGGAATGGCGGATCATGTTATAAGCCGGAATCTCTTTACCCCGGTATTTAGGATGGGGCAAACGGGTAAACGGCAGATCGTAAATAGCATCTATTTCCGCCGTGGTCATGGGCGGGTAAGGCGGATTCACGATTATTAGTTCATCCCCGATAGGTTGTACCAGTTTTGCGGCATGAATACTGTTGGACTCTTCCTCGATATATCGGAAGTTCGTGGCATATTTTCGCTTGTCTGATAAACACTCTTCGTGAGAGGCGAGCGTGATGGTTTGCCATTTCTTATTGGTAGCATACTTTTCGTCTTTATGCCTGATCACAGAGGTTTGCGGGATATTGGTAAGACTTTGAAAAGGAATACCTCTTTGCAGCATCCGGCAGATTTCCGTGAGTGGTTTTTCACCCATTCCATATACCAGCATATCCGCTTGGCTTTCATGGAGAATAGACGGTTTAAGTGAATCTTTCCAGTAATCGTAGTGAGTGAAACGTCTTAGAGAGGCTTCTATTCCCCCGATAATGACGGGAGTGTCCGGAAAGAGTTCTTTTAATATCTTGCTGTAAACAATGGTTGGCATATCGGGACGTGCGCCACTTCGATTTCCGGGCGTGTAAGCATCATCAGAACGGCGTCTTTTAGCTGCCGTATAGTGGTTTACCATGGAATCCATACATCCTGGACTGATCCCGAAAAACAGATTCGGTTTACCTAATTTCTTGAAATCACGCAGATCATCCTGCCAGTTGGGCTGGGGGACGATAGCCACGTTCAGCCCCAGGGATTCGAGAAGTCGCCCGATAACGGCCCCACCAAAGGAAGGATGGTCCACGTAGGCATCTCCCGTGAAAAGAATGACATCAATACTTTTCCATCCCCGCTGTTCGACTTCTTTTTTGGTGGTCGGTAACCATTGTTGTATATTATAATCCATGATAGAGCATTTGCTTGAATTCCGCTGCAAAGATACGGAAAGTCGCTGAAGATTTTATTACCTTTGCGGGCAAATTAGAATATAGCATGAAGAAAGTAAATATTATCAGCTTGGGATGCTCCAAGAATTTAGTGGATACGGAGTTGTTAATGAAACAACTGGAGAAAGCGGGGTATGGTGTTGAAGTAGATGTTGAAAATTCGAAAGCGAAAATTGTTGTCATCAATACTTGCGGGTTTATCGGGGATGCGAAAGAAGAATCAATAAATACGATCTTGGAGCAAGTGGAGCGGAAACAGGAGGGAGAAGTTGATAAAATATACGTCATGGGATGTTTGTCCCAGCGCTATGATCAGGATTTAAAGAAAGAAATTCCGGAGGTGGATGCTTATTTCGGGAAATTCGATTGGAAGGGGATTCTTGCGGAGTTGGGTAAAAGTTATGACGAAAAACTTCGAAACGAGCGTCATTTGACAACTCCAAAGCATTACGCTTATCTAAAAATATCCGAGGGATGTAACCGGGGGTGTTCTTATTGTGCTATCCCGATTATGACGGGAGAATATAAATCACGCCCATTCGAAGAAATCATTGATGAAGCCGAGCGGTTGGCAAAACAGGGTGTAAAGGAGTTGTTAGTGTTGGCTCAAGATATTACTTATTATGGGGTTGATAAATATGGAAAAAATAGGTTAGCCGAGTTGGTTGACCGGGTTGCGGATATACCGGGAATTGAGTGGATTAAGTTGCATTATGCTTACCCGGCCGGATTCCCCATGGAACTTCTTACCGTCATGCGGGAACGGAAAAATGTGTGTAAATATTTGGATATTGCTTTGCAACATTGTAGTGATCATATGCTTAAAATGATGCGAAGAGGGGTGACAAAACAACAGACTATAGACCTCATTAACAAAATTCGGGAAGAAGTTCCCGGAATTGCATTACGTACGACTCTCATGGTCGGTCATCCCGGAGAGACGGAAGAGGATTACCGGGAATTGGAGGATTTCGTTAAAACAATGAAGTTTGAACGTTTGGGTGTATTCCCGTATTCTCATGAAGAGGATACTTATTGTGATAAGCATTACCAAGATGATGTGCCCGAAGAGACGAAAAATAAACGGGCTGAAAAGTTGATGGCATTACAGGAAGGAGTCGTTGCTGCACTCAATGAATCATGCGTGGGTAAACGTTTTTGGGTTTTGATAGATCGGGTGGAAGGGGATTATTTCGTTGGACGTACGCAATATGATTCCCCGGAAGTGGATCAGGAAGTGTTTGTAACAAGTGAAAAAGCGTTGCAAATAGGGGAATTTTACGAAGTTCTTATCACGGAAGCGGGCCAATTCGAGCTTTATGCTAAGTGTGAATAATGGAAATCTATTTTTAGTTGTAAAAAAATAAAAGATCGGGAATATTTTTTCATTTTTATTTGTACTTTTACTTATCAGGGTTCGTTTAAATCTTGACTAGTATTTTTGTATACTTTTACTAACTACAAATATATAATACCATGTTAAACGATCTATTTTGGATAGTACCTGTATGTGCTATTATCGCTCTCCTTTTCGCAAGGATCTTTTTTAAAGGGATGATGAAAGAGTCGGAAGGAACCGACACGATGAAACGTATTGCCGGGCATGTCCGCAAGGGGGCTATGGCTTATTTGCGTCAGCAATACCGGGTGGTAGCCCTTGTTTTTCTTGTTCTATGTGTGCTTTTTGCTTGGATGGCTTACGGGCCCGGTTTACAGAATCCGTGGGTTTGGTTTGCGTTCCTGACGGGTGGTTTCTTCTCTGGATTGGCCGGGTATATCGGGATGAAAACAGCTACCTACGCATCAGCAAGAACGGCCAACGCTGCACGTAGAAGTTTGAATGACGGTCTGAAAGTCGCTTTTCGTTCGGGAGCAGTCATGGGTTTGGTTGTTGTCGGTTTGGCTCTACTGGATATTTCTTTATGGTGGTTATTATTAGATTATTTCGTGGAAGAGGCAACAGAGACTGAAAAGGCTATCGTAATCACGACCACGATGTTGACTTTCGGTATGGGTGCATCCACGCAAGCACTTTTCGCCAGAGTGGGTGGAGGTATTTTCACGAAGGCTGCGGATGTTGGTGCAGACTTGGTAGGTAAAGTGGAAGCCGGAATTCCGGAAGATGATCCTCGAAATCCAGCGACTATTGCCGATAACGTGGGAGATAATGTGGGAGACGTGGCCGGAATGGGAGCTGATCTCTACGAATCTTACTGTGGTTCTATATTGGCAACGGCAGCATTGGGTGCAGCTGCATTTCGTGCGGAACCGGATGCACAATTCAATGCTATATTAGCTCCGATGTTAATTGCCGCATTCGGGGTGATCTTATCATTGCTTGGTATATTTCTGGTAAAGACAAAAGAGGGAGCTTCTCAACAACAATTATTACGAGCCCTTGATCGGGGAATCAACGTGAGTTCCTTGTTAATCGTGGGTGCCAGTTTCCTGGTTATTCATTTGCTCGGTTTGAGTTATTGGATATGCGGATCCGTGATCGTGGGATTGGCAACGGGTATTATTATTGGAAAAGCGACAGAATACTACACTTCTCATGCTTACAAACCGACTCAGGATATAGCCAAAAGTTCGGAAACGGGGCCTGCAACGGTGATTATTAAAGGTATCGGGACCGGAATGATTTCGACGGCTATTCCGGTGCTTACGATCGTCGCAGGCATTATACTTTCGTTCCTGTTTGCGGCGGAATTCAGTTTTACCAATATGTCCATGGGATTGTATGGCGTGGGGATCGCTGCCGTGGGAATGCTCTCTACATTAGGTATAACTCTGGCCACGGATGCTTACGGACCGATTGCCGATAATGCCGGGGGTAACGCTGAAATGAGTCAGTTGGGAGAGGAAGTTCGTCACCGTACGGATGCGCTTGACGCTTTGGGTAATACTACTGCTGCCACGGGTAAAGGATTCGCTATTGGTTCGGCAGCATTGACCGGATTGGCTTTGATAGCCTCGTATATTGAAGAAATCAAGATTGGTTTGTTGCGGATGGGCGAGGAAGTGCTGAAAATTGGAGATAATGTGGTGAGGACGGCTGATGCCACATTGACTGATTTTATGAATTACTATGATGTTACCTTGATGAATCCGAAGGTGTTGTCCGGAATTTTCATCGGTTCGATGATGGCTTTCGTGTTCTGTGGTTTGACCATGAATGCGGTAGGGCGGGCTGCCCAGAAAATGGTGAATGAAGTCCGTCGGCAATTTCGGGAGATCAAAGGAATTATGACAGGGGAAGGAGAGCCGGATTATGCTAAATGCGTGGAGATTTCCACGAAAGGGGCTCAACATGAAATGGTTTTCCCGTCTTTGCTGGCGATCATTATTCCAATCGTTATGGGGTTGATTTTTGGCGTTTCGGGGGTGATTGGATTGTTGGCCGGGGGATTGGGTACCGGGTTCGTGTTGGCTATTTTCATGGCAAATTCCGGGGGGGCTTGGGATAATGCTAAAAAGTATATCGAAGAAGGTAATTTGGGCGGTAAAGGTTCTGATAATCATAAAGCAACGGTTATCGGGGACACCGTGGGCGACCCGTTTAAGGATACTTCCGGACCGAGTTTGAATATTCTGATTAAATTGATGAGCATGGTGGCCATAGTGATGGCCGGAGTGACTTGTGCGTTTAGTCTTTTATAATATTTTATACTACCCCCTCCAACTTCCCCCTGTGTAAGGGAGAGTTGGAGGGGGTAGTCACTTCTACATTTAAAGATTATTCCAATTATTCAATTTGCATAATTGAAAACAAATAATTAATTTTACTTGAAATAGAAACAAAAAGAATCGTTGTATGCGATAGCTAAAGAAGGTGTATGGAGAGAATAAAGCATTATTGTGATGTTTTTTAATTTGATTTATTCTAAATAACTTAACTTTTTCAGAAAAAATGCGTATATTGTAGAAAATAAATTATTTAGATATGGAAAGAAAATTTAAAGAAGCTTTGTCACATAGGAGAAGTTATTATGCTCTCTCGAATAAATCACTTGTTTCTGACGAGGAAATAGAGAATATTGTAAAATTTGCTGTTAAGAATATACCGTCTGCATTTAATTCACAATCAACGAGAATAGTTCTTTTATTAGGAGAACAACACGTGAAACTGTGGAATATTGTGAAAGATACGTTGCGAAAAATAGTTCCTGCGGAAGCTTTTAAAACAACGGAAAATAAGATCGATAAATCTTTTGCATCCGGTTATGGCACGGTGCTTTTCTTTGAAGAACGGAAAGTCGTGGAGGGATTACAGAAATCATTCCCAACTTATCAAGAGAA
>JAHZBN010000032.1:0-29030 GCA_019423345.1 Butyricimonas sp. | reverse complement strand
AATACTATTTATCTATATCCAATACAACCTCATACGTCATATTAGGTTTGAAATCTGGATTATAAATGATCAAGAAGTTTTCATCCACGACCGCTCTCCAATCTTGCCCTGCTGCTAGACGAGGATTATTCAAGCGTTCCGGGAAGAAGTAACTGAAAGGCAAATCAAGCACATGTTCCTGTTTAAATTTATCTCCTTTCATACGTTCTAGGCTAAAATTCTCCTTGGTCTTGATTGTAATAATGCACTTTTTACCCTTCACCTTTGAAGTTACGGTAAAATCGGTCTCTTCCGGTATCTCCTGCAAACGAACGTTCCACAATGGATCACCATAGTAAGCCAACACATCCCGATCATGCCAAAAACCGATCTGATCCTGCGTCGGTTGTCCCTTTATCGCTTCTGCCACCTTTTGCCCTGCAAGTTGGAATTCATTTCCTTCAAACGTAGGATAGTTCTCCTTAATCAAAGAAGGATACCATTGATATTGCTGGTACAAGAAATCCTGTTGATTCATGTAAACAGCCTCTGCCAAAGAATAACGTCCCGGATTAGTTAACCAGTATTTCAAGCCGCCCCAACCGTTACGTCCATGCCATGTAGTCACAACATAACCAATCATCGTGGTTGCATTGCTACCATTCATCCAAGCAATTGCCATACTCTCTTTCGTGTTGTTAACATTACCGATCAAGCAGTTACCAACGGCAAAATACACTTTACGCTTCCCGCTTTCCGGAACATCCCAAGTCGCTCTTGTTTTATGATCATTAAAATACAATTTTCCGTCTTTCGCCCGAATATCTCCAGAGGAATAACGTACTTGTAAATCTTTCTCCGTGGCATGCCATGCTGTTACCACTAAGTCCGGATCACATGCCGCATACATATCCGATAATTTTTTTAACCGTCCATCTACCGATACTTTATCGGTTTTCACAGCCTCGCCTTTACCAGTCTTCTCCCCCCACAATCCTAACGTCTGGTCATCCACCCAAGCAAAACGATCAAACCATTTCGCACTTTTCAACTCTGTAATAGTAGCCACAGCATTCTTGATTACCAAAGGCTCCGTACTATTATTTACCATCTTCATCGCTCCGGCTGCATCATACCCCGTAATAATACCCCAAAGGAAATCGGCAAAAATATCTTCATCCACCTCCCGGCTTACATGATGCATATCTATCACGTAATCCCGGTTCAGGTTCTCCGGTTTTTCCACAATAGCCACGTAACGCGGTTTTACTCGTTGCAGGTCTCCTAAATTCTCACGAGGAGCTTTCTCGTAAAAAAAGACCTCTGCACCATGCTTTTCCTTCAAGGCATTAACAACTTGCATCCACGCTGCATCTTGTTGCACAGCCTTAGAAGCCAATACTACATACTCGTTTCCGACACGTCCTGTTTTCTTCTTTTGAGCAAACGAGGACATCACCGAAACCATTAAACACAATAAAATTGATAATCGGTAAACTTGTTTCATTTCGCAAAAAATAATATATAAAAACACAAACTAAATTAGATTTCAAATATAAGCATCAATAATATTTAATACTCCATGTAACAGGTTAAATTTAAGTTAAAAACTCCCCCATCAGCTTCGCTACCATTTTCTCAATAAACAAAAAAGAGCATCCTTATTAAAAACAGTGAATATTTCAACTCTCACTCTGTTTATCGAGAAGATTTGGTGAGCAAGCGAGAACAGACCGAGAACTTTACTCAAGGACTGTCCCGCAAAAGCTGGGAGGAGTTTTTATATGAAGTTTTCAGATGACCCCAGTTAATTAAAACCGTTTATTCCTGAAAGATTCATTTTATTTCATAAACTCTTCGCATTATCAACACACAAATTACTTCAAATATTTAGCTAACAAATCATCTAGTTCCTGTCCTTTCAATTTCTCACCTATAATTTTATTATTTCCATCTAAAACAAAAATATGAGGAATTCCAGTGACACGATATGCTCTTACAGCCTTCCCATCCGCTCCTTGTAAATCACACGCCTGAATCCACTCCAATCCATCCTCTTTTACAGCCTTTCTCCAAGCTTTCTCATCAGTATCCATGGAAACACTTATCATAAGCAAATCCTTATCTTTATACTTTTTATAAATCTCAACTAAATGTGGATTTTCTTTCCTGCAAGGTCCACACCAAGAAGCCCAAAAATCAATAATTTTAATTGTTGCAGATTTCCCGTATAAATGAACAGAATCACCGTCTAAAGTCGGAAGTTTAAAATTGGGAGCATAGGCTCCAACTTTAACCTCACTTAATTTTTTATACCGTTTATCTATCACTTGTCCTTCGGGTGTATGTTTCATTTCTTCGCTCAACATGTCAAATTTCAATTTCAGCCGTTCGTAATTTAAATAAGAATGTCGATAAAAAACTAAATATAATCCCAAAATATTATCTCTATTTTTCTGTATATATTCATTTTCCTCTTTGTCATATATTTCATCCATTACCTGTAACGAAGCCATCTCATGCATTTTCCCAAAAATATTATCCTCCTCATTCGCCCGGTAAAAACGAGCTAAAACAGAATCCCGTTCACGATATATTTTTTCCTCTTTCCGATCCAAAGCATCCTTCCGATTTTGTAATACTCCTCCCCGGGCCGAAAAGTTTCTGACGTCACCCAAATCATTCCCCTTTATTTTCAAATCAAAAATCGTATCCTTAAGCATTAAAGGTATCCGCCCTTTCCTGTCTTGTACAGTCAGGAAACCAATCTTAGGATTATCCAAAATTCCTTTTATTTGAAATTTACCTTTTTGGGATTCCACTTGCTGAATCGTGTCAAACTTCCCTTGTTCATTAACGACACTCAGATACAATTTTGCATCATTCCCTGCAATTTCACCCCGAATAACATACTCTTTAACACTTGTACATCCTCCTAAAATCAAACCGGATAGTACAATGAATTTCATTAATTTTCTCATAATTATAATATTTAATTAATCTCTGTCACGATACACGATATCTACAATTTTCCCCAACTCCGTATACTCCTTTTTCTTTTCTAAAGGTCCCATCAAAGTAGGGACATCATATATTCTCATCACGCCACATTCATCCTCATCTTTATCATTTACAATACTACCTACCACTAATTGATTCTCACGAAGTTTCTCCCATGGCTGGAAAGCAATATAAAGAGCCAACTTACTAACTTTTAAGGTTGTAATAGTTTCCCCAGGAAAAGAAAGAACTGCTTTGGCAGGTGTCTCCGGATATTCCATATCAAACTGGTAAACCGCATTCTCGGTCGAATAGAATAAATACCGATAATACAAATGAAATGCAACATGCGTAATTTTATCTTTATTGGGCCGATTCAATTTCATATAGTATTTCCGTTCATTTATCCCATTATCTCCGACCCCGATTCCATACACATACATTTCCCCATCCTTAGGGTCCTCCAATAGCGCAAAAGTATAGTTATCTTTCGTCCAATCCATATACACCATATCACGTCCTGTTTCCGCTTGGAAATCGACAGTCCCGCTAGAAAAAGTAAGCACATGCGGTATTCTCTTATTATCATCGTCCAACGCCATAAAACGCTTGTTGGTATTATCGTAAATAATAACGTTTCCACCCCCGACTGCACCGGAACGATGTCCAAAATAGGGTGCCACTTCAAATCGTTGTCCATCAGAAGTTACATTTATCGGGAAACCGTATATATCTCCCGTGGAAAGAGGGTTACGTGCATACAAATTACCATCGCTAGTAATTATCATATCCAACTTATTTCCCCGGGCAAAAGCTACTTCCGCAGCCCTACCATGTACAATATCCGGGCTATCCCCAAATATCCATCTGACATCATTTTCCTCTCCCACGTGCGCATCCTCTCCATCAAGATTAAATGTTCCATTCTCCGTAAACACGTACCGATTCGACATTTTAGGACGAGTACGAGCATAGGACAAACCGTAAGGCTTCCCCAGCTTAAAATTGTTACCTTTCCATATATTTCGGGATATCCGTTCTTCTTCCTCCGTCAAATTCATAATCCAATCCAAACGGGCCTCTCCCTTTTCCTCACACAAAATCATCCACCCCTCGCTCACGGTCGTTCTCAAGCGGACAAAGAAATCAACTTTCTCCTGTAAACCCAAAATAGTATCCGTAACAATGAAAAAACCAAAATACTCTCCTGCTGTCAATTGCGGGACAATAGCCAAATTTTTCTCTCTTGACACGGTATAGTCAATCGGCTCTTTTCGCTCATCCCACGTTTGCGAACTCTGTGACATAAACTTCCATTCATACGTGTAAGGTTCCTCCCCCTCCGTATACCGGGTTGAATGAATCTCAATCGGAATTTTTAACGTATCCGAATAAGCAAACAATTCATACCATTGATCCGTAATGATACCATCAACCGTAAGTTCTCCCAGATCAATATAATCATAATTTCCTTTATCATCAAAACAGGATGTCCATAATAAGACTCCTAATATAAATAACCACTTTTTCATAAGTAATATAATTTAATAAATAGAATCTTCTCCCATCTCCATCAGTTCATCATCCTCATCCATTGTCGGATTTTCAAGTAACCACAAGTGCACTTTACGACCGATAAATCTCAAAAAAGCACTTGTCAAGTTTCCATTACCACTATCAATTTCTCCTTGAAACAAAGCTCTATCAATGTTTCCTACATCACAAATCAAAATTCCTTTCTTAACCGACCATTCTCCAAAAATAGGTTCCCCAACTCTGCTCCACCACCACGGTCTGGGGAACTCTTCATGCATATAGATCACACAATAATGGCTATAAGAAACAAGCGTACCATCTTCCAATTTACCGTATTTCATGAATTCAAATCCCAATTCTTCATTAGGAACCAACTGAATAGTAAACCGCCTCGCTTGTTTAAGCAAAGTATCCGTTCGAAGTAACTCCACATCAATATACATATGATTTGCCAGAGCCGGCATCTCGTACTCCAAAGCCAAGGGAGTATAATCAACCCCGGCAACACTATGTAAAGAATCTGTCTCGCTAGAAATAACTTCAATATTAAATTTCCGGGGATAATCCTTGACCATTCCAGAAAGATTTACTTGCAACTGTACGGTCATTTTCTTTACATCAGAATCATATGTTGACCATGATATATCATAAACACCAGCCGAATTATCATCAAAATAAATTGAACTATTCCCCTCGTAAAGATCTATATCCTGCTTACAAGCACATACAGAACATCCCATTATAATGAAAAAAATCCATTGTCTCATAATCATGTCTTTTTTAATTATACTTACTTTCATTTTCCGGAATCAATAATACGTAATCATTCGGGGTCATTGGAACAGACTCATAAAGATCATACGCAGAAGGAAGTTCATCATAATTTCTTCGCTTATAAAAAAAGAATAATTGTCCCTCTCCGATAAATTCACGCATATATTCCGACTCAAGCGTAGACTCGTAATAATACCACTCCACTCCTTGTAACGAACGAGCGTTCCGGACCTTATTCAACCAAGCGACACCGGCATCTTCATCTTCTTCACCTTCACATTCGGCAGCAATATAAAAAGCTTCACTCACACGTAACATCGGTATTAATTGGACATAAAGCGAATCAGTGGAAGTCGTCTGGTATTTCATAACTTCTTTATAGCTTCCTCCTTCAATCTCAACATTTTTATCCAACCAGACTTTATAACGTAAATCACTATATTCACTGTCAAAAACATATTCATCTATCACTTTCTGATTACAAGCCAACAACACTCCCATTTTCAGATTATCCGAATCAAAATATTTAGTATAGATCGCTTTTCGATTCACATTCTGCAAAGCAAAAACCAATTCTGTTGAAAACATACGATCCACATTTTCACCGGCTAAAGATATTTCAGTAGCATTCGCCCAAGGAAATAACCGTTCTTGTACCTCTATCACCTCTTTAGCCGCCTTCAAGGCCTCTCCTTTATTATCCACGTAGAGATAAGCACGTGCTAACAAAAGCTTTACCGCATAATAATTTAACCGCAATGCTCTATATCCCCAAAAATTATTCGCCCCATTCGCTTCCAACACTCCACTCCCTTTCATCACCGGATCATCCATTTTCAATAACCCCGCAGCTGTTTCCAAATCCGTGATAACTTGCTCCATAAACATCGAGGCGGTTAATTTCGGCTGTGCAGAAATACTAAATTCCACGTAGTAAGGAATCGTTAAAGCCGTTTCGGAAGCCTGACTATACACCGGTCCCCACAAGCGGAACAAGTCAAAGTGAAGTAAAGCCCGTAATCCAAGGGCTTCTCCCTTTATTAAATTATAGTATTCATCCGACAACACTTCTCGACGGTCTTCACAATTTTTCAAAATCAAATTTATATTTGAAATCAAAGAATAAGCTTGAGCCCAAATATTCTCTACCCTAGTTTTCACCTCATCCGCCCCGTGATGGAATTGCATGGCTTCCCGATTATAAGTTGAAGTCTTACTGATAGCATAACGTTGAGCAAGAATTTCTATAAAATCCCATGTCAGGGCCTGCCCGTATAAACTTGTCTTATTTAAATCTACATACACGCCGTTCAATGCTAATTCAAATCCACGGGGAGTCGAAAAAGTTGCCTCCTCCGAAATCCGATCATTGGGCTTCACGTCAAGCCAACTCTCACAAGAACTTAACAATAACGGGATAATTAATATCAGTATATTCTTTTTCATACCAGAACTCGATTATAGATTTACACTTAAAGAAAACGAAACAGAACGGGCAAAAGGATAATCAATCCCTCTCTCGTCTTTAATGGACGAAATCCTACAGATTTGATTCATATATCCGCTTAAACTCATGCCGGAAATCCGAATCTTTTTCAACCAACGTTCAGGAATCTCGTAACCGATACGTATCGATTCTAAAGACATATAATGATTTTTCATCACAAAACGGGAAGAAATTGGGGTGGATTCGGTCAACGAGATTCCTTTAAACTTTGCCATATCTCCCGGTTTTTTCCAACGGTTGTAAAGAGCCCGACGATCTTGATTATTTTGTAAAGCTGTTTTTGAAATATTCTCGACTTTACTGTATAGAGTATAATTAAAAGCATCGGCACCAAAACTATACCTCAATTGTACACTACAAGAAAACCCTTTGTAATAAAGAACATTACCAAAAACACCCTCTAATGTCGGACGAGTATCACCGACTTCCACCTCATCGTCATAATCGTAATCATACGTATATTTATCGTCTTTATTAATAAAAATCTCTCGTCCTGTTGCTGGATCTATTCCAGCGGAACGAACCGCCCAAAGAGATGTAGTACTCCCTTTGTCATAATAACGAACCAAACTCTTGGTTAGATTTTCTTTATTAATTTGATCTAAATTTTTACCTATCTTGTCATAAAATCCCTTCCCCCAGCGGAAATTAAAGCTAGTTGTCCAATTAATGCGTTCTTGCGGTTTATAAAGTAACGCATATCGTAATGAACCGTTGACCCCTTTATCCACCTGCATCCCAACATTAGCCAAACGACTTGTTGTTCCGACAGATAAAGGCAAATTGATGGATGCCATCAATGGATCAGTTTTTTTTGTAATAATAATCAATAGTCAGATTAAAACGACTATGAAATAACGTAATATCCAATCCAATATTTTTATCGATTGTCCTTTGCCAATCCATATCTGGATCACCATAAGAGTCTATAACGACACCTGTTCCGAAATTATTCAACAACCAATTATTAAAAGAATATACTGTTATCGAAGTAAAAGAACCAAAGTTCTGATTTCCTGGATTTCCAATAGACCCTCTGATTTTTAAACGATTTATAAAAGACAATTTCCCTTTCATAAATTTCTCACTATGGACATTCCATGCCAAACCAATTGCCCAAGTTGTAGAAAAACGTTTGTTCACACCAAAAATAGAGGTCCCATCAGAACGTAAATTTACATCCAGCAAATACCGATTATCATAGGAATACCCCCCATTAAAATAAAAATTCACTTCCCGATCCTTACTCTCATTATATGACGGTGCAGAACCTTCTGGATAAGAATTTATAAATCCCGGAGAAGTAAAATTTCCTTCCGGAAATCCGTAACCGGAAAAACCTTTTGAAAAAGAATTATTTTCACTTGCACTAGCTCCGACCGCCATATTTACTTGGTGCTTATCTCCCAAAACTTCTCCATACGTCACGGTGAAATCACCATCATAAACCAATCCATCCGAACTATTGTTGGAATAAGACCCCTTTTTCAGTTGCTCCGTCTCATCAAAACGGGTATCCGTTGGAGAATAAAATATCTCTGATTCAGAAAAACTTTTACTTATTCCCAAACGGGCCCGGATTTGTAAAGAGGGATATGGATCATATTCCAAACTAAAACTATTTCTTACTCCCCACGAGGTTCCTTTATTATAACTATTCTGCGCTGCATTCCATAAAGGATTAGCTACCCATTGGGCAGAATAAGCATTACCTGCTATATTTTCATACGTTCTAGCTTCCAACCATTTTTCCACGCCACCACCGGGAGTTCTCTTCTCATAATAAGGATTAGCTCGGGAATAAGATGAAAATGCCACTATCGGATTTTCTGTATTACCGTAATCAATCGTCAATTTATTCATAAACTGGAAATTTCCATTCCGATAAATCAAATCCAAGTTTGCACTAAAAGAATTACGGATAGAAAACTTCATCACACCATCTACATTCGAATAACTCACTCCTAACCCGTAACGCATTTGTTGGTCACCACCTTCCAAATAAAGATTATGCCGATGATTGAAAGAAATCCGTAATGGTTCAGACATCCAATATGTATCTACCCCTCGTTTTACATTAGACAACAAATCATAATAACGTTCAGTAAATTGCTCTTGGGATATCGCCGAATTTATATCAAAATTCCCTGCCAATTTCTCGAACTCAAGTTTCTCTGCCGCATCCATTAAATTATAATCAGAAAGATCCGCAAAAGAAATATCATAATTCCCATTATATGACAACCTCAATCGTCCCCGTTCCGGTGATTTGGTTTCTACCACTACCACCCCATTAGCAGCTTTTGACCCGTAAATCGCTGTTGAAGCAGCATCTTTTAAAATCGTAACACTAGCAACCCGATCCAAACTTAAATCCATAATCGTCGCTAATGTCGTCTCGAAGCCATCTAAAATAAATAACGGTTGATTCGGATCCTGACCAAATTGTTCTTTAAAACCAACAATACTACTTTTTCCACGAATCTCGATATCTGGCAGACGATTTGGATCGGAACCATACTGGTTATTCTCGATAATATTAAAAGCTGGGTCTAAAGTTCGTAGACTCTCCAAAATATTTTTATTCCCCACCATTTTCAACTCTTTGGTCGTATATGTTTCGGATGATCCCGTAAAACTTTCTTTTTTACGAGAATAAATACCGGTAACGACCACTTCATCCACAGTGGTCAATTCTTCTTTTAATACTACATTGATAACCTTTTTCCCTGCAACATTTATCTCTTCCTTCTTCATCCCGATAAACGTAAACAATAAAACCGGATCTCCTGTAACAGGAATATTGATAGCATATTTCCCATTTAAATCTGTAACTACCCCAGAACTCGTCCCCTTCAATAGAATAGTTACACCAGGTAAAGGTACACTATCCTGCCCCACCACTTTTCCCGTGATAGTCTGCATTTGCACTCCGGTAACGAGCACCGCTTTCCGCTTAATAACCACCGTATTCTGTTGGATCACATACTCAAATCCGGAATCCTTCAAACAAATGTCCAAAGCCTCCCGTACACTCTTATTTGTAATTTGGACACTAATCTTTCCAGCCTCGTTCAAATCATCCGCATTATACACGAATACCATTTTAGACTGTTTCTCTATCTCCCAAAGTGCATCTTTTATAGATACATTTTTCAAAGAAAGCTTGATCAACGGTTCGTCTTCCATACCATACGTATGACCTCCAGACACTAGTAATACCGCCATCACTTGAATAACGAGCAACAAATTTCTTACATTTGTCCCTCTCCAATGGGTACATCTACGTTTTTTTTTCATACTTTTGAAACTGATTAAATTAGAATTATGCCGCCAACAAAAGGCGGTCTATTTACATAGCGAAGAATAGTCACGTATTCTTCGCTATTACTATTTTCTCACAATAATTTTTTTCCCCACAATTTCAAAATGCACGGTACCTGTACTTTCAAACAATTCCAATAAAGGCAATACCGTTACATGACGATTGAAATTGCATCCGAAAAGACACTCTTTTACCTCTTCATCCTCGTACACGATATCTATATCATACCAACGGGAAATAAAATCCATAATCTCTTTTAAAGGACGATCTCTGAACCGCAAACGTCCTTCTTTCCAAGCGACAACACAAGAAACATCTACCTCCGCTACAGTTATTTTCCCACTTTTTTTATCAAACATAGCCTGCTCTCCCGGTAGCAACACATGAGTGTTTGCACATTGTAACGGGGTTACACTTACCTTCCCCTCGATTAAAGTGGTCTGCACATCCTTACTCTCCGGATAATTCGATACGTTGAACTCTGTACCCAACACAGTGATATCAACCCCAGAAGCCCAAACCACAAAAGGTATTTTTTCATCATGAACCACTTGAAAGTATCCCTCCCCCACCAACTCAACCCTTCTTGTACTTCCATTAAATTGCACCGGGAAACGTAATTTCGACCCGGCATTCAAACAGACTACGGTTCCATCCGAAAGCGTCAATACATACTCTCCCCCCCGTGGAATCACAAGTTCATTATATAAATTCTCCCGTATCGTAGAATCCGTAGTATTTGTGTACGTGATACTTTCTCCGTGTAAACCTATAATCGTTCCATCCTCTTCCCGCAAAGTATCCTGCTGATGAATCCCCAAGTTAACTATACTACCATTAGCCATATATAAAATCGCTTTAGATGCCCCGGGAACAATTTCAGAATCCACAACAGCTATGGTAATATCACGATCAATATCCTGCGTAAAAAAGTATATTGCAGGAACCGACAATATAATAAATGCACAAGCATATCTCAAAATATGTCCCCATAATTGTTGATTACGTTTCCGACGGCGTTTACGGGAAAGTGCATTCCATCCCTCCGCAACATCAATGGACTTTAATTCCCGGTGTTTCCTCCAAACTAATTCTTCCCTACGGACAACATCAAACCATTGACGATTTTCCCCGGAAAGAATTAACCAATCATCCAAACATTTTTGTTCTTCGGTAGTTAATTCCCCCGTCATATATTTACTTACCAATTCGGCAATATCAAAAATACGGTCATCCATTATATACTCCGATTATATAAATTTATTCAATTTTTAGCTAGAACACTAAAGTTGAATTTTATGGAGTGTTCGACCGTCAATATTTAAAATTAATTAACAATTAACGAGACATAAACAAAAAGAAAGGCAACAAATAATAATATTCTCTCATACTAATTTTCAATTTCCGATATGCTTCTTTTTTGTAAGCATGAATAGTTCCTTCGGCAAGCCCCATTTTCTCAGCTATTTCCGAATTTTTTAATCCATCTAAAGAATAACGGATCACCGTCCTCATCTGAAGAGGCAAATTATCAATCGCATGATTAAAAATACGATGCACTTCCTCTTCCATTACTTGATTTTGGAATTCTTGTTCAGAATCCACAATTAATTCATCTGAAACATGAGAACGTAAATTCCGATCCCGTAATAAATTAAGACAAGAATGGCGTACGACCACATAAAGAAAAGATTTGATCTTCCGATAATCATCAAAATCCGAATGACGATGCCAGTATTTCAAAAAAGTTTCCTGTACCACATCCGCAGCTTCTTCCCGATCCCTCAAATAACGGGCTGCAAACAGACATAAAGAAGCATAAAACTCTTCAAACAACATTCGAAAAGCCTGTTCATCACCTTGTTGTAAACGTTCTAATAAAAAATCCCTATTTTCATCTTGCATGTCAACACTTTACATACTACGTAGGAAACAAAAATACAGTTTTGTAATCATTAAAACAACTAATTCCTAAAAAATATATAAAATCATCTATACAAAACGCCCGGTTCGACCAAAATCAAACCGGGACACCTTATTAAAAACACAATAAAATTACTCTCCTTCCAACCTCTTCAATTCCATCTCAAATATCCATGGAAAAAATTCATGATTAGCAGCCACATGCCACGCATTCACAATCTTTCCCTCCCGATCGATCAAAATATAACGGGGAATACCCGTAACACAATAATCTTTTACAAACTGATCCTTTTCCTTATTGATTATCAAATGAGGAATTTTACCGGAATATTTTTTCTCTTTCAAAAAATCGAGCCAACGGGATTTTGCTTCAATCCCGTCATCCGATATCGTTAAAAACACAACATCATCCCGATCTTTATACTGATCTCTCAAAGCAATAAACGCAGGCAAACCCTTCACGCAACCACCACACCAAGTTGCCCAAACATCAATAAAAACGACTTTATCTCTAAAATCCGATAATCTTACACGATTACCATATTCATCCTCCATCTCAAAGTTCGGAGCTACAGCACCTTCTCGAACGGGATAATACGTCTCTTTCAACTCTTTGGCTTTCAATATCGTCTCTTCCGTCTTAGAACAAAGTTCAATATCCTCCATCAATCCCTCTACTTCATTAGTATATCCTCTCTCCTTCAGTGCTGAAATCAAAACGAAAGGAACATAAGAATTACGGACCTTTTCACTCTTTATATTATACAAGACATAAGTAGCCCGATCTACAGCAGAAACATCCGGCATGAATACCTGAAAATAACCATTCAACAAATTATTAACCTCTACATCGCTCAACAACTCCAATTCCGGTGAATCCAAATCCAATCCATGAATCCGTTTTTCCAACTCCTTCCTCATCGCATCATCTGCCTGCCTCACGCTCCACAATAACCCGTTAAAACGAATCAACTGGGCTTTACGCTTCACCTCTTGCCCCGAAAGAGAATCAATCAATCCATTCACCAGACGGTCGACTTCATCGATTTTTTTCAACCACTCCTCTGCTTTCAAATCCCGGGGCATAATATTATATACCCTTGCTAATCGTTCCAATAATACTTGGTCTTTTGCATTCTGTTGAGCGGAACAAGGAACCACACCTCCAAAACAAATCACGATACACGCCCAAATAATATTTATCATTTTCATAACAATTCTATTTTTGTAACAGTTCTAAAATCTTTTCACGCAAACTATTCCGACGAATATTCTTAGCCACAATATTCCCGTCTTCATCCAGCAACACAATAAACGGGATCGCTTGAATTCCGAATAACTTACGAATTTCTGATTTCGACCAACCATTATCATCTCGCACGCTAATCCAAGGAATTTGTTCTTCTTCACAAGCTTTTTTCCATTTTTCCACGGAATCATCCAACGAAATACTCATAAATCGAACTCCTTGATCTTTAAACTCCGCATACTGTTCCCGCAAATTTTTCATTTCTTGACGACAAGGGCCACACCATGATGCCCAAAAATCAAGTACCATAATCCCCCCCTTCTGAGAATCCATGGAGATTTTATTACCGGATTCATCTGTTGCTACAAAATTAGGACAAGGAACTCCTAATGCCGATATTGCAAGAGAATCTGTATGTTGCTTCAACAATTGTCCATAAAGAGAATTTTGAATTGTCGGTGTAAGCAAATCATACAAGGTTTTTCCCTTTTCGTAACTTTCACCTTTCACTACATCAGATACAAAAGCCGAAAAAATATTATCCGGATGTTGACTCACAAACTCTCGGGTTAACTCAAAACGCTTATCTTCCATTTCCAAAGCCTGCGTCATCTTATCATCTGCCTTCTTTTGATCCCCGGCATCCAACAACTCCTTGTACTCCCCGATTAATGAATTAAATTCTTGATAATAGCCTTTTTGCATAAGTTTATCGTACATCGCAGCCAAATCATTAGCCGGAGATCCTTTCAAATATTTATCGCTCAAAGAACCATACGGACAAGCTATTTCCATCTTCTTACCATCCATAAAGAAATAAGTCTGCCTCCGGTTTACTTTCAAAATAACTTGCCTTGGCTCATCCAATTCTCCCTTTATCTCAAATTTACCCTTATCTAAATCCGTGGAAAACAAAATTTTCGAACTATCTCCCGGGGCAATCAAAAATACCTTTCCATACTTCACTCCCTCTAAATCCCCTTCCAAACTGAATTGATAACGTGATGATCGCGTACAACTAACACAACAAATCACCAAAAAACTAATAAATAATCTCATATTCTTATTCATTGCATATTATTATCTTATCTCCCGATCACTCCTCTCCCATCTCCATCATCATTTTCTTCCCCTCAAAATTATCTCTCATCTTAGTGAACATTTCCATAAAACCATCACGACCGTTTTTTACAATAGCCTGATCCAACATTTCAAGTATTTGGTTACATTGCTCCTCATCACACTCTTCAAGCATATAATTCAACATATTCCCGATAACCACCCCCTCAAATACCGTATCCAAATCAAGAGAAGTCACACCATTTCCGCACTTTTGAATGGGATCCAATTTCACGACCATTTTTTCCAAAGCCAGAATCATACCTGCAAGGTTATTAACCCGCCAGCATTGCCACATATTAATCATCTGACGTCTTGTATTGGAAATCGGGATTCCAGACTTTTGTAGCACCGCCTGTACAACACCATAATCCTTAACACCCTCCTCTCCCTTTTTCACCACGGCGTTAAATAGATCCATCTTACACACATTATCTATTTTTTCCACTACCTTATCAGCCTGCTCCCTATTCAAGGAGATTTTATCCCAATTCTCGATAACGTCAATAAACGCCCGAGCATCTACTCGAATAATATACTCCATAAAATCTGCCAAATTTTCCCCGGTATAACGTTCATTTAAGGGAAGCACCATTAAATACTCATCAACGGCACGATTCAACATCTCAGTCTGCCCGTCTGCCTTTAAAGCAACAATATATTCTTTTAAAAAATTCCGATCCCGGTTTCCTTTCTCGTACTCCTTCTTTTGCTGCTCCGTTACTTTATTTTGGGCACAGACAGGTTGAACAATCATAATCATCCCCAAAAATACGAACCATATAATCTTTTTCATAACCAATCTCTATTTTCAATCGTTACTACTCCTTCAATGTTTTATCGATCAACGTTTCAAAATCTTTTCCAGGGGTCGGAGCGTAAACTGAAACAATTTTTCCTTCCTTATCAATCAAAAAATAACGAGGAATTCCTGTAATATTATAATCTTCCTGAAAAGTACACTCCCCCTTAGAAGCCAACAAATTCGTCATTTTCATCAATTTCAAACGAGGCAAAGCATATTTCCAACTATTATAAGCTCCTTTATCATCTATCGAAATAGTTATAAATTCAATATCATCCCGATCCTTATACTTTTCTCTCATTTCCAAATATTTAGGCAACTTAGCAATACACCCGCCACACCAGGTTGCCCAAACATCAATTACTAAAACCTTTCCCTTGTAATCAGACAAAGAATGTTCTTTCCCCTTGAAATCCTTCAACGTGAAAGCCGGGGCTACATTCCCCTCTTTCAAATGAGCGTAACTCTCGTATAATTTATTTATTGTCTCTTTTAATTCCCCTTCCGGCATATTTTTTTCGAATAATGGCCGAAGTTCATCTAATCCTTTGGTATAACCATTGTAACGAAAAACAGACTTTAAACAGGATAAATAAGCCAATGACAAATCCGGATTATTCAATTCAAGTATTTGACGGTATCGCGAATAATCGTATTCATTTCCAAGCGTCTCCACGGTAGTATTAAACCACATACTTCCCCATGCTTCCCCTGCGGGAGCTCCTTCGGAAACGGCCTTCAAACCAAAATAATCTTCAACCACAAATTCAAGATCGGTACACCCCACAAATTCCTTCGTCGACAAATCTACCCCTTTCAATACCTTCTTAATCACAGAAGACTTCAATTGTGCATCTTTTCCATCTTCGTACAAATCTGCCACCCGCCGAATAGCCTGTGCCCCGTTTTCCTGTATAACCTCCATCCCGGCACGATTCGCTTTCAAATAACGAGCGATCTCTTCCCGCTGGGCCAATATCGCTTTTACCGTTGCTTTTTCCGGGAGTTTTATTTCTTCCCATGCTTTTATCACATACTCTTTCAAAGAAACAGACTGTTGTGCCATCCCACTCAAAGAGACGAACAATAAAAACACGATACCTGCTAATTTCATAATTATCCGTATAACTATTTTTTCAATAATTGATTCTCTATTATCTCAATATATTTCTCAGGAGTTGCCCCCATTTCCACGATCGGTTTCCCTCCCACGGGAATAAAAAACAATGTCGGTAAAGCCACTATATTAAACATCCCGCATAACTCTTTCTCCTTATCAGCATTCACTTTCAGAAAGATTACCTGATCTTTATACTTTTCTGCCATTTTCTCCAATTCCGGGATCAAACGCATACAAGGCCCACACCAAGTTGCCCAAAAATCAATCACAACAGGCTTATCTCCTTTAAACACGAACTCTTTATCTTTCCGATAATCATAAATATGTTCCAAGAAATATTCTCTGGTTATCGAATTCAATTTGCCCGCTTCAACCTTCACTTCATCCGCTCCGACAACCTCATCTTTCACCTCTGCCAAATCAAAGGGTTGAAAATACACTTTCCGTTTCCCGTAATCTATGGAAAGCAAGCCTTTCTTCAGGATTCCGTTTCCTAGAACCGAACGAGGTAATGTATTATTTTCCAGGACAACGACATCTGCGAAATCACTTTTTGCGAAATGACACACCCCTGCTACTTTACTCTGAGTAGCCAAAACGGCATCTCCATACCCCTCTCGAATATTTGCCTTTTCTCCTCCTTTGCCATTCAATCGAGCAAAATCAACAGTATTCAAAGTAACCATCCCATCATTCCATGTATCCAATAACAAAGAATAAGTTACCCCGTCCAATACAACAGGACAAACTACTCCGGAGGCTGAAATAAGTTCCATATTGGAACGATGATCCAATTTCATATAGGAAGGACGATAAGGATTACTCATCGTTATTTTCTTCCGCTTCGAATCAATCGTCAAGACAACATTACGAAACAAAGCACCACCGACCACCCCGGCAACACCTAATTTTCGCAAATAAGGTTCATCTTTCAGAACGAAGGCGGACACTTCATTCCCAAATACACTATTCCCAAAAGAAATATTTTCGATTTTCACGGATTTCTCCACCGGAACCTTTTTATATTGAAATGAATCATAGCGGAAATCTCCCGCTACATTAGGATCTATTTTCAATTTTTCCACGAATTCCGGCAATATAGCATTATGCCCAGCCAAGTCCAAAACGAAATCAGCGATTACCCCGTTTACGACCATCTCCAATATGATCTTACCATCTACTTCCCGGTAATCCTTCACCTCCACAGAGGTATTTTTTACTTGAGTCCATGCTGTCATACAAAACAAACACAAACCCCAAATCATCATTAATCTCTTTCTAACCATAAAACATAAATCACAAATCAAACCTTTCACTCCCTTCTAATCTCTATTTTCTCCTTTTTCCCGTCTTTCAACACAACAATATATCCCACATCGCTCCTTATAGCATTCATCACACTGTCTACCGCAGGTTGACTCATCGGGAATCCTGTTATATCCGTACCGTTAATATTAATCACTTGGTCACCAAAAGTAACAACATCCTTCATACTATCCCACACCGTGGTGATCTCGAAACGTTCATTTGCTGGTAAAATGCTCACATTCCATGTTTTAGGTGCTCCTCCCAAATCTGCTATCTCCGAATCAAAAGGGAAAAAATAAAATCGGTTTCGCATATAATCAATAACCACTTTTCCATATTCTAGTAAATCGACCCCCACAATAGTAGTCGATTTATCTGAAATCACGCTTCCGGCATTGGTAAACTTCTTATCCAAAACAGTCACCTCTTTCACGTTAACTTTACTCATCTCTACCGGCTTACTCAATCCCTCCAAACCGACACCATTAATCCCAAATCCATGCGCTGTCTTCTCGCCTCTTCCTGCGTCTTCTATATCTTTGAAATCATCAGCCGTCAACAAAAGAAATCCATCGGCTCCCGTGTCAAACAAAACCCGTTTCTCAACGCCACCCAAATTCATGTTTATAATAGAATGATGTGTACTCCCCGGAAACATCTCAACACCATCCGTTATCTTTAAACGGTCCGGACGATAAGGATAATTTATAACCATAATTTGCTCCCGTGCATCAAAAGTAACTACAGACTGGGCAAAAGCATCTCCACCTAAAATTCCAACAACCCCGATACTCTTAAAACTACCGATGACAGGCAATACCATCGTTTTCATCTCAGCCAACATATAATTTGGACTCAACTGCACATTCTTAACTTTCGCCATCTGATAAAGTTGCTTCTTATCATTATGGTCTGAAATTGCATTAGAAGCCCCGGTTGCAACACCTCCCATGGCTTTCACGTGTTCCCAATCCGTACCTGTCTGTCCCCCTGTATCCACGATATACTTGACCTTTACCCCGTTCACAACTACCGGGATAACGATTTTATCTTGAATAAATTCATAATGAATCGTATCACAAACTCGTTTTGCCGGTTGTTGCTGAGCATAACCAGACATAAAAGCAAGCGTGAAAATACCACAAAGAAACACCTTGAATTTCATATTCAACATACGCTTATTCTTTTTGATATACAATTACTTTTTCTCCTTGTTTAGTTTGAATCGTCAACTTCGTTTTTTTCTTCGCTTTCAGCTCTGGTATTCCTGAAATAATACTCTCACAAAAATCATATTTCCCCACAGGTTTACCATTAATTTTCAACACCTTATCTCCGACTTCAACAACACCCTTCATGGCTGACCATACCGTTGCGACAACCAAATCCCCGTCTTTCACTTGCAAATTCACATTATAATACTTACCGGCTAAATCAAACTCTTGTTCGTAAGCCTCAAAATACCAACGTCTGCGAGGGTAATCAATAGTAACCTTACCATACTCCAACAACTTCACTCCTAATAATGTATAAGGTGGAGTAGACGTCTCTGCAGTTACTTGCTTAAACTTCGTCGGTCCAACCGATAAAAGCGGAAATTCTACCCGATACGAAAGCTCTGACTCCGTCATCCCTCCCACTCCTATCGATCCTCCCCCAACTCCTTCACTCATCACTTGAAAAGCTCTGCCAGAACGTAAATTATCATAATCGGTATCTTTCAAAGATAGGAAACTGGGACATCCTGTATCAAACAAGGCAATCAAACTATTTCCGGCACCAGCCTGTAAAGTTATAATCGGCATAAAACCTTTTCCCGAAAACGGAAGCATTTTCCGTAAAGAAACATTCGAAGCCTTTTCCGCAGAAGTCACCGTTATCGTTTTTGCTTTACTATCAATCTCAACTATCAAATCTTTAAGCAAATCACTACCAATCAATCCGTCAGCATGGAAACATTCAAAAGGAGAAGGCGTGGCTAACTTCATTGCCGGAACACCCGAGAAATTAATTTGCCCATCCAAAGTCAATAAACTGGAAACAACCACTCTAGGCAATCCAACTTCTTTCCCGTTCACATCTGTTATCTTTACTGAATCAACAACCGGAATATTCAACTCATTGCAAAGTTCTCCGGTTAAAGCCATTTGGCCTCCCGTATCAAATATAAAGGAACGAACCTGACCGTTCACGCTCATATCCACGATCATCTTTCCCCCCACCATCCGATAAGGGATCACACTTTTTACTTGTTGTGCCGAAAGCGGCACAACAAGTAAAAACAACAGTAAACCGAAAATAAAACCTACTTTCATATTCCCGTTATTTAGCAATTTTATCAGCTGCAACCACTGCCTGATAAGCATTAATAATACCACCGGAAAGGCATAAATCACCAAACAAGAACAAATCCTGCGTCTGTTTTCCATCCACCACAATACCCTTTTCAACCTCTGCATCTTTTCTAGAAGTAACCGTTTCCAAAAGTATGTTCCGAATTTGTGTACCTGTAAGGTGAGGATAATAAGCTTTGATTAGAGCTGCAACACCAACCGTCGTGGCTGCTGCTAATCCAAGACCGGTTCCATTCTGATAAGTATCACCCGTGTACGTGGAGTAAATATCCATACCCGGAGCATACAAATCAATCTCCTTAGCACCATAATTAGAATTCATTGACGGGTTTCCGTTTTTATCAGAAGAAGAAACCACCATTAAATTCGTTAACTCTCTTTCACCTGTCATCCACCGATTCGGATAATAAGTTACGACTGACAAATCCTGTGCAGCCTCCCAAGCCGGAGTAACAACGAACACACCCTTACTTTCGGCGTACTTCAATGCCTCGCTAATCCATTTTTTTTGATTCTCAGGATAAAGAGTATTTTGCACCGGCAACATGATAATGTCCGCATCATGATCTACCGCATACCGAATAGCCAAAGCGATATCTTTCAAATACGGTTCTCCATTAGCAGCTACCCTTAAAGTCATGATCTCAGCCTCATCCATGATTCCATTACCCCCCAACCCGTTTTCTCTCTTAGCCGCAATAATTCCGGCTTCCATCGTACCAACAGCAGCATCTGCTGTCAGCAACACGTTATTTCCATACTTACAATCATTTATATCCAGATAATTATCACCGACAATTTCTTTCCGGCCATCAGTTCCGAACTGTTTTACCTTTGCTTCATAATCTTTTCTAGACTGTTCAATTTGAGTCCCGTTCTTAATACCAGCATAAACTGTTTCCCACTTATCTGTCTCGTAAATACTGAATCCCATGACACATACCATAAATGCCACTTCCGACAACGAATCACGAGGAGCTTTCGGATCATAGCAAATTCCAAACTCTGCTTGCGTCAACTCTTTTCCTGGGAAACGCTCCTTCATCATCTGATCAAATTTCTGAGCATAATCTTTTATCACATAACCAAGTTGCCATCCCGCATAAGTACTAGCCATAGGTGATTCTGCCAACACTTGATTCCGATAATAATTATACTCCTCTATATTTTCCGGGTCAGCAACTTTTGTCAATTTCCCATCAATCACCTTACAGTAATTCTTCCCGTCAAACATATAATCGGCATATTTATCTTTCAAACGTAAAAATTCCCGGTCACCTTCCCGCATCGTACTCTCCATTACCTGTCCATCCTTCCCGCCTAAAAAATTCCAGCCGTTCACATCATCCACCCAACCGTTTTTATCATTATCCTTTCCGTCAACTTTTTCCTTCGGGTTACTCCAAATTGCCTGCTTTAAATCCTCATGTTCAACATCCATTCCCGAACCGATCAAGGCAACCACGGGTCTTTTTTTCATCTTTTTCCCTTTTAGGAAATCATACGCTTTATTTACTTCCGCCCCGTATACCCCATCTTTATCAAAAGAACAGTTATACCAATCCAAATCAGACTGTTTCTTTTCTCCTTGTCCGTTCTGTTTCACTAACTGGGCCTCTGCAACACTAATACACGCACTGGCCACTAATAACAAGAAATACTTTTTCATACTTTACAGTTTTATTTTTTACAATACATTACCGAACGACCTGTTAAAACCGTCGTTAATCCCTAATTACAAATTGTCAATCTCAAATCTTATAAATTATAATCAGCCCTAGCTTTCAGAATTTCTTCTTTTACACGTTCACCCCGCAAATCTTTTGCCAGTAAACGTCCTTCCTTATCAATCAAAACAATAAAAGGAATGCTATAAAACCCATAGGCTCGTTGAATTTTGTTCGGCTCGTTACCAATCACGAATCCCTCCTCATTCCACAGCATAACCCAAGGCAACTTCTCCTCTTCCAGCATTTTCCGCCAATTCTCTTCTTTTGAATCCAAAGATATGCTAATGAATTCCAGATCATCCCCCTTCAGTTCATTATATATTGGCAACAAATTCTTCATCTCGTGACGACACGGTCCGCACCATGATGCCCAAAAATCCACCAACACCAATTTTCCTCTGAAATCACTCAAACTCAATTTTTTACCATGAGCATCTTGAAAAGTAAAATTATACGCCGGAGCCCCGATCGAATAATGATACAAGCTATCGGACCGATGTTTCAACCACTTGCCTGAAGCTGTCTTCAAGGCCTCTTCCGACATACAATCCAGTAAAAGTTTATTCGGCTCATAAGTAGACATATCCGCAATATAAGCCAAAGCACTATACATATTTCCTTCTAACTTTCCTTTCACCGCCGGGTCCATTGTCTTATCTTGCGAAAATTCTTCTTTCGGCAACCACTTCAATAACTCATAATAAGTGTCAATTCCGGTAAACTCCAACGAACAGCTCTTCACATCCCGACAATTATAAAATCCCTTCACCGTCACTTGGTTGTTCGTTAAATAAACAGGCTGTCTAGTCTCTCCGAAACAAATGACATACACATCCGGAACAATCTCCTTAGGACCGATGGAAAATTCTCCATTGAGACCAACCTCAGTGGAGAGCAATAATTTTCCCGTGATTGTCTCCACTTTTATTGTTGTAGGTTCCAATATTCGAATCTTTCCGGATATTTTCACTCCAACCTGTGCCCCAAGTTCCCAACATCCTTCAAGAAGTAGAATTAATATCAGACTCAATCTCAGCATAAACTTTACTTTTTTATTCATGAGATTGTTCCTAAAGTTCAAACAACACTTAGGAACAATCTTAAACGTTCTTTTCTACTCTCCTATCAACTCCGCAATTTTTTCAAGATCAATATTATACGTGTTTTTTATATAATCAATCACAAACTTCCGTTTCTCATGAATCAATTTATAAGTTGCAGAAGGCCACATTTCTTCATACTCAGCTTTTGTATAGCGCATAGCAATTTTTATATACTCCATGAAATGCTGATTTAAAGGTGTGGGATTTCTCTCAACAGGACTAAAATCTTCAAAAGAAGGGCTCATAATACCCGGAAATCCGCGCATTATATAGTAATTCTCATCTAGCCTGTCTGCATCCCTATATAAAACTTCAGTTTTGTAATCAATCCCATCAGCAAAACCTGTCGGTATTACAAAATTACCTTTGTCAAAAGATTTTTGAAAGATATTCCCTAAAATTTCACAACGCCGAACTCTAAATTCCTCCGGGGTTTCCGGTGTCTCTATTGTTTCTCCCGTCAAAGGACACGGATCCCCATAAAATAAACATACTCCCCAAAAGTCCAATCCTTCATTATAAAAACGGTGAGCAACCTTAAAAGCCATTCCCGGCAAAATTTCAGAAGAATTATGGTAATCATAAACCATATACCAATACATTGGCAACACCTTATTTACCATAGCTTTATTCAAATGAGCAAATATATGATTCTTCATAAAATTAGTTGAAAATTCTGCCTGCTCATCTGTCAAATCATCACCATAATACAAAACACCCCCCATTCCGCTTCCTGTCCAAGAACGGTTAAAATCACCCTCTTTATAATCTTTATAAATTAAATATACTCCAAATTGTTCGCTAATTTCAACAATATCCTGATCCCAGGCATTTTCACCTTGAGGGAATTCATATCGTACCATACCTTCCCCGGGCTCCAAAGGAACAATCTTATCTTCATCATAACAGCCGAAAAGAACCGTTACAAACAAAGCCAATATCAATATATTTTTCCAATTCATAATTTTACACCTTTAAATTGTTTTTCTATCTAGGATTAGCTAACTTATTCTGTATTAAATTTCTATTTCTATCCAAGACTTCTTGCGGAATAGGTAACGTATAAGCCGGATCTTTCTCTAGCAGTTGATAAGTTTGAACAGCAACTCCACCCACTTTCCATGTTCTAGAGAAAGAGGGCATTCCGTAACGACGTAAATCAAACCAACGATGACCTTCATAGCATAATTCCAAACGACGCTCCAAACGTATCCGTTCAACTAGAGCAGTGCCGGTAAGTCCCGAAATTTCCTCAACACCTTCTTCAAATCGATAGGAACGTAGTGTATTCAATGCATCCAAGGCTGTCTTCGGATCATTATCATTCGCTGCAGCTTCTGCCAGATTTAAATAAGCCTCCGATAAACGAAATGCATAAGCAAAATCATTTCCACTAACTGCTGCATATTCCGAACTTATGGCAAATTTCCCATAGGGATAATATCCATCAGGATAAATTATAGAGTTTTCTTTATTCCTACCCTTCAAAATATAATTTTCTTTCCTTAGATCTTCTTCCACATAAGCTGTCAATAACTCTGGTGAGGCATTAAATTGTTTATAAGTATATTTAGAATCTCCTAATGGATTTGACGGATCTTCCAAAACATTCAAACTCGCATCAAGGAAATTTAAATAACTATTTATACTCCCAAAAACCCATATGCATTCAGAAGAAGACTCCATCGAAATAAAATTATAATATGGCTGTTTCTCGGTCTTTGCCGGTAAAGACTTTAAATCTATCAAAGAAAAATTTTCGTTATTTATTACTTTTTGAGCATAAATAGCTGCATTTTTCCAATCTTCCATATATAAAAGTACCCTTGACCTTAACAATTGTACCATAGGAAGGTTTGTTCTATAATCTCTGCGGAATTGCATATTTTCCGGTAAGGATTCATATATATTTTCAGCTTCAGTCAAATCTTTTAAAATCTGATCATACACTTCTTTTACCGTATTTCTCGGTATCTCTTTATTTTCCATCGCACTCGTTAACTTCAAGGGAACTCCTAAAGCATCTTTATTATAATTATAAGGTTCCCCGAAAAGATTTACCAATTGGAAATAATAAAATGCCCGTAAAGCATAAGCTTGAGCCTTCACTAAATTTTTCTCTTCGACAGTTCCGCTTACATCATCAATATAATCCAACGCTGCATTAGCTCCCAAAATGAATTGATAAAAAGTTTCCCAATAATTTTTATAGTAATTCGAATTTTCCTGCATTGTTTTCCAAAAATCTGGTTGCCAAGAAAATACCGCCTTCAAAGCAATATAATTACGATCATCATTAAGACCTACACTTCCTCCCGTTGTGTCCGTACAACAAATATCGTCATCCAACATTGAAAGAATATCCAGCATTGCAGCAGGGTCTCCCGCTTGCGGATAAGCCTCTCCCAAAAGCATCTCGTTCAGAGAAACTGCATCTTGAGGTATATATTCACTTTGAGATTTAGGTTCCAAAAAATCAGAACACGAAAAAAATAATCCCACAACAATAACAAGCAACAAATATTTCATCTTATTACATTTTAAAATCCAACGTTTATTCCGAACGAATAATTCTTAGGCTGTACACTATCCCCCAGTTCTGGATCAAATCCATTAAAACGCTTACTTGCAATCACAAATACATTATCAACACTAGCACTTAAACCCAAACTCTTTATTCCTATTTTTTTACAAAATTCCTGTCCCATATTCCAAGACAATGTAATTTGACGACATCTGAAGAAAGAGGCATCAACAACCATAACATCCGATTGAGCCCAAACATCCATCCAATTTACTATAGCCTTATCCGGCAAAGTAAGGGAATAAAGCGATGTCTTCACAAATCCCGGTATAATCGTATGTTCCTCATCTCCTGGTTTTTTCCATCTTTTATTCAAATCCTTGCTTAAATTAGACGTTTCACTCGGGATATAAACTCCATAACTAAAAGACTCATACGGAGACTGTAAACGTTTCTTAGCTCCCAACAACAAGGCAAAGCTTGAAGATAAAGATAAATTCTTATACCGTAAGCTCAAATTCAATCCTCCTGTAAAAGCCGGTTCAGCCTCTCCAGAATAGACCAAAAAAGTGGACGGATCAATATTAGAATCTCTTTCTTCTTCCGGAACATCCAAATAATTAAATAAAGGCCTACCATCTTCCGGGCTCAATCCAGCAAAAGAATATGACCAGAAACCGCTTAACGGATAACCCTTTTTCAATATTTTCTCACTTGACCCTGCTAACATCTCACCCCTCTTGGCCGCATATTGCTGACTCTTAGCTTCATTCCAGTTTTTAGAGGAATTTAATGAAACACTCAAAGCCCAATCCTTACGTTGTATTGGAGTAAAACTAACAGTAAATTCCACACCACTATTCTGTATTTTTCCTCCATTTAATTTCATCGTTGAAACTCCATACTCGTAAGCTATATCTTGAGAAACAACAGCATTAGAACTTCTCCAATAATAATCAAAAGTCATTGTGAACATCCTGAATAACTCGAAATCAACTCCTAAATCAAATGTATGGGTCTTCTCCCAAGACAAATTAGGATTGGGTATAGATGAAATCATTGATTCAAATTGATTATAAATGTTTACAACGGAACCTTGAGTAAGCATTAGATCTGGTCCCACACGCGTAAGAGCATTTCCTTGAATTCCGTAAGTTAGCCGTAAATTCAGAGCATTCAACCATGCACTCACATTTGAGAAGAAAGGCTCTTCCATCACTCTCCATGATAACCCGAATGAATAAGTCGGATCAATACGATGATTAACATCTTGCCCAAAACGATTTGAAGCATCATTACGAATCGAGAAATTAAATACGTAACGATTTTTCAAAGAGTAAGCCATGGTCGCAAAGAATGACAGGTAATTATCCGTCTTTTTAGTTCGATTCCATCGGTTATCATATAAATTTTCAAAAACACCCCAATTTTCATCCACACTACCTGTAATAGGGACAATATCACCCGGATAAGTCGGTTTTATAATCTTTTCTCCTCGATCGGGAGCATACCCGTAAACCGTGTTGGAATTATTCTTTACTCTAGAAGAACGAATTTCCATTCCTAACATCACATTCAGACGATGATTTTCATCAAATGTTTTTGACATAAGCAACTTATTCTGAATATTATAGGAGCTTTGCAATGCATCAGAGGTAAACAGTTCCCCTCCGAAGGGCATTATAGCAGCCTTAAACTCAGCACTCCCCGGATCTACCGTATTATAATCATATCCTCTATATTCACGAGCAATTTTAAAGGTTTTTTCCAAACTCCACGATTCATTATTCGTCTGACTACGCGTATACCCTCCACTAAATTCATATCTTAACCAATCCACTATATCCCAACTGAAATTTAATGAAGAAGAAAAATACGTGTTTTCAACTTTTGAACCACTATTATCCCGCTCATTCATAAAATTATATCCCAACGAAGTCACCTTACTATTATAAATATACCCTGATACTCGTTCTCTATAAAACAAAGGATCACCATTTTCATCATATGCAGGAATAGCCCTACTTGTACTTGTCGCATACCCCATAGGGTTCACTCCCTCTCCAAATGCTTTATTCGTACCAGTATTCCCATTCATGGTTACATTAAGCCGCAAATTTTCTCTCAATCGGACATCAACCGACAACCTTCCCGTCAATTTCTCGCTACTATTTCCAATTTCTTGACCAAGTGAGTTACTATACCCGGCAGAAACATTATACGTAACTTTCTCAGATCCTCCGGACACACTTACATTATGATTTTGACTCACGGCAGACTGGGTTAACAAATCAAACCAATCCGTATTTATTGTCTCAAGATACGCTTTCCGTTGATTAAATTCATCATGGCTAAGTTCTCCTTGTAAATACATTTGCATAGCACCTTCATAAGTATAAGGTTGCATTAACGGCACTTGCTGATAAAAAGCTCCTGCATTAAACGCCTCCTGAGAAAAAACAATTCTTTCCTGAGAGTTCATGTAGTTGAATTGTCCATAGTTCGGTTTCGAATTTATGGATACATTCCCGCTATAATTAATGGTTAACCTATCTGCCTTACCTTTTTTCGTCGTGATCACAATTACCCCATTGGAAGCCTTCGAACCGTAAATAGCTGTTGCCGATGCATCTTTTAACACCGTAATTGTCTCTATATCCATTGGATTTAACCAAGATACCTGACTACCAATAATCGTTTCTAAATCTTGGGTTTTATAGGTGGTAGCATCCAATTCTATTGGATCCTCCTGAATAATACCGTCAACGACCCAAATCGGAGCTTGGTTTCCCAAAATAGTAGTTGTTCCGCGAATCTTAATTTTAGGACTAGTGCCAACGCGAGAACTGGTGTTCATTACAACCATACCGGCAACCTGACCTTGTAACATCTTATCTATTGATGTGTATGCGGGCATAAGAATATCGTCAGCTCTCACTGTCGTATAGGAACCAACCATATCCCGTCTATTCACAGTTTGATATCCCGTAACCACGACCTCCTCCATTTGCTTTGAATCCTCTTCCAGCACCACATTCAGCATTTTCTCCCCTTTCCAATCAATCTCTTTAGTTTTCATTCCGACAAAAGAAAATAACAACTTCAGATTTTCTTGCTTAGGAGCACTTAAAGTAAATTTACCTTCCATATCGGAAGCAACCCCAACACTCGTACCCTTTAATACAATGGTTACTCCAGGAAGCGATTGTCCCTTCTCATCTTTCACTATACCTTTAATAATTACCATGTCCTTTTTTTCGTCCTCTTCCCGAACAGTGATCACCACAACCCGATCGTCTATCTTAAAGGACAATCCCAAAGGACGTAATAAATCATCCAACAACTGGTTAAAATCCTTGTCCATGGCATCAATGTCAACTTTACCACATTTGTCAACAAGATCCAATTTGTAAAGGAACGTGTAGTTCGTTATCTTTTCCAAACTGGAAAAAATTTCCTTAACAGTCGCATCTTTCATATTCAAAGATACTTTTGTTTGAGAAAATGTACTGGCGGAAAGATGCATCACCCCTACCAACAATAAAATCATCGAGATTTTCATGCGCAAAAAGAATTTAGATTTACGATGTTGCCAAAAATTTAACAACAAATCCCAAACTTTTTTCATAGATTTGTAATTCAATTAAATTAAACATTTATTCTGCTCGTCGCCC
>JAHZBN010000031.1:0-29233 GCA_019423345.1 Butyricimonas sp. | reverse complement strand
CCCGCGACCCTAACCTTGGCAAGGTTATGCTCTACCAACTGAGCTATTTTCGCATGATTGCTTGCAAAATTTTCTAGGAACGCTTTCCTTTTTTGCGATTGCAAATATAGAGCATTTTTTGTTTTCAGCAAAGGGTTTGATAAGAAAATGCAAAGGATTTTTTTAATTCATTTCTTGAAAACTGTTTTTCATGCAGTTACTAAAGGGAAAAGAGGTGAATATTGGAGAACGGGAGGGCGAATGGGGTCTAGTGGAGATGTGATTTTGCGATTTTTTTTAAGAAATGGGTTGTTCTCGGGTGTAGAATGATTATATTTGTCAAGTTTTTAAGACAGAAAAAATGTCGCAGACAGAAAGTAGAAAGGGAAAAAGTGCTTATTTTGTTCCCACAATCAGTATTTCTCTGGTATTGATTGTGGTCGGTATGCTTGTATTTATTTTGTTGAATGCTCGGGCGATTTCGGATCACGTGAAACGGAATATCGGTTTTGCCGTGATCGTGAAGGATAACACGAATGAGGTGGAGATCAAGCGGGTGCAAAAGATTCTGGATACCCAGCCTTACGTTTACACTTCCAAGTATGTGACAAAGGAACAGGCTGCGAAGTCTTTCAAGAAAGAGATGGGAGAGGATTTTGAGCGAATTTTGGGAGCAAACCCATTGTTGCCTTCCATTGAGATCAAGTTGAACCCGGCATATGCGAATAACGATTCGCTGGCGATGATAGAGAAAGGATTGGCAAGATTTGATATTATTCACGAGGTGTATTACCAGAAATCCATGATTGAAAGTATTAACGAGAATATACGGCGGATTACGATTCTCTTTTTGATTGTCGGGGCGGTGTTGGTGTTGATTTCGTTCACGTTGATTCGTAACATGATTCATCTGGCGGTTTACTCGCAGCGGCTGTTGATCAAAACGATGCAGTTGGTGGGGGCCACGCCGTTTTTTATATGCAAGCCTTTCGTGTACGGGAGTATGTGGCGAGGGTTCTTCGGGGCACTGATCGCTAACTTGGTTTTGCTGGGAGCGATATTTTTCGTGCAGGAGAACGTGGGGAACGTGATTAATATTATGCGGCAGGATGTGATTCTGTTTATGGTGGCTTTTGTGATCCTGTCTGGGGTGGTGTTGTCATTTTTCTCGGCTTGGTTCTCGGTACGTCGTTATTTGCGGCGGGATTTGAATGATTTATACGTGTAAATAAAAATATATGGCAAGAATTTTAAACGAAAAGAAAGACGGTTTTCCTATACCGAAGGATAATTACAAAATGATCCTAATCGGTTTCGGGATCGTTATTGTGGGCTTCCTCTTGATGATGGGAGGGGGAGCGGATTCGCCCGATACATTTAATTATGACATTTTTAGTTTTCGCCGGATCACGTTAGCGCCCATCGTGGTGTTATTCGGTTTCGGTTTCGTTTTCTGGGGTATTATGCGGAAACCCAAAACGAAGGGGGAGGAGAAAAATTAAATATTAATGTAATTGAATATTGATGTGCGTGCATTCTCAATTTTCAATTCTCAATTTTCAATTCATAGATGGAGTGGTTTGAGGCATTGGTGCTTGGTATCATCCAGGGACTTACAGAGTTTTTACCGGTGAGTAGTTCCGGGCATTTGCAGATTTTTAGCGCTCTCTTCGGGTTAGAAGGAGAGGAAAATTTAACATTTGCCGTGGTGGTTCATGCGGCAACGGTTTGTAGTACGATCGTGATTTTGTGGAAAGAGGTTTCTGTGTTGTTCAAGGGCTTTTTCGTGTTCAAGTATAATGATGAAATGGCCTACGTGTTGAAGATATTTCTTTCCATGATACCGGTGGCTATCGTGGGATTTTGTTTCAAGGATTACGTGGAAGCGTTGTTCGGTTCGGGATTGACGGTTGTGGGGTGTATGTTGCTGGTAACGGCGGTGTTGTTGTCATTCGCTTATTATGCAAAACCCCGGGTGAAAGAGAAAATCTCGTATCGGGATGCGTTTGTGATCGGGTTGGCGCAGGCGTGTGCCGTGTTGCCTGGTTTGTCCCGTTCCGGTTCGACTATTGCAACCGGTATATTGTTGGGAAACAAGAAGGAGGCGGTGGCCAAATTCTCTTTTTTGATGGTGTTGATTCCCATTTTGGGTGAGGCTTTGCTGGATTTGATGAAAGGAGGATTTTCGGCGGAAGCAAGTGGTATCTCAACAATGTCGCTGTTAGTGGGATTCATGGCGGCTTTTGTCTCGGGATGTATAGCTTGTCGTTGGATGATTAATATCGTGAAAAAGGGTAAGTTGATTTGGTTTGCTCTTTATTGCGCTATTGTGGGAATGTTGACGATTGTTTTGGGATAATGAGCAAGTGGGGTAATATTTTTTTTAGAGAAGGAGAGGATTTTCGGGCAGGAGCGGTGTTCGTGGTCGATAAGCCATTGCATTGGACATCGTTTGACGTGGTGAACAAAGTTCGTATTTGCTTGAGAAAAGGATACGGGAAGATAAAAGTGGGGCATGCGGGGACGTTGGACCCTTTGGCGTCGGGAGTGGTGATTATATGCGTGGGGAAGGAGACAAAGAAGATCGAGGAGTATATGGGACAGGAGAAAGAGTACGTGGCGGAGATTACTTTCGGGCATACGACTCCTTCTTATGATTTGGAGACATCTTTTGACAAGGAGTTCCCGTATGAACAAGTGGATAGGGCTTGTTTGGAGCGGGCGGTCCAGCAGTTTATCGGGGAGATTGAACAGTTCCCGCCTTCTTATTCGGCTGTTCGTGTTGACGGGGTTCGGGCGTACGAGATGGCACGCCGGGGGGACGAGGTGGAGATGAAGAGCCGGAAGGTGATGGTCCGGGAGATTGAAATATTGAAAGCGGAATTTCCAATAGTGGAACTCCGGATTGTGTGTAGCAAGGGGACGTATATCCGTTCATTGGCTCATGATCTGGGAAAAGCCTGCGGGAGCGGTTCGCATTTGTCAGCTCTAAGAAGAACCCGTGTCGGGGACTTTCGGGTAGAAGATGGGTTTAAAATGGATGAAATTATTGGAGTTTTACAGGAAAATTTGTAATTTAGCAAGATTTGATTAATATATAAACATTATTCAACATGAAATTATCTAAGTTTAAATATAAGTTGCCGCCGGAGTTGATTGCGTTACATCCGACGCCTAACCGGGATGAGGCCCGGTTGATGGTTCTGGATCGGAAAACCGGAAAGATTGAACACAAGGTATTTAAAGATGTGATTGATTATTTTGACGAGAAGGATGTGTTCGTTTTTAACGATTCCAAGGTGTTTCCGGCGAGATTATATGGAAACAAGGAAAAAACTGGGGCAGAGATCGAGGTGTTCTTGCTGAGAGAGCTGAACCCGGAATTGCGTATCTGGGATGTGCTGGTTGATCCGGCTCGGAAAATACGTATCGGGAATAAGTTGTATTTCGGGGAAGATGATAGTATGGTGGCGGAGGTCATTGATAATACCACTTCTCGCGGGAGAACTTTACGTTTCTTGTTCGATGGTGAATATGACGAGTTCAAGAAGGAATTGTACGCATTGGGCGAGACCCCACTTCCTCGTTTTATTAACCGGAAGGTGGAACCGGAGGATGCCGAGAATTACCAGACTATTTTTGCCCGGCATGAAGGAGCGGTGGCAGCTCCGACTGCGGGTATGCATTTTAGCCGCGAGTTGATGAAACGGATGGAGATCAAGGGGATTGATTTTGCTTATATCACGTTGCACGTCGGTCTGGGGAACTTCCGGGAGGTGGATGTGGAGGATTTGACGAAACACAAGATGGATTCGGAACAAATCTTCGTGACACCGGAAACAGTGAAGATCGTGAATGATGCAAAAGATGAAAAGCATAAAATTTGTGCTGTGGGTACGACGGTGGTACGTACGTTAGAAAGTTGCGTGACCACGAAAGGACGGTTGACTGAATTTGAAGGGTGGACGAACAAGTTTATCTTCCCCCCGTATGATTTCAGCGTGCCGGATGCTTTCATTTCCAATTTCCATTTGCCTTATTCAACGTTATTGATGATGGTGGCGGCCTTCGGTGGGTATGAACACGTTATGGAAGCGTATAATCAGGCGGTTAAGGAGAAATATCGTTTTGGTACTTATGGCGATGCCATGCTTATCATTTAAAATATAGAACCTGAGGGTTGAAGACGGTATGCTGAAAGGTATGCCGTTTTTTTGATAAAGGGACAAAGATTTGGAAGCAAGAGAGTTATTAGATTTATTTCAAGGTCATCCTGTTGTTCAGAAAATTGTCAATCGATTGCGTAAGCAGACGAGGACAAAGATAAAGTTGGAAAACGGGATCGGTTCGCTCGTGGCTTTTATCGCTGCTGCCGTGGGACGGGAGATGAAAGGATTGCAGCTTTTCGTGTTGAACGACAAGGAGGAGGCAGCCTATTTTTATAATGATTTATTGACTTTTTATGACGAGGAGAACGTGCGTTTTCTGCCTTCCTCGTTTCGGCGTTCCGGTAATTTTGAAGATAAAGATAACGATTCAATCCTGGTTCGGACAGAGGTGCTGAATGCCTTGACGGCAAAGGAGGTGGGGATGGTGGTCACTTACACGGAGGCGATGGCCGAGAAGGTGGTGAGTAAAAAGATGTTGGCCGATATGTCGATGCCCGTGATCAAGGGGAACAAGCTGTCGATAACGTTTTTGGAGTCGTTGTTGGGAGAGTACGGTTTCGAACGGAATGATTTCGTGTATGAACCCGGACAGTTTTCTATCCGGGGGAGTATAGTGGATGTTTATTCTTTTGCGGAAGAGCGTCCGGTGCGAATAGACTTTTTCGGGGATGAGGTGGAAAGTATTCGTTATTTTGATGTAGAGACACAGCTTTCCGAACAGTTGATTGACAAGGTGGTGATCGTACCCGATTTGAGTGAGTCAACGGATAAGAATGATAACGTGGGATTGACCGAGTTTCTTGGGAAAGAGGCCACGTGGTGGATGAAGAATTCCTTGTTGATTCATGATCGCATTAATTCGTTAAAAGAGCTGGATGCCGGGGAGTTCCTGATCACGTCGGATAGTTTGTTCCGGACGATCGATGGGAACAGCGTGGTGGAGTGGGGACCGGAGTTGTTTTTCCGTGGGGAGGTGATTCGCTTGGAGGCGGAGGTGCAACCGGCCGTGAACAAGCAGTTCGATTTGCTGGCAGAGCATTTGCTAGACAAGCAGATGGATCGCTACACAGTTTATCTTTGTTCCACGAACGATATGCAGCTTCAGCGGTTGCGAGATATTTTCTCGGACAAGGGACATGAGGTGAATTTTGTACCTGTGGAGGGAACGATCCATGAGGGTTTCAGTGATGCCCAGATCAAGGTGTGTATTTACACGGAGCATCAGATTTTCGATCGTTACCAGAAATACCGTTTGAAGACCTCGCAGATCCGGAAAGGGCGAGAGTCCATCACGGTTAGCGAGTTGCAGAACCTGCATCCCGGTGATTACGTGGTGCATATAGATCACGGGATCGGGCGTTTCGGCGGGTTGACGAAGATTGATAATGACGGGAAGATTCAGGAGGCCATACGTTTGGTATATAAAAATAATTCCGAATTGTACGTGAGTCTCCATTCATTGCATAAAATTTCCAAGTACAAGGGGAAGGATGGTGAACCGCCAACCGTGAGTAAGTTGGGCGGGGAGGCCTGGAATAAATTAAAACAGCGAACCAAGTCGAGGGTAAAGGATATTGCCCGGGAGTTAATAGCCCTGTATGCCAAGCGCAGGCGAGAGGAGGCTTATGCTTTCTCGAAAGATAGTTTTTTGCAGGACGAGATGGAGGCATCCTTTATGTACGAGGAAACACCGGATCAGATGAAGGCGATCGAGGCGGTAAAAGCGGACATGGAAAGTCCTCACGTGATGGACCGTTTGGTTTGTGGGGACGTGGGATTCGGAAAAACGGAAGTCGCTATTCGTGCGGCGTTCAAGGCGGTGGCTGATAGTAAGCAGGTGGCTGTGTTAGTGCCGACGACGGTTTTGGCTTATCAACATTATAATACTTTCAAGAAACGTTTGGAGGGGATGCCTTGCCGGATCGAGTATATCAGCCGGATGAAAAAAAGTGCTGATATTAAGCGGATTTTGAAAGATTTGGAAGCGGGGAAGGTGGATATTATCATCGGAACGCATCGTTTGACAAGCAATGATATAAAATTTAAGGACCTCGGTTTGCTGGTGATTGATGAGGAGCAGAAGTTCGGGGTGGCGGTGAAGGAGAAGTTGAAACGTTTGAAATTGAATGTGGATACCATTACCATGACGGCGACACCGATCCCGCGGACGTTGCAATTTTCGTTGATGGGGGCGAGGGATATGTCGATTATCCGTACGGCCCCGCCTAATCGTTACCCGATTGTGACGGAGTTGCATCGTTTTGATGAGAAAGTGATTAAGGATGCGATTTCTTACGAGGTGAGCCGTGGAGGACAGGTGTTTTTTATCCATAACCGGGTGGATAATATCCGGGATATTCAATATATGATTCATCGTTTGATTCCCGGTATTAAGAGTTGTGTGGGACATGGGCAGATGAGCGGGGAGGAGTTGGAGACGGTGATGCATGATTTCGTGCGGGGAGATTACGACGTGTTGATAGCCACGACGATCGTGGAGTCGGGGTTGGATATTCCTAATGCGAATACTATTATTATTAACCAGGCCCAAAATTACGGATTGAGTGATTTACACCAGTTGCGGGGACGGGTGGGGCGTTCCAACCGGAAGGCTTTTTGTTATTTGCTGGCCCCACCCTTGGAATTAGTGAATGCGGATGCCCGGAGACGGTTGAAGGCAATCGAGGATTTCAGCGGTTTGGGGAGTGGGTTCAATATTGCCATGCAGGATTTGGATATTCGTGGGGCCGGGAATATTCTGGGTGGAGAGCAATCTGGTTTTATCGCAGAGGTGGGTTACGAGACGTATCAACGGATTCTGAATGAGGCATTGGTGGAACTGAGGGACGAGGAGTTTCCCGAATTGCAGAAGGAGCATCCGGATGAACCGGAGGTGTTTGCCACGGATTGCGTGATCGATACGGATTTTGCTTTGTTGATTCCCGATACTTACGTGGAGAACGTGAGCGAACGAATTCGCTTGTACCGGGAGTTGGATAATATTGCGAACGAAGAGGCTTTGCAGCGTTTCGAGATAGAGATGAAGGATCGCTTTGGCGAGATCCCGGCTCCGGTTGTCGGGTTGATGGAAGTGGTCCGGATTCGTCAGAGATGTATAGGCTTGGGAATTGAGCGGTTGATGGTGAAGAATAACAAGATGATTGTTTATTTTATCAGTGACCAGAATTCGCCATTCTATGCCTCTCCCGTGTTTAGCGAGCTATTGAAATTTATACAGAAACAGGTGATCCCTTGCAAGATCAGCGAAAAGAATGATAAGTTGAGTCTGGTTTTCACGAATATTGCCGATATTAATCGGGTATCGGAAATCACGCGGGAGATGCGAGACTTTACTTATGGTAATAATTAAGCTATGAATCTAATTGTTGATATTGGAAATACACGAACCAAGTATGCCGTTTTTGATGAAGGCGATTGGGTGGAGTGTGGATTGGGATTACCGGAAGTGTACGATCTGGCGGCGAGTTATCGAAAAAACGGGAAGGCGGTAAACTTGATTTTGTCGAGTACGGGTGCCATCTCGACGGAGGTTCGGGAAAGATTGCGGGAGGTTTCTACTTTCTTTTGTGAAGTGTCATCGGAAATTCCCTTGCCGATACGATTGGGATATGATACCCCGAAGACATTGGGCGTTGATCGGATTGCCGGTTGCGTGGGTGGGGCCTTCCTTTTTCCGGGTAGGGAGTTGCTGGTGATTGATTCCGGTACGGCGATCACGTATGATTTTGTCAGTGCGGACGGAGAGTTCCGTGGAGGGAATATTTCTCCGGGTCTGGGTATCCGTTTCCGGGCGCTAAACGAGTTCACCGCAAGCCTTCCATTGGTGAAGTGTTCCATGGAACACGGGTATGTCGGAAAGAATACGCATGATGCAATTTTAAATGGGGTGATGAATGGTATACTTTTTGAAGTAAGAGGGTATATAGATGAGTTGCTCCGAAATAATCCCTTTGCCGCGGTAATTATAACGGGTGGCGGAAGTGAATATCTGAAAAAAACGTTGAAACGGACCGTTTTTTTTGAAGACAAGTTGGTGATCACGGGTTTAAACAGAATTTTAGAATACCAAAAAACGGTTAATTATACATGAAAAATATGTGAAACATTTCCGTTTTAAAGAAATAGTGGTAATTTTGCGATAGTCCTCATGTGGGTGGGACTGGCTATGATGAAAAAACTTATTCGAACTAACTTAAATAAAAGGGATGACCATGAAAAAGATTGCTGTTATAGCATTTGGAATGCTTCTATTCATTCTACCGACGAAAGCGCAAACGTTGGAGTCACAGTATGGATTGGATAGTGCGAATACGATTCTGAATGCTTCTCTGTACACGGAATACTGGAAACAGAAAAATTACGAAGAAGCGTTGCCCTCTTGGAGATACGTTTTCTTGAACGCACCTGCATTTCAATTAAATACCTATATTCGGGGGGAAGACATTATTGAGTACATGATTCAAAAGACAAAAAAGAAAGAGTACGTGGATACTTTAATGATGCTTTTTGACCGTCGTCTTCAATACATGGCAAAAAAGAGTCGTGAAGGATATGTTCTTGGGAAAAAAGGTATGGCTCAAGTGAAATATTCCAATGGGGATATTAATATGTTGAAAGCCGGGTTTGATAACTTGATGAAGTCGTATGAATTGGAAGGAGAAGGAACTCCGCCCCAGTTGATCCATGCCACTTTTGAAGTCGGTTGTGGGTTGGTACAACAAAATCAGTTATCTCAGGAGGAATTCATTAATTTGTACATGAAATTCTCTGATTTTGCGGACAAGCGTTTGGCATCGGGTGAAAAAGGATGTGATAATTTTGCCGTATGTAAATCTGCATTGGATGCTATTTTCTTCGAGTCCGGGTATGCTGATTGTAATACATTAGCCGGTTTGTTAAATCAGAAATACGAGGCGAATAAAGATAGTCTGCCTGTTTTGAAAGAAATTTCTTCTATTTTGAGAAGACGTGAATGTACTGATTTGCCGTTGTACGCTACGGTTGCCGAGAAGATTTATCAGCAGGAACCAAGTGCCGATGCTGCTTACAGTTTGGCCATGATGTTCTTTTCAAAACAAGATATTGCTAAATTCGAGCAATATTTGAAGGAGGCTATTGATAAATCAGATGATCCGAAAGCTAAAGCAGATTATAATTACAAGCTGGCACAGGTGTATTTGTCAAAGAAAAATTATCCGTCAGCAAAAAAATATGCTTTAGATGCTTTGAAGGCAAACCCGAATATGGGTGATGCTTACATCACGATTGGTTTGGCTTATGCGGTAAGTAGCAATGACTATGAAGGAGACGAGTTTGATAAACGTACCGTATTTTGGGCTGCCGTGGATAAATTTGTGAAAGCTAAACAAGTTGATCCGTCAGTAGCGGCAAAGGCTAACGAATATATTGAACGGTATTCCCCTCACTTCCCGACGAAGGACGAAGCTTTCTTCCGTGATATTACGGCAGGGAAAAGCGTGAAAGTCGGTGGATGGATTAACGAGACAACGACTGCTAGATTTAGAGATTAAATACATGACCTTTCTATATCGAGCATTAAAAATAAAAAGCATTACCGTCCTTGTTTTAGGGACGGTAATGCTCTTTTCGTGTAAAACGAATATGAAGGATGTGGATGCGATCGGGAACCGGAACGGTATGCCTGAAATGTCCGGGGAGAATATGGAGTTATTTTATTCCGATTCCGCATTGTTGAAATATAAAGTAATAACCCCTCTTTATAATAAATATAATCAGGACGACAAGAAGTATGATGAATTCCCGAAAGGAATACATGCGGAATTGTACGAGAAGGACGGTAGTATGGTCGGTTCTATCACATCAAAGTATGCGAAGAAGTTGGAAGAGGAGATGCTGTGGGAATTGCGTAACGAGGTAGTTGTGATTAATGCCGAAGGGAAGAAGTTGGAAACCGACTTGATGTACTGGGATATGAAAAAAGAGATCGTTTATTCCGATCGTTATTCTCGGCTTACTTCCGGGGACCAGATTATAGAGGGGAATAAAGGTTTCAAGTCGGATCAGTCCTTGAAAAATCCGGTCTTTAACAAGATCACGGGAGTGGTAGAAATTGAAAATAAACCTTAAATGTCAGGATTTGTTGCCATATTGATCTGTCTGGTCTTGTCTGCTTTCTTTTCGGGAATGGAAATTGCCTTTATGGCCTCCAATAAACTTCGGATAGAGATAGATAAATCGAACAAGGGCATCACGCAGAAGTTGATCGATCTTTTTGTTTCCAATTCGGGAATGTATATTACCACGATTCTGGTAGGGAATAACGTGGTGATGGTTATTTATGGTATCTTTATGTCCGATTATCTTGATCCTAGGTTGGAGGGTGTCGGAATTTCGCTGGGATTGCGCATGATTCTCGTGACGTTGATCTCGACGTTGATCATGCTGGTGACGGGAGAGTTTTTCCCGAAAGCCGTGTTCCGTTTGAGGCCGAATGTGTTTTTGCGGGTATTCGCTATTCCGGTATTTTTGTTTTATATCCTGTTTTTCCCGATCTCGTATTTCTCCGTGTGGTTCGGAGGATTGTTGCTGAGGATATTTACCGGACGCAAACTGACGCATAAAGAGGAAAATCGGGCTTTTGGCAAGATAGATTTAAATAATTTGATAGAAGAGGGTGAGACCGGGGGAGAAGAAAATGAGGACGAACACGATATTAAATTGTTCCGGAATGCGTTGGATTTTTCGGAAGTGAAATTGAGGGAATGTATTGTTCCCCGTCCGGATATTGTGGCCTTGTCGATAGATGGCAGTCTGGATGAGTTGAGGGAACTATTTGTAAAAACGGGGTTGTCTCGGATATTGATTTATCGGGATTCGATTGATAACGTGATCGGTTATGTACATTCATCTGCCTTGTTTCATCATCCCGAAACCGTGAAGAAGGCGGTGAGCAAAATATTGATTGTTCCCGAGACCATGTCGGCCTTGAGGTTGTTGAATCTTTTCACGAAGGAACAGAAAAGCGTGGCGGTCGTGGTTGATGAATTTGGCGTAACGGCCGGGATGGTTACGATTGAAGATATTATGGAGGAGATTTTCGGGGAGATCGAGGATGAGCATGACCGTTTGAATCTGAAAGAAGAACAGGTCGCTCCCGATGAATATATTTTCTCCGGCCGTCTTGAAGTGGATTATCTGAATGAAAAATATGATTTGAATCTTCCGGAGAATGAGGAGTACGAGACTTTGGCCGGGTTGATTCTTTATTACAATGAGGATATCCCGGAAGAGGGAGAACGCATCTCTATTGAGGATATATCTTTTGAAATCGTAAGTGTCAAGAGTGCCCGGATTGAGGAGGTTCGGGTAAAGATATAAAAAGAAAAGGAGCTTTAATTAAGCTCCTTTGTTGTATGTTTTAGCATATCGTCGAAATGCCGGATGTTATCCTCGTGATCCCGGTGGCAAATCATTAGAATATCATTGTTTTCCGCAATGATGCAATTCTCAATCCCTTCAATGATGACTTTCTTGTCTTGGGGAACGTTAATAATACATTCTTTTGTTTCGATTAAGCGGACTTGTTCGCTGTTGGATACATTGTTATTCTCGTCTTTCGGGCTGATTTCATGGAACGAGTGCCACGTGCCGACATCGGACCAACCGAACTCACCTTTCATGACATAGACTTTTACGGACTTCTCCATGATACCGAAGTCGATGGAAATATTACGGCATTGTCCGTAGATGTGAGCGATATTTTCGGGAGAATCCGGGTTCTCCACATTTTTATATTCCTGCTCGAATAATAAATACATATCTTCGAGGTATGTTTTGAACTCTTCGATAATATCTTCTACTTTCCAGATAAATATCCCGGCATTCCAAAGGAAATCACCCGATTCCAAAAAAACTTTTGCCAGTTCCTTGTCCGGTTTTTCGGTGAACGTTTTAACCTTGGATATGAATTCGGAGAACTTGTTTTTCTTGATCTGGATATACCCGTATCCTGTTTCCGGGCGGGTTGGATTGATACCGATGGTAAGTAATCCGCCGAACTGTTCAACGAAAGAAATCCCTTTCTGAATGTTGTCAAGGTAGACTGCGTCATTCGTGATAAAATGGTCGGAAGGGACAACAATCATGCTTGCGTGCGGGTTAACTCGGGCAATCCGGTAGGCCGCATAAGCCACGCATGGGGCGGTGTTCTTGCCGAAAGGTTCTTTTAGAATATTCTCGGAAGGAATTTCCGGGATTTGCTGTTTCGTCAGCTCTTCGTAGGCGGTACCTGTAACAATGAATATATTTTGGGTATCAAAAATTTGATTTGCTCTTTCAAAGGTTTGACGGAGGAAACTTTTCCCGACATTTAAGATGTCACAAAATTGTTTCGGACAGGCTCTCGTACTCACGGGCCAGAAACGTTTTCCGAGACCGCCGGCCATTATAACGCAATATGAGTTTTTATTCATCTTATTTAGTTATACATTTAAAATTAAATTCATCTTATTGTTGTCGAAATTAGTAATAAATCCGTGAATAATTTCTATTTTTACGATAAAATTTGAGACAGGGTTTACAGGAGGGTATTATTTAAGGAGTTAGTATAGATGAAAGTATTAGATAAGATAGGAGCTTACATATTATTCATGGGGCGTATCTTCACGAAACCTGAGAAGAAGAAAGTTTATTTAAAAGAATTGACTAACGAGTTGGAGAAGTTGGGGTTGAATTCCGTGATGTTGGTGATGATTATTTCTTTCTTTATCGGGGCGGTGTTGACGCTGCAAACGGCTTACAATATGTCGAGTCCTCTGCTACCTCGCTATCTGATCGGTTATTTGACCAGGGAGACGTTATTGCTGGAGTTCTCGTCGACGATCGTGAGCTTGATTCTGGCCGGGAAGATTGGTAGTAATATCGCATCCGAGATCGGTAGCATGAAAATTACGGAACAGATCGAGGCGCTGGAGGTGATGGGTGTGAATTCAGTTTCATACTTGGTGGGGCCGAAGATTGTGGCAGCCTTGGTGGTAAATCCGGTGCTTTATATATTCAGCGTGTTTATCGGTATTATCGGAGGAATCCTGTCAGGGTTGGCATCTGGTGTGGTGAACTATGATGATTATATACATGGGTTGCATTTTGCTTTCAATCCTTACTACGTGACCTATTCTATTGTCAAAACTTTGTTTTTTGCCGTGATATTTACTTCTATTCCTGCCTTCTACGGTTATAACGTGCAGGGAGGGGCGCTGGAAGTCGGTAAGGCGAGTACGAAAGCCGTGGTGGATAGTAGTATTGCCATCCTGCTTGTGAACTTGATATTAACCAAAATATTATTGTAATGATACGGGCGGAAGGGGTATGTAAGTCATTTGATAAAAAAGAGGTGTTGACGGATATTGATGCCGTTTTCGAACCGGGGAAGGTAAATTTGATTATCGGGAAGAGTGGTTCCGGGAAGACCGTGTTATTAAAGTCGTTGATTGGCTTGCACTCGATTGATAAAGGAAAGATATTCTATAATGATCGAGATATTACCGTGATGAATAACAAACAGATAAAGGATATTCGGAAGGAACTGGGAGTGGTTTTTCAAGGCGGGGCATTGTTTGATTCGCTTTCCGTGTTGGAGAACGTGAAGTTCCCGTTAAATCTGTTTTCCTCGATGACGGAAAAGGAGAAAACGGAGCGGGCTATTTTCAGCCTCAATCGGGTGAACCTGAATAACGTGGAGAATCTTTATCCTGCGGAGATCAGTGGAGGAATGAAAAAGCGAGTGGCTATTGCCCGGGCTATTGTTTTGCAGCCTAAATACTTGTTTTGTGACGAGCCGAATTCTGGTTTGGATCCTTTGACCTCGATCGTGATTGATAATCTGTTGTCCGAGTTGACACATGAATATGATATGACCACGGTTATAAACACGCACGATATGAACTCGGTTTTCGAGATCGGGGAAAAGGTGTTGTTTATCCATGAAGGACACAAAGAATGGGAAGGCAGTAACGAAGAGATCATGTACACGAACAACAAGGCATTGAACGAATTTCTGTTCTCGTCGAAGTTGAATAGGATGGTGCGGGAGAAACTAGAAAAAAAGAGCGAGGAATAAATACTAAAAGTTTTAGCGATATGAAGCGTATTTTATGGGTGATATTGATTATTGCGGCGATAACGGCTTGTTCGAAGAAGGTCCCGTTGGACAAGGATCAATTTACGTCTTTATTGATTGATATGCACACGACTGATGGTATGTTGTCGGTCGCACGGGGTGATATACGAACCGAAAAGGACAATTATTTATATTATAACGATCTGTTTGAGAAATACGGGATTACACGGGAGGATTTTGATTCTTGCGTAACTTACTATTCCTTACAATCAGCGTTATTCAATAAAATTTATGACGTGGTGATTGATACCTTGAGTCGTCGCCAGACGAAAATCATGCGAGAGTGGAAAGAATTGACCGTGAATGATACGGTTAATCTGTTCCCGGGATACACGATGATCGTGGCAGATACTATACGCCCGGATTCTACGCAAGCTAAAGTCCGGAAGAAAGATTCTATTGTGTACGAAACACGTGTGGTGAAAGCCGATACGGTTTATTTCGATAAGCGGAATCAATTTGTGCTGGTGAAATTGGATAGCATTGTTCCCGGTATGTATAAGTTTACCTCGACGATAAAGTTGGAAAAATCTGACCGGGGAAAACGGAATTTCATACAGACTTATTTCTTGTCTGCCGATAATGATACGCTGAAAGTTCCGGATCAGTACGTGGGAGTTGACACGTTGCGCCCTTACAAGAAAGACTGGGAGTTCTACGTGGCGGATTCCAGCTACACGAAGTTATTCATGAAGATTCCCAAGAGTGACCGGGATACGAGGGTGAAAGTAAAGAAGTTGAATGACCGGGAAGGCTGCGTGTACAAAACCGAAATCTTTAAAACGTATGTGGCCCCGAACCGGGAGAAACAATTGAAAAAGGAATACGAGCAGAGGAGACAGATGGAGCTTGAGAGGAAATCTGCAAAAAAGAAATAAGATCATATTCTGAATGAGAAAGATTGCGGCTAATTATATTTTGTTACCCGGATTTGAATTCGTGAAGAATGGATATGTTGTTTTGAAGGACGGGAAGGTGATGGACGTGGTGAATACCGGAGGCGAGATCCGGGAAATTCCTTGTCTCGAATTCTATGGAGGAATGATTGTTGATGATTGTGTTCGACAGTGTATCAAGTGGGTTCCCGGTGATCCGATTTGTGAGAAAATTCTTCAATTATACCGGGAAAATGGAGCGTGTGGGAATGGCCTTGCCCTTATTCAAGGGGGTGATTTTACCCGTTTTATCTGGATGCCGGAATCCCGGATTGTATATTTGCGCTAAGTTAAATACCAAAATAAATGAAGGATGAATAAAATCGTATTGACTATTACTTTTTTACTTGTTGCTTTTTTCGTTCAGGCGGGACCTCTTTGGATGCGTTATCCGAAGATTTCACCCGATGGAAAGCAAATTGCATTTAGTTATAAGGGGGATATTTATGTTGTCCCCGCAGAAGGTGGCGAGGCTCGCCAGTTGACCACACATCCGGCGTATGAATCGTATCCCGTGTGGTCTCCGGATGGGAAACAGATTGCGTTCACGAGTGATCGGAATGGTAATTTCGATATTTTCGTGATGTCGGCCCGGGGAGGTGATGCCCGGCAAGTGACGACGAATTCAGCAAGGGAGATACCCTACACGTTTACCCCGGATGGAAAAGAAATTATTTACGGGGCGCAAATGAGTGATCCCGCACAGAGTGCTTTATTTCCGGCAGGTTCCATGACCGAATTGTATGCCATATCGGTGGATGGGGGACGTCCCCGGCAGATATTGGCAACCCCGGCAGAAGATATTTGTTTCTTCAAATCGGGTGATGCATTCTTGTATCAGGATAAAAAAGGTGGGGAGAATGAATGGCGTAAACATCATACCTCGTCTATCACACGTGATATTTATCGTTATGATATGAAAAGCGGGAAACATACCCGTCTGATTGACCGGGCAGGGGAAGATCGTTCTCCCGTGTTGTCTCCGGACGAACAAAGGGTATATTTCCTAAGTGAGCGGGAGGGGTCGTTTAACGTGTACTCATTCCCGGTGGCCGATCCTTCTGCTGTGAAGGCAGAGACCTCTTTCAAGACTCACCCGGTGCGTTTCTTGAGTATCGCGGGTAATGGGCGTTTGTGTTTTGGTTATGACGGTGAAATATACGTGAAAGATGCATCCGGAAGTCCCAAGAAAGTGAAAGTGGATATTATTGGTGACAATGCGAAAGATAATATTGCCTCGTTGCGTTTTACTTCTGGGGCAACAAGTGCGACTGTTTCGCCGGACGGGAAACAGGTGGCCATGATTATCCGGGGAGATGTGTTCGTGACTTCCACCGATTACACGACGACGAAACAAGTTACCACGACTCCGGAGGGAGAGAAGTGGTTGAGCTTTGCTCCTGATAACCGGACGATTGCTTACGCCAGCGAACGGGGAGGAAATTGGAATATCTACACGGCAAAGATTGCCCGTGAGGAAGAGGTGAATTTCCCGAATGCAACTTTAATCGAAGAGGAAGCAGTTCTTCCGGCTTCAACCAAAGAGCGGTTTGCCCCACAATTCTCTCCGGATGGGAAGGAATTGGCCTTTATCGAGGATCGTACGAAATTGATGGTCGTTGATTTGAAGACAAAGAAAGTGCGGCAGGTGGCAGACGATAAATATCAATACCGTACGGGTGATGGTTTCACGTATACATGGTCTCCCGACGGGAAATGGTTCGCGATGGAAATTATCGGGAATCGTCATGATCCATATAGTGATATTGCCATCGTGAGTGCCGATGGGAAAGGGGAAGTTGTAAACCTGACCAATAGCGGTTATTTTGATAGTAATCCCCGGTGGGTGTTGGATGGAAATGCCATCTTGTTTTCCAGTGAACGTTACGGGATGCGTAACCATGCTTCGTGGGGTTCTTTGCAGGATGTAATGATCGTGTTCATGAATCAGGATGCTTACGATAAATTCCGGTTGAACAAGGAAGATTACGAGTTGCTGAAAGAGGAGGAGAAACGTATTGCCTCTTTGAAGAATAAAGAACAGAAAGAGGATCAGAAAGATAAAAAGGGCGAGACGAAACTCGCCGTGAAAGAGAAAAAGAATATCGAGGTCGAGTTGAAAGGTATCGAGGATCGGGTGATGCGGTTAACGCCGAATTCTTCACAATTGGGAGATGCGATATTAAGTAAGAGTGGTGATAAGCTTTATTATATGGCATCTTTCGAGGGAGGTATGGATTTGTGGGTGAGCGATCTGCGTTCACGGAGTACCAAGGTGATGCATAAGTTGAACAGCGGTTGGGCGTCTTTGGAGATGGATAAGGATGGGAAAGATTTGTTCCTGTTGGGAGGACGTTCCATGCAGAAGATCAGTTTGGGTTCGGAGAGAAGAAGTCCGATCACGTATTCCGCTGAAATGAAACTAGATCAGGCTGCCGAGCGGGCATATATGTTTGACAGGGTGCGTCGTCAGGAGGCCAAACGTTTCTACGAGAAGAATATGCATGGAGTGGATTGGGCAAAAATGACCAAGGCTTACGAGAAGTTTTTACCTTATATTAATAATAACTATGATTTCTCCGAGTTGTTGAGCGAATTGTTGGGTGAATTGAACGTGTCGCACACCGGATCGGGTTACCGCCCCGGGTCAAGAGGTGAGGCGACTGCCGAGCTGGGACTCTTGTTGAACGTGAATTATTCAAAGGATGGGTTGCTAGTTGACGAGGTGTTGGAGAAAGGACCTTTTGATAATGTCCGTTCGAAGTTGAAAGCCGGAATGGTAATCGAGAAAATTGACGGGCAAGCGGTGAAAGCCGGGGAAGATTACTATCCCCTGCTGAGAGGCAAGTCTGGTAAACGTGTGTTGTTCTCTATTTATGACCCCTCTACCAAGGAACGTTGGGATGAGGTGATCGAGCCGATTTCAAAGGGTACGATGAACGAGTTACTTTACCGGCGATGGGTAAAACAAAGAGCTGCCGATGTGGATCGTTTGTCGGGAGGACGTTTGGGTTACGTGCATATTTCCAGTATGGACGATCCGAGTTTCCGTTCCGTGTATGCCGATATTCTGGGTAAATATAATGATCGGGAAGGAATTGTTATCGACACTCGTTTCAATGGTGGTGGCCGTTTGCACGAGGATATTGAGATCCTGTTCAGTGGTAAGAAATATTTCACGCAAGTCGTTCGGGGACGGGAGGCTTGCGATATGCCAAGCCGTAGGTGGAATAAGCCTTCGATCATGGTGACCTGTGAGGCGAACTACTCGAATGCCCACGGTACACCTTGGGTTTACCAACATCAGGGAATCGGTAAGGTTGTCGGAATGCCTGTGCCGGGAACCATGACGAGCGTGTCTTGGGAGACTTTGCAGGACCCGACGTTGTATTTTGGGATTCCGATCGTGGGTTACCGTTTACCGGACGGTAGCTATCTGGAGAACAAACAACTGGAACCGGACGTGAAGATTGCCAACTCTCCGGAGAAGATTATCAAAGGGGAGGACGAGCAGTTGGAGACTGCGGTGAAGGAATTATTAAAGGAGATTGATTCAAAGAAATAAAAGAGAGAAACGGCAGGCCAAAGGGATGAAGGCCTGCCGTTTCAGTTTACATGAGGGGTTGGAGTTTCCCGTCTTGCATGATTAATAATATCTTGTCTTTATTTAGTCTGGAACGTACACCCCTGTCAAAATCTCTCAAGTTTCTCAAGTATTGGCTTGTTTGGGATGGAAGGAGTACTTTTTTATTCTCGGGTAGGTATAGAGTCAGTGTCACTCTTTGAGCCCTCCATTGTCCCGCGAGTTTGATATAATTGTCAAATCGAAGCGTGTCGTTTTTGTAATTCCAGTTAAAATCCATGTTATCATATACCGGTTTTTCTTCTTGGGTGTAAAATTGTACACGTAATGTCGGGGTCGATCCCTCGGTCGAATATATCCTGATGTCCGGGGCAATCATGTTGTTGGAGGCTAATTGGAACACGTTGTGGTCGATGTAAAGATTTTCAGGTATCTTGTAGCGTTCATTTACAAGTAGAACGAGCGTGTCCTGTTGACTCAGTTCGAGCGATTCTCCATAGCGGGTGCCATCAATCGACCAGCTTCGACCTTCACTGATCCCCACGAAAATGAGCATGACGAGTCCCAGCATCCAGCACGAGAGGGCAGAAAGGGCGATCACCTTGTTGTTGCTCTTGAAGGAGAACAACAATTTGATCGCCATATAAATGATCATGATAATAGGAATTCCAATCAAGAATGATATAGCAATTTTACCCAAAGTGAAGTTTAAAGGAGTGAATGCGTAGGCGAGTTCCATAAAACCACTTTTCCAAGGATAAAGGTTAGGTAAAAATAATGCTGACAGGAAAGCGAACAGCATGAAGATTCCCCCGACGAAGAGGGCCACGCCGATAATAATGGCCAACACTTTCCCGATAATGGTGAATACTTCGTATAAGCCTTCGCCTACCCGGTTCATGAAAGCGGCACCCTTGCCGTTTTTAATTTCTTGGTACTCGTCTTTTATGGAGCGTTCGATGTTTGAGACATTTATATTTTCTCCTTTCATTTCGAGTTTCTGTTTGGTCGTCTTGGCCTTGGGAACGGCAATCCACAAAATGATATACACGATAATGAATATTCCATAGTAGAAGGACAGAAGTACGAAACCTATCCGGATGAGCAAGGGGGATATTCCCCAATACGCTGCTAGTCCCCCGGCCACTCCACCAAGTACTTTGTTGTCTGGGTTCCGATATAGTTTTTTGGCCTGTTTCGGGGCGGATTTCCGGGGCTGCTCGTCTTCGTCGATGATGTCGTCAGGCGTACCCATCGTGGCGATCACCTGATCCACGTCTTCGAGAGTGATAACCTCGCGGAACTGTCCTTTCAAGTTTTCCGTGAAAAGCTCCCCGATCCGGTTCTCGATGTCATCCATGATCTCGTTGCCGTCCTCTTCTCGCGTGTAATATGTTTTGAGGGTATTGATGTATTCTTGTAGTTTTTCCAGTGCGTCTTCATCGATATGGAAAATCTTGCCGCTTAAATTTATAGTATATGTTTTTTTCATGATGTGTGGTGTTAGTTGTTATGGTTTTCTTTAATGCTGTTCACGGCAGAGGTCAATTCATTCCAGGAGTTTTCGAGTTCCTTGAGAAAATCTCGCCCTTGTTCCGTGATGCTGTAATATTTGCGGGGAGGGCCTTGTTGCGACTCTTCCCAGCGGTATGACAGTAGACCGGTATTCTTCAGTCGGGTCAACAAGGGATATATCGTCCCTTCGACCACGATCATCTTGGAAGCTTTCAGTTTACTGATGATATCCGGCACGTAGGCGTCCTGTTGCGAGATGATCAGTAAAATGCAGTATTCCAAGATTCCCTTCCTCATTTGAGCTTGTGTGTTTTCAATATTCATCTCTTGGTTCTTTTGTAATGCAAGGCAAAGATATAAATAAAAAATAGTATTATGCAATACATAGTACTATTAATTTTAATATTTTATTCTTTTAGTTTGGATAAACGGCCGGGGAGCTTTAAAACGTTTTCGTTGATTTTCCTTGATTGTAAGGCGTTAAACTGGATATTAAAGATTAACTTTGCTGTGAATTTAGAAAAGTGAATAACAAAAAATAAAATAGATATGAAGAGAGTTTTATTGATGATACTGGATGGTTGGGGTGTTGGGAAACACGATCATTCAGACGTGATCGGGAGTACTCCGACTCCTAGCATCACGGAATTGGCAAGTAATAATCCCCGTGCTTTGTTGTACACGAGCGGGGAGAATGTAGGGTTGCCCGACGGTCAGATGGGAAATTCTGAAGTGGGACACTTGAATATTGGAGCCGGACGGGTGGTTTACCAGGATTTGGTGAAGATTAACCGGGCTTGTCGGGATCATTCCATTGCTCAAAACCCGGAGATCGTGAAGGCGTTTAACTATGTTAAAGAGAACGGGAAACAGGTGCATTTTATGGGACTGGTTTCTAACGGTGGGGTGCATAGTTCGTTGGATCACGTGTTTGCCTTGTGCGATTTGTCGAAGGAGTTCGGGATCGAGAAGACCTTTGTTCATTGCTTTATGGACGGTCGGGATACGGACCCGAAGAGTGGAAAGGGTTTTATCGGGGAGTTACAGAACCACATGAAACAATCCACGGGTAAGATTGCTTCCGTGATCGGGCGTTATTATGCCATGGACCGGGATTCCCGTTGGGAGCGTATCAAGGAGGCTTATGATTTGTTAGTGAATGGTGTGGGTACCCCGGTAACGGACGCCGAGGCGGGAGTGCAGGCCTCTTATGATGCGGGAGTGACTGACGAGTTCATCAAACCGATCGTTTGCGTGGACGAGGCCGGGAAGCCCGTGGGAACGATACAACCGGGTGATATGGTGATATTCTTTAATTTCCGTAACGACCGTGCCAAGGAGTTGACCATCGTGCTGACACAGGAAGACAAGCCGGATTTCGGGATGAAGACCATGCCGTTGTATTATTGTACGATGACTCCTTATGATGCTAAATTTAAAGGATTGCATATTTTGTTCGATAAAGAGAACGTGGTGAACACGATCGGGGAATATATTTCCAAGCAGGGATTGAAACAATTGCGTATTGCCGAGACGGAGAAATATGCCCACGTGACATTCTTCCTGAACGGGGGACGAGAAGAGCCTTTCGAGGGTGAGAGCCGTATTTTGGTACCTTCTCCGAAAGTGGCTACCTACGATTTGCAACCTGAAATGTCTGCCCCTATCGTGACCGAGAAGATCGTGGAACAGTTGAATGAAAAGAGTGTTGATTTCATTTGCTTGAATTACGCGAACGGGGATATGGTGGGACATACCGGGGTGTACGAGGCCATCCAGAAAGCCGTGGCTACCGTGGATGAGTGCGTGGGTAAGACCGTGGCTGCCGCACGTGCTAACGGTTACGACGTGTTGATTATTGCCGACCACGGGAATGCCGATAACGCGGTGAACGAGGACGGGACGCCGAACACGGCTCACTCGCTGAACCCGGTGCCTTGTATTTGGGTTACCGATTCCAAGTGTGATCACTTGCGGGACGGGGTTCTGGCCGATGTCGCCCCCACGGTTCTCGCGATTATGGGACTTCCACAGCCCAAGGAAATGACGGGAAAATCGTTATTAGTTTGATATAAAAATGGAACGCTGGTCAAGTAAATGGCCAGCGTTCTTTGTTTGATAAGGTCAACATCCCGATAATGATATTGTAGTTTCTCGTGTATTTGAGATTTTTGCAGTTGACTATGAGAAAAAGAAAAGTCTTGCAAGCGTAGGTAAATGCATGTTCCGCTTGCAAGACTTTTTTGAAAATATCTTGTTGTTACTTGTTCTTCAACTGTTCTTCCAGTAGAGCGACTTTTTCTTGTTCGGCTTTGACTAGCCGTTCGTAGAGTTCTACAATTTTGTCTATAGGATTAAACGTGTATTGACAATTTTGAGTGAAAAAATGTCCGTTTTCATTATCTGTAAACGTGTTGATATAATTAATAGTAGCCTCTTCACTCATCGTTTTCAAGGCCTCCGTGGAAACGTGCAATATTTTCGCAATCTTATCAAGCATTTCGTCTTCAATTTGTTCTTTTTGCTCTAATTTTGAAAATGCTTGTTGCGTCATGTTTAATTCGGCCGCGAGGGTTTCTTGTTTAATCCCTAGCATATCGCGTACGCGTTTTATACTGTGTCCGTGGTGTGTTTTGCTCATAGGTATCGTCTCTGTACTCATAGTTGTTTATATTCAGTTGTACGGGCAAATATACGAAATAATTGTTTATTATGGGTTGTAAATTACACCATTTCGGGAGTTATTTACAAGGCTTGATTGTAGTTTACCTGTAAATTCTGGGCTTTATTTGCATAGGTGTTATAAATAATGGTGTAGAGGAAATGAAAATCTATCAGCGTCAATTAGAAGAATGTTACCGGAAACTGGAACAAGCCGGGCAAGTCGGGCAAACGAGGGAATTGCGAGTGAGCTTGGGAAAAGTGATTGATAAAATACGGTTAATTAACACGATGGATGATTTGATTCATAAAAAGTCGGAAGAGATGAGGCGGTTAATTGAGGAAGTCATGGGGGATATTGACGATCTAGCCCAACGTCACCACATCTTTTGATTCTCCAAGATATAAATCCAGCCTCATTTCCCGTTGACGAATCGAGTGAAATATTTAGTTAGATAAACTCTAGATAATTCTCCCGGTTTATGACATGAAACTCCGCTTGAGGGTAGGCTGCTTGGAATGCTTTCGGTATATTCGGTATCTTGTTTCCCCATTTGAACTCCAATGCAGTCAAGCTATTTGCGTGTTCCTCGATCAAGTCTATTTCCTGTTTATCATAGGTGCGCCAGAAATATAACTCCTTGTGCGCCACTTCGTTAAAGTTTACTTTCCGTCTCTCTCCGATAATATAGTTTTCCCATAATGCCCCGACGTCCTGCCGGATGGCCAGAGGGGAGAACGCCCCGATAATGGCATTACGGATTCCGTTATCGTAGAAATACCATTTCCCGGCTTTTGTTACTTCCTTTCGCAAATTACGAGAATAAGCCCCCAGCCGATAAATGACAAAGACCTTCTCCAACAGATCGAGGTACTTCTCGACAGTCGTTTTACTCATGCCTAACTGCTTGCCTAGTTCTTCGTAGGAAACCTCGCTGCCTAATTGAAAGGCAATCAGGCGTAATAGATTGCGCATTTTACTTGAATTCTTCAGGCCGTCGATAGTTAGAATGTCTTTCAGTAGGTATGCCCCGACAATATCTCGCAGGTAATCAGTCTTGCGTTCGAAATTGTCCATTGTTACAACCTCTGGATAGGAACCGTAAATTAAACGGGATTCAAGGTTTTGACGAGTTTGAAGTGCCGTTTCCGTTTGTGCGATTTCTTGTTGCGAAAAAGGGGTAAGTAGGAATTGTGTGCTACGTCCGACTAATGGTTCTCCTGTTTTGTTGAGTAAGTCGAATGAAGATGATCCGCTTGCCAAAACACTTATGCCCGGAATCTCATCGATAATTAGTTTTAAAATATTGCCAATCTGCGGGATGTTTTGCGCCTCGTCAATAGCTAGCAGATCGATGCCGGTTAACAAATGTCGATAGTTGGCTACGGTACGCTTTTCCAACAAAGCGAGTGTGTCATAATCTTCACCGTTGAGCATCATTGTCCGACCGGGGTAAGTATCTACGATTTTTCGCATCATAACGGTTTTGCCCACTCGGCGAGCCCCGAAAATCAACACGGCTTTACCAGGTGCGATTCTATCGGTTATTTTGTCTTGAAGTATTCTCTTTATGGTTTCCATGCTGCTTTATTTTACACACAAATATAGGAAATATTTCCCAACTGGCGATTTTTACATTAAAAACGTACTTTCAACTGGCGATTTTTACATCTTGCAATGATGGATTCTACTGGAGTATACGAGATAATTCAAAAGGCCATGGCTACTGTGGGTACTAACGGTTACTCTTTTAATAGGTCGGTCGATTCTCCATGATATAATCCCGGTAAGGGATTGCGAGTGTATTTCGAGTAGGTTGAAAGGATAATTAATCCTCTCCGTTGATTTCCGGTTGATTTTCCGTTGACTAATTAATGAGATTCCGGTGCGAGTATACTGAGATACCCTATTATCCCCGGGGCATTACTCCGAAAACCGATCACTTTCGTCGTTCCCTATCGCTTGTAATGGTGGCGAGAGATCAACGATTCTATCTTTTTTATTGTAACTTTGCGGAATCATTTTCATCAATTTTCAATTAAAACATGATACAGATAGGAGACACGATTATAAGCCTGGATATTTTCGAGAAGAAGTTTTGTTGTGATTTAGCAGTTTGCAAGGGAATTTGCTGCGTGGAGGGGGATTCGGGGGCACCTTTGGAAGAGGGGGAGGCGGAACAGATCCGGGAGAATTACGAGAAGATTAAACCTTACATGAAACCCGAGGGGATTGCTGCCGTGGAGGAACAGGGCTTTTCCGTGGTCGATATCGAGGGTGACACGGTTACCCCGCTAATCGGGGGACGGGAGTGCGCGTATATTATCGAGGAGAACGGGTGTTCGTGGTGTGCCATTGAAAAAGCGTGGAGCCAGGGTGAGAGTTCTTTCCGAAAACCGATATCTTGCCACATGTACCCGATTCGGGTGAAACAGTACCGGAATTACGAGGCGATGAATTATGACCAATGGGCGATTTGTGCTTGTGCCCGCTTAAAGGGTGAGCAAGAGGGAATTCCGGTGTACGTGTTTTTGAAAGATGCTCTCATTCGAAAATACGGGGAGGAATGGTACGAGCAGTTATGTTACGCGGCACGGGAGATTGAGACGGGAAAAATCAAATTCGGACGCTAATTTTTTTGGGACTTTTCTTTGCGGAAAAAGAAAGTTATTCTATCTTTGCAGCGCAAAAGCAAAATGGTGGATGTAGCTCAGTCGGTTAGAGCGTCGGATTGTGGTTCCGAAGGTCGTCGGTTCGAGACCGATCTTCCACCCCGCTGGAACGGAGAATTGGATTTCGATTCTCCGTTTTTTATTTCTTCCCGGTGGGGAGAATGGGGATTCGGATGAAAATCGAGTGGTCTCTTGTAATATAACACGGTGAACTCCCGCTGTGTTTTCGATGAAGACAGGGAACATTTTCGTTTCATCTTCGGTACACCTTCGGTGCTCCCTCGCTCCCGGGCGTCAGTGCAGCGAAGGTGTTCCGGGAACGTTCCGAGAAAGAATATTTACTTGAATGTTATTTCAGCGGGATTTCACCCGTTTTTCACTTTGCTATGTTTTCTTTGAATAAAGGATATATTCATGGTGATATCTCGGTAAAATATTCAATCGTGTTTGAAAATACTTGTGTATTCCTGTGCTGTTTTTTTGCAAGGACGAGAATTATGTCTATTTTTACACAATCGTTGACGAAACGGTGTAATTGAATATAAATCATTAATAATTAGAATAAATTGCATGGCAACAGAGAAATTTTTGTGGAGACACATAGGGCCGCGTCCAGAGGATATTGAAAATATGCTCAAAGTGGTTGGTGTTAGTTCACTTGATGAGTTGATCGAACAAACCGTACCGGAGTCCATCCGTTTGAAAAAAACGTTGGATTTGCCGGCTCCTCTTACCGAGTTCGAGTTTATCTCCCGGATGAAGGCGGTAGCTTCAAAAAATAAATTATACAGAACTTTTATCGGTCAAGGGTATTATGACACGATTACCCCTGCTGTGATTCAACGGAATATTTTGGAGAACCCGGCTTGGTACACGTCATACACTCCCTATCAGGCAGAAGTTTCACAAGGTCGTTTGGAGGCTTTATTGAATTTCCAGACGATGGTGGTGGAACTTACCGGGATGGAAATTTCTAACTGTTCGCTACTTGACGAGGCCACGGCTGCTGCAGAATCGATGACGATGATGTACGGTTTGCGTGGTAAAGAGATGAAAAAAGCGGGAGCCAATAAATTGTTTGTTGATAATCAGATATTCCCGCAAACGAAAGACGTGTTAATCACCCGTTCTGCCCCGCAAGGAATCGAGTTGGTTTACGGTGATTATGATACGTTCGAGTTTACCCCGGATGTGTTCGGTGCTATTATCCAGTACCCGGCTGCTAACGGTGAGGTACGTGATTATAAAGCATTCGCCGATCGGGTACACGCTAATGGGGCGTTGTTGTCGGTTGTGGCTGACATGATGAGTCTCGTGTTGTTGACCCCTCCGGGAGAATGGGGTGCTGACGTGGTTGTCGGAACAACCCAACGTTTCGGTATCCCGATGTCTTACGGTGGACCTCACGCTGCTTACATGGCGACGAGAGAGGAATATAAACGTAACATCGTGGGACGTATTATCGGTGTGACGATTGATGCACAGGGAAATCATGCATTGCGTTTGGCTTTGCAAACCCGTGAACAACATATCAAACGGGAAAAAGCTTCTTCCAATATCTGTACTGCCAAGGCTTTGAATGCCACGATGGCCGGATTCTATGCTGCTTATCACGGTCGTGAAGGATTGGAGAGAATTGCCCGTCACATTCATTCCGCTGCCGTGATATTGGCAGAGGAAATCCAAAAATTGGGTTATAAACTGAAAGTAAATAAATTCTTCGATACATTGCGTTTCGAGTTGCCGGAGGGTGTTTCTCAGGCTGCCGTGCGTGATGCTGCTTTGGAGCAGGAAATCAACTTGTTCTACTGTAACTGTGGTTGCGGTAAGGTCGTGGGGTTGTCAACGGACGAGAAGATTAACGAGAAGGAAATTAACACGTTGATCGGTATTTTCGCTAAAGCTGCCGGAAAGACGGCTGCACACGTGCAATTCCTTGATGACCGTACGGTGCTTGATCCGGTGATGTTGCGTGATGATGAAATCCTGCAACAATCCGTGTTTAACATCTACCATTCTGAGACTGGAATGATGCGTTACATGAAGAACTTGGAGAGAAGAGATATTTCTTTGGCTACTTCCATGATTTCTTTGGGATCTTGTACGATGAAATTGAATGCCGCTGTTGAGATGTTGCCGATTACTTGGCCGGAGTTGGGTGCAATCCACCCGTTTGCCCCGATGTCTCAAGCAGAGGGTTATCAACAAATGATCCGGGAAACCGAGGATATGTTGTGCAAGGTGACCGGATTTGCCGGATGTAGCTTGATGCCGAATTCCGGTGCTGCCGGAGAATATTCCGCTTTGATGGTGATCCGTCAATATCATATCTCTCGTGGAGAAGGTCATCGTAACGTGATCCTGATTCCGGCTTCCGCTCACGGAACGAACCCGGCTTCCAGTTCTATGGCAGGTTTCAAGATTCTTGTTACCGCTACCGACCCGGAAGGAAATATCGACGTGGAAGACTTTCGCAAGAAAGCTATCGAGAACCGGGATAATTTGATTGGTGCGATGATTACCTACCCATCAACTCACGGTATTTTCGAGGAATCAATCAAGGAATTGTGCAAGATCGTTCACGAGAACGGTGGACAGGTATTCATGGATGGTGCTAACATGAACGGGCAGTGTGGTTTGACTAGCCCGGGAGAGATTGGTGCTGACGCTTGTCACTTGAATTTGCACAAGACATTTGCTATGCCTCACGGTGGTGGTGGTCCAGGTGTCGGCCCGATCTGCGTGGCGTCTCATTTGGTGAAATTCTTACCGTCACACACGATGGTGAAGACCGGAGGCGAGGAAGGTATTCACGCCGTGGCTGCCGCTCCTTACGGTTCTGTTGGAATGTTACCTGTAACTTACGGTTACTTGTTAATGTTGGGTGGTGAAGGTTTGGCTATGGTAACCAAGATGGCGATTTTGAACGCGAACTATCTGGCTTCATCTTTCGAGAAATTGGGATTCAAGATTTTGTTCAAGGGATCGAAAGGTCGTGTAGGTCACGAGATGATCTGGGATTGCAATATGTTCAATAAAGAATACGGAATTTCTGAGTTGGATATTGCCAAACGTTTGATGGACTTCGGTTTCCACGCTCCTACCTTGTCATTCCCTGTTCACGGGACTTTGATGGTTGAGCCGACAGAGAGCGAGCCGAAAGAAGAGTTGGATCGTTTCATCGAGGCGTTGAAGACTATTCGCGAGGAAATGATCGAGGTGGGTGAAGGTAAAGCCGACAAGACGGACAACGTTTTGAAGAATGCACCTCACACGCATAAAGTGTTGACGGCTGACGAGTGGAGTCACGCTTACCCGCGTAGCAAGGCAGCTTATCCGCTGGCTTGGGTGGCAGAGAACAAGTTCTGGCCGCAAGTAGGGCGTGTGGATGATGGTTATGGTGATCGTAACCTGATGTGTACCTGCGATCCGCTTGAGTCATACGCGGACGAAAAATAAATTCTTTTAAATTATATTGGAAAGCGTTTCATTGTTGAGGTTTGAAACGCTTTCCTTTTCTTATTTTCCAGGGAGAAAG
>JAHZBN010000030.1:0-31761 GCA_019423345.1 Butyricimonas sp. | reverse complement strand
AAGTATTAAACACGCGAAGATTACACATTGAGCTCTGATCCACCTTATTTTTCACGTAAGCCGTAATTTATGTTGGTTGGGGATAAAATTATTTGTGTTTACTTGTTATGTAAAATCTAATATAATATATTTGTACTACAAATAGTTGAAAACATATAAATAAAAAACATGAAAACATTTATTTTATTAATTGGTTTGTTAACTTTTAATATAACACCATTAAGCACTATTTCGCATACAATACATGTATACGTTCAACCTCCTAAAAATGATGGAGGATCTCCTATCATCGGATATATCATAGAATATACCCCAGTAGATAAAGATGACTGGCGCCCTATCATACATCCTGATTTTCCGATACTTTTACCTCCAAATAATATTATTGATTTATCATTAAATCCCGGAATATATAGAATCCGGGTGCTATGTAAGAACAAGGGTGGTTATGGTAAGCCTTCAAAGCCTCAAGTTGCAGATAATCAAGATGGAGAAACAGGAGTATATTTAATTTGTCCTCCGCCACCAAGTATCAGTCCTGAAGCTAACAATAAGTAAAAACTAACGAGTGAGTATTAAATTAACTTTTAAAAATCACAAGCGACATGGGCTATCAAAATATAAAACATATTGCGGATTACGAAATAAAAAACATCACAAGAGAATGGGGTTTCCGATTTGTCGTCACTTTTTTGACAAGCTTGATAACATGGATTCATCTTAACACTCAAAGCAATTTATTTCATCCTGAATGGATAGCCATCTCGCTTCCTTCCACTATTCCATACGTGAATACCTATCTTACGGTTTACTTTCAACTCATCCTCGCCATTTTTTGGGGAGGGAATTGGATCATACACAACAAAACAGATGAATCTGCTCAAGCCCTATCCATCCGTCCTTTTTCTAATATAGAACTCTTATGGGGGAAAATATTAGGATTTCTGAAAATTCAACTAATACTTTCCCTTTCTTGGAATCTAATCGCCCTTGTCATTCACTTGCTTTTAAGCGACGCTCCTTTCAGTCTAGTACCTTATATTTTTTATTACTTAACATTATCGTTACCCGCTTTAATATTTGCAGTCGGGCTCGCCATATTCGTCAAGGGATTCATTAAAAATCGATTCATTTCATTATTTGTATTATTAGCATTTTATGCGATTATTTTATGGAGAGGTAACGTCTATAGCGGTCTCTTCTCGCTTCCTGCCGACACGCTTCCCAATATGTTTTCGGATATTACAGGTTTTCCTAATCTATTCCCTTACCTGCAACAACGTCTCATGTTATGTTTCATGGGAATTGGTCTATTACTCCTCACATCGTCCCAGATCGAACGTATTCCAAATTCAATATTTTCACCACGCCGTACAGGATGGATCGGCATCAGCACTATTTCTCTTGGAATTGCGTGTGCCGTATGGTTCGTCCTTCTCTCCATTCAAGAACAACAATCCCGGGAGACACTCAGGCAAACTTTTGCTCGTTATGAAAATCACCCCAAAGTAGACGTTACTTATCATGAAATCTCGTTCAAACAAAACGGTCATTCATACACCGCACAAAGCAACATGATCCTATATAACCGACATCCTCAAGGAGTGAAAGAAATCATTCTTTACTTGAATCCGGGATTGATAGTGACCTCCGTAATGCAGGACGACTCTCCGTTGAAATTTACCCGCGATAAACAGGTACTGCTAATTTCCAAACCTCTCGCCCCAAATGATTCCATACAACTCGTCATAGACTACGAGGGAAATATCAACCCTAACATCTGCTACTCCGAAATAACCGATTTAGACGCCGTAAGCCACTACCGGAAACACTACATATTTCAACAAGGAAAAGATTATTTCTACCTACAGCCGGAACTGACCTTGCTTACCCCGGAATGCATCTGGTACCCGACCGGTATCCCGCCCGTGAACGTGCTATCCCCCCAGCTCAGTTTGACAGATTACTGCCAATTCCGGTTATCTGTGATTGGAGAGAAAGAACGTGTAATCCTGTCACAAGGAGAAAGTACTATCCAAGGAGACACCGTATTATTCGACAATAAACACCCCTTGTCCGGAATCACACTCTGCATGGGACCTTACACCCGTAAGGTCCTATCATTAGGGAATATACGTTATGAACTCTATTTGTTAAGAGGACATGATTCCATTGTAAAAAAAATCAATAATCCCCAAGCACTTGCAGAAATCTGGCAACGGTCCAATCCGGAGTATCCTTACAACAAATTAGCTTTGGTAGAAGCCCCACTTCACTTCTGCTCTTACGCCAGACCCTGGAAAAGCAGAAGTGAATTCGTGCAACCGGAAATCTTTTTTCGACCGGAAAGGGAAGCTACCACGTTCACGTTAGATGCGGACGCCTATGCCATCAATCCACATTTCCCCCCCATGCTGGAATGGTACACCTATTTCATGAGGGCAACCCTTTCGGAGGAACGAGATATCTATACTGGAAATTTCTTTGCCAACTTATTACCGAAGTACTATCCCAAGAAAAAAAGCGTACAAAACGAGTACTATCCCAAATCTCAAGAAATTCCTTATCAAGTACAATTTTTCTCTCCCGAATTCCCGGGAATACACCTGTTGTTTGAAAAAATGAGGACATGGATTTTCTCTGACAGGGCTCTCCAAAACTATGGTTACGGCAAAACGTATTTGTCTGCCATCGAAGCTTTCCGCCATCAGGACTTAACGGAGTTGATCAACCATCCGGATGTCATGGATTTTTTCCACTTGAAAGGTCAAATCCTTGCCTCCCAATTACAATGCTTGACTTCCTTGGAGAAGATCAAAACTTTCTTGCAAGAATTTTTAAAAAGTCACAACTTCCAAAACATCAGATATGAAGATTTTTGCCAGGACTTTCACCAGAAACACCACATCGACTTACTAGCACTCACGAGGCAAGCATATCAAACCAACAGCTTACCACTCTTTGTTTTTAAAGACCCGCAGACATTCGAAATTGAGGAAAAAAACGGGGAAAAAAGCTATTTGCAAAAGATAAAAGTGTGGAATAAAGGAAAAGTAGACGGTATACTTACCTTCTGTGACGGTTATACCCATGATACGAACTATTTGATTCGGAGTGGAGAATGTGTAGAAATCAAACGTATAGGGCAAAATACCTATGAGCCCGAATCATGGGAAATACACACCCTTCTATCCCAAAATATACCTTCTGTCTTAAAATTTAATACTCCTCCTATTCCGATCTCATTGCACCACCCGGAAACTGGCATATTCCTAATCGACTCCAACGAATTCTTGTCATCCGCAGATGAATATGTCGTGGATAATTCCGACACGGGTTTCCAATTATATAATTTCGACGGTCTTCTCCTCGAAAAAAATAAAATAATAAACACGAAAGGGATGCAAACCAGTGAAAAAACAACATCGAAGTGGGCTTGTTTTTATAGCCACAACGCTTACGGGTGCCCAGAACAAAGTTATGCCAGTAAAGAATGTGGTTCTGGTAAAGCTCTCGCTGAATGGAGGGTGGAATTGAAAGAATCCGGAATCTATGAAATTTTCGTGTTCAATAATCGTGTATCCCCTGAAGAAAATGAAAAACGCTGGATCGAAGGCAAGAAAAATCCCATGTTCGGACAACAACGTACTCCCGTGCAATACTACACTATCATCCACGAGGATACAGAAGATTCCGTTGAATTGGAAACAAATAACGCTGCTGCGGGCTGGACATCTCTTGGGAAATATACATTACCGGCAGGAGTAGCCAAAGTGGTCTTATCCGACAAAGGTGCTTATCCCTACCAAGTAATTTATGCGGATGCCGTGAAATGGGTAAAAAAATAGGCATGCTAACATAACAATTTATCTCCATTGGGAGAAATAACAAATCATACTCATGTCCCTCACGAAAAATCAAGGTTGTTTTTCTTGGAAATTGATGGATGAAGATCGTGCGAGGTTTTTGTTACTCGCCTGTACCTAATAATAGGTTCTTTGTATTCTCGGTAATAACCGGGTTCATGTTTCAATACCACCTGTTTCGTAAACTTGATCAGTTCTTTGTCAAGTTTCATTTTAGCTATACTATCTTTGATCACTACCGTGTCTTGTACTAATTTTGGAATTCCCATTGTTGTTTGCCATCGGGATTGGATAGTAAATGAGTCATGAATGCTTTCCCGATATCATTCAACTTCTCCATTTGTATATCTTGTCCCCAATAACCCTCATCACATGACAAGAAGCCACAGAAGAAAAAGAATACTAAATTTAAGTGATTCTTGATAATACTTAATTACATGCTGTCTTTAAACCGTATTTCCACGGTGAAAATTTAATGATTAGGCTAATTTTTTCTATCCTGATGCCACAATTGCCAACTATTAAAGAGGTTTTGCCAGATGGAATAAAAAGCTAGAAACACGGAAGCTAACGGATTTAAATACGTGTTTGCCATCCAGATACCCATGGCGGTGTTTTTTTGACCTAGTAATTGACCTCCGGCAATACGATCACCGTATTTGCTTCCTAACCATTTGCCTGTTGCAAAGTGGATCGTGCTGATCATGACGGATGAGATTCCTAAGGCGAGAATCGTATTTTCATTGCCTTTCCCGTGGATGAATATAAAATTAATGGTTTGTCCTAGCGTGAGCAGTAAGCAGATGGCCCAAAGGTAAAATGTAATTCCTTTGTAGCGATTGAGAAAGCTGTTGATTTTAGGGCTGAAAATCTGTAAAGCAAGTGCCACGAAAAACGGTAGGGCTATCACGGGACTAATTTTGCTGAGAATGAGTAGAAAAGAATCCATGAAAGACATATCTCGGTGTGAGCCGATGAAAGAGAAATATACAGGGGCGATAATGGCTACCATGAGATTTCCCACGATCGTGTAGGCGGTTGTAGTTTCCCTTTTGGCACCAAGCATGCTGGCAATGACGACAACGGAAGCGGCCACGGGACATAAAACTCCGATTAAAACACCTTGAGCCACCGTTTCATTCATGTATGCTGATTTTATCGCATAGTAACCTCCGATGCTGATCACAATTTGAAATAGCATGAGCCACAAGTGCATGGAGGAAATTTGTAACTTACGTAAATTAACGGCCACGAAATTTAGGAGTAGGATAATAAATATAAAATAGGGAACTATCCATGCTAACAGGCTACACCAATTGTGCAATAGTAACCCTAGGATAATGGCCATCGGAAGTATATAACTGCGTAATTTAGACATGACTGCTAATTGATTAAAAACGATGCGAAATTACGAAATCCGGATGGGAATTGTGTTGTTGTTATAAAGTTTTTACTTTTGTCCCTTGGGGAGTAAAAAGTGTAAGAATTATGTGGGAATTGCTGTCTTTAAAGGAGAAGAGATCAATGGTAGATGGGAAAAAGGATCGGAACCTGACGACTGGAAGTATAACTCTTGGATTGTTGTGGTTTGCTGTTCCCATAATATTGGGGAATTTGTTACAGCAATTCTATAATATTGCTGATACACTGATTGTCGGTCAGTTTCTAGGAGCGAAGGCCTTGGCGGCTGTCGGTTCGGCCTACACGTTAATGGTTTTCTTGACTTCAGTACTTTTGGGGTTGTGTATGGGAAGCGGTGCTATTTTTTCGCTGCAATACGGGGCCGGAGACAGGGAAGCGTTAAAACGTAGTACTTTTGTTTCTTTGGTGTTAATTGGTTTGGTTACTTTAGTTTTGAATGTTTCGGTTTTCGTTTGGATTGATCCTATTTTGAGATTATTACAGGTGCCGGAAGATGTTTACCCGTTGATGCGTGATTATCTTTGGGTTATTTTTTGGGGAATCGGGTTCACTTTTATCTATAATTATTACGCTTCGTTGTTGCGGGCAATAGGTAATTCCCTTGTGCCGTTGTGGTTTTTAGGGGTAGCGGTCGTTTTGAATATTGTGCTCGATTTGCTTTTCATTTTGGGGTGTGATTGGGGAGTAAAAGGGGCTGCATGGGCTACTGTTGTTGCGCAGGTCGTTTCGGGAATGGGCCTTTGTGTTTACACGGTTTGGAAGTTCCCGGAGTTCAGGATCCGACGGGAAGATATGTGTATGAAATGGCAAACGGTGAAGGAAATTGCTGTCTATTCATCCTTGACTTGTGTCCAGCAGTCCGTGATGAATTTTGGAATATTGATGGTTCAGGGGTTAATCAATAGTTTTGGGGTTGCCGTGATGGCTGCGTTTGCAGCTGCAGTTAAGATCGATTCTTTTGCTTATATGCCCGTGCAGGATTTCGGGAATGCTTTCTCGACGTTTATTGCCCAAAATTTTGGCGCCGGGCAAATGAAGCGAATTCGTGATGGAATCCGGGTGGCAGTTATTTCTGCAACTCTTTTTTGTATCTTTATTTCTCTTGTCGTGTTTGGGTTTGCCCGTCCCTTGATGTTAATTTTTGTGCCGGCACATGAAACGGAAATTATTTCTATCGGGATTCAATACCTGCGGATTGAAGGCGCTTTTTATTGCGGGATCGGTTGTTTATTCCTGTTGTACGGTTTTTATCGGGGAATTAGGAAGCCGGGAATGTCGGTCGTGCTGACGGTGATCTCTTTAGGAACCCGTGTCGCTTTGGCTTACACTCTATCTGCAATTCCGGCTGTCGGGGTTGCGGGAATTTGGTGGTCTATTCCTATTGGTTGGTTCTTGGCTGATGTTGTCGGGGTGTGGTATTATCGTAAAGAAATTTATATACGGATTTACGGTAAAGTAAGATAAAACTTTGCATTCTTGTTCGATAATAGTTCGCCCTTGGGTTATAGTTGCTCTATCCTTTCCCTATATCATGAACATAGCATGTACATAATAAGTACATAACATGAATACTGGCAGGTGTACATGCTCCGTTCGTGTTATGTAGGAATTTGGTTGATGCCCACGAGCAGGGGTAGAGGAGGGATTAACAGGGTGTAGGCTTTCCTCTGTGTAAGGGGAAGTTTGTTACAGATATGCCTGTGAGTACTGTAAACTCGTGTATAATTCCCTCATTTCCCCTTATTTTTCCAGATTCTTTTCAGATTCGGGGGATATTTTTGTCATGTAAATAATAAAATAGTAACCCATTAAAAATAGAAGAATATGAAAAAGATTGTTTTTTTACTCGTATGTTTATTCTCGATGACGATAGTAAAGGCTGATAATGACAAGCCGATTGAGATGAATCAGTTACCGGTGAAGGCGCAGACCTTTATTACGACTTATTTTAAAGACTAGAAAGTGGCATTGATAACACAGGAGACGGGCTTGTTTTACAAGAGTTATGATGTGGTGTTTGCAAGCGGGGAAAAGTTAGAATTCGATAAATCGGGAGATTGGACAGAGGTGAAATGCAAGACGGTTGAAGTTCCTGCTGCCATTATTCCGGAGGCAATACTTAAATATGTGAAGGCCAATTATCCGGAGGCAAAAATTTTAGAGATAGAGCATGATTCGGAAGGATATGAGATCAAATTGTCAAATCGCTTGGAGATTAAATTTAATAATAAGTTTCAGGTAGTGGATATTGATGATTAAAGATAAAGTGAAAGTGTGTTAGAGGGGCTGTTTGAGTGGCTCCTCTATGTTTATTATCCGATCCGGATCGGGATTATCGGTTGCTGGTTTACTTTGTCGAGAGGCTCTGTTTGATATTTTACCCGGGCGAAGTTGATCTTACGGAGATCGATACTGCGGATGGCGCTATCGTACATGGTACGATAGTAAATAATGCGGTTCGTCATATCGGTTGCCGAGGTCCATTGCGTGGCACTTGGAATATCAACGGGAGTTTGATCGGGAGCGAACTCTATTCCGATGGGTATGTCAAAATTATTCAGTATTTGGAAACATTGAATAGCGGTTTGTTGTCCTGTTTCTTGCCGTGGTGCGGTCGCTTGATAGAAAGCGGCACGGATAAATCGGGAAGGAGGGGTGATGTCGCCTGGTATACCAAGAAAACCACTTCCGTTTCCGAAAGATGTAAGAGTCACTCCGTCCAGTTGTTGGGAGGGGGCCATACCGGGAATCAAATTGACATAGTTATTCAGGTTTGTCATCTGCCAGTCAAAACTTGGGGAGTTGGTCAGTACACCTAGTTTGTTTTCATAAAAGATCGGTTTTTCATTGATGATTTCGAGAACGATCTGGCGTCCGGTGGTGTCGGCAAAGCGCCAGTGGGCGGTAGATGCCCTCGGATCGATACCGATAACATGAACTTTTTTGATGGATTCTTTTACTTCGTCTACTGTCCTACAACTGCCCAATATCCATGAAACGAGTTGTAGGTCGGCAATACTGGATGCTTTTTCTTTGGAATTATAAGTTTCATATTTTCCGTATTGTGGGAAGTAAAATAGCCCGGCGGAAAGTCCCGCTTCGTTCAGTCCTTCTGCCACGAATTGTTCTTGCTCCACGGCTAACCCGATATACCCGTAGCGAGCCGTGAAAATCATCCCTTCTGTTGTGTCGCCGGGAATATAGGATTGTTGTTTATATCCTCTTGGTACGACAACATATTGGCTATTGAGATTGCTACCTCCCCATTCTATGGTACGGGCCACGATGCGGGAACCATCCTTGGCTCTCAACGTGATTCCAGTGCAGGCTTTGAGTTCTCTGGGGAAGAAGGTGATAAGGGTCAATACCACCCATAGGATTATTGATAATTTCTGTTTCATAAGAGCATTGTTTTTATTTTAAGATAACGGGAAAAACGGCTTTTTGTTTCATTCTTCGGAAGTTTCATGAACTTGCTTGTTGTTTCTGAATTGTAGGGGAGTCATGCCCGTGTGTTTTTTGAAAAAGCGGGCGAAAAAGGAAGAGTTCGGGTAGTTAAGTTCCTCGGAAATCTGGATGATACTCATATCCGATGATCTCAATAATACTTTGGCTTCTTGCAGGCTGAAATTCGTTATCCACTGGTAGAGGGAGCAATCGGTGGTTTGTTTCAGTATGCTCGATAGGTATTTCGATGTCATGCAAAGTTTGTCGGCATAGAACGATGGGGAACGTTCTTGTTTGTGGTGCTGGTGTAATAGCCGGAAGAAATCGTCTACAATTTGCTTTTGGCGATTGGTTCCCACGAGTACGGCTTGGCGAGAGTAAATGAAACTGAGTTCTGCGATAAAGGAGAAAAGTAAGGCTTTGGTGATCTCTTCCCGGGAGGGATGATCGAGTCTGGCTGCCTGGTGGGAAATAAAAACGAAGAATTCGTCCAGGTGGTTGAATTCTTCGTTTGTTAAGGATAGGTAGGGTTTGTTACCTATTCTTTCTGAGGTCCCCGATTTGAGAACAAACGGGAAATCAACCATGAAGTCAAAGCTGTAAGACAGGTATTTACATGCGAAATTGTCTGACAGGTAATGATTCTCGATCAGGTGGAAAGGTAAAAGAGAGATTAACGTGCCAGGGTGAATGGGGTAGTCTTTATTATTGATTTTCAAATGACCTTCTCCGGCCGTAATCATGATGACGATCAGGCCGTTGATGTCGTTACGTTGTGGCTTGTGGAGAGGAAATAATTGGATGAAGGCTTCTTTGCTTAACATGGAAATAAAGAAATTTCCAAGAGAGGGGATTGTCGTGCTGTTTGGTGTGTCCTTTCCTTTTTGCATGTACTCTGGTTTCATGTTCCGGAAGCAAAGATAAGATATTTGTACAAAAAAGCATTATAGAGCAAATCTGTGGATGATTAGGACGAAAATGTTTGTGGAATGTTGGGGATATTCGCGATGTAAAAATGATAAAAACTAGAGATTATGGAACAGAAAAATTCGAAAATCTACATACTTATTGTCATCGGGATGGTTTCGGCCCTAGGACCCTTCGTGACTGACTTTTACTTGCCGGCATTTCCCAATTTGGTGACTTATTTTGATACAACAGCTTCACGGGTGCAGTTGAGTTTAACGTTTAGCATGATCGGGCTGGCCGTGGGACAGATATTTTTGGGTCCGGTGAGTGATAAATTTGGAAGAAAGCGACCGTTAGTGATCTCGATGTTCTTTTTTGTTTTGTCATCGATTGGCTGTGTCTTTTCGCCTAGTGTAGAGATTTTTATTCTGGCTCGTTTTATCCAAGGATTTTCGGGTGCGGGGGGAATCGTGATTTCCAAGTCGATAGCAACTGATTTGTATGGGGGAAAGGATTTGGCGAAATTCTTTTCCATGCTGGCTTGCGTGCAGGGATTAGCTCCGATTTGTGCGCCTGTGTTGGGAGGGCTGTTGCTATTGGTGACGAATTGGCGAGGAATATTCGGGGTACTGGTGTTAATCGGGATATTGTTGTTGCTGGTTTTGTTAAGGTTTCATGATTCTTTGTCTAAAGAGAACCGGTTACAAGGGGAGTTGAAGGAGCGTTTTGTTTATTATAAAGAGGTGTTGCAGCATCGGAAATTCATGTATTTCGTGTTGATTCAAGTCTTGGGAATGGGCGTGATGTTTTCATATATCGCATCTTCTCCGTTCGTTTTTCAGGAACATTACCATCTTTCTCCTGTTATGTATAGCGTTTGTTTTGCCTGCAATGCCGTGGCAATTATGCTGGGTAGTCTGAGTGTGGTTCGTTTCCGGTCGAATGAACATGCTTTGCGAGTGGGTGTATGGGGATTTATGTTTCTGTGTTGTTGCACCGGGGCGTCTCTCTGTATGGAATTATCCGTTATCATTATTGAGATTGTCTTTTTCCTGTTTCTCTTTTTCTTGGGTATTATACTGCCGACTTCCACGACGCTGGCTTTGAATCTGGAAAGACAGAATTCGGGAACGGCCTCTGCAATCCTCGGTTTTTTGACCTTTTTGGGAGGAGGGATTGTTTCTCCTTTAACGGGTATGGGAAATATTCTTTACTCGACGAGTGCTATTATGTTCGTGTGTTGCGTGTTGATTCTGTTTTGTACCTGGAAGGTGTTGAAAATGGCAAAGAGGTAGATTTAAATAGATGAGATTCCGGGGAAAATGTGTAATATTGCAGGGAATGAAAATCTTGAACCGGCAATATGAGTTATGAGTAATATATTTGATATAGTGACCGCACGTGCAGATTATGAGCAGGGTGCAGTGGTGATTATTGACCAGACGCAACTTCCGGGACGGGAAGTTTATTTGGCGTTGAAAACTCCGGAGGAAATTTGGGAGGCTATTTATTTGTTAAAGGTAAGGGGTGCGCCTGCCATTGGGGTGGCTGCTGCTTACGGAATTTCCGTGTGTATGCAAAAGGTGGATGAGGTTGATGATTTCTACCGGGAGTTTGCAAGGTTGAAGAATTATCTGGCATCTTCCCGGCCTACGGCGGTAAATTTGTTTACGGCATTGGAGCGAATGGAAGTTGCATTGTTGAAGTGTCAAGGTGCTGGGGTGGAAGTTTTGAAACGAGTCTTGCGGGAAGAGGCCGAGGCAATTCGGAGAGAAGATGCGGCGGCGTGCCGGAAAATTGGAGAATATGGATTGTCGCTGCTGAAACCGGGAATGGGCTTGCTCACGCATTGTAATGCGGGGCATCTGGCGGTTTCGGAGTACGGTACGGCTTTGGCTCCGATTTATTTGGGACAGGAACAAGGATTCGGTTTTTCGGTTTTTGCCGATGAAACCCGCCCGTTATTGCAAGGAGCGAGGTTGACGGCCTTCGAATTGCAGAAAGCAGGAGTGGATGTGACTTTGATATGTGATAATATGGCCTCTTCGGTGATGAAACAGGGATGGGTACAGGCCGTGCTGGTTGGGTGTGACCGGGTGGCAGCCAATGGAGACACGGCAAATAAAATCGGTACTTCGGGGGTGGCCGTGTTGGCTAAATATTATGGAATTCCGTTTTACGTGTTGGGGCCGACGTCTACCATTGATATGGATTGTCCCATGGGCAAAGAGATTAAAATTGAGGAACGTGATCCAGCAGAGGTGACCGAGAAATGGTATACCCGGAGGATGGCTCCCAAGGAGATTCACGTGTATAATCCAGCCTTTGACGTGACTTCTGCCGAGTTGATCACGGCTATTATCACGGAGAAAGGGATCGCTTACCCCCCGTTTCGTGACACATTCCTGGGATGGAAAGAATGTAAATAATTAGGTCATTTTGTCATGTAATTTGTAAAATATAAAGACAAAATGACACATTTATAATATCTCTTGTTTTAGAAAACGAAAATCAATAGTTCGTTTTTTATTGATTGTTAATGTTATAGGTTGAAATGTTTTTTCATTCTGTCCAGATGAAACTTTTGGATAAGAGTTTCGGTATATACTTTGTGAAATTGAAGGCAGAAAGGAGAAAATGAGACTATGAACATGAACAATTATACAATTAAGTCGCAAGAGGCCGTGCAGGCAGCCGTGCAACTTGCGCAAGAAAAAGGTCAGCAAGCCATCGAAACAGGTCACCTGTTAAGAGGCGTGATCGAGAAAGGCGAAAACATCACGAACTTTATTTTTAACAAGTTGGGTGTAAATAGCCGGAATGTCTTAGCCGCTTTGGATCGAATCGTGGATGGATACCCGAAAGTGTCGGGAGGTTCTCCCTATTTGTCCGATGAGGCCAATAAAGTGTTGGAGAAAGCCACAAAGTTGGCGGGAGAGATGGGTGACCAGTATGTTTCTTTGGAACATATTATATTAGGGTTATTGTCTGTGAAAGATCCGGTTTCCGGGATGTTAAAGGATGCGGGTATGACGGAAAAGGAAACCCGTGCGGCTATTGACGAGTTGCGGAAAGGATCGAAAGTGAATTCCCAGTCGGCAGAAGATAATTACGATGCTTTGGGAAGGTATGCGATCAATTTGAACGAAAGGGCCCGGAACGGTAAACTTGACCCCGTGATCGGGCGGGATGATGAAATCCGTCGGGTATTACAGATATTGTCCCGGAGAACGAAAAATAACCCGATCTTAATCGGTGAGCCGGGTGTTGGTAAAACGGCGATTGCCGAGGGATTGGCGCAACGTATCGTGAATGGGGATGTACCTTCAAATCTGGCATCCAAAAGTATTTACTCGCTGGATATGGGAGCCTTGATTGCGGGGGCAAAATATAAAGGAGAATTCGAGGAACGTTTGAAATCGGTTGTTAATGAGGTATTGGCTTCAGAAGGTGAAATTATACTGTTTATCGATGAGATTCATACCTTGGTGGGGGCCGGAAAGTCTGACGGGGCAATGGATGCAGCGAATATATTGAAACCTGCTTTGGCTCGTGGTGATTTGAGAGCTATCGGTGCAACCACGTTGAACGAGTACCAGAAATATTTTGAACAGGATAAAGCTTTGGAGCGGCGTTTCCAGAAAGTGATGATTGACGAACCGGACGTGATGAGTGCGATTAGTATTATGCGGGGATTGAAAGAGCGTTACGAGAATCACCATAAAGTGCGTATCACGGATGATGCCATCATCGCATCCGTGGAGTTGTCCCACAGGTATATTTCCGATCGTTTCTTGCCGGATAAAGCTATCGACTTGGTAGATGAGGCGGCTGCTCGTCTGCGTTTGGAGATGAATTCCGTGCCGGAGGAGATTGATGAATTGGACCGTAAGATCAAACAGTTGGAAATCGAGAAAGAGGCGATCAAGCGGGAAGGGAAAAGTAAGAAACTGGACGAGATCCAGAAAGATTTGGCCGATTTGAACCAGGAGCGCACGAAGTTGCGGGCCCAATGGGAGTCAGAACGTTCTTTGATTGACGAGATCCAGAAGAATAAGGATGCGATCGAACAGTACCGTTTTGAGGCAGACCGGGCCGAGCGGGAAGGCGATTACGGGAAGGTTGCCGAAATTCGTTACGGTAAGATCAAGGAGGCCGAGCGTCGTATTGAAGAGGTGAAGGCCAAGCTGGCGGATATGAAACATGGAGAGTCGTTGATTCGGGAAGAGGTGACGGAAGATGACATTGCGGCTGTCGTGTCCAAGTGGACGGGAATTCCGGTGAGCCGGATGATGCAGAGTGAGCGTCAGAAGTTATTGCACTTGGAAGACGAGTTGCACAAACGGGTAGTTGGTCAGGAAATGGCTATTACGGCACTGGCAGATGCCGTTCGTCGTAACCGTGCGGGATTGCAGGATGCGAAACGTCCTATCGGTTCGTTTATTTTCCTCGGGACTACGGGTGTCGGTAAAACCGAGTTGGCGAAGGCATTGGCAGAGTTCCTGTTTGACGATGAATCTTTGATGACCCGTATTGATATGTCCGAGTACCAGGAGCGTCATTCTGTTTCCCGGTTGATCGGGGCGCCTCCGGGGTACGTGGGATATGATGAAGGTGGTCAGTTGACAGAGGCTGTTCGTCGGAAACCTTATTCCGTGGTTTTGCTGGACGAGATCGAGAAAGCTCATCCCGACGTGTTCAATATCTTATTACAAGTGTTGGATGACGGGCGTTTAACTGATAATAAAGGTCGGGTAGTCGATTTCAAAAATACGATTATCATCATGACTTCGAATATCGGTGCGCACATCATTCAGGAACGTCTGAAGGGCATTGACGAGAATAACCGGGATGAGGTACTTGACAAGACGAATCACGAGGTGTATGAGATGTTGAAACAGACGATTCGCCCGGAGTTCTTGAACCGTATCGACGAAATCATCATGTTTGCTCCGTTGAAGAAGTCAGAAATCGTGGATATTGTACGTTTGCAATTCAATGGAGTAAAGAAAATGTTGGAGAACAATGGTATTGCCATCGAGATTACCGACAAGGCTGTTCAATGGCTGGCGGAGGCCGGGTATGATCCGCAGTTTGGCGCTCGTCCCGTAAAACGGGTTATTCAACGTACATTGTTAAATGATTTGTCAAAACAGATTCTTGCAGAGGAAGTCTCCAAAGATAGCCGAATCGTGGTAGACGTGAAAGATGACAAGATTGTTTTCGAAAATAAATAAGGATTCTTAAAATCATATGAAGTAGGTCGTTTTTTCTTTTGAAACGACCTACTTTTTTTGTGGGTTAGTAATATGTCGATAATTTTGATTCTTGGCGAGAATGTCTATCTTTGCATGAATCATAATTATCTGTTTAGATTTTAATATGGTATATAGCGAGTCGGAAATTGTACACGAACTGGAGGCGGGAAATGAGGTCTGTCTGAATATGCTTTTTGATAATTATTATCGGGCATTGTGCGTGTATGCTTTTCGATTTGTTTCAGATGCGGATGATGTAGAAGATATTGTTCAGGAGGTGTTTGTTTCTTTCTGGATGAACAAGAAACGAACTGCTTTTTCCGGTTCTGTTCGTTCTTATCTTTTCGGGGCGGTAGCCAAGGCTGCCTCAAAGTTTGCGACACGTCGGGGGAGAATCATGTTTGACGACGTGGAGAAGTATGTGGATCAGTTTTTGGAAGAGTTGGCAGAGTATGATGAGAGCGAGTTTACTCGATTACGCGATAAAGTATATGCCCGGGTGGAGGCTTTGCCGGAAAAGACAAAAGAAATATTTAAAGCAGTGGTGTTGGATAACATGACTTATCAGCAAGTAGGCGATCGTTTCGGAATAACCGTGAATACCGTGAAGACGATGTATTATAGGGCATTGAAACAGCTGAAGGAAGAGCTGGGAGGAAATGCGTTGGTGTTGTTTTTTATTATTCTGCGATAAGTTTTTACTTATTCATTTTATTAAAATTATTTTTCCTGCAATTTTTCCTAAAAAAGTTGTCATCTCTTTTTCAATCTTCCGGTATATAAGAGAAAAGAGATTGAGATGAACGATAAAATTTGGCAGTGGATTGGTGATTATTGCTCCGGACTTTTGGAAAAGAGTGAGGAACGGAAGTTACGTGCGTGGATGGACGAGGCGGAGGAAAATAAACAACTTTTTATGGAGGGGGTGAAGATGGTGCGGGAGTATCAAATGATTGTTCGTTCGGGTAAGGATGTCTCGGATTCATTGAAACATGTACGGGAAAAGATCAAAGTCCGTAAGAGAAGACAATTATGGGTTCAGATTACTGCCGTGGCTTCTGTTATGATCTTGTTCGTTTTATCATTTGTATTCTTTTATACTCCGAAATCAGAAAAAATGTCTCCCGTGTTGGCGAAGGTACATGCCGGAGGAACGAAAGCGACTCTAATCGTGGCAGATGGGATACAAGTCGATTTGACACAAGATAATTTGCAAGAGGTAATCGAGCAGTACGGGGCTACTGTTTTGAAAGATAAAAAGAATGAATTGCGATATGATAATGCGGAGGTAAATGACGAGATAGAAGAGAAACCGATATATCACACCATTTCGGCTCCGGTTGGAGGGGAATACCATTTCACGTTGGCAGATGGAACGATGGTATGGTTGAATTCATCTTCACGACTGACATTTCCCACTCGTTTTACGGGAGATTCGCGAGAGGTGCTTGTTGAGGGTGAAGTGTATTTTGACGTGAAACATGACGAGAATAAACCTTTTATCGTGCGGATAAATGATGTGAGCGTGCGAGTGTTGGGAACGAAGTTCTGTATTTCGGCTTATCCCGAAAATGAAGGAATTATGACAACTTTGGAGCAGGGGGTCGTGCAAGTAACATCCGGAGATAATCAGATGGTATTAAAACCTGGATATCAGGCTGTTGTCGATCAACATTCCGGAATGATCAGCCAGCGATCCGTGGAACTTTCTTTGTATACCTCATGGGTACGGGGAGTGTTTGAATACGAGAATATGGAATTGGATGATATTGTAGTGCAATTGGCCCGATGGTATGATGTACAATTCACTTTTTCGGCATTGGAATATAAAAAGCGTCGTTTTACTGGAGTGGTGCGGAAATATGAAGATTTAAACGACGTGCTAGATATGATTGAAAAAACAACTAATGTAAAATTTATTATTAATGGAAGAAATGTTACAATAACTTCAGTGATGAAATAGAGGAAACATAAAAACGGGAAATGTTTCCAGCATTCCCCGTTCCATGTTGAAAATTTAATGGCAGCCTTCGGCAAAAGGCTACGTTTATTAATCAAAGTATCCAAATGTATGAAAAAAAGACGAAATTCTACACAATCCTCGCCTGAAAATGCGAGGGGAAAAATTTATTTAGCAATGAGATTGACTTTGCTTTTAACCATGTTCTTCTCTTTTACGGCAATAGCCCGTGTATCGTCGCAATCCGTGACGTTGAAATTAGAGAATGCAACTCTCAGGGAGACCATTAAAGAGTTGAAGAATCAGACAGGAGTTTACTTCGTGTTCAATGAAGAGGAGATTGCAAGTTTGAATGTGAAACTTAACATGATTCTGACAAATGAACCTTTCGAGATTGCGTTGGAACGTATTTTCGAGGGCTTGCCTTTTAGTTACGAGTATTCAAAAGGAGTGGTAATTGTAAAACCGACACTGCAACAAAAGGATGAAGTTAAGTTGAAATTAATCAAGGGGAAGGTGGTTGATACAGATGGGATGCCTCTTCCCGGGGTATCTGTTGTTGTGGAAGGAACGACTCGTGGTGTGGCATCAGATGTGGATGGTTTGTTCCAGATGATGATAGAGAATAAAATAGGTCAAAAATTACTTTTCTCTTTTGTGGGGATGGAGCAAAAAGTAGTTTCTTGGCAGGGACAAGATTCTTTGTATGTGGTGATGAAGTACTCAATGGTAGATATGGACGAAGTTGTTGTGACGGGTTATCAGACTGTGAATCGCCGGGAGTCCGCAAGTGCGGTTTCTGTGGTGAAAACAGATGAGATTTATGTGGCGGGAGCTACAAGTATTGACCAGATGTTACAGGGACAAATACCGGGATTGATGGTAATAAATACTTCAGGAGAGCCGAGTGCAACCCCGAAGATTCGTATTCGTGGAACTTCAACCATTAATGGTAATAAGGCTCCGGTTTGGGTAGTTGACGGTGTGATCTTGGAACAGGATGTACCTATTACGGCTTCGGATTTAAATAGCGAGGATGCCGAATATTTAGTTGGTAATGCCATTGCCGGTATTAGTCCGCAGGATATTGAATCCATTACCGTATTGAAAGATGCATCCGCCACGGCAATTTATGGTGTGAAAGCTGCGAATGGTGTGATCGTCTTGACAACGAAAAAGGGGAAAATAGGAAAACCTTCCGTGTCTTACCACGGTGAAGTAGTCGTAAATCAGCGTCCGTCCTATCGGAATTTTGATTTGATGAACTCGTCAGAGCGTATGACCTTGTCAAAGGAGATCATCGAGGATGGATTGAAATATGGGAGTAACATTTCACTTGATCCCAATGATTCTTACGAAGGATTAGTGAACGAATTGGTGAATAGAAGAATTACTCATGCAGAATTCTCTGAGTTGGCGATGGAAATGGCTAAACGTAATACCGATTGGTTTGATATCCTGTTCCGGAATGCGGTAACTCACAATCATACATTAAGTGTACAAGGAGGAAATGAACAAACAAGATATTATTTCTCTGCTGGGTATAATAATAATCAAGGTGCGGCACAAAAATCTTTAAGTGAGCGTTTCACGACTTTAGCCAAAGTAGACGTAAAGTTAGGTGAGTATGTTAATTTTATGACTAAAATTGATTATAGCACAACAAAGAATGATGGATATACTGTAGGAGTAAATCCTTTTTCTTATGCTTACAAAACTTCCCGTACTTTGAGTCCTTACGAGGCAGATGGTAGTTATCATATGTACAAGCAAGGGTCTGCTTATGAATATAATATTCTGAAAGAGTTGGATGAAACAGGTCAGACTGCCAAGACGAATGATTTTAATGCTTTATTAAACTTGAATGTAAAATTAATTAAGAATATATCTTACCAAGGAACTTTCTCTTTCCACAATTCAACGACAGAACAAAGAGACTGGCAAACAGAAGAGTCAAATGCTGTTGCGAAAATTCGTGGATATAATTATAAGGAATATGATGAGACCGAAGATAAATATTGGGAGTCTTCGTTGCCTTATGGTGGTATTTTGACTAGTAAGAATACAACAAAAACCGGTTATACCGTGAGAAATGCCTTAAACTATGTGGCGATATTTGAAGGTGTACATGATATTAATATTTATGTGGGGTCAGAGTTAAGAGGAAACAAATATAGTGGTACTAGTGTAACGGGATATGGTTGGACTCCAGAATTTGGGGAACGTTTTATGCCTATTTATACAGACAGATTTACACAAAATTATGCTGCGGCAGGGAGATTGCTTCCCACGAATACAAATACGATATCCCGGGTAGCCTCTTTCTTTGGAACGGCTAGCTATACTTATGATAATCGTTATGTTTTGAATTTTAATATTCGTTCAGATGGTGCAAATAAGTTCGGTAGTAATCCAAAATACAGATGGTTGCCAACATGGTCTGTTGCCGGTAAGTGGACTTTGACCAGTGAAAGTTTTTTGTCTGCTTTTGCTGATAAGGGACATTTTTTATCGATTCGTGGTAGTTACGGGGTTCAAGGAAATATTCACGATGATTCGACTCCTAATCTAATCTTGGAAATCGGAGATCGTAACGAAACGAGTACTTTGGAACAATCAACTATTTATCGTTTGCCTAATCCTGATTTGCGTTGGGAAAAAACCTCTTCTTGGAATGTTGCAGTAGATTTTTCTTTCTGGTCAGGAAGATTATCCGGAAGTGTGGATGTGTACAAAAAACATACGGATGATTTGATTATAGACAAAATTGTAGCAGCATCCAATGGTAAACAACATTTGTTTATTAATGCTGGTCAGATGAATAACACGGGTGTGGAGGGTAATTTGAGTGTTGGTTTATTGAGAAGTAAGTTATTTGACTGGAACTTTAATGTGAACTTTGGAAGAAATACGAACGAAGTGATATTGGCAAATGATAATTTGTACAATGATTTGGAAAAGATTACCGAAATGTTGAATGGAAATCTGGCCGTAGAAGGAGAAAAATTAGGTATGATGTATTCATTTGCTTACGCCGGGTTATCTGCCGATAATGGTTATCCTCTATTTTATGGGAAAGATGGTAAAAAATATCATGGTGGAGATCCGACAATGATGAAATTAGTCAAGAGTGGTTCCATTAACCCGGATCTATCAGGTGGTTTTGATACACAATTGACATTTAAAAAACGTTTATCATTGAATATTGGTTTTGCTTATAGCATTGGAGGTGTGAAACGTTTACCCGCTGTGTATGATGATAATTCTAAAGTGTTCGATCCGCTATCAAATGTTTCTACCGATTGGAAGAAACGTTGGAGACAATCCGGAGATGAGTTAAAAACTGATATTCCTGCACTCTATAATTCAGAGTTTGCAAATAATTTCAGATATGAGGGGTTAATGAACTATGTTGATGATGAGGAGGGGCGGAGTGCCGTGGAGCAGTGTACATATTTTTATGATAAATCTGATCACCGAGTTGCTAAAGCAGATTATTTACGTTTGCGTTTAATTGGTTTGAGCTATGCGGTTCCGGAAGAATTGATTAAGAAGATAGGTGTTTCTTCCATGATGTTACGTTTTCAAGCGACTAATTTGCATGTATGGGCTAGCAAGAAATGGCAAGGCTTAGATCCTGAAACTCCAGATGCTAACATACCAGTATTACCTGCTTATAGTTTTGGAATAAATGTTTCATTCTAAGAAATTTGAGTATATGAAAAAGAATATTTTTAGATATAGCGGAAAGATATTGTTGGGAGCGTTAATTGCGACAGGATGTAGTGATTATTTGAAAGAAGATTCCGGAGATTTGTTGATTCCCAAGAAAGTGGAAGAATTCTCTCCGATGTTGTATGCGGAAGGTTATCCTTCGGATTTTAATGATGATGTTTCATGGTTTAAACTGATGACAGATGATGTAGAGTTGGGCCGTTTGGAAATTGATTCTTTGGGAGAGGCTTATTTGGACAAGGATGGAAATGCTTTCGACGTCCTTGAGGGAGGAGAAGGAAAGCAGGCCTATACTTGGAATGTGGATATAGAAGATAAATTGACAGATAATTTTTGGAATGCTCGTTATGAGAATATTTTAGCTTGTAACATTGTGATAGATGCTCTGCCGACGATGGAGGTGCAGGATTCTGGTAAATTCAATCATTTGGCCGGACAGGCTTATGCTTTACGAGCTTATAATTACTGGTGTTTGGTAAATACCTATGCTGTACCTTATGCAGAGGAAAATATGGAAAAAGCTGGAGTTATTCTCCGTACGACACCACAGGTAGATATACAGGCTCGTAAACGGTCTACTCTTCGTGAAACCTATAAATTGATAAACGAGGATATTGAAAAAGCAGAGAAATACATGGAAGTTAGTACGGCTGCAGACAACATACATTTATTAACGAAACCTGCAGTTTGGTTATTAGGGTCTAGAATTGCACTTTTTCAGGAGAATTGGGATGAAGTGATTCGTTTAGGAGAATTATTCATGGAGAATAATTCGGAAGTTTATGATTTAAATTCGGTCGACCCAGAGTTACTTATTAGTACCAGTGATAGCAAGGGATTTTGTATGATGGATGGTCTGGTTAATCCGGAAATTGTATTTACATTCGGTAATTCATCATATACGTATGATTTTTTAGCTATAACCTTGTCGGGATATTGGTATGGATTGGGATTTAGACCATCACGAGAGTCCGAAAACGCTTTGCTGAAATCATACGAGGAGGGTGATCTGCGATTGCAGGCTTATTTTAAATCAGACAAACCGGGAGAAACGGATAAGTGGGGGGATTATACGGAAATAGAGTATAATTATCAGTATCCGATTAAATATCGAAGAAAGTATAGTAGTGGGGCCGAGAAACCGAATGAAAAATTATTCCATGAGAATTGGCGGAGTGTTGAAGTGTTGTTAAATCTGGCAGAAGCTTATGTCCGGAAAAGTAATGCGATAGATCAACAGGCTATTGATTTGTTAAACACATTGCGTCGTGGACGTATCAGTACGGATAAGTATGTTGACAAGCAAATGGCAGATTTTAAGAGTAGTGATGATTTACTCAAATTTATATGGGCAGAACGTCGTCGAGAATTATGTTTTGAAGAAGCTATGCGTTTCTGGGATTTGCGTCGTCAGGGAATGCCGGAAATCGAACATCGGTGGTATACTTCTTGGAATAGTTATGAAACTTATACTTTGAGGCAAGGAAGTCCGAATTATGTGCTTGGTATTCCTTCTTCAGAATTGACATACAATACAGATTGTATTGATAATGTTCGAGAAGTTATTAATGCAAAGTAATGATTTATCCTTTAAAACAAGATTGATTATGAAGAAAAGTTTGAATATATATCTGATGTCTGTCATGTTGCTTGTGTCAGCATGTTCAGAGAAATTGACCCCGAATCCAGATTTGGGGGGACCATTGTACGGGTTAACCAAAGGTGAACCCGGTTCGTTGGAGGAGTTGATTTATAATACCTGGGAATTTTGTGGAGTATATTATTTGTATGATTACAGTGAGTATGCTTTTCAAACTGCTAACTGGAGTGGGGGAGTTAATAGATGGTATACACCTGTAAAGGAAGAAAACCGGGAATTAGTGAGAACGGTTGTAAATAAACTACAGAATGAGGTATTTGCTGGAATGGACGGGGATTATATTCGGAGGAACTGGTTTGTACGGGTATTCTTATGTGATTCTTTGTGTGATAACTCCTCGTATGATCCGGATGACTTGGTTGAAACTTATTTAGAGCGGGAGGATATGTTGATTATTCCTAATCTGGGAGAAACAATGAAGGCTTATACAGATGAGGATTGGACGTCATGGAAAAAAGAGTTTTCTGATTTGTTAATTTCACGCTTGTATTTGGGGGCAACCGTGGAGCCGACGGACTTCTTTAATTCAAGATTGAAGAAAGCAAACGGGAAAGATGATGCAACTGCGATATTTGCAAATGCTTGGTTGGAGGATCCTGATGGTAAATACACGGATTGCGTTTATACTTTCCGCACAAATGGGTATTGGAATAGTTCTCCTGCAGAAACAGTTTTGATTCCTAAACAACAAGTTGATGTTGCTGACTATATTAGTAATTTAACCACAACACCGAAGGCGGAATTAGATTACACGTTTGAACATTTCCCAAGAATGTTGGAGCGTACAATTGACATCGTTCCATATTTGACGGATGTGCTTGGATTGGATATCGTTGCCATGCAGAATGCAGCTTGTCCTGATGATCCGGTGGAGGCTGATTATTTTAAGAATCTGAAAGAATGATTTGTCTATATAATGTAGAAAAGATATGTTGGGAAAGACAATCATGATATTAGCTTGTGTTGGATGCTGTTTAGCGGCATCCGCACAAACTGACTTAGAAAGTTTGAAAGAGAAATATACTGTAAAAAAGCGGGAGATTAAGGTCGTGAAGGAATACGTGGAGGCCTTGGAAGGTGCGAGGAAAGAAAAAGAGGCAGAACAGGTGATAAAAGAATATATGTCTCGGTGTCCGGTGTTGCAGGTGGAAGATAAGGGTACTTATTTGTTGTTAAATAAATATGTGTTTGCAGACCCTTATTCCAATGTTTTCGAGTACGGTATTTATGCCGTAAAAAAGATGAAATGGGATCGGGAAGAAAACTCTGTTCCAGAGGATAAGGCTGCACGTTTGAAGAGACTTCTCAAAGGATTGGGCAGTGGGGTTAGTGGGGATAATGAGATTGATAAGAGATATGAGGTGTTGATGGTATTGAGTCGAAACTTGAATAAAGAAATTGAACGACAATGTGACCCTTATTTACAAGATAAACAATATGTTTTGCCGTTGTATGATTCAGTGAAACAGGAACGATTGACATACTTGGTAAATAAAGGGCAATTATTAGGGCAAGATGGAATGCGTTTAAAACTAGCTATTAATAAAGCTTTACATGCGGGAAATAATGCACAGGTAATCAGTGATTTGGAAGTGGCTGCAAGCTTGAATATGACAGATATACGGGGTAATTATGTTGTGGCTATTTTGACTGTACTTTTAGAAAGAAATCTAGATAAGGAATTAATAGATAATATTTTGTCATTCGTGTTGAGGCTGAGAGATCAAGAAGAGGTCACGGGCGGTTCAACCAATTATTATAACTTATTAGGTCGTTTGTATGCTCTTGTGGGTGACAAAGATAATGCTGATAAATATAAAAAGATGGGAGATGCGATAGAAACGGAGCGAATGGAACGGTATAAGGATTTGTTTGAAGCAACTCGGTCTAATTAATCTGGAAATATGATGAAGAAACAGATAGTTGTAATGTTTGTCGTATGGCTGTTTACGGCTTGTAATTTATTGGATGTAAATGCTCAGCGGGTTCGAGACTATGTGGTCCTTACCTCGAAGGAGATGCAATCTGACAAGGCGTGGATGAAAGTGGTCGAAGTCTTGGCCAAGAGACATAAAGCAGCCGTATTGTATTATAATGAGAAACCGCGTGAATTGTTGGAAGAGTTACGACGTTTGGCACCCCGTTATATGGCCGTGGTGGAAAAACCGGAAAACCTCAATCGTGAATTCGTTATGGAAGGACATCGTTTGAGTCGGGAGATAGATGATGATATTTATGCGGATTACTTGTGGGGGATTATCACGGGGTATTCAGCTGCGGATGCTATGCGTATGGTAGAAAGCAGTGCCAGGCCTTTTGTAATTCATACTGCGTTGAACACGACGGCAGAATTGAGTGATGGGAAATATTTTGATCGTTTCGCTTTTATGAACGACGGGGGTACTCCCGGTGGCTGGGGAGAAAAGACTACACGTGATGGGGAAGTAAAGAGTGAACAGATCAATAAATGGGAGATTCTTAATAAATGGGTAGAAAAATACAAAGAAATTGATCCTGATTTGCTGGTAACATCTTCACATGCGACAGAGAAAAATCTTGAAATGCCGTTTACCGTTGGCGACTTGAAACCACGGGGAGGACGGTTATATGCCGATTTTATGACTCCCGAGTTTTTGAACGGGACGGCTCATCCTAGAGTTTATTTTGCGGCGGGTAACTGTTTGATTGGAAATATCGATAATGACCCAGAGAGTATGGCCGTCGCTTGGTTGAGCGGAATGAATGCTACATCCATGATCGGGTATGTCGTTACAACTTGGTATGGTAGGAATGGTTGGGGAGGACTAAAATATTGGGTTGCCAATGCCGGGCGGTTGACCTTGGCTCAAGCCGTTTACCTGAACCAGCAAGATATGTTGAGAACTGAAAACGAGTGGCATCCGAAGATGTTGACTGTAAATTATCCTTTTTCGGAAATAGAGTTCGGGCAAAGGGAAATGTTTGAAAAACAATTCAAGACGGTGACGGGTCTGAAGCCGACGAAAGATCAGATGGGATTTGTACATGACCGGGATGTTGTTGTTTTGTATGGAGATCCGGCTTGGGATGTGAAAATGCAAAATCCTAAACCATTAGGTTATGAGGTTGGTTTTAAGGTAAAAGGGAAACAATGTTTCGTGACGATTACGACTAATGAATATTTTGACGGGGGATTGATGAAGGGGGAAAAGCTGAAACAAGAACACGTGGCGGATATACCGTTTGCCTATTACTTCCCGAAACGAGTGAATAATCCGCATTTGGCAAAGGGACAGGAATGGGAAGTTGCTGTAGCTGAAGATTTTTTATTGTTGTATAACTGTAATTTCGAGAAAAATAAAAAATATACAATAGTATTGGATATAAACTAAAAGGGATTGTAAAATGAAAAAATTCGTATTGTTAGTGTTGGTTTTAATCACTGGTTTAACGGTGTTTTCACAAGGAATAGAATTCCAGAAAGGGCGCTATGCAGAGGTATTGGAAATGGCGAAAAAACAAAATAAGTTGGTATTTATAGATATATATACCTCTTGGTGTGGACCTTGTAAGCATATGGCGGATAATGTATTCCCACAAGCTAAAGTCGGTGAATATTATAACGCTCATTTCTTGAATTTGCAATTGGATGCAGAAAAGAGTGAAGACGGGAAAATGGTTGCGAAAACATTTGGAGTATCTGCTTATCCCACTTTCCTTTTTGTTAACGGGGATGGGGAATTGGTTTACCGTTTCTTGGGGGGTAAAACCGTGGATATGTTTGTCAAGGAAGGCGAAAAAGCCGTGGATGCTTTTGCGGCACAGCCGGAGTTAAAAAAATACACGAAGAAATATAAGGAAGGAAACAGAGATAAAGAATTCTTGAATCAGTATTTTATATTGAAAGATAGATCCGGTTTGGATTGTAGTGATGTGTTACTTGATTATTTTGCTTTGGTAGATGATAGTCAGTTGTTGGATTCAATAAATGTTCCGCGAATTGGTAAGATTACGGTCTTTGACAAAAAGTTAGCTAACCGATTTGTAGATGCGGCTTGTGTGGAGGCTGCTAATCCAGTAAAGGATAAAAAGCATTCTACTGCCGTGAATAAAGCAATTTGTACATTCTTGAGTGCTTGCGTTCAAAAGACAGCACAGGCTGATCAAGAAGAGAATTTCGAGGAAGTGTTGGCTTTGAAAGATCGTTTATTTAAAGCGACAGGAGCTAAAAATAGTGCCACAGCGGCTTCATTGGGAGGAGGAAATATTTATATCCCTTCAGAGCTATTGCGTTTAAACTATTATTCGGCTAAAAAGAAATTGGATAAGTTTAATCATCTTTTTATTAATTATATCGCAGAACTTCAAAAAAAATACGAGGGAAGTCGCAAGGAGAAAATAGCGATGCTTAAGGCTATGGAAGTCAAGTTGAAAGAGGCCAAAGAAAGTGGAAATGAGGCGGAATATCAAGCGGCAAGGAAGCTAAATGCGATGATGTCTGCTTTTTCAAGTATTGATGATTACTATACTTCAACGAGTATGATCGAGAACGTGGAACGTTACGAAGAGATATATGAAGGAGAGAAAGATGCTGCATACAAGGATCGAGTTGCCGGTTGGTACGTGTTTTTACATCAGTTGAGTCCTTCTGCGAAGACAGCGACTTACGTGGCCGATAAGTTGTTAGCCTTGGATAAAAAGGAACGGGCGAAAGAAGTTTTGACCTTGGGATTGAAAGATGGAAGTTCTGCGGCGGGGGTTGAAGAGAGTGACGTGAAAGCTTGTCAGGCAAAATTGGATGAATTAAAATAATAGCATATTTGTAAATAGGATTGATTATGAAAAAGATTGGATTTATAGTACAATTTTTATGTTTGGCCTTGTTCTCGTTCGGGCAGTCGGCTGGCGACGGGATTCGTTTTATTGAAGGCGAGAAATGGGAAAATGTCTTGAAAATGGCCCAAGAGCAGGACAAATATATCTTCATGGATTGCTATACCTCTTGGTGTGGCCCGTGCAAGGCTTTAGCTAAAGATATTTTTACTCGTAAAGACGTGGGCGACTTTTTTAATGCGAATTTCATCAACGTAAAGTATGATATGGAAAAAGGCGTGGGGAAAGATTTATACAAACATTATAAATCCAATATCATCGGATTCCCGACGCTCCTATTGATTAACAAGGAAGGAAAAGTTGTACACCAGATGGCCGGGTTTCAAGAGGCGAATGTATTGATCGACGGGATGAAAGCCGGGATGGAAGGTAAAAGTTTGTTCGCTTATAAGGACAGATATGCGGCAGGAGAGCGTGAGCTTGCCTTTTTGAAAGATTATGTTGTCGCTTTGCAAGGAGCCTTTTTGAAGGATGATATTGAGAACATTGTGCTCGATTACATGAAAACGATACCTGTGGAAAAATTACAGGAGAAAGAGATTTGGGATTTCGTGGGTGCTTATGTTAAAGATCCTTATTCTCCGCAATTTGACTACGTGATTTTTAATATAGACCGTTTGGCCAATAAAGTAAAGTTTGATCGTTATAGCGTGGAGAGACAACTGGGTTGGGCTTTGGAAAGAGCCGTGGATCAGGTGGTAGAGGTGAAGTTTGACAAGGATGGTGTACCTTTGCGCTTGGTTGATGCTGCGGGAAAAGTGGATACGTTGTTACGGTTAATTGATCGCGGAAATCTGAAACGTGCGGAAACGTTACGTGCCAAAATTAGGATTTATGAATTGGAATTGGCTCAAAAGTGGAATGAAATATATGAATGTCAGATGATGTATCGTGGTATAAAAGCTTTGGGATTCTCTGATCGTTATTTGGAGGAAACGGCTCAATATTTGGCCGCATATTGTCCGGATAAAGCCGTAATCGAAAAATATTTGACCTTAATCGAAAAATTGCAGCAAGAAGAAGACAAGGGGAGTTCTAAATTAAGATCTTATTATTACGGGACTCTTTCTGTTTTGCATGCTAAACTTGGTAATGCTGCAAAAGCGAAAGAGTTCAAAAAAATGGACGAGAAAATTAAAGCTGAGAAAGCGAAAGAGTTCGAGTCATTTTTGAAAAAATCGAATTAAATATAAATAGTACTTCATTTAGAAATAGTAAAATAATTACGAAAATATGAAAAAGATTGTCAGTGGATTACTAATGGGATTGTTGTTCGTGGGCTGTGCTGAACAAGAGACAACTTATACTATTCAAGGAGAGTGGGAAGGAGGAGATGGAAAAGTGGTTTATTTGAAAAAGGACTTGGGAGACAAGAAATATGAAATACTGGATTCCGCTGTTGTGGTGAACGGTAGTTTTAAGATGCAAAAACCGCTTGGCGACGTGGATGAAAGGATTTTGGAAATAAATGGTGGTATAAATACTGTTATTTTGGACTCAATCCCTATTCATGTGAAGTGTAAAACAGTGAAAAAAATGAATAGGGGAAAAGAGGTCGAGAGCGTTAGAACGGAAATATCAGGGAGTGTGGAGCAGGATATTTTTAAAACGATGTTGTTAACACAGAGGGATGAAATGTTGGTTATGTTGGGACTTTCTTTTATGAGTAAAGGCGAAAAAGACAATGCTGCCATGCGAGATTCCTTGGGACAGATGTATCTTGCTGTAAAGGCAAAAACCGCACGTACGATTGATAGTTTGGTTGCGAACTATCCCGATTGTTATGCTACTGCATTGATTATTAATAATTTTGTGGTTAAAAATAGAGATTTAGAGGAAGTTGAAAAAATGTATGAGAGTTTAACTCCTCGTATTAAAAATGCTTATTTAGGGCGTAAGTTGAAGACATCAATTGATAATATTAAAAAGACTGCAATCGGTAACGTTGCTCCGGATTTCACACTACAAGCTCCGGATGGACAGAATATTTCTTTGTCCGATTATCGTGGAAAAATCGTTTTGCTTGATTTTTGGGCGTCTTGGTGTGGCCCTTGTTTGCGTGAAGTGCCTAATGTAAAGAAAGTTTATGACAAGTTCCATGATAAAGGATTTGAAATATTGAGCGTGTCACTGGATGATAAAAAGGATAATTGGGTGAATGCGATTGAAAAGAACGATTTGAATTGGGGCCATGTTTCTTCCTTGAAAGGATGGGATTGTCCGGTGGCAAAATTGTATAACGTGAGCGGGGTGCCGGCCATGTTACTGATAGACAAAGAGGGGAAAATTGTTGCTACTAAATTGCGGGGAGATCTGTTGATGGAAAAAGTTGCAGAACAATTTGAAGAATAACGATTGGCAGAAATAATGAGAAGAATATTTTTTACAATAGCCATTTTGCTTTTCTCGTGGAACGTGTTTTCACAGGGGATTCAGTTCGAAATCGGTAGCTGGAAAGAAGTTTTGCAGAAAGCAAAACAGGAGAATAAACTGATCTTTGTAGACCTGTACACGACGTGGTGTGGTCCTTGTAAGAAAATGGCCGCAGAGACTTTTCCCCAGCAGGCCGTGGGAGATTACTTCAACAAGAATTTCGTCAATTACAAGATTGATGCGGAGAAAGGTGAAGGACCGGAACTAGCGGGTAAATACGAGGTTTCGGCTTACCCGACGCTAGTTTTCGTGAATGCAGCAGGCGAGTTGGTGTATAAGTTTATGGGAGTCCGTACGGCCGATAAACTTATCGCTGAAGGAGAGAAAGCCGTGCGTTTGTATGCGTTGGCTCCCCGTATTGCGGCAATGGAGAAAGAATACCAGCAAGGAAAACGGGGAAAAGTATTCCTGGGAGAGTATTATGCTTTATTGAAAGAGTCCGGGGCAGGTGGTGGTATTGTCCTGAATGAATACTTGAAATGTCTCTCTGATGAGGAATTGTTGTTGGAGGAGAACGTGAGTAATATAGGTAATATTTCTATTTTTGATCCGGTTCTTTTTGATCGTTTGGTCAAGGGTATCAAGAAGGTCGAGGGCGAAAACAAGAAGTTGGGTAACCGTTTGAACACATCCGTGATGAAGAGCTTGAGCGCTTGTTTTGCTACTTGCGTGAAAGAGAAGGATGAAAAGGCGTTGGAAGGAATTCTTGGCGTGAAGGCCGGGTTGGGAAATCTGGAGAATGGAATGTCCGCCATGATGGGCGGCGGTAAATCTTATCTTCCGGCAGAGCAGTTGTGTTTGGATTTCTATTCGAATAACCGTCTGGACGATAAATTCAAGACGTTGATGAGCGAGTACATGATTGCCCAGCAGCAAGAGAATAGCATCGATTCCCTGAGAAAAACGGAAGAGATAACAAATCAGCATTTTGAGATGCTGATTGATTCAGCTAAAATGAAGAATGATTCTGCCGCAATCGTGAGTATAAGGAAGACGATGGGTATGGCGAGCCTGTTTGGAGGGGTGAAGTATAAACTATTATCCTCTTTCGTGATCAGTGCTACCCGTCATTACTGGAAGATTACCGATCAGCAGAATGTAGGAGAGAAAAAGAAATGTATCGCTTGGGTAAACTATGCTTATCAGTTGGATCGAACTCCGGCGACGGCTTGGGGATGTGCGGATTTGTTGGAAGAGATCGGGGAGAAACAAGGAGCTAAAAAGCTCTTGAATGATGTGTTGGAAGTTATTAAAAATAACTCGCTAAGTGATGCTGATCCGAAGGATATTCAATCAGTGAAGGAGCGTGCGGAAAAAATGTAACATGTGTTTTATTTGAAATAGAATATAAAACAGGACTGTCCTCAAAAGTGTTATTTACTTTTGGGGACAGTTTATTTTTGAGGGAGTCCTTCAACTTTTGGGGTGAATGAATTATTTTTGTAGGGACTAAGAAGATGGATGAAATGATACTGGAAACGGAAAGATTGGTTCTAAGAAAGTTAGAGCAGAGTGATTTTAGAGAGGCTTGTAAATTATTACAGGATCCCGAAGTGATGTATGCTTACGAGGGGGCCTTTAGTGATCAGGAAGTTCAGGTATGGTTGGACAAGATGTTTCGGCGGTACGAGAATGACGGTTTCGCTTTGTGGGCGGTTGTCGAGAAGAGTAGCGGGGAGCTTATCGGGCAATGTGGCATCACGTATCAAGAATATAACGGGGGATGGGTGCCGGAAGTCGGTTATTTGTTCCGGAAAGAATTTTGGCATAAAGGATTTGCCACAGAAGCAGCTATTGCTTGTAAAGAGTATGCTTTTCAGGTTCTGGATTTTGATGATGTTTATTCCATTATTCGAGATTCGAACGTGGCTTCCCAGAATGTGGCACGACGAAACGGAATGAGTGAAGTTGATATTCTTATCAAATATTACCGGGGAGTCGAAATGCCGCATATCGTTTTTAGGGCATCGAGAAAAAATATTTAAAAAGTGCGATAGAAAATTTAGGATAAAATGAAAGGAGCTAGTGATTACTAACTCCTTAATATTCCGTGTACTCGAGGCGGGACTTGAACCCGCACAGCCGCAATGGCCACGGGATTTTAAGTCCCGCGTGTCTACCGATTCCACCACTCGAGCAACTTGGAGCGAAAAACGGGACTCGAACCCGCGACCCTAACCTTGGCAAGGTTATGCTCTA
>JAHZBN010000003.1:125288-255562 GCA_019423345.1 Butyricimonas sp. | reverse complement strand
CATGTAATTCATTTTTCATGATATAAAAAATGGCACTCTGAAAAGGGTGCCATTTTTACTAAGATTCAAGTTCCAGAAATCAAAAATCACTATTATAGATAGGCGATGCCCACTCTGGTATCATTTTTACATACTGTTTTACAAGTCGCCCCTTAGCTAACCGAAATAACAGCATTGCCTCTTTATTCTCTACAGAATTATCGTATATATAAGTTCTATCAACCAATTTAGAAACTAAACAACAATTAGATATCGATTTTTGATACCTTGAAATAATTTTTGAAATAGGAACATCATGTCCTCCTTCCATGACACGGCCAGCAATACGTGCTGCATTAATTGTCGGAGATACTGTACAAACAAAGAATAAACGAACAAAGAAACCTGCTTCTATAGCCCTACAGATATAATCAACTTTATCTTCAACAGAAAGAACTGTTTCAAAAATAAGACTTTTACGCTCCGTTAAACAAGTCTCCCTTAATTCTTCACAAAACTTCACGGCTTTTATTACTGCATCTTTAGAGTTCCAATCTCCAAACCTTTCTTGAGCAACAATATCCGGATTTATATAAATAGAATCCTCCATCCATTCATGATGAAGAATCTTTGACGTAACAGAAGTTTTACCAGAACCATTAGGCCCTGCTATTACGATAAGTACCTGTTTATGAATATCATTCATTACTAAAATTTACATTATACTCTTCTCCCCATTTAACCCGTTGTTTACGGATATACTCCTTTATTTCTTGAAAAAATTTTTTATGTGCTTCTTCCGATTTACGTTTTGCCTCTTCAGCAACTTCTTTCATCAAAGTTGCAAGCATCTCATCAGTTGGTTCTTCCAAACTGGTTAAACGATAAGAATTCATCTCTTTTTCAGACATAATCAAAATATTTATCACAAATATAAGGAATTCAAAAGACATAAACAATCATGTTTCATGATATAAAAAATGGCACCCGAGAAGAGTGCCATTTTCTATATCCCCACATTTTCAACCGTTAATCGTCAATCGTCTGCTGTTCGAAACTTTCCTCTTATCTTTCGACAACATGAAAGCATACACCTCCAAATTCTCTTTCACCCAGCCACTATCCAAGCTAATCGTCGTCACCCCATTTTCCTGACGATTCCGGCAAGGCTCCACGATCATTTGGTTTCCCGTTTTCTCGTAAACCACCACGTACAACACGTCTGTCGGGTTCGCCACCACCGACCAGCGACTTTGAGCCTCCTGAGTAATCGTTATCATATCCTGATCTTCGTTCAACGACACGGCCAGCGTTCCATCCTGCAGGCTCCCCTCAGCACACACGATTTTCTTATAATCAATCGTGGGATTATACTCCTCGTCAACCGTAACGGCCTGCATATTCGCTTTCACGAAGGCGTTATAAAACGTACTTCCCGCCTTTCTTCCCGGGAAACCGAGTTCTGCCGCCGGAGCAAAATACAGCGAAACCTTTTGTAACGCTTTCATCTTCGCCCGTTGCGCCAACTGCCCGGGAGTTTTGGGATTACGCATCGTGCTTCTCTTTCCCCGGGCAATACTATACCCGTTTGCACCCGAGTACATCGTGATATTTGCCACTGATTTTCTCACTTCTCCCAATACAAATGATTTAAATAAAGCCATAATCTTAAAATTTAAAATGAAACATATAAATCACAATACTAAATGCAAATTCTCCGAAAAATCACACCTGTTTATCGAACCGAAAAAACAATACAAGTGAATCCTCTTCCCCCGCTCTTCCGAGAGTTCAATCTCCGCACTCTCATCCCGACGAACACTCCCGATCGCCTCGGGAGTTACAATCCGAAACCTCATGTCTTCCATCATCACCACGCACCACAACTCGTCCCCTAAACGTTCTTCCCGTACCACGTTTTCATTCTTCCACGTCAGGCGAACCTTATCGCCCTCCCGGCATCCCTGCAACTCTCTCGGTAAAAACAAGTTCCCTGCACTGAAATGCACGAGATCATACAGCAACCCCTCCCCGTTAAACGCCCGCATATTAGCTTTCAGAAAAAGAGTATATCCCGAGCGACGTTCCACCACGCCCAACATCTGCCAAATCCGGGCCAGCCATGTTTGCCGGATAACCCCGTAAAAAGTCGCCGTCTTCCTCATCCTCTCCCGGTAATACAATTGTAACTCCGAACGACAATCCTTCACCTTTCCCGGAGTAGCTCTCGCGTAAAGATGATCCCCCACCTGATAATAAATAACACGTCCCACCCGCCCCGACAAACGATTAAACAGATTTGAATAACAACAAGCCATACTTACCTCCTTTTTTCATTACTAAAACTTCAACCTTTTTCTCAACTCATCGAAGGGAAACGCCGGCCCCGGATCCGTCTTTCGAGGGGTGATGTCCGAGTGTCTCACCAAGTATTTGATCCCGTAACACGCTTTCAACAGACGACAGATCTCCTCCGTGACCGCAAACTGCCCCTCGGTAAAAGAATGCCAGTATCTCGCCCTCCCCTCTTCTTCCGTCGTGTACACCTGATCGGGAGAATATTCCCGCCCGAAACACGAATAATATCGATCTCCCACACGTTGTAACTCCCCGGCATTATCCAGCTCGATCCCGATCGAACAATCATTCAAGTTCACCCGCCCGGCATGAAAACTCTTCCCGGCGTGCCAAGCCTTCACGTCAAAAGGTAACAACTGGAAAATCTCCGCATCCCTTCCGACCACCACGTGAGCGGAAACACTCGTGTCCGGCCTACACAAATAAAGTGCCGATGAAATCGTCCCTGCCCCGACCGTTCCGTGTAAAACAATAGTATCCACGCTAGACAACTTTACTTTACACTTCGAACACTGCAAATACGTCACGTTATCCCCGAACAACAAATTTTCAATAATTTCCATGACACCACGTTTTATTTCCATTTCCTTGACAACAAACTCTCTGTTACCTTCTCCCCGCTTCTCCCGATCACGTAACCGCCAAGCCCGATCTCCAGCAAATCCCACAAACGGGAACTATCGGACAATAACGTCGATTCCATGAACATCCCCGACAAAATCACCACCGCAAACGTCAACATCACGATGGGCCGCCAAGACCTCTGCAACCAGTTTCCCCGGGCTTCTTCCCCCACCGCCGCCGACTGTTCCCGCACCAGCTCACTCTTGTAACGATACACTAAAGACTGAATTTCCTCCTGAATCTTCTGCTTCTCCTTCGAAGAAACCGACAACCGGTTCACGATGTCTCCGATCTCCCTAATCACGTTCTGTAATACACCCATAATCTTCTGTTTTTTAATTTGATATACCAAAAGTACACCCCAGAACGCCCGTTACCAACCATAGTATCCGAACACACTCATTTATCATCCGAATGACAGGAAAATACATCTGAACGGACTTTTTCTTCCCCCATGAGATAGAATACCTGAAAATGGTATGCGAAAAAACACCTAATGAAAACCTTCCCAACGACACGTGGGACTCTGTTGAATGACCTCCCTACCCCACCTTACATAGGAATGAAAACCGCTTGGTAATCAGCTCTCCCCCCGTGCAAGGGGGAGTTGGAGGGGGTAGCTTGTAGATACCGAATAAGACTTTTTGGACAGCCCCTTGTTTGCAAGTAATTGATTACAATATTTTATCAAGCTCCCATGCTTTGATATGCCTGATACCTTCATTCAAAGGCATAGTTATTTCATCAAGAGAAATTACGACTTTTTCAAAATTATCGTCAATAGCTTTGAGTGCAGAATATTCCCTTTCGACCGTAGCTTCATCTGTAAGCATATAGGTGCTTTGCAAGTATATCGTGCGATCTGCCTTTTGAGCGATGAAATCGACCTCTTTATTTCTGAGAGATCCGACATAAACATTATACCCGGTTCTTTTAAGTTCCAAATAGACAAGATTTTCCGCTAAATATCCATAGCCGTAACCGTATCCCGGATAGAGATAGTTCTTGTATGCCAAGTCGTTGATGTAATATTTGGCATTCCCCGACATAATATCTTTTCCTTTAATGTTATAACGATCACACTTATGAATAAGAAAAGCGTCTTCGATATATCCGATGTAAGTCGAAACGGCATCATAACTTGTCTTACGTCCCTGACTTTTAAAAAAATTGACTATGTTGGCAATCGATACGAGATTGGAGGCATTGCTTACCAAAAACGCAAAGATATCCTCAAGCAACTTCGCGTCTCGTACATTGTATCGCTGAATAATATCACGTAATAAAACAGTATCCTTTATTGCCGAGACATAATTACGTTTGAGTTCAGGTTTGTTCAGCATAAACAATTCAGGGAGTCCTCCACTGCTCATATAATCCGAATAACTTTGTCTGCCGCTCTGTTGTTGCGTGATACCTAAATATTCCTGGTAACTGAATGGAAACACCTCCAATGATACATATCTGCCTGAAAGTAACGTTGCCAATTCCCCTGAAAGCATCTTTGAATTAGACCCGCTAATAAACAGTTCATAACTTTCAGAATAATCCTGAGAATAAGAGTTGACTACTTTTTCCCAGCCATCGATCATTTGAATCTCATCAATGAATATATAAATCTTTCCCACCGGATTCAACTCCTTTTTATACGCCTTTATCACTTCGTCCAAATCCTTGTAACTTTTTAAAAATTCAAGATCTGTAAACTCTTTGTTGATAAAGAGTATGTTGTTCGGATTTATTCCACTATCAATAAGCTCCCCGGCTATTTGTCGCAGAATATAACTTTTTCCGGAACGCCGTTGTCCAACAAGCACTCGAATAAGTTTACTGCCGATATATCCGGCAATGTTATCCGTATACGTACTTCGTTTGTATCCTAAATCTATAGAATCTGAGCCCCAGAAGTTATACCGCCTTAATAATTCAATTTTTTCGTCCATAACATAAATATTTGCACGAATATAACCATTTTCGTTTATAAACGAAAATATTGCACGCCTTTATTTATTCTTACCCATAAATATCAATAGAAATTAAACTATTTACTCAAAACCAACACCGAAACGCTTTTGCCTCGGTAGGTAGCAAGGCTACCGGGATGTATGCCCATAAGGCGAATAGATCTTATAAACTTTAAGAACCTTATAAACCTTTGACTCAAAGGGCAGAGCATTTTAATGCGGTTATCCTATCCAATAAGGCCATCCCACAAGAATAGTTAACAACGAATTCCCTACATTTCCTTACCCTCTTGCCCCTTTTTCTTTCTCACGATATCCCAAAAATCAAAACACTCGAATACCTCTGTCCGGTAAGGAGGACTAATCGGAAACACATTTTTCCCGATACAAAGCGCTTTCCCTATAAAGCCATCCACCTCGCAAAGATTCACAATATAACTTCGATGTACCCGCTTAAACATCTCCTCCGGCAGAAAAGGTTCCAACATGAAGAGAGGATGAGCTATCGACAGCCGGGGTTTATCCCGCCGATAGATATAACAATAACACCCCGAAGCTTCCACATACAATATCTCCGAGTAAAAACATCTTTCCCTACGTTCCCCCTGACGCACAAAAAAACAGTCTCGTATGAGACATTTCGCCTGATCATTTGTTTTTTTCATAACGATTATTTTTAAATCCCGCAAGATGACCTTTAACGACAAAGGCATGCCCCCGCATGCCTACAAACAACAAGGGTGTGACAAAAGTCCTAACACTCTCGTCACACCCTTGCTATTGAATATTCTATCTAAATTTTTTTTAATCCCTCAATCCAAAATCGTAAATCACAAATTATTTTCGGTCCTTCTATCTAAAATCATAAATTGTAAATCACTTTCGTAACTCTTTCTATATCCTCGTCTGTCAACGTTGGTCCCGATGGCAAACACAACCCCATCTCGAACAATCGTTCACTGGTCCCGTTCCCATAAAATGGAGCCTCTTTGAATACCGGTTGCAAATGCATCGGTTTCCACAACGGGCGACTCTCTATATTATCCTCGTCCAATGCCAATCTCACATTCTCTCTCGTGAAACCAGCCTCTTCCGGATCCACCGTGATACACGTCAACCAGTAATTCGAGTTAAAATCTCCTCCTTCCGGCTGACACATCACCTTCACCCCCTTCACTCCGGCCAGAAACTTCACGTACAAATCGTGAATTTCCCGCCGTCGAGCAATATGTTCATCCAGCACGAACATCTGCCCCCTCCCGATTCCCGCACAAATATTACTCATCCGGTAATTATACCCTATCTTCTCGTGCTGGTAATGCGGCGCCTGCTCCCTCGCCTGCGTGGCATAAAACAAAGCTCGTTTTGCTCGTTCCTCGTTCGGGCAGACCAACGCCCCTCCACCAGAGGTCGTGATAATTTTGTTCCCGTTAAATGACAACGCCGCGTATTCCCCGAAAGTCCCGCATTTTCGCCCCTTGTACTCGGAACCTAACGCCTCTGCCGAATCTTCTAATACAGGAATTTTATAACGATTAGCGACCTCCAATATTTCGTCCAATTTCCCCGGCATTCCATACAAATGCACGGGAATAATCGCCTTCGGCAGCCGTCCAATCTTCTCCACTCGATCCTTAATCGCCTCCTCCAGCAACACCGGATCCATATTCCAAGTATCTACCTCACTATCCACAAACACTGGCGTTGCGCCCTGATAAGCGATCGGATTTGCCGACGCCGAAAACGTGAAACTCTGGCAAATGACCTCGTCCCCCTCGCCAACACCTAAAAGTATCAACCCCAAATGCAACGCCGCCGTTCCAGCGCTCAACGCCACCACTTGTTTTCCCTCATTTTCAACTTTCAATTTCCCATTTTCAATTAAGAAATCCCGTAGGGCTTTTTCAAAAGCATTCACGTTCGGTCCTAGCGGAACGACCCAATTCGTGTCGAACGCTTCTTGTATAAATTCTTGCTCTCGTCCACCCATGTGGGCAAGCGAAAGCCAAATTCGATCTTTCATAAATATCGTGTTATTATCATTATCTTTCCATTCTCAACACACTCTTCATTGCCACTCTTTAATCTGTTGCTCCATCTCTTTTTTACAAACAAGTAAAGTATCACCGTGCTCGGCAACAATATACCCCTCCAAACCTTGAACAACCACCTTTCTCTCCCCCGGGGTATGTACCACGCAATTCTTACAATCAACTAACTTCACCTCGTTCCCGATAACGGCATTCCCCTCGCGATCTTTATCGAGAAGGGTGTATAAACTTCCCCATGTTCCCAAATCACTCCAGCCAAAACTAGCCGGGTAAACGTAAGTGTTTGCGCTCTCTTCCATGATCGCGTAATCAATCGAGATGTTCCGGCAATCAAAAAATTCCCGGTCTATAACTTCTTGCTCCCGGCACGTGAAATACACGTCGCTCAAACCGCTAAATTTAGCGGCGAGGTCTGGAGCGTGTTGTTCAAATTCCGAGATCACGGTATTCTCGTTCCAGATAAATATCCCGGAATTCCAGTAATAACCGCCTTCAGCCAGGTAACTCTTGGCCACTGCCAATTCTGGTTTTTCTTTAAAAGCCTGCACCTTCCTGATCGCCACGTTCTGGTTCCCCTCCCCTTTTATATAACCGTAACCGGTCTCGGGACGATTAGGCTCCATGCCCAGTGTCACGATCGCATTCGACGAGGCCGTGAATTCCAACCCTCTCGTGATTACCTCTCGAAATTTCCCGGTATCCAGCACGAGGTGATCCGCCGGGGAGAATACCAAATTCGCTCCCGGGTATTTCTTTTTAATCTTGCACGTCACGTAAGCGATACACGGGGCCGTGTTTCTCCTGCAAGGTTCCAATAACACTTGCTCGTCCCGTATTCCCGGGACTTGAGCCTTCACGAGTTCCTTGTAGTCCTTTGAAGTCACCACCCAGACATGATCTGCCGGTATCACCCCGGAAAAACGTTCCACCGTCAACTGCAACAAGCTTTTACCGACACCCAGCACGTCTATAAATTGCTTGGGGATTTCCGGGGTACTCATCGGCCAGAAACGACTACCGACACCCCCCGCCATTATTATCAAGTGATTATTGTTCATTTTCATAAAGTTTTAACGTTCGTTTCCCGTATATGATAATCACGATAAAACTGATCAACGGGACGATAAAAGAGAGATTAACTGTCGAGTGCCCGCTATTGATTCCCGCATCAATAATTAACGCTTGTAACGGGGGTAAAAGCGATCCCCCGAGAATGGCCATGATTAACCCGGCGGAACCTAATTTCACCTCTTCCCCCAATCCTCCAAGGGCTATACCGTAAATTGTTGGGAACATCAAGGACATGCAAGCGGAAACCCCGACCAGGCAATACATACCAATTCTACTTTCAAATCCAATCACTCCCAACATTAAAATTCCTCCCGAGGTTGCCAACGACATTAACAGTTTACTCGGGTGAATATACTTTAACAAGAAAGTGCATACAAACCTGCTCGCGCAAAACAACACCATGGCGACAATATTGTATTTCTGGGACAGTATTTCCGCGCTCTTTTCCGTTAACCCCTCCCGCGTGAATATACTGGTACCGTATTGAATAATAAACGTCCAGCACGTGATCTGTAAACCCACGTAAAAAAATTGTGCCACGACCCCCTCCCGATATTTTTTACTACTATACAATCTTCGTAAAGCATCTCTCGTGGAAAGATGTTCATCGGTTTTCCCCTCCAAATCTCTCTCTCCCCGTGGCATTTTATACAACAACATGACCAAAAACACGAACAAGATAAAAACACCTATCCAAACATAAGGAGTAACTAGAATGGACAAATCGCTATCCTTTATCACGTTAAACGTTTCATCATCCAACGAATTCCTTTCCGCCGAGCTCATCGGGTGCAGTCTCGCCTGGATAAAATTCATGGCAACGAACATTCCCAGCAAAGACCCTATCGGGTTAAAAGCTTGTGCCAGGTTCAAGCGACGTGTTGAAGTCTTTTCGTCTCCCATCGACAAAATGTAAGGGTTGGCACTCGTTTCCAAAAATGACAAACCGCATGTCAAAACGAAATAAGCGCATAAAAACGGGTAATACGAGCCCGTCATCCTGGCAGGAATAAACGCCAAGGCCCCGGTCGCGTACAACGCCAATCCCGTTAAAATACCACTTTTATAAGAGAACCTTTTGATAAACAAGGCCGCAGGCACGGCCATGGCAAAATATCCCCCGTAGAACGCCACTTGCACCAACGTACCTTCCGTCACGGTCATCCTGAAAATTTTCGAGAAGGCCTTGACCATCGGGTTCGTTATGTCATTCGCGAATCCCCACAAAGCAAAACATGAAGTCACGATGATAAAAGGCACGATGTAATTTGTACCGGACGAGGATCTAAACAATGAATGTTTCATTTTTCGAGTTCAAAAATTTTATCCATTAAAATCCATTTTTCTTTAGAAGAGGCGCTCTCCTCCACGTCTTGAAATCTTGCCACGTGTTTTTCCCATTCCGCCTGCCTTGGTAATCGTGCTAGGCGGGACATATCCTTCTCCCAGTCGAAAGCATCCACCGTGTCCACGATCATGAACAACAAGTTCCCATGAATGTAGATTTGCATATCGAGAATCCCGACCTGTTTCATCCCTTGTCGCACTTCCGGCCATACATTTTCGTGCACGGAGATATAAGAAGAGATTAACTCTTCGTTATCCTTTAACTTCAACGTCTGGCAATACCTTTTCATTCCCCCCTCCTCCTTATTTTTATACGTATCGAATCCTCCAACGGTTTTTCGCACACCATCGCCAGGTAACCTCCCCCCCCGGCCCCGGGCATTTTCCAGGCCAAAACCCGATCTTTATACTTGGCGATCTCTTCCTCGACACCATCCGCCAACATTCCCGGAAACAACTTGATTTGAGCCTCGAAAGAAGCTTTAAACGCCGCCGCAAAACCGTCCAGATCCTTTCTCATGATGGCATCCCAGCAACGGGACGCCGCGTCCGCCAACGCTTTCACGTTCTCTTCATTCAAGTTACAACCCTTCACGACAGACGTTCCCGGTCGCCGGGGAAACATTAACTTCATGCAAATATGTTCTTCCAACCAGCAAAGGATATCTTCATCCACGCAAGTCTCTATTTTATCTGGCCAGTAATTATTATCGTAATAGTGACGACTCAAGCCGGGAATACAAATACCGATAGCGTCTTGGGCTCCGGACACGTGTTCTTGCTTGTTTGGTTCATTCTCGAAACAAAAAAGCAGCTTGGCCAACATCTCGCTGTTATAATTGGGTAACTGGTACGGCCAGATTTTCTTGGCCGCATTACGCGTCGATGTCGACATCCCGCATCGCTCCTCGAACTCTATCGTGGGCTCCAGTGAAATCGTCAACGCCCAGCCTGGGTGAAATTTCGAAACGTAAGGTTGGTCGATCCAGGTTCCCGCGAGATCCAAGCGGAAAGGTAACCGGGACTTTACCGTGGTTCGAATAGCCGTTGTCGAACGAGCTTCCAACCCGGCATCCGGTACACGTTTCAATACCACGTATTCAATCCCTCGTTCCTCGCAAAACGTTCTCTTCACGTCCGAGTCCCCGTCTTCATTCACCACGAAAATATCAGGCTTGATTCGTTCCACGCTTTTCACGAAATCCATCATCCCGGAACCCTCGTTAATACAAGCATCCTTCACGTGACGTATGGCCTTTACCATGTAGAGGCGTTCTGCCTCCGAACAAACCGTTTGCCTCGCTTTCAACCCGAATATTGTCGCATCTGAACCGATCCCGACATACAAGTCCCCGTAGCGTGCCGCATCCTTAAAAAAAGCAACATGGCCGCTATGAAGCATATCATAACACCCGGAAACAAATACTTTTTTCGCCATATCTACAACGTGTTTTTATACCACTCGAATAACCGCCTTACCCCCTCGTCAACATTAACTTTATGCCTCCATCCCAAGGCCTGCAATTTTGAAGGATCCGTTAACTTCCGCAGCGTCCCGTCCGGTTTCGACGTGTCAAAGAGTATTTTCCCTTCATATCCCTCGACTAGAGCCACGAGTTTTGAAAGCTCCTTTATGGACACCTCCACTCCCGTGCCCACGTTAAGATGACAGTTCCGGATTTCCTTTGCACCCGCCTCGTGAGTATCCTTGAAATCCACGTGTTCCAACACGTGAACGGAGGCGTCAGCCATGTCCTCGCTCCACAAGAATTCCCGTAAAGGTCGTCCCGATCCCCAGAGCTCTATCCTGCCAGCGTGAATGCCGTACTTCCCCAATACAGCCTCTATTTCCTCTCTAGTTCCCTCTCCAGTGACACTTTCCACGGGACGTCTATTCAAATCTTGGCGTATTAACGTCCAATTATCCTCCATCAGACACTTACCCAGGAATATCTTTCGAATCATCGCCGGCAACACGTGGCTGTTCTCCAGGTGGAAATTATCGTTCGGCCCGTAAAGATTCGTCGGCATAACGGCCACGTAATTTGTCCCGTGTTGCAGGTTAAAACTCTCGCACATCTTCAAACCAGCAATTTTCGCTATGGCGTAAGGCTCGTTCGTGTATTCCAGCGGGCCTGTCAACAGGCAATCCTCCCGCATCGGCTGGGGGGCCTCCCGGGGGTAGATACAGGTGCTACCCAGGAACAACAGTTTCTTCACCCCGTGCCGGAAACTCTCCCCAATCACGTTCTGCTGTATCTGCAAGTTCCGGTAGATGAAATCCGCCCTGTAAGTATTGTTAGCGACGATTCCCCCCACGTGAGCCGCGGCGAGAACCACGTACTCGGGCCGCTCGCTGTCGAAGAACTCACGCACGGCGACACCGTCCAGCAAGTCCAGCTCCGCGTGAGTCCTCCCGACAAGGTTCGTGTACCCTTTCGATTTCAAGTTGTTCCAGATGGCCGACCCCACCAGTCCCCGGTGCCCGGCCACGTATATTTTACTCTCTTTATCCATCACATTTGAGCCTTTAGATGAATTTTCTTCACGAATTTCATGTCGTGTTCCACCATTATCTTGACCAGATCTTCAAACGAGGTCTTGCCGGGATTCCATCCCAGTAACGTCCTCGCTTTCGTGGGATCTCCCAGCAACTGCTCCACCTCCGCCGGGCGGAAATACTTGGGATCAACTTCCACCAGCACCTTGCCCGTGGCGACATCAACGCCCTTCTCGTCCACCCCCTCGCCTTCCCAGCGAAGCTCTATCCCCACCTCCTTGAAGGCCAACGTGGTGAATTCCCGCACGGTGTGGTACTCCCCCGTGGCGATCACGAAATCTTCCGGCGTGTCGTGTTGCAGGATCAACCACATGCACTCCACGTAATCCCTCGCGTACCCCCAGTCCCGGAGCGCGTCAAGGTTCCCGAGGTACAACTTGTCCTGGTATCCCTGCACGATTCGAGCCGCCGCGATGGTGATCTTCCGGGTCACGAACGTCTCTCCCCGTCTCTCGCTCTCGTGATTGAACAAGATCCCGTTCACGGCGAACATCCCGTAACTCTCCCGGTAATTTTTCGTGATCCAGAAACCGTATTGCTTGGCCACCCCGTAAGGGGAACGGGGGTAAAAAGGGGTCGTTTCTTTCTGGGGAACTTCCTGCACCAGCCCGAACAATTCCGAGGTGGAAGCCTGGTATACCCGGCACTCCTTTTCCATGCCCAGGATACGAACGGCTTCCAGCAGGCGAAGCGTTCCCACCGCGTCGGCCTCCGCCGTGTACTCGGGGCAATCGAAAGACACTTTCACGTGACTCTGTGCCGCCAGGTTATAAATTTCCGTCGGCCTCACCTGTTGCAAAATTCGCACCAGCGAGCTCGAGTCCGTCATGTCCCCGTAATGAAGGTCTATCAACTTCTTGTTCTTCATGTCCCGTACCCACTCGTCCAGGTAAAGATGCTCGATGCGAGCCGTGTTAAAAGAAGAGGAACGACGGATGATCCCGTGTACCTCGTACCCCTTTTCCAGTAAAAATTCGGCCAAAAAAGAACCGTCCTGGCCGGTTATGCCAGTTATTAAAGCTATATTCGCCATAAAATTTATCTTATTATTACTTTATGAATTCTTTACCGAGCGGTATACCCTCCATCAATGACCAAATTAGTACCTGTCACCCAACGAGAAGCATCCGATAACAAATAGATACAAGCATTCGCGACATCCTCCGGTCTTCCCAAACCTAACAAATGTTGTTCTTCAAGTATTTTTCTTTTTTCGGGGTTTGCTATATGAGGCAAGTGTTCGTTAATCGGAGTGATCACAACTCCTGGTGAAACTGTGTTCACTCGGATACTTTTTTTAGCCAATTCACAAGCTAAAGAACGCATTCCTGCAACCAGAGCCCCCTTAGTCATTCCGTACAAAGATTTCCCAACTTCACCAACACACCCCATAACAGAAGAGAAAAAAACAATACTTCCCCCATTTTTATCAAAATGTCCGACTTTACAAACTTCTTGAGTCAAATGGTAGGCAGCAAATACATTTGTTGTAAAATACTCTTCCAATTTCTCTTTAGATACCAACTTCATGGGTAATGTTGCCGAGATTCCTGCACAATTCAATAACCCATGTAAACGTCCTTTCTCCCTCACAACATATTCCACTATTTGAGTCACCCAATCAAAATCAGTCAAATTACCCCTACAAACCAAATGTTTTGACGGCTCATCCATTTGACTTAACGTCTCTTCTAAACGAGCATTATCCCTGCCCATCAAAATCACAGTTGCCCCCATTTTACCGCAACTAATGGCACATTGTCTCCCAATACCGGAAGAAGCCCCTGATATCAAAATATTTTTACCAGTCAAATCAAAAGGAGTCATACCTCTACAATATCACTGATCTTACAATCATTAAAATCTACGATTGCCGTAGCCCAAGTCATCCCTACACCAAAAGCACTAAGTAACAATCTCTTATTCCCATCCAGCCGTCCTTTCAATTCGCTTACAATCGTCAAAGGCACCGACACGGAAGAAGTATTCCCGTACTTTGCTATGGTAGAAGGTATTTTACTTGTATCTAACTTTAACTTTTTGGCAAGATACGAGTTAATAAAGTTATTTGCTTGATGAAATACCATATAATCAAACGAGTCTTTATCCATGCCCGTATACTCAAGCAACGCTTTAATATCCCGGGGGATCTCCCTGATCACAAAATTAAATACATCTCCCCCGTGCATATATCCCTGTTCCTCACTACGGATATTCCCATACTCGTCCACGACCCTTTCCCGAACCGTTTCCATGGAACTCATTTTACGATATCCCCCTGCATCAACCTTAATCAAACCTTCCCTCGATCCATCCGAATTTAATGAGAAATAACTTTTCCCGAATCGTTCGTTCCTCTCTACCAAAGCAGCAACCCCACCATCTCCAAAAAGGAATGCCGTACGTCGATCTTTAGGTGAATACACTTTAGAACGAGTTTCCCCATCTAATATTAGTGCTTTCCTTATCCCTTTTTGTTGCATCAAGGCAAACACCACACTCATGCCATACATGAATGCCGAACACCCTAAATTAATATCAAATGCAATCGTTGAATTCCCTAATTTCAATCGCTCTTGTAATATCACAGATGTTGCCGGCATCCGATAATCCGGTGTTTGAGAAATAAAAATCAACAAATCTATTTCGGAACGATCAATATGATTATCCTCGATCAACTTTTCTGCCGCAGCAAAACACAAATCTGAAGCACAAGTATTTTCATCAGCAAACCGCCGCTCGTAAATTCCCACTTTATCCACGACCTCTTTCACCTCTTCTGCGGGAAAATATTGCGTGTACTCGTAATTCTTGATCACGGTACGGGGAACAGCTGCCGCCATAGCTGTAATTCCGACTCCTTCATACTCCAAAAAAGCCATGCCTATTTTTTACTTATAACGTTAAACAAATCACTGACCGTTATCAATTTTTTAAATTCAGCCTCCTCAATCTGACAATCATACTCTTCATCTAGCATGGCAATAACAGACAAATAAGCCAACGAATCCCATTCCGGATATTCCCGAAATTTATCATCCATAGCCAATTCACGATCTTCTATCTCAAAAACATCTTTTAAATTTTTCAAAAATTGCTCTTTCATGACATTTCATATTTATTGTTCTTTCATCAATTTTGCCGGATTTCCAAAGTAAAGCATACCATCCTTTGTTTTCCGGATAACCACACTTCCGGCCCCGATACGCGTGTTATTCCCAATCCTTATTCCTTGCAATATAATGGAACGTACCCCAAAGAAATTAGAATCACCAATCATTGATTCTCCCGACACGCGTACTTCCGGCTGTAACATATTGTAACTCCCGATTTGTACATCATGTCCCAAAGACACACAACCGTTTAAAAGATTAAAATCACCGAACTTCACCCCACAACTGACTCTCCCGCCATACGTGATCACATTCCCCTGCCCCATCTCCACGGACTCCCGATCAAAAAATAACACATTCGGAGCTATAATATTAGGAAATTCAATATTCGGATTAACCATCTCCCTTGTCAACTTTTGCAACACGCAAGGAGAAGCAATAGCCATTACCACTGACAACTTTCGCGGATAACAATTCACCACGTCCATTCCGCCCAACACCTTTCCATAGCGATTTTTTTCTCCCTCAACATGCCCATCATCAAAAAAGCCAACCAAATTCCAAGTCGGTTCAATCTCGTTAATGGCTTGAATAACACAAGCGACTTCTCGACCGAAGCCGCCAAATCCATATATGGCAATATCTTTCATAACATACTTGTTTTACTTCCTCTAAATGGTTCCATCGTTGCAGCGGTTTTCGAATTAATTCCCTCCCGAACAAAGACTTTTTTAATTGTCAATAACACGATTTTCAAATCAAGCCACAAAGAAACATGATCCACGTACCACACGTCATAATCAAATTTCTCTTCCCAAGAAATAGCATTTCGCCCGTTAACCTGTGCCCATCCAGTAATCCCGGGTCTCACCTCATGCCGCCGGGCCTGTCTTTCATTATAAAGTGACAAATAACGCACCAGTAAAGGCCGCGGTCCAATCAAAGCCATATCTCCTTTCAACACATTCAACAATTGAGGCAATTCATCGATTGAGGTTGAACGAACAAACCTTCCCACTTTTGTCAAACGTTTCGCATCTGGTAATAATTTCCCCGAATCATCCCTTTCATCAGTCATGGTTTTAAACTTGATCACTTTAAATATCTTACCATCTTTTCCGGGACGTTCTTGGGTAAAAAACACCCCCGCTCCTTTATTAGCAAAATGCAACCATATGCAGACAATTAAAAGAACGGGCCAAATCAAGAGTAAACCACATGTAACCAAACAGAAATCAAGTAGACGTTTAAAAAAAAATTTATACATACTTCAACGCATTCTTATATGTGAAATCTTTTGAAGCTTCCAACGAAAAACGACTCAGCAATGCTTTTTTATCCGGATTGTTTTTTAAATCTATAATGTAATCAGCCATCTCCCGAACTGCTTCCTTATTGAAACAACGTCCATTATTATATTGTTGCACTAAATTACTCAACTCAGAACATTCTGGAGCGATACATAATAACGGGGCTCCAACGGCCAATAAATTATAAGTTTTACTAGGTACACTTACAAACGCTGTTTCATCATTTAATGTGATCACCGCTAAATCTGCAGCCCCTAACGAATAAGGTAATACCGTTTTATCCTGCCAAGTAAGGAAAAGACAAGAAGTCAATCCATATTCCTTTACCATCGTTTGCAACGTTTCCTTTTTCTTACCTTCCCCAATAATTAAAAATTGAATTTCTTTTTCTTGTTTAAGTTCTTTCGCTACTTCAATCAAATACTCCACATTATGTGTATAACCAATATTTCCCGAATACATCACGACAAACTTTCCTTCCAAATGATGTTCTTTTATAAATGGATTGAATTCTTTAGATATCGGGTTGAATTGCTCGGAAGCAGACCAATTTGGAATAATTTTAATTTTATCCCGATCCACATATTTTTCCAACAATTTCCCCATTCCACCACTCAATGTTACAATTTTTTCCGCTTTCTTGAATAATTTACGATTCCATCCTTCCCAAGTTCGGAATAAAAAATTATTTGACGTAATACCAACATTTTTCAATGCTTCCGGATAAACATCATACACAATAACAGAAAATTTTCTCTTTAATCCTAATGCAAGCAAATAACTCATGGGAGGATTGGTCACAAACACAACTTCGTAATCCCGATACTTTAATAATAATTTAAAATAAACCTGCAAGGTTCCCCAGCACCATGTTAACAATCTTTTCAACGATGAAGACCTATTATAGGCAATAATTTTACTAACGATTATCCGATCATCTAGAACTCTTTCCGTTACTTTAATACTGCCGGAAATCAACACCACTTTATCATATTTAATCAAATACGCATTAACGATATCAATCATCAAATAACCCGAGCTTTGATTAACTAACACTACTTTTCTCATCTTTTCGTGGAAGCTATTAAATCCCCTAATTCCATGGAAGTCATAAACTCTATATCCGGCCAACGTTTTAACATCTTTCCTAGTAATTCCTCGAATTGCTTCAATGAACGCTCTCTATTCTCTGGATGCAAAAAACCAATATAATTTACCCGATGAGAACTGATCGTGGCGGGCTTATGCCACCTAAAAGCAATCTCAATCTCTTTTAAACAATTATTTACCCAATCCGTATTGGTAGGAAATTCAAAACCGGAACTACTTGGTTCAAAAAAACAATTCCGAGTTAAATAAATCTGTCCTAATTGGTTGTGTTGTCCGATAAAACGAGTATTTACACGATACTCACCATTACCTAATGGTTCAAATTGCTTTTTCGCAGTATCAATATATTTAACACCCTTATCAATAAGACATCTCTCTAATGTATTATTAAATGAGCCATTCGTTGGAACAAAAAATTTTGCCTTGTAACCATAAAGACTCTCAAATAAATCTAATCCTGTTTCAAGTACTTCTTTCAAATATTCTAAATCCTCGATTGTGTCAATATCAAACGCAGCCTGAAAACTTGGCACCTTTTCTCCATCAATACCTCTTTGTGGTATTCCAGTAATACCACATTCAAAACCGAATAACGTAGATTTATTACCTTGTTGCAAAGCTCTTAACCATCGTTGAACATTCAAGTGTTCCCTCCCATGAAAAACAGGAACAAATAACCGTTTTAAAATACCTTCTTTCCATAAATCATACACTCTGTCATGTTGTGGATATTTCTTTAGAGTTTCAGTATACGATTCATAAAAATATTCTTGAAAATCACACGCTTTAATTTTATTAAAATCAGGATTTGCCACGACATTAACCCCTGTCATCACGGGAGGCCTTCCTGTTTTATCTTTGAATCTCGAAAGCATTTCAAATAACATCTCTAAATCAGAATTACTTTCTAATGAATCATATAAATTATAATGATTCCTTTCGACGGGAATTCCTGCTTTTTTGAGAGAATTGAAATTTTTCACGGAAGACATCCTGACACTTCCCCAATCATCGGATTCTATCACAACAATCTTCCTAAGGGTACGCCATCCCGGAATATTACTGATATTAACTCGCAACGCTGATTTTAATGTCCCGGTATACATATTTTTATTTATTAATAAATGATAATAGTGATTTCGTTATTTTATGTATGTCATTCTGTTGCCGAACATATTTCGCATTCTCGCCCAATTTTCTGCGTAAAGCCTCATCATTCATTAAATTCTTAAGACATCGGGCATATTCATCATAATTATTCAAAGGAACGAGGATACCACGGTCTCCATTATTTATCAAATCTGATGGCCCTGCTATACAATCAAAACTTATACAAGGTAATCCCATAGCCATAGCTTCAAGTAATGCATTGGGATAACCTTCACTTAACGAAGTAAAAGCAAAGATTTTACTTTTTGCCAATAATACATCCACATCTTTCCGGGCTCCAAGAAAAATCACAGAATCAGTTAGAGATAATTCTTTCACGTATTTTTCAATATTATTTCTTTCAGGGCCATCACCAACAAAGCACAATTTCCACCCTCCCTTATCAATGATCATTGAAAATATCTTCACTAATTCATGATGCCCTTTCTCTTTATCCATACGCCCGACATTAATTATTATATTTTCTTTTTGTGACATATCTTCATAATAATTCATGCATTTAAGAGGATTAGGCATAACTAAGATATTTTTGTTCAACTTCATTTTTACCATTGCAGACAAGTTAGTTTGAACAATCAATCCTTGGGCCTTAGGGTATAAAATCTTCCTAAAAAACTCATTAATCTTTGGAGATAGTTTATTATATGGATTTGACCGATCAGAAACGAAAACAGGTATTCCAGTACCAACTAAAGACATAATCACAAATGGATTATATCTTTGATGGAAAGAAAGTACCACATCTGTCTCCCAATTAACAACCTCTTTTCTTAACTTGCATAAAGAATGTATCATATTCGTCATACTCATACTCGGCGAATTATGAAGACATTTCACTTCAATATCTGAATTCAAAGAAAAAAAACACTCATCTTTAAACAAAAGAATAAGTTTTACATGATTTCCCGGAATGGATACGATATTATTGAGTAATTCAGATACCACTCGTTGAGCACCACCAAATGATAGATCCGGCATTACAAAGATGAATCTATTCATAATATTACAACTTTAAGGTTTGCATTCAATTTCAATTTTAGAAAACACTTTTCAATATTTTCATCTTAAGCCTAATCATACCCCCATATTTATCTCAAGCCATAAAAGTATTTTCTAGGACTTATTTTTCCTGTCCAAAAGATATTTATCAATAATATGCTTCAGTAATCTAGAATAGTATTTAGCTCCAGCTTAAGTAAAGAGTTTAGAATCTTAACTTACATTTTATGATCATCACTAAACACCCTCACGCTATTATTTTCTATTTCGATCATATCAATATAGTAATCTTTTCATTAGCTTTTAGACAATAAAGAAATTTGTAGTTATCATATATTGTGAGAAATCATAATAATTATATAGCAACACCAGACAAACTCCCCTTACCAAACATGTAACAAAAGTAACAATCAAAACTAAATACAACTAGACTCTATTAATCAACAATTTAACACGCAGACAGAAAGTTTTAATTGATTATATCCCGCAACGAATAAGTATTCATTTATCACTAAAAATACATCTACATTAAGACAGACAAAGTCAACAAAACCAACAAACTATTATTATAGCAATCGCTTTCAATACATCTATACCATCAACCATTTCATTTATGATAATTTTTCCTTTTTGAAAGTATTAAAATTTCAACCCCGCCTCATAAAAACAACGTGTTATTTTTGGATTCTTATCATAATTACACTTTTTTAGGTAAAAGTAAAAAATCACCTATAACTCTATCATACTCTTTAGGCTCAAATTTTGCAAATCCACTTGAATCAAAAAATGTCAATTCACCTATTAATATTTTTCCATCTTCATTATAAAAATCAACCCGAACATGAGGAAAATCTTGCGACAAAACTTTCGCAATATCAATCATTTTCTCCAAATTACTTGGTTTTAAAATACCGATTCCACTTCTATCCCCACCTTGTCGCATATCTATCGGTTCCCAATTCAAGTCAAAATAATCCATTTTGGCATTATGTCCATTTCTCTCTGACGCAACCAATATAAATTTGGGCTGACCATTGAAACAATAAAATTTATAATCTTTAGGAGGATACGTATCTTTAGAAGAAATCAACGCTTCACAAATAATCCTTGGTTGTAAATCTTTATAAACCCATTCCAATCCAAAATAATACAAATTTGTTTTTAACCATTTTTTCATTTTTTTCTTTGCAGCCTCAATATTTAAGGTCGATTTATCTCTGCAAATTATCGTTTGTCCCGAAGCATGTGTTGACTTCATAACAAATTGCTTAGGTAATCGATCAAAATCAATATCATCAACATCTCCCCAAACACCATAGACCTCATTTAAAAAATCTCCCAATCCTTTATCTTTAATATATTTTCTAACTTCTACCTTATCCGCACATTGTGACATCTTTTCATCACGATAATACAGCTTCAACCATTGGAGTTTTTCGTTATACGTCTTTGGACTTTTAAGATTTAATCGATAGCCTACAAGTCGCTGAAACTGAAACTTTAAGAACATTTCTTTGGAAATAGCAGACAAAAATTTATATATACTTTTTTTTAAATAATAAATCAACATGATATTTAATTATTAATGATTACCCAATTTATTACATAAATCCAACACTTGCCTTGCTCTATTTTCCGCTGTCCCAAATTGATTCAATTGCTGTTTCCCCTTTTCTATCAAAGAATCTCTCAATTCAGGGTTTCTAACTATCATTTCTATTTTATCTACAATATCCACCGGATTCATTGGATCAAAATATAATGCCGCATCATGACATACAGTGTGTGCAAACCCTAAATCTGATGTTACAATCGGTTTGTTCATGATCATCGCCTCTGCGTAAGAGGCTGAAAAACATTCCAATAATGTTGGCAAAAACATCACATCACACTCTCTATATAAAGATGGACATTCCGCCGACTTAACTGGTCCAAGATTAATAATTTTACTTGTATCCAAATGTTTGAAATGACTTTCGAAATCTTCATTTTTCAATGTCAACACAAAACGCACATTTAAATATCCACGCCTCTCTAATTCATGAGCCACAGCAGGAATTATTTCTAAATTCTTATGTGGATAATAAGTACAAATTGTCAAAAAACGAATTTCATTTTCGACTCGCGTTGATAATTTATTCGGATATTGGACAACATCTTTAAATATATTACTATACGTATTAGATATTGTATAAACAGCGTCCATCCCAAGATATTTCCTAAGTCGTTCATTTACATCATCTGTTTGGACAAAACAAGCCGTAGCCTCTTTTCTAAAGAGATATCTATGATAATGAGTTTTTATCGCCCATAAAATTTTCCTTTTTAAAGACATCTTATTTGTCCAAAAAGGCGACTCCGGATAAACGTAGGCAGGAAGATTAAAGCCCATTAATAATGGTTTACGAGGCTTCCAATACAAGGGACCTGAAGTCGATAAAACCACATCTGGATTATATTGCTTTTCTATATTTGATAACCATTTTTTTCGTTCATAAAAGCCCCGAAATTTCCCCGAAGAAAATAATGGTAATGAAATGAATGTGAAATTTTCATCAAAAACCATTTTATTTAATTGACAATCAACCTGTCTACTTGTTATTACGATATACTCATAATTTGAAAAACTTCTAAATTCATTGATCAAAGACAGAACAACCTGTAAAGAACCTCCCTTGAATTGAGTCGCACATATCAGTATTTTCATCTCAAAAAGTATTGTTTATACCAACTCACAAAACAATCAATCCCTTCTTTCAAATTGACTTTAGGTTTATAACCAACTTCAGCTTCAAGTTTAGTCGTATCAGCATTAGTTTGATAGACATCACCCTGTTGCATAGGTAGCATATTCATTTTAGCCTTCCGGCCTAAAGCTCTTTCCAAAGTACAAATAAAATCCATCAAATGAATAGGGTTTGAGCAACCGATATTATAAACCTTACTTGGTACATTATGAGAACAATTCATTGCATCTGGTATTTTATCTAATACTTGTATTGTACCACTAACGATGTCATCAATATATGTAAAGTCACGAATCAAATCACCCTTATTAAAAACATTAATAGCTTTACCATGGCTTATTGCTTCCGCAAAAAGCATGGGTGCCATATCCGGTCTTCCCCATGGTCCATAAACGGTAAAATACCGTAATCCTGTTGTCGGTAATCCATACAACTTAGAATATGCAAATGCCATTAATTCATTACTCTTTTTACTGGCAGCATAGAGACTTACTGGAGAAATAACTGTATCATCTTCAGAGAATGGTACTTTTTCATTTAATCCATACACGGAACTAGAACTAGCATAAACCAAATATTTCACATCAGTATATCGACAACCTTCTAGAATATTTAAAAAACCTACAATATTACTATCTATATAAGCATATGGATTAGTTATAGAATAACGTACCCCAGCTTGAGCCGCAAGGTTAACTACTTTATCAAACTTTTCTTCTGTGAAAAAAGTTTTCATTTTATCACGATCAGCAATATCCATCCTAACAAAACAATAGTTAGAAAACTTTTTACTTTGAAATTTTTTATGCCATTGTAAATCTGGAATCTCAACAATTGCCTCAGAAATATTACCCGTTTCCGGTTTTACTTTTACGATTTCACAACCGACAGGTGAAAATATTCCACATTCAACTAATCTGTCGTATTTTAAACGCGGGTCATAATAATTATTAATATTATCGATACCTATTACTTCATCTCCCCGCCTAGCTAGCTCGAACGCCACTCGACTTCCAATAAAACCAGCAGCACCAGTTACTAATACTTTCATTGTCCAATACAAGAATAATCAAATCCGAATTCTTTCAATTCTTTCCGATCATAGATATTTCTTCCATCTAAAATCACAAACTGTTTCATGGTTTTCTTCAAAACTTCCCAACTCGGCACCCGAAATTCTTTCCATTCCGTTATCAACATGAGAGCATCCGCATCTATTACCGCCTCATATTTATCTTTACTATAAATTACTTGATCTCCAATTCGACGCCTACACTCCTCCATTGCGATAGGATCATAAACCTTTATCTTACAACCGGCTTTGACAAGCAAATCGATCAACACTAATGCAGGAGCTTCACGCATATCATCAGTTTCCGGTTTAAATGCTAATCCCCACAACGTTATGATTTTGTCTTTCAAATTACCATCATAATGTTTATACAATTTTTCAAAAAGAATTGATTTTTGCTTCTCATTCACCAACTCGACTGCTTTCAAAACTTGCATTTCGTAACCATTATGTTCCGCTGTCCTAATAAGAGCCTTAACATCTTTCGGGAAACATGATCCACCATAACCACAACCAGGATATAAAAATTTTGATCCTATACGGGTATCACTGCCAATGCCTTTACGAACCATATTCACATCTGCCCCTACTATTTCACAAAGATTTGCAATATCATTCATAAAACTGATTCGCGTTGCCAACATGGAATTTGCCGCATATTTTATCATCTCGGCAGAAGGGATATCTGTAAAAATCATTCGGTCCCCACTAAGCATGAATGGCTTATACAACTTTGTCATTATCTCTTTTGCTTTATCACTTTCAACACCAACCACCACTCGATCGGGCCGCATAAAATCATCTACAGCAGCCCCCTCTTTCAAAAATTCAGGATTGGAGGCCACATCAAAAGGAACTTTTTCACCTCTTTTGTCAAGTTCTTCCCGTATAACAGCCTTTACTTTTAACGCAGTACCAACCGGAACCGTACTTTTAGTTACAAAAACAGTATAGTTACATATGTTTTGACCAAATGTTCGGGCTACAGCCAAAACATACTTCAAATCAGCACTTCCATCTTCATCCGGAGGAGTTCCAACAGCACTAAAAACGACATCAACATCTTCCAAACATTCTTTCAATTCAGTAGCAAATTTTAATCGTCCGGCAGACATATTTTTATGAACCATTTCTTCAAGTCCCGGTTCATAAATAGGAATAATTCCCTGTTCTAAATCGTTGATTTTTTTGATATCAACATCAACGCAAGTGACATTAATTCCCATTTCAGAAAAACATGTTCCCGAAACAAGACCTACATACCCTGTTCCAACTATTGCTATATTCATATATTTATGTGCTATTTTATTACTTCATTACTTCTGTCCAGTTTCTTGTTTCTTTTCGGACAACTTTTCCGGGTACCCCGACAATAACAGAATAAGGCTCAAGAAAAGATTTATTTACCACGGCATTTGCTCCTATCCAACAATTATCTGCAATTTCAATATCGCCAAATAAAACTGCTCCCGGTCCAATATAAACATTATCTCCTATTTTAGGAGCTTTCTTACCTCCCATAGATGCTCCAATATTAACATTGTTCTGAATCCTACAATTTTTCCCAGCCTTACAAGCAGCAGAAACAACTATTGATCCAAAATGGGGCAAAGACAAACCTTTCGCAAAACAATTCTTTGATATACTTATACCAGATTTCATTGACCATTTCCTATAATGAAAATAAGCAAACAAAAACATAATTCTATGCCATAATCCCTTAGAATTATAATGGTACTCGACTCTTCTAAGACCTTTAATAAATTTATCCTGAGGACTACAGAATATCCTATTTTTTACCCGCCGAGAAAGCTCTTGAGATAAATATTCTTTATAATCAGCTCTATTTTTTATCATACAGACTTTAATAAATTCTCAACCATCCACCCACAAAAATCAAAATTATTACCATCATGCCACTGCATGTCATTTGTCCAATAGCCTTCACAATGATCATATGCAGCAACAGCATAACCATAACTGATCTCAACTATTAGAGGATTGTTATTTTTATCAAAAACAAAATCAAAAGCAATACTTTGAGATCCAATTTTTTCATTTACATCAAAAGCGATTTTAACACAACGTTCATCAATGTCACTCTTATGATATAAAATACTTCCTCCACCAGAGGCTCTAAAATCACCTTTTCGACATAAACGCTTAAGCCCAAAAGCCTTGTTACCAACAACACAGATTCTTATATCAAATAAATTATTTGGTATAAAATCTTGGAAGTAAACATATCCCTTTTCTTTCGGATGTAGTTTAATTACACGAGGGAGATAAAAAAAATGCCCAATAGCTTTTACAATATCAAATATGGCAACTTTATTTTCTTTATATTTTCTTATTATGTCTTTTAGGTAAACTTGAGAATTATAATATGAAAAACCCTTTCCGAATGCCTTATTCACATTATTGATAGCCTGACTTTTATTTTTAACCAACATTACATTTGTTGATCCAGCACCACCTCTTAATTTGAAAACTTTTGGAAATGTAGTATTTTTAATCCATTGTATAGCTTCCCTTTTAGTATAAAATACATAAGATGGAACTAAAGGTGCACCTATTGCTTCTAGTAAGTATTTTTCTCCGACTTTATCATCAAAATGCCATCCTGTATTAAAATCAGGGAAGACCTTCTTACCAGCTTGCTGAAGAGAAAATAACAATTGTTTGGCAAACAAAGCATCTTTGTATGAAAGATGAGAATGATGCCACATAAAAGCATCACAATCAACTAATTGACTAACAATATCTGTATCATAAGCATTTACAATTTTGTAACTAATCTTACTTTTTTTGCAGTAATCTACCCATCGCTCAGAAAAACCTCCAGATTCATGAATCGCTATTTTCATTGTTAATCATTATATTGTCTTTATCAACTGATTAAATCTTAACACTCTATTCGAATTAGAAAAGATCTAGGGGGTGACCCAAAAGTAATTTTCTTTCTCTGAAAATTGAATATTTGAAACCGTTCTCGTATAGGAGTACGAATAAAACAAGCAGAAAAAGACTTGTTTTTGACTTTTGGGTCACCCTCTCAGTCCTCTATTACTTTTAAGAAAATTCACATTTTTTTAAATGCTTCAATCCCTGCATTCTATGGAAACAATACTCCATAACTTCACAAGTATATTCTTTAAATATGGAACCTGTACTCATTTGATATCCCCATCCACTAAATGCTTCTGAATTAATCTCTATCAAAACAGGATTATTATTTTTATCCAAAGCAATGTCCAACGCAAGTAAATGATGATGAACAATATGTTTGGCAACTTCTTTTGCAAAAGAAATCAATCCCTCATAATTGGGAACAATATAAGTTTCACACACCATGTTTTTGTCAAAACAATTGATAAATGTTTCACCCAAGTAATTATAAGTATAATGCAATAATCTACCATTATTATCAACACCACACATAATACCTCCACCATGAGAATTGTCAACAACTTGATTTTTTCCTCCTATTTTAAAATAAAGATTAGGGACATGGATTTCTCCTGTTTTTATAGATCTATATGTCATAATTCGAAACGAATTTACACTAGAAGGATTAAAATCTGCGGTGAAAGCACTTTGCTCAATATAAACCTGTATTTGGAAATCATCCAACTTCAAATTATTAAGATAATTCACATTTAACTCGTCCCCTCCATTATCATTTACAAAAACATCCCCTTTCTTTCTGAATAATGCAATACCTCTCCCCGAATCTTCCATAGCTGGCTTAAATAATACTTTATCATAAGATCCAAACATACATTTTAAATTAGCATCTGTAATAGCTATTGGTTCATAACATGAATTATAAAAAAAACCAGCAATTTTACGAATTATCGTTTTTACCGTCATCTCTTCTGGTATAATCAAATTAAGGCTATTCTTATTTCTATAAAATCCACGATATGCATCAGGATTTAATATGGGTTCTACAATATTAAGACACAACTCCAATGGCATAATATTTATATCTTCTCCTACAAACCTAGAAAAAATCCGATAAGACAATGGAGATAAACTTTTATCATATTTTCTCCAACGATCTAACCATTCTTTTTCTCCATCTGCCGGTTTTCTTAACTCTGGATTCTTAGCAACAATTTTACTATAATATCTGATATAATTTTTTACTCTCCCTTTATATCGATAATTACTTATTGTATTTTGAATAAGATTTTTGAATAAGATTTTTGAATAAGATTTTATATCCATAAAAACAAATTTATTGCATTAATTCAATTAATTGATCCGAACTCATAAACTCAACATCAGGCCATTGATGAATTATTCGAGAAAGTAAATTATCAAATTTTCTAAGATTTTTATTTCTATTCTCTTCATGTATAGAACCAATAAAATTGATTCTATGAGAAGATATTATAGCAGGCTTACGCCATCTAAAAGCACATTTTATCCGATACAAACAATCAGAAACACTATCCAAATTAGGACAAATTGTCGGTTCAAAAAAACAATTCCTTATTGTATATATTTGTCCTAAACGATTTCTAGTTCCCTGCCAATGACGGATACATTTTTCCCCAGGATTATACTGATAAACCATTCCCTGTATCCCTATAATCCCATGATTAAAGAGTGATTTTTCTACAAGCGGATTCCATGTATAACATGGAGCAATAAATGTTTTAGACCTATATTTAAATAAACTTTCAAATAAATCTAACCCTTCAATTAAGATATCACAAATAGATTGACCTTTATAAATACAATCATCCAAAGCCACTTGAAAATGATTCATCATATTATCTCCTTTTGGAAAAAGTCCCATCAACCCATAATCAAATACGTGTCTAGTATCTGCATCTGTTTGAAGAAAATTCATCCAACGTGCAACGTTAAGATGTTCTCGCCCATGAAACTGAGGCTTAAATAAGCCTTCATACATTCCTTGTTCCCACAATTCAAATGAATGCTCGCAATTTCTATAACGCTTTAACGTTTTAGTAAAAGGTTCATAATAATACTTTTGAAAATTAGAAGCCTTTATTTTATCAAAATCTGGATTTGCTACCACACAATTTGCAGTAACAATTGGATGATTACCATTTATATCCCTATATTTACTTAAAATATCAAACAATTTATCAAGATCTTCTTCTGTAGCAATAGAATCATTTCTTTCATATTTATTTAAATCAACTCTATATCCCTCTGCTAATAACTTTTCATAAATATCCCTTGATGGCATTCTAATACTACCCCAATCATCACTCTCTATTACTACAATTTTACGCTTAGTCCTCCAACCAGGTATATTAAGTAAATTATGTGTTACAATTTGTTTAAATAACATTATAATACATTTTTTATATATTCTAATACAGAAACTTCTTCATCAATAAACCATATTGTAAAATAATTACCTACAAGTAGGCTTGTCAAACTAATAACCGCAAACAAATGATGTACAAACATGACAAGAAAAAAACAAAAAAACGGATAAGATAATCGAAATAATATTTTTAATTTCTTGTATAATTGGTGATTTGCCACAATAATCACCAAAAGACTCGTAAACAAAAAATTTGACAAATCAAAGTAACGCCATCCCCAATCAGTCATATTGGTTAATTGTGCAAATGAAGCCATAATTAGAGAAATTATTAAAAGATGTCTCAAAAAATCATTACACTTTAACTCTACTTTCAATCGAAAAAATATGAATATCGCAAAAATCAAATTCAAAAGATTGTGCAAACGAAATAAACTATTAAATGCCCATCCTTGTAGTATATCATCCTTATTAGACAAATACGCAACACTTCGATCTGCATAATTCGTTGGCAATACTTGATTAATTACATTTGACACAAAATCAAAATTTAAAATACTGACAAAATACGTGGCTACAAATACAAGTAAATAAGGGAATAATGCTCTTTTAGGCAAAAACATATATAATAACAATAGCATCAAAGGAAAAAGAAACGAAAAATGCACACCTACAGCCAATAAACAAATCCAAAGTCTTTTTGTTTTATTCATCAATATGTAAGGAAGCATACCGAATAAAAATATTTGTAGAGCAGTCCACCAACGATGAGTAAGGAATAAAACATTAGGTGTAAGAACTAAAATAAATAATAAGAACCTATATCTTGAAGAATCTGAACATTTTTCACTGATATAAAGAACATTCTGAGTCAAAAATACTGTTGGAACAAATGCTAATATTCCTAAATACACATGTGGATTAGAAGTTAATCGAGACAAAAACCATGTCATGAAAATATTATAATAATCTATTTGTTGGGCAGCAGGTTGACTATTATAATAATCTATTAACGACATTTTCTTTGTCGTAATCAATATGAATTCATCAACATATCTTGAAACATCACCACCAGAGGTAAATAAAAATGCTATCCCCACAAATGTAAAAAATAGAACGAGCAAAGTCCTATAGGATTGCATTTTAGGATTCAAAGAAGCACAGATAAACCCGGATATTGGCAATATTAGTGCTAACATAAAATATAAAGGACTATTACTATTTTTCATCTCTATCTTTTAATAATTTTATGTAGAGCCTGCGTATAATTAATATTAATAATTTTCGAACTCAACAATAACAAAAGATAAAAAGCAACTATACTAATGCTTAATCTGATTAATGGCATAGATGTAGATAGCAATTCAAAAGATAGTACAAAAACAATTAAACCTACAATTAAAGAGTGAAGTGAACATTTAAGAATTACAAATAAAGTTTCCTTATTAACAATCAAAAATTTCTGTTTGAAAGTAAGATAAAAATATGGTAAAATATATTGCATCATGACAGAAAATAAAACAAAAACAAATGCTATGATCAAAGCATTTGATAGATGCTGTTTTATCAAAATGTAATCAACAATCCAAATTAAAATCGTGCATAATAAATTGAAAATAAAATTAATCCTTGGTTTTCCAATGGCAGATATTATACCTGAAAACATAAATATTTCAGTTGTATTAAAAACAAGAAACATTTTAAAATAATTACTAGATACAGCATAATTTTGCCCATAGAGAAAAGTCATAATATCTTTTGAGAAATAAAACGAATAAACAATTAAAGGCAATATTAGTATTGCAACCTGTTGCATTCCAGAATAAAGTAAATTAAAGGCATCCTTATAATATCCATCTTTACTTGCTTTTGCAAAAGCAGGTGTTAATAATGCTCTTATTGGAGCAATGATAATAGGAACAAAAGGCAATGTAATAAACCCATTAGAATAATTTGCGAATTCAACAGTCCCATAATACCTGCTAATATAAAACTGATTGACAGAATTAAACAATATCAACATTAAAGCGGAGCCAGTGATAGGTAAAGTATATTTAAATATTTCTTTAGTGATATTAGGTATAACAACCATTGTATCATTTTTATAAGGCATTTTTTTTGCAATAATTGCAATAATAAAAGTAACAAAAGAAGCTACACCCCAACCATATATTGCTGTAATGTAATCATTTTTAATCAATATAACAGGTAACACTATGCACAAAAGCATCAGTAAGCGAGTTATAGTATTATATATCGCAACAAATTTTGTATTTTTATTAACTGTATATATCCCCTCTACACCAAATGTTGGCAAAGTAAATAACGGAAAAATAGAAAATATTTTCAAACCTTTCGCTAATTCAGGATTATTAAGCAAAGAAGCTATTAAATTTGCACCAAGAAAAATAGTAATAGCGAAAAATAAACCAAAAATAAATAGCAATCTATTAATTTTTTTGACAATAAATTTTCCCTCCTCATGATTGTAGCGCGGTAAAAAATAAGTAAAAACAGCAGGTAATCCTGCTTGAAAGACTACCAACAATGTATTGTAAACAAACATGATCTGCTTATAAGTACCATACTCAACCTTATCAAAATAACGAGACAAAATAACAGCACTTAAAATACTTACTAACATTGAACTAGCAGAACTTATACTTAACCAGAATGCTTGGTTAAAATTACTCTTATCGTTTACCATAAAACATTAAAAATGACATTAATCTACCCGATTAAAAACTTACCCACTTTTGTCATTAGGAGTAGTTTACTACATAAAAAAGATAGAAATATTGAAATAACAGCAATTACCCATGGAAGAAAATATGTACTACAATACATGTATAATGGCGTATGATATAATATCAACATTATAATTATTTGTTGAAAATATAAGCACCATAACATTCATCGTTTAATTTATTTATAAATTTAATCGGAGTATATTTTCTCGAGATCTTTAATGTTACCCCAAGCAAGGCAATTCCCGCCAGAAAAGAGGCAAAAGTACCAATTAAAGGTATTGATACAATTCTGTTTATATCAAAAAGATAAACAATAAATACACAAAACCATAAAAATAAAAGTAGGAACGAATACTTTTCAATAATATTAGTTTTTCCATAAAGAAGATACCCTAAAATGATGAAAGGAAGGTAATGAAACACAACATTCAAAAATGCAACATTTAATACACTACAACCAAAATATAAAGCTAAACTACAAATAAAACTGGTTATCGGATATTTATCTATCGCTGGCTGGAATATTTTTAGTAAACAAAAGTTAGCGAATATCATCGGCAAAAACCACAAGTGACCAGTTCCTTTCAATAAATTTGCAATGACTGTTTTTACATCAACTAACAATTCGGGCTGTAAAATCACAACATATAAAATACTAAAAATAAAACATGGGAAATAGATTCGTTTAAACTTAGTGAAAATAAAATTTCCCGTAGAAGACGCTAAATATTTATCTTTTTTATATGCAAACAAATACCCCGAAACCATTACAAATGCACCTAAATGAATAAAGAACGGATTCAAAAACTTATAAAACCAAACAGGCTCTATTCCAATAGTATTTTCCCATGCTCCACTATAAATAGCAAAACAATGACCAATTATGACACCAACGATTAATAATGGACGCAGAAAAATGATTTCATTCAATTGTTTAGATTGGAATCTCATATAATATTATCAAAAAATTCAGAAACACATTCTATTAGAAGCTTAAATAAAAGCAAGAACCTAGGCTATAAATTTACATTCAAGAATTATAATCTGCTATCAATAATATCTTTTTCCAGAACTCCTTTCACATCAAAAATCACGTGCTGCTCTTTCAATAAAGATAGAACATCCATCCCCTCGAATAGGGAATGAGCGACAGCCATAATGGCCGCATCATATTTTTCAATGTGTAATTCATTCTCTACATCAACACCATATTCATGTCGCACAATTTCCGAATTTGCCCACGGATCATAAACCGTGATATCAAGATTATACTCTTTTAAAGCCTTGTATATATCAATTACTTTGGTATTCCGAACATCCGGACAATTTTCCTTGAACGTGAATCCCATGATCAAAACCTTGGAACCCAATACCTGAATGCCTTTCTTTAACATCAACTTGATTACCTCGTTCGCCACGTGCTCTCCCATGCCATCATTCATCCGGCGTCCGGCCAGAATGATCTCGGGATTATACCCGTGCCGTTGGGCGCATTGAGCCAGGTAATAAGGATCAACACCTATACAATGTCCCCCGACTAATCCCGGTTTGAAAGGTAAAAAGTTCCACTTCGTGGAGGCAGCTTCAAGTACATCCTGCGTGTCAATTCCCAATTTATTAAAAATCTTAGATAACTCGTTCACGAAAGCGATATTGATATCCCGTTGCGAGTTCTCGATCACCTTGGCGGCTTCCGCCACCTTGATACTCGGGGCAAGGTGTGTCCCTGCCAAAATAACGGAAGCGTAAATATCGTTTACTTTTTGGCCAATCTCGGGGGTCGAGCCGGAGGTTACTTTCTTGATTTTCTCCACCGTGTGCAATTTATCTCCCGGGTTGATTCGTTCCGGGGAATAACCGGCGAAAAAGTCCTCGTTGAATTTCAACCCCGACACTTTTTCCACCACGGGGATGCACTCCTCTTCCGTCACCCCGGGATAAACGGTCGACTCGTAAACAACAATATCACCCCTGGAAATCACCTTCCCCACCGTGGTACTCGCCCCGTACAAGGGAGTTAAATCCGGGTTATTATTTTTATCCACGGGTGTTGGCACCGCCACCACGTAAAAATTACAATCCCGGATGTCCTCGATACTTGATGTGCAAACGAAACCGTTAGCGATTGCCGATTGCAACAACTCGTCACTCACTTCCAGGGTAGCGTCATGTCCAGCCATCAAGGCATCCACCCGCCTTTGATTCATGTCAAAGCCTATCGTTTTATATCTTGTTGAAAACAACCGGGCGAGGGGTAAGCCCACGTATCCCAGTCCGATCACGCAAATTTTCACGTCTTGCATAGTAATTCGTTTTATTATAGATTGTTCCAGTACCATTTCACCGCTTCCTGCAACCCTTGCCTCATGCTGTATTGCGGGGTGTACCCCAATAACGATTTTGCCTTGTCAATGCTTGCCAAAGAATGAGGGATATCTCCCACCCGGTTCGGCCCGTGCAATATCTCGATGTTTCTTATTTCCCCGTCAAATTCCCCCAGGAATTCTTTCAAGTAACCCACCAGCTGGTTCAACGTCGTACGCTCCCCGAACGCCGTGTTATAAATTTGATTCACCGCATCCGGATTGGTCACGGTCAAGGCTAGTTCATTCATCTGTATCACGTTATCGATATACGTAAAGTCCCTGCTGTACTCCCCGTCCCCGTTGATCACCGGGCTTTCGTGTCGCATCAACTGCTTCACGAACAAGGGAATCACCGCTGCATAAGCCCCGAAAGGATCTTGTCGCCTGCCGAACACGTTAAAATAACGCAATCCGATATATTCCATACCGTAAGTCCGGGCGAACACGTCAGCGTAAAGCTCGTTCACGTATTTCGTTATGGCGTAAGGAGAGAGCGGTTTACCTATCACGTCTTCCACCTTGGGTAAAGATTGACTGTCCCCGTAAGTGGAAGAACTTGCGGCAAAAACGAAGCGTTTCACCCCGGCATCCCGGGAGGCTACCAGCATGTTCAAGAAACCGCCCACGTTAACCTCGTTACTCGTGATCGGGTCTTTAATGCTACGAGGAACTGACCCCAACGCAGCTTCATGCAAAACGTACTCCATGCCTTCCACCGCCTTCCGGCAATTCTCCATTCGACGAATATCCCCCACGATCAATTTGAACATCGCCGGGTAACGTTCTGTCAAAGGAAGTATGTTTTCAATTTTCCCCGTCGCAAAATTATCCAAGCAACGAACTTCATGCCCTGCTTGTAACAGATACTCGCAAAGATTAGAACCGATAAACCCGGCTCCTCCTGTAACTAATATTTTCATTATTTATTTATGAATTTGATATATATTTCCCTATCGTCTCCACATGTCTCATCCCGTGTACATCCCCTGCGTAATAATCAATCAATCCCGCGTCGTGCAACCTTTCCGCACCCCGTTGTGCCTCCTTCCCGTAATACCCTGCAAACGAGAGGATATTCACCTGTAACCGACAATTCTTGTTCTTCAACTCCTTCCCGTGTCGAACGATATCATCCTCCCAAAAAACATAACGCTCCGGATGAGCCAACACCACCTCGTATCCCCTGGCCTGTAATTCGAACACCACCTGATCAAAAAAAGGTGAGGGAGATAAAAAGTTATGTTCCACCAGTACCCGGTTATTGTCCCCGGACAGGATCTCTCCCCGTTCGATCAAACTCAACATATATTCCCCGACACGATACTCGGCTCCTAAATCCAATTCTATCTCTACTCCCTCCTTTTGCAATCCAGCTCGAAGATCTTCCAACAAGGGATGAAGATTTTCCCGTCCATTCATCAAGGCAGGAAAATAAACGTGGGAAGTACATGTCACTCTTTTCACACCCAACCTAGATAAGCCTTTCAACACCATGATTGCCTCCCCATAAGTTCTAACCCCGTCATCTACTCCGGGCAAAACATGCGAATGAATATCATGGGTATAATCAAAATGTATCTTCTCCCGTTTTCGAAACCACCACATGACTATAACTTACCCTCTTATCTATTTTGCTTGTTGTAATAATTACCGTAACCGTACTTGTAATAGTGTATTCTCCTAGATACCCCGTTAACCAGCACCCCGCAATTCGTCACGTGATGCTCGCTTTCCAGTACTCGCAAGGAAGATAACACCCCTCGCGGCAACACGTTCAAGCGAACGACACACACACAGGCATCTGCCTGGGAAACCATCGTCAAAGCATCCGCTAGGATTCCCACCGGGGGGGTATCTAGAATAATGCAATCATATTCTCCCTTCACCTCCTCCAACAATGTCTTAAACCTATCGCTTGAAAGCAGTGCTACCGGGTTCGGTGGGACATCTCCCCCGAACAACACGCTTAAATTGTCTTCTAGCGAATGTACCAACCGTCTCCATTCCGGTTCCATTCCTGCCAGGTAAGCCGACAAGCCACGGGAGTAATTCTTATGAAGATACGAGTGTAACTGCGGGTTTCGCAGATCACAACCGACCAATAACGTCTTTTTACCCACCTTCGCATAAGCCTTCGCCAAATGAGCAGCCACCAGCGTCTTCCCCTCTCCGGGAACCCCGGAAGTCACCACTAACACGGGACAGGCTTTCTCTCCCAGCATGTAGTTCAGTTTCTCCCGGATCACTTGCATCGATTCCGACAGAGAAAAATTTTCCCGTAACAAGGTGACCTCTTCTTGAGGTAACTCAGGTATATCTCCCAGCACAGGGAACGGTAGTGCCTGTTTCACCTCGTCAATAGAACGAACCTTGTCGTTCAGTATATCCAGCAAAAAGATAATCCCAACCGGGATTCCCACCCCTATGATCAAACCCACGAGCATAATTAGCGCCTTTCTAGGCTCTACAGGAGCATCACCGGCTGACGGATCTTCTATAATTTTAGCCGTTGCCACGTAGATCAATTTAGCGATCTCCGCCTCCTCCCGCTTTTGCATCAGAAAAAGGAAAAGGTTCTCTTTCAGTTCCTGTTGCCGGGCGATATCTCGATACTGTTTCTCCTGCGTGGGAACGGAAGTTAACATCTCGTTCACAGACTCATTCTCTTTCTCCACGCTCCTCAGCTTGATTAACAGACCACTCTCCACGTTGGTAATCGTCTCTTGTATATTCTTTTTTAATCCTTGCAACTGGGTATTTAGCCCGATTACAATCGGGTTACTTTCGCTGGCACTCTGCAGCAACTTGCCCCGACGCAACACCATCTCGTTATAGCGGGAGATCCCCGCATTCAAACCCTCGTCCGAGAGACCCAAGTTTTCCGGCAACAGCGAGAACTCTTCCGCCCGTTTCTGCGTGATCGCCGCCCGGATGCTTCGCAACACGTCCAGCTCCGTTTGCAATTTCATCAACTCCGCCTCCGACTGTTTCTTGCGTTCCATCACGAAAGCTGCATCCGAGGTGATATCCGTTAATTTATTCGTCTTCTTGAAGTCTTCCGCCCGTCGTTCGATCGTTCCCAACTCCTGGTTGATCACGTCTAGCCGCTCGTTGATGAACTCCACCGTCGCCTCTGACACGATCCTCTTGTTATCGATACCGTTCTGGTTGTATCGCTTGACAAGGGCGTTAATCACCGCAATTCCTCTCGTCGGTACGGCGTCTTTCAAGGAAACCAGCACGGAGTTCGTGTTCTTTACCAAGATCTGCACGTTCAAGTTTTTTGAAAAAACATCCGTCGTTTTTCGGAAACTAGACAGATCAACCCGAATTTTTTCCTTGGAAGTAACTTTCCTGTTAGGCTCGATCGAGAGGTTATAGTCTCCCATGGGAACGCTCTCCGAGTAATGACCGCTCCACATCTTCTCCCCATCAAGATTCATCAATATCACGAGGTTCGCCGTGTCCAACAACACATGAAAAGACGTGTCCCGGATCTCACCGGGGTTATCCACAAGAACTTTCACCGGTGAATCGTTATAAAGTTCCCAATCACGCAAGAAACCTTCACGGACATAACGAACATTCAAGTCCAGTTCCTCCACGACCTCCCGCATCAAGTTTTTAGATTGTAACTCCACAATCTCGTTCTCCACGAATATATCCGCCGCCGCCAAGCCCAACTCTTTCATCATCACGTTTGTACCTAGCTCCCCCTTTTTCGAGTCACTGATCATCACCTTACCCGTCACGTTGTAAATAGGCACTCGGCTCTGGCATATCAACAAAGCGATGACCAAACACAGAGGCACCGACACCGCAAACCAACGCCAACGGGTGATAAACTTTTCAACTAATACTTTTATATCTATATTTTCGGACTCACGCTCCCTGTTTAAGTTATTCTCTTCCATGTAATTTCGGTTCTAGGTTAACGAATTGCGATGGCAAGAATAGCCACCAACGTGGAAATACTCGATAAAACGTAAGGCAGGAATGCCCCGGCATTTCCTCCCACAATCCGAGCCTTATTGGGTTCAACATAGACCACGTCATTCTGTTGCAAGTAGAAAAAAGGCGAATGAATGATATTTTCCGATGTTAAATCCAGTTGGGCGAAAACTTTCTCGTCTCCATCTTCCCGCATTACCAGCACATTCTTACGCTTTGCATTAATTTGTAAATCTCCAGCCATTCCCAAAGCATCAAAGATGGAGACCCGTTCACTATTTACCTTGTAACTCCCGGGAGCTTTCACTTCTCCCAACACAGTTACCTTGAAATTCAAATACTGGATGGTCACGATCGGGTTCTTCAGGTAGTTACTCAACTCCTTTTTCAATTTAGCTGCCAGTTCCGTCCGGGATAAACCTTCCACTTTAATCTTCCCCAACACCGGAAAATCGATCGTCCCGTCCGTGTCCACCAAATACCCGTAAAGTTGATCGTTACCTGTTCTCGTGTTATTCTGCCCCAACCCGATCATCGGCGTGTTAAAAGGAAGGGCTGTCTCGATATCATCACAGGAAACCACAATTGATAATAGATCATCCACATGGATCACCGTGCGATACTGCAAGGCAGCTTTCACTCTAGAATTAATCTCCACATCTTGCAGGTACACCACGTCCTTCGGGGAAGCGCAAGCCCCCAACAAGCAAACCAGCATACCGATAAAAAACATTCTTTCAGTTCCCGTCATCACTTGTAAGTCTTTATTTAGTTAATTATTTATTTTATCCAGTATTTCGAATCGGGAGTTCTTCGATTTAAACTCCGGCACCATCTGTTTCATCAACCGCACGGTATCCTCAATCTGTACCGCCAATGCTAATTCCGCAAGTTGATCATAAGCTCTCAACACCTCGTCCCGCCTGTACTTCCGAACCTTCGCTACCCGAATTTTAGCATTACCCGTAGGAATCGTGTTCTCCTCGTTACTCAAAACCTCCTCGTACAATTTCTCTCCGGGCCGCAAGCCTATAAACTTGATCTTGATATCCTCGTTCGGGACGTATCCCGCCAGGCGAATCATCCGTTCCGCCAGATCGACGATCTTCACGGGTTCTCCCATGTCAAAAACGTAGATTTGATTGCCTGTACTCATCGTGGCCGCCTCCATCACCAACCGGCAGGCCTCCGGGATAGTCATGAAAAAGCGGGTGATTCCCGGGTCTGTAACCGTTACCGGACCACCCCGCTCGATCTGTTTCCGGAAATAGGGAATCACGCTACCGTTACTTCCCAGCACATTTCCGAAACGAGTCGTGACAAAACGAGTTTTACCTTTCACTTCCCCACGCTCTATTGCTAATCCTAAACTTTGCACGTATATCTCCGCCAGTCGTTTGGAAGCCCCCATCACATTGGTCGGATTCACCGCCTTGTCCGTGGAGATCATCACCATCATGTCCACGTTATACTCCACGCAAAAATCCGCCACCAGTCTCGAACCGATCACATTCACCCGAACCGCCTCGCAAGGGTTTTCTTCCATTAGAGGAACATGCTTATAGGCAGCCGCATGGAACACTACACTGGGACGATATTTTTCAAAAACCATCCGTAGCCGTTCTTTCTGACGAACATCACCGACAAAAGGGGAGAACTTCAAGTTCGGGAAATTCCGTTCCAGTTCCAAGCGCAACTCGTGCATCGGGGTTTCCGCGTTATCAAATAACACCAGATACCCCACGCCAAAGGCAGCTAACTGGCGGCATAGCTCGCTACCGATACTACCTGCCGCACCGGTCACCATCACCACCTTACCCGCAAAATACGCCTCAATCTCCCTCATATTCACCTTGATCTCCTCCCGTCCCAACAAGTCCTCTATACGGATCTCCCGGATAATCGTCTTTTCAAACCATCTCCCAACACGTCTATTGGCGGGGAAAACAAGTTCTTTACTCCAAACTCCTGACAAAAACGAACCAACCGATCCGCCTCCCGACGAGCCTCCTCACGCGAGGGGTATAACACACCGTTTATATTATATTTTTTCACAAAACGGGAGAAATGCTGTTCATTCTCAAAATAGTAAACCGGCAATTCCGAAAGCACGCAAGATTTCAGGTACCTATCCGGATTCACGAATCCTACCACGTGATAGTGCTTACTAGTGTGCATTCTCGTCTTCAGAGCCACGCTTTTATCACCGGTTCCGTAGACCAGTACCCTCGTCTTTCCCGAACCATACAGAGAAATCGTAAAATCATAAACCAACACAAGTGTTACCCGAAAACCCACCAGAATCACCGATGTCACGAGAAAATCAATCACGGCACAAGCAAAAAGGTGTTGCCCGAACAGCCGAGAACCGGACACGAGGATCATTCCTGCCAATAGGAGTTCTTTTAGGAAAATTGCAAATCCCATTTTCCCAATGCTCTTTATCGTGGCATGCCGGATGATATTTCGGTTCACCCTCAGTCCCCAGAAAACCAGCAAACTAAATACGCAAGAACCGCCAATAATCACCACATAGGTTGATTGGGAGAGATTGATGATAAAACTATCAGCAAAAAGAAGCGTGATAAACGAACTTATGATAGACAAAAAAATATCCACCAAGAGAATCGTGTTAGCATTCACGTACTTCTTATTCTCGTGTAAACGATTGCATATCGAGTGAAACGAGTATTTCATTTATTTTTTGGTATTTTGTAAAAGGAGCGTCCCCTCCGGTATTTAATAGCTTGATCCGGCATATGAAGTACCGTTTTAAAGGAGACGCTATTACCAGGGGTTGCATGTCCCGGTATCGAATTTTTAGTGTGAATTGATATATTTATTCTTTCTTTTCATATTTCACGTTGCAAGCAACAAACTCCCGTTTCGCTAAAATATAAAACACCTGCCCCACATCAACAGAGGAAACCTCTCCCATCCGCACAAATTGTTCAATCATATCATCCTCCACTTGTCGTACCCGTACGGCCAACCGTACCCGCTCTTCTTTCAACCGCTCCTGTTCTTCAATGGGTAATTCCATCAAGCCTACCACGTTATCATACAAACAAATCGCATCCCACCATCCCAACAAATCGCCCCGGTGGTTTCCCCGCGTATATCCCAAAGCTTCCGTCACCAATTTACCAGCCAATTCGCCACATTCCGCATCTCCCGTAAAATAATAACAATTACACAATAACCGGCAAATATTAGAAGTACGGCACGGTAACACCAGTTTTTGGCTTCCCCAAGGTGTTAATATATCGTATGCAGCATCCACGCCTTTTTCCAAAAAATCCAAATCCGAGTACAACTGGTAAACGTCCATCAAGTCCGCAGCGTAACCGGCACGAAAATTTGCCGGAAGTTCTTTCTTCTGCACCAACACCTCATACCAACGGGCAATTTCTTTTGCCCTTTCGTGAATATCGTAAAGAACTCCAAACTCGGTCTCTAACCACGGATATATCCGCACCATCGCATAAACCGTAAGATAACCGTGAAGATAAGCGGACAACTTGTCGGGAGAGTACGAACGGAAATTAACTTCACGTAACCGATCGTACAAATCATAAAATAAACCTTTCTCCATCATCTTTTTCTACTCTATTCGTTCCAAAAAGGAACCCGGAATATAGGACGTTGCAATTGACACAACTCCTTCCAAACGGATGACCACACGTTTGTGTCCCATCAAACGAACCAACTCGCCTTCCAATCCTTGCAAAGGGCCTTTAATCACTCGTACCCGGTCTCCCCGTTTCAGATTTTTGTTTAACACCTCTATCCCGCTCGGGGAAAAATCCAACAAAAACATGAAATCATGCATCTGTTTATCGGGAACAATCAACGAGTGACGTCCCTCAATATCTTTCAAGTAAACAATATTAAGCCCATGGTCATTTATTAATGAAAAACTTGTTGCTTTATCCGTGTGGATAAAAATCATCCCGTGAATCAAGAGTACCCGGATCGTTTTACGCCCTAAGGGTGTTTCCCGCACTTGTTCTTCCTGAGGTAGAAAATTCTCGATACCCAACTCATCAAGTTTCTTCTTTATCCACAACTCCTGATTCACCCGAGTGTGAGCCACGTACCAGTTTATCTTTTTATTATCAACCATGTACCCTTTGATTTCCCCTGTCAAGGTATTAAATCGAATTTGGGACAGCTTTCTCCACATTTCCCGACCGGATGCGCTTCGCGCATTAACCCTCGTACCGGCCCTGATTTATTTCCACGTGTTTCTATCGTCTCACTATAATACAGCGATTCAACGAAAGAAAGCTGTCCGCACTAAAAGTTTCAAAAAACGATCGATTAATAATATTGTCACTTAATAATAAATTGTCGGATTTTGTAAAATTGTAATTGCTTGATTGCTAAAAAGAAAAAATATTTTGTTTTAATTTGCGCAATTCGAAAATTTACTATCTTTGCAGAGCATTAATCGATCCTATAATAAATCTCAAAAACTGATATAAACAACTGATTTAAACTGCATTAAAAACAACAAGCATTCCATTCCACACATCTTACATTTAACCATTGTCTCCACTTGCATAATCATTACCTTACCCCCTCTCTAGCCCATAATCCAAACACATACACAACAAAAACACAGCATCAACACTGTTTTATGTTCATGCTATGTATATGCTATGTTCATGCCTTGTACTTGGGGTAGAGGAACCATAGTCCACCCTTAAACCAAGGATTTTTTAGCAGTAAAGCCTAGGCAAAGGTTTATAAGGTTCATAAGGTTTATAAAGTCATTTTCCTTGGATATACCTCCCGCCTTGCAGCCTAACGGGGCACAGGTTTGTTTACAAACAAGTAAAAACGGCGTAATTCATCGTCCAACGATATTAATGCAGTAACATTTAATGTATCTAATAACCCTGGTGCTGTTTTAAGTTTGCCATACTTTGCAGCTTTCTTATTCTTTACAAAAAATCGCTTCATTATTATCTTCAATTTTTCAGAAGGCTTAGATATTTCTTCAATATTCTTATTCTTCAAAATTGAATGTTCTGCAATATTTGTAGTCTCCTTTTTCGTGTATCCTTCTTTTTGAGCCCATTTATCCAAACAGAATGGTTGTTTCAGGAACCAAGCTTCCATTTCTTGAATCATAAAAAAAACCGAATCTTTTCTTCCCTCGGGAATTACAATTGTTTTTTCAGGATTTTCATTATTTATCAATTTATCAAACCATAAATATTTATCTTTTGGAGGCAAATCCGAATCAACAAAAAGCCCTATCGGTGTTGAAGCTTCAATAAACTGTTTTACTGCATTACGGTATCCCTTACCCATAAAAATTGTTATCTCAACATCATCTCTGGCAAGTAATCTTGTAAAAAACTTATGTAGTGATTCTCTTAAAGCTTCTGCATTATTTGCGGTCTCTGCATATACATTTTCAGTGTAAACACCGCCTTCAACTATTAAATTTAACTTTACCATCTTTTGCCGCCGATTTGACCTAACAACCACATCTGTCCTGGTAGATAATCACCTTCCCAATCAGGAAAATCATCTTCCGATACCGTTCGAACGACTGTTGAATTTTCCTCGTTTTTCTCAAATACAAGAACATCTTCCAATTCAAATTGATTCAATAGGTGTGGTGAATGAGTCGCAACAATAATTTGAGTTTGCCTGGCAGCATACTTTATCATTTCAGCAACAGAACGAATCATATCAGGGTGTAATCCCCTTTCCGGTTCATCTATTGCGACTAATGAACCTCGCGAGGGATTATAAAAGATACTCTCTAACAACAAGAACCTTAACGTTCCATCCGATATGTGTAATGCACCAATTGCACGGCTCATGTTTTTTTCAAGTAATGATAAATATGATTGACCATACAAATTGGTAATTTCTATACTCTTAAAATTGGGATTAATATTACTGAAGGTGTCTTCTAAACGAGCAAAATCAAAAGTATGATTAAGTTTAAGCAAATTTAAAATCTGAGATAAATTCGCTCCATTTTTCCTTAAACGGACATCTGTAGAAAATTCAGCAGTGGAACGCACCCGGCTACCTTCCTCTACATTAAAATTACTATACACAGACATCGATTCTATCGCTTTACGCAATGTGTGAATTGGCAAATAATGTTTAGGATCATTTATTTGACGAAGAATTAATTCCTGCCCGGAAATGTCACTGTCCGTGTAATCCTGAAATAAAATTGCCGAATCCTGAGTACGTGTGCTAATTTTGCCATTCCCGTTACTAAAATCCAAATATGTAAATGATGAACCTGTTTTCTTTTTATGTTCCGTATACATTTTTTCATTTAATGTATAACTAGTACCTGATTGGCGAATGGTTACACGATAATATATATCTGATTTAAAATCGGCAGCAACGTTAATTGCATTCAGTTTTTTATAATCAAACACATATGTAATTTGTGCATATGGAGCTTTTCTATCACCATTGAAATTGACAACTTGGTCATATCCACCCCATTGCTCTTGAATAAGTTTTACTAATCCTTCACCTGCAATTCCTTCACCAAGTATACGTAAGGAGTTAATGAAAGAACTTTTTCCACTTCCATTTATACCCAATAGAAGATTTACGCCATCTTTCAATTTAATTTTCTTTTCACCCTTAAATGAAAAGAAGTCTCGCAGGATAATTGCCTTTAACATACTCCTTAATTATTTTGCATTTCACGGATTTACCACAAAAGTACAAAAACTTTTCCTATATGATAATACTATTGCAATTCCTGCTTGAATTTATTGTGGCAAAACCACCTTATAACTCTATTATTTAAGATTCCAGGTCCACTTCATTGACCCGTACCATCCAGTCATTTATTTTCATCAGGGGACAGATATAAGGTTTCAATTTATCTTCCGTGGCATCTAAAAAGAATATTAACGTGTATTGATCCTGCCTGTCCAAGTATTCTTGCGGAGTCATTCCCGAGTTCGTCTCACGAGAGAGAAGCAGGTATTTCGTGAGAGGGATGTCCAACATGCGTTGCCCCGTGGAACGGTGGGTCAGAATCAACCGGGTATCATCGTTTTCAAGTAAACGTAATGTATTTAATTCCGAATGCACGACCTGCAGCCCGGACAAATCGGCTATCGTCTGATAAAAAGGCAAATAACTCGTTGCCACCGAATCAAGCGGCAGACTTCGGTGATCGATCATCCCGTTGAAGGCCTTGATCTCCAGTAGGAATTCATCATCTGTAAATGGGGTCGGGTTTTGGCCTTGCAAGATACAGGTGAAACGATGAGTCAACTTCATCAACGGAACTTCGTCAACCGCGTACTCTTCCGGAACTTCCACCCCTTCCAAACGACCGTTAAACAAACCGGGTAATTGCCTGGATGACGTCCCCGGAGTATCGCATAACAATCTTACCCCCGAAGCTGAACATTCGTAACAAGAATCCGTCAACCCGGACCAAACTAAAAAATTATATTTGCCTGGGGATAAGGATTCCAACCTCACCTGACAATTATTTTGATGAAGAGTAAGACTGTCGATATGCTGGGTTTCAATATAATTTCCGGTCTCATCGAATATGAATATTGACGCATTTTTTAATTGGGTAAAAGCCGCATCCACGTTTAACATGTTATATTTATAAGACAATTTTAACCAAAAACCCGAAGGACAATCGGAGAGATCGTCATCTACCCATGAACAAGCAAAGCAAAGACAAGAAAATATTGCCAACCAGCATACGCCAATCTTACTCATCATTATTACAGCTAAAAATTATTGTATCATTCTATTCCAACTCACCTTCTTGGTAACGGATATTCCAAGGTAAAACAGAGAAATCAACACTTAGGTAAGCATCGGATTCAATATCTCCCGGATCCACGTCAGGGATTCCCGTTCCCAGATCATTCACATTCGTGATCAATATCCGGTAAATATTATTACGCACGATACCAAATTCCATCACTCCCATCATTGCCGAATGATTATCCACGTGGCGAATAAAATAATTGTAATAACAGTGGAAACTACCTTCTTCACTCTTGTTAAACACCTTGATATTGTATTTTTTCTGATCTTCGAGGCTTAATGAACCATCCGTTGGGACATTCGCCTTACCGATATCATGCACGGCTTTCAACGAGGTATAAAAATTATAGTTAAAATAATAGATCGTACTTTGCCCGTAAGGATCTACCGTGTGCCCTTCTTCATTAAAAGTTCTCTCTTCCGGTATGGAAACACTTGCCTTAAACACGATTCCCGTGGCGTAGGCTTTATTCTGTGCCGGACGATACATGCAGTTTTCCAAACAATACGTTGTCGTGTACGTGTTTTCAGCATTCAACACACTCGTGATATTATTACTTGCATTTTCACAATATGGCTGGGCATAGTAATTGTCTTGATTCGTGAAATTCTCTGCCCCGGCCACTGTTTTATTGAAAAAATAAGGGTCTACGGCATAGCCGTTCGTGGCAGGAATAACCCCAAAATAATCATTCGTACAGGTGAAATCAGGCTTAACCAGATTCGCATCATCCGATCCGTCCGCTAAAGTAACCACGTGACGGAAAGTATAGAAATTCCGGCTCAAGTTGAAATAACGGTAATTACTTAAATTTATCGTGGCATATTGCCGGCCTTCCTTGTCCTTCATAACATATTCATTCCGGTTTCTTGCCAAGCACAATTTGGCTACCACACGTTCCAAGGCGATGGGCACCACCGTAATCTCTTCTTCGGCCTTCGGGGCATTCACCACCACGTTCAAATTGGCCACGGCACGGTTCGTCATGATCAACGGACGGGAAGCATCCGTTGTCCCGTTCCCGTAAGAATTCTCATCGACATGGCTTAAAAAATCATCCACGGAAGTGGCGTTAAGCATACGAGTCCGGTTGGCCACGGCAAATACATCGTAACTCCCCGGATCAACTTTGATTTTTTGGTCAGAACGGTAAGTTACAGTTTGGTCGGATACCACCCGCTCTACCCCGATCTCGAAAGACTCTATGAAATTTTTGGTTTCCGAATTAAACAAATAGAGTTGCACTTTTTCAATTCTCGACTCATTCTCGCTTGCCGGCACGGTTTCATCCGAACTCTCAGCGGAAGACCGTCCAAGAGAAGAAGAGGTTTCCGGCACGGTAAATGAAAACATGATATTCCCATCCGTCACGACAACAGAAGGGTCGCCCGACGGATCGTCAACGGGATCTGCATCATTGATGCAACCACCCAATGTTACTATTGAAAATAGTAAAATACAATAATAAAATAACCTCATAACATTAAATTTAAAGTTAATATATAGTGTTTAATAATTTCAAGTTATAACTTGCTTGCGGCAGTCCGAGAGATTCCGCTTCCATGAATTTACTCTTCGCTTCCCCGTATTGACCTTTCAACATATAGACAACACCCGTTGCCAATATTTTTTCTTTGCTATCCGGAGCCCGGAGCAAATACTTTTCCGCCGACACGACATCCCCTTGCATTAATGCTATACACGCTGCATTGAGGTTAGCCACTGGATTCTCAGGATGATACAAAACAGCTGTTTTAAACACATTCATGTATTGTTGACTCCCCTCGGGTAAAATTTGTGCTATCCTGAACATCTCCTCGATACTCAAGTTCTTTGGCTGGGAGTGAAACACGATTCGCGCTTCTTCCAACGTGAAAGGTCTTACAACATACCTGATCGTGCATTCCGAACGTCTTAGAGCCGGGAACCACTTGCTCACCACAATATTAAACTGTCGGGAATAACGTTTTCTCAGCCGTTGTTCCTTTTGGTCGGCAGCAAGATCACTTTCAACAATACGTAGCCACTCGTTGCTATTTTTTAACACAGAATCTCTCAACAAACGTCCTACTCCTTCCCAATCTTCCGGAGTATAATTTGTCGTGAAAAGAGAATCCGGAAAATCATACTGATCGGAAATATAATTTTTCAAAGCAGCCGTTCTCCCTTCCGCAAGCCGCTTATTATTCATATACGGCCCCTCCGGTGATGCAAATCCATGAATATGAATACCGGAAATGGTGACAAAAGAATCCCGCTTTAATATATCAATACCCTCTTTGATTTTATACAATTCGGCAGCATTGTTTCTGAAATCTTCCAAAATATCTGTTTTGTTCAGGGGAAAATCCAGATAGGCATAAATCTTCTCATTCCGTTTTTTCACTTCTTCAACCTGGGGCGTCATAAATGCCAGTTGTGGGTGTAACTCCGACAACGCGTTCAATCGTGCCACATCTTGAGAAAACCCGTCTTCCGGCTCCCCGCAATGGCACGAGTTCTCTTCAAGAGAAAGAACAGAATGGTTCATCCACTCTTCGAAGGGGACGGAACGTAAATATGCTATTGTCTGAACAGAATCACCTTGCCGACGGACCTCCAGATGACCTGCATGAGCAAATTGTTTGGAGTTACGCAAGTAGACAAAATGTTGTCTACGTCCGTTAATATAGACACGGGGAAATTCCATAAAATTCTTCAAACTATCACGTAATTGTGGTATCAACACGAGAGATTCGTTCGATGCCAGTCCTCTCGATACATCTATTTGCATGGAGACAACTAACTGTTTTCCCATACGGTAAAGTTGCGCCTCATTCACCGTAACGGTACTATCCTTCTGTCCGCATGCAAGAAAAGAGAAGAGAAAGAAACACCCGCAAAGAAAAATGTATCTCATAACCCCTTAATTAAAAACATAAACTATACTTAAAGAAAACTTATCCGGACCGAAATAGTGATAACTTTTTCTCTCCTTCCACGCCGCACACAAATCCGGACACGCGTATTTATCGTAGCGAATATACTCGTAACCAATCCCTAAAGAAACCTCCAAATTCCAATGTCGATTCAAAAGGAGATGGTACCCGTAAGAGATACCGCCTCCTGTCAACCAGCCGGAGTAACGGTGATTTTTTAACCACTTGAATTTTCCCAATAACATATCTTTCCCACCGATATTGAATTGAGCCCCGTTAAGGAATACCCCGAAAAAACTCCCGTTAAATTTTTGGCACGTCCAGTAACGGTACTCTGCCTGTAACAACCAATAACGCTCCACGTATCTTTCCGTTCGCTTCCATGGACGTAAACTCCCGGAGAAATCAACTGTCGATCTCATCCCGAAAGCATGCTCAATCCCTCCGTTCAGGGCCCCGTTGGCTAGAGAGAGCAAATTACTTTTTACCGCAAAATTCTGACTCCGGACCGTAATACTTCCGAAAAGGATGAGGAAGAAAAGGATCGATTTGATTTTCATGTTCGTTTTAATTATTGATTTAACTCAAAAAACAATTTCAAGTTATGATCTGCCTCCTCGCACCCCTCAGCCTTCGCCGACTTCAGAAGACGTATTCCCTCGTATGTATTATCACACAGTAATTCGTACACCCCTCGGCAATTTTTGTAAGCAATGGTGTCGTATAAAGCCATCTGCAAGTACATACCCGCCATCCGTATATCACCCCGTTCAATGGCCGCATTGGCCGCATTCAAATTAGCAACCGGGTTGGTAGGATATATCTTCACGCTCGTCTCTATAATCTTGTAGAATTTCTCCGGTTCATCCTTATAGCTTAAAGCAACCATGTAAAGTTCTCGCAAGGACAATAGATGCGGCTTCAAATTCGCAATCACTTTCGCCTCTTCCAGACTAAAATCCAATTCTTTCTGGTTCCGCTCGTCGGTAGCATCACGTTCCGGTTCCAAATAACACCCCTTGAAACTTTTCTTACCCGGTTTTATTTGCAAGTCGGCAACCTTTGTCGTGTCACGCAATACGTTTGACAGATTTGAGGTATACCTGCCTATTCGTTCGATCTTTATTTCCCGCGAGGATAAAATCGTTGACCTGACTTTATGACCGTCTTCATCAAAAATTTCCGCCCGAATTGAAAGAAGTGAGGCAGACAAGATTCCTTCCCGGACAGGAATTACCGTTCTATAATCGATATATTGATTTTCAGGATTTATAGCCGCATACACCCCCGTAACCTCTGCCGACTTTTTGCGTTTCAGTAACATTTGTTCACGTTTGTACATCAAATGAGCCCTTTTCCCATTGACCAGTATACAAGGCAATTCCGTTTGCCGTCCCTGTCCGGAAAGGATAGGGGTAAGCGTCACGTGTCCCCGGGTTTCCAGATCAGGAACACTCACTAACATATGCCAAAAAATAACCAGAGAATCCTGGCGCACGTTGACTACAGGAGACTGTATCTCGCAATTAATCTCTTGGGCTGAAATTCTGCCTGTCATCCATAACAGGATAATTAGAACAAATACTTGGATCTTCATAAGACAATATTTTTACTGAATAAAATATACAAATGATACCCCGATATGCGTGACTCCCCAATAATTCTCTTTACGTTTATCTTGTAACAAATCTCCTCTTGCCGGACCATATTGCTTGAAATTCAATCGAGCATATCCTGCCGCCAGAGAGGTTTCGATACTCCAGCTTGCACTGATAGGCCACTGGTAACCACAGGAAAAACCACCCCCAACCACACTCCCTTGATAACGGTGCTTTTTCAACACGTTAAAGAATGGCATTGCTCCTATATTAAACCGGCTATAATACATTTGCATCCCCACGAAACCACCGTCATACACCCCCCGGAACCATCTCTTGAACGAGGGGCGAATCAAAACGTGTTTCACCTTCTTATTATCACCCCAAGTCCATGGATTATAATTCAAATTCATTTCCAAACTATACCATTCACCACATCGCATTTCACCACAAAGATTTAAAGTTCCCGTCATCCAAGGCAAGACGTTTGTCTTCACGGCAATCGTCTGAGCATTAACCCGGCAAAACGGCAGACACGAGAATAATATTATAATAACAATCCATTCTTTTTTCATTCCTACGTTTCATTTAAATTGACTGGTTAATGTAAAACTTCGAATTATATTTCTGTTTCTCAACTCTAACAACACCAAATAAGAATTCATTTTCAACTTGACCTTTTTGCCATGTACCAGCTTGTAGACATGTTTTACAGGAACATTATATTTCTTGGACAGTTCATAATAGATCGATTTATTCTCTGATTGCCATATTTTTAACAACACGATACTCATATGATAACTATTTTGAAAGATGCGAAACATTTAGAACAAACAAGCCGCAAAACAGACATGAAATCATAGATAATCATTCTGTTTTTATATCATTAAACCAACGTTTAATGATATCGTATTTTTAGCGATATGCTAAGCCTGAGAACAGAAAGTACAAATAAATAACTAACTGAATAATCGAATTTTAAATGAAATATGAATTTTGGAGAAATAAAAAATTAGAATTTATCAATAATCCTTCGATTTTAGACACACAAAAATATTTATTTTTAAAATAAAAAGCAAACAAAACTTATATATATTTTATATTACCTCGCAAATTGTAAGCGTAAATAACTTTTCAGAGCCTTTTACCGATCACTTTACAATAGAATAATATGTCTTTTTGGTAAACAAAAAATTGAAAGATCCCGTTTATAACCTTTATATCATTTTTCCGTATATAATAATTATGCACACAAAATAAAAAAGACTATGAAAACAATACTACATAAAGCCGAGAGTCGCGGTTTCTTCGACCACGGATGGTTAAAAACCCATCACACCTTTAGTTTCGCAGATTACTACAATCCACAACGAATTCATTTCGGGGCATTGCGCGTACTTAATGACGACTGGATAGAAGGAGGAACGGGTTTTGACCTTCATCCTCACAAAAACATGGAAGTGATCTCCATACCTTTGAAAGGCGACTTGGAACATCAAGACAGCCTGAAACACAAGGACACGATCAAAGAAGGTGAAATTCAAGTGATGAGTGCCGGAACAGGCATAATGCATAGTGAATACAATCGAAATGACGATCGGCCTAGTGAATTCCTGCAAATCTGGGTATTCCCGAACAAGCAAAACGTAGCGCCACGGTATGAGAACGCCGTGATTTCCGATCTAATCCGCAAGAATGAAATCAGCGAGATCGTATCTCCTTATCCCGGTAATGGTAAAGGATTATGGATTTATCAACAAGCTTGGTTCTCGATTGCCGACTTGGACAAGGATTCTTTACAACTCTACAAGATGAAATCAAAGGAGAGCCTAGGCGTGTATATCTTTATTATTGAAGGAAGTATCATGATTAAAGACATCGAACTCAGGCGACGAGACGGGATCGGCGTGTACGACACGGAAGATGTGGAATTCAAGGCAACCGAGAAATCTCGGGTATTACTTATTGAGGTTCCACCACATCAATAAATAATAACATGTCTTTATTCAAATTTCACCATATCCGCCAACTGGACGAAATAATCATTTGACCAAATATCCAATTCTTTGGGATTCTTGACGAAAGGCAACACATCACTTTTTACCTGATTGATATTTACCGAAACCAACCTGTCCTTCAATTGAGTAATAAAAGCATCATGCTCTATCTTTTCATTATTAAACAAGAAAGTACGCTCGGCAAGATGCGTAAAGCCTAGAGGTATATTGTGACGGACATACCATTCAAAATCATACCAATCACGACCTTTCACCCGATTTTTCCATGCCCGGTAAACCAATGCATGCATTTTTCCGGCAAATAAATCAGGAAGAACGAAACAACGTGTCATAAAAGAATGAGGTTGCAAAAGAAGTTTCTGCTCAGTTCTAAACTTCAAAGGAGGTTGGGTATCAACCTCAATCTTTATTTTTATAGATTTATCCGTCTGAAAAGAAATATCATAAACATCCGTATTATCTTTCAAAAAGGCAGACTCTACTTTTCCAAAATTCTTTTTGTCTTTCTTTTTAATTTCCACGTCTCTTCCCACAATAGCGAACTCATCTATTATAGGTTGAAAGTATTTTGTGAAATCGAACTTATCATCAGGAGCAAGAAGGGAAAAATCCATATCTTCACTAAAACGCTGAAGACCATGAAAAATCCGAAGGCAAGTACCCCCGTAAAAAGTTGCAACATCAAAAAAGCCACCATTATAAAGCCCAGCAAGTATCATCTGCTGGTTTACCTCAAAAATGGCATTCCGTTTCTGTTGTTCGGTAGATAAATCGTATGCAGAAAGCATATTGTCGTAAATATCATTTTTCATTTCCTCATCAATTTTAGCAATGTTCGTATCGACTCGGCCTTTTTACCGACCTTCATATATTCCTCAAATATTTCAGCGTTCATCTGTTTGAATTCCTCCAGTTCCATCCGAATATCCTCTTCCAAATAAATTTCAGCATCCTTCAGATAACGGAGATTTACTTTGGGTGAGTTTGCTATCAAATCACACAATGCCTTTTCGGGAGTCGCCATTACAAAAGCATAATCTTCTTTTTTCATACTAGTCAAGCCTACTGGAAACGCCTCTCTTGAGATATTCGTATATTCAAACCTCCCCAAAGGTGTATCAAAATCCCTAGAATGTTTCAGAGTCATTGATTGCTTCGTGTACACCGTTTCCGGTATCAAGCCGTAATAACGCAGGGCCGATGACATAGAAACATACGAAGGTGCATAAAGATGATTGGCAATCAATTCTGTTGATAAAATCTTACCTGTTATCTCCGGATTGCACACGTAAAGCCCTCTTTTGAGACGAATGATTTGCTTATCTCGCTCAAGTAACCTGACTTTTTGATTTCCTCTCTTGATATGAGGGAAAAGAGATTCCAATGCAGAAACCGTTACAGGTATATTCCCTAATCGTCGTAATGGATTATTCATAATGTAAAGATAGCTATTTTTCGAACACAAAAACATATTACACACGTTTTTCTGTACAAAATAATGCCATAAAAGCATCTATCCATACCGGAATCGCCTACATCATTGCAATCTTCAACCATTATGACGCCATCGTGAAAAGCGAAAATTTTAAAAGACGATTCCTTGAAATGGCAGCTATCAGTTTCGGTATCGGTTACACCTTGAGAGTATTCACCGGGACTAATTTATGACGCTTGGCCCGGATAAATAACAACCCAAGATAACAAAGGAATCCATTAAGTAGGAGTATCTCGAAACCGAATTTATACCCGAAAAGAAGTTGTTCCGAGTAACAATTGACCACGTAAGAAACCACCGGTGAAAGCAAACATACCCAAGGCAGATACTTTTCCCGTACCTGATACTTTGTAGTCAAACCAAACGTGAAAAGCCCCAAGAGAGGCCCATACGTATAACCTACCGCTTTAAAAAGAGACGATATTACACTCGAATTATTCAGTTCCCGGAAGAGTACAACCACGAAAATCATCAGTAACGAAAACATAATATGCACCCCGATTCGCTTTTTCTTCTCCTCCTTATTTCCCGGATCTATTTTCAGAAAATCAATACAGAAAGAGGTCGTCAAAGCAGTTAATGACGAATCAACCGAAGAATAGGCCGCAGCAGTTATTCCCAACAGGAAGAACAAACCAGCCGTAGCCCCGAAATAATTCAAGGAAAGGAAGGGAAACACGTCATCAGACTTACCGGGCAGCACGACACCTTCTCTTTCGGCATATATATAAAGCAAGGCCCCCAGCATCAAGAACAACACGTTCGTCACCAAGAATAAAAAAGAAAATGAAAACATATTTGTCTTACAATCCCGCAAGGAACGACAAGTCAAATTTTTCTGCATCATATTCTGATCCAACCCATTCAGGCAAACCGTGATCGCCACGCCTGCCAAAAACTGTTTCACCGTATTCTGTCCCGACCGCCAGTCAAAATCAAACACCCTCGAAAGAGGACTCTCTTTTATAGCCGCAATAGCCGAAGAAAAATTGAAATCCAGAGCCTTATTTACCACCACGATTGTCAGCCCGACAGAGATCAGAATAAACACGGTTTGTAACGTATCGGTCCAAACGATCGTCTTAATTCCACCCCGCACGGTATAAATCCACACGAAGACAATCGTGATTAACACGGTCAACCAAAAAGGTACGCCTATGGCATCAAAGAAAGCCAGTTGTAACACACCGACGACCAAGAATAACCGGAAAGACGCCCCCACCAATTGCGACACGATAAAAAAGAAAGAACCCGTCAACCGGGCCTTCTCCCCGAAACGAGTTCCCAACCAGGAATAAATAGAAACTAGGTTTTGCCTGTAAAACAAAGGTAAAAGCACGAGTGCAATCACGATATACCCCACGCAATTACCGAAAACCAAGGTCAAATAAGTCCAATGCGTATTACCGACTTCTCCGGGAATAGAGATAAACGTCACCCCGGAAAGTGTTGTACCGATCATCCCGAAAGCCACCAGATACCAAGGGGAATTCCGGTTCGCTGTAAAAAACATCTCACTATTGACTTTCCTGGTTGTCACAAAGCCAACCAGGATCAACAATAAAAAATAAGCCAGCAAAACCGTTAAAACTAAACTCGTGGACACAGGCACTTTCTTTTAATTCCACGACAAATATAGTGTTTTACGCTTTCTTTCTATTCCGGAACATAAATAATTTCACCATTTTCAAGTTCATACGCAATCCCCACCTTCTTCCCTCGTTTCCCCGACTGGTTCTGATCTTCGGAAGGAGTGTACCGGTTGATCTTTTCGCCTTCCTTAGTAATGATCTCCATGTTCTCCTTTCCCGGATTCTTCACCATCGTGAAATCCTCTGTCGAGAGCATCTCTGTCATATTATACCTTGTCACCAATGCCACCATCAGAGCCACGGCAAACACCATCGCCACATCAAAAAGATTAGACACCGCACTAATCGGGTCATTATCCTCTTCTTTCTTTAACAGATTACGTTTCATCTCTTCTCATTCTTTTCATTCAACACTTCCACGAGACACTCCAAGTTAGTCATGTCCTGCAAATACCAACGTTGCTTCACCTGCTGAGTCAAGAAACCGATCGCGCCAGCCACCAACCCGATCACCGTCGTGGCAAAAGCAACCTGCATATTATAAGCCATAGAAGCAATATCTCCCGTGGACAAACCGACTAAAGCAGGTCCCATCGGGATCAAGGTACCCATCAAACCTAAAATCGGTCCTAACTTGGTCAACGTTTTAGATATAGCCAAATCCTTATCCGCCGCAATCTCGAAATTAGCCAACAAACGTTGAACTTGTGCTTTATTCTGCTGCTCCGCCAAGATCCGTTTCATAAACATCACTACCAAAGAGTTACTCTTTTCCGGTAATTTCTCTGCAAAATGATCCACGTTATTCACGTACAACGTCTCCATCTGTTCCCGGATCAGCTTATCCGTCTTGCGAATAGAAACATATTGACCAAAGAAACTCCCTACCAGTAAAAGGGAACGAAAAAACAACAAAATCAACAACACTATAACAGGCACTAACAATCCCGTTGAAATCCAAAACATGATATCAGAAATAGTATTCATTATCTTCTCAATTTAAAAGTTAGTTTTCTTTTAATTACATATACCATCCACCCTGCAATAGCTCCCACTAAAAATAACACAACACAACCGGTCAATGCAGACCAATCCACATCGCCTACTCCCTCCACTGCCGTCCTCCCGTTTACCGTGGCAATAATTCCTAAGATAGCAACCAAAGCATTTGTCAGGAAAAACAATTCCAAACGCAAGTCTTCTTCCGGCAACAACCACCTGATCAACCATCTTCCAAAAGGAATGACCACGAAAACAAACAAACCAAACAACCAAGCAATCAATTTAAATGAAACCCCTGGAAAAGAGAATATAGCCTGTGTCAAACCAAAGAATAAAACCGGAATAATCAACACTCCCGGAAACCAATACAACAAGCGATAAGCCACCATCATACGATTCTTCACCGGAGAATAATTTGCCACATGAACTGCCAACAGGCAGAATGCCATCTGCACAACAATCTCCAAAGTCAACACAACGGAAGTATCCAACATCAATTGATTGTCTGACAACCAATCAGCAATTTGTGTTTTTGATTGTTCAATAGCATAAGGCCACAGCAGGATCACAAATATAGTGGCAATACCAGCAGCGGCTCCCACCGCTACTGGTTTCCAAAAGGTTTGTTTCAACAAAAAATTAAATGCTGTCAACAATATTAATATCAATACAATTGTATCCATTGTTACATTCTGTTTCTACGTCTTTTACGCATCAAAACTGCCAAACCACCCAAGATTACAACAACACCGACAACAATCCAAACGGTATTCACCTTATTCGTGTGTTTTTGTGTCTCGGAAGTAATTTCATCCTTCTTCATCACGACACCTTTAGACTGATCTGCCGCAACTTCCCGCACATTCTTTATGCTATTCTGATATTGCTTGGCAGCCTCAGGAATCGCTTTAGATGCGATAAAATCACGTAATTTGGCATTATCGCATACAAATCCGGAACAAGCCGGTTTATATTTCTGAATCAAATCCGTATGTAAATTCGATAAATCGGCCAATTGCTGATCCGTTGCCTTCCACATCCCCTTACGTGCCGTCTCCATCATAACAGCCGTAATTTCCTGTAAGGCTGCCGGACTCTGTTTCTCAAAGAAATCCTGTACCCCCAGATTAAATTTATCCTTTACATACACATTGTAAATCTCATCCCACATCTCGTTATCGATCACCGAAGGTTTCATCACGTTCCAACCGTATGTATTACGGACAATTTCAGCAAAAACGGCTGCAGAAGTTGCCTCACCCTTCATTTTCTCCTTGATATAAGAAGGGTTGAAAATCGTGGTTCTCGACTCCACGCCGATAGCCTCTTTCACCTCCTGCATCTTGTTGTTATTCCGATTCCGATAATCACTGAGATAAGCATCCGGATCTTTCCCTGTCACGTTGCGAACCGTCAGGTTCAAGCCTCCCATAAACTCGTACACGTGATCCAAACTCAACGCCCCCCACGTGTTACTCTGTCGGGGTTGAACCACCACGTCCGTGCGGGTCAGAGCCGCCTCGAAAGCAAACTGCTGGAATTTTTCCCAGTTCTTCTCGCTACCGTAATAAGCACCCATGTTATTCAAATAGGTGGATGCAATTTCCGACTCATCTTCCCAGCGGTCTCCGGCATCAACCATCCCCTGTATTCCAGTTCCGTAACCACCATTCGCACCCCCGAAGACCCGGAAAGTTGAAATCTCACGAGCATCTTTCGGGGAAATACCTTTATCTATCAACGTCTTTTCCGCCTCCAACACCCCGGCCGCCACTTGATTCTCGTATTGGTCATTCTTGGCAGCAGCAGCCATCTCCACGGCCCGATTCACCAAGAAAAGACGGGATGCCGCAATATCCCGCAACTGTCCGGAAGTCTGTATAACCACGTCAATACGCGGACGCCCCAAATCAGCCGACGGGATTAATTTCAAATCACTCACTCGTCCGAAAGCATCCCGCACGGGTTCCACTCCAAGCATATACAACACTTGGGCAATCGTGGCCCCGCCCGTTTCAATAAACTCTCCGGACCAAAGCGTGTAACTGATCTTTTTCGGAAACTCCCCATTATGCCGTTTCTGATACATCTCGATTGTACTCTTTGCCAACTGTACCCCTTTTTCCCAAGCTGATTCCGTCGGTGTCTCCTCTGCATTTATAGCAAAAAGATTCCGTCCCGTCGGCAAAGTATTCGGATTCACGATAGGATCACCCCCGGGAGAAGGAGCCGTGTAACCGCCATTCAATGCGTTCATCAACGACTGCAACTCTCCATCCGGACTTTCCTGTAATGCCCGCTTATAATTATTCACGTTTTTCAACGTCCGTTCCACTTCCATAATAGCCAGCGCCTTGTTCACCTCTTCTTTGGAATATTCCTTGGCCTTCTTTCCCATCATCGCCTTCATCATGGCACTCATATCCGGGTTTCCTCCAGTCCCCCTGTTCCCCTGCATTCCTCCAGTCTTCGCATCCGGGCCTTGTTCACCATTTTCCCTTTCCATAGCCGCTTTCATTTTCTCCAAAGCCTCTTCGGGTGCTCCCATCTTTTTTGCCATCTCCAAACGCTCTTCGGGAGTCTTCCCCTCACCCATCTGTTTCATCATATTCTTCATCATCCCGGACATCGGATGTTCCCCCTCTTCCTTCTTCACAGGCATGACTTCCGGTTGTTTTGCCGCGGCAGCCATCATCATCGCCATCATCCCTTTAGGAGCATTCCGGTTTTGATCGATTTCACGAGCCTGTGCCAGCTCTTCTTTCGTAATACCCGCCACCTGACAAATAAAACCATCATCCACTTTCTCCTGACCATTCAACAGTCTCCCCACCAATCGCTTGGCCGGATCAAGATAACGTTCGGTAAAAATAGTTTTCCGTTTCAACACATCAGCGTCCGCCTTACCTCTCAACCGATCTAACCCGAACAATCCGTAAGCTATCGGATCGGTTGCCATCGAGTAAACGGACGATTCAATGCGGGCTGCCTCGTATGGAACTCCCATCGTGTACAATTGTCCGGTAACCTTCTCTGCCGCCAACTCGTCCGCAAAATTCTCGATCTTCAATATTTCTTCTTCCGTGTAGGGAACGTTCAATACGCTATCCAACCCCAACTCCCGATGCATTCCCAAGGAAACAGCCAGTTCCTTCACCGACAAGGCAGCTTTCTCCACCTCCCTCGGATCAGCCGTACCTTTCTCCGGGTAGGCTTTCTGATTATATATCTTTATTCTTTCCGTCAGATTCCGATAAATGCTCCTCACGTTACTCTCCATAAACGGGGGAGTCAAATAAGATTGCAACACGCCATACCCGCGACGTTTGGCAATCATCCCCTCACCCACGTTACCGATAGAATAGATGTAAAGATGAGGCACGCTCCCCACCAATCGATCAGGCCAATCCAAATCACACAAAGCAGCCTGTTTTTTGGGTGTAAACTCCAAACTGCCATGTGTCCCGAAATGAATCATAGCATCCGCCTTGAACCCGTACTGCATCCACAAATAAGCGGCCACGTAGGAATGAGGAGGTGCAACATCCGTCCCGTGTACAATCTGGAAAGCATTATCCCCACCTCCGGCTGCCGGCTGTGGCATAATGACCACGTTCCCAAACTGTATTCGAGATACCCCTAACTTACCATCGGCAGTACTCATGTATTCCCCGGGGAACTCCCCGAAAGCAGCTACCACCTCGGCATATTTTTCCGGTCGTAAAGCCTGTTTCACCCAACTCTCGTACTCCTCTTTTGAAATCAGCAGCGGGTGACTCTCTTTCAGGAAACGATCCATCACCCCGTTCGCATAAGTACCGAACACGGCTCCTTCCGCCATGATCATCTTCTCCAACTCCTTGGAATTTGCCGGAAGATTCTCTACCTTATATCCCTCTTCCTTCATCTTTTTCAAAAGATTATACAACGAGGGGACCACTTCCATCCCGGCAGCATTCATGGCACTTTGTCCCGGACCTTTATAATAGTAAATAACAACTCGTTTCTCGCTATTCGGCTTTTCCTTCAAAGCCAACGTCTTCTGAATATTCTCCACGTATGTCTTCAACCGTGAAGGAACTGCAAAAGAATGACGCAATCCCTCTTTATCCTCGTACTGGGCAAAGAGTGCCGACGTCCGGATGGCCCCGTCAATTTCCGGGGTAACGATACTCTGTGACATAAATCCTCCGGACATCCCCATCGGATCTTGTTCCCATTCTTCTACCAGACTATTTACGGTCAACGGGGCAAACAACAGGATATTACGTTCCTCCAGATATTTCACGACCTCATCCCCCAACCTGCCATGAGCCATATTGATAATAGCATCCGGGCTAATTTCACGCACAAAATCAAGCAGACGCCGCAAAGACAAAACCGGGTAAACATTATACCCCACTCGCTCCAATGTATCAATCAATCCCGTGGCATCTGCCATCTGCCCGGTCACCACAATCTTTTTTGCCCCCTCTTTATATAATTGTTTACTCTTCAAATACTTCTCGTACTCTTCCACGGAAACAAAATCAAGCTCATCTCCCGGCTTATCCACATCGACATGATACAACACATCCGAAGATCTCTCGATCGGGACTCCCGGCTCTTCCACGGAAATCAACTTCTTATCCATATTCTTCCGAATATAGTTCAGCATATTCTTGTAATTCCGTCTTCCACCACTCCCCAGATAACCCCGCAAAGCGACTTGGTCAACAGAATCAATCGTACATATATTATTCGCCGGATTTGTCGCCATTGTCGTGTACACGAGTACACCTTTATCTGCCGCTTTCTGTATCTGCTGCCGCTGTTCCTCCACGACACGCAGCCCCATGCCATTCACAAACACCATATCAAAACCGGACAACCGATCCAGTTCCTCCACGGGTACCTCCTGTAATTTAATAAATGAATTGTCATTCGCCTTCGCGATACCTCCCATCGTAATCGTCTGGAAATTCACGAAAGCAATCTTGGTGGTTCCGAACCAGACGTTGTACGCCCAGATCCCCAACAAGACGATAATTAAAAGACACCCCAACGCAAACCACTTTTTTCTCATCAGTATTCTCTTTTATGGATTATAATTTTAATAAATCTGCTATATTCACCGACAACGTCCCGATAAAACCTATGCCCCTCTGCGGGGTCACCGATTGATCGGCTGTCACATTTTTATCCTTGAAATCAAACAGGTTATCAATACCTGCCGTGAAACGGAAACCTCTTGGGAAACGGGCACCGAGATTCAAGGAACAGAACGTCCGGCTCTCATATTCATTTTTCACGTAACCACCCGCACTATTCTTGTACCATGTCTCCACCGAAGACATCCACCGCCCGTTCAAGGCTGCCGACAAAGCAACCTTCCCGAACGTTTTGGAATAATTTGCCGTAAAAGTTAAACTATGTGGACGATCACTCGCCATATTATACCCATCCACTTCGGAATGTACATCAATATAAGCGTAAGCACCTTTTAGGGTTAAACCATTTTTAAAACGGAACTGCGCCATCACGTCAACACCCGTTCTTGTTGCATCATCTGCATTATAATATTGCTGATCTTTCCCGTCCGAGGTCAAGCCCAAAGCGATCTCGTCAAAGAATCTCGTATAATAACCGGAGACGGAACCATTAAAAATTCCTTTCGTCACCTCGGCCGAAAACGTTCCCTGGTGACTGATCTCAGGCTCCAAATCTTCGTTACCGTATATCATGAAAAATCCCTGTCCGCCCATATCATATTCACTATGCAATTCTTTCAAAGATGGTATACGAAATCCCATCCCGTAGCCACCGCACAGCGTCAAAACACCATATTTATACATCAACGAAATTTTCGGGCTGGCGTGAAAACCGTATTTTGAATGACAATCCGAACGAACCCCAGCCAACACGCTAAACGAATCACTCACCTTATAATCTTCCTGCAAATACAAAACATACGTCTGGGCATCAAATTTCTTCCCCGAACCATTATCAAACCAATAATGTTGCAATTTCTGCGTATTCACTTCTATCCCGGCCGTCAAGGTATGTTTTTCATGGATATATCCGGTATAATTCAACCGAACGGTATTGGTTAAATCTCCAAAAACCTTTTTAGAAGGCAATGAAGTGGTATAAACGTAACGCTTTTCGTAATTCTCAAACACATACGAGAAATCCAGTATATGAGAATCATTAATAGCGTAATAAACCCGAGGATTTATACTGTAATTAGAAAAGCGATCCTGTTCTTTTTGCTCCACGTACTCCAACACGTCATTATTATAATATGTCCCATTCAATGAGATCCGAAAATTCTCGTTAAACGTGTAACTCAACTTCTGATTTGCTTGCCAAATCTCGAAACCATTTACACTCGACATCCCTTTCTCCGAAGTATCCGCAACCACGGAATCTCTCCCGTATATATCCTTATAATACGAATACTCGATTTGCCCTTCTTTATCTTTTACGGCATAAGCATCTCGCTTACGGTAGGAAAGAGATGTCAATGCAGAGAAACGTCCTTGTTTAGTCCCCAAAGACAGGGAATACTTACTCTCATCATTATTACCATAACGCACAGAAACGTTCCCCGTAAAAGGACGATTCGCATCTTTCGTAATAATATTCACCACTCCCCCCATTGCCTGAGAACCGTAAAGAGTGGACATCGGTCCCTTGACAATCTCAATACGTTCCACATTATCCATATCAATCAAACTATAATCAATATTATTACTGGACCCCTCTCCGGCAACACGTTCTCCATCAATCATAAATAACACGTATCCTCCGGCAGATCCTTGGAATTTCAATTCCGGCAATCCGGAACCATGGGCCAGCCCGAACTGTAAACCCGGCATTTCATATTCCAGTAAACTTTGCAAATCCAATGGATTCACTTGTGCTATATCTTCCGATGAAATCACGCGGGTAAGCACCGGAACATCCTTCAACGGTTTCAGCGTACGGGTTCCCGTGATCACTACCTCATTCAACGCGTTATTACTCGGTTTCAACACGAAACGATATAAACTATCAACCCCGGGGGTCACTTCCCGCTCTTGCGGTTCATATCCCGTGAAACTCACCCGTAACACACATTTATTCTTCGATGATAACTTAAAAGAAAACTCCCCTTTAGCATTTGTCCCAGCCCCAACCACCGTTCCTTTTACCCACACGGATGCTCCCGGTAATCCCTCACCCTTCTCATCGGTAACAATTCCCTGCACTTTAAAAGAAGGAGCCTCATTAGTATGCTCATCAGCCATCAATGCTGACGACAAAAGAATAAAAAACAATATCAACAAATCACGCCTCATAAAACTCTTTTTTACGGAAAAAACCGTAAGAGAAAGTCTGTTCCTCTTACGGTCGATAAATCATGAACAAAAATTATTTTAGAGGAAACTCGTAATCAAATGTAGCAGCCTCACTCTTACCCGTGGCATCAGACATATCCGTGAAACGCAATTTTGCATATTCGCCGCCGGCAGTCTTCACAACAAACACTTTACCATTAATTTCATAAGAATACGGGGGCATTGATCCGGTAGGAGTTGCCGTTACCCATTTAGCCAGCACTTCGTTAACCTTCGTGGGTTGATACCCAACAAAACCACTCATCATTCCCGACATATCCACCATGACTTCCCCATCCACATCTGAAGTGAAACTTTCTCCGGTAACACTGGCAGAAGTAACACTTTCCAAATCCGTGGTCTGCAACATGATGGCAGCCCCGTCATTCGTCTTTATATCATACCGATGGAAAGCAATATCCCAATCGAAAGAAGTTTCATCACCATCCACACCATAAGTTTTTCCGGTAGATTCTCCGGCAAAAGTTCCTCCCATGTTCATTTGCATACCCCCATCTTCCATTGCTTTTACATTCATATACAAGGCAAGACTAAAGTCAGCATCTTTCGTTGTGCCGATTGTTCCATTTATCGACATATAATAATCCGTTGTAGTTTCATCTTCCTTTTCCATCGTAACAACAGACTTCTCACTTGAAATACGCCATACATTCCCCTCTTTTTTAGCAATGGCTTTTAAAGAGAAACTAGCACTTGTTGTTTCTGTTCCACTCATTCCACCAACTTCACAAGCAGGAAAGGAAATAACCACGGTATCACCGACGCCTTCATTAATCACCATCAATAAAGAGTCGGTATTCTTTATAAGAGTATTAGAACTCAAATCCCCGTAATACACACCAGTCACAGCCCCTTCCATACTCTTTACTTTCAACGTTTTCACCGTTTTCCCCTCTTTGAAACTAAAATATGACCAAGCATCATATGGATCACAATCTACGGTAACGGACTCTCCATCCCAAGAACCACCGTTATCATCATCATCCGTACAAGCCGCAAAACACGCACCGAACAACATGATAACCACAAGAAACCAATTCATCTTTTTCATTATATTAAAAAATTTAGTTTAACAACAATTTAGTGTTGCAAAAGTAAAGTAGCCCACTCCCTCCCACAATCCCTTAAAATGGGTAAAAAATATTCTTTACATACTTGATTATAGGGATGAAATATCTATCAAGTAATGCCAGTAAATAAAAAATCCCCGCTCGTAAGCGGGGAAATATATCATTTAATCAGATTTTGCTTTACACTAATCGTCCTTAAATAGGCCTAAGTTCTATCGTCAATCCCATAGCAGAAGCTATTTTGTATAATGTTGCAACTGTAGGAACAGTAAGCCCTCGCTCGATTCGTGAGATATATCCTTTATTTGCCCCGATACGGTCTGCAAGTTCCTGCTGTGTTAACCCAGCATTTTTTCGTGCATCAAGCAATATTTGGGCATTGTATTCCTCCCATGCCCTCTCTCTGTTTTTTTCTCGTTCAGGAGTACCTTCCTTGCCAAAACTTTCATCAAGCCATGCATCAACATCGTAAATGTCTTTACTGATTTCCTTTAGTTTCATAATATTCCTCCTTTAATTCATTATTCCCATAACTTACACGAAATTCATACAATCCATCACGAATGAACTTAATATAGTGTCTTGGCATTCGATCCTCCACCTTAAACAAATCCAACGCACGTTTTATTTTCCCGCATTCTTCTTGTGACAAGGTTGAAATGAAGTCCGAAAAATACCTCTTATATGCGATTATCTTTTTCATTATACAAATATAGCAAATGTTATATAGTTATACAACATTTACATCAATTATTTCATGTTTTTCTCATCTCCAAACAAGAATATTCCCAATGAATTAGTGATTTTTATTACCTTTGCAATTCATTACGAGAACTAAAAAAGGATTAACATGGAATACAATTTCAAGGAAGTCGAAAAAAAGTGGCAAAGCTACTGGCAAGAAAACAAAACTTACCGGGTGGAAGTCGATCCTTCCAAGCCCAAATATTACGTGTTGGATATGTTTCCTTACCCATCCGGGGCAGGGTTACACGTGGGACACCCGCTAGGCTACATCGCTTCCGACATCTATTCCCGTTACAAACACTTGAAAGGATTCAACGTCCTACATCCCATGGGATATGACGCGTACGGTCTGCCCGCGGAACAATATGCCATCCAGACCGGACAACACCCGGCCATCACCACGGAGAAAAACATCCGTCGCTACCGGGAACAAATGGATAAAATCGGGTTCTCTTTCGACTGGGACCGTGAAATCCGGACCTGCGACCCGGAATACTACAAATGGACACAATGGACTTTTATCCAGATGTTCAACAGTTTCTATTGCTACGACGAGCAAAAAGCCATGCCGATCACGGAACTAGTAAAAGCATTCGAGGCCGTCGGAACCCAAGGATTAAATGTCGCTTGCGGTGAGGAGATGAACTTTACCGCCGAGGAATGGAAAAGAAAGAGTACGAAAGAACAACAAGAAATATTGCTGAACTACCGTCTTGCCTATCTGGCTGATACCATGGTAAACTGGTGTCCCCAACTGGGAACCGTGCTGGCAAATGACGAAGTGAAGGAAGGATTATCTCTTCGCGGAGGTTATCCCGTGGTACAAAAGAAGATGCGTCAATGGTCATTGCGAGTTTCCGCATACGCCCAAAGATTGCTCGACGGGCTTGATCACCTCGATTGGTCCGACTCCCTGAAAGACATCCAGCGTAACTGGATCGGTCGTTCACAAGGTGCAGACGTGAAATTCGACGTGAAAGACTCCGATCTGAAATTAGAGATTTTCACCACCCGTCCCGACACCATCTTCGGGGTTAGTTTTATGGTTCTAGCTCCCGAGTCAGACTACGTGAAACCGTTAACAACACCCGAACAGGCTGATGCCGTTGCCGAATACTTGGATTACGTGTCCAAACGTACAGAACGGGAACGCCAGACCGAAGTGAAAAAGGTTACGGGCGTCTTTACCGGATCATACGCCATCAACCCGTTCACCAACGAAGCCATACCCATCTGGATCAGTGAATACGTTCTTTCCGGCTACGGAACCGGAGCCATCATGGCTGTTCCGGGACACGATAGCCGTGACTACGCCTTCGCCAAACACTTCAACCTGCCCATCGTACCCGTTATTGATGACGGAGAAGGACACGATATGTCGGAAGGCTCCTACGATGCGAAAGCAGGTAAAATGATCAATAGCGGCATTATCAACGGCATGGAAGTCAAAGAGGCCATCTCCTACATTGCCGGAGAGGTAGAAAAACGAGGCATTGGTAAAAGCAAAATCAACTACCGCCTGCGTGATGCTATCTTCAGCCGCCAACGTTACTGGGGAGAACCGTTCCCCGTGTATTACAAGGACGACCTTCCTTATATGCTGGATGAATCCAAACTTCCGCTGGAACTACCGGAAGTCGATAAATACCTGCCCACCGAGAGCGGAGAACCACCCCTTGGACGGGCTAAAAACTGGAAAACAGAAGATGGTTATCCATTAGAATTAAACACGATGCCCGGTTTCGCCGGTTCATCTGCTTATTTCTTACGCTACATGGATCCCCACAACAATAACGCGTTAGTTGATCACGAAATATGTAACTATTGGAAAAACGTTGATCTCTACCTCGGTGGTTCCGAACACGCCACGGGGCACTTGATCTACGCCCGTTTCTGGAATATGTTCCTGTATGACCTCGGTGTGGCTTGCGAGGAAGAACCTTTCAAAAAACTGATCAACCAGGGAATGATTCAAGGACGTTCAAACTTCGTGTACAGAATACAAGGCACAAACACGTTTGTTTCCGTCGGACTGAAAGATCAATATAAAACCACGGAAATCCACGTGGATGTCAACATCGTCAAGAACGACGTGCTGGATAAAGACGCCTTCCGGGCTTGGATGCCGGAGTACGCCAATGCCGAGTTCATCTTGGAAAACGGGAAATACATCTGTGGATGGGCTATTGAAAAGATGTCAAAATCCATGTTCAACGTGGTAAATCCCGACACGATCATCGAAGAATACGGGGCGGACACGTTACGCCTGTACGAGATGTTCCTCGGACCGCTAGAATTTAGTAAACCTTGGGACACGCAAGGGATCGACGGAGTATACAAATTCTTACGCAAATTCTGGCGCCTGTTCCAAGTCGGTGAAAATTTCAGCGTAAGTGACGAAACTCCTTCCAAAGAAGAGTTAAAAGTGTTGCACAAAACCATCAAGAAAGTGGAATACGACATCGAGAACTTCTCTTTCAACACGTCCATTCCGGCATTCATGATTTGCACAAACGAATTGACTGCCTTGAAATGTAATAAACGAGCAGTCCTCGAACCTCTCGTGATCGCTCTCGCTCCTTTCGCCCCACATATGGCGGAAGAACTATGGAGCTTGTTGGGACACACCCAAAGCATCACGAAAGAGTCTTTCCCTAAATGGGAAGAAAAATTCCTGGTAGAAGACGCCTTTGAATACCCGGTATCTTTCAACGGTAAGGTTCGTTTCAAACTATCCATGCCTTTGACGGCAACCAACGCTGATATTGAGGCCGCAGTCAAAGCTGCACCTGAATCAACAAAATGGTTAGAAGGAAAAGAGATCAAAAAGATGATCATTGTCCCGAAGAAAATCGTGAACATCGTTATCGGATAATATTCAATACAAAAAACGCCGGGAATTTAGTTTTCCGGCGTTTTTTTAGCATTAGGAACGATAAACAACACGCTACACGTCCCGATCACCCCTAGTCCTAAAAGTAACAAACGTACATACCAGCTCTCGAAAACCACGAAAGCCGAAATAGAAATCATCGTCCACATACACACGATCGACACCGCTTTTGTCTTCCACCCGACTCCTTTACGTTCCTGGAAACGCCTTAGGTAAGGTCCCAACCATTTCGAACGGTGTAAAGCATCATGTAATCGTTTCGAACTATTATAGAACAACCACGAACTCAACAATAAAAAGGGCGTAGTCGGTAATCCGGGAACAAAAATGCCAATAATCCCCAAAATCACGGAAATACAACCGACGATGATATATATCGTTTTTTTCATTCGCACTTACTCATCCTCTTCACCCGGCATAAAAGCCTTTACCACCGCCTCGTTATACAGCGTCAACTTATTGCTCTTGTGTATTTTCTTTAAAACCTTACGGTCTGTCGAAGGCATAAAATACTCCCAGAACGTTTTCATCTTCATCAACAACTGATGATCCCCTTGCAATCGCTCGGCATAAGCCGCAAGTAATTCGGTATGAAATGCCTTGAATTTCCTTAGTCGTTCCTCCCCGGCAAGCACTTTACCCTCTGCATACTCTTGTGCCAAGGCCGGGTTCGCCAACAAACCTCTCCCGATCATCACTCCCTCCAAACGAGGGAAACGCTCCGTCATAGTTTGAATATCCTCCAAGGTCAAAATGTCCCCGTTATAATACAACGGATGTTCACACTCCTTGTAAAAAGCCTCAAAAGCCTCCTTATCCGTCTCTCCCTTATATTCCTGCACACCCACTCGGGCATGAAGAAATATAGCTGCCAACGGGACCGCATTCAACAAAGGCAATAATTTCAGACATTCCCCCGGATCTTCCCATCCTAATCGCATTTTCACGGAACATTGTATCTCCGGAAAATCCTTCACCACCTCCAGCAAGGCCTCCACCCTCTCCGGGTGAGGTAACAATCCGGCACCCTTTCCCCGTCGGGAAATCATCGTGAACGGACATCCCATGTTAATATCCACCTGCTTGTATCCCCGTCCTTCCAGCATCTGCAAGCAAACATCCAATTCCGCAGGCTCCCCTCCTAATACTTGGGGTACCACCAACTTCACACTATTCAATTCCGGATCGCAATCCTTCATATCCCTCGAACGAAACGAATCCTCTTTCTCCACCCGGATAAACGGGGTGTAATAAGCATCCACTCCCCCGAAAAATTCAGCATGTATATTCCGGTATGTCCAATCGGTAATCCCCTGTACCGGGGCAAAATGTATCTTATACTTTTTCTGTTTTTCCATATTCAATTATAAAATCACCTCGATTGCAACAAATATACCGTATTTCTTCCCGTATACGAAAAGAAAAGAAACAAATTTCCCCTTTTTTCTCGTACAACTATCCGGAATAATCATTAACTATGCCTCAAAATTTGTGATATGAAATTTTTACTCTGCCCCAAATGCGGAATACGCCGCTTTTACGTGAAAGACGAGAAGGGAAATAACTGTCTCGTACAAGTCACGACCGACTACGTTGTTATCCCCGTCCACGAGGGAGATTCCTTGGAAGGATTCGACACGGAAACCCTTTATTGTCTCGGATGCTCGTGGAGTGGCAGTCCTAAAAGCTTGAAACGTTATTAATACAAATACATCATCCTATGAAACATCTGACATTTATACTATTACTGGTCATGACCTGTTCGCTGGTAAAAGCCCAGCAAGACGACAGGGGATATATCGTGAAAGTAGGCGAGAAAGCCCCAAACATCGAGTTATTGTTTCCCGATGGAACCAAAAAACAACTAAAAGACCTGAAAGGGAAAGTCATCATGATACAATTCACCGCCAGTTGGTGCGGGGTTTGCCGCAAGGAAATGCCCTTTATCGAAAAGGACATATGGCTGAAATACAAGACCAACCCGGCATTCGCTCTCTTTGGCATCGACTTCAAAGAAAGTAAAGAAACCACCGAAAAGTTCGCCAAGGACATCAAAATCACCTATCCCCTACTCCTTGATCCGGAAGGCAAAGCATTCTACACCTACGCCGCACAAGGAGCCGGCGTTACCCGTAACATCATCATCGATAAGAAAGGTAACATCGCCTTCCTCACCCGTCTCTACGACCCGAAAGAATTCGAGGAAATGGTGAAAGTCATTGATCAACTTTTAAAAGAGAAATAAAAACTTCCCTTCCAAACCCCTTGCACAAGTGGCATGGAAGGGAAATGCTTCCAAAATTAATTTTCCTTTTCTTCTTTTTTCCGCTCTCTTAACAATTCAGGAAAATTCTCTTTCATATATTTAAAATCCTCAAGCCAACAATTGTATCCATTCACGAAAAATTCACATAGTTGCTCTGGTGAAAACAATTCCCCCGTTATTTTATGATATACAGGTTTTCCCGATTTCATATAAGTAACAAACTCTCGATTACCACATCGAAATATTTTCATATCTTTTGTTTTTGCCTTTGACAATGAATCTGGAATCCATGAAATTACATCATTTTCATTATCTACGTAAAAATCAAGAACAGGTACATCATTCTCCTCTTTTATTGAGAAAAGAAATTTCACATGCCCAGAATCATCCATGGCCAAAATATAATTTTCCCGAGAAGGAATGATATTTTCCAGCAATTTCTTTGGGCTTGGAGCTGCATAGAATTTTTTTATATCAAACTTATACAAAGGAATCGTCGTTAACGTATACTCGTTCAACCTACTTAAATTCAATAATGGTTCCGGGAGAGTATACCCCATATCCGAACGGGTTTCTCCATTTACCCAAGCCATATACCGTCCCTGTAAAACAGTAAGACGAGCTCGTTCCTTTTCTGCGATGTCGGTACCGATATCTTTAAACGTACAAGGCATTTTTACCACATTCCGATTCGCACAAGCCTGCAATAATATGATTAAAACAAATACCAAATAACTCTTCATAATTCGATTTATTTAAATTTCACATGGCCACATAAACTTCAAAGAAAGTCCCTTCCTTAGAAACTTTGCTCCCCCACCAAGGATCTATATATTCAATATAGTAAGTAACACGAGGAGAAATCATGGATGAACTTTCCTTTCGATGCTCAACATAATACAAAAAGCAAGCATGATACTGCCCTCCAGATTCCCGAAGATCTAACATTCCTAATCTAGGAGCCCTTTTATCTTGGTTATACGTATTCGTCGGATTAAAAACATTCGTCACGTCACTCCAACCTCCTAGATAATATTCACTCGGAATAACTCTATTCCAAAATGCAAATAAATCCTTCAATTTAACACCAGGACAAAATGCCTCGCGATTAATTTCATTCACACAATCCGTTTGCGCAACCCACTTTTCATCTTGGTTCAAAAAATCCAATCTATATCCATCTGCATACGCTGCTTGTATATCTGACCCTCCTCTCATCATAGCCATAACAGCATACAAACACCACTCAGTAGCTCCTTGCATCACAGCATTTTTTCCCCAACTTTGTCCACCATAGGATGTAACTGTTGTATAACTACAAAAACATAATATTACTACCACTGAAAATATAAACATCTTCCACATAAGATCAAAATTACATTCATTCAACTTCATATTAACACTCACATTAATAAATATTCAGGGCATCACCCCTTAAAAATAACAATCGCTATTTTATTGGTTTCTTTTATTAAAACGTAAAGAATAGGGATTGGTGTAATAAAAACATACCACTTTTTTAATTCGAATCAGTTCGAGCTAAAACTTTCAAGAGAAAAGGATTCTACACCGCACGGGAGGCCGAGGGTACCCATAAATCATCATTGACAAAGAAAGTAACACCACTCCCCCCTGTCTCTACGACCCGGAAAAATTCGGGGAAATGGTGAAAATCATCTATAAACTTTTAAAAGAGAAATAAGCCGTTTGGCTTATTTCTTTTTCTTGACCGGTTTGCGTACCGGTTTCTTTTTTTTCTTCTTACCTCCCCGGTGTTTTATCAAAAAATGTACTAGCAAGAAGATCACAACCACGGCGACAACCGCTATAATCTGTTGATTTCTTGTTGGACGATATAAACCTCCCGATACCTGTCCCTCATCCCGTGACACGTGCGAAAGCGTATCCGCCTCCAACACTCGCTCCAAATCATCGGGTAATTGAGAAAAGAAATCAATCCCCGTCATCTTCTCCACCTTATCCACAGGAACTGCAAAACTATTCAAAGGACGCTTACTCTCCTCGTTAGGCAACATGTAAGCGATCATCTGTTGCTTAGAAGGCGAGTAAAACAACTTGTAGTAATACCCCGGAACCGTCACCTTTCCCTTGCCAATCGCACCTTTATTACTCTTGAAAATCGGGCCTGTCACCACGTAAAGTTTCTCCTTCCGAGCCCGGTCACGCACGTGTTCCTCCAGCTCTTTCCAGATTCCCCGGTTAAACATCGGTACTTGGGGAGACATATTCGACATGTAAAACGTCTCGCTCATCGCCCTCGCATTAAACGACATATCCGCCGCAGGACACAAATGCCCCCGGTCGTAACCGCTTCGCTTGTAATCATCGGGAGTGGCACTCCAACGGCTGATCTTCGGGTCCACCCGGAAGTCATTCTTCCGGCTCGCTTTCCCTGTCAAGTTCGTAGCTCCCAACTCGTAGTACACCCAGTTCGCCTGTCGATGCTCCTTGTTGAATCCCAAACAATAGTGCTTGTAATCCACCCGTATCCCGTCATCATACACCGGAATATAGCGCCCATCGGCAAAACTACCTAAGGCAAGAAACAGAAACAGGAGGCCCAAAATCAGCCTCCCGTGTAATATACTCTTCATCAATTACTGTTTAATCGCTTCCTGCAACGTGTTATCAATCTGTCCAAGAATCGGGTAGAATCCCTCGTCATCTATCGTGTGACGGGCAATAAACGCCTCGATCCGAGTGCGTAAAATCTGATAGGACATCTTTATTCCCTTCTCGTCCCGTTTCAAACCGCGACGGGCTGCATAATTCGCCATCTCGTTCACCAAGTCAAATGATTTCAGGTAATTCTGAATCTGCTTGTAATCCTTCAGATTCACCATTTCCGGACGATGCCGGTCCATGAAATCAAACGTGTACTCGTACAAGAACTGGGTTCTCGTCACATCACTCAGATAACGGGAGACCCCGGTCGTGTCCGCCGGTACAAAGACATCCGGCATGATACCGCCACCACCATACACGGTACGCCCGCCCACAGTCTGGTATTTCAGATTCTCGTCAAAAACGATACTGTCCTTTTGGGAGAACTCCCCATGAACTAAACGATTGTAAATATCATTGTAATACTTCTCTTTCCCTTCATTATAAGGTTTCTGGATAGAACGCCCCGAAGGGGTATAATAACGGGCTACCGTCAAACGCAAGGCTGAACCGTCGGGCAACATCCGCTGCTCCTGAACCAATCCTTTACCAAACGAACGACGCCCAATAATCAACCCACGATCATTATCCTGTATCGCCCCGGCAAAAATTTCGCTGGCTGACGCGCTAAACTCGCTAATCAACACATCCACGCGCAAATCCTTGAATTGCCCTTTGCCGTTAGACTTATAATCCGTACGAGGTTGCGCCTGTCCCTGCGTGTAAAGAATCAAACGGTCGGCATCCAAGAACTCGTTAATCATCTGTATCGCAATCGGCAACACGCCGCCTTCATTCTCCCGCAAATCGATAATAATTTTTCTCATCCCCTCTGCCTTCAACTTCACTAAAGCCTGCATGAACTCGGCATACGTGTGCATACCGAAAGTATTCGTTTTCAAATACCCCGTCGTGTCATTCAGCATATACGCCACGTCCACGCTTTTCACCGGGATACTTCCGCGAACCACCTCTTTCTTGATCAACTGCGGCTCCCCTCTTCTAGCGATCGTCAACTCCACTTTCGTTCCCAGCTCCCCCCTCATCAACTCCTGAATCTTATCTTGGCTCATTTTCACCCCGGCAACCAGAGAATCGTTTACCCGAACAATCCGGTCCCCATCCTTTATCCCAGCTTTCTCCGAAGGTCCACCCGGAACCACCTTCACGACGGTCACCGTGTCCAAATACTTGTAAAACTGGATTCCGACACCCCCGAAGTTTCCGACGATCCCCTCGTTCGCCCGTTGCATATCCTTCGCAGGAATATATACCGTGTGCGGGTCCAGATCCTTCAACAAGACCGGAATTGTATTCTCCACGATCTGCCTCGTGTCCACGGTATCCACGTACGAATTCTGTATCATACTGATAATCAAATCCAGCTTACTCCCCGTCACGGGCAAAAACATTTCCGAGGACGCTGACACTTGAGCACGATCCGGTAGGAACCGGTTCAACATCATCCCGAACACGATGGCCAGAGCCAGCACGATCGGAGTCAACAAAGCCCTCAAATTACTCTTATTCATTATTTTCCTATTTAATCTTTAGTTTCCTGATTCTCGCTTAACTCAATAAACGCCACGTCAATCCCGGCCTTCTGCAACAATTCGATCCCGTCGACACTCCGATAATTTTCGGAATACACCACCCGCCGGATTCCGGCTTGTATGATCAACTTGGCACACTCTATGCAAGGAGAGGCTGTCACGTACAACGTTGCCCCCAAACTACTGTTATTCGACTTCGCTACCTTCGTGATCGCATTCGCCTCGGCGTGCAGCACGTAAGGTTTCGTTTTGTTATTCTCGTCCTCGCAGATATTTTCAAACCCGGAAGGAGTCCCGTTATACCCGTCGGATATAATAGCATCTCCCCGCACAATCAACGCACCAACCTGCCGACGTTCGCAATACGAATTCTCCGCCCATATCCGGGCCATTCTCAAATAACGCTCATCCAGTAACTGTTGCTTCGATTTACTCATTTATCCTTTTATTTTATTTTTTCCGATTCCCGATCGCATCCAACGTCTCGTAAAAATCGATCTTTCTTTCTTTCGGTACATCAATCTTATCTAAAATATCCCGGCTCATTTTCAAATATTTATCAATCGCCGCAAAAGCGATCTCTTTAATACCCAAACGATCGTATATCCGGGTCACCGCCTTAATCTTCTCCTCGTGGTCAAACTCTTTCCGCTCAATCCAGCCCCACAACTCTTCTTTCGTCTCCGGATCGGCCAGTTCTAACGCCTTGATCAACATATAAGTCTTTTTGTTGGCCACTATATCACCCCCGATATTCTTCCCGAATTCTGCCACATCGCCATACACGTCCAAATAATCATCCTGCAACTGGAATGCCAGCCCTAAGTATCCCCCGAATTCATACAAAGCATTATACTCATGCTCCGGAGCATCCGCCAGCAAGGCTCCATGCCGCAAACTTCCGGCAAGCAACACCGAAGTCTTCAGATAAATCATCTTAATATATTCTTCCTCCGAAACATCATTCCGGGTCTCGAACAACATATCGTACTGCTGTCCCCGACACACGTCCATCGCTACCTGGTTAAAAAAATCTATCGCCCGGCGCAGATACTTGTCCTCGCAATGCTCGATACACTGGTAAGCCGTGATCGCTGCCGCATCACCACTCAAGATTGCCACGTTGCTATTCCACTTTTTATGAACGGTCGGCCGGCCTCTCCGCAACTCCGCATCATCCATCACATCATCATGCAAAAGCGTGTAATTGTGGAATATTTCTATCCCGATAGCGGATTTCAACACCTTCTCAATATCTTCCCGGTAAAGATTGTAAGCCATTAACGTTAAAAGAGGCCTCAAGCGTTTTCCCCCATCTTCCAAAATATACAGAATCGGCTCGAACAGGGAATACGGTTCCTGTATATACTCTTTCTTATCTAACTCTTCTTTTATAATCGCTCTAAGTTCATCTACAGTATACATATCCGTCACATTTTCAAATTAGTTCGGCTAAAGTATAAAAAAAGAGCCAACAACCCATCATCAATACAAAGAAATATCTTTTCCCCAAACAGATCCCTTTTTTTCTCTCACCGTGAAAAATAAACCGATTTTCGAGCCTTCTCCCAATCGCAGAAAAATACATCTAAATTCAAATCATTGATTCTTAACGCTGTAATCGTCATGACGAATTCCCGGATGACACGCTCAATTTATAAACAAAGCTAGAAGTTAAGGAATTCCTTAACTTCTAGCTTTTAATTTTTAACTTTTTAGTACCCCCGGGCAGAGTATCTACAATGAACATGGTTGTTCACTTTAATTAATAAACAAGACATTATAAAATATTTTGTTCAAAATCATTTGATAATTGAACATCTTTGTTCATTTTTGTGTTCCTAACATTGTTCCTAATACAAATAGTCATGGGAGTATCATTTTCATTGCCAAACAAAAATAAGCAAAAATCATCAATAGACGTTATCGTAAGGTTTAAAAATAAAAGATTCAAAAGATCATCCGGCGAATCTATTGAAACAATCTACTGGAACACGAATGGGTGTAGAGAAGTGAGAGAATACCCGCATGGAAAATCTGTAAACATCAAGCTCAAAAAGATCAAAAGAGCTTGCGATGATGCTTGTGATAATTTTATAGAAAAAATGAAAATCCCGAGTAGTGATGAATTTTGGAAAGAAGTGGATTTCATTTTAAGCGGATCGGAACGAGAAACGTATTTTGTTAATTACTTCCAGTTATTCATCGATAATAACAAAAACATAAGAGCAGCCACTACCATAAAGTCATACACGACAGTTTTACACAAACTTATTGAATTTGAAAAGAAGCACAACAAGCGATTGAAATTCGAGGATATTGATATGCAATTCTACAATAAATTCAGAGATTTCATGTTCAATCAAAAATTCTCGGACAATTACTTCGGAACTGCTATAAAATGTATTAAAACCGTTTTTAGAGCGGCAAGATATAATGACAATCTTCATAACTTGAGCTTAACAAGCAGTAATAATTTTAAAACAATAAATGAAACGGCGGACACTATATATTTAAACGATGAAGAATTAAAGAAAATACATGAACTCCAATTCACGAAAGAGAATATTGAGAAATTTTTCCCTCTCGTAATCAAAAATCCTGCTAATCTAATAAGTAAGATCAAAGCATACGAAATTGTAAGAAATAAATTTTTGATTGGATGTTGCACCGCGTTACGAGTTTCAGATTTCAACAGGCTTAGCAAGGCAAACATCTCGGGTAATTTTATAAAAATAACAACCCAAAAAACAAAAACTCCAGTAGTGGTTCCTATAAACAAAATGCTACGATCTATCATTGATTCCGGATTTGATATAATGACTCCCGTCAGTGATCAAAAGATAAACCAACACATAAAAGAAATATGTCAAATGGCAGGAATTAATAACCTTGTGGAAATCACATGTAGCGAGGGTGGAAAAAAGGTTATCAAAACTTTTCCCAAATACAGCCTTGTAACAAATCATACCGCGAGGCGTTCTGGCGCAACTAATATGTATAAAGCTGGAATTCCCACGCTAGCGATAATGAAGATAACTGGACATAAGACAGAAAAAGCCTTCATGAAATATATCAAAATCACGGAAGAAGAGAATGCCGAGATGCTAGCCAATCACCCGTATTTTAAAAACTAAGTTGCAAGCAAAATATCCATTAAAATTACAAATTGTAAGTTTGCTATATTTAGCAAATAGGTCTACTGATTGACATCACGACCCTGTATATTTTTATTACATCTGATTTCCGAACGGACACCGTCTCAGATTCATCATCTGTTGTTAGGATTACAATATCCTTCCCCGCCTCGTTCGTCTTGATCCGTCTAACTAGAGCCATATCACCGAAAACGACGAAAACGACACCCGTGACATAATTTACACTACTTTCACTTACCGGCATACAAAGCAATTTTTCCCCCGGTAATATTGTTGGATTCATTTTCTCGTTACCCGCTTCAACAACGATTGCCCCGTTATAATCAACATCATCTTCACGCACGATAATCGATTTATCCTTAATTCTCTCTCCCCTACTCACGGCTTGCCTGAATCCAAACCTAACGAAAGGTAACACCACGTTGGGAGACACCCGTACATCCACAACCGATACTTCAGAATTATCTCGATACTTTTTGAATTGCAAGTACGCTTCTTCATCGATCGGCTCTCCTATCCCTGTTTTTAGCCAACTTAAGTTCACTCCCATCTTTGAAAGAATTGGATGGTATCTCTCCGGTATATCCCTGTTTTTCTCGTAAAAAGAGTATGTACCTTGAGTTACTCCCATGTGAAAGGCCATTTCGGACTGGGTTAATTCCATCAACTTACGGACTTGTTGTATACGTTCTGATTGTGACATAGTATTATATTTGCATTCCTCGCTGTAATTTCACCACGTTAAAAATTTGTCGTACATCAACGAGATCAATAACCCGATCTTTATATAAAGGATTGAGTGAATGAAGTGTCAGTGTGTGATTTTCTACATCATGCTCTACAACTCTTTTGATAAGAATTCCATCTTTATGCACGATAACAAAGTCCCATTTTCTCATGTGTAATTTTGTCTGGCACCACAAATCTTGAGGAACTTCCCTACACAATAATATATCCCCCTCGATATATCTGCCCGTGTCATCCGTCATTGAATCTCCACGCATTTCAAACGCAACGTATCTGCCACGAGCCTCGTGATCCACGACAAACGGTATTTTTGGCAACTGGGCCACATATGTCTCATCTTGATAACCGCACAAATAACCTCCATAAGCATATTGTCCAACAAGGGGAACATTCATAACAATGAAATCTCCATAGGAAACTTCATTTATATCTTGACTTGATTTTTTTTCATACTTCTCCCCCACACCTGTCATAATCCAATCTTTTTTTATATCAAATGCTATAACAATTTTATTAATCAATCCATCACCTAATGTATTCCCCTCAGCAAGAGCCCTAGATAATGTAGATTGATGCGTGCCAATCTTTGAGGCAAAGTCAGATACCCCATTACTTAATTCTTTGACCAACTCTCTGACTCTTTGTTGAATTTCTGTATTTTTATTTGTATTCATTCTAAATTATACCATTTGATATATTTTATGCTATAAATAATTTGTTTTAAATATAGCATATCCTATATTTGCATTGTAATAATAACACTAATACATCACAAATGTACATGGAAAATGTCAAAAACACAATAGCAAAAACGAACTACTCATTCAAAGCGGCTTACGCTTTATTGAATAGAGAGGATCAAAAAAAGGTTAGAGATGAGATTATGGCTAGATTAAAGCTAAAATCAAGAACTTCATTTCAAACCAAAAAATCTGGATCTGCTTACTTGTACGCATGGCAAGCCACCATCATTCGTGAAATATTCAACAATTATGGATTGAATAAAGTTTTCGATTATGAGTACGCTAACCAATAGAGAAATCGAGATCGCAGAATATATCGCATGGGGAGCATCTGTTGATGAAGCTGCGGATAAACTGGGAAGAAGTCCTTACACTGTAAAGAATACCCTACGTAACATCTACGCCAAGCTACATTTCAACAAATCAACGGAACTTGCAGCATATATGTTCGTGAAACACCCGGAACGCATGACGATAGAAAACGACAAGATCGGCAACGTGAAGAGAGCGATCGGGGCTATAACCATGATAGCGTTGATTTTCCTCCAATTATTGGTACAACCAGCCGATATGATGCGAGTTAGAAGAGCTAGAACAAGAACGGCTCGAAGAATGGAATATGTCGAAGAATAAAAGATAAAATCATGCAAATTGAAGCAGATGAAAACAAACTAAGGGAACAAGGCTACATCAATGCCAAGGAGTACTCTAACATCCCTGTTAGTTACAGGTTTGTATCCAAGCTACACGGGGTTTGCCCGAACACTATAATCAATTACGCCAATGCGGGATACATAAAACAAGATGTAAACGGGATGATCAGTCTAGCTGAGGCTCTAACAATCAACATAGAAGAAATACGATATAAATATCTGAGAGAACGATGAAAACACACATCACCATATTCTTCACCCTATCGCTAGTCAGCCTTTTCGGGGGCTTGTTCGGCACCACCCCTCTTGACGAGCCTGCAACGCACCAGTTGTATGTCTCTGTCTTTTGCTGGTTCTTGACCTTGTTGTTTGTCGAGGAGCATTTCAGGACGAAGAGTAAATCTAGGAAGTCATGAGCTACTACAACGCCCCTTTCGGTTCAGAGGATCACCCTTACTGCCCTTGGCACGGTGATTCAGGGACAAGCAACGCTCCTTTAATGGACGAGTGCAGGATTTGTCGAGAGATGGTAGACGATGAAGATTGCGAGCTGGTAGACGGGGTTGTCGTTTGCAAGGAGTGTATAGAGGCTTACGAGAAGGACGGGGACGGTATAGAAGAAATGGTGAGATGGGTGAAAGAACAAGGTAGAAATTAATTAACACGATAATCATGAAAAAATACGTTTTAAGAAACAGTTACTTTAAAAACAAAAGTGGCGATATGCCTGATACTATTTTGGAAATAGTACAATATTTAAACGAAAATGGAGAATTACCTTTCGAGTATTCAGGGGATAACTGGGTTTATGACACGTTTTGCGAGAGACAGAAAAGAAGAGGTGTTTATAACTCGCAATATCTCACGCCTGACGCCACGGTTGATAGGATGTTGCATTTCGCGGGAAAATACTTTGACGGCAATAACGTTTGTGACGCTTGCTGCGGTACGGGGCAAATTACCAAAGAGCTTTTGAAAGAAGGGTATAACGTGATCGCATTTGATAATGATCCAGAAATGGTTGAATTGTGCAAAATTCTATATCCCGGTTTGAGCGTGAGTCACGATGATTTTCGAAACATGGAATGTTGTTATAATCAAATCATTTCCAATCCCCCATACGAAATACCTGTTCTAACGGAATTTCTACAATGGATAGATAGTGTTCAACGTGTTGGAGGAACTTCAATCCTTTTAGTCCCGTTAGGATTTGTTTTTAAAAATAAACCCAAGAAACTAGTAGAGACACTGCACAAGTTTTCAATAGTTGAAACGGAACCCATGAGAGAGAATTTTGAAAGAACAAACTTCAAAGCAGAGATCGTGGTCCTGCGCAAATTATAGCAACATAAATAGTGATACTCGAAAGGGCGAAATTTTGGAAACACTTAAAAACTAAAGCATATGGAAGAATCAGATTTAGGGGGTAAACGCCCCGCCTCCACGGAGGATTTTAAGAAGTGGTATATGGAAGAATGTGATAAAAACTTGAAGCTCGAAGAAGAGATCAAGAGGCTTAAAGAGGTTATCAAGGTTCAAGCCGGGTATATCGCTAATGATTTAAAAAAATAGAATCATGAGAACAAAGTTGTTGAAAATAATGATCCATATCGTGATAGCGATAGTTTTCTGGGGGATCTGGCTACCTTTTTCTGTTAGTCACAAATCAGTAGAGTTACCGGTAATTGGCATGGTTTCAACATGTGTTTACGTGTTGTACTACTTGCCTGTTATCTGCAAATACATTCAATCAAAAATTAATTTTTAATCAAGAGAAATGAAAACAAAATTATTAGCAACCAGTCTTTTATTGTTATCGTTGTCGTGTTTGACATCATGTTCAAAAGTTCCTGCGGGGAACGTGGGTATTAAATTTTACCTTCTCGGGAAAGACAAGGGAGTTGATTACGAGGCTTTGGGTCCGGGACGTTACTGGATAGGTATCAACGAGGAATTATTTCTATTCCCGACACAACGTCAAAACAAGGTATGGAGTAACGACGAGGAGGGGAACCGCGGTTTTGAATTCCAGAGCAAGGAAGGCATGAAGCTTTCCGCCAACGTCGGCATCGAGTACCAGATCGAGGAGGTGAACGTTCCCCGTGTATTCGAGATGTACAAGAAAGGATGCGAGGAAATATCCAATATCGTGCTTAGAAATTCGGTTCGTGACGCTTTTAACAAGGCATCATCAACAAGAACGGCGGAGCAGATGTACGGCGAGGGTAAGATAAGTTTCATCGAGGAAGTCAAGAGAATAGCGACCGAGAAAGCGGCGGAGAAATACATTAAACTAAACGACATCTATCTCTTGGGTAATATCGGGGTTCCCGAAAGTGTTACCGTGGCCTTGAATAACAAGATTAAAGCGATGCAAGAAGCCGAGCAACGAGAGAACGAGATCCGGGGTGCGGAAGCACAAGCGAAGAAAGATATCGCCATCGCTGAGGGACAGGCTAAAAGTTTACTGACGAAAGCAAAAGCGGAAGCCGAGGCCAACCGAATTATAGCGAATTCCCTCACGTCCACACTCGTCGAGTACGAGAAAATCAAACAATGGAATGGCATCATGCCGCAGGTAGTTGGACAAGGTGCCTCTATCGTGAATCTGAAATAGGTTTTATGTATTGGTAATTAAAAACGGCCGGGTGGAAGTCCCGGCACACGGTGGGTAACAGCTTGGAGAAGCATTATTCTTGGAACCGATGACACTACAAGGGGTTCGATTCCCCTTCCCACCTCTCTAAAAAAAAGAAAACCGCCTCCCTAGAACGATAGCGGTTAAGTTCTTTGAAATACTGGTAGACTATAACATATACCGCCATAGTCGAGCGGGGCTGGTGAACTTCCGGGCAACACTCCGGGAGTGGCGAAAGTCGCACGTCAAAGGTGCATTATGCCAGCGTACAACCCGTGCCGGGTCACGTTACCGGGGTTCGACTCCCCGGGGGTTGTCAATTATTAATTAATTCAGATACAAATATATGGAGAATTTAGGAATTATCAAAACGGGAGACTTGTTCAAAGTTGACCTGTCTCGTCTTGACACGTTTCAAGACGCGAAAAACAAGCAGTTAAAACTGGTAGAAGAATGCCCGTACACGGAGATCGTTGACAGCAAGTCTTACGACACGGCGAAGAGATACCGGACGGCCTTGCGCACGGGACGAACTGACCTCGAAAAAGGACAAAAGGCTATCTTTGACGTGGTGAACGGGTTCAAGAACGAGGTGAAAGGATTCACGGAAGAGTTAATAGAGATCACCCGCCCGGCAGAGTACAAGCAGCAGGAAGAGATCAATCGTTACGAAACGGAGAAGGAGTCCGAGAAAAGGAGAAAAGAGGAGGAAGAACGAAAGCGCAAGGATACTATCAAGCAATCTATCTCCGATTTCCGCAACCGTGTAAACCAGTCTATCGCCACGGCCACGGTCAACACGATCGATGGAGTCTTGAAGGATGTTACCGGAACTACCTTGAATTGCTCGGAATTTCAAGATGATTTCGAGGCTATAAAACGAGACCTGTTACAATCGGTGGAATCGAGGCGAGTTCAACTGCAAAGAGAGGAAGAGATCAGGTTACAGCAGGAAGAGATCAAGAAAACAACATCGAGATCGATCGAGCTTAAAAAATGGAATTTCATCTACCCCGGAGACGATCTTGGCAAGATTTCAGAAGAGGAATTCATTAAAATAAGAGACACACAGCGTTCCGTCTACATGAAAGAACAAGAGCGTAAAGCGAAAGAGGAAGAAGAGAAAAAACGGGTCGAGCAGGAACAGAGAGAAAAGGCAGAAGCTCTAGCTCGCAAGGAGGCCGAGTTAAAAGCCGAGGAAGAACGCATGAACCGGGAGAAGGAAGAAAGGCGGAAGAGAGAGGAACAAGAAGCTATAGCGGCAAAGGAGGCGGAAGAGAAAAGGATTCAAGCGGAAAAAGAAGCGAGGGAAAAAGCCGAGGCCGAAGCGAGAGAGAAAGCCCGTCAAGAGGCGTTAAAGCCGGACAAGCAAAAGATAACTGAGGTACTAGAAAGGATGGCGTTGCCGGAACCTCGATTATCTTCCCCGGAAATGCAGCAAGCGTGGGATTCCATCAGGTCCGAATTCGGGGGATTCATAACCAAACAAGTAGTTTTTATCAATAACCTTTAATAAATAACATCATGACAGGATTACAGAAGGCCGTTGAAAACGGCATACAAGCATTCGATATAGCCAACGGGGAATTACCGGACCTTGATCAAGCGGAAGAATTAAACGTTGATCTCATGGATGACTACTGGAGTCCAGGAGAACCTGGCGAATCGAAGAAAGTATTCTTTCAAAAGATCGACACCCGGAAAGTACTAGGCCAACAAACGGGGAAGGTAATTGGCCTTGAATGCGCTTTCTTCATGGAGAAAGACCCGAAAACGGGAAATTACCGGACCATATCCAACGGCTCCAAACGATTGGTTGGAACCCTGCAAGCGAACGGGGTAACAAAAGGGATGCCGCTCATGATTACTTACAAGGGCAAGAAGAAGACCCAAGGTGGCAACTCTTGCGACAACTGGAGTATTAGACCACTAGTATTCAAGCAATGAGCGAAGAAATTGACATGGATGCCCTGCCTGACATCGATCAAGCAGAGGTTTCCGACACGGAACTAATCAAGAGCATTGATTACACCCGCCCGTTGAAAGATTACGCCACGGCAAAAGACGTGGCGGATTACTTGAAAAGAAGAAGAGAGATAAAGGATATAGACCTATCCTCTCTCTCGATAAACGGGAGGGTCGTTCAAGATGACATGGAGGTTTACCTTCAAGATCCAGCGTACAATAGCGGCACGTTGAAAGAAGCGTTGAAATCACCGCTTCATTTATTTTTCGAGCGGGAAAGCGGGTGGAAACAAGAACTTGAGAAGGTGCAGAAAGAGAAATCTTATTTCAGTCTCGGGACGTTCATACACGCTTGTCTCCTTGAGCCGGGAAGGTTTAGTACCATAACGGTAGAGCCAGAGGCGAACAGGGCCACGACAGAGGGGATGAACACCCTGGTATCGTTCTGGGAGGACAAGATAATATTGAGAGGAGGCACGATTAACGGCAATCATGAAGACGGTCACACGGTGATCGAAACGGCAAGGTATTACGTTGAAGACTCCGGCCGAAGCATGGAAAAGATTGACGGGAAGAGATTGTATTACGAGAGCTTGAAAGAATTATCCGGCTTGCAATCGGTAACGGCTGATCAAAAAATAATAATAGATGCCGTGAAATTCAACTTTAATCGTTACGGGGGCGGTATCCTGCCGGAATTAATGAAAGGAGTTAAAACAGAGGTGTCGATGTATTACACTGATCCAGTTACCGGGTTAGACGTTAGGATCCGGCTCGACGGGTTGCAACTGGCGGAAAATATCGGTCATAACACCGTGATATCAGTGAAAAGTACCGCTTGCGAGAGCCTCGGTCATTTCTATTACCACTCCGCTAAACTTTGTTACGAGCTTTCCGAGGGGATGTACCTTGACGTGGCAGAAGCCGTGACGGGCAGGCCGTTCACGTGTACCATCATGCTCATGGTACAGACGGTTCCCCCCTTCGGTGTTGCCGCTCTAGTTTGGAACGCCGAGGATTTGGAGATCGGTAAATATAAATACAGGCAAGCCCTTCAAATTGTCTCCGATTGTGAATCCACGGGCAAGTATCCCGGTTATGATATTCACGCTGAATCCGGTAATCTCGGTTTTATCGACATGAAACAGCCGGAATGGAACGCTAAAGAATTATTTCCAACGGATATTGACGACTAAAAACACTTGCTCCATGCACTACTACACCAGCACCGGGGAAAGGATCTCCCCATCAGAGAAAGAACGAAGAATCCGTGCTGCCAAGCAAAAAAAGATAGAACAAATGCTTGACACTTACGGCTATCTCTTTTGTCAAGATTGCAAGCGTAACGATTGTCTCCCTTTAGATTGTTCTCATGAAATATCAGTTAAAGAGGCGCAGGAGTCCGGCAGGGTCGAGCTGGCGTGGGACGTGAACAACATCAAGATACGAGGCAGGAGATGTCACTTGAAACACGATCATAAAAGCAAGATGAAATGAAAGTACAGCTAATAAACCTCGGCCGCAACAAGGTGAACGAGATAGTTTACCCGGCTGACATGAAAGTCTTGCAAAGGATAATCAACAAGCACGTGTTAACCACTTGCTGGGAGTTGTCACCCTCTGGCAAGGAAGATAATGAACACCTTGTCCTTCGTGGCATGGACGTGATTGGAAAGATTAAAATTTTAAAACGATAAAAAATTATGACAGCGAATTGGTTTGAAGTAAAAGTAAAATACGTTAAAGTCGGCGAAGACGGCAAAGAGAAAAAAGTATCCGAGTTATATCTACTGGATAGCATGAGCTTCACAGAGGCAGAGGCAATGATCATAGAGGAGTTAAAAGAGATGATTCAAGGAGACTTTTGTATTGAAGCGATAAAGAAATCGAATATCACGGAATTGGTGGAGTCGAATGATGCCAATGACGATAAATGGTTCAAGGCTAAAGTGGCAATCATTGATTGCGATAGTATCTCCGGCAAGGAAAAGAGAGCGAACCAGTACTTTCTCGTTGCAGGTTCCGATGTTGACAAGTCATTGGAAAATTTACAGAAAGCGTTATCCACTTACGTTATCCCGTTCGAGATCGTGCAAGTTGGTGATTCCAATATAATGGACGTGTTCCATTATTTCGAGGACAAACAAGAATAAAACACAGCCCGTGAAACGGGCATGAATGAGTGGTGCAATTGGTAGACACTATAATGTTCTGGCTATGGTCGTATCATGCCTAAAGATGATGCTAAGTGCTAGTACGTCGAAAATAAAGCCTGACACGCTGGAAGTTATCGTACGGTGCGGGTTCGATTCCCGCCTCATTCACTAATTAAAAAAACATACACTTATGAGAGACAGAGAACATCAAACGCAAGTCGCTGCCGTGAACTGGTTCCGGATGCAATACCCCGGAAAGCTGATTCACGCTATCCCTAACGGTGGGGCTAGGAATATAGTCACGGCAGCCAAGCTGAAAGCGGAAGGAGTTGTAGCCAGAGTCCCGGATTTGTTCATCCCGGAGCCGTCCGGACAATATCACGGCTTATTCGTGGAAATGAAGGTGAAGGGAGGACGGCTACAAGAAACGCAAAAGGACATGATCGGTAAATTAAAAGAGAGAGGTTACAAGTGTGCCGTGTGCTGGTCGCTTGACGATTTCATGAAGGTTGTGAACGAATATTTTAATAGACATGAAACGATTGATTGAATAAATCATGGATGGGAAAAAAGAAAAAATGTTTTTAAAGTACATTAGTTACTTGTATGAAGGCGGTACGCCTTACAATATCAAAGCATATTACATCAAGGCGGTAAAAGATTTTTTAGAAAAATCTGAAAGTGTAAGCAGACGTGGGTATTATCGTTATAGGAAAAAATATGCGATAGATATATTAAGTAACCGGTACTCTTTAGAGGGAATATGTGATTTTTTAAATGTAAATGATATAGGGTTTAGTAGAGATAGAAAAAAAACTATCTCTCCTTTAGAAAAATTATCTGTAATATCGGAAAGAAATCAAGAAATAATCAATGGATTTTTAAATAAGTTGTCAGATGATCATGATTATTCGATTAATACATTATATTCTTATTCTCATTCAGTGAGAAAATTTTATGAATACTCAAATGATTTTTCATTGGAAAATTGTAAACGTTTCATAGCCACTTTGGAAAACGAAGGATTATCCCCTAAAACCATACGACTAAGAATTACAGCGCTAGAAAAGTTAGGGGAATATCTAAACAAACCATTAAAATTAAAGCGTCCTAAATTTAAACGCAGTCTTCAAACAGACAATATCCCAACGCAAGAGGAATACAACCGTTTGCTTTCATACCTTTCTACTCATAAAAACAAAGATTATTATTTTTTTATCAAAATTTTAGCTTCAACTGGTGCGAGGATATCTGAATTTTTAGAGTTTAAATGGGAGGACATAATTAACGGAGAGACAACGATAAAAGGGAAGGGTAACAAGTATCGCAGGTTCTTTTTTAGTACCTCTCTTCAAAAAGAGGTAAGAGATTATACTAAAAAAGAAAATAAAGTCGGATATGTCGCAATGGGTAAATATGGTAGAATTACTTCAAGGGGAATTAGTGAAAATATGAAATCGTGGGGAAGAAAATGCAACATTGATACTAGTAAAATGCATCCCCACGCTTTCAGGCATTTTTTTGCTAAAATGTATTTGAAAAAAAACAACGATATAATACAATTAGCTGATCTTTTAGGACATGGTAGTATAGAAACAACAAGGATTTATTTGCAAAAAAGTTATGACGAACAAAAAGCAGAATTTAATAGAAGCGTTACATGGTAGTTACATGTTCCTGTACAATCTTCCTGAATTAATTTCTAAAGAAGATATGTACGATAACACTGGGCATGTTGATATTGAATTTTTGACCGCAATACTTGATTACATGGCTAAATCGGCAGACGTACAAATTAGAATTCAAAGAGCGTTAAATAAGTTGCTTGGTGTTGATGATTTGCCTGAAAATAATAAAAAGAAATTAGATGATGGTAACAAGTGGAGCGTGGAAGAGATATTAAAACATTGTACTCTCGAAGATAACGTTCTCAAATTACCCGCTGTCCAATTTAACAAAAAATCCTATGCCGAGGCGAAGAAGTGGATAGAAGAAGCCGGAGGGAGATGGCAAGGTGGAAAGGTACAAGGATTCACGTTTCCATTTAATCCCGATAGAGTCTTTTCAATACTAAAAGAGGGTAAGAGATGCAACTTACAACAAGAGTATCAATTTTTTGAAACTCCAAACGAGATTGCGGACTGGCTAGTAATGCTTGCTGGTGGTATTCACGATAATGATACAGTTCTTGAACCGAGTGCTGGACGTGGTTCGATTATCAAGGCAATACACCGTTCCTGCCCGTCAGTTGTTGTAGAGTGTTACGAGCTAATGCCAGAAAACAGGGAGTTTATTGATTCGCTTGAAAACGTTATTTTACTTGGTAAAGATTTCACGAAAAACACTGTTGGTTATTATTCCAAGATTATTGCCAACCCACCTTTTTCAAACAACCAAGACATCGATCATGTAAGATTAATGTACGAACACCTAACACCCGGAGGAACCTTAGCGGCTATCACCAGTCCTCACTGGCGTTTAGCGTCAGAAAAGAAATGCGTTAATTTTCGAGACTGGCTAGATAAAGTAAACGGGAAAATATTTGATATTGCCCCGGGGGAATTCAAGGAGAGTGGAACGACAATTAACACGATAGCGATAGTAATCACGAAGCACGATGAAACGCCCGCCCAAACCACCCTCTAACCCACCGGATCTTGGTATCGTGATCATCGCTACATCCCCTCCAACGGACTGCCTTACCTGTATTCATCATTCAGTTTGGAAGTACAACTTGATCGAGTGCAAGTACAGGGTTTGCCCGCAGCCGAATTGCAAGGATAATAATATTACATGTATAAATCATAAAAAATAAACTATATGAGCAAGAAAAGAAAAAACGACATCCGGAGAATAATCACGATTACCCCTGTAGAGTTCAAGACGGTAAAACGTGAAGAAGAATTTGTTAGCATGACAGCTTACGATATGATGGCCAACGCTTACAAGGAAGCCTTTGACGAGTGTACACGATTGAAAGACAAGCTGGCGAGAATACAGGAATTAATTAAAGATTAAAAACAAACAATATGTTAGGAAAACTGCAACGCATGGTACTAGCCACTTATTTAGATTGCAAAAGACGAACAAAAAAAGATCTTGGTTTTAACACCAAAGATATTAATGATGAAATACTTGTAAGATCGATTCTTGCAAACAGCAGTAGTTCTGCCAGAACCAGCGAACGCTCTTATCATCGTGTCCGCGAAGCGGTATATTTGATTTGCAAGCAACTTTGTCCCGGGCAATGGTGTACTCGAGGTCATTGCGAGCATTACAGTTCAGTAAGCGCTTGGAATTGCAGTAAAACCCGCCCCAAGGTATGTAAAGAATACGCTAAGTATATCGCTAAAAAAGAAGAGAGAGAGAATAAATTAAAATAGTAGAAGACGTTATTTTAGAAAATGGCAAAAAAGTAAAATAAGAAGTATTTTTTATCGGAATATTTGGCATTTTGAAATTTGTTGTATCTTTGTGGTGAAAGTTCGCCAAACTTTACTTTTTATTAGATGTATGAGGGTAGATTTTTTATATCTACTGGTAACGTTTATCAACAAAGATAAAACCGTTAGTAACCCTGTGGACTACTTTCGTACATCGGAATTAGTTGAAGTTTGGCGACTTTGGGAAACTAACGGTTTCTTTATTTATCAAATTTCATTCACAAGATGCCAAACTTCAATGGAATTTGTAGAAGTGTGAAGTACAGTAACGCTTTAACAACGTCCACCCACGAAACGGGTAAATTGCTATCTAAAATCAATTCGTTACAAGGACAGCTTGAATCTTGCAGGAACGCCCTAGAGGTAGAGAAGAACGCCAAGAACAAGGCGTACTACTTCATCATCAGTTCCGGAAACTTTAACAGGTTCGCCGAGTTCTGCAAGAAACACCCCGCCACTCTCGATTATCACGGGGCGTGCGTGGCCGAGTTGTACCTTCAAGCTGTTTCAAACGAGAAATAAAAGATACATGATTAGAAAAATAAAATTCATCATGTGGTACTTGAAACTCCGTGGCAATGGATACACCCACGGGGTTTCAATAATCGCTCTTAAAGGCAAGGGCGGGAGGTTTTACAGGCTTAAAAATCGAAAAACATGAAACGAACATTTTTAAAAATAGTAGACGAGAACAATCATTTAGAAGTTGGGTGTGTAGATGGGTACATGGATATTTCAATCTCATCCAACGAAGATGTTTACAATTATTTATCAGTTAAAATTACAGAAGATGAAATTCAAGAATTAATAGACTTTTTGACTGAAAAGAGAAAAGAATTAGAAAAGGATAACGAGTAACAATGGAAAAAGGATATATCAAATTATCTCGCAAATTTTTCGAGAACAAGATATGGCAGGCCGCCCGGGCTTTTAATGAAGGAGAAGCGTGGCTGGATTTAATTCAACTGGCACGATTTGAAACTTCTGAGATTACATCTCGCATCGGGGTTCACGAAATAACTTGGGGAAGGGGACAATATCCGGCTTCTAACAGGTTCCTAATGAGGAAATGGGGACGTTCTGAACAATGGGTGAAAACTTTTTTGTCAAAGCTGAAAAAAGAGAAAATGATAACAGTAGATGCCAGTCAAGGTATAAACGTTATAACTCTCTTGAACTATGATGCTTACAATTCGATTGGGGATACTCAAAACTCACCAAATAACTCACCAAGTAACTCACTTAACAATATGACAGATATAGAGTTACAAGAGTTTATCACTCAACAAGTAGCTCGGCAAGTAACTCAAATGTCACTCACGTCCCACTCAAATAAAAAGAAAGATAAAGAATATAATAACAAAAAAGAACTATCTAACGATAGTTCCAAAAAAGCGACAGACGTCGCCACACGCAAAGATGCTTTTCTTTCCATGTTGAAATCTTTTTCTTCTCGTTACCCGGAGAGCATGTTGACGGACTTTTTCAACTACTGGACGGAACTCAACCCTTCCGGGAATAAGATGAGATTCGAGATGCAAAGAACTTGGGAAACGTCTAAAAGGCTTGCTACTTGGGCAAAGAATGATTGGAATTTCTCCAAAACAAAACAAGAATTACCACAAATGCCATCTATTTTCGATTCTAAACCACAAAATGGCGACCGAAACGACAAGGGACAAGTGTGGAGCGAGGAGAAAAACAGGTGGCTAAATTGATGTTAAACGATTAAAATTAACGAGAACATGGATCGAATTGAAGTGATGAGAGCCTTGGAGGTGTTCTGCCCAGACGATAGGTTGTTCGAGATTCGAGCCATGCACGTGACGAGGAAACAGGACATCTGGAGCGGGTACTTCAAAGACCATCAGCTAGCGTGCGATGCCGTACAGCGTTTCGATGCCGAGTACAACATCTACTTCGTGTTCAACTCGATAAGCGAGATGTGCTACTCCATGGCGCAGAAAGACAAGATGCTTCTCGGTGCCGAGAGCACGAAGGATACTGACATCGTTTGCCGTGAATGGGTCTTGATTGACCTTGATCCAGTCCGCGGACACAAGAAAATATCGAGTTCAAACGCCGAGTGGCAAGCGGCCAGAACGAAGGCCGGGCAAGTGTGGAAGTTCTTGCGGGACAACGGTTTCTCTTTCCCGGTGGTTTGCTCTTCCGGTAACGGGTTACATCTCATGTACAAGGTTGATAGCTGGGCGAACACCCCGGAGAACGACAAGATAGTTTCGGATTTCCTGAAAGCGTTAGCGTTACTTTTCACGGATGATAACGTTGATATTGACGTCAAGGTAGGTAACGCCGCTAGAATCACGAAACTGTACGGCACGGTGGCGAGGAAGGGGGCGAACGATCAAGACAGGCCGCACAGGCTGAGCAAGATTCTAACCGTGCCGGACGAGATAAAACCGACCGACAAGGAATTGTTTCTCAAGGTGAACAAGATACTGCCCGTGGAAGAAAAACCCACGTACAGCAATCGTTTCAACCAAGAAACTTTCAACATCGATGATTTTATCAACAAGCACGGGATACAGGTTTACCGGGACACATCCGTGGCGGGGTTGAGAAAAATTATCTTGAAAGAATGCCCGTTTGATCCGTCCCACAAAGCCCCGGATTCGGCGATATTCGTGTCCCCTTCCGGGGCGATAGGATTCACCTGTTTTCATAATTCATGTTCAAGTTACACGTGGAAGGACTTGCGGTTGAAGTACGAGCCGGACGCTTACGATAAGAAAGATTACCGGGAATTCGTACACAAGCAGCAATATTACGGCCACGTGCAACGGGAAGAGTTCAAGCCAAGGGAGGAAACGGAGGACAAGGGTAAGAAATGGTTATCCATGAGGGATATTAAATTTTACGACCCCTCTAAAGTGATCTCCATACCAACCGGGTTTCTCGATCTAGACAAGGCCATCACCGGGTTAATACTCGGCGAGGTTTCGCTAGTTTCTGGTGTCAACGGTTCCGGTAAATCTAGCTGGTTGAACGTGGTGATGATGAACGCCGTGCAACGTGGTTTTAACGTGGCGTTGTGGTCGGGAGAGCTGGTCGATTTCAAGCTGAAAGGATGGCTAGATCAAGTGGCGGCAGGAAAGAATCACGTGGTAAAAAACACGTCATACGACAACGTTTATTACACCCCTAGAAACATATCCGAGAAGATCAGCGAGTGGATGGAAAACAAGTTTTTCCTGTACAACAACAACTACGGTTGCAAGTGGGAACAGATCGTTCACGACGTGAAGGACGTGGTGACGAACAAGGGCGTGAAACTGGTTGTTATCGATAACCTCATGGCCCTCGACATAGATGGACTTGACGGAGACAAGTACGGGAAACAGAAGAAATTCATCATCGATATTTGCGATATGGCGAAACAGATGAACATTCACGTGATACTCGTGGCCCACCCGAGGAAGGAAACGACGTTACTCCGGAAGGAATCGATTAGCGGGACGGCAGACTTGACTAACGCCGTTGATAATTGTTTCCTGGTTCACCGGGTCGGCGAGGATTTCGTGAGAAGGGCGAGCGAGTTCTTCGGGAAAGAGAAAACGTTAAGGTACGCCGAGTACTCGAACGTGATAGAGGTTTGCAAGAACCGGAGCATGGGAGTTGTTGACTATCTTGTCGGGATGTATTACGAGGTGGAAAGCAGGAGGTTTAAAAATTCAAGGGCAGAGTACATCGTGTACGGGTGGCAAGAACAACCTAAACAAACAGAATTATTCAAGAGAATCGAACCGGACAGGAGTTTTGATATTAACCCGTTCGAGGATGATTCGGAGAAAGCACCATTTTAAAATTTAATAATATCATGACAGCAAACGGTATAGAACACCCGGACTTCCAGAATTCAAAGGAACTGGCCCGGCGTGACAGTGAAACGATAAAACAGAAGAAGATCAAGGCTCCGGAACCCGGTAAGTTCCGGGTCAAGGATGGGAACGCTATTTATTTCTTTCAAACCGAGTAACGGATGAAAAACTCTATCATTCACACCAAGGAGTTTAAATCAAGGTATTTTAAAAGAATGGATTAACATGGGAACAACGATAAACATCAAACCAGGCAAGTTTAGGATCCCGGTAGTAGTCCCGAGAAACGGGATTGACGCTATTTCAGTGCTAGATCTTGATGACAGGATGAAGTACATTTATTCCGGCTTGATCGTCGCTGACACGATCGACGGGTATATACTAGAGTTGATCAACGACACGAAACGGTCTAACCTGTACCGGCAAGGGTTCAAGAGATCGTTAAACGAGATGAAACGCCGGATTGACAAGTACAAGTCAATCATGTACGACTCGGTATGCATAACTGAATCTTCCAAGAGGGAGTTGACAAGTAACCTTGACATCCTTGATGACGAGTTCGGGAACGACATCAAGATATTATTTCACTCGATCAAGAGATACGTGCAGAAGTTCATCGATAACCCGGATCACGTCACTTGCATAGCGAGAGCGTCAATTATCAACGTCCTTTCCGGCTACTCGATCATGAATGACGAGAAGGTATCGAGGATCATGAGCAAGGTTATGATGCGTGACGTTTGCTTGGATGACGTTAACATCAAGGCTATAAACTTCGAATCGAAGAAATTTACCGGTTATTTCGCCTCTATTTACGGTGAGGTGGATATAGACTTGAATAATTGCGACGAGATATTCACGGCCTTCTCGATCATTGACAAGAAGATGAACAAGATTCACGAGATATTAAAACAAACGGCATGAAATGGAGGAATAATCATGACAGACAACCAGTTTAGAACTTATTCATACCGGCATAGCGAACCGATGATTGTTCACATGGGACATGATATAGGAGATGTTGAATGCATGCTCGTGGGGATTGACTTTGATCACGAGATGTTCCAACTCGTGCCGTTTGACCTAGATTATTACGAGGATAAGGTCTTTTGGATTCATCCAAAGTTTGTAGACAAGCCAAGAAAGAAACCAAAGATGAAGGTCGTTTATGGGGGAAATAACATTAAAGTCAAAGAAAAGTGATCATGGAAAAAGAAAAACACTATTACATCAGGGGTAACAAGAAACACCCTGAACTGGTAATCGATAAATTAAAATCTCTCGGTGCGAAAGATACTAAAGATCGTTCATTTGTAAATGAAGATTATGTTTTCTTTATCGACCCGATGAGAAATGTGATCGATTTTGCCTACATCAATGGTATTTGTGGGCAATTAATCATCGAACACTGGGAAGAAATCGAGATCGAAGAACCGGAACCCGAAACCGTCACCTTCACGGTTCAAAAAGGACAGACCAACTGTGACGCTTGCAAGTTCAAGAGCCTGTGTTACGACGCTAACATAGAGCTGGTACACCTGCTTAAATGCAACGTGTACGATCTAAACTCGATAACGGAAGTTGAACGACAAAAATAAAGGACCATGTTCACGACAAAATGCTTTATAAGAATTAATACCCCAGAACTAAGGAGCAAGTTGAAAGATATGGGATACCGGTTTTGCCGTTGCACCGAGGAAACAACCGCCGTGTACTTGATGGTTGGATACGGGGATATTCACGCCGTTCACGATGAATCGGTAGACATATTCGAGGACGAGGTGAAATCGGGGACGTGCAAGCTAGTTGATTGCGGGGACAACGAGTTTCTATTTCTTGCCCTCGCCGCAATGAGGGATGATACCGACAAGGATCAACTCTTCACGAACGGCATCGACTGGGCAATCAATAGGGAAGCAGCTAGAAACTTGGGATTACCGGGTTTTGAATACCTAAGTTTCCCACGTGACGTTGACACGCCGTTACACAAGGCAACTAAAGAAGAAATCTTGAATTGTTTCCAAACACCAATAGCATGAGAGATTTTTTCAACCTTCTCAACGAGTACCCGATCACGGCTCTATGCGTGGCAACATTCGTGTACTATTGCTTGAGGGTGATATTTACAAGGAAAGATGATTAACGTTGCTCCCGACATAAATGTCGGGAGCAAAATTTAATAATCTGGTCGCCTTATTTGTAAGGTGACCAAAATAAAGTAATTGATTACTAAATAGAAATATATGAAGAATAAAATTGCAAAAATTATCGTGTCTTTCCTCGTCGTTATGGGGCTTTTTTTCACGGTAGCATTAATAGGCTATTTGATCAAGATTAGTCAAGTATGGCAAGGTGTAATAATTATTATATCATTGTGCGCCTTAACATGGATATGCTATGATATATTGTTCGGGAAGAAAATATGACACGGAAAGAATTATGCAAGATCATAGCCGACACGTTGTACGGTTGTGATTGTTCAAAAAAATACACGGACTACTCACCAGAGACAGACGGAAAGGTATGTAGAATACTCCGTGTGATGGATGAATACATCGCTAGCGAGGTGTTAAAGAACAAGGAATTGACAGTTCAAAAGATAGATTTACAAGGTCAACCGTTGTTCCCTACCCCGACGTGTCCTTCTTGCGGGAGTAAAGAGTACACGATAAGTAGTAATTCTGCTGGGAACATACGTTGTAGTAAGTGTGGGAAGTATTTTTTCTTTATTTTTAGTAGGAGTTTATAGCATGGAAAAAGGAATTTTATTTTCAATAGGTGGCTTGATAATGGTCATCGGTTTAGTGTTTTTGATTGTAACATCAAAAAACAAGTCAAGTATTTTTACTTTAAAATTCGGCTTGTTGATCTGCGTATTTTATATCATGTTAGTATCCATGTGTTTATTAACTGGTAAAATGATCATCAATTAAACTTTTGAAATATGGAATTAAATGAATTAAGAGACAAGGCTTACAAGATAGCACGTGAACACGGGTTTCACGAAGAAGAGTTTAGTGATAGTCACTATCTAATGCTAGTTATATCGGAGTTATCAGAGGCGGTTGAGGCTGACAGGAAAGGGTTGTACGCCAAGGTACCAAAAGACAAAGAGAACACGATATTCAGTCCCAAAACATTTCACGAGGATAACGTGTTATTCGTTTATAATTTCGAGGAGTACGTTAAAGACAGGGTGGAAGACGAGCTTGCCGACGCTTGCATACGGTTACTAGACTTCGCCGGGCTTCGGGATTTAAACCTTAACAGGTTCGCCACGGTCAACGTGGTATCTGGTAAGAAGACGTTCACGGAGAACGTTTACTCCATAATAAAAGACATAACGAATTACAAGTACTCGCTGGAAGAGCAAGTGAATTACGCCATCACTCAAATCTTCGCCCTGTCAAGGATACTTAATATAGGCCTATTATGGTTCATCGAGCACAAGATGATGTATAACGAGAAGAGAGAGTATAAACATGGTAAAAAGTATTGATCATGGACACGAAACTAACGATTGACGAGATAGAGCTTGATAGCACGGATAAAGCGATTGACTGGGAGCAACGCAGGTACGAGATAGCGAAAGATGCTCTAGTCGGAATCATATCAGAGGAAAGTATTCCCGGTGTTGATCCATTTCATTATATTGACAAAGATGTAAGTCGAGCGATAGAATATGCTGACGAGTTAATTAAACGACTTAAATCAAAATAATCATGGAAGAATATAAAGTAGGTGAAGTGTTCCAGTTCGGGAAAAAGAAACTGAAATGCGTCGAAGGATGCAAATGTTCGGATTGTGCAATGAGTGATCTTGAAATTGAAGGATGTGAATATATGTCATATTTTCTCGGTGCGTGCGCAGCAAGAGACAGAGAAGATCACACTGGAGTAATATTCATCGAAGTAAAAGAAGAGAACAATGAGACTTAGAATAGCGAAGAAAGTATTAAACACGCACGGTAAAAATTACTTGAGGAGATACAGGAAATTGAGGCAGCCTTTCAAGAAGGTAATAAATGGTTCAGAACGGTTAGTTTACCCGTCATGGCATGATTTACCGCTCATTAAAAAGGCTAGTATAAGATTGATAAGAAAATATAACAAGTATAAATATCAAAAATGTAATTATGAATTTTGACGAAATATACAAGCCCCCTTTTCATGACTTCTTCGGGATAGGGGTTGCAACTAAGGATGGTGTTCGGTGTTTTGATTGGGTGGTTAGAATGCCACATGAATCAAAATTAGCAATAATAGATTTGCTTAACAGCAATGGCGAAAAGCCAGTGAAAAAAGAGGTGAAATACAACAAGGATGGTTACGTGTCGATAGACGGTATAAATATCATGGTTCTCCGTGGGTGGGGACATTTAACCGGGCGTGGTGCTTTAAACCTTTCACCTGAAGAAGCAATCGAGATACAGGATGACTTCGGGGAGTGGATAGTGAAGAAACTTAAACAGGAAATATAGCATGGATCAAATAATAAGTAAACAAACAGCGATATTGGCAAAGGAGCTAGGATTTCGTGAAAAATGTATCTATTGCTATTGTAATAATGGTGAATATTCTGTAAATGAATATAGTGATGGTAGTGGGTATGGTGTCGAAATAGATGATCTTGTTTTTGATTATAACGGTATGTACACGGATAGATTTTCTGCACCATCACAATCATCATTACAGAAATGGCTTAGAGAAAAACACAACATTCACGTGATGATAGGGGTAGATGATTTGGACTGGTGGTGGCAATTATACGATTGTTCCGCTAACGGTAGGCTGAAAGAATACAATTATCTAACGGAAAGTTATGCTGGGAATAAAAGTTACGAGATCGCACTAGAGAAAGCTTTAATGAAATCCTGTGAAATAATTAGAGAAATGTCCGTAGCTGGATATCGTGTAATAATCTAAAAAATCAATACAACATGAAAAAATTCGAGTACAAGGTGCTAATATTCGGTTATGGCATGATACCGGACGAGCAACGGTTAAACGAGCTTGGCCAATCCGGTTGGGAATTAACCGGGATGATTGTTGATAGTGAAAAGAAAATCAGTAACTTCTTTTTCAAGAAAGAGGTAGACCAAAAACAGGTTAAAACAAGATGAAATGAAACGTACTTACAAAATTGAAACCAAGGGTTCTGTTATAACCCTATACAGGAGGAAATTTAAGCTCTTCTGGCTTCCTGTAGAGTCTAAAGTATTCTGCTACCCGCAACACAGGATAAAAACTATATGGGATTGGATAGCGAAGTACGGGAAGGATAATTTCATTTCCGACAAGTGTTATTAAAATATTTTATATCTTTGCACCAAGGCACGTGAGAGCGTGCTACTGAAAATATTTATTGACTAGTTCATCGTTCAGCAGAAATCGCCAGTTTCGAGAGCAACCAAATGAACTAGGTAAGTCGCATCATGTGGCTTAACTAGTAGTTTGGTTGTTGGGTTTCTGGCGATACCTTGCTGATCGGCGAACGTTAAGCCACTTTTTTTATGGACAACGAAACAAAACAAGTTATAATCGACATCTCTCCCCTCGTGATTAGCGAGAGGTTCGACATATGGTACTTGTTAGAAGTGCCTGTAGATCCCGCTCTGGTTTTAGAGAAATACCCCGTGTGTGATAATTGACGTGCTATGCTAGATGTGCCGTGTGGCGAGTGATGCAAGTTAGAGTGGCAACGTGGCGGCTTCTGGAAACGGGGGCCGCTTTTTTTAACATCAATCTTATAGAAATATGCAATAATTTTATAACTTTGGCGTCCAAATTTTCGTATATTTGGTACGTGTAACAAAAAAATAGCGTCACAATGGAAACTCTAACCAGTCTTGATTATGCCAAATTAATACAATTTGCGGCGGTTAGGAATCACATGACCCTTCTTAACAGGACGCAAATAAATAAAATATTATTTTACGTGTATGGTGTTTATCTTGCCAAAGTAGGCAAACCGTTATTTAGCGACGATAGCCCGAAAGCTTGGCCTTACGGTCCAGTATTCCCTATCGTGAACAAGAAAATAGACCCGGAACAAGTTATAGATGGTTTTTCGCAAGAAAAAGTTAACGCTTATCGAGCAAACAAGATGGCAATGGATATTGTAGTGAAAGCTGTTAACAAGTTGCATAACTTGAGTGCCTATAAATTGACAGAATGGTCGCATCAGAAAGGATCTCCGTGGTATAAAACGTTGTTTGGTGAAGGCGAAGTAGAGTCAAATAAAGAAGTAAAATGGAATACACCTATTCCGATAGAATATATAAAGGATTATTTTAAGTCAGCGCAAGTGGAATCATAATGAGTGAGGATTTATTTGATAATATTAATTCAGATGAGCCTAGTAAACCTCACGTTATGAAGCATGGAGGTTTTTATATCGCTTATCACGTTAAAAACTTCTTTTCAAATCCATTAAAAAAGGGAAGAAAGGATTTAGATTTACTTGATAAAACAAGGTTGCTTCTTGAAACTGATGTTGCTAATAATGACGGCATAATGGACAAATGCGAGCAATTTATAGAATTGCATCGTATTGTTGAAAACACGAAAGCGAGAAGGAGACTTGAGAAATGGGCATCAAGAATTATAGCCATCTACTTGTTTGTTGTGCTTGGGATTGTCGTATGTAATTACGCATCTATAGAACCATTTAACAAGTGGGGGACAATGTCAATATCTGACCCCGTGATGATAACAATATTATCCACTACAACAGTTAATATTATAGGGTTAGGGTTAATAGTATTAAGAGGACACTTCCTTATGAATGACCTGAAACATGACAAGGGTAAAACCAAATCCAAAGAACCATATAAATAAACCATGACATTCTCTGGGAACAAAAACAATAGTTATTTCCATTTTGGATATAACTACTAAAAACACTTGTTAATGAAATAAATTTTGAATATATTTGCATATAACAATGTAACTATTATACATCTAAGGTGAGAAACCTTAGTCTAATTGGGGAATTAGATAATAGTCTAAAAGAAAGTGAATCAGGATTGCCGTCTTTAATTCACTTTCTTTTCATTTGCCCCAAAAAATAAAGGGGCATCCCGCCCCTCTAACACGCCGCCAATCGTGCCACACTTCAAGTAACTATTAACACTTTCAAACGATAGCGAGCATCTCCGCTATGATTATAGCTGCGACCCCGGCGATACACTCGTTATCCAGCAAGTCCATTAAATACAATAAATTAGCATCGTTTTTCATGGCGATAATGTTTTTACTCGTCCATGGCAATCATGTAGTGCCAAACCTTCCCTTCCGGGGCATCTTGGTCCTTGAGGTAAAAGTTGATGGCATCCTCGATAACCTTTTCCTCGTGATTCTCGGGGAACCACTTCTTGAACAAACACGCCTTATCGTGCCAGTTCCCCGTGATAGCGACGGCAACGTCCCAGCAGGTTGTCCCGGCTGGTAACGATGACTTGTACTTGTCGAACACGGCTTTCATCTCGTCTTCCGTCCAGTGCATTCCCTTGTACTCCTTGCCGTCCTCTCCCTTGTGATGCATTTGCTCTATCTGCCATTTACCGAACCTCTCGTCAAAGTGAGGACCGCAAAAGATACAGTGCTGCTCTCTCATGAAATCCCAGAACATTTCCGGGTCTTTCTCTTCCATCTCTTCCAGGAGCTCGTCCAGGCTCTCTACCGATTCCCACATTTTAGCCTCGCTGAATAACCCTTTTTCCTTGTAGTGTTTCAGCATCTTGTGATAGTTTCCCATGTCTCTATTCCTCTAAAAATAAGTTTTTCAATTCAAGTAAATCCCCCTCGGTGATCTTTATTGCACCGGTATCCCCGAATAGCATGGAGGTGAAGATGTTGTTCGGTATTTTCACCTTTATCATGCCTTTACCGATAACAGCATCAAGCGGGCCGAGGTTAACATTCGTCTCGTCCATTTCCTTGAACATCGACATAACATCGTCAAACACTTGGTTCATGTCGTAATTACCTTCCTCGTCACCTATGAACATCATGGCGTTATCCACCGCCCCTTGGATCTTGTTGTCATAACGAGTTATACCGTTGTTCAACCCTCTTTTCAGGTACACCGATAACGGTTTCAATTTAGGCTTGTCTGCAACGAACGTGTCTATGAGGTTGTTTCCCCATTCCCCGAGAGCGTTAGTTATCTTGCTTTTCAGCTCCAGTGTTTTCTCCGGCAGGTTTAGACTTGCGGTTTCTCGTGTTGCCATTGTCGTTATTTAATTTGGTTACTAACTCTTTCAGTGTCTCTATATCTTTTTCGGCCGTGTCAAGTCTTTGAGACAAGGCCGCTATCAATCCTTCTTCTCGTGTCATTTCTTTTTTCCTTTCTCTTTTTTCATGTTCACGAAGTCTCCCCATGTCATATCACTGTACTTTTCCATGTACTCCGCGAACAAAGAATACTTTTTATTAACCTCGTCTGCGATAGTCTTTCTTAACTTTTTTATTATTTTCAAGTGTTTATCTAAAGCCTCTCTCCCATCCGGGGTAGATTCGACTATTTTCATGCACTCCCTGTTTAGAATCGTGTTTATAACCAGAGAACTTTCTTGAAATTCTTGCATACTGTTTACTTGCTTGAACTCTTCCTCGGATAAACCGGATAAAACACTGTCAATCTCAGCCCAAATTGGCGTTTGGTTAGAAACGGTTCCTTGCTGTCTTAACTCTTGCACCTTTTTTAGATACTCCTGTTGTTTCTTTTCAATCTCGGGCAAGTAATAATTTCTATCTTCTAGTAACGGGTCTCCTAACATATTTCTTTTGATTAGTGATTAAAAAAAGAGTAGTGGAGCATCCCCCGTGGGGGACACAGCCACTAATCAAAACTTTTAATTTGCCGGGGCAGAAGCTGCCGGGCAACCGCAAGGCGTGTAACTCGGGTACCCGGTTACGGTCGGGGTATTAGGCAATACAAGCTCCCCTTGAATCATGCGGCAGGTACGTCTGTCGGTGTAGTTGATTGAAGCGGTGAAAGCTTTGTCGATCTCGCACTGGATCAAGCGATCCTGGTACGGTCTGGTCGCCTCGAGAACGGCAACCTTCTTGTCAAGCTCGTTGAACTTTGCCCCGTAACGCTCGTTAAGAACGTCGTACAGGTCTCGAGATGTCTTGTACAACCCGAAGTCAGCGTCAACCTGTGATTTCCACAAGCTAAATTTCTCTGCAACGTCCGTTTCCCGGTGAGCGTACATTTGCTCTTGCGTGTTTAACTTCATTCTCCACATTGCGTTAGTCAGGGCGATAGCGTCTTCACAACCTTTCTCCCAAGCTTGGAAGGCGGTGGGAGCGCCACCGGAACGACCAGCTATAGCGTCGCTAACGGTATTAATGTTCACGTTTTCCGGCATACCGGCTCCGCCACCGAACAAGCCTCCACGGTTGCGAGACAAGGCCCACAAGCCAAGTGCGGTTCCGGCTATGCCAAGTCCTAATCCGGTCCCGGCAATGCCTTTACTAGCGTAATCTTTGTTTTCGTCGTCGTGAACGATCTCTTTCTCTTTCACAACTTTCATTTCAGTTTCCATGTATAACTTAAATTTGAGTTCTGGCACTATTGCCTACAACAAATTTCCGTTATAACTAGTTGCTAATTAAATTATTGGTTGCTAGTTCGTTTCTTATTTGTTGATAATTCGTTGACAAGATGAAAGAATTCCTCTTCCTGTCGTGAAACGTGTTCTTGAGCTTGTTGACACCTTGACGCGTCAAACAAGTGTACCTTGATATTAAAGTATCGGTAAAACCGAGTTCTGATAGTAAATTTATCAAGATAGAGCGAGCGTCAACGCATTCCTCTTTCTTGCTATGTATTAAATCGTTATCGTTTATCCCGGTTCCCTCGGAGACTATTTTTACCACCTCTTGAAAAATTTTTTCCATTTTTTCTCGTTTTATTGAAACAAATAAAAATCCTGCTCGTAAGACTTAACCGGGTAGAAGACTTACAGCAGGATTAATGGGTGGTACTATTACGTCCGGGAAGTGAGCTTCTTCCCTTTTTATATTTTAGGCTTGAATCTTTTAGACAGGTAAAGTGTTGCCAGCGTCACGATGATAACGGCAACGAAACCGGAAATCCACGCCCAGCTATTGATAACCCCCGTTTTCTTCTCGCTCGATTCTTGAGTTGATGCTTTCACCTCTTCATCCTGTCGTGTTCCCGTGATTTTCGTGGAATCTTGCTTGTTCTCTTCCGTTTTCTTGCTTATCTCTGCCTCTGTCTCGATCCGAACGTTACCGGCCGAATCTCTAGTCTCGACTTGACGAATCTTGATGTCAAGGAACTCTAGTAGCCGGGTGGCGCTGTAAAGGTCAGCGTGCAGTTGTTCGGTAGATTTGATGTTCTCGACCGAGTCAACCTTGCTGAACTTCTTTTTACTCCCGCAAGAAACGAGGAAAAGAGAGATAACAATTAGCAACAATTTCATGACATTTCCACCGTTTCAACGTAAATACCGATCAACTCGACAAGGTTATGAGTCAACGCCTGCTCGCTATCACGTGTGCACCTGTACAACTGACCGTCTTGAGTGTAATGTTTCCCCTTGAAAATCTCCATCGGGGGAGTGTACGGTATCGGATCCTCAACCGTCCCGGCGTGCTCCCTGTCTATCACCTCGTATAAAGATGCCGTTTCAATTCCGGGAGTGTAGATAGCGAGAACGGTATGATCCTGCCGGACACGGTAAAGTTTACCCATGTAACGTAGGATGTTACCTTTCTTCACTTCTTTGCTAATTAATTCCGTGAAGTTAGGGAACAGGTCTGGCATCTCCAAGGCAGCGGGATTCGGAATGTTTGTTTCCGTCTTCATCCTCAATTTCGTTGCCCTCAATAACTGCTCGTTGATCGGGATGTAATTATCCTCCACTTCCGGTATTTCATCAACTTCCTCGAAATTGTCTGCCGTGTCTCCCGGCAACAACATCGATCTCTTGAAATAAGATTCCGTGCCAAGCCTGTGTATGAACTTGCCGGAATCGCTGTACACGTCTGTTTTCGTTACTTGTATCATAGTTTCTATTTTTAAGCGGTTGCGAACGTTATCTGTTTAGCGGTTGCGGCCTCGATCAAGGCGTGCCAATCGGCATTAGATTCGTCTTGAATCTTAGCGTACACGTTAGCGTGAACGGTGACTATGATCGGTGACGTGTTGGCAGCGTTAGTGATCATGAATTGCAAAGATTCGAGGCTGATGAGAGGGGAATCAGAAAAGGAAATATCATATTTCACCCCTCTTAAACTCACACGAACCAAGGACGTACATTGATAAAACATATTCTTGTATTTTTCTGATGAATTCGCGTAATCCATTCGTATAATACCAATGACTTCCTTTAATTTTCTGCAATGTTGAAAAAGATAAGTAACACGACTTGAATAAAAAACGTTATTTGTACTTTTCGTAAATGCTACAACTTCTATATTTGTACATCCAGCAAATGTGGCATGAACGTCAATATGCTTATATCCACCGTCAATTTTAAATAGATAATTTGTTCTAATATTATTTGCGTTTGCAAACACGCCTACTAAATCCGTTTGTCTTGTAACGTGATGGGTTTGAATGTAAATCGTTCTCATCTGTTCCTCCGTTATATCCGTCAGCCCGTTCAGCTCGTAGAATCCAGTTTGCTCGTTGTATTTAGCCCCGGCGGCAACGTACAAGGCACGGTTCCCTTGCTGGGTGTTGAGAATGGTGGTGAGGTTGTTTATACTTGTCGTTAATTCATCTTGCGCTGTCTTTATCTCGTTCACCGTCCCCGCGACGTTATCCCCTTGCTGCTTGGCGTAATCGGCTTGTGTCGTGGCGTTTGAAGTTGCCGTTTCTGATTCGGATTTCAAGCGGTTGAACTCGGTAACACGTCCTTCTTCTGCTTTTACACGATTCGTCTCGGCTTCTTTTCGTGATTGCTCGTTGGTATCACGAGTGCTTTCCGCTTTTTGACGCTCGTTCTCTTTCTCGACACGGAGGGTTTCCGCTTTCACCCTGTTGCTTTCCGCTTCAACCCTCGATTGCTCGGCTTTTACCCTGTTATCCTCGGCACTCGCCCTGCCAGTTTCCGCCTTTTTTCTAGCTTCCTCGTTGCTGGCACGGGTATTCTCGGCCTCTCGTCTCAGGCTTTCGGATTCTTTTCGGGTATTCTCGCTGGAAACACGTGTATTCTCGTTATTGATTCGCTGTTGCTCGTTTGCCGTCACCGCTTTATCAAGGGTATCCAAGGCGTTTATCATGTCGCTTGCCGGCTTCTGCAACTCTTTTATCTCCTCCGGGGTGAAATCGGAATACTCGAAAGCCTTACCACGGGAAGGTTTGCCAGTGTCAACGTCCCCGATCCACCAGTTGCCGTTCTCGCCGATGGACGGGGTTAAGCCGTCTTTGCCCTCTGCAACGACTCCCGTGTCCTCTATACCGATCATCCAGTGCTTCGTTTCCGGGTCTATCCTCGGTGTCACCCCGTCTTTCCCGTCCCTGTTACGCTCGATAATCCCTTTCAAGTTGATGGATGGTGATTCACTCTCGAACCCGGTGTCTTCCTTGCAAGTCAAGTCAACGAGAATGAAAGCGTTGCAGAAGTCAAGGTAGAACTTGTCAATACCGGTCACGCTAGCCTCGTTCAGCTTCTCGTAATACAGGTGAACCTCGTACTGCCCCGAGGTAGCGTTACCGCCACCAACGAACTCGAATTCGATAATGTTGTCGTGTATCGTTAGAGGGGGAGATACTTGATAACTGCTGTACTTCCGGTTTATCGTCAACCTCACGTTTCTAGCGTCAGTGAAGTCCTCCGGCTCGTCGTTCAGCCGGTTCACCGTTAGCTTGAAAAATATGTTTTTTCCTACCCTTATTCTCATGTCACATCTTTATTATAACGTTACTCCTTTGTACCCCGTCAAGCTTTAACGAAACGTGAAGAAAGTTCTGTTTCCTGTAAAGAATCGCTTGATCGAATGGAATATTATTATTCTCTAAAGCCTCTAGAATATCGCTAGCTTTCCCGTTAATGCTCAAGTCTGCCGCTTCTCCCTTTTGATGCTGGCTCGTTGGCACACCTCCAACCACCTTGTTCAACCTCGGGCACCTGTAACCGGAATTGACGTGAATAGCCACGCCAAGAGCGTCCCGTAAGGGTTGTATCGTCCGGCTAACCAGTACACGTAACGCCGCCAGTTCTTTTTCTCCCGGCTCGTTTGTTATCCCTAGTTCTTTAGCCTTATCACTCCTTGTGAACTCCTCTAGGGTAAAATTCTCGCTTAATTTCTCGTTATTCATCTTTAACCTCTATTATGTCCGCCTTCTTGGCGAATAATTTGAAAATGTTGATCTTGACCTTCTTCCCGTGAGCCTCGAAGTAGTTCCCGTAACAACTGTTTATCTCGCAACCGTACACCACCAGCAAAACGATAGAGGGCAAGATCGGCACGTCAAAAGGTATCCCGAAGGCTTTCCCCATCGCCCCGGCCACGAGTATCCAGCACAGGTAATCGATGATCTTGTTGGCAGTGCGGCGTATCGCCCTAGACGGGCGTATTACCTCCCCACGTGCTTTAGCCGCTAGTATACCGAAACGAAGGTCAACGATGATCAGTATGAAACCTAGCAACAAGAACCACTTCAACGGCTCCATGAAGTCAAGAAGGTTGCTCATGATCGCCGCCATGAACCCACCTATCACGTTTCTCTCTTCCATGACTATTCCGCTTTAACGTGCTTGTCACGAAACATCTTGCCCCAGTACCCCAGCACCACGCCGCAACCGAAGGAAATAACACTCGTCAACGACGCCCAAGCCGGAACAACCTTCACGAAAACGATCAACGCCACCACCGCTAGGGCAACGATCAACCAAAAAATCTGTTTCTTACTCATAGAATTTTAAATTTAAGTTATACCTTTGTCACGGGGTTACAAGGTAGCCTCTTGCATAAGCGGGGTCTGTTCCGAGACGGAACGCCCCTTTTTTATTTCATGCAATCCCGTATGGCATCCGTTAACTTGTTCGTGAAAAAATCGCTGTCAAGCAACTGGACAAGTAATTTCACCTCGTTCTTGTCTAGCTCTACCTCTCCTTTCGACTTGTAAATTTTCTCCGCCAGCAACTTGTAACCGATACCGTTCGCCCCGGAATAGATTAGCTCACCAACGGCCTCTCTCGTGTCCATCTCTTTCACCTCGCCGGACAGGCTCGTGAGTTTCAGTTTCTCGAAATTGATTTTGATCGTCTTGTTTTCCATATCATTTTAAGTTAATTGTTCCCGTATTCTATTCCACCTTGATCCAAGGTACCAGCAACCCACGTGTGATAACCGTTTACCTTTCCAACGTAAGTGCATTCCACGATAACCACTCGACCACCGCTAGCTGATTTCACCTGTATCCAATCGTACAAGTTTGCCTTGTATTTTATCCTTGCACCGAAATTACCGTTATCCGCCACTATCCCGTGCGAGTAGCTTGATGACCACGGTATAAATTTGACGGTGTGACCCGGTTTTAAATTCCTTGCATCGGGGAGAAAGATGTTAAAATGTTGAGAGTTGTCAACCATGACAACCGTTTGATCTGCCTCCAGGAAAACAGTGCTCGATCCGCTCCACTTGACGTTAGCCGGAACGTGACCGCATCCCCCGACGACATACGAGTAATTCTGCATGGAAAGATTACACCACGTTGTCTTCATGTTTATTCCCCCGTTGGAAAGGTTAATATCTCCAGATTCAACGTCAATTGCTAAAGGTTTTTTTGATGGATTTGAATAATCATTCCTAGCTGACAATTTTAATGCCGTTATCTCTTTTAACCAACCATTACCGTGAGCTATGATCTCCAATCCGGTGATCAAGGCGTTATCCCCAACTGCCGCTATTCTAGCGGCCTGCATCCCTCCTGTGGAAGGGGCAAGGATTCCATTACCGGCGGGAGAGATCATTAAACCTCCATTAGACAACAGTTTCGATCCTGTTCCCCACGATACTACATTACCGTTATCATCTAAAGTCGGTGGGGTGAACTCTTCTGACGTGAACCCGGTACCAGTCATGGACCAACCGCATATTTTGTTTGTTGATCCCAGTTGAAATACTGGATCGCCATTAACAACTCCCTTTAACCCCCACTCGCTAGAACGCTGGAACATCTCCACGTAATTATTATTGTCCTTGTACACGTTGAACCCGTAATTATTCGTCATGGACTGCATGGCTATTCCAGCCCCGCCCGTCCCGAATTTAGCCCCGGAGTACAACAGGGTGGATTCCATTTTAAAACCACCCACGCTACCGAGCGTGAAATTTAACTCTCGCCCGATAAGCTTGTCAACCAGAGCGGTATCTGCCACCAGCGTCTCCACGTCAATCAACTTGGTGTTAATGTACGCCCCCTTAATTATCGTTTCACCTTTCGAGGCGTTCTCTACCATCTTGTCAAAATTACTATACCCAAGTTGTTGGGCGAGGTCATCCTTGGCGTTGTACTCGATGTCCCCGTACCCGTCGCCGGTCATGTCGAAAACCGTGACGTAGTCAACGAACCATTCCAAGGGATCGCTTTCCGGCTTCACCGGGCCGGAAAGGTAAAGCCAATTCACCGAGCTAAAAGTTCCGGTTGAACCGCACGTTTCCTTGAAAATGTAAGTCTCGTATTTACCCGTACCTGCCATCGAGGTAAAAAATTCCTGCTTGTAATTATCCCCGTGGGCGTTATGAGCGTTTTTTAAAGTGTACCCCACGGGTATCTTGGCACTCACTTTCACGATGAACACGGCGTTGGCACGGGATTGGTTACCGAAACCAAAGCCTCCAAGGTGACTAGTAGTTGTTCCCCCGTACGCTCTAATGTACAGGCACCAGTCCGAACCGTTGTGGGGTGAACCTGCCGCTTCCTCTTTTATATGTGCCGCCTCGGAGGATGTGTAATCACCGTTACTTGTATTTCCGGTGGACTTCATAATCCTAGTAAGCATAACCTTTCCACCGTTATTCTGTGCATGGTAAACGGATACCCCGTTATATCCCTTCTTGAACTCCGGGTCCTTGTACAACATCTTCCCCCCGTCCATGCCGATCGCCCCGGTTGCCTTGTCGGCTTGCGCTTTCGCCGCTGCGGCTATCGAGTTAAGGATGGTTTGACGGGCGGGATAGTAGGCCGCTATGTTGTTGTAATCAGAACTCACCGCTATGTTTTCCGGTGACGTTGCGGTGTACTTGTTTAAAGCGGATATGGCTGCGTTATATGCCGTCGAGTAGGACGTTAATGAAATATTGTACCTGTTTGCGTTCGCCACAATATCGCTGTACTCCGCTTGTATATCGCTCTTCTGCTGCCTCAATGCCGTTTTCTCTTGCGGGGAGATGTAGTTATCGCTCGCCCAAGTTGCTAGCTTTGAATTCGCTGCATTAGCGTCAGCCTGTGCTTGATTAGCTGCGGATTGAGCGGCATTGGCGGCTGACTGGGCAGTATTGGCCGATGCTTGAGCGTCATCCGCAACTTTCTTTATCGTGTCCTGTATAGCCTTGTCAGCTTCCCCGACCCTCGTTTGATAAGCGGATAAAGCGTTATTGTAAGCGGAGAATTTAGCGTCCACGTCTGCTTTCTCCGTTGCCGTTGTCTTCCCGTCAGCGATAGCCTTGTTGATCGAGTTGATCAAGTTAGCGTGAGCGGTGTTGTATGCCGTCTTGGCACTTGCAAGGTTTGTTTTAGCCGTCCCGGTTAGATAGGCGTTAGCGTGTAATTTGTTGTAGTAAGCGTCAATATCCGCTTTTTCAGCGTTCAACACGTTAATGTTTGACGCTATCGCCTTTGCCTCCGCCTCGCTGATGATACCGTCCTTGAAGGTGGTGTTAATCGTGGTGTCCAGATTAGAAACGGCATCGCTCACGTCTTTAATGTCTTTCGCAACGTCCCCCGGTGATGGAGAGTAAGAAGAAGGAGGGGTGAATCCCTCGACGAGCATGATTTCGGTGTATTTAACACTCCGTGCTATCCCTTCTGATTGTATGCCCGGGTAAAATAATAATCTTCCCTCTATTGAAACGGTAAAGTTATTAGAGGTAATTAATATCCCGTGATTATCTCCAGCTTTTATTTTTACCGTGCCGTAATTGGCGGATAACCCCGTGTCGTATAACCTGAACTCGTACCCAGAAGGGGTATCTCCAGATATTACCTCCACGTTGGTAAACCGAACCGTGTAAACGGTGTTAGGCTTTAGCACGGGTACTTTTAACGTCGAGTAATGTTCACTTTCAACCGTCACCTCTTTTCCCCCGTCCACCAGGTTCACGTTACTCTGCCCGGTTAGGTCTTCAGTCGCAACAGGAGGTTCGGACAAGACCTTGTTACCCTCGTAAAGGGCGAGGGAGTAGACAAGAGTCCTAACATACAATGTTCCATAAGTACAGCTTATTTTTTGTATTGTTTTCCCTTTTTGCGTGATGAAATCCGTGCGAGTGTTGGTAGATTGAGTTCTCGTTGTGTTGAAAAGTGATTCTTTAGTTCCATCCGTGTAATGAACCGTTAAACTTAATCCATCATATGTGGTAGTTTGAACGACAAAGGCTTTCCATTCGATAGAAAAAACATATTGCGTGTTTAACTTGTACTTTATCTTGTTTTCAAAAATATCATTATAAGAGGCACTTCCCCCTATATTCTCGTAAAGAAGCCTTGGGTTAATACTCAAGTAAATCCCGTCCGAATCCTGTCCCCACACCGCAATATATTTATTCTTCTCGTTCCAAGCGAGCATCATTTTACGGCTGACGAGGTTCACGGCACCAATCTGCAAGTTGTCAACGGCATCCTTTGCCGCTTCTTGTCCTTGTTCAGAGAGGGAGGGTATCCAAGCGTTTGGGCCTTTGTTACCTTCCACGAGGACGGCCCAGTGTACTTTACTGCCGTAGGTGCCGTTAGGGGACTGGTACAAATCGATATAACCATCCGTACGAGATGAAGAATATTTAAACGTTCTACTCTCTATAACTTTGTTACCTTGCTTTCTAAAATTTCCAATGCTCGTGTACCCGGAATCTTGGAACACGTCTATTAATGTATTGTTAGCTCCTAGAGTGTAGCATATAACTAGCGTGTATTCCTTGCCATTTTCGAGAGGGAACACGTCGTAATAATACTTACCGATATTGTACGCCTGAGCGTTCAACTCCACGTTACTCCCCTTCAACAGGTTGATCATGCCGATCTGGAGGTTGCCGACTGACTCGTCAGCAACCTTTTGAGCTATGACGTTGGCGAATGCGGTACGCTCGGAGTAGTAGTTGGCGAAATCTTGGTTGTACTCGGTCTTCTGCGCCACGGACAGGTTGCTGTCAATATCCTGCGCTATTTTAACCGTGTTCGTCAAGAACGTGTTCAGCGTGTTGTAGGCGTTTTGAAGGGCAGTTATAGAGACCCCATACTTTGTCGCTTGCGCTTGGTAGGAAACGAACTCTTTCTGTATTTGATTCCACGTGTCCCGTAACGTGGCTTTCTCTTCCTTGGTGATGATGTTATCATCCGCCATGTCTTTCATCCGTTGTAACGCCTCGTTAGCCTTGGTGTCATCGGTGTACTTGCTTGCCTTCTCCCAGTCGGATGACACGAAACTGCCGCTTAACCGGTCTTGCACGCAACGCATGTAATCGCCAGTAGCCCCTTGTGACCAAGTATCGCCTGCCTCGTAAGGGGGATAAGGGGTAACGATAAAGTTCCTGGTCTTTCGTTTTGCGGTTTCTTCGGCCCTTGCAGATTGGGCTAGAGCTGCCGTTAAGGCCGTGTCAGAGATTAAAACCCATTGCCAAACCTCGTTTACTTTAGACCACTTCCAACTGTTCCCTAGATACTCGCTTGAACCGGAGTCCTTGGTGAAAGTGTCGTCTATATGTTTTTGTTTTTCCGCCTCGGTAGTCCACTGGTTCGCCGGGTAATTTGCCTCTGCCGTTGGATTCTCGTTATTCGGTAAGGGGATGTAATTACCGGGCCATCTCTCTACCAACCCGTCTGCCTGATCGTGTAACCCGTCAAGCTCGGTTCTCAGGGTGTTATCAATATAGTTCTGTATCTCTTGCGCTTTCCTGTCGGCCTCGTTAGCGGAAGATTGAGCGTCTTGAATATCTTGACTCACACCCTCGAACTCCGAGAAGTTATCAAGACCTGAAGAGTTCGATGTTATGTGAACCTCTCCCCGGATAACGGCCCCTTTCTTTCCCCCGTGTTTCCCTAGCCATGATCCCTCCTTGTTGGAAAGGTCGAAGCTGTTTATACCGTAATACGTGAATATACCCACCTCACCGTTCACGGCAGATAGCAACACGGCATCCTGTCGATCCGGGTTCGTCCTGTTACCGAGCTGAACTATCTCGTCTCCCTCGGCAGGCACGCCGTCACCGTCCTTGTCGACCCGGGAGATGTCGATGTAATCGTCACCCCTTGATAGAACTAGAGACCACAGGTACTTTATGTTGTTACCCGTGAAGTTCTGTATCCTCGCTTGGTCGTTCACCTCGAACTCGTTGAAGTCCTCCGGCCTGCAATAAACACGATAGTAAGTGTCGAACGTCTCGACACGGTCAATCTTGAACCCCGTTGCCGGGCTTAACACCATTATCCCTCCTTGGAACCTCATTCGCTGGATCATCATTTCAAGAACGTACATGATCTTGCGAACGAGTAATTTGTCCGTCTGCAACTCGTCATCGTTCACCATCCCGACACCGGCACCGAGGGGACCGGCGGCGAAGTTCCAGCTCTTGAAAGAACGTAACAACACGTCTCGAAACTCGGCGTTACCGAGGGCATCTATTACCCATCCCTTTAACTTGCTCTCGAAGTCGTTGGAGGTAACGCTCTTGAACTCCACGGCGTCGGACTTGCGGACGGGTTGGTCAAAATAATCTTCCCATTTGTGACTTTTGAATAATTCTGAATCGCCCGCTGAATCAGCGTACAAGGCTTTTACCTTATCTTTAAGTATATACAAATACTGGTCTAGCACAACCAACTCTTCCTTGCTCCAATAACGAGCATCAGGTTTTCCCCCTCCTCCACCATTTCCACCATAGTCAATGAAGAAATTAATAATATCAAGCAATAGCCCGCCAACAGCCTCGTTCGTGACTGATGAAGGTTCAAAAGCTCCTCTAATTTCCTTCGCCCTATCTCGTAAATTATCTTCAGTTGCCATTAGTTGAACGTGTTTTCAAATGTTTCAATATGAATTCTTCCTGTTCTTGGAGCAGAAATTGAATAAGAAGGGGTAGAATCAACCATCTCAACGGTCATTCCTCCCTGCATCATCTCTTCTTCATCGAAATACAATCCTTCTGAATATCCTTCTTCTTGCCTTAAAAGTTCAATATTTAACCCCACGTAAGGGTAAGCATCCGATCCAATAACTTCAAGTTTCGCTCCGTCATTTTTAACGACTTTTACCCCGTTAATTAGTATGCTATCACACGATAACAACCTGTTAATCTTGTCTGCCAACCAAGAAGGTAGACCGTATGAATTACCAAACGTGTATTTCCTTACGGTGTAAGGGATAGAATCAAGCAAGTATACCACTCTATCTTGCGAAGTGTAGATTACATCATCCGAATTGTAACTTATATCCGACGATTTAACCCCTCCATCAACTCGCAGCACGAAAAAGTAAGCGTATTCAGAATCTCGAAAAATACAATCAAATTTATTTGTTTTACAAGTATATGTTAGCAACAAACTTTCGGGGAAAGTTCCAATCTGTATACAATTTGAATAAAAAGTAAACTTTCCGGCAGTAGAGTACAATTTTACTCTATATATGCCATCTGGCAAATTACAACTTCCCCTAAAAATAACTTGATACCAGTTATTAATATCAATGATTGTACTATCAAACTGAAGCACGACATTTAAATTATCGTCCACTATACTCGCCGCCACTTCTCCCCTTGCTATACTTCCCCCGTAATGTGCTTGAAAAACGATATAATCACCTTTATCCCATTTTTGAATAAAAGGAGTGTTATATTTTTCCGTGTATAAAATATTTTCTTCTTTGAACACTATTGGGTTCAGCCGGGGAAACGTCAATGCCATAATATTCAATTAAAAAGAGGGTCAATACACGATTAGCGCGTGCATTGACCCTCTTGGAGTTCTTTTCAATACAAATGTAATAAAATTTATATTGAAATCAATATTACAACTCGATTAATTTCCATTTCTGAGATTTATTCCTTCCGGGATTCTCGCTTATAGATTCTATAAATCCTTTTAATATTTGACCTTCGTTAATGAATGCTATATATCCCCTGTATCCTTCCTCGATCAATTCAGAAATATTTCTAGGGACTATCGTTTCAAATTCATGATTGATCGGTTTGAACAAGTAATTATATCCGTCCAAATTTATATCCGAATGTTCAATAATGTTACCTGTTGATGTCACATTGTAATCCTTTGGAGAAGAAGCGAATTTTAATATTGACCCGGAAAACATGAACAAGCTTTTTATATATTCTATCTGACGTAATAAACATCTCTTGGGAGATAAATAAACGTTAAAAGCCGTGTCCCCGGCAAAATTATCGCTATTCAATATCTTGTAGTAGCGGTTTAAAGAATACCCGTTTATAAAACCGTATATTTGACTTCCAGTATGGATAATGAACACGTCATTATCATTATCGCTATCCGTTGTCTCTTGCTGCTCGTAATCGATTATAGTGAATTCTATCCCATACATATCCGCTCGATAAGGACTCACTAGATTTAACTCTTTCCCGTTATGCTTCGAGTTTATTGAAAATTCAAGGGTGGTGTTAAATTCCTTCTTTCCGTTTACCTCGTCGTACGTTTGATCTTCATACCCTATTTTAAGCTTGTTGTATATATCGTTATCCTTCACTTTCATTGAATAATCGTTAATATCACCTACTTCCGTGATCATCGTGTTTCGATCATAGAAATAGTTTATATTCTCTATTTCCAACGTTTCTACCCCATCAATATTTTTAAACGTGTATGCCGCCCCGAACATTGATTTGAAAGCTTGGAAGAAATCTTTTAGAGATGTTTTTATCTTTGCTCCCTGTATGCCACGTATGAGATTACCGGAGGTGATAAGCATTTTGCTTACCTCTCCCATCGTCAATAAATCGGATTTGATTTTATTATATTGCCCATCGGTTGCTTTACTTACCAAGCTAGATAATAGATCCAACGGGCGCAACCCGAAAATATCTTTTTTCACATCGGATCGATCATTGTAATCCAAGCTTATATAAACAGGATTATCAATATTAGTTTTAATGTATTCAGTCCAAAATGTAACATCCCCTTCTATCAAGAAAAACATCCGATCTCCTTTCGTGATATTTAAATTGTCCCAGTTGTACGAACCGTTAAAATTATACGTCTCTCCCCCACTAGTAAACTTGTGAGATGCAAGAACAGTTCTTGTTGCGCTCTTTATACTAGACCCAATATACATGACAATCGATACAGTCGGGTCTTTAGGTACAATAGATTTAATTTTTACAGCTATTTCGTATTGTATACTAACATTTGTTTGGACAGATTTCAACGCTTTGCAAAACCACAAGTCATTATTTAATTCTAACTTGTTTTGTTCTACTATGTTTTGAGTCTGAAATGTTGGGATAAAAGATTCATCCCCGATAACGAAAATCGATGGATACAAGTAATAAACAGATGGATCTTCCCCTAAACTTATATCTGTCGTTAACTTAATGCTATTTTTTAACCTCAAACCGTCATACCTGACAAAATCAGATGCGTTAGGAATATCAATTTCATAGGTCGTGTCTAAATTCGCATCAATTGATGCCTTGTAACTTATGTCCGAAGTGACAATAGATACTTTATTCTTGGAATTCTCGTAAGAATAGAAATCAATATCCCCGCTATAATAAGGTTTGAAACTAAAAGTTTCGTAATCATATTCTTCCACGACAAACCGCACTTTTGCAAAAACACCATCAGTATTAAAACAATCTCTCAAGTAGTCCGCGTCTTCTTTTATAAAAGTAAAACTGGTGGAATATTTGATCATGATACCGGCACTATCCGAACTTCTGTTCCAGTTTAACACGTTATTATTCCACTCGTCCGGGGAATACTTGCACTCGTATTGAATTCCATCACGTTCGAATAGAAATCTGAATTTACTCGGGAAAACGTTCATATTACTATCTTTTAATAAAAAAAAGAGGATCAAGCACACGTAAATGCACCTGACCCTCTTGGAGTTCTTATTGCAAAGATACCACTTTTATCCCTTGTTTTTGCAAGTAATTCACGAATTTATTAAAGTATCCCGAATCTATATATTCCTTGATCACGCAACCATTATCTGCCTCCACGAATATCTTTCCCGACGAATACACGAATATTATAACACACTGATTATTAAAATTATGAGCAAACATTTTTGCATTCCCGTTCAGGCCTATGTAATAAATCATTTTCACAAATTTGTTAGTAATTATAACGTTTGCACGATGGAAAACATAATCATTAATTGATCGTTTTTTGATAAGGGGAGAATCTTACACGAAGTTGACGAATTTTTGTTAGTAATGTACAACAAATCAGGGGAGAGATAAGATCAAGGTGGTATCAGGGGGAAGCAAAAAAATGAATATCATTTAATGATCGTTTTTTGATATTTTCACGTCGTGTATTCCTTATACGAAGTCACTCTTGAAAAGTTGTATGTTAAATGAATTATTACCTATTTTAAACAATAATTTATAAATTGTTTACTATAAAAATCCCCGGCCATAACTGGAACCGGGGATTCGCTTACAAACAGGGGGTGGCTATACTATCTGTCTATTCATCGTTACCATGTCAAACAATTTTTCAAACATTCCAACGTAGTAGAGCGGTTGGGTCTCTTTCGGGTTGCTTGGATTCACTTGGTTCTCCCCGTACTTCATGCCCTCTTTCGTGAGGGATTTGAAAGTCTTCGTCTTGCCGGAGCTGGACGGTCTTTCTTTTACCTCGATTAATCCGGCTTCTATCATCTTCTGGTTAAACTCCCTTGTGGTTATAGGGCTACCCATGCGTTTTAGTAGTTCGGTGGGAGAAAGAAGCTGATCCATCGATTCCGTGTAGTTTGGTAACGGTAGTCCTAATGGATCACCGATTGACTTCACGAGTAAAAGTTTTGAACTATCGTTCATGTTTAGCGTGTTCATAGCGAATTTAGCCACCATGATCTTCGCTTTCACGATGGAAGGATCTGCCGGGTTTAACTGGAATGATGTGGTCTTGTGAAAGACCTTACGGTAGACTTCGAAGACGGGACGGACTTTCTTCACGATAAAATATTCAAGGCAAGGGAGAGTGAGAAAATACATATCCACGTATTTTGCGCCGGAGACCTGCTCAACCTTTCGGTTTACCAGCTTGAAATCTACATTTTCAATAAAATCTCTCTTCAAAGCTTCGACTGCTTTATTTTTAGCAGCATACACCAACGGCCATACTTCCTCCAAGTTGACCGGAAATTGCTCGCTGGATTTCGCCAGTTTCAAGACAGCGTTAAAATATGCTTTGATTTCGCTGTCGCTACTTTGTTTAGTTAATTGATTCATAATGTATATCCTAAAGTTAAATTAAGCATATCGTATTCCGGGGAATGTAGAAACTCTGTAACAGCTTTCTCGTTGTCACGACTCGCATCAAATTCTAAAAAGACTTTCCCCGTGTCTTTGTGTTTGATCAACATTACATTGGTTCCGGCAAACGGGATCATGTAAGCTCTCAATGTTTCGTTATCTAAGATTAGTTTCATGGCATTATGTGTTATCTGAATAAACAATTATATTTCGTGTCGAAAACTTGATTTTGGAAATTATAGGTAGAGGCGGTATCCACTGGTTGAGATAAGATCGCACGTTTCAAATTAAAGCCACTCAATACTTGTTTGCGTCTATTCTTGATGATAGAACTCAAGTAAAAGGTGAAATTCGAGCTATTGGATTTAAACCACCGCCAAGAATCTTTCAGTGCATCACTCATTGTTAGTTTGAATCTTTTAGCGATAAAATGTGCTACTAACATGATTTCTCTCTTTCCGTATATTTTATTTAGTGTTTCCATTGTCGTGTTGTTTTAAAAACCAATATTTACACCACAAAGTTATTTTATAAAACAACAATAGCAAATAATATGGCGTTAAAAGATGTTATTTAAAACAACATTTGTACACTTCGTTGTTTTTTAAAATAAAATATATACTTTTGTGATGTTATTTTTAAAAACAACAACTATGTGCGATTTAAGATTAAAAGAAATATTAGAAGAGAAAAACATGACACTTACTGATCTCGCAGAGAAAACGGGGATTGAAAAGGGTAATCTAAGTGCTATTTCAAATAACAAAAAAAATCCAACGATAGAAACATTAAAAAAAATAGCCGAAGCCTTAGGAGTCAAACTTTCCGACCTATTCGAAAAAAAAGAATCCGACATTATCGGTTTCCTCCGGGTACATGGCTATTTGAAGCAAGTAACCAGTTTGGAGGATTTAAAACAGCTTGTGGAGGATATTGAAACAGGGAAAATATAGATACATGGCAGAATTGAGAGTAAAAGAAATATTATCTCAACGTGGATTAACTCAAAAAGAGTTAGCTCAAAGAATGGGGGTTGCAGAGATAAGCCTATCACGATCATTGCGAGGTAAGCCAGCGATGGATACTCTTGAAAAGATCGCCGAAGCCTTAGACGTTAGCATCGCAGAACTATTTGCCCCAATAGAAAAAACAGACATATTAGGCATTATCCGGGTAAAAGATGTTTACCATGAAGTAAAGTCCATCGAGGAGATAAAGAAATTGGTAGAGGATTACGAAACAGGAAAAATATAACACCATGAAAGACATCGAAGAAATAAAAAAGCTAAAGCAAGAAACAGAGAGTAAAATAGCCGCCCTGTTGAACGACTTCATGACAGAAACCCAGTTATCGGTGGAGTCAGTTGATATTACAACGTTTCGATTGAATCCAGAAACGGATAGTAAGGTGATTAACGTGGAAATGGAGGTAAAATTATAACTCAAATGTTGCTCAACTGATAAACTTTTATTATCTTTGTATCATGAAAAAGGAATTAGGCAAATGGCTGATGGATATAGCCAAGTATATCACGACTGCCGTGGTATTAACTTCAATCTTCGGCGACGTTGAAGAAAGATGGATAATTTACCTAGGTGGTTCCCTAGCTGTAATAATAACACTCTTTGCCGGTCTTTGGCTTGTAAAGGATAAAAAGAAAGGAGAATAACATGGGAGCATTAATCATGTTTGGTTTGGTTTCCGTAATCGCTATCATTGGAGTTGTATATTTTAATCACCAAGAGAAAATGGCGAGGAGAAAAGAGAATTACGAGGTTAAAAGGGGGCGATAATCTTCATATTCTGTGCTATAAATTAATCGCTTGCGGCCTACAATAAAGTTTCTAAAGGATATTATGGAGACAAATAATCATCAAATTGTAGATTACGATGCCGTGCTAGATGCAAAATTTGGCGAAGAAGGCAGTCCGGAGCGTACAGCCACCGAGGATAGGGCATACGCTTTCTTTACCGGACAAATAATAGAAGAGGCGAGAAAGAAAGCCAAGATGACGCAAGCGGAACTTGCTGAAAAGATAGGTACAAACAAGTCCTACATTTCACGAGTAGAAACAGGAAGAACCGAACCTAAGGTATCTACTTTTTACCGTATTGCCTCCGCTCTTGGATTAAGTGTTGAATTAATGCCGGTTGTATAATCACACTAATATGCACGAGGTAAAAAGAAATGAGAAAAGAGGAATGTGAGGCGAAGAGGGCGATAATCATCCAATTGCTTGTAGCTCTAAAATAAAGTTTCTAAAATGAAATGGATAATGAAACTACCATGTAAAATGAAAGACTCGTATAATTCAAATATCAAGTCTAAGAAAGCTAAAAGACCTGTTAAAGTGGTATTGAAAAAGATTACCACCAAGGAATTATTAGCTAATCGCATTCCTTCCTATGGGTATATTCTCTAATGGTATTTCTTATTGTGACTGCTTTAAAATTTAGATGACACTCCTAACAAATAATAATCCCCCGGCTTGATAAGCGGGGGATTATGTTGTTATTCTTTCTTATTCCCATCATATCTATTTATAACTTCAACCAAAGCTTCTTCGTAATTATAAATATCATTCATGGATTCAAGTAAATTTTTTACTTCCTTCTTGTTTTCGTCTAAAATAGCAATATACTTTTTACTCGTATTAAAATACATTCTACATATTGTTTTCCTGTTGTTATCATCTAACAATATTCCAAAATATGTTTGAGTATCTCGATAAACAATTCGATCTACATTCACATATTTACGCAACATCGCTCTAACTATGTGAAAAGATTCAAGCTCCTCTTCTGTCGTGACGATCTTGTCGTCATTATTGTCGGTTACTTGATCTGATGTTTGCTGAATATCCTCCTGTTTTTTGTCTATCTCTTTCTCTTTATTTAATACCGTTTTGAAACGATCGGTAATAATATCACTTATAACTTGAGCAAAAGAACGTTTGGTTAAATCTGTAAATTGCTCGAGAATTTTAGCTGTCATTAAGCCAGAATACACTTGTTTTCCCAACAATCTTACGAGAGGTTCGCTAGGGGATTCTATTTCTTGTTTAATAATATCTTTTAATCCCTTCATGTATTTCAATTCACTAGCGGCATTTACAATATTCTCTACGTCAAAATAGGATTTATGAAATTGTTTTACCTCCTCTATTTGCGAATCTCTTAGATCAAGCATATTCAATACCAAAAATGGCTTTTCGTCCATCTTGTTTGGCTCGTCTAAATCTGTGTAGAATCGATACTCCATGCCATTGGTTAATATTCCAAATTTAGCACAAGACACGTGATAGTATCTCAATAATTGATTATCATGAGAATTCAATTCTTCTTCTATATGCTTGCATTCAATCAATATGATGGGATCGCCATCTCTCATTATAGCATAATCTATTTTCTCTCCCTTTTTTGTGCCAATATCACATATAAATTCCGGAACAACCTCGAAAGGATTAAACACGTCATATCCCAATGCTTGAATAAATGGCATAACTAAAGCATTTTTAGTTGCTTCCTCCGTTTTGATGTTGTCTTTTAGTTTCTCAACACGCTCGGCAATCTGTTTTATTGAATCTTTAAAGTCCATAAATAAAAATGGCGAATCCTTGTTCCTAGTGCGCCCACCGGATGCTGAAAACCGGAACCTGTTTTTGCAGATTACACTACGGACAAGGATTCATAATACATTCAACATAATTGGGCAATGCAATATTGTAAAAATATATTAATATAACAAGGAATTAAAAAAAATAAAATTTACAATACAAATAAAATCCCTGCCTTTTTTATCATAAGGCGGGGATTTATATTGAAAGTTGGTAGTAAACTTATTGTTTCATTTTAACTGCAATGCCCGTTGCAGTATATACTGTTATAGGTCTACTTGCAGATTGCATTGTTGAAGATTTAATCTTAAAATCTATCAATGCATTAGCTCCAAATTTTTTTGCTTCTTGAATACAAGCATTCAAAACTCTCTTAGCTTTAGGATGACAAGTATATAATTTATCAAACGCCTTGACTATTCTCAAATTAGTAGTATCCATATTTTTATAATATCTACCAGCATAAAAATTGACATTTATATTAGATAGAGCCTTATAATTCTCGTTTGGAATTGTCGGAAATACAAGAAAACCCGCATAATCATGGTCGTTATAATCAAAAACACTCACACTCTCAGAATACTTCATCATCCTGCACGAACCAAATAATATTGCAATAAAAGCAAGTAAAATGTAAATTTTTTTCATACTATATATTTTTAAATTTCATCCATTACAGACTCTTCTTTCTCTTGTTGCGCTTTATTCATATTTACCCTGTTTTCATAAGACACGGAAACTTCGCATGTATTTTCTATTTGAATTGTTATAGCACCAGCTTTTAACATGTAAATAGAAGCACACAAACACTTATCATTTATCAATGCTAACAATTCGCATCCATCTCCCTCGTAATACGGATCTTTAAAAAAAATGCCTTCATGGGACGGCTTTCCGTATTTCTTTGAAAATAAATCTCTAACACTTTCATATTCCTTTTTCAAACTTTCCCATGTATCACTACCACCAAAAAATATAGCGATCTTCCATACAATTTTACTTTTAGGAGTAGGAACAATGTAAAGCCTACATTTTTGTCCAATAAATTCACCTAACATTATTACAACATTGTTTTCTTCAGTTTTATCGAAAACAAACCCTTTTGTTTTCATCTTATAGATAAATTCGTCAATACTACCATCGATTTCCACACCATTAAACTTCAATTTATCAACAATCGAATCTTGGTTAACTTGAGCATTTAACGATAATGTAGTCAAGACCATAATTAAAAAGAATAATACAATCTTCATAACATAATATTTAAAAATATCCCACAAACCTACAAATTATCTTTGAATACGCAAATTTTTATTTAAATATTCGTCAAGCCCTTTCTTTTGATCGTACACCTTCCATGTACCGTTTTGATCGAGAGTGACGCTAATTTGTGAGCGATTTTTTTCGATCGCTTTTACAACATCCTTCATTGCACCTTCTAAGCTTTCTATGCGCTTTTCAATTCGATCCGTTGAAGTAGGCATACTTGTATCAAGTCTCGGAGCCTTGGTTATCGACATCAAAGCCTCGTTCACGCTAGGCAATACTTCTGTCCCTTTAGGCAAATCAACAAGCGTGGGGATACTAGGAGTCACGTAATACCCTCCGTCCGGCAATATAGCTACCTCTTTCTGTCCTCCATCACCGACAATGGCCAATCCTCCGGGGTGATCTTCGGTACCTTTGGCGTATTTAGGGATTGGCTGGGCGGCGATAACAGCGGCTTGTAATGCTCCGGTGGCAGCAACAAAAGCAGACCACGGCATACCAAATGTAAGAGGTGATTCCGCAACAGCTTTTGCCACACCCTTAGCTGTATCTACCGCTACTTCCATTAAAGCTGTTGCTTTTTGCGTTATTGCTTGTTGTTTTTGCGTCTTTTTCTTTTGCTTTTCCAACCTATCTGTCTGCGCTGCCGCTCTTGCTTCTATCGCCATTTTTCTTGCCTCCATCTCCTCGTTGCTTAATCCAGATTGAGTAATAGCTTCTATTTCAGCATTTTTTTGCTCTTCAATTTTTTCTATCTCTGAATCAATATTTTGAATTCTCCTTTCAAACATTGAATTTGTAATAGATTTCATTGCAGAATAAGTATCGTTTAATAATTGTTTTCTAGCATTTTTTAATTCTTCTTCTTGTGCCTTGATTTTATCATTTTTCTTTTTGTTAGTACTAACCTCTTCATCTGCCATTTTTTTTGCAAATTCAAGACGTTTCAATTCTATTTCTTGAAACGCTTTCAACCTCTCTTCCTCTGGTAGATTTTTGGCGATCTCCATTAAAATAGACATTTGAACGTCAAATATCTCTTTCTCGTATTTTTTAGTGATGTTCAAACGTTCTTTCTCGTACTCTTCTGTCGATATTTCCCCTTGATTGTATCGTTCTGCTAACGCTATTAATTCTTTTGTCTGGTTGATTTGTAATTGTTTTTCTTCCGCTGACTGTTGATTTTGCAACCCCTTAACAATAGTCTCGGTTCTCTTCTTCATCTCATTGGTTTCCAACTTAGTTAAATCAGATTGACGCTTTTTCTCCAAATTCTGCTGATCAACCCGAGCCTTTTCAACAAGTAGTTTTTTCTCTGCCTCGTTTTTCGTGCTATTCTTTAAATCATACTCTAGTCCATTACGTATGATCTCCGCTTGCTTGTCGTAGTAAATATCCAACGCTTTCACCCGATCCTCGTAAGTTGCCTTGTCATTATCCACGATTTCTTTTTGAGCGTCGGCCGTCTCTTGAAGTAACAAATTGGTAAGTGTTTTGGTGGCCTCTCTTGTCCTATTTGTTTGATCCGTGATCAGTTGATTCACCTTGTTTTGCAATTCAGTTTGACGCTCGTAGCTCTGCTCTTTAAATCCCTCTAGTTTTTGATATTCATCCGAAAACTCTCGTAAATCTACAATCGTGCTTTCAGACAAGCCTAGTTGACTAATAACTTCATCCGCTGTTATCGCTCCCGTCGCTAACTTGCTCATCAACCCCTCTGCCTTTTCCGTCATGGCTGTTAGACCTAGCATGTTTGCAAGCCTTTGTTTTTGCAACTCTATTTGCTCTTTTAACTGATTCTGCTCTATAGCCGTTGCCTTTTGCGCCGCTTCAATCCTTTCTTTTATGGATTTAGTCGTGTCATCACTAGCCAACTTCAACCTTTTTACTTCTGCCCTGTTAGCAGCGACTTTCATTGTCAACATCGTTTCCCTCTTCTCTATATCAATTAGTTGCTGTTTCAATTCTCCGGCTAACTTTACTTCCCTACTCATCTCATCACCGATTCCCGTAAAAGCATCTTTCGTGTCTTGCCACGCACCCTTGAAATCCCCCGTGAACAATTTAACCAACGCACCTCCCAATTTGGCTACACGATCAATTACAACATCAACCACAGCCCCGATTTGAGCCATTATCCTAGACAGTTTCTCGCTCCCTTCTTGTGTTTTTGTCAAATATGCCACAAGCGAACCCAACGCAACCACGATAGCACCAATTCCCGTGGAAATCAACGCCACCTTTAACACTTTCAATCCTCCCGTCAACACGTTAGAAGCAACTGCGGCGGCCTTCTCCGCTCCACTCAAAGACTGTGCCGCCTCTGCCCCGTTTCTATATTCGCTAACAATGTTTGAAATTTGACCACGTAAACCTTTAAAGCCGGATGAAATAGATTTGGTCAAAAAAGACAACTTAGAAGATACTTCATTAAATATTCCCGTCTGGTTTATCGCTTCCTTAACTCCCTCGGTGTACCCACCAATAGACATTTTATTTTGAATGTTCGTGTCTGAATTGGCTTTAATTATAGCGGTATTCTCGTCTATTATAGCGTTTATCTGTTTAATTTGGTCTCCCTGTGTCTTGTAATCCAAATTTTTTACCAATTCACGCAATTTCTTGTTTTCAGCATTCAACTCCCGGATAGAATTACCATGTTTCTTGTATTCGTTAATAAGTTCCGTGGTTGATTTTTTGCTTAATTCTTGCGCCGCTGCATTCTCTTTTTCGGCTTTAACTTTATCCCGGATAGACTTGGTTTGCTCACTAATACTTTGTCGTATTCTCTCTATTTTTTCGAATTGCTGCAAATACGCTTGATTTAGCTTGCTATTGAGTGAAATTTCTTGCTTTTTTAGCGCATCTAACTCGTTTAATTTCTTTTTGTGTTCTTCTTGTGCTTCAACAAGTAAATCAGTGTATTCAGATAGTTTCTTGAAAGAATCTGTTTTAGATATTTCAGCATTAATGGCACTCATTCTTTTAGCGAACGTTTCCATATCATTCAAAACATCCCCGATCCCCTTCTTTACATCTTGTACTTGTTTATTTATCGCCTCTATATCGAATATCTCGTTTATTTTTTCTGTTGCCATTGCTTCAAGTTTATTTCGATTTCTAACTTGTATTGATTCATGATATTGATGTACTCCCTAACGGTCACTTTCACGGGATCAATCCGGTAATTCATGAACTTGGAAAGGGAAACGAGCGTTTCCGTGATATGCTCCTTGCTCACCTGCTTGACCGTTGTCTTCGTGGCGTAGGCTTTTTTATTCGCTTCCAGCTCCATGTTCAGCATCTTCAAGTTTTTCATGACCCTAGCAAGATCCTTGTGATACTGTTCCCTGTTTGCCGGGTCAAACTTGTACTTGTACCCGAGATTTCGCAGAACCCCGGCGGCGTTCTCGCTATGCTTGTTCAATAAAACTTGCACGCAACTATCAGCAATCATCAGCCTTAGTGAATCCCGGAAAATATCTTTTAATGATTTCGTCAACTCCACGTACTTGTTGTTATCAATATCCCTAGCGTATTCCTCGTTTATTGATGTCCAAGCCTCTTTCACCCACGATTTAGGCACGAATCTAACCTTCTTCAGCGCGCTCAAATCCCCGTTAAGGCACTTTATAAACCTGTACAGTAATAATTCATCACACCGGTAGTACAAACTCCAACGCTTCAAGCACCCTGTCAGATATAGGGTAAACCGCTTGAAAATCGTATTTATCCTTGTTCTTGTATATGAAATAGGCTTTTTGATCGATCGAAGCCATTTTTTGAGCGAGTTTTTTAACCCTCTCGTAATCTTTTGAATAAATCTTGTTTTGGCAACCACAACTCATAGTTTTAGAATTTCCTTTATTTTTTCAATTAAAACAGGCATAGCTTCATCCCTGTACTCTTCTTTTGATTCATCGGATAAACCGAAGATTTTTTCACCATATTTTTCAATCAAATCTTCGGTTTTACTATCCGTGCTATCAATCTCTATATCGAAATAACTAACATCAGCAAACATCGCATTATAGAAATCTCCCGTGTCGTACAATGTTACCTTATCGGGGTCCCATCCCTTTTCTTCCTTTTTTTCTCTAGTGTATGGCGTGTACTCCGGTAGTATATATGAATCATCCGCACGAAAACCGTTGAGCATCTGATCTTGATTTTTCTCAATGATTATCTTACTTGTTAGTCCGAGTGTCATCTTTATCGCCCGATCCACGTCCAGACTTTGAAATCTTTCGAGCATTTCCCTTGGTGTCATTGTCGTACTTTTTCATATCGTGAGCGATCTTGTATACCTCCCTTAACGTGGCTTTTCTTTTATCCTCCGTTAACCACGTGGAGAAAACATTATTGTAATATTCAACGAATGCATCTTCGCTAGAATAAGACAAAACGGCGGTAAGTTTAAAACTCCCGCCGTTTACCTTTATCGAATCCATCACGGGATTTTTACCGTTAGTGGAGTGATTTCAATCCCGTACTCCGGGGAGCCTCCAACGCCCGCCGTGGCAAGTTCAGCCACGCCAACCGGTGCGATCTTGTCCCCGTTCTTGAACGTTCCGGTAAATTTCAACAGTCCAGAAGCGAGCGCCACCGCTGTTACAGCTACTCCCTGCCCCCATAAACTCTCGTCGGCTAATTCATCACCGTAAACACTCAATATTGATTGCCCGCTACACTTGTTCACGATATCCACGGTAACAGATTCTGCCGTTGCCGATTTTTGGATCATCTCGCATTCCCGGTTCCCACGAATCTCGTATTCTATATTATCAGTAGTTTGAACGTAGGCTAATGAATCAACGAACTCGGAAGGATTAGGGAACGATATGGTCACGTTATACCGGGTTATTGTAGTGTCTCCGGCCCATACGGGCTTAGGCACGTAGAACTGTGACATGGTAAATCCACGAACTCCACCAGATTTTGTTTTTACACCCGCCAATCCATTGTCAAGAACCAAGAAAGCGTTATACTTGTCACCGTTAAATTTACGAAGATTTGCGGCATAGCACGCGGTCCCATTTACCAACGGGAATGTCCAGTTATAAGCACCGTCATTCAATGTTTTCGTGTACCCGATACCAAGAGATTCGGTCGCCGGATCTTCGCTATTGTCTGTTATCGTCCCGAACCGGAAGATCGGATAAACCCTATCCTTGGCCGCACCTTGTGCCGCCTTTTTTAACGTCTCTATAAGATCATCGGTTTCCTCACCTGAATACTCCTTGCCTTTACCGGTCAATATAATCCCGATCACTCTCCCGGGTAGGAAATCACATTCAGGAACCCCGGTATTCCCGTTATTTTGCCCGCATTGCGGTTTATTTATCTCGTTCATGTTAAAAATTTTTTGTTAGATTATTACATTTATTCTCCCTAAAAAGCACGTTCATGTCGTTTATCTCGATAGCGTCTATATGATCATCAAGTATCGCCTTGTCATATCCTTGTAAAGATTCTCTCCCCATTTCAAAGTGGTTAATAAGCGTGTGGTCCAGTGTTGAAGAAATTGTCACCTTCTTTATTTCACCAATTAAAGCCTCGTAAGCCGGAAACAAGATGGGTTTATAATTCTGCTCAAGCCTCTCGTCCGCTTTCAATGTTTTCTTGGTCATGGTTGCGATCAAGAGCCTCAAACTCGATCTAGCACCATCATCGGTTATTCTTTGTTTGAACGGCTCTATTAACGCTACTAGAGGATACTTCACTTTACCTCCTTTACCCAACGTGTTCAAGTTTTCTACTATTTCACGAAGTGTCCCATACTGAAATGATAATTCAAAACCAACCACCACAGATGATTTCTTTACCACATCACTCAATATGTCCTCTACGACTATCATAGGTTGAACGTATTTATCCGTTTAAGTAAATTCACGTCGATATTCCGGTAATTAAAACTACCTGATGACTTCATCCACGTTTGAATATCAATAACCCAATCCACCATTTCATTCCACGCCCTACACATCTTTAAAGCCGGGGAAACCCTCACCGAGTTATCCGAATCCGTTTCCATCTCACCCACCCCGGTTGTTATAGATACGTTATCACGGCGATACCAGTAATACACGTAATTCGCTATAGGGGATAATTTCAATGTTTCATCAACGAGTTTATTTTTAAGGTCTAACCATTTTCCTGATAATTCCCCTTTCTCTATTTCCTTGTAAAATTCATCAGCGCAACATCTTCCCAGTAAAGAAACAAGGAAACGCCTCTCGTACTTGTTGATAAAAGATAAGAGCAATTCCAAGTTAGAACTAGCTATCTGGCTGCTTATTCCATTACCGGCACTATTCAGGTTCGGTATAACAATCTCTCCCTTAAAATATTCCTCGTTGATTAACATATCCTGCTATTTATCGGTTTGCTCGGTTGATTTTCCACGTGATGATCTGCCTCTATTCCCCTTCTCCTCGTCCTCTTCATCAACTTTCCCCTTTCCCTTCTCCTCGTCCTCTTCATCAACTTTCCCCTTTCCCTTCTCCTCGTCCTCTT
>JAHZBN010000003.1:14215-125188 GCA_019423345.1 Butyricimonas sp. | reverse complement strand
CATCAACTTTCCCCTTTCCCTTCTCTCCCGGTCCCACTTGAGTAAATTTTACTAATCCACGAGCAGCCCGAACTTTATTTTCTCTCATGATCACGTCTACTACTTTTTCGTCACCTTCTATAATTACTCTCTTTTCCATAGGCAAATATTAAAGGAAGGGGAATTATCCCCTTCGTGATTTTCAATTTTACTTCTTCGTGATAGCAGCAAGCACGTCATCCAACTTCCCATAAGCAAAGGCGAACGGGTTATATACAGGCATCAACACCTCTTCTTGAGCGATCACGGTAACTTGATTGGTCAATTTACTTTCAATATCTTCAGCAAACTCTATAAACAGGGAAGTATAATCCACCAATGCCGCCGCATTTGCCATATCGCCGATGAGATAGTGACCCGGTGGAACAATAGTCGTTTCCACGATCACCCTACCGGAAATTCTCTTCGTGCCATCAATTCCAGTTATAAGGTCTAGTGATCTACCAGAGGTATCTTTCAATGTTTGAATCATGAACACGTCAGACGGGTTTAAGGCTACCATATTAGGTGTAAATTCACCATAAGTCAACACGGCAATCACCGCATTAATAGCATCCCCGTAATTCGGATCTTCGACGGTATTGAAGAAATTATTTTTAACTTCGAATGTTAAAGCCTTGATTTCTTCAGGTGAAAGTTTCCCGGCAGATTGCGGAACGACATCAGCATAAGGAACGTCAATCATTATTTTACGATCATTGTGCTTGTGCATCATGTTCTCGCTATTCAACTTACTCGCCGTACCTCCTGTTACTTCTGGTGCGCCCGTAAACTTAATCAGCATTCCTTCCTCGATCTTGTCGAATGGCTTACTGAACGTGATCATTGTTTTTTCTCCCTTGTCGTACGATTCAACGCTCTCAACCGATCCAGTTTCCCCTTTAGCAACAATCGCCGTCAACCATTTTGAAATATCGTTCGACTGTCTAACGATGCCGAGTAAATTATCTCCCGTCCCATCACCGAACAAGATTTGAAAATCCTCTGCCATTTTTACCCATTTAGGTAAACGGTTCATCAAGAAAGAACGAAGATACGGACGTGATTTGAGGAGTCGCTTGGAGATGTTCACGTGAGTACCGATACGGGAGATATTGGCTGTTTCTTCCTTCATTTTGAAAGCACTCTCTGGCAATCTCCCGTTCTCAGAAACAGCAACAGCGTTTCTGTCAAGATCAACGATCTTAGCGTAAGCAATTGAAGTGAACTCTGGATCTCCTTGATCAACGGTCATCAAATCACGAACGTTAATCCGGCGTTCGTTAACATCTACTATTACCCTACCGGTTTGCTGTGTCGTGAGCAAATTTCCTTCGTAGTTGTTTTCCAATGAAACAATTCCCTTGATATTGAACGGAATTTTACCCGTTGTTCTTGACTTACTATTAATAAAATCAACCATTTTGGGATTATCAATAATCTCGTCAATAGCCTTCTCGATCATGGACCCATTCCCTAGTGTAATACCCCCGTCTTTCATTTTTTGAATCTCTCCTACAATCGATTTAATTGTTCCTTGTATATCATCTAATGATTTTTTTACTCCATCAGAAGACATTTTGTCTCTATTTTGCTCGACAAATTCTGCAAGAGACTTTTCCACAACTTCATCAAGTACCTCCCTAGTTATAAACCCTTTACTGAATTTATCAAAAGCTTCGTTTAACGGGGATTCTACCGCCTTCAAGAATGCCTCTTCATCTTTAGATAGCCCTGCATCCTTTTTTGCTAAAGTAATAAATGGAGCCGTTGCCATCATCGCCATCGTGCTTCCGGCATCGCAAAATACGCAAGCCACACCAATCATTGCAAGCACGACAAAAGCAAACATTTTTACCTTAGAACATTTTCTCACTTTGTTAATCAAATTTTTCATACGTCTTAAAAATTAAAATTGGGTTATTGTTATTTCATTTTTTTTACCAAGTCTTTCAATGAAAACTTGGGTTTTTCTTCTTTTAACACAAGATTTGATTTAGTGACTCGACTATAACACTTTGGGCAGCGAACGTGCGTGGTGATATCTTCTATTGATTTTTTCGACTCGATGATTCCCATGACCTCACTCCTGATATTCTCTTCAAGTTTTTGAACTTCCTCGTAAGCAATATCATCAACGAGCCATCCGGCGTATTGATTCACGACATCTATTACTTGTTGTTGCAACGTGTATTCAGGAACGGAATTGTAATCAAATACAAGCCCGCAATGAGGGCATTTCACGATCATTTCACCCACGATAGCTTTACGAATCAAATCAATGGATCGCTCGATATACTTCATCTTTTCATCAGAGTATTTCATTGACAACGCTGATTTCAAGAAATCTACCTGCTCAACCGCAGTCATCTTATCCATGCTCTTGATATCAAGAAGTGGTGTCCTATCGTTAGCACCCCAATTCGTGAGGGTTGAATATTCCCACATCTTCCATTGCAGCACTTCCTTTGGGTTGGATTTATTCCTGTTGATAGCATTAACACCTATCGAATGTTCTAAAGTTCGCCCATGTTCAGCGTACAGCTTGTAGTCCTCGTACGTGTCACGAGCAATCTGTTTCTTCATGTTGAATTGAGAAGTCATTTGCACGAGATTGTCTTTTTCTTCCCCGCTAATTGGTACACCGAGAAGAATGCATGGGTCATGATTCAAAAACCATTTCAAACGAGCGAAATCTTCTTTCAACGTCTTGTTAAACGAACCGGGCATCGATATATCACCATCAGCATCTTCATTCCCGATCGCATTAACAGCGATAACGACCCGTCCTTGTTCGTCCACGTCGTTAGTTTTGGTCGCAATACTCTTGTTTATTATTTCCATTTCCAAAACATTTTAATAAAAAAGAGGGTCGGTATACCACTTACGATATACTGACCCTCTCGGAGTTCTTTTCAATACAAATGTAATAAAATTTATATTGAAATCAATATTCTATTTTATAAATCTCTCTATTTTATTAAGCTCTTCATCAGACATTTCAAATATTCTTTTGTTGTACATTGAATTATTCACCTTATCGCTTCCAATTCGTGCGATCCACTCGTTCAAAGTTATTATACCAGCCAAGAAATTAGACTTGCAAGTTTCCGAGATAATCTTTTTCACATCAGCTTCTTCTTTAGCGTTTGGCTGCAATACCGGGATATGATCAAAAGAAACACTCAAGTACATACCATCATTCTCGAGTCCAAGAAAAGTATTTAACGCAGAACACAAGTTATTAGCCTCAGGAATAACAACATTCTCGTAAAGAGATTTCTCGGCAGTATCTTGATTAGAAAATGTTGATTGATCTTTTCTTGGGATCAATACGGATGGAACATTATACGCCCCAGCAATAGTGATGGCATCAAGCAAAGTTTCATCAAATGGTTGTAACTCTTGTATAGATAAGTTGAAACGAACAAAACCAATCGGCAGTGTTGATATCATTGTCGGATATTTTTCAGTTGACAACCCGTACGTACTCTGGTAATCTTTTAAAATTTGTTCTTTTTCATTATCTGTCAAAGGAACGGCTCCTGCATCGTCTTTAACATTGCTTACAATAGCCCCGATAGCCCCTCTTTTCACGTAAATGGCATTTCTAGCCTCGTATACAGAAATAAGATTAGATAACGGGTATTTCAATCGTTCAAGACGAGACATACCCCCGATATGGTCACACCCTCTGCCGATAGAAGTATCTTTCAAGTAGAGAATATTTGACGGGGATATATCTACTTGGGAATTTCCTCCTGAAAACCTAAACTTTTCTATAATATCGGTAACATTTTGAGCGGACAACAATTTTACACGTTGATTGTATATGATTTGAACATCCTGAGATGGCAACACTACATACTCGTCTGTCATTTTCCACCTCATTTGGGGATCAATAAAATCCCCAGTATTTGAATACACGAAAGATTGTCCTGTAACTAGCTTGTATATTTCAATTTGCTGAATAAATTCATTAAATGTCTGTAATGGATTTGGTCTTGATAAAAACTTGTTGATTGACTCGTTATTATAAATAACTGCATCCGTCTTGCTATCTTTCAACTGAAAGCGTCCGTTGGTTATTCTATTCGCAATTGCCATAACAGGGAAAGCAACCTCCGAAATCTCGTTAAATAAAGTGACCACGTTATTAGTTATAGTAGCGGGACTGAAAACACCTAAATATGACTCTATATCTTTATTTGCAACAACAATAACATTATTATCCTTATCCCTGATAATGCTATTTTTCACGCCTTTCTTGTTAAACCACGGGAATTTCATATTTCTTATCATTAAATATTTGTTTTACTCTTTCTGTGGGGTATTGACACACCTCTGCATTTATCGTGTAAAATTTATTTTTACATCTACAAACATACTCGCAAGTTCCTTTATTCATAGTGGACATTCTACCTATCAATCTTCCACAGGATGGACATCTTATTTCAACATATTTATATTCCCCCATAATTATTCTCTCAAAATATTTCTTCTTAAATACTTGCTCGCTGAAGATAATACATCTGGAACATCATCTTTTTGATCCTTGACATTTTTCAAATAAGAAGTCAATCGTTTCATAGCATAGTCATATTCTTGGAAATTTACATAGTCATTTCTAAAATAAAATCTATTAATTATGAAATACGCTTGTCCACTTATTTTCTCTTCTTTATTCCCCTTCTCCTTGTATATCAGGACACGAATATCACTATTCCTATCCTGAATATTGTTTCGTATATCTTTGCAAGTTTGTATCCATCCCCCGTTACCTTCCAAGCACATATCTGTTGGATTGTGCTTTATTGCCATATCTGATACTGCCGGAATCATGTAGTCTAACCCGTTATTGTTACACAAGAATTCTGGTACGTAAACATACCCATCCATGACATAACCGACAAAACAAGCGAAATCATCTCCCCTGTCAGCTGGATCTCCCCACATTATTTTATAATCAGCCTTAGACAAGTCAACAACGGTAGGATCATAAAAATGCAATTCTGATTTCGGGAATAGTAGCCCCTCCTTCGGTTGTGGATCTTGTTGGTATTGCGTGTCAAACACCATTTCGTTTTTCTTACGTAGATCCTTTAACTCCTCCACGGTTTGCTTGAATGGCCATAGAGCACATTCCTTACCATTCTCGTCAAAATATAGAGCTGGAAGAGATAAAACATACCATTCGTTTCCATCCCTATCGATCAAATAACCACACAAATCTTCAGGGTGAAGTCTTTGCATTATAATTATTATCGGGGTGTTACGAGAATTCACACGATTTACAATAGTGCTGTCAAATCGATTATTTACTCTCTCTCGTACGGTCGTGCTAGTGACATCTTCTGGTTTGATCGGGTCGTCAATTATTATCGCCCCGCCAAATAACGGTGGAGTGTCATTATCTATACCCGATACTTCTTCAATCAATTCTTCATCGTCAACGTTCCCGGCTCCAAACCCGGTTACTTGTCCAGCCGCACTGGTGGCGTACACGCCCCCGCTGCACGTCGTGTACCATTTCTTTTTGGAGTCACTTGTTTTTTTAATCTGCACGTAAGGAAATATAGCTTGATATTCCTCGGATTTAACGAAGTCTCTAACCTCTTCCGAATTATCAAGAGCTAAATCGTCAGAGTAAGAAAGATGAATGTATTTAGATGACGGGTTTATCGCCAATCCGGTCGCAATAAAATTTTTCACGCAAACCTCGGTCTTCCCGTAACGAGGGGGCATGTTTATAATAACCCTCTTGAGTTTTCCCTGTAACACACGATCGAGTACATCAAAAATTTTCTTGTGATGATCACCAACGACGAATTTTCGCCCGAATCTTTTCTTGAAAAAATAACGGGTGAAATCCTCCATAGAACTCGTTAGCTTGTATTGCATGTACTCTTGTTCCGTCATCAGTACTCGTTTTCAAGTTCAAGGTCTATCCTCTTCCTGTCCTCTCTCGATAACGGCTTTGCAAAAGATATACTTGTTTCCGTTTTCTCGGGAGCATCATACCCGAGCATTTTACATATACGCTCGATAGCTTTAAGCTTGTCATGGAGTTCTATCTTGACATACTCCACGTCTATTAATTCCGGATCGTCATGAGTACCAATGTTCTTTTTCAGTACCTTTGTTGAAATACTTTTAATAGTTGATTTCTGTTCAGCCGTTAATTTGTCAAACTCTTTTCTTTCAATCCAAGTATTGTGCATATTAGCGATTGAAGAAAATGCGATACTAGACAACTCTGCAAGAATTCTTTCTTTACTTAAATCAAACTTATTCTTTACCTCGTTTTGCAACTCTTGAATCCTTGCCGTAATCTTGCCGTGATTTAACGTTTCAAATGCTTTTCTATTTATTGTCGCTGGCTTCATTTTTTTGCAACAAAAAGCTTTCCGGTACGCCTCGGATGCGTTTCCAGTTTCGATGTAGTAATTACAAAAAGCCTCTTGTTTCTGAGTGAGCATATGCAAACAATTTATTACTAATACAAAGGTAATAAATTATTTATTAATTTCAATATTGATTCAATTGTTGTAACGTTAAGATCGAGATGAGAATATTCACCTTTTCAGCACGGTTATGCTTCAAAAAAATGTCACCGTTCCTAAATACGACTCCATTTAAAAACAAACAGCTTGATACACAATGTATTATCAAGCTGTTTTGTACCCCCGGGCAGAATCGAACTGCCATTTAAAGTTTAGGAAACTTCCGTTCTATCCGTTGAACTACAAGGGCCTTTATTCGGCTTGCAAAACTAATCGAAAAAACGGTTTATTCCAAATAATTATCACATTAGTCTTCTTTTTCTAGTCGAGAAAATCCCATAGCATCATATTACCTCCTCTACTCCTTTGAAGAAACTTTCATCCAAGCAAAATACAACTACAAAGCACTCGAAATTCAAATTATCACTAAAAAAGCTCGAAAACATACAAAATGAAAGTACCGCAATCGATTTTAATAAAAAACTGATATGAAAAATTTTATTTCAAAAACTTATTATTAACTTCGCAACACAAATACTTAACAGCGTATATTCACTTTAAATAAGAATAAACATGGTTAGCGACTACAAAGAAATTCTATCAGACAGCGCCAAAGGGATGAAGCGCTCTGCTATCAGAGAGTTGTTGAAATTAACTCAAAAGCCGGAAATTATTTCTTTCGCCGGGGGGCTTCCCGCTAAAGAATCTTTCCCATTAGAACAATTACAAGAAATTTGTGCGGAAGTAATTGCCACGGATGGTGCTGCTGCTTGCCAATACGGTTCAACCGAGGGAGTTCCTGAATTATTGGAAATCCTTGCTCAACGTTACCGGGATCAAGGCTTGAGCTATGTTACAAAAGAAAATATCACGATCATCACTTCTTCTCAACAAGGTTTGGACACTGTTGGTAAGATTTTCTTGAACCGTGGAGACAAATATATTTGCGAGTTACCTTCTTATCTTGGGGCCCTCGGTGCGTTCAACTCTTACGGTGGTGTTGGCGTTGGTATTCCTCAGGACGAACAAGGTATGAGTGCCGTGGAACTGGAAAAAACTTTGGCCGAAATGAAGGCTAAAGGAGAAAAACCGAAATTCATCTATTTGATTCCGGACTTCCAGAATCCTGCAGGTATGACCATGCCAGAAGCCAGAAGAATCGAAATTCTGAATATTGCCAAGAAATACGAGATCATGGTCGTTGAGGATAGCCCTTACCGTGAACTACGTTTCTCCGGAAAACCACAACGTATGTTGTACGACTTGGATAATGGAGAAGGTAACGTTATCACGTTAGGAACTTTCTCCAAGATCTTCATGCCGGGATTCCGCATGGGTTGGGTTCTTGCTCACCCGATGGTGATTGACAACTTTGTGAAGGCAAAACAAAGTACAGACCTTTGTACCTCTGCTTTCTTACAGAAAATCACGGTTAAATTCTTCCAGAAAAACTATTTTGATGCCAACGTGAAGAATATCGTTAACATGTATCGTAGTAAACTGGAAGCCATGTTAGGTGCTTTCGAAAAATATATGCCGGAAGGTGTTACCTGGACTCGCCCGGAAGGTGGTTTGTTCTTATTCTTGACATTGCCGGAAGGATACGATGCAGAAGAATTATTCCAAATCGCTATCGAAAAGAACGTGGCATTCGTACTCGGAACCGTATTCTTCGTTAACGGTCAAGGTAAAAACACCATGCGAATCAACTTCTCTTACATGAGCGAAGAAATGAACATCGAAGGTGTTAAGAGATTGGCCGACGCAATCAAAGAACTATACGCTAGAAAAAAATAATCTAGAATGTATAAAAATTTAGAGTTTGGAGTGGAGTATATGAATAAAATTCATATATTTCACTCTAAATTTTAAGACTAAGTTCAAAATGAAAGTAGTTATTCAACGAGTGACACGTGCTAGCGTTACAATAGGGCAACAATTGTTTTCTTCAATAGGTAAAGGGATTCTTGTATTGGTGGGAATTCAGTCTGATGACACGGATGAAGACATTAACTGGCTAGCCTCCAAAATTGTAAATCTCCGCATATTCGATGACGAAAATGGAATAATGAATAAATCCATCCTAGACTCCGACGGTGAAATTCTTGCCGTTAGTCAATTTACTCTCATGGCTCGAACCAAAAAAGGTAACCGTCCCTCATATATCGATGCAGCCCCTCCCGCCATCTCTATCCCGCTATATGAAAAATTTATCGGGACCCTAAGCCAAGAAGTCCACAAAGAAGTACAAACCGGACAATTCGGAGCTGACATGAAAGTCGAATTAATCAATGATGGCCCCGTAACAATCATTATCGATTCTAAGAATCGGCAATGATTGTTAAACTAATAAAGAATATTGATAGCAATACTCATCGCTACCATAAAAAAACATTTAAATCAAAAGAATAACTTTTATCTTTTAACTTCTAATTTATAAATAATGGATATTGCAGAATTACAAACCGCAGTAGATGCATGGATCAAGACCCACGGAGTAAGATATTTTAACGAATTGACAAACATGACCATTCTGGTAGAAGAGGTTGGAGAACTCGCAAGGGTAATGGCTCGAAAATATGGAGAACAATCGTACAAGGACGGAGAGAAGGATAATTTGGCAGAAGAGTTAAGTGATGTTCTTTGGGTATTGGTATGCTTGGCAAATCAAACGGGGGTAGATCTGAACGAGGCCGTAAACAATAATTTTGCAAAAAAAACGGCAAGAGATGCTAATCGTCACAAAAAAAATCCGAAACTCTTAAAAGATTAAACACTTTTATCCTACTTTTGCCAACAAATGCGCAAATAAAAAAATATCATGTGGATTAAGATTGCAGGGATTCTTCTTCGTAACCGAGTGGCCTTTATTGTTGGGGTCTTGCTTATCACCGTTTTCATGGGATTTCAAATCCCTAAAGTGGAAATGTCATATGAATATTCGAACCTGTTACCAGCCACGGATAGCGCATATCTAGACTACCTTGATTTTCACGAGAAATTCGGACAGGAAGGAAACGTGATGGTCTTTGCCATACAGGACAAAGACTTTTACCAGCTCGACAAAATGAATGACTGGATCAGTATGTGCGATAGCTTGAAAACCCTTCATGGCATCGTGGCTCTCGTGGATATCACCCATTCATTCAATCTTCACAAGGACACGCTGAATAAAAAATTTGACATCCAACCCATCTTTCCCAACCATATCAAAGATCAACGAGAACTAGATAGCTTAGTGAACATCATTGAAAATCTTCCATTCTACGACGGAACGCTGTTCAACAAAAAGAAAGACATCTATGGAATGATGGTTTCCGTCTCCGCTGATGTTATGAACTCTCCTGCACGGGTAGGATTAGTAAAAGATATTTTAGAGATTACCGAACATTTCTCGGAAAAACATAACCTCCAGATGCACTATTCGGGACTTCCCTACATCCGGGTGGTCAACGCGGAAAACATCAAAGGAGAGATGTACATGTTCATCATCCTGTCGTTATTGATCACAACATTCATCCTCTACCTGTTTTTCCGTTCCTTCCGCATTATCGGCTTCTGTTTATTGATCGTGTTGATTTGTGTCAGTTGGACAGTTGGTGTTATGGCCATGCTAGGTATCAAGATCACGTTACTTACTGCCATGTTACCGCCTCTGTTGATCGTGATATGTATTCCGAACTTGGTATTCATGATCAACAAGTTTCATGCGGAATACGACCGTCACGGGAATAAAATCAAAGCCTTGCAACGTATGATTCAAAAGATCGGGAATGCCTCATTCCTAAGTAATTTGACGACGGCTGCCGGTTTTGCAACTTTCATCGTGACCTCAAGTCAAATCCTCGTGGAATTTGGAATAACCGCCTCCATTGGTATCACTTTCGTGTACCTTGTGTGTTTGGTCATGATTCCTTGCGGATTCAGTTTCATGCCGGAACCGGATAGCAAACAAATCAAACACTTGCACAATAAAACAGTAACCGGAACACTGGAACGTGTCATTCAACTTATCTTAAATCGTCGGAATGTCGTGTACGGAGTTGCCATTTCCGTTGTCATCCTTGGAATTATCGGACTTACCCTCATGAAATCCACGGGTTACATGGTAGACGATTTGAAAGAAACAGACCCGATTCGACAAGACCTGAGTTTCTTTGAGGAAAATTTTGACGGATTAATGCCCCTAGAAGTAACTGTTGATTTTGGAAAACCCAAGCAAGTATTGAACTTACCTAACCTCCAAAAACTGGATAAACTCTCCGAGGAATTATCAAAAGACGAAGATATTTCCAAACCCATTTCCCTCATTGAAGTCATTAAATTTGCCAATCAGGCGTTCTATAACGGGAAACCTTCTTATTACAAGCTCCCGACAAACATGACCAAGAATTTCATCTTGAAATATGCCTCCCAATCCACAGGAGAGATTGGCGGACAGGCAAATTCTTTCGTCGATTCTACCCTTCAACGGGTGCGCCTCAGTTTCCGGGTAAAAGACATTGGGACCAAGAAAATGCAAGAAAAGGAAGACAAGCTATACAATATCGTTGAACAATACTTCCCGAATGACCGCTACACGGTAAAAGTTACCGGTTCAAGTATTATTTTCTTTAAAGGAACTCAATATCTTGTATTTAATCTCTTTACCTCACTCGCATTAGCTATTGTTCTCATCGCTTTCTTTATGGCTTGGATGTTCAAAAGCAAGCGTATGGTTCTGGTTGCCCTGATTCCCAATATCATACCACAGATCATCACGGCTGCCATCATGGGATATTTCGGTATCCCGATCAAAGCATCCACGATCCTGGTATTCAGCATTGCCTTCGGTATTTCTGTCGATGGAACGATCCATTATCTTGCTAAATACCGTCAAGAACTACAAGGAACAAACTGGAGTATACGATCTTCCGCCGTACTGGCCCTACAAGAAACAGGACAAAGTATGATTTACAATGCTATCATCCTATTCTTCGGATTCGGCATCTTTGCCCTTTCCGATTTCGGTGGTACGGTTGCATTAGGAATACTTGTATCAATCACGTTGCTAGCAGCCATGCTCTCGAACTTGATTTTACTCCCATCGTTGCTACTCACGCTAGATAAACACACTACAAACAAGACCTTCCAGAATCCCAAGATCCTTAGTGAAGAGGAAAATAAAAAGGATTAGAAAATATATTGAAAGAGCGATAGTTTTAAATTAACTTTCGCTCTTTCAAGTTTAAATAACTATTGATACTATTTACCGTCAGAGATTCTGGCTTGGAAAGGATAACCCGGATACCAAGCTGCCCCAGTTCCCGGACCATTTGCCGTTTCTCCGTGGCAAATCCCGCTGCTATCGTTTCGAAGTACGCATCCTTTAGATTGCGAACCGGACACTCCAAAGCCTTGTTTAATTCCGAGTTCTCAAATAAAATGACCAACACGAGATGTCGTACAGCCAAACGCTGTAATGCAGGCAAATGACGTCGTAATCCCGATACGGTATCAAAATTAGTAAACAAAATCAGCAGACTCCGAGTCGGGATTTGTCGATTCACCGACACGTATAGTTTCTCAAAATCAGTCTCTTGATAATGCGTTTCCAAATGATACAAAGCCTCACTTATCCGATTTAACTGACCCACCCGGTTATCGGCCTTCACGCAATTCCGAGAATTATTCGAGAACGTGATCAACCCGGCCCGATCCCCTTTTTTCAATATAATATTCGACAAAGTTAAGACCGTATTTATCGCGTGATCCAGCATCGTCATATTATTAAAAGGCGATTGCATCGTGCGTCCCTTATCCACCAGACAATAAATCTGTTGAGACCGCTCTTCCGTGTAGGTATTCACCATCAAATGATTATATTTCGCCGTGGCTTTCCAGTTTACCGTACGGGGATCATCCCCCGTCACGTAAGGCTTGATCTGTTCGAAGGCCATGTTTCCCCCGAGAGCCCGGGTACGGATGCCTCCATTCTCCGGATGGTAATTCCCGTAAGCCATCAACTCGTAACGGTGCATCATCATAAACGAGGGATAAACAGCCACATCCTGATCCGCACGAAAAGAATAACGCCTTTCGACCAACCCAAAACGCACGGACACGAATACCCGAATCTTCCCAAAATTATAAGAACCTCGTTTTGTAGGACGTAACGTGTAATGAATCTCCCGCTGTTCTCCGGCATTCACTTTCAACCGGAACAAGACATTCCGGTTCTGGAATTCCACCGGGATCTCGTCAATCACACGAAGACAAGCACTCACCGGATAACGATTCCTTAGTACCAGGCAAACCGGATTTTCTTCCCCGTTAGACAATTTATCCGCCACTACCCGTAAGGCATCAATCCCATCCACTCGCTTGTACAATTCGAATAACTCCACGAATAACAGCAACAGTACAGCCAGCAAAGTCCCCGCAACCCAGATAAAAAGTAACGGGAAAACGTAAGCCATCACGAAAGCGAATATTCCCAACATCAATATCAGGAAAAAACGGCGGGATAAATATGTATCTTTAAGTATTCGCACTATCTTGGAACTTCTATTTTAGACACTATCTGTTGCACTACCTGATCAACAGTTACGCCTTCCAACTCCTTCTCGGAAGAAAGCTGCACCCGGTGCCGTAATACCGGATTTACCAAATACAAAACATCGTCCGGAACGACAAAATCCCGTCCTTGAATAGCCGCGAAAGCCTTAGCCCCGTTCATTAAAGCGATCGACGCACGGGGAGACGCACCCAGATAAAGCCAACCGCTTTTACGAGTAGCATCCACGATATTCACGATAAAAGATTTTATTTTCGGGTCCACACGTACTTGAGCAACCTGCACCCTCAACTTCTTCAACGCCTCCACGCTCAACACGGGTTCCAGTTCCTGCCAGTGGGCAATAGCCCCGTGATCATGCAACTCAAGCACCTTTATCTCTTCCGCCACGGAAGGATAAGTCACGTTAATCTTAAACAGGAAACGATCCAACTGAGCCTCGGGCAAACGATAAGTACCTTCATGTTCTATCGGATTCTGCGTCCCCACCACCACGAAAGGATAATCCATCCGGTATTCCACCCCGTCATTCGTAATTTGCCTTTCCTCCATCACTTCAAACAAAGCCGCCTGTGTCTTTGCCGGAGCCCGGTTGATCTCGTCCACCAACACGATATTCGAGAAAATAGGCCCTTTCCGGTATTCAAAACGTCCTGCTGCCGGAAGAAAAACAGAGGTTCCCAGAATATCACTCGGCATCAAGTCCGGCGTAAACTGAATCCGGTTAAAAGTAACATCCAGCATCCGGGCCATAACCTTTGCCATCAACGTCTTGGCAATTCCCGGAACTCCCTCGATTAAAATATGCCCGTCAGCCAGCATTGCCGTCAGCAACAAATCGGCCACTTCCTTTTGACCGATAATCATCTTACCCATCCGTTCCCGAATCCGGGTGATCTTCTCGTTTAAATCCGTGAAATCTATTCTGGATTCAAAATTTATCTGATCTTCCATAATCTATCTAGCTTTTAGTTTTAAACAGTTCTATATATCTCACCAGCTCACGTAACTGGTCTTCATCCATATGCTCGGTCTTCCGAATTCGGATAATCAGAAAAATCAAGCCTTCCACGCTACCCCGTGCAACTCCCGATCGTTCCGACAACAAATCTATAAAAGAACTATCCAGTTCCTCCGTACGCAATTTATAATTATAACGTACCTCTTCCAGGAAACTATTGATCCGTTTATTCGCGATAGCAACATGATCCCGCTGCTTGTAGTACAGAGAACTCACAACCGACACGAATTCCAATGTCCGGTTTTCCAAAGGACGAATTTCCGGAATCGGACGCTGTTCCCGTTTTGTCCGGAACAAAACGTATAGTATCGCCCCCAATATCAACAAAATATACGCCCACTTCAACGCAGGATACCTGAATATCACCCGGAAAAGAGTTTGTTGCCCCCCTGCCCCGGATTTTAGGTATTCATCCCACACCACGTTCGCATCCGGGGGAAGAAACGAGAGAGCCTTCTGGTAATAATCCCCATTCACCGAATCCAACAAGAAGAAATTCGTGAATGCCATCGGGTTCGAATGTAGGTAGATAACCCCCTCCCCGTAATTCATCCGGATAAAATTGGGATTCTTGATCGTATCGACATATCCTAAAACCTCCCCGTCAAAAGATTCCTTCAATTCAAAATAACGGTGAGTTGACCTAAAGGGATAACCTTTATCTTCAAAGCCTCGCAAATAATCCTTCCCGTTCTGAATCCTTTTCATTCCTGAAACACCCACGTAAGAATACAATGTATCGGGAATAAATTCTGCCGATATAAAAAGCGCACCTCCGTCTTCCACCTCTTCCAACACGGCCTCCAGATCTCCCGGAACAATTTTAAAAAAGGGACTCACGAAAAAATAGGTCTTCAAGAAAGGCGTTCTATCCACACGCAATTGTTCCCGTACAGACATCCGGGCAAAAGACACCTTCCCTTCCGGAAATAGATAAGGTAAAGCATCTTTAATAATATACGTCCCGTAAGGACTCTTCTTGCTGATAGAAAAATTAGGACTCCAATCTATCGGTTGAGGCTTATTGGCCTCATATCCCGTATAAACAGCCATAACGGCAATCACGAAAAGAATAATCAATACATTTTGGCGCCGTTTCATCCTTCCACCTCCTTCCTAAATTCCGTGAAATATCGTTTGATATTCTGATAAGCGGTTTCATCCACGGGAAACTCTCCATAACAAACACAATCAAATATACGGCTTATCTCCTCGAAATCGCGGCTCCACGCTTCATTCTTTATCTCGTAAACATAATGCTGATTCGTTTTGGAAACATCCCAACGAATCACCTCTTCTTTATCCAACATTTGCAACAGGGCTGAATAATTCACCCGTATTGCCAGCACATAATCATTCTCCTGCTCCGCTTTCGCCAGTAATCGCACGAAAGAGTCCGCTTCCTGTTCCCCGGTATACTCCACGGAATCCTCCGGGAAAAAATCGGTCTCCCGCCTGCGGAAAAAAAACTTATCCCTATTCCTCACGAGCAGGTAAACGATACCCAAGACAAAAAGACCCAACACAATTTTTAAAATAATATCCATTGTCTGCATTGACCCCTCCGAAACCTTGATCCGGAACAAACGCTCCAGAATCCAACGTTTTATCCAGTCCCAAATACTAGGCGAATCTTCAATATTCGTCGTGTAATCAAAAGCCGCATCTTTCCTATATTTCTCCAAGAAATCAGCTTTCGGACCCCGCAAAACATAAGAAGAATCCGGAAAGAGCGAAGACTCCCGCTCCCCTTCTTCCGCCCATGTCACGTTCCCGACACAAACAAACACGAATAGAATAATATATTTAATTAGCCTCTTCATCCGCCTTTTTCTCGGGCTGAACCCCCAACTGGTCAATCTGGCTTAATAAAGTCGTGTGTTCCATCTCTTCCGAACGGGAAAAGAAAAGCATCCCGACCCCGACAAACAAAACCGTGTATAACGTATATTGTCCCAGATAAGAAAGTAGCAACGAGAAAGTAATCTCGTAAATATTAGGAATCGCCCCCGTGAAAGCCGACGACATCATCACGAACATATAGGGAATGCCAAACAAATAAGCCACAACACCAACCAACAAGTACATCACGAGAATAAACCCGAAAGTCTTCCACCAATTCCCCTTCACCATAGCCATTGATTCCGTGATAATCTTTCCGAGCCCGTTATCCCTTAATATCAGCAAATATGATCCGAAAGTAAACGAAATTCCGATATATATTCCGGGAACAAACAAGAACAAGAAACCGATAAAAACAACCAAACCACAGAAAACAGACCACACAAAATACATCCCGAATTTCCTCAACATAACTCTAAAAACCTCGATAACCGTGATCCGTTCCTCAATCCCCGCCTGATAATGATCCCAGTAAACCCGCAAATAAGATATAGCAAACAACTGTACCCACAGCATCATCAGCACCCCAAACAGCGACGTGAACAGAGTTCGTAACATCGTATCTCCAAAGTTATTCACGTCGTAATAAGCCTCCGGGTGCAAAGACATATCAAAAACCCCCATCAACAGATCCTTCATGAAAAAAAGCATCAGCAAAATCATGGGAAACCCGATCACGGCAAAAGCCCGGATAAAAGGAACAAACTCCTGTTTCATGAAATTAATCGTCACGGTAATCAAATCCGAAAAAGAACGCTGCACACTCAAATTAATCTTTTCCATTGGTCTCTGTTTTATGTAAATAATAAGGATAAACAACAAAATACCCGATAACACCTCCCAGCGAAAGGATGATTGCCACAGCCCCTACCACCGGGTAAGTATCAGCATAACGCGTTATGAAACTTTCAATCCACCCAGCGATAATAAAAAACGGAATTAGCCCGGTAACAATCTTTATACCTCGCAAGGCCCCATTCCGAAACGAGTACGAGCGCTTGTACGTCCCAGGGAACAAAAAACTATTTCCCATCACCAGCCCCGCTCCCCCGGCTATAATAATAGATGTTATCTCAAAAGTCCCATGCGCCCACACGGACATTACCGAATGTAATAAAAGCCCGTGCTGGAAAAAGAAGTATTGGAAAGCCCCCAACATAACCCCGTTCGAGAAAAGAATCCATAAAGTTCCCGCAGAAAAAAAGATTCCGAAAACAAACGCCACGAAAGCCACCTTAATATTGTTCGCGGTAATCATAAAAAACATATCCACCTCGTTCGAGGACGAATAAATCCCCATAGGCGTTCCGTTTTCAATGTTTTCCAAGGTCTTGTCCACGTAAGCATCCCCCAGAATCAAACGTACGAAAGTATCATCTTTTGCCGTGGAGAAAATCCCGATCAAAGCAGCAAACAGAAGAAAAAGAAAAGCAAACAACAACGTCCGCCTCTCTCGATAGAGTAACAACGGAAACTCCCGCACCCAAAAGGAAAGAATTCCCTTTTTTTCCGATCGCTCCTGCCCGTAAATATTGATCTGGTAAACAGAAATCAGTTGATTCAAATACTTCACCACGTCACTGCCCGGGTAAAACGTTTTGGCATAAGAGAGATCATCAGAAAGAATCACGTAATTAGAGGCAAGAGTATCTGTATCCAGATGGCTTATATTCTCCATTTTTCCCCATTTTTCCTTATTCTGACTTACAAATCTAGCCTCTTTCATTCTAAATACCACACTTTTTTCCTGTGATAAAAATAATGCATTTATTCAAAAAAAATGTATGTTTGTGGAAATATTTATACTTATCATGAACATTTCTATCAGTACAGCTCACAACGTTGACATTGATTATATTCCCGCAGGTGTTCTAGACCGCATCCTAGCAACCTTGATTGATGGTGCCTTTCAGTTCGGACTACTCATGTTGGGTCTCATGTTTATCGGCCTTTTCAGCATGGTAGGCTCCCCGACTTGGTTTTTCGTCATTCTTGCGGTGATCATCGCTTCCTACCATCTATTCTGCGAGGCAGTCTTTAACGGCCGTAGCCTTGGCAAATACACCATGCGTATCCAAGTCGTAAAACTAAACGGCAAAAAACTCACCTTTTGGGACTGTATGCTCCGTTGGGTCTTCCGCTTAATAGACATTTCCATCTCAAGCGGTGCCGTCGCCGTCATCTCGATCATCGCCTCCAAACGAATGCAAAGACTCGGTGACATGGCGGCAGGAACCACGGTAATAAAACTCGAAAAAGCAGTCACGTTAAAACAAATCAGTGAATTCGAGACCCCGGAAGAATATCAGGTCGTCTTTCAGCAAGCCGCTCTTTTGTCCGACAAAGACATCAAAATCATCAAGGATGTGCTACGGGAAGTATACAAAAACAACAATTACGCCCTACTGGCCCCTCTCACGAAAAAGATTAAAGAAGTAACAGGAATTGAGACATCCATGATTCCACTGGAATTTGTGGAAACCATCTTAAAAGATCACTCTCACTTAGCAAATAATTAGCTGAAAGTTTTCACTTTCAGCCATTAATTTTTACCGTTTTCATCTCTTTCAGAACATCTTCCAGTAATTGGGACGTTCCTATTCTGAAATAAGCAGGCGTAAGCCATTGCTCGCCTAAAATATGTTTCACGATCGTCAAATAACGAATTGCGTTCTGAATCTTGGTAATACCACCGGCCACCTTAATCCCGACCATCTTCCCAGTCTGTGCATGGAACTGACGCAAGGCCTCACAAATCACGTAAACCGTCTCCGGCGTAGCATTTACCGGAACCTTCCCGGTAGACGTTTTAATAAAATCAGCACCCGCGTAAGCCCCAATCAATGAAGCATTGAATACGCTCTCGATAGTCTTCAGCTCACCCGTTTCCAAGATCACCTTCAAAATAACCCCGGCACAAGCCTCGCGAATAGCAACCAACTCCTTATACACCTTCTCGTAATTACGTTCCAAAACATCCCCCACAGAAATCACGACGTCCACCTCATCCGCTCCCGCCGCAATAGCAGCCTTACATTCAGCCAACTTCACGTCCAAAAACGTCTGCGCAGCCGGGAAACAAGCTCCCACGACCGTCGTTCTAATCTGTGTCCCGACCAGATTTTCCTTCACAAGAGAAGTAAACCGGGGAAACACACATACTGATGCCACATCCGGCAACGTGTTTTTCTTCAATTTCTTCAATAATTCAGAAACGAAAGTCATGATCGATTTCTCCGTATCCGTCACCTTCAGCGAAGTATAATCCATACATGAAACACACAATTCAAAATTTTCATTGCAATAAGCCGGAGCAATTTCCTTCTCTATCACCCCATCCAGCTCAAATTCGATCCGATCCTCTAAATTTGAATACCCGTAAATTGCCAATGCATCCAATATATTTTCCATATACATTATTTTATTAATCGGCTATCCCCTACCCATCTCCATATTCAATACGAAAAAAATACACGACAGGTTATTCTTCTACACTCACTAAATTTCGTCATTCCCCTTTTTAGCCTAGGCAAAATTACACAATGTTTGCGAAGTTTTAAAGCAAATCTCGATCAAAATATTTATTTTTGGGAGGCGAAAACACGTAATTAAAATTTAATAACAGACAATAAATACAACATAATGGCAACAAAGTCAGAAGAACAGACACCGCTTATGCAACAATATTATTCGGCAAAAGCTAAATACCCCGATGCGATTTTATTATATCGAATGGGTGACTTTTACGAAACCTTCGGCGAAGATGCCATTCTAACATCCAAAATACTAGGCATCACGCTTACCAAGCGCTCCCACGGCTCTCCCGGAGACGTGGAACTTGCCGGTTTCCCTTATCATGCCATCGACACGTACCTGCCCAAACTGGTACGAGCCGGCCAACGGGTAGCCATTTGTGAACAACTGGAAGACCCGAAAAAAACCAAAAAACTGGTAAAAAGAGGGGTTATCGAACTCGTCACCCCCGGTGTTTCCTATAACGAAAACACCATCGACAACAAAAACAACGTCTTTCTGGCTGCCGTGTATTTCACGAAAACCAAAGCTGGGTTGTCCCTGTTGGACCTTTCCACGGGAGAATTCCTGGCAACAGAGGGAACACCCGCTACCATGGACAAAATATTAAACAGTTTCCAACCCAAAGAAGTACTTTACCCTAAAGGCTCGGAAGCCCGATTTAACGAACTCTTCGGGACAAAATACTATACTTACCCGATCGAAGAATGGTTCTTCGAGACAGAATCCGCGGCGGATCGTCTCAAAAAACATTTCGAAGTATCATCATTAAAAGGATTCGGGATTGATAAAATGGACTGCGGTATTTCCGCCGCGGGAGCTGTTTTGTACTACCTCGACATGACAAAACATGAACTCGTGGGACACATCACCTCGATCTCCCGTATCGACGAGTCGACCTGTGTCCTGCTGGATCGTTTCACGCTACGTAACCTTGAAATCTTGGACACCCTCCACGAGGGTGGACGCTCTCTAGCTGACATTATTGATCGTACCATTACCCCAATGGGAGCACGTACCTTGCGCCGCTGGCTGTGTATGCCCTTGAAGAAACCGGCAGACATAAACGAACGCTTGGACATCGTGGAATGTTTCGTGCATCACGAAACAGAACGCTTGGAACTGGAACAAATTCTCCGTACCATCGGAGATCTGGAACGCCTAGCCTCCAAGATTGCCGTCGGCCGTATCTCTCCAAGAGAAATGGTACAACTAAAAATTGCGTTACAAGCCATTAAGCCATTGAAAGAACAATGTTTATCTACCGAAAACGAAGTTCTTGCCAAATGGACGCAACAATTGGATGATTGCGAAGTATTAAGCCAAAGAATAGATCACGAGATCAGGGAAGATGCCCCCTCGATGCTCAACAAAGGGAATGTCATCGCCCCCGGAGTCAACACCGAACTGGATGAATTACGGGAAATCTCTTCTCACGGGAAGGAATTGCTATTAAAGATGCAACAACGTGAAATAGAGAATACAGGAATACCTACATTGAAGATTAGCTTTAATAATGTTTTCGGCTATTACATCGAGGTGACCAAAACTCACGTGAACAAGGTTCCCGACACCTGGATTCGTAAACAAACCCTTGTCAATGCGGAACGTTACATTACTCCCGAACTAAAAGAATATGAAGAAAAGATTCTCGGAGCCGAAGACCGGATTCAAGAATTGGAAAGCGATATATACAATACCTTGCTGGCAGCGGCAGCCTCTTATATCAAACCGATACAGTTGGATGCCCGCATCATCTCCCACATTGACGCGCTAATCTCGTTTGCCAACATAGCAGTCACGAACAATTACCATCGACCGGAGATCAACGAATCCTTCGTAATCGACATAAAAGGAGGACGTCACCCAGTCATTGAACGCCAGTTACCTCCGGGAGAAAACTACATCGACAATGATCTCTACCTCGATAACGACAAGCAACAAATCATCATTATCACGGGACCCAACATGGCGGGTAAATCAGCGCTTTTACGCCAAACCGCACTTATCGTGATCATGGCACAAGCCGGATGTTTTGTTCCTGCCGTGTCGGCAAAGATCGGGTATGTCGACAAAATTTTCACCCGTGTCGGGGCATCCGACAACATCTCTTTGGGAGAATCCACCTTCATGGTTGAGATGAACGAGGCGGCCAACATCCTGAACAACATTTCTGATCGAAGTCTTGTATTATTCGACGAACTTGGACGAGGCACCTCCACGTACGATGGTATTTCCATCGCTTGGGCCATTGTCGAGTTTTTACACGAAAATCCGAAAAGCAGGGCAAAAACCCTTTTCGCCACCCACTACCACGAACTCAACGAAATGGAACACACCTACTCGAAAATCAAGAATTTCAACGTGTCGGTAAAAGAGGTAAACAACAAAGTCGTATTCCTTCGCAAACTGGTAAAAGGAGGTTCCAACCACTCGTTCGGTATACAGGTCGGTAAAATGGCAGGCTTGCCGCAATCCGTCATCAAACGTTCATCTGAGATATTAAAGCAACTCGAAAACGACCGTAATTCAAGCGGAGCCATACAAAAGAATGTCGCTAAAATAGGAAACGAAAGGGAAGGCATTCAACTTAGCTTCTTCCAACTGGAAGATCCCGTGCTATTACAGATTCGGGATGAAATAGCCGGGCTGGACATCAACAGCCTGACCCCACTTGAAGCCTTGAACAAACTGAATGAGATAAAAAAGATAACGGGAATTTAATCTATAAATTCCCGTTACAAACAACTATTTATCTTCTAACCTTCTCAATCACAACATCCTCTACCGGTCTATCGAAAGAATTTGTTTTCACGGCAGCAATCTTATCCAGTACATCCAATCCTTCAATCACCTCCCCATACACCGTGTACTGTCCGTCCAAATGGGGCGTTCCGCCAACTGTAGTATAAGCCTGTTTTTGCGCCTCTGTTAACACTAACTCTTCATTCACGAACAAACTATCACATTCCCGGGTCAATTTCTCCGACAATTCATCCAAAGCCTCCGAATCATTCGCCTCCTGTAAACGGGCAAATTCATTCTTGTATTGATTCTTCAACCGCCCATACAACGCCATCTTACGCCTTTCATTGATGCTCTTTACCGTATTCTCTAACTGTTCCGGAGAATACACGTTTCCTTGAACGATATAGAACTGCGCCCCGCTAGACTTACGCTTTGGATTGGTGTCATCTCCTTCCCGTGCGGCAGCAAGCACCCCTTTCTTGTGGAAATACTCCGGTACGAACTCCGCATCAATCCGATAATCCACATCCCCCTCACCCAACAGCACATCCGGTCCCGCATTCTTTGATGTTGGATCTCCCCCCTGTATCATAAAATGATTAATCACCCGATGAAACAACAAACCATCATAAAATTTCTCTTCCACCAACTTCAAAAAATTATCCCGATGCTTGGGTGTTTTATCATACAAACGAATCTTTATATCCCCGTACTCCGTGGTAATTTTCACGATAGGTTCCGTTTCATTTTTACACGAAGCGCCAAGCACCAAAATCAATAATACTCCGATAAATTTATTCATAATAACTCTTTTTCTAGTTACAATTCGACACTTTCACCACAAAAATAGAAGAAAATACTTTACTAACAATAAATTTGTTTGTATCTTGGCATGATTAACCAAAACGTTGTCAAACATGAAAACGATTTTACTATCTACACTTGTCATCCTAGCGGTTGCAATCTCCGGATGTCAAGACAAAAAGAAGGTAAGAAACACCTATACCCAAAAAGAAACGGTTAAAGTAGAAACCAAGGCTGTCCTTATAAAAGACACTACTCAAGTAACGGAAACAAAAACGGCAACGGAGAGCACCGTGGTAAAAGAAGCTCCAGAATATCTCCTTGTTGGTGGCTGTTTCCGCATCAAAGACAATGCAGACCGTATGTATGACAAACTACACAAAGAAGGTTATACAAACGCCATTATCATGCCCTATAGCCGAGATCTTTACCTCGTCGCTTACGAAGGATACAAAACCGAGAAAGAAGCTATTACAGCCGTAAGAAAAATTCATAAAATCCCCGGTAAAGAAGAGACTTGGATCTATCAAATAAAATAAACACAAGTAACATGAAACTCGCATTGTTCCTATCATTCGTCCTGATGTTACCATTCATCGGCTGTCAACGGGATAAAATGAATTCCAAGAATCTAACCACCACTAATGTGAAAAGGAGCCTTCCGGCCTCTCTTCCAGAAAACCAGGTCTCCCTTGACACCATTAAGCAAAATCCATCGCAAGATGCCAATAACACAACTATTGCATCAAACGTGAAGCTTTCCCCATCCCGACAAGAAACAGGAAAGCAACAAGGAACGGAACAAAACATCAAGAAAACAAATACAAGAAGTTACCATATCATCGTGGCCAGCCATCCCCGGGAAAATCTAGCAGAAAAAGACGTGACACAACTAAAAGCCAAAGGTTTCCCGGAGGCACAGATCATTACCAAAGATCAACGTTATCGTGTCAGTATCGCAAATTACACGGATAAACAAGAGGCCACGAAACAAAGGGATCTACTCGCCTCCCAACTGGGACAAAGCGATATATGGATCATGCTTTATTAATACATGATAGCCACCACGGCAGCAGCACCATAAATATACCCGACATATACTTGGGCAGGAGTATGTTGTTTTAGATACAAGCGGGCGGAGGCCACAAGACCGGAAACCAGAATCAACAAAGGCAACAAGTTAATCACCTCCCCCAAATACTTCATTCCCAGAATAAAAACGAAGCCACACAAAGCCCCGATAGCCGTCATGTGCATGCTGATCTTCCAGCGAATCGTCACGATCATAAAGCCGGAGAGCATGATCACCATAATCAGGTAAAACTGCCTCACTATATTAGAATAAGGCAAATTACGGGAAAAATAAAACACGATAAAAGCTCCCACGATCGTCACCAGCACAGGGAACACCCGATCTTGTTTCTGCACCAGACGGTAACCCTCAATTAACCCCAACCACTTCAACAACGGCAAGCAAAGCAATGGAATTAACGTCACCCCCAGCAGGGTCAACAAATAAGACATATTTTGCGTGTACGCCGGAATATAAGTAAAAACAGTTCCTGTATTAAATGTGATAAACAACACGTACAAAGGCAACAACAAAGGATGAAACAGCATAGATACGGCAAAAGCAAGTACTTTCATATTTTAAAATTATGGCTTTTAAACTTCTCTACGAAGTCGGGCCACCGGAATATCCAGCAACTGACGATACTTTGCAATCGTCCGGCGGGCAATCTGGTAACCTTTTTTATTCATTAATTCCACCAACTCATCATCCGTGTAAGGTTTACGTTTATCCTCGCCGTCCACGATTTCCTTCAACACATTCTTCAACTCGCCCGTGCTAACTTCCTCTCCACTACTCGTCGGCATACTTCCCGAAAAGAATTGTTTTAAAGAGTAGATACCAAACCAAGTCTGTATATACTTAGAATTAGAAACCCTCGAAATAGTAGAAACATCCAATCCGGTAATATCGGCAATATCCCGGAGAATCATCGGTTTCAACTTGCTCTCGTCCCCCGTTTGGAAAAATGGTTTCTGGAATTGCACGATAGCCGTCATCGTCAGCATCAGTGTGTTATTTCGCTGTTGCACGGCATCAATAAACGAACGGGCAGAACTCAGCTTATATTTCACGAAAGACACCACATCTTTCTTCTCGCGGGAATTCGAATTCTTTTGGTAATCCTCCAACATATTGACGTATGATTTGTTCAACCTCAACTCGGGAATATCCCCCGTGTTCAAGCTCAACTGCAACTCCCCGTCTACAATATCCAAGTTAAAATCAGGAATAATCTTCTCGGCTCCCGGAACCGAAGAATCGGAAATCTGTCCGCCCGGCTTGGGATTCAATTTCAAAATTTCGTCCACCGCCTCTTTCAACTCCTCATCTGAAATCCTCATCCGTTTAGAAATCTTCTCGTAATGTTTCTTCGAGAATTCCTCGAAATAACTCTCCAATATGATCCGGGCATTTACCAAAGCCGGGGTAGAAGTCTCCGCCAAGCGTCGTTTCACCTGCAGCAACAGACACTCCCTCAAATCTCTCGCCCCTACTCCTGCCGGATCGAAACGCTGCACGACACGCAACAAGGATTCAATTTTCTCATCGTCCACCTCGATCCCCGCCCCAAAAGCGAGATCATCCACGATATTCTCCACGTCCCGACGCAGATAACCATCATCATCAATATTACCAATGATATACTCGCAGATCTTACGATCCATCTCTCCCAAGTGCTGCGTTCCCAACTGTTCCACCAGATTCTCCCGGAAAGAAATCCCTCCGGAAAGCACGAACTCCCGTGCATCATCATCCTTCGAGGCATTCGATGCTGTCAACTTATAGTCCGGAATATCATCCTCATCACTGATATAATCATCTAAAGAAAATTCATCCTCCGAAGACTCGTAATTATCTTCTTCCTGCGAATTCTCATCATAATCCACCTCATCCCCGTCCTCCTTAATATCAACTTCCGGTTCCGGTTTCTCCTCCCCCTCTTCCAAAAGCGGGTTTGACTCCAACTCCTCCTTAATCCTCTGTTCAAGTTGATAGGTAGGAAGCTCAAGCAGCTTGATCAGCTGTATTTGCAACGGATTGATTTTCAATCCCAATTTCTGTTGTAAATTTTGCTTGAGCATCCTTCTATTTATTTCAAATTATTCTTAAAACTCGGCATTTTTCGGTGTCCGCGGGAACGGGATCACGTCACGTATATTCCCCATTCCGGTCACGAACAACAACAAACGTTCAAACCCAAGTCCGAATCCGCTATGCTCCGCAGAACCAAACCTTCTCGTATCCAGATACCAAGACATCGCAGAAACCGGTATTCCTACCTCCTGCATACGGGTCACCAGCTTGTTATAGTCTTCCTCACGCTGTGACCCCCCGATAATCTCTCCGATTTGCGGGAAAAGCACGTCCATCGCGGCAACCGTCTTTCCGTCCGGGTTCTGTTTCATGTAGAAAGCCTTGATTTCCTTCGGGTAACCCGTCAAAATCACCGGTTTCTTGAAATGTTTCTCTACCAAGTAACGCTCGTGTTCACTCTGTAAATCCACCCCCCAACCCGTCACCGGATACTGGAACTTACCGTTCTTATTTTGCTTGCTGTTTTTCAATATATCAATAGCCTCCGTGTAAGTAACCCGTTCAAAATCATGATTCAATACGAATTGCAACTTTTCGATCAACTCCATGGAACGCTCCTCGGCTTTCTTGTCCTTCTCCTCCTCCTGCAAACGCTTGCTCAAAAACAACAAATCATCCATGCAATGCTCCAAAGCGTAACGGATCAAATATTTCAAAAAGTCCTCCGCCAAATCCATGTTATCTTCCAAATCATTGAAAGCAACTTCTGGCTCGATCATCCAGAACTCCGACAAATGGCGCGTAGTATTTGAATTCTCTGCCCGGAAAGTAGGCCCGAACGTGTAAATCTTACCCAGCGACATGGCCCCCAGCTCACCTTCCAGCTGGCCGCTCACCGTCAAGTTGGTTGATTTTCCGAAAAAGTCTTGTCTGAAATCAACACTTCCATCCTCCAGCAAAGGTGGATTCTTCGGGTCAAGCGTCGTCACCCGGAACATCTCTCCCGCCCCCTCGCAATCCGAGGCTGTAATCAGCGGAGTATGTAAATAATAGAACCCGTGATCGTTAAAATATTGATGAATGGCAAAAGCCATCGCGTGACGAATACGGAAAACAGCCCCGAAAATATTCGTGCGGAATCTCAAATGAGCCACCTCACGCAAAAATTCCAAGCTATGTTTCTTCGGTTGAATCGGGAACTTTTCCGGATCAGCCTCTCCCATCACGATCACCTCGTTCGCTTGAATCTCGTGGGCCTGTCCGCTTCCGGCACTCTCCACGAGCAAACCTTTCACGTGAATAGCCGCCCCGGTCGTTACTTTCTTCATCACCTCCTCGGCCACCTTCTCCATATCAACCACCACCTGTATATTATTGATCGTAGAGCCGTCATTCAACGCGATAAAATTCACCTGTTTATTACCGCGCTTGGTTCTTACCCAACCTTTAACCTCAACCTCTTTACCGCAATCTCCTGATTGCAACAGTTCTTTGACTGACATTCTACTTGTTTTCATCTGAAAAACATTTAAATATTAAACTTACAACCGCAAAAATAGTATTTTTTCATGTAAAAAACTAGACCACGAATAAATCACTCAAAATCGCATCTGAAATTACCCACCCGGTCTCGCTGATTTTCCACCTTCCCCCTTCCTCCACCAAATCCCCGGAACTCTCATACTTCAAGACTTGATCCCGCACCTGTTCCCAAAACATGGTGTAATCTCCCTCCAATTTCTGTTTCTCCACTCCCCACATTGTTCGCAAACCCGTCATCACGTATTCATTATACAAATCAACAGGCTTTAATTCCTCTTTTTCAAATGAAAGCGTTCCTTCATTTAAATGATCTATATAGGTTTTCAAATTCGCCGTGTTCCATTGCCTGGAATGTAAGTCATAAGAATGAGCCGAAGGACCAAAACCAATGTATGGCCTTTGTTGCCAGTAAGATATATTGTGCCTGGAGTACTTCCCGTTCCGGGCAAAATTGGAAATTTCATAATGTTCAAAGCCCAACTCTTTCAACCGTTCACACACCCGCTGATAACGCCCGGCTATCACCTCTTCATCCTCCAACCGGAACTCACCTCGTTTCACCATGTGTTCAAATACCGTATTTGGATCAATACTTAACATATACACGGATAAATGCTCTATTGGTAAACAACTTGCCTTTTCCACATCTCCCAACAACTCCTCTTCTGTCTGTCCCGGTAAACCAATAATCAGATCCATACTTATATTATCAAATCCCATGCCAGCGGCAAGTGCGATTCCATCTATCGCCTGACAGGCTGAATGTGTCCGGTTGATTCGTTTCAATTGTTCGTCCGAGAAAGATTGCACCCCAATACTCAATCGATTAAATCCCAAATCCTTTATTCCCTGCAATTTTTCCGGCATCAGATCTTCGGGGTTCAACTCGATGGTTCGCTCCATACCGGGGATGAACGAATAATTTTCCTCCAATTTCCGTATGATTCGTTCCAGTTCCCCACGCTCCAAGTAAGAAGGAGTACCTCCCCCGAAATACAAGGTATTCATTTCCTGTTGCGGCAAATACCCCCTCCTTAAAATGATCTCTCGTTCGATAGCCCCCAGATATGCCTCTTTCAAGGTCAATGACGCAACCGAATAAAATCCGCAATAAAAACATTTACTCCGGCAAAAAGGTACATGCACGTATATTCCCATAATAACATCAAGATAATACTTTTTATTTTTTATCTTTTTCCCATTTTTGCCTTTCTTTTTGAATTTCTTCGCATGTCATATTTCGTTCTTTCTCAATCTGCTTCATCATTTCCGGATCCCTAGCCATTTTATCAAAATATTCCTCATAACTATTCTTCAATTTTTTTTGGCCAAGCATAGCAAAAGCAAACGATTTTCTATCAAAACACATATTCCCTATAAAATTAAAAAAACAAGGTTCACCTCCATAAGTACACCCCACGTACACACGCTCTAAAAATGTTAAAAAATACGAACTCCCCTCATCACACCCGATCAGACGATCATGTATCCATGAAAAATTTTCCTCGAAATACTTGTTCCCTTCCACAGAAAATCCTTTAGACCATATCGAGTCTCTATTAATAGCCTCAAGGGCTATCACCACATTCCCATCTTTTTTACCAAGGAAAAATTCCCGTCCCTTTACAGGATGAATACAATTCATCAGGTTTTCTGGACTAGGATCTTCATAAAATTCATTTTCATTCAATTCATAATACGGTAAAGATGTAAAATCTATCTCATCAAATTCTTCTTCCGATTGATACACCACATTTTCTCCCGATCCAGAGACTTGCATACGTTTAGCTATATGGAGCAAAACAGGCTTTAATTCGCTAATAATCGCCTTTTGTTCTTTATCAACTGGCCTCTCTACATCATTGAACATTTTATTGAAATCTTCAATCTTAGAACCTGTACAAGAAATACAGAAATATGAAACTACGATAACACACAAAAAAACTCTCATAACAATAATTATTTTTTTACCACATACCCATACATCATAGAGTTCAATCTTACTCTCCATGAAAACTCTTTTAATCACAACATTTTTAGATTTACTCTCAAAAATGTATTGGTATGCAATTTAAATAATTTTTATATAATAAACAAATTTGCAAGTATAATACACTATATTTGTGAAATTTCGAACTCACAATGCGTGTATATGGGCAAATTGGTTGCAATCTTATTTATATTCATCTCCATATCACTTGACGCCCAAACAGTCATCGTGGGGAAAGTTATAGCCCACTCCGGCGAACCGGTCAACGGGGTACACATTTATTGCGTCGAGAGCGAAAAAGGCTCCACCACCGACTCTCTAGGCCTCTTCCAGTTAGAATGTCCCATTCCTTGCACGTTGGAATTTTCTCACGTCAACTATAAAAAAGAAACTTACAAGCTCAAAAAAAGCGACGCTCCGTTCATCATTACCCTGCGCAACAAACAAAACAACCTGAAAGAAGTTGTCGTCACCGCCCTCCCGGCCAGCGGGCGAATCCTCTCTTCCATCAAAGGAATCGAGCGGATCCCGGCCATTCTCGGTGAACAGGACGTACTGAAATACCTCGCCACCATGCCCGGCATCGTAACCACGAACGCACTCAATTCCGGCATCTACGTCCGAGGCGGAAACAGCAACGAAAACGGATTCCTCATCAACAATATGCCCATCGCCTACCCGGACCATCTCACGGGAATCCTGTCCACATTCGACCCCTACATACTGAACAACTCCACCCTGTTCAAAAGTGGTTTCCCCGCCCGGTACAATAGTTTTTTATCCTCCTATATCAATATGCGCCCCGAACCGGGAAACAAGCACGAACACGAGGGAGAGCTGACTCTCGGACTTGTCTCTTCCGCCCTAAAAGCCAAAGGCCCGATCATCAAAAATCACACGTCCTTTGCCGCCTCTGCCCGAACCTCCTATCTACAACATATTTCCAAGTTATACAACCAATCTATGGACGACAAGACAAATCCTAACTATATGCCGGAGTACTCGTTCAGCGATATTACCGCAACAATTGATTCACGTCTTTCCGACAAATGGAGAATGACCGCCTTCGGGCTGTTCTCTCTTGATCACATGAAAATGAAAATCAGCGAACACGTGCAATACATTTTCGACTGGCACACCTTTTCTGGTAACATGAATGTCTCCTACACTCCCAACGCCAACGAGCAATGGGATTTTCAATTCGGTGGGAAAAATACGTACAGCGAGGGTGATGCCTTCGGCAGTGTTCCCATGGGAGGCGGAAATCGCAACTACGCCCTTCTCGGACAAGCGACCTATTCCCGTAAACTCTCGGATAAATTGACCCTAAACAGTGGGGCAAAATTTGAATACTCCCGGTTTGAAACAGCCAACAAAAGTGACGATAGTCAAAACCTTCTAATAAAAAGCTCGGACAAAGACTTTAATCTATATGAATTATACCTGGATATAAACTACCAATTGAATCCAAACCTCTCCTTAAACGTGGGAGGGAATTATCAATTTTACGCGGGAGAAACCTGGGAACATACTTTTTCGCCCCGGGCAAAAATCAGTTACACGGTCAACAAATTCACCATCTGGGCAGATTATGCCAAAACGGTTCAATATTTAAGTCTCTATCCCTATTTCACGGTTAAAACCCCGATCGACATTTGGTACCCCTTGGCAAAAGGAACCCAGCCCGCAACCTGCCACCAGTATTCCATCGGGATTAATCAAGAGATTGGACAACTATTATCCTTTTACGCGGGCATTTTTTACAAGGATATGCGTAACGTGAAAGATTTCGCCTCGGACATTCAAACCGAATATTCCGCCCTAAGCAATCGCCAAATTCAAGGAAAAGGCCATGCCAAAGGTCTCGAATTTGACCTAACGCTCAACCATCACGCCCTCTACATGCGGGCTAACTACACGCTCTCCGAATCCAAGCGCAAATTCGCGGAAATCAATAACGGGAAAGCCTTTAATCCCCCGTACGACGTGAAACATAATGTTATGATCAACTTTTCCTATCAGATTTTGCCCCGGCTCCTGTTGAACACCCTTTGGACCTTCTCGTCCGGGGTCTACACAACCTTTCCCAAGGGAATGGTAATCGCTCAAAATATCACGGAATTTAATGATGACAGACCCATTCTTATCCCCGTGTACACGGATCGCTATAACTACAAATTACCCAACAACCACCGGCTAGATGCCAGCCTTGACTATAAATTCGGCGGCAAAAACCTTTTATTCAAACTCAGCGTCGGTGCATACAACGTCTACAATCAATCGAACCCTTCGTTCGTTTATTTTCAAGCAGAAAGCACGGACAACCAGACCAAGATTATCCCGAAATCCAAGGTCATGCTCCCCTTTATCCCGTATGTTTCACTTCGAATAAACTGGTAATCACATGAAAAATGGAATCTTAACCCTCCTATTCCTCTCGTTCCTCTCCTGTATGCCGGAAGAGGAACTTCCCATGAAAGACATGGGTGAGATCTCCGGTTACTTCATCGAATGTTATTGCAAACCGGGTGAATTTTACACGTTGAATGCGGCCAAAGTCTCCCCGATCCACGAGATCATCGACCTGAATAGTCCTGTCAATCTAGATGTTTCCATAAAGGCCGACTCCATCATCAAACTTATTCCCACGTTCAGCCCCTCATTCCTCGGAAATTTCAGGCACGACACCAAGTTCAATCAATTCGGGCTAGACTCGCTTTACCTGAGCATCTACACACCTGAAAAAGAACACATCACAGCCAAAACTACCATACCGGATCACATAACGATTTCTTCCTATTCCGTTTCCAAGGAGACAAACTCCGTCACGATCAATTTTCAAACCTCCCTCAATCCCAAGCAAAATTACTATATATATAGCGTGCAGGCAAGAAAAGAAGGAGCCGGGGATGACAACCTGCTGAAAAAAGAAACAAGCTATCTCGACCTATCCCGCCATACCGGGGGTGTCACGATCGAACGCACCATCAAATGTCAAGAAATTGAAGAGGCTGAAGCCGTCGTCATTCTTCTTTTACGTATTACCGAAGATTGTTACAACTATCAAGTTTCTCTCTACGAGGCCAACAGCGCCAACCAAGGCAGCATCACCTCTCCCGTCCCGCTTATCGGGAACATACAGGGTGCGCTAGGGATATTCACCTGTTACACGGAAGATTATAAATTCGTGTCCCGAGAAAATTTTCAATAACATATCCCACCTCACAAGACTCTTTAAACCTGACAAGTCCGAATGTTAAACCGATTTAAGTAATCATTTGATTATCAAATCATGATCACTTCATGACAAAATACAGAAAAAGGATTTAAAAAGTACTTTTAAAATTCTTTTAAAACGCTATTCTAAGTATAGCGCTTTAATAAAGCTTTAATAGCGTTCTAATAGCGTTCTATACGGAAGTAATCTAGAAGAGATCTACTAGAATTAATTGATTATCCGATTATTACCCTAGTACGTCAGCATAAATACGGTATGACCACACACACGAGTGAAAAATATCCCTCGATGATTCAGAACCCCATCAAAACACTCTGGAACAAATCTTTTCGCAGAATGTTTTGGAATTCACGTATTAATGTGTAATTTTGCCCCACATTTTGGAGTGGAGTACTCGCTAAATTGTAAGGGATACCTTAGCCATGCTCTTTACAATGCATCTGTCTCCGTTGAAAATTATATCAGTTTGCCCGATAAACCTCGTTATTTTCAACCGGATAGAATGCCTAGAGTCCCCACGAAGAAATACAAACAGAAGTTTAATTTTTAATTAAAAAAAAGTGGATCAGATTAGTTACAAAACAACTTATGTCAACAAAGCCACTGCACAGAAAGAATGGGTTTTGATTGACGCAGAAAATCAAGTTGTGGGACGTCTTGCCGCTAAAGTTGCGAAACTATTGAGAGGCAAGTACAAACCCAGTTACACTCCCCACGTGGATTGTGGAGACAATGTAATCATTATCAATGTAGAAAAAGTTATCTTTACAGGTAACAAATTAACAGACAAACAGTATCGTAGACACACCCAGTACCCCGGTGGTCAACGGATTTCTACTCCGGCAGAAGAAATGAAAAGATTCCCGGAAAGAATTCTGGAACATGCTGTTAGAGGTATGCTTCCTAAAAATCGCCTTGGAAGAGCTGTATTCAAGAATATGCACCTGTTCGTGGGACCCGAGCATAACCATGAATCACAACAGCCTAAAGTAATTGATATAAACGCACTTAAATAACAAGGTATGGAAGTAGTAAATGCAGTAGGTAGAAGAAAAACAGCGGTAGCCCGCGTTTATCTTAACGAAGGAAAAGGCAATATTACGATCAACAAGAAAAGCCTGGAAGAATATTTCACGTTGCCTACCCTCCAGTATATTGTAAAACAACCGCTTGAATTATTAGGTGTGTTGGGACAATATGACATCAAGGTAAACCTTGTAGGTGGAGGTTTCAACGGACAAGCTGAAGCTTTACGTTTAGGAATTGCCAGAGCATTGGTGAAAGTAAACGCAGAGGATAAATCAAAATTAAGAGCAGCAGGGTTCATGACCAGAGACCCACGTGAAGTGGAACGTAAGAAACCGGGACGTCCTGGCGCTCGTAAGAGATTCCAATTCTCTAAACGTTAATAGGAGTTTAGTATCTAAATTGACGGGACTTCTGTGGAGAACTACCCGGCAATTGATTAAATTTAAGAATGTAAACTTTAAAGGAGACACAAAATGTCAAATACAAATTTCGACGAATTATTAAATGCAGGTTGTCACTTTGGACACCTTACCCGTAAATGGAATCCTAAAATGGCTCCGTATATTTTCATGGAGCGTAATGATATCCACATTATTGACCTGAACAAAACAGCCATCATGTTGGACAAGGCAAGTGCAGCTTTGAAACAGATCGCTAAATCAGGTAGAAGAATTCTGTTTGTTGCAACAAAGAAACAGGCTAAGGACATTGTTGCTGAAAAAATTTCTAATATCAACATGCCGTTCGTGACTGAAAGATGGCCGGGTGGAATGTTGACCAACTTCCCGACCATTCGTAAAGCCGTGAAGAAAATGACCACCATCGACAAGATGGAAAAAGACGGTACTTTCTCTCACCTTTCAAAACGGGAAAAACTTCAGATCTCTCGTCAAAGAGCAAAACTGGAAAAGAACTTAGGTAGCATCGCTGACCTGACTCGTCTTCCGGCAGCTCTTTTCGTGGTTGACGTGATGAAGGAGTACATCGCTGTAAAAGAAGCTAACACGCTGGGAATTCCAGTATTCGCTATCGTGGACACGAACTCAAACCCGGAAGGAATTGATTTCGTAATCCCGGCTAACGATGACGCATCAACTTCTATTTCTTTAATTATCGACAAGGTAGCCGGAGCCATCAAAGAGGGTCTGACGGAAAGAAAAGCCGAAAGAGAGAAAGAAGGCGACAAGAAAGGAGCCGAGAAAGCTGAAGCTCAGGACGAAGTAGCTGAAGTAAGCGAAACCGCTTCTGAAGAATAATTAATTTTAGACTTTCAATTTCAGATTTAAGATTGAATGATCTAACTTCTGAAATTGAATTAACATGGAGGTTTAAAGAATATGGAAATAAAAGCAGCAGACGTGATGAAGTTGCGCAAAGCAACAAACGCCGGAATGATGGACTGCAAACATGCATTACAGGAAGCTGAGGGAGATTTCGACAAAGCCGTTGATATCATCCGTAAGAAAGGTCTTGTTGTTGCAAGCAAACGTGCAGACAGAGAAGCAAAAGAAGGATGCGTTTTAGCCAAAACCGATGGAAAGAGTGCAGTTATGGTTTCTTTAAACTGCGAAACTGACTTCGTGGCTAAAAACGAGGGATTCATTGCTTTCACGACCAAAATTCTTGACGCCGCTTTAGCTAATATGCCTGCAACTACCGAAGATTTGTTGGCTATCCAACTGGACGGTAGAAGTATCGCTGACCAGATTTCAGAACAAACCGGTGTTATCGGTGAGAAACTGGAATTAAGCTACTACGGCTCTGTAAAAGCAGAAGATTGCGTGATCTACATTCACCCGGGAAACATGTTGGCAACCGTTGTTGGTTTCAACAAAGCAGCTGACACCCAAGTGAAGAAAAATATCGCCATGCAAGTGGCAGCCATGGCTCCTGTTGCCGTGGATAAAGACGGTATTCCTCAAAACGTTATCGATCACGAATTCGAGATCGGTCGCGAAAAAGCTCGTGAAGAAGGCAAACCGGAAAATATGCTGGATAAAATTGCTCAAGGTCGCTTGAACAAATTTTTCCAAGAGTCTACCTTGTTAAACCAAGTTTTCGAACAAGACGGTAAAATGTCTGTAAAAGAGTACTTGAAGAGCGTAGATAAAGATTTAACTGTTACCGCTTTCTTACGTTTCACGTTGAACGCCTAATACAGGAAACAAATCTTTGAAATATAGAAACAGGCTTAGTAATAGGCCTGTTTTTTTATCTACTCACATCCACTATATGCAGCAAGAATACACCTACATTCTTTTAGACCTCGACGGTACGGTCACCGATTCCATGGAAGGAATCACCAAATCAATCCGGTACGCCTTGAAACACTTCGGAATAGAAGTGAATGACTTGAACGAACTACGTAAATTCGTGGGTCCCCCGTTGAAAGAATCCTTGATGGAATTCTGCCATTTCAGCGCAGACCAGGCCGAGGAAGGCATCCGGAAATACCGGGAAAGATTCGCCGACACGGGCATATACGAAAACGCCGTTTATCCCGGCATGGAACGCCTTCTGCAAGAATTAAACGAGGCCGGAAAGCAAGTGATGCTCGCTACCGGAAAACCGGCTTATTACGCCGAAAAGATACTTGTTCATTTCCACTTGAGCGATTACTTCAAATTCGTCGGGGGAAGCGGGCTTGACGGCTCGTTGTCTCACAAAGACGAGGTGATCCGTCACGTGCTGGAGAATAATGACATCCGGGACTTGAGCAAGGTGGTCATGGTGGGGGATCGGAAACACGACATCATCGGGGCCCGGAATACCGGAATTGACTGTATCGGGGTTTTGTACGGTTACGGGGATCGGGAAGAATTAACCCAAGCCGGAGCCAAACGGATCGTCGCATCGGTAGAGGAATTAAAACAGGCGTTATTACCCAAAAAATGACTACATAATCAATAAACAGTCTTGTACAGATCGAGTTATTGTACCATATATGTTTTCTCCCGCTTTTCTTTGCCCCGGGAAAAAACGATTTTTCCTACGGTTGTTTCATTTGCGACACAAGACTATCACCGATTTGAATCTCATCCAATGCAAAGGGAAAATGGATCTCTCCTTTCTGCTTGTAGCGATCCTGAATCTCTTTCAACGAAAGCGCAGAAGGATAGAGAACGGGAGGCATGCCTTTTTGCCCCAATTTTTTGCCTATAAAACGAAGCAACTCGTACTCCCTAATCGTACAAGCCTTTATTTTCGTGAAGCGAGGAATTCCGAACTCAAAGCCCAAACGAGGATTGGGTAAATAATATTCCCCCACTTGTGCTAAAGCCGGTTTACTCCTACCCACGTGAACATGCGTTTTTCCTCCCTCATCATGTAACACTACCTCATGAAAATTACCATCTTTCACGAATTTTCCCTTCCATTTATAAACATAAGACGAGGATGCTAAACTATAATTCACGATAGGATGTTTATTAGCATTGTAGTTAATCGAATAAATTCCTTTAAACTCCTCGTTCCCGTCATAACAACCATAAATATTACTATCCGAGAATGACCTTATGCAATGTTCGACCACTTCTATCGGGAAATCAAACACGTAAGATACCGGATTTATAGCCTCCCCCTGTTTCCTAATGTCCGTAAGACTCGGTTTATACAGTATGTAAATGAAAAAGGCTAGAAGAAGCAAAACGCAACTTCTCCACGTAAATCTATATCTGAATTTTCTTTTCATGGTATTCAAATTAATTATTCATTTAGCTGATTATTAACATTCATTGGTCCATACTTACCATAAAGCCAATTATCAAAAGCTTCTGCAGGCTTCTTCCCTTCGTTCACAATATCATTATAAACATCATGAACAGCTTGTGCCGCTTTTTGTATATCTCCAAAACATAAAAATGAATATTCAAATGCATGAGGCAGATATTCCATTATAGTACCATTCCAAACAACACGATCGTGCGCAGGACTATAAGAATCCATTATCGGATGTAAAGCCATTCCTAAATAAAAATAATCCTTAGTTTTATTAAACGATGTTACAAAATGAGCAAAAAAAGATCTCATTTTTGACACCATATTTTCCAAGGTACTTCCCTCTTCTAACATAGCATGCATATAAGCATATTTAGGGGCTTGGTATGATACCCCATCTGCTCCGACTCCTTTATCAGCCTGATCACTACCTAATTTAAGCGGTGGAATCAAAACCTCTGCATTTTCTACCGTACTCAATGCAGATTCTATAATCTGATGATGTCCTTCAGGCCAAAAATTTGCATCAGATGGGTAAGAAGGATTACTTCCTTGAGAACCACTATGAGAAGAGCCAGAACCTCCTAAACCAAAAACACTAATTATATAATTTAATTCAATATGACTACCAGCCACACGAAAACTATTGCCACACCTCGTCATATATTGGTCTATTGCAGCTATATACGAATCTTTATCTACTATAACAGATGATTCTACAACAAGAAAAAGTTTTTCCATATCTACGATTATATTTCCTGTATAAGCTTGCATATATTGAAGTAACCAATTAAAATGAAAACGAAAAACAGACTCACGTCTATCTAAACCTATTGCCTAAGAATCAACATCATCAGGAAGGTAATCATTGAGAGAAAAAGAATAGAAAACTTCTCCTTCACAAACAGTCGCATCTATTGAAGATATTGTACTCTCTTGCTTATTCATTTCCTTTTCTGTCAACGCCCTACTCATTAAAAGTTCATCATTATATAACATAACATTCACGTTTAACCCTTGTTCTTTCCACTTTTTAAACGTTACCGATTTCATTTTTTGTTCCAAGTCAGACATTGATAAATATTTCTTGACATCTATAAACTCTGGAGTTTCGACTGCTCCCGTTATTTCAAAATTCTTTGAACTCTCTTTATTGACACGGTAAATAATACAACCATTAATTTCCCCACTATTTACATTCTTGACAGGAATTAGATAATGAATTCCCTCCCCAAATCCATACTGAAGAAGGACGTAATCTAACAATACCTCATGTTGTTTAAAAGACAAAAGTGCATGTAATTCTTGAGAGCCATTTCTTTCTTGAATTTTTTGTACTAATAATTTACTCACAGAATTTTCACCCTCATACTTTAGGAGATTGCAACTATCAATGTTTGATTCATTTACACACGCATTCAAAACCAAAAGTGACATCATGCATATCATGTAAAATACTTTTCCCATTTTTACATTCTATTTAAATTAACACGATGTTTTTCTGTTTTAAAACAAATATAAATATAATTTCAATATAAATCATCATATTAATTACAAAATTTGGAAGAACCGGTAAAAATATATTTATCACTACCAATTTTGACGTTGACGAAGTACTGTTGTAAGACTTTTGGAGGACACGTGTTCTTTCTCCATGTTACACCCAGGCAGGATAGGACCTCAGTTTACATCTACAGCGGATCAGGCCAAGGAAGACATTCTTCCCAGGACGATCCAAAAAGTCATTTTATTTCAAAAAACCCTCCGTCACTTCGTGTCACCTCTTTCTTCCCCGGCCCGAGGGGAAGTACCCCGGAGAGGGAAGGGAGTTTAAAAGTTGTACGATTCCCCTAGCATCATAAAGATACTTGTCTCCACTTAAGAGACAAAAAGCAACTCACGGAAAGGATCTTCATCACATAGGAAAACATTTCATCGTATTCACAATCCGACATCATTTATTAAAAGTAGTTCCAAATCTTATATCACGAATAGCAAGACATTTTCCTATTTCTTCTCCAATATTGTCACGTAACGAACGAATTTAGGGGAATAACGTTTTTTATCTGTTTTCGGACGATTATTATTGTCGTAGACATCTATTAGACGTAGATTCACTTTCTCCTGCATCGCAGCAGGAAGAACCTCCGTTGCAGGTTTACCGGAAACCAGCACGATAGGCAGAGTGTTCAAAAGTGTCGTATCGCTTTTTACATCCCAAGGTAATATGCGACGGCCTGCTTTATACACCAGTTCGATTCTCAATTCCTCATCTGCCGGATGATAGAACGGCACATGCCGTAATTCTTCAATCTGGCGAACAGCCTTGATACTCTTGATCTCCGTGTTATTGAACATATTGGCAACGCGAGACATCAATAGAGTTTCCACAAGAATTAACAACAATATCACCCCCGTGAATACTTTCATCGATTTTATCCTCACCCCTCCCACAAAAATAGAATAAGCAGCAACAAGAAACAGGATCGAAACGATAATTAAAAGAGTCAACCCGACTTCTCCTCCCCGGTAAAATAAAAGATAGACGGCAACCGGCATCCCTAAAGCAATTAACGCCGGGATAAAAGCATTTACACGGAACACGACTCGATCGCTAGTAGTAAGCGTTTTTTCTTTCACCGCAGTGAATATATAAACGACATAATGTGCCACGACCATCGCAGCCGGGATCAATAACGGCAACAGATAACGAGTTTTTTTCTCCGGGAAAAGAGACAACAATACCAAGGTAACCACGGTCCATAAAACTGCAAACGTGTATTCCTTACGCATTCTGACTTTCTTTTTTAACCACGGCCAACATAGCCCCGTCAAAAGGAACAATGCCCAAATTCCCGACTCGGCAAAGAACAACCAGTAGTAATACCAGGGACGAACATTCCTCTCGATCCATGCCGTCGATTCTTTCGCCAGCACGAACAAAGCTGTATCCCGGTGAAATACATACAAGTAAAGCGGCCACCAAAAGCTGATGACGATAAATAACAGCAACATGACCGTGATGGGCCAACCTTTTCTCTTGAGAGAAAGACGATAAACCCCAATATAAGAAATCAAGAAAGGTAATAATAACGCGTAGAATGCCACGGGTCCTTTGCCAAGGAAAGACAATCCCAAGAATACCCCGGCCCAGACAAAATTAGCCCAACTCGTCCGCACACTCTTTATTCCTTTATAGAAGAAAAATATTGCTCCCAGCATAAAACTATGACAATAGATATCCCATGTCGCGACCCGTCCTGCCATAATGACATTAAAACTAGTTGCCAATACCAACGCGGAAAGTAAACCTAATAACCTGTTACCACTTAAAGCCGATGCAAAGAAATAGAGGAAAAAAGCCATCAGCGTGGCCATAATCCCGGCAGCGGCACGCTGTAAAGATATATTATCCGGTTGCAAATACTCGATTCCCGCGGCTACCCATGTCGGAAGAGGCGGTTTCTCCAAACGCAATTCACCATTCATCGTGGGCACCAACCAGTTGTCATATTCAATCATTTCATGCGCCGTGACCAAATTACGGGACTCCATAATATCCTCATAAACAGAACCATTATTCACGAAAAAGGCGAACCAACAAACGATAAGAATAAAAAGATAATGAATATAATTTTTCTGCATAATCTTATGTACACGTTTAGATTAGAGTGCAAATTTATAATAATAAAACTATTTTCAAGAGCATATCCTTCAAATAATACAGGAAGAATTTTTTCTCCGGATGTAACAAAAAAGAAACATTTTTGGTATACATTTTGGACGTGTTTTTGCGCGAAAAGGATTTACATACTACAATCATGAAAATTGAACGATATTTTATATTGCTTATTTTAGTGATTCCCGTGTTGATCCTACGGGATTTCACTCCAAACAACGAACTGAAATACCTCAGTATCGTCGATGAGGCCCTGCGAGACGGGCATTTCTTTACTTTCTACCATCAAGGAGAACTTTATGCAGATAAACCGCCCCTTTATTTCTGGTTACTCATGTTAAGCAAATGGATCTGGGGTGAATATAATATGTTTGGTCTTTCACTTTTTTCCATCATTCCCGCCCTGATTTCCGTTTATGTCATGAATAAATGGGTCGAAGAAGAAACCACCACATCCTTGAGATGGAACGGTTCGTTAATGCTCTTCACAAGCGCATTCTTTATCGGTTCGGGCCTTGTCCTGCGCATGGATATGCTGATGTGCATGTTTATTCTTCTTGCCCTGTACACGTTTTATAAACGCTATTCAGGCAAGGGAAAACCGAGAGACCGTTTCTTGCTGCCTTTCTATATTTTCATGGCTATTTTCTCAAAAGGGCCTATCGGATTTATCGTTCCTTTGATAACTATGCTCGTCTTTCTGTTGGTGAAAAGAGACGTCCGTTCTTTCTGCCGGTATTTCGGCTGGAGGGAATGGGGTATTTTATCGGGATTCTGTGCAATATGGTTTCTCGGTATTTATCTCGAAGGAGGATCAACTTACCTGAACAATCTTCTTTTCCATCAAACCATAAACCGGGCGATTGATTCGTTCGACCACAAAAAAGCATTCTGGTATTACGGGGTGACGTTCTGGTACTCCGTGGCTCCCTGGTCCATCCTGTACATTACGACAATCGTTATTGCGATAAAAAAGAAACTACTCACGACAGATAAAGAAAAACTTTTCCTCTCGGCAATCGCCTCGACTTTCGTCATTCTTTCCATGTTCAGCGGAAAACTGGACATCTATATGCTACCTCTGTTCCCGTTCTTCACGTACTTGACGATCCTGTTGCTCCCAAAAATCAAGGAGAAATGGATCGCATTTTCCGTGTATATTCCCGTGACTGCCCTTACCATCGCACCCATCGTGGCATTTTTCATCCGCAATAAATTTAATGTTCCTAACTCGCCATTTATTTACGTCGCCATCATAACATTATTTATCTTCAGTTTAACAGCCTGTTATTTACTATATCGCAAGCAAACATACCGGGCTATCAATTGTGCCGCACTGGGTATTCTTGCCACGTTGTTCACGGGAGCTTTCGCTTTACCCCAGATTAACCCATACATCGGTTTTACCGCCATGGCGAAAGAAGCATATCATATATGCGAGGAAGAGAATATCGATCATTATTACTATTACAAATTTCGCAGCGGGGAAAACATGGACGTTTATTTAGAGGAAGAGGCCATAAAGGTCACGAATGAAGATTCTTTATTCAATATCTACCAGAAAGGCGACTGCATGATTTTCGTCAAAGAAAAGAACGTTACGCGTTCCCCGGGACTCGCCAACTGGATTCAACAAACCCATCACGAGAAGATCGGCAACTTTTATCTTATCCACCCGGACAACTAATTAGTTTCCGGCTCTCCTGGACAAATAAATATTCCGACTGTATGCGATTAACCCGGTTGACTGCCCTAAAATTAACACGGGATCACGCCGATAGATAGCATAGGAAACGATGATCAGAGAACCCAATAGGCTGATCACCCAAAAGCCTATCGGCAAAAGTGATTCATCTTTTCGCTTGGAGTAGATCCACTGGTAAACAAAACGCAAAGTAAAAATAATCTGCCCCATCGACCCGTAGATCAAGAGCCACAAAGGTATCTTTTCGTTCCGAAAGAACTGATCAACAAAAGCACTTTCATCTTTAAGCATGTATAAAATCGCCGCCACTGGGGTCAGAAGTAATAGTGTCCGGATAATAAACGGTAATTTCTTCCATTGATGTTTTTTATCCAAATTCCAGATATAGATATAGTAAGAAATGATTTGTCCCAAAATAATCGCAAAGTCATCCCTCAGCCACCCATATACAAATAGCAGGTAGGAGCCCACGATACTCAACTGCCAAAAAATGGCCGGAGAGATCACTTTTTTAGCCCGTTCAGATAAGATCCATTGTAAAAGAATCCGAGCAGAAAAAAACACCTGAGCAAGAAATCCTATAACATAAATCATTTTTATAAACTAAAAGTTTAAAGATAAAAACTAAAAGCCAGGAACTATATTTCAAGAATTCAAATTATTCTCGGCGACTTGGTAGTTGATATACCTTTTTCTCATCCAGCGGTAAGCAAAACAATCTTTAAAAGGGCCGACCAAGCGATTGGCCAAATTATACTTTGACTTTCCGGCAATACGGGGAAAATGACGAACCGGAACCTGTTTCACTTGTCCTTCCTGCAATTGAATCAAAGCCGGTAGGAAACGGTGCATCCCCGTGAAGAAAGGAATTCTTTTCGCATAATCCGTCCTTAAAACCTTCAGAGGACAACCTGTATCTTCAACCCCGTCATGCGTCATCATCCGGCGGAATCCATTTGCAACACGAGAAGACATATTCTTGACAAAACTATCTTTCCGACCGGTACGGATGCCCATGACCATCTCGTATTGATCCACAAATTCCAACAATTTATTAAAATCTTGTGGAGTAGTCTGAAGGTCTGCATCAATGTAGCCGACCCATTTTGAGAAACTATTATCAATTCCAGCTTTCATGGCAGCACTTAATCCCCCGTTACGAGCCAGATTTAAAAAGAAAAATGCCTCGTTACGCCCACAAACTTCCCGAATCAAACGTTCGCTATCATCTTTCGAACCGTCATTCACGAATAACACGCAAGAAGACACCTTCGCATCCTTTAAAAACTCTCCCAATTCTTTCTCTAGCCTTAAAACATTCCCTTCTTCGTTATACACTGGAACAATGATAGTTAACTGATAGTTTGCGGTCTTATTCATCTGCCGAAAAATTTATATTATGAATTTAAATTATAGTTATAACAAAAATCACTAGCTTTGTTGTTACGTTTTTACGTGCAGAACCAACGTTTTTTTCTAGTTTTTGTTATAAAATTTAAACGAACAAAGATATGCAATATAACCGAATTTTGTTAAAACTCAGTGGAGAATCTTTAATGGGCGAGCAAAAATATGGTATTGACACTCGGTGTCTGGAAAGCTATGCCCGTCAAATTCATGAAATCGCAGAGATGGGAATCCAGATCGGAATTGTCATCGGAGGTGGAAATATTTTTAGAGGACTGAGTGGCACAAATAAAGGTTTTGACCGGGTAAAAGGGGACAGCATGGGAATGTTGGCAACCGTTATCAATAGTTTGGCTTTAAGCTCCGCCTTGGACAATGAAGGCTGTAAAAACAAAGTACTAACTGCCATTCGCATGGAGCCTATCGGGGAATTTTACTCGAAAGCCAAAGCCATGGAATATTTGAAATCCGGACACGTGACAATTATCAGCGGGGGTACGGGAAATCCTTACTTCACGACAGACACGGCCAGTAGCTTACGGGCAATCGAAATCGAGGCAGACGCCATGTTTAAAGGCACCCGCGTGGACGGAATCTACACGGCAGACCCGGAAAAGGACCCGACAGCAACGAAATTTGACAAGATCACGTACGATGAAATATATAACCGGGGACTTAAAGTCATGGATCTGACAGCAACAACCATGTGTAAAGAGAATCATTTACCGATCATCGTATTCAATATGGATCAACCGGGAAACCTTAAAAAGGTTATTCTAGGAGAAAACATCGGAACAATCGTGTACTAATTGAAAATGGAGAATTAAGAAGAAAAGTTCCCCTATTGTTTTCAATACATAATCATGAATGAGGAAAAAAAAAATATACTAAACACTATAAATTCTCCCGATGATTTGAAAAAGGTTCCGGAAGATGACCTGATTCAATTATGCAAGGAGCTACGAGAGAAGATCATTGACGAGTGTTCGGAACACCCGGGACATTTTGGTGCCGGACTGGGAGTGGTTGAATTGACGGTAGCGTTACACTACGTGTTTGATGCCCCATACGATAATATTGTATGGGATGTTGGTCATCAGGCTTATCCTCATAAAATTCTGACCGGAAGACGGGATAATTTCTCTACCAACCGGCAATACAAAGGTCTTAGCGGTTTCCCCAAAAGAAGTGAAAGTAAATACGACGCTTTCGGAACAGGACACTCCTCGACATCTATTTCTGCCGCTTTAGGTATGGCAGTTGCAGCCAAGATGAACGGGGAGGAAGACCGACAGTCGGTTGCCATTATCGGAGATGGCGCCATGACCGGAGGATTGGCTTTTGAAGGTTTGAATAATGCCGGCATAAACAACGCCAACTTGTTAGTCATTCTAAATGATAATAACATGGCTATCGACCCGAATGTAGGCGGGATAAACGAGTATTTACTGGACATCACGACCTCAAAGACTTATAACAAACTCAAAGATGACATCTGGCACATCCTTGGACGGATCAACAAAATCAGTCCGGGCGCCCGGAACTTTATCCAGAAAATAGATAACAGCATCAAATCGCTCATGTTACGTCAAAGTAACTTGTTCGAGGCTCTCGGTTTCCGGTACTTCGGTCCCGTGGACGGCCACGACGTGAACCACCTCATCAAGGTTTTGAGAGATTTAAAAGATATAAAGGGTCCTAAACTTTTGCATTGTATCACGGTCAAAGGAAAAGGATTCAAACAAGCGGAAATAGACCAGACAACCTGGCACGCCCCCGGAAAGTTCAACAAGGAAACCGGAGAGCTGATCAAGGAAAATAAACCTAACACTCCTCCTAAATTTCAGGACGTGTTCGGAAATACCATTTTGGAACTGGCACACACCAATCCCAAGATCGTGGGAATCACCCCAGCCATGCCCAGTGGATGCTCCTTAAATATCATGATGAAAGAGATGCCTAACCGTTGTTTTGACGTGGGTATCGCAGAACAACACGCAGTGACTTTCTCCGCCGGGCTTGCGGCACAAGGGTACATCCCGTTCTGTAACATCTACTCTTCATTCATGCAGCGAGCCTACGATCAAGTGATTCATGATGTAGCCCTTCAGAAACTGAACGTGGTTTTTTGCCTCGACCGGGGCGGACTGGTAGGAGCCGACGGGGCAACACATCACGGGGCTTTCGACCTAGCAAGTTTCCGTTGCATCCCGAACATGACAATCGCCTCCCCTTTAAACGAGGAGGAGTTACGTGATATGATGTACACGGCTCAATTACCGGATCAAGGACCATTTTCCATTCGCTACCCGCGGGGTAACGGAACCATGGTTGACTGGCACACCCCGTTCAAAGAATTAACCATCGGGAAAGGCCGTTGCCTGATTGAGGGAAACGATATTGCCATTCTTTCTATCGGGGCCATCGGGAATGAGGCATTGAAAGCCATACAAAAAACGCCAGATCGTTCCGTAGCCTTCTACGATATGAGATTCCTCAAACCACTGGATGAAGAATTACTTCACGGAGTATTCCATAAATTCAAAAAAATCATTACCTTGGAAGACGGAACAATTGTTGGTGGGTTAGGAAGCGCGGTACTTGAATTTATGGCAGACCACGGTTATTCAGCAAAAATCGTGCGACTGGGTATTCCCGATCATTTCGTGGAACACGGGACACAACAACAGCTTTACCACGAATGTGGATATGATTGTGAATCCATTTATCAAACAATCTGTTCCATATAAACAACAGCAGACTTGACTATGAAAGAAGAGGCTTTATTACCAGACGTAAACGAATGTATCAGTAAATTCAAGCTGACATTTAAAAACGTGACGGACTCGGAAATCGAGGCCCTGTTCGTGGATAATGCCATCAAATTCTATAAAAAAGGAGAATATATCTACAACGAAGGAGCCCGTATTAAAGGATGTTATTTCCTTTTCTCGGGTATCGTGAAAATCTTCCAGACCGGGGTAGCCGGAAAAGATCAGATCATCCGTTTCGGAAAAGAAGGTGACATTTTCGGATTTCGCTCGGTCATTCGTAACGAGGCCGCCTGCACTTCCGTGGAAACCATGTCCGATTGTATCCTGTGTTACATTCCCAATACATCTTTGATGCACATGATCACCCACAGTCCTAGTTTTGCTTACGAGATGATGCAAATTGCCTGTAAAGAACTGGGCGACGCGAATCGATATATCCGGGAAATCGCACAGAAATCAGTGAAAGCCCGGTTGGCAGAAATCCTGTTATTGATCGCATCCGATTTCGGGGTAGAAGAAGACGGGACTTTAAAACTTAACGTTACCCGGGAAGATTTAAGTAACTTCGTGGGAACCGCAACGGAGACGCTAATTCGCCTACTTTCTGATTTAAAGAACGAAGGCCTGGTTGAAGTGAAGGGGAGAAAAATTAAATTATTAAATCGAGACAAATTAAAAAAAATGGCAGATTGAATTAAAATCACTCAATATGTCTATATTTGTACAGGATAAATTTAAACTCAAATAACTTATGCCACAAATCTCAGAAAAAGGAATGGCGATGCCTTCTTCGCCCATCCGCAAACTCGTTCCGTTCGCAGACAAAGCTAAAGAAAGAGGTATCAAAGTATACCACTTGAACATCGGACAACCGGATATCCAGACTCCCGATGTTGCATTGCAGGCATTAAAAACCTGTAACGAAAAAGTGATTGAATACACTCACTCTGCAGGAAATATCTCTTACAGAAAAAAACTAGCCAAATATTACCAGAACATCGGTATCAATATCGATGAAAATAACATCATGATCACGACCGGAGGCTCTGAGGCCATCACGATCGCTTTCATGTCTACATTAAACCCGGGTGACGAAATTATTATCCCCGAACCATTCTACGCAAACTACACGGCTTTCGCCCTGATGTGCGGTGTAAAGGTAAAAACCGTTACTTCTTCTATCGAGAATAACTTTGCCCTGCCCCCGATCAGCGAAATCGAGAAAGTGATCACTCCCCGCACAAAAGGAATTGTGATCGTGAACCCGAATAACCCGACAGGCTATTTGTATTCCAAGGAAGAATTGGAACAACTAGCTGTAATCGTGAAGAAACACGATTTGTACCTGTATGCAGACGAGGTATACCGTGAATTCTGTTATGACGGTTACAAACATTTCTCTACCATGCAATTAGCAGGTATCGAGCAAAACGTGATTTTGCTGGATTCCGTATCAAAGAGATATAGCGAATGTGGATTGCGCGTCGGTGCTTTGGTTACCCGCAACAAAGAGGTTATGGCGGCTGCCTTGAAATTCGGAATGGCCCGTCTGTGCGCCCCGGCAATCGGACAGATTGTTGCCGAAGCATCACTGGACACCCCGGCCGAATATTTCGAAAGCGTGTACAACGAGTATATCGAAAGACGTGATTTCATGGTAGAGGCCCTGAACAAAATGCCGGGAGTTGTTTGCCCGAAACCCAGAGGAGCTTTCTACGCCGTGGTAAAACTTCCCGTGGATAATGCCGATACTTTCGCAAAATGGTTACTGGAAGAGTTTGAATACAACAAACAAACCGTGATGGTCGCTCCGGCCAGCGGATTTTATTCAACCCCAGGACTTGGGAAAGATGAAGTTCGTATCGCTTACGTACTCAAAATCGACGAATTGAAAGGTGCCATGGAAACATTAGCCAAAGCACTCGAAGTATATCCCGGAAGAGTATAATACAGCTGCAAGCTAAAAAATCCTGTGATTTAGCCATTCTTGATATCAAGGTCAATGGCTAAATCATAGTTTTTTTATCCATATCCCAATGGATAATCCATATAAACTAGGGCTTTCTCCCCTCATTTTCAATTGTCAATTTTCAATTGTCAAATTTCTTATCTATCTTTGCTTCGTGATTTCTAATAACTAAAATTACGACATGACTTCGGATTCCCAATTTAACGCTATCAGACCCTATATCGGAGAAGAAATTCCGGCAGCAGTAGAGCGCCTGAGTCAAGCAGAAGAATTTTTAGCGCTTTTCTCCCAAATGACAAGGGTTGATAAAAGTAAAATACAAGAACAATTACAAGGCATCACGAGCAGAGAGCAATTTCAGGCTCAATTCTTTGGCCCGACGATTCAACGGTTGATCGCTGAAACGACCAAAGGTGTTACTGCCACCGGATTGGAATACATCGAGAAAGACAAGAGTTACCTTTTCGTATCCAACCACCGGGATATCATTTTGGACTCGGCCATACTTAACGTGCTTCTGTGTGAACGAGGATGCCACTACTGCGAGGCTGCTATCGGGAGTAATTTATTAATCAATAAATGGGTTACCGACTTGGTTAAATTGGATGCCTGTTTCATCATTGAACGCGGATTACCGGTAAGAGACATGATTACCAGTGCCAACTTACGTTCTCATTACTTACGTGATGTTATTTATGAAAATAAAGATTCTGTCTGGATCGCCCAAAAAGAAGGACGTACCAAAAATGGGGACGACCGAACACAACATAGCCTGTTGAAAATGTTTCGTATGAGTGGTCCTAAAGATTTCGTGGAAAACTTTAAGGAACTCCGGGTTGTTCCGGTTTCAATTTCCTACGAATGGGAACCTTGTGATGATCTGAAAACAGACGAATTGTACCAAAAGACCGTTGGTGAGTACGTAAAAACCCCAGCCGCCGATATGCGAAGTATGCAACAAGGCTTATCCGGATTCAAAGGACGGGTACATTTTGCCATCACCCCTCCCATCGATCATGAACTAATCGAGATCGACGAACAAGCCAATAACGGAGACCGGATTGCAGAATTAGCCGCATTCATGGATGCCCGTATTCAAGGAAACTTCAAATTGTGGCCGAATAATTATATCGCCTATGATCTACTTCATAGCACGAATAAATTCGCATCCAAATACAATGATGAGGAAAAAGAAAACTTTATCCGTGTTATGGCTGAAAAGTTGGAAAAACTAGAAGGTAATCGTTCTATCTTGAATAACATCTTCCTTGAAATTTATGCCAACCCGGTCAAAAACTCAATTGAACACAATTATTCATCACCCGTATGCGAATAGCCAGATACTTATTAATTTTAGCCGCATTCCTAATCATGATCTCCAGCGTACTTAGCTTGTACCATGGCGGGGATCACACAGCCGTATATATTAACGTGGGGGCTATGGCCTCTCTAGCTGTAGCCGTTGGTATTCTGAATTTCAAAAATCCGCCTAAAAACAGAAGGTAATGTACAAGTTCAAGCGCAACATATACTTGGAAGATCGTACGATTGAAATGTGGTTTGGACTGACCAGTAAAAGTCGTGATCGGCATAGTAATTTTACCCTGTACCTTCTTACAGAGGGTCCGGACAGCCCGTTCAGTTACGCAGAACAAATAAAAAGTGGTATAAATTCCAAGAGTGAGGCGGAACGTTATGCCATTAAATATGCCAAAGACCTGTTGCATCAATTACTGGAACAGGAAAAAACACCGAAAGACACGGAACCTTCTTCAGACGGGGATTCCGATTTCGACGAAAACCAGGAAACAAACGAACAGGCATAATATTCAAAATCAATAAACAATGGATAGAAAAGTACGAGTAAGATTTGCTCCCAGTCCTACCGGAGCCCTCCATCTAGGAGGTGTGAGAACAGCTCTTTTCAATTATTTATTTGCCCGTCATCACGGGGGTGATTTTTTATTACGAATTGAAGACACGGATCAAACCCGCTATGTGCCGGGTGCCGAAGAATATATTATTGAATCATTAAAATGGTGCGGCCTCACCGTCGATGAAGGTGTCGGTGTGGGAGGTGAATACGGCCCCTATCGTCAAAGCGAGCGTAAACCTCTTTACAAACAATACGCCCTGCAACTCGTGGAATCAGGGAATGCTTACTATTCTTTTGACTCTGCGGAAGAACTTAACGCTCAACGGGCAGCCTGCGAGTCAAAAGGCGAAACATTCATGTACAACGCCATCAGCCGGAAGAATATGAAGAACTCGCTAACCATGAGTGCCGAAGAAGTGAAGACATTGTTGGATAGTGGGGCAAACTACGTGATTCGTTTCAAAATGCCTGAAAACGAGGATCTCTATTTACAAGACATTATTCGAGGTGAAGTACATTTCAACACCTCGTTACTTGATGATAAAGTTTTATTCAAGGCCGACGGGATGCCGACCTATCATCTGGCAAACATCGTTGATGACCACTTGATGAAAATATCCCACGTGATCCGCGGAGAAGAATGGTTACCCTCTCTCCCACTACACGTGTTATTATACCGTGCTTTCGGTTGGGAAGATACCATGCCGGAGTTCGCTCACTTGCCGTTAATTCTGAAACCCGTGGGTAACGGAAAGTTAAGCAAACGTGACGGGAATAAAATGGGATTCCCGGTATTCCCAATGGAATTCACCGATCCCGAAACCGGAGAAAAATGGCACGGGTATAAAGAAGACGGTTACTTGCCGGAAGCCTTTATCAATATGCTGGCTCTATTGGGATGGAATCCTGGAACAGAGCAAGAAATCTTCTCATTACAGGAATTGTGCGATCAATTCTCGCTGGAACGCGTGAACAAATCCGGAGCTCGCTTTAATCCAGACAAGGCCAAATGGTTCAATCACAAATATCTGGTACAAAAAAGCGATGCAGAACTAGCCGTTCAGTTAAACGAATTCCTTGTAAAAGACGGGATTTCTTATGATATGGCAAAACTAGAAAAGATTTGTCGCCTTTTGAAAGAAAGAGCCAATTTTGTCGCGGATATCTACAACTCATCCCAGTACTTCTACCACGCCCCTCAGGCTTACGATGAGAAAGGCGTAAAGAAAAGTTGGAAAGAAGAAACTCCGATGCTTATGCAGGAGTTGATTGAGGTTCTGGAAAAAGTGGTTGATTTCACTTCTCCAAACACGGAAGAGGCCGTGAAAGAGTGGGTTTCCGGAAAAGAAATTGGATTCGGAAAAATTATGAATCCTTTCCGGTTGGCTATTATCGGTTCTGCCGACGGCCCGCATATGTTTGATATTATCGAAATTTTAGGAAAAGAAGAAACTTTAACACGTCTTCACCGCATTATATCCACATTGAAATAACTCTGAAGACAATAACACAAAAAGTCAGAAAGATTCACAGCCCCTTTCTGACTTTTTTGTCTACACAAAATAAACGATGGAACTATCTTGGGATAACGTATTACTTGCTTTTGCCCTCACCTTATTCGCCGGATTATCAACCGGTATCGGGAGTGCTATTGCCTTCCTCACCAAGAAAACCAACAAGAAATTCCTGTCCCTCTCCCTCGGATTCAGTGCAGGAGTGATGATTTATGTCTCATTCGTGGAAATATTCCCGACAGCTCAAGAAACTTTGCGAGAAAGCTATTCCGAGAAAATAGCCGATGTTATCGTAGCCATTTCATTCTTTGCAGGTATGGGTCTGATTGCTATCATTGATAAACTCATTCCCTCGTATGAGAATCCGCATGAGGTGAAATCCGTGGAATGCATGGAAAATAATCAACCGCATGACAGGAAGTTAATGCGCATGGGAATATTTTCAGCCCTAGCCATCGGGATTCATAATTTCCCGGAAGGATTAGCAACATTTATTGCCGGGTTATCAAACCCTGAAATTGCCTACCCAATTGCCTTCGCCATCGCCATACACAACATCCCGGAAGGAATTGCCGTATCTGTTCCTATTTTCTTTGCTACCGGAAGTCGTAAGAAAGCATTCAAGTTATCTTTCCTCTCCGGTTTATCTGAACCCTTAGGAGCAATTATCGGGTTCTTCCTCATCTACACTTTTATCGGAATCAATTCTGTTATTTTAGGCATCCTATTCGCACTCGTGGCAGGAATCATGGTTTTTATCTCACTGGATGAACTTTTGCCCACCGCCAAAGAATACGGGGCGCATCATCTATCCATTTACGGCCTAGTTGCAGGCATGGTGCTGATGGCTTTCAGCTTGTTACTTTTCTAAAATATTAGCTATCCCTTGTCTACCGATAGACAGGGACAAGCGTGTGTATATAACCTCTTCCAATTAGTATTTATTCCGATGCACCCGTTGCGGGTCAAACTTATCCTTCGCTTTCTGTGGGCCATCCGGGTAACCTATCGGAATCACGCAAAGAGGCACGATCTTCTCCGGTAGTCCCGTATTCTGGCGTACAACATCAATCCGATCCTCGTAAGGATAAGCTGCCGTCCACACGGCACCAAGTCCTAAAGCCTCCGCAGTCAACAATATATTCTGCGTTGCCGCAGAGCAATCCAGATACCAATAAGAAGAAAGTGTCGTATCTCCACAAACAACAATAGCCAAAGGGGCATTTGTCAACATTTTAGCATAAGGTAATTTCGCAGCCATCGAATCAAGAGCCTCCCGATCCGTCACGACCACAAACTCCCATGGACGTCTGTCCATACCGGAAGGAGCTGCCATCCCGGCTTTCACCATGGCATCGATCTTATCTTCCTCTACCGTCTTATTCAAATACTTCCGAACACTTTTCCGTTCAGCTATATTTTCCAAAACAGCCTTTGACTTCGAAGTCGTTTCATCTTGTTTCTGATCTCCCATACATGATGTTTTTAAAATTACAATTGCTAATACTACGACAAGCAACAGGTAAAAGGTATTCCATTTCTTCATTTTTCTTTCAATATTAATATAAAATTCATTCCCCGAAGATACGAAAAAATACACTCCCCCTTATTTTTGAATTTATATAAAAAACATTTTTATTTGTAAACCGTATACTGGATTAAGGTTTGAATTAATTATTTTTGGCTAACATTTTGTTGACAAAAAGAGTGAAGAGAGGGCTAGAAACAAACCATTTGACGCGTGACAATGTAAACGGACACAAGTTATACACTATAATAACTATCAAATGAAAGCAGAAAAATACGTACTGGCACTAGACCAAGGAACAACCTCTTCCCGGGCCGTGCTATTCAATCATGATGGCAATATCGTTGCCATGGCTCAAAAACCAATCGAACAACACTATCCTCATCCGGCTTGGGTGGAACATGATCCGAATGAAATCTGGTACTCGCAATCCTCCGTTGCGGCCGAAGCTGTTGCCAAAGCAAACCTTACAGGACTTGACATTGCTTGTATCGGGATCACGAACCAACGTGAAACCACCATCGTGTGGGATCGGGAGACTTCCCTTCCGGTTTATCGTGCAATAGTATGGCAAGACCGACGTACAGCGGATATTTGCCGTGAATTACAAGAAAACGGATATACCGATATGATCCGGGAGAAAACGGGTTTGATCATTGACGCCTATTTCTCCGCCACCAAAATCAAATGGATTCTCGACAATATCGAAGGAGTCCGGGAAAGAGCCGAAAAAGGAAAATTATGTTTCGGAACCGTTGATAGCTGGCTAGTTTGGAAATTCACTCACGGACGAGTACACGTTACCGATGTCAGCAACGCATCGCGTACTATGCTTTTCAACATACATACCCAGAAATGGGATAAAGAACTTCTTGATCTATTCAACATCCCGGAATCTATGTTACCGGAAGTAAAAAGTAGTAGCGAAATTTATTCAGAAACGGCGACGACCTTATTCTCAACTAAAATTCCAATAGCAGGAATCGCAGGAGACCAACAAGCCGCCCTATTCGGCCAACTCTGTATCGAACCGGGTATGACAAAAACCACCTATGGAACAGGATGTTTCATGGTGATGAACACCGGAAACGAAGTGATTACGTCCGAAAATAACTTATTGAGTACGATTGCCTGGAAGATTGGAGATTCTGTAACGTATGCCTTGGAAGGAAGTGTTTTCGTAGGAGGCGCTGCCATACAATGGCTACGTGATGGTATCAATTTAATCCAAAATGCAAGCCAAAGTGAAACGCTGGCAACTTCTGTACCGGATAACGGTGGAGTTTATTTCGTCCCTGCCCTCACGGGTATGGGAGCCCCATATTGGGATCAATATGCCCGAGGAGCCATGCTGGGCCTCACTAGAGGAACAACCCCCGCACACATTACCCGGGCAACCCTTGAAGGTATTGCTTTCCAAGTCTACGACATTCTGAAAGCCATGGAACATGACACGAAACGTACCTCTCCGGAAATGCGGGTAGATGGAGGTGCCGTGGCCAATAACTTCCTGATGCAATTCCAAAGTGACATTTGCCGGGAAACCGTGGTCCGTCCGAAGATTCTTGAAACAACAGCCCTAGGAGCCGCATATCTAGCCGGACTAGCTACCGGATACTGGCGGGACACGGAAGAATTACGCCAACAATGGAGTATTGATCAGGAATTTACCCCTATTGACACAGAAGAACACGTGAACATCATGCTCCATAAATGGCATAGAGCTGTTGAGCGCGCAAGAGCCTGGGAAGAACTGGGTGAAGAATAATACTTTTAGTTTTTAACTTTAAACTTTTAGTTCATCATGTCACCTTTTATCGCAGAGTTACTTGGAACAATGGTCATGATCCTTTTGGGGGACGGCGTAGTAGCCAACGTCGTGCTAAAAAAAACCAAAGGATTCCAAGCCGGATGGATCACCATCACCACAGCTTGGGCACTTGCCGTATTTACAGGAGTAGTGATCGCTGGCCCTTACAGCGGTGCACATCTGAATCCTGCCATCACAATAGGTTTTGCTATCGCCGAGAAGTTCCCGTGGGCTAGCGTAGGACCTTACATCATCGCCCAAATGCTAGGTGCAGCACTAGGAGCTTTCTTGGTATGGATCATTTATTACGATCATTTTAAAGCCACGGAAGATACCGGAGCCAAACTGGGAGTATTCTGCACCGCTCCTGAAATTCGCCATAACATCGTGAATTTCGGATGCGAGCTGATTGCTACATTCGTGCTTATGTTCTCCGTCTTCTATATTACCGGGGCCGAACTCATGTCAGACGTGGACTCAACCACCCCAATCGGACTCGGTTCCATCGGGGCCATTCCCGTATCATTCATCGTTTGGGTCATCGGTCTTTCCCTAGGTGGAGTCACCGGCTATGCCATCAATCCCGCCCGGGACCTCGGACCAAGAATCATGCACGCCATCCTGCCCATTCCGGGCAAAGGCAATAGTGGCTGGGATTACGCATGGATTCCCATCGTTGGACCATTAGCGGGATCACTTGTTGCAGCACTTCTATATATCTGTTTATAAAGTTACAAGGTTCATAAAGTTTATAAAGTACAATAGAACTTTATGAACCTTGCTCTATTTTGGGACTATCTGACAAATTTATTTGAAACGACTACCTTCCCTAATCCCTTCTTACATTGGAGGGGAAACTGCATGAGAATCTGCTCTTTCTTTGTATAAGGGGGAGTTTGTAGATACAAGATAAAGCTTGTTAGACAGCCTCTCTAATTATTCAGCTCCTCCTCCACTCGATCTTCGAAATTTATCGAACCGTAGCGTTCTGCGATCTGATCGAACACACTCCATAGCTCTTGTATTGTGGGAGCTTGTAACATTTGAATCCGCAAGTCCCGGAAATGAGGTAAGCCTTTAAACATACAGGCCATATGACGCCGCATATGGAACAAACCTCTCACCTCATCCAACCATTCCATGGATAACAGAATCTGTTCCTTGATAATCTCTATCTGGGCCGGAACCGATAATTCCGGCAATATCTCTCCTGTTGCTAAATAATGCTTGATTTGCTCAAAAATCCAAGGCTTCCCGATCGTGGCTCGTCCGATCATCACCCCGTCAACGCCATAACGCTCGAAAGCCTCTTTGGCTTTCTGGGGTGAATCTATATCCCCGTTCCCGATAATTGGAATCTTGATACGAGGATTTTGTTTTACCCGAGCAATAGGCTCCCAGTCAGCCTCTCCTTTATACATTTGCGAGCGGGTCCGTCCGTGAATTGCCAGCGCACTGATCCCAACATCTTGCAAACGTTCCGCCACATCATCAATAATAATATTCTCGCAATCCCATCCCAAACGGGTCTTTGCCGTCACCGGAATTTTCACCGCCTGCACGATCTGTTTAACCATCTCCACCATCAAAGGAACATCCCGGAGCATTCCTGCCCCCGCTCCTTTAGCTGCCACCCGCTTCACCGGACAACCGAAATTTATATCTATAAAATCGGGTTGAACCTCTTCAACTATTTTTGCCGCCTCAACCATGGTATCAATAAATCGCCCATAAATCTGTATCGTCACCGGACGTTCATTCTCTTCTATCGTCAACTTCTTTACCGTCTTGTTAATAGAACGCACCAATGCATCCGCCGACACAAATTCCGAATAGAGCCAATCGGCCCCGTAACGTTTACAGAATTTCCGGAAAGGGGGATTGGTAACCTCTTCCATCGGGGCCAAAATCAACGGCCGATCTCCTACATCTTTTCCTCCGACAATCATCTTCGATTAAATAAGTTTTGCCACAAAAATAATAATTTCTATCTTTAACTCACGAAATAAAGAGAATGGATATGTCGATACTTAAAATTATACTTATCGGAATACTCTGTCTGGTTCCGGAAAAAGACGGTTGGGTGAGAATAAACGGGGATAACTACATCTCGTTCTCGTTCCCCAGTCGCGGAGAACGCTTTAAGAAAGAGGTAAACAATATGCGGTCATGGATATTCCAAACTAAAAATATTACCTGCGTGTTCGGAGCCGTTTGTACCCAGCTAACCAAAGAAAAAGGCGTGTTGGACGAGTACACGATCAACCAGTTATACATATCCATGAAAAAAGAATCTGTCTCCATACCCACGGCAAAACTTACTGGGGAGAAAAGGATTCCCGACGCAGACATAGACATCCGGGAAATATCGTACACCATCATGAAAGACGGGGAAGAAATGACGTATTTCAAACGATTTATCTTCCGGGATAATTGTATGTACCAACTCACAATAGGCGGGAAAACGGAAGACTTGAAAGAACTCAAAAGTCAGAGAGACAAATTTTTCAACTCGGTCAAGTTTGATCAGAATACACGTAAATAAACAGCTTACAACATAATATCATGAAAAATATTATTATCACCTTGACCTTATTATGCAGCTTTTCCTTTTCTTCTCAAGCAGAAAAAATGCATCAAGCCGATACCATAAAGAACGTACATCTTCAAGAAAAACGAGAAAAAGGAAAAGTCCGGAAAACGCAAGTGCTAAGTGATCCTCTCCATAGTAGGGTATATCAACGCAGCCAGAATCCGCGTTTTCGGGGTCATTGGAGCGGTTTCAACCTAGGCTTTGCCGATTTCTCCGTCAGTAACGAACAACTGGATGGAGCCGGAGACTATTTAGATTTGGAACGTAAAAATTCGCTCGTAATGCAATTCAACATATTCCAGTATAGTATGCGCCTCAACAAACTAAACAATATCGGTTTAGTTACCGGTTTGGGATTAGAATATCAACGTTTCCGCTTTGCTAACAAAAATAGCATAGAACGAGGCGAAGGCGGACAAATCCTCCCGATGGAAGTTGAAAATGTCAAAAAGAGTTCTTTCAAGAACCTTTACTTGACCGTACCTCTTATCTTCGAATGGCAATTCCCAGCTAAGAAATACCAACGAGCCTACGTGGCAGCCGGAGTAATGGGCGGTTTAAGATTGCATACCAAAACAAAAGTCGTTTACAAGAACGAAAATGGTGATACCCGTCGCATGAAAGATTCCGGTAATTATAGCATGAACCCGGTAAAAGCGGATGCCGTAGTTCGTGTCGGGTATTACAAACTAGCATTATGGGGAAGTTACACCATCACGAACATGATGGAAAAGAACAAAGCACCCGAAATCCACCCATATACAATCGGGGTTGGAGTAAATTTCTAAATTCTAATTCGTAAAATGTTTCCTTTACCTTCTCTATAGGTAAAGGATTTTTTATAAATTCGTCCTCTAAATACTCAAACACAAATTTTATAAAAATGAGAAAACTATTCCTACTTCTATCTTTAGGTGTTTTCTTGTTCTCTTGTAAAGAGGTCAAGAAAGAAACGAAACCAAGCCCTTATCAAGCGCTTGCAGATCAGTATGCTGAATTCCCGTTAACAACAGATTTAAACCAATTGACCGAAAACGAGAAGAAAATGATTCCCATACTTATCGAAGTTGCCGATATTATGGAGGACATTTTCTGGCAAAACGCATACGGAGACAAGAGTACATTGATGGCACAATTCGCTCAGGATTCTGCCGCTCTGAAATATCTTTCCATAAACTATGGTCCTTGGGATAGATTAAACGACAACAAACCTTTCATTGACGGTGTGGGAGCAAAACCTCTTGGAGCAAACTTCTACCCAGCTGACATGACGAAAGAAGAATTCGACACACTGGATGATCCTCGCAAAACAGACTGGTATAGCGTTATCCGTCGGGATGCAACCGGAAAACTTATCGTACTTTCATTCCACGAAGCTTACCCGGAAGAAGTGGCAAAAGCATCCAAATTACTGGAAAAGGCTGCCGAATTAGCTGAAGACCCAGGATTGAAAAACTATTTAGCATTAAGGTCAAAAGCTCTTCTAGATGATAATTACCTAGCCAGTGATTTAGCCTGGATGGATATGCAAAATAATACTCTAGACTTCGTGGTAGGTCCCATCGAGACTTACGAAGATCAACTTTACGGGTACAAAGCCTCTCACTCCGGACAAATCCTCGTGAAAGACAAAGAGTGGAGCAAACGCTTGTCTGAATATGCTCAATACTTGCCAAAATTACAGGAAAACTTACCGGTTCCTGCCAAATACAAAAAGGAAAAAGCAAATGCTAACCCAGATATGAACGCTTACGACGTGATTTATTATGCCGGAGATTGCAATGCCGGAAGTAAAAATATCGCTATCAACCTGCCGAACGACCCGAGAGTACATGCGGTGAAAGGAAGTCGTAAACTACAATTGAAAAACTCCATGCAGGCTAAATTCGAGAAAATGGTTGTGCCGATTTCCAAACTGTTAATTACACCGGATCAACAGAAACATATTAGTTTTGATGCTTTCTTCGAGAACGTGATGTTCCACGAAGTTGCTCACGGGCTAGGAATTAAATACACGCTCAATGGTAAACAAGACGTTCGTTCTGCTCTGCAAAACTACTACACCTCTATCGAGGAAGGTAAAGCGGACATCCTAGGGTTATTCTGCGTGACCAAACTTGCAGAATGGGGTGTATTGGAAAACAAAGATCTCATGGATAATTACGTGACCTTCATTGCCGGAATCTTCCGTTCCGTTCGTTTCGGTGCTGCCAGCGCCCACGGAAAAGCCAACATGATGCAGTTCGCTCATTTCATGGAAAGCGGAGCCATCAGCAAGGATGAAACCACGGGATACTACACCGTAGATTTTGAAAAGATGAAAAAAGACATCGAAGTGATTGCCGGAGAGTACATCACGATCGAAGGTGACGGAGACATCCAAAAAGCTACTAAATTAGTGGCAGAAAAGGGTATCGTTCCCCCAACCTTACAGAAAGATCTGGATCGTATCGCAGGAGCTAACATCCCGAAGGATATTTTCTTCAAACAAGGAACCAAAGTTCTAGGGTTATAATCTGGAATGATATTATCAAAATACCCAAGTTCAAAATCAACATGAACTTGGGTATTTTTATTATTTCAAATATTCACGAAAGAAAGATTCTATCTTGTCAAAAGGAATAACATTTGCCTGATTATCGTACAAATCCACGTGGCTTGCCCCGGGAATAATCAAAAGTTCCTTGTTATCACCTTTTAGTTTTTTGAAAGCATCTTCACTAAAATAGCGTGAATGAGCCTTTTCACCATGAATCATAAGCACGGCACTGCGTATTTCATCGCTGTAAGCCAACAAAGGCATATTAATAAATGAAAGTGACGACGTTTTATTCCAGCCATTATTGGAATTAAGTGAACGTTTGTGGTAACCACGCGGCGTTTTGTAGTAAGCGTAATAATCCTTCACGAACTGCGGGGCATCATCCGGTAATGGATCGACCACTCCCCCGGCTAATTCATACGTGCCTTTCTTAGCATCAAGTGTACGCTGGGCATTAAGTTGCCGACGAAGTTCATACCGTTGGTCAGCATCCATCGCATCAAAATACCCGTTAGCATTCACACGACTCATGTCATACATCGTGGAAGTAACCGTAGCTTTAATACGCGTGTCCATGGCGACAGCGTTAAGAGCCATTCCACCCCACCCGCAAATACCTAAAATTCCAATACGTTCAGGGTCAACATCATCGAGAGTCGAAAGAAAATCAACGGCAGCACAGAAGTCTTCCGTGTTAATGTCCGGCGAGGCCACATACCGGGGCTGACCTCCACTTTCACCCGTGTAAGAAGGATCGAAAGCGATCATCAAAAAACCACGCTCCGCCAGCGTTTGCGCATAAAGCCCGGACGATTGTTCCTTAACAGCCCCGAAAGGACCGCTCACCGCAATGGCAGCCAACTTTCCCTTGGCATTTTTCGGTATATACATATCCGCAGCAAGCGTGATACCGTAACGATTACGGAATGTCACTTTCTCGTGAACAACCTTGTTGCTCTGTGGAAATACCTTATCCCATTCTTTCACTAATTCTAACTTTTCCATATTCTTCTCTTTTACTTGATTTGTACTTGTTTGGCCGCTTACGATTGTTCCGGCAAGGAATAACATTCCTGTTACTACAATTGTCTTTATACTCATACTATTTCAATTTTAAATCTCATATCCATTACTTCTGATCTTATGATGTAAAGGTATGATATTCAACCGGTATGGATTGTATACAAATTACCGTAAAAATAACCACTTTTACGGTTTCTATTGGGAAATAACCATTTCCCCTGTAACTAAACGGCTCTTCACGACGATATAAACGAAAAAAGAAACATGAAGAAATTATTTTCCAGTACTATATTCAAATTAATCATCGCCGTTATTATCGGGATTCTGCTCGGATTCGTTGCTAACGAGAACTTCATGAACTTTGTTGTTACCGTGAAATACATCCTCGGGCAACTGATCTTCTTCATGGTTCCACTCATTATTTTAGGATTTGTTTCCTACTCGATCGCCAAAATGAAAGATAACGCCTCCAAAATGTTGTCTCTGGCTCTCATCATCGCTTATCTTTCCTCCATTGGTGCAGCCTTCTTTGCTATGGTTTCCGGGTACACCCTGATCCCACACCTCTCCATCGAACCTGTGAAGGAAACCTTACGACAGTTACCGGAATTAATCTTCCGCCTTGACATACCCCCTGTTGTCAGCGTGATGACAGCCCTCGTACTGGCCATCATGATCGGTCTGGCCACCGTGTGGACCAAATCGGAAGTATTCGAAAACCTACTGGACAATTTCCAAAAGATGGTGTTGTTACTCATCAACCGAATTCTTATACCCATCCTCCCCTTCTTCATAGCGGCCAATTTCTGCGCATTAAGTTACGAGGGAGCCATCACGAAACAACTCCCCGTATTCCTTGGTGTTATGGTTATTGTCATCATCTCCCAGTTCGTATGGCTTTCTTTCCTGTACGCCCTCGCTGGGGCCGTTTCGAAAAAGAATCCTTGGCAGGTATTGAAGTACTACGGCCCCGCCTACCTCACAGCCGTCGGCACGATGTCATCGGCCGCCACGCTGGCTGTCGCATTGAAATGTGCCAAGAAAAGCCCGGTATTAAAAGACGATGTTATTGATTTCGCCGTTCCCCTATTCTCGAATATCCATTTATGCGGCTCCATCCTAACGGAAGTTTTCTTCGTGATGACCGTATCACTCATGCTTTACGGCTCGTTCCCGTCATTAACCGTCATGATCCTGTTCATCATCCTACTCGGAATCTTCGCCATCGGGGCTCCGGGAGTTCCCGGAGGAACCGTGATTGCCTCCCTGGGAATCGTAATCTCCATTCTCGGATTCGATGAAGCCGGAACAGCCCTTCTACTAACCATATTCGCTTTACAGGATAGTTTCGGAACAGCCTGCAACATCACGGGAGACGGGGCATTGACATTAATCATGACAAAAGCATCCAGCCACCGTTCCACAAAACAAAAAAGTATTAATAGTTAGAAATCACCTTCCGCCAAGAAACACGACATATTACGAATTCCATCAAGAAAACGAGAAACGACATCACCACGATAGCTCCCCAGATTCCAAACCACGACAACCGCATAGCCAGCGTATGCGCTCCCCCGACAAGAACCAGCATAAGCATCAGTACAATAACCCGCAACATATTCCGCCCGGAATCCATGGAGCTTTTCTCTTTCGAAAAGGGAAAAAGCATCCCAGAAAACCATAGATAAATATAACTTACCAACGTACTCACGACCAGAATAAACAACAGGTCCGGAAGAATCACCCAGTCCAGCATCGCAACAAAAATCCCGCAGAGCAACACGTAAACCGGAAGATAATATTTCACGAACAAAGCCTTGAAACACCCGAGGATCAAGGCCCCCGGACGCTCCAACGGCTTGGAACGATAAAGCCAAAGTAAATCCCCCTTATCCGTAATTGACATATTCATCTGGATTCCGATACTAATCATCGCCATCATGTAAAGAGGCATATAATAAGCAATGCCGCCAGTTTCCTCCTGCCGTCCCTGGTATAAAAAGAAAACTGCCAAGAACATCGTGTAAATCATCATGGGCAAAACACCTTGTCTGAACTTCAAATTATCACGGGTCATACGCCATCCCAAAACAAACCCGGTCACCTGCATCGGGCTCCGACCAAACACCCGTGCTAAATCGTAAAGCCATCCCTCCTTTCCTCCCTTATGTTTCTTGCTCACGGGTGAGTACGAATTCAACATCCCCACTTTTGCCGCAAAATAAGGAGCAAGATAAGCCACCGTGATATAACCAAGCACGACAACAAGCCCTACCCCGATCAACGCCAGCAATAAGGCGGGTCCCGTCGGTTGTTTAACCATCACTGTCAAAGACATAAAATAACAAGGTGGCGTAAAATACATCCAAGTCCCCGGCTGAAACATATCCAATTGAATATTATAAATTAACTGCCCGACCAACTGGTAGCTCAAAGCCACCCCGGCTATCAATACCACCTGAACATAACTCATCACCCGCTGGAACTTCTCCACGGAAATAAAGCGCATCACCACGAGATAAATAACATTAGCAAAAAGCAATGTGAAAATCGTGTTCAGAAACACGGAAATAATGAAAAAAGCCCCAGACATCACCCCTTTCCAAAAACAGACAATCACCAACGGGATCACCGACATACAACCGGAAAGAAAAAACATATACACCAGCATCGACACGAGACGAGCAACCAGTATCGTTTTGGAATTCACGGGCAAATGCCGCAATATATGATTATCGTTCCCGTCAAAAAGAATCCGGGAATATTCCATCATAAAACTCATCATCAACATCAGAAACAGGTACGACTGGAATAACAAAAGCGACACCCCGAAAGCTCCCGACGCTATCCCTGTCAAGAAAAAGATCGGCCCACAGATTCCGAGTAAAATCCCCTGCCTCATCAACGCATTCGACGTATTTTTCTTGCCCCGTCCACTCCGATCAATCCGGTTATCCACAGTCAGTTTCACCGTCACGATGGCCAGCATCCGGTCGAAATCAACACCCATACGGGTAAACAATCCTTGGAAGAGCCACAAAATTTGTGTCACCACCTTAATCATGACTCCCTATTTTCAAAAGTGTTTACAATCAGTTCCGCCTTCTCTGACTGCCCCGTGGTCCCTATTAATTTCGTGAACAATCCCTCCAAAGAACTCACACCCGCCTCTTCCATCAACTCCCACACCGAACCGTTAGCGATAATCGTACCTTCGTTAATCAAGATCACCCGACTGGCTATTTTCTCCACCACATCCATCAGATGTGAACAATAAAAGATCGTTTTCCCCTCTTTTGCCAAACGAGCAATGACCTCCTTCACGATAATCACCGCATTAGCATCCAACCCATTCAAAGGTTCATCCATGAAAATCACTTCTGGGTTATGCAGCAATCCCGAAATAATATGTACCTTCTGTTTCATCCCCTTCGAAAAATTCACCATTCTCTCGTCCTGGTTCTCCCTCATCTCGAACAACGAGAGCAACTCGTCAACCTTCCGGCTCACCACCTTCCGGTCCAGCCCGTACATGGCCCCGATAAACTCCAAGTATTCCATCGGAGTCAAATGCTCATACATCACGGCATTCTCCGGGATATACCCGATTCGTTTCTTCACCTCTATATCATTTTCCCGGACATCATACCCCAGCACACTCACCTTCCCTTCGAAATCTTCCAGTAACCCGCACATAATCTTCACGGTCGTGGACTTTCCCGCCCCGTTACTTCCAAGGTAACCGATCACCTCTCCCGGCCGGATCTCCATATCGATACCCTTCAACACGCGTAAAACCTCTTTCCCCTTGGGAAAACTCTTTTTCAAACCGGTCACCCGGATCACGCAATCATCCATACCATAAATGTATTATTTAACACAAATATATAGTATTTCCTAACGTAAAACAATCTACCTGGCTTAAAAGTTAGCCAAAAGAAAATACACAATAATCCTGTCACAATTTTCTTCCTACTCATCTTGTTTCTCTTTCTTTAAGACGCTACAAAATTCCTAAAAAAACTACAACAATCGGATGTTCGAAAATCGAGAGAATTTGTTTTATTTGAAACTACCCACCCGCAATTATTCCTATTTTCATCGGAAAAAAGTATCTTCGTACGTTTTTTACAGAGAGAGAATTAATCATGAAGGAACTTTTAAAAAAGTATTTGATATTCGTTATCGGATTGTATTTTCTAGCCGCAGGAATCGTATTAATTATCCGTTCTGCACTAGGAACCACTCCTATTTCCAGCGTAAACTACGTGTTGAGCCTGAACAGCTCTCTATCCTTGGGGACCTGCACGTTCATCATCAATATACTATTGATTATCGGACAATTCTGGTTGATCCGGAACAATAAAAGTAAACGAGACATCATCGAAATTCTACTCCAATTACCTTTTTCTTTCATATTCTCGGCATTTATTGATCTGAATATGCTTTTGACAAATGGTGTACACCCCTCGAATTACGGGATGTCCATCGCCTTGCTACTCGTTGGCTGCCTCGTGCAATCCATCGGTGTTGTCCTCGAAATAAAACCCCATGTTGCCATGATGAGTGCCGAGGGATTCGTGAAATATGCCTCCCGCAGTTGTAACAAAGAATTCGGAAAATTCAAAGTGTATTTCGACGTTACCCTAGTCACGTCAGCCGTCATCCTTTCCCTCATCTTGAGCCAACGTGTAGAAGGCGTGCGAGAAGGTTCCATCATCGCAGCCTGCATAACGGGTTACCTGGTCAGCTTTCTGAACCAAAAAATCATGACACAAAAAACATTACACAAACTTCGCTCCATTATCATAAAATAACCCTCCAGCATGGAGTCTTACAATATTGTCAACATCCAAGAAATCGAGACCTTCAAAAAAGGAGAATCCTACAAGGGGAAATCACCGTGTTCACCTCTGACATCGGCCCTAAATTTCTCCTGTTCGGAAATAAATCCGTTTACCTTCTCACCTTATCCGAATTTTCTCGCCACCGAATTACATTTCTCAGATCAAGCCTCTTTCAGTAAGTTTTTCAAAAAATGGGCCAGCATTTCACCCCTAGAATTCAGAAATGTGATAGTGAAATCCCAAAAATAAAAAATAGTTTCTTCAAAAAAGAGAAATTTCAAACATAACAGAACCGTAACTATATGAAAATTAATACCTAAACAACAAGAGTTTTAATTATAATTACATTGTCATAAATTGAATACTACTGGATCATTACCGTTATAAACCTTATAGATACCTTATAGTAACCTTATATGAACCTTATATATAATAAGGTTCATAAAGTATTTATAAAATGTAATGAAAATATTATATTCGGTAGTAATCCGTTAGTTATTACCTATTAATTACAAATTTAGAATAAACCTTAGCACAAACAAGTACAATCCTTACTTATTCCTTCCAAACATACATAAGAAAACACTAATAATAAATACATTAATATGATACCTAAATTTATTGTCCAAAACAACAAATGATACCTAAAATGATACCTCTTATGCCTCAAATTATCCCCTAATCCTAATATCACAAATTATTCAGACAAAATAGCAAAGAGGAGTAACAGTACTGCTAATCAACAAATTTCATTTAAAAAACAAACCCTCACAGTTTTCCAACTATAAGGGTTTTCTTCATGTTGTTGCCCCACTAGGAGAAGGATTTTTATGTATCATACTAATATTCAATAAGTTATAGAGATGAAAATGTGATGATACCTCTAATGATACCTGCAAAATTACATTTAAATCATTGACTATCAATACATTAAATAAACATAACAACTGCTTTTTCACCTCATAATTTCACTAATTTTTAATCAAACTCTCTATCTTTGTTGCACTTACTTGCTAATATATACAAAATCTATCTGCAACAAAATTTGAATTAAAGATTCATGAATATGATCTTAGCCAGAATTGAAATAACACTTTTTCCTCTTCATATTTTCATTTATTTTTCAAGTTAATACTTTTATCATATATGGTGTAAAAATGGTTGTAAAGGCTTAAAAACAGCCTTATTTCTCATTTTACAATAGAAAACACAACAATTCTATAATTTGAAAGGAAACACAAACCTAAGTTCATGTCTCCTTCCTATTCTGAGTGGGTAAAAAGATAAATATTTTTTGACTTCTTAATCTAAAGAAAAGCCACATGAATTGATTCAAAAAATACCTATTAATCCAATCTTTAGCATGAGATGTATGTTGTTTATTAATGGTAGGGGGATAACAGGTTTATTAAAAGATAGAGTGGGAGTGATTATATTATACTCCCATCTCATGAATATATTTCATAATATACTAGTGTTTCATTACTTTTCTAGGATTTGTCTTGTATCGCAAGTAAAATTTGTTTGCACTAGCATCTTTTACAACTTTAATCTTCCCTTGTTTAACCCCACACCATTCAAGATAAATACTTCTAATGGCATCTTTATAATTCATATTTTTAACTTCACCCATGTAGAAATTATTTTTAACTGAATGACCAGTTTTCTGTTCACCCACATAATATTTAACATGGTTTGAAAAATTCAAAGGAGAATCATTTGAGGAGAACTTTAGACTGCTAACCCTTGCATTCAACTTGTTGTCTTTTTGATATGGTACCAGTAAAAGATCACAATTTCTATAAATAGATGGGGTAATGATGAATCCCTTTATTAATTTGGTTGTGTGTGGAGGGATACTAATTATTTTTTGCTCCACAGTTTCCACCCCTACACTTTTACCTTGATATGTTGTGTAACTTGTTCCATAACTGTTAGCCTCTTGAGATAATTTCCCCTCATGTTTTGTTTTATATGGTAATCCAACAAATCCCACTGGGAAGGTGGTAGAAGATGAATATTTCCCTTCTGATTGGTTGTTCATGAACATGGAAGATATAGAAGAACCAGAACTTTGTTGCACTATAAATTTCCTGTCTTGAAAATAATCATAGGCATAACCATTCTTGATAAAGAAACATTCAGACAAATCAATCTTTATCATTTGATCTGTTTTGTTATGAAATTCAAAACCAGACAATCCCCCTTCATACCAAAAATTGTAACTGATTTTGCAATTAGAATCTTCATAAGTCAATTTATCTTCCTTGGTAGAAATATTCTCTTTTCCTTGGATTTGTATTATTTGGAGGTATCTACTACATGAGCAAAGAAGTAGTATTGAAATAATTGGAATTATAGCTTTCATTGTTTGTAATATTTGATTCTTGTTTCTATTATTTTTTTTCTATGAATTTCACATCCATAGGAGTAGTCCAACCTTTAACATATGGTCGTCCATAAATGCCATATTCTACAGGTGCATTTTCCCACACCCATATTGTTTCTAAATCATAATTATAATCACAGTTTAAAGATTTTAGTTTAGTATTATTACTGACATCCAATTCTACTAATTCATTATATTCGCAATTCAATGATTTTAATTCACAACAATTTTCCAAATTTAACTCTGTTAATTGATTAGATGAACAACCTAACTCAACAAGATTACTACATTTTTTAAGATCAATATCACTAAGTTCATTATAACTACAATACAATCTTTTCAATGCAGGAAGATGAGATAAGTCTAATTCTTTTAAAGCTCCACCAGAACAGTCTAATTCTTCAAGCAGTGGAATATCTAAGTTGAGGGTGGATAGTTTATGATTATCACAGTTCAAATATTTAATTTGAGGACAATTTTCAATTTCCAAATTTTTTACTCTTTGATCTGGAAGATTAACATCTACTAAACTTGGACAATTTTCAATTTTTACTGTTTTAGGTATAGTAAGAGTGTCTTTTGAACCTCCAAGCCTGTAACATCTAATCCACTCCAAAGCTGAACAATCTTTAAAATGAATTGAACTGTAATAATACCATGCAGTGAAAATCTTCATGTTTCTTACTTTCATGGTAATTTTATAATTTCCAGGTGTTGTGTATGTATGGCTATATGTATCTTCTAAACCACTTCCACTACTACCATCTCCCCATGTTACATGTATTTCTTCTGGTTGTGATCCTCCACATGGGCCAACCTCCATGGGAACTTTAGTAACATCAACAGTTATTTCAATTGTATCCCATGTTCCATCATCATAATCATTATCATCTTTAGAACATGAGATAAATAGAATTGTGGCGATAGCCATAAATAAAATAGAATACTTCTTCATAATTTTACTTGCAATTATTGATTACATGATTTAACTTCTTTTTACAATATTTCCATGTAAGGGAATTTATATCAGATTCTTCTAATTCTTTCTTGTAATTCTTTAAAACCATTTCCATTTGTTCTCCAAATTTTGTTGCATTGATAGTTTTAGTTGAAATGTCAAATAAAGGCTTTGTTTCCTCCCTTGTGACTTTCCAACCATGTAAAGTTTCTCCTTGATGTAGTATGCCACACCTCACATTTTTATAAAAATCTTGTCCAGAATTTTCTAGTGAAGGGAAAAGTTCTTTTTCTTGAATAAAAAAATCTTCAAATAACCAACCTGTCATTTTACTGCTAACTTCTAACCCCTTTTTAAATGATTGGATAGCCTCTATCAACAGGCAGTAATTGGCAAGCATAGAAAAACCATTTTTTAAATAGTTTTCACCTTCACAGGAATTATATTGAAATGGTTTCAAGTACCTAGAATGTAATCTATGATAAATGAAATTGGATAGATCCTCTTTATTGTTATTATCCAACCAATCTTTAACCTCATTGATGCTAGTTTTGATTTTTTGATTGGAATCATCATAATAAATTGCCAAATATGTTTCCTCTTCCATGTTAAATTGGATATATATACCTCCAATTCCCCAAAAGGTCATTACACAAAGAAAGCATGGGAATTGAGATTATCCACTTTAGAAGGTTCTGGTAAACCCAAGATACAGATAATAACATCCCATGCTTGACCTTATATATTTTGATGATATATATGGCAAGTTGAGCATCTGTCACTATCCCTGTATCTTTTTTAAATTTACCAGATTCTCTAAAGTCAGGATAAGCTAATGCTTTCTACATTCACTATGTCTGCTGGAATGATCTCATTCCAACACTACAAAAGTAAATATATTCAACATCATAAACAAATGCCCTCATGGGATGTTAAAAACAAAAATATCACATATTTAATATCCTTGGTGTGTTTGGCTAATAATTTCTTTTTTCTACCTCTTCATCTCTCCTTAAAAGATGATGGGTACAGGTCCAATTTTATTATATAATATAGAATTGGAGCAGTACTTTTCCTGATCAGAAGAAACATAGTTACACTTAGTTTATGTATTATATAGCAACTATGTGCAACACATTTTCTACAATAGAGCTTTTACTTTATATTTAATTATAGAAAACTAAGAGATCAACTAGTGAAGATGTGTTGCATTTAGATTATGATATTATATACAAGTAAGTGCAACAGGTATGCTTTCTTTCAAATAATTTATAAGAGTAACAACATTTTTTCCTAATGATGAGCTCTTAGTTTTTAATTATTATAGGGAAGTAAGAGATCAAATCATGAGATAGTGTTGCACATAGTTTATTATATTATATACATCTAAGTGCAACAGAACTATAATTTTCTCATGAGTGATATAGCAGGAATAAAATAATCCTGTTGTTACACTTAGTTTATTATAATATATACAAGTAAGTGCAACATATACATTTATTCAGAAATATTTTCTCTAGTCCCAGATGATTTTTTATATTTATTATATAAACACTCATGAAAAACATCTGGGACCAAAAGAATATTTTTAAGTTATTTTGATGAATTCTAAATAAGGCTTTATAAATTGATTTTAAGACCATATTATTTCTTATTGATATTCTCTATTAGCAAAACAGAGAAAGTGGCTTAAATCAAAGATTTGAGGCCTTATTTCATGTATTTTGTTGATCTATAATAGTTTGGGCAAAATAATCTCTTCTTTTTCCAAAAAAGGGGATAAATTATTCATCATTGATTGTGGCTTTAAGACATCATACCTGCATTCATTTGAATAGCTGTAATAATCATCATCACTCACAATGAGGTGGTCTATAAAATCAACACTTGCTAAAGATGAAAGTTGAGTTATGTTTTTGGTCAATTCATCATCAGCTTTGCTAGGCTTGCAATTTCCAGAAGGATGATTGTGAAATAATATGATTCTGGAAGAGTTGGAGAGGATTACATGTTGGAATATAATTTTTATATCCACAACTGTTTTGTTGACACTTCCCCTGCTTACTAGAGCCACACCCAATATTTTTGAAGCTTGATTTAACAAGATCAAGTAAACTTCCTCATGATGTTCCATTCTATCCCCTAAAATCTCTTTTGCCAGTAAGTAGACACCATCAGGATCATTTATTCTTATCCTGTCTGTTGATTTGATACTAGTTTTGTAAATTAACTCTACATAGTATGGTTTTAATAAATCTTTTCTTGTTGTTTCCATGTTTTTGCTATTTTTAATCTGTTACCAAAACATGGGAATGGATGATTGTTTTTTATTTTGATTATATAGAGCTCTTAGTTTTTTAATTATTATAGGAAAGTAAGAGCTCAGTTAATCAAGATTAAAGTGGTTGAATGTTCCAGTAGTTTTAATCCTGTCAAGAACCTCTTCTTTAAAATTGTAATCAAGTATTGTTCTTCTGCTTTTAATGTTATTAGTGTTGGTTTCAAGCAAAGAAGTGAAAAAAGTCATCTTCTTTCTTTCAGACAAGGTTTTGCCTAAAATTTCACTAACAATATTCCCAAATGTTTTTAATATCTCTTCCCTTTGATAAGTCTTTCCAAATTCAAATTCATCCAAAACCCTTCTTTTGAAATTGTTGTCTTCTGATAAAGCTTTAAAGATTACACTGTTGTAAAAGTTATCAAAGCTTGTTTTGTAAAAATTATCTTCAATGTGTTGACACAAGCTTGGGAGTGAAACATACTTGTAAAGCAGTTTTACTTTCTTGTAATAGTCTTTTTGAGTGTTGTTTGTACTTTTTTTGATCAAATTGTCAATTACTGCATCATTGAGCTGTTCATTCAATTCCAAAAGAGATTGCCTTGCCTCTTGGAAAACTCTTTGTTTAAATTTTTCTGAGTGTTGAGAGATGGCAAATTCATTGATTTCTTGCTCAAGAGAAGGTTCAGCATCTTTTATGATAGCAGTTGTCTTGTAATGTTCTTCCATTATAGACTTGTCAGAGTATACCTTTTGAATTAACCTTCTTGTCTCCATCAAGGCATCAATATTGAAATAAGCAACATCATATTGGCCATCTATTCTTTGTCTTGTTAATGGGATTTGGTCTTTTGAGAAGGTTGTTTCTGTTGCATATTTTTCTATTCCACTTTTAGCCCTGTCAAAGATTTGTTTTAACACCTCTTGTTCACTTTCTGGATGAGAGACTAAAAAATTATTGATACCCTTGTAAAGTTCTTTCACTGCTTGGGCTTTCAGTAGTAATTTTTGGTGATATTCTTTTAATGATTCAGTTGCTTGGAATGGTTTAGTTTTATAAATAATGGTATTGCTTTTTATTCCCCCTGTTTCTCTACATCTTCCTTGGATTTGTTTTAACTTGTCAAAGGATAGCAAAGAGTGTGGTTTTTCTATGTTAGCGACAGAGATCAGGTGATAACTTTCCTTTATATCTATGCCAACAAAGTAGACACAGGTCATGAAAGTGATTCTTCTGGGTAAAAATTGGTTGTCCATCTCAACATAAAGTCCCTCTTTATAAGATTCTACCTTTTCTTTACTTTGTGTGCTACACATTATCCCACATTCATTAACCAAGTTTGGATCTAGCATATTTATAATTTCCAGAATACTGTCAATGGAATTGTAGGCTATTAAAACTTTTTCATCATTTGGAATATTAGCAATTTCTTCACTTGTAGTCTTGTTAGGAGTGATAGAGTGGATTAACTTGGGTGGGGTGTCTTGTTTAAAGGGGAACCTTGCCACAAGTGATGCTTTTTGATTCATTTGAGGATGAGAAAAGGGCCTGATGGTTGCAGAAACTAGACAAGAGTGTTTCTCATCAAAATAGCCAAGTTCTGGCAGGGAATAATCAATAGCTTTCTCTAGGTTTGGCCTGTATGTGCTATCAGATTGTATAATGTCAACCTCATCAATCATTAAAAAGTAATTTTTAAGATTTTCTTTCCCTATTGTTTCTATGATTCTTTCCAAACTATCAGCAACCACAATAAATTTTTTGTAAAGAAAATTTTGTGGGTCTATTTTGTTGTGCTCTTCAATCCTGTTTATGTAATCTTGTATTGGTAAAGATTTTGGTAACTTGCCTATGGCACTACCAACATATAACCAGATTCTTTGATTACTGAGCCATTTTGTGTATGCAAGAGTTCTTGTTGGCACAACAATTATAGAATTTCTTTTAGATTCAAGCTCTAGAGTGGTAGCTCCCACCCCAGTTTTGTTTTTATTTAAAACTCCATATGGAATTTGGTTGAAAATATCTCCCAAGTGTCTATCATCTGGCATATCAAAATACACTTTCTTGATTTCACTACTCTCTTTATTTAACCTTTCAACCTCAGTGGGTATAAGGCAGCCTTTCAATATTTTTGCACCCAATATTTCAGTCACTTCATACTCTGCATTGTTTTCTGGGTTCACATTTTGTAGTATTTGGTATACCCCTTCATTTATGGATTGCTCTTCCCATCCTGCAGGGCAATTTTCCATCTTTTTAGTTTCTGGTGCTTTTGGAGCTTTAATGTCTTCAAATATATCCTTGGTGCCAATCTTCATGGTTTGTTGCATTTAGTTGTATAATATAATAAGAACTAACTGCAACACAATAGTCACAGCCAGTCCTTACAAATATAGAAAAATTCTCTCTAAGAACCTTTCTGCATCAATTTATTCTTAAGTTCTTCCATGCACATACTAACTTTTTTATTGACCACTTTTGCATAGTGTTTCTGGGTTATGGCTATTGATGAATGACCAAGCAAACTACTTACAATCTCTATTGGAATATCATTGTAAAGTAATATTGTGGTGGCAAAGGTTTTTCTAGCTGTGTGATGAGTTAACCTCTTCTTGATCCCTATTATATCTGCAATTTCTTTCAAATAAGAGTTCATTTTTTGGTTACTCATCCTAGGCAAAATATAGGAATCATCATTACCCAATTCACCATATTTTTTAATAATCTCTATGGCTTTAGGCAACAAGGGAACTTCAAAAGCTTTACCTGTTTTTCCCCTCTTCATGTTTATCCAAAGTTCCTTGTCAAACCCCTTGATAATATGCTTTCTTTGAAGTGTAAAAGCCTCATGATAAGCCAAGCCTGTATAGACACTGAACAAGTATAAATCTCTCACCTTACCCAATTTTTCTTGTGCAAATTGATAATTTTCCAACATATTAAGTTCTTCTTCTGTCAAAAAAACTAGCTCTTTCTCTGTCTTTAATGGCTTGTATTCAACAAATGGATCAACTTTTATGTAATTACACTTGATTCCATACTGGATAATTTGCTTTACCCTCTGCAAAACCTTGTTCACTGTGATTGGAGCTAATTTCTTTTCCAATAACAAGTACTCTTCAAATCCTAAAACAAAAGAAGTATCTATTTTAAGCAATGGAATATCTTCTTGGCCATACCTCCATTTGATATATTCTTGAGTTTGTTCCATTATATGCCTAAATTTCCAGAGGGTATATTTTGCAAACTTTATTCCCTCCATTTTAGATGCAACCTCATATCTTTTCTGGAATAATTGAATGAAAAAATTAACAGAAGTGTCTTTATCCATATAAATATTATAAACAGCCTCTACAATATTATCTGCACCCTCCACAATCAATTTACTCTCTAAATTGTATAGCTTATTATAAATCATGTCCAGATCTTCATTAATCAAATCTATTCTTCTTTGTCTAAATTTTGATCTTACCCTCTGTTTTTCACTGTCCCACTCCTTTGCTAACACATAATGACCTGTGGAAAATTGTCTTCTGATTTTATCTTGTGTTAGCCTACAATAAATAGGTGCTTCCCCTTTAGGGTTACTTCTGGATTTCCACCTAAAAAATGAAATACATATCCTCCTTATCATAATATTTAATATTAAAATATTGATAATAAGAATATTATCATGATACCTCCAAAATTCTCCAAAAACAACAAATGATACCTTTTATGATACCTCTTATGCCTCAAATTATCCCCTAATCCTAATATCACAAATTATTCAGACAAAATAGCAAAGAGGAGTAACAGTACTGCTAATCAACAAATTTCATTTAAAAAACAAACCCTCACAGTTTTCCAACTATAAGGGTTTTCTTCATGTTGTTGCCCCACTAGGATTCGAACCCAGACAGACAGAACCAGAATCTGTAGTGCTACCATTACACAATAGGGCAATTGTTTTATTGCGGTGCAAAGATAGTAGTTTTTTGGGATTTCAAAAAACTACTATCTATTTTTTCGTACTACTTCAATATTTTTTGATACTCTTCGTTGTTCGATAAAACCTCCAGCGCCTTGGCTATATCCTTGTCATTACGAATATGATACTCTATCACACCCTCTTGCATGTAATACCGTTCCATTAACTGGTCGGACAATATATCGGAAATCTCTTTCTTGAAAACATCCAAATCCCGATCAATAGAGTGTCCGAGACTCTTCTTCAATTGCTCTACCTGGCTGGACACCTGATCATAGTATTTCTCGTCTTGAGTTGCCTTTACCAATCTTTCCAAAACAAGCTGGGAAGCTGTCTCGTATTCAAATTCACGCTTTTTCAAGTATTCCTTGAACTCGTTGAACAATTCATCCGACAAAACAAATTCAGAAGGAGTCGCAATCGTGGGATGAGTTGCCGCATATTCATTGACAAAATCAAAAATCATATCCTGTAACACCAGTTCCTGAGTTACTTTAGCATATTTCTCCGGCTCAATCTTCACATCCGGAGTGATACCACCGCCGTCGTACACCGTTCTCCCGGCTTTCGTTTTAAAGGGTTTCATTAAAGAATCGGGAATCGTACCCACGCTACCATCCGGATTACGGTGAGAATAATCTACTGCTTGAATACAGCGTCCGCTAGGGATATAATATTTCGCCGTGGTTACCTTTAATTTCGTGTTATAGACCAGATCACGGGTTGTCTGCACCAACCCCTTACCGAATGAACGTTCGCCGATTACAACTGCCCGATCGTAATCCTGTAAAGAACCGGAAAGGATCTCTGATGCGGAAGCTGAAGCCCGATCGATTAACACGGCCAGTTTCATATCCGGTAACAAGGGATTTCTCGTCGTGCGATATTCTTTATCCCATTGTTTCATCTTTCCTTTCGTGCTTACAATCAAGGAACCTTTCGGCAGGAAGAAATTGGCAATCTCCACTGCCTGATCCAGCAATCCTCCCCCGTTACCGCGAAGATCAAGAACAAGGGACTGCGCTCCGCGGTTTTTCAAATCCATGATCGCACTTCTCACGTCATCTGCAGCCTTATCAGTGAATCCGGTAAAATAGATATACCCAATCTCGTTATTCAACATTCCATAGTAAGGTACACTGGGGACCTGTACGACTTCCCGAAGAACCCGTTTCTCCAAAGGCTTTTCTTCCCCGACACGTTGCAGTTTAAGCACCACCTCTTTACCGGGTTGCCCTTTCAGACGGGAACTCACGTACTCGACATTCTTTCCCTTCATATTTTCCCCGTCAACTGCCAGAATCAAATCACCCGGAAGTAATCCAGCCTTGTAAGAAGGAGATCCCTTATAGGGTTCGCGAATCACCACGTAATCATCCTTCATGCCGATCACGGAACCGATCCCGGCGTATTCTCCCGTTGTCATCATCTTGAACTCATCCAACTTAGTTTCCGGGTAATAAACCGTGTAGGGATCCAGTTTCTTCAACATGGCGTCAATCCCGTCCTGCACCATTTTCTCCGGTTGCACATCATCCACGTAAAAAAGATTCACGTCCCGAAAAAGCGTGGCAAAAATATCCAATCCCTTACTAATTTGGAATCTTTTATCGTCTTCCTTCAAGCCAAGCATCCCGAAAGCCAGTAACAAGACTCCCGAAATGAAGATAATTACACGTGTATTTTTTCTCATAATCTTACTTTAATAACAATCTAGCGAAAATAGTATATATCCAACAAAATAACAAATTTCACGGTACCGGATCGTAGCCCGAACCTCCCCATGGATGACAGGAACATATCCGTTTTATTGCAAGGTATAATCCTTTTACCGGACCATGTTTCCGTAACGCCTCCACCGCATATTGTGAACAGGTCGGGGTATAGCGGCAACTCGGAGGAGTCCAGGGGGAAATACATAACTGATAAAATTTAATGGGTATCAGCAATATCCCCACTACCATCTTTTTCAATATAGCTCCTAATTTTTTTAATAGCACCGGTTATCGCTTTTTCGATTTTACCATATTCAAAAATTTCGTCATGCAAATATATGAACAATATATCCATCGTTTTATCCTCCGGGATATAAGAGTACAATATATTTTTATTCAGACGATAGGTCTCCCGAATCAAACGTTTTACCCGGTTACGTTTCACGGCTCGCTTGAAACGCCTCTTAGAAACACTCACTGCTATCCGGGCCGGGAAATCTTTCTCTCCTCTCGGGTATAACCGGATTACCACTCGTAACGGATAAGACACGAAACTATACCCCGAGGATAAAAGTTCCTCGAATCCCCCCTTCCGGCATAACCGTTCTTCCTTGCAAAACGTGTATTTTATCGTTTCATCCATATACGAGTGCAAACATACAAAAAATGGACATCGTTTGATGTCCATTTTCCTATTTTGATTTATTTTCTTTGTTGTAAGCCTTAATGAACTGTTCCAATGCCATGGTCATCGAAGGGGCTTTTTCCGTGGGGGCTTTTATATCAAGCCTCAACCCAGCCTCCTCTACCGCCTCGGCTGTCGCCTCCCCGAAGGCCGCAATAATTGTCGAACCCTGTTCAAAATTCGGGTAGTTGTGGAACAATGACTTGATACCAGCCGGAGTGTAGAATGCCAAGATATCATACTCTTTCAAATCCGGAATTTCAGAGGCTACATCACTGGACACGGTTTTATAGAATACGGATTTCGTGTACTTCAGGTGTAGTTCATCCATCAAAGCAGGGATATTTTCTTTATGCACGTCGGAAACCGGAACCAAAAAGTTTTCGGTCTTGTGCTTTAACAGAATTTTCGTCATATCCTCGACTTTCTTGTCCCCATAGAAAATCTTTCTCTTACGGTACACAATATATTTCTGAAGATAGAAAGCAATAGCCTCTGATATACAGAAATACTTCATCGTGTCGGGAACGGTTACCCTCATTTCGGTACAGATCCGGAAGAAATGGTCAATAGCCGTACGACTGGTAAAAACGATCCCGGTAAAATCAAGAATATTTATCCTTTCCTGACGAAATTCTTTTGCCGTGACACCTTCTACCTTTATAAATGATTTGAATTCTAATTTCAATCCAAATTCTTCTGCCAAATCAAAATACGGAGATTTCTCGGTTGTCGGCTTTGGCTGCGAAACTAGTATCTTCTTTATTTTCAACTTTTTCTGTTTTAAAATTACACTAACTTCTCTAACTTATCCCAATAGCTTGTACAAGACAAGAATCGGCAATATTTCAAGCCCACAAAGGTACAAAATCATATACAAAATTGAAACTCTATATCCATATAATATTTTAATCAATCTTATAAATCTGAAAACCAGAATAATGATACCAAGCCCTAAAATGACATATAATAACATATTTATTGCCGAAGTTTGCACGTAAAACAAGGCCAACACGAACGGGGATATGGATAATCCCAACACAATCGCGCTTGTGCGCAAATTCAAGATGATCTCCGATGCACAATGCCTTCTATTAAATGCCCATCCGAAAAGCCGCACAAGTCCCAAGACTAAAAAGTAGTAACCAAAAATGATTAGAAAATAGATTAAGGCATTAAAGAATACAAAGGGAGGATCGATTAAAAAAGCCATCAACATGGACAAGATTGAGAAAGAAAGGCTAACCGACAAGAAAACAAAGAAATAGTTCGGAATCCCACCTTCCGATTGTAAGCTGGCCCCTCTTTTCCGGTTAAAAAAATAGGTGTACACCGTCGTGAGGAAACCTCTTCCCCGCAGGCGCAACAAAGCGATAAAAACGAGATACACGACCGTGTAAATCAGAATACTGGAAATAAATTCAATATTCATATTCTCCCCACTCAAAGGAATTCCTTCCACCAATTCCACCTGATTCGTCAGCGTGTCAAAAGGTAAAAAAGGTTTCCAAGAGACCGTTTCTCTCAACAAAGAGGCCGGAAACACTACAGAATCCGACTCCAGCACGATACTATCCGTTATAACTGAATCTATTTGCTCGTCCAACATTCCCAACAACATCTTTATATTCTAACATTAATGTGCCTCGTACCAGCTTTTCCCGTAGCCCGTGCCCACAGTCAAAGGTACTGCCAAACTCACGACGTGTTCCATACAATCCACCACGAGATTCTTCAATTCCTCAATTTCCTCGTGATGACATTTGAAGTTCAACTCGTCATGCACCTGCAAAATCATCTTGGAACGCAATCCCCGTTCTTTTAATTTCTGATGAATACATATCATCGCTTTCTTAATAATATCGGCTGCTGATCCTTGGATAGGAGCGTTCACCGCATTTCGCTCGGCAACACCCCGTACAACCGCATTCCGGGAATTTATATCTCTCAAATAACGACGGCGGCCCATGATCGTCTCCACGTACCCTTTTTTCCGGGCTTTCTCCACGGATTCTTCCATGTAACGTTTCACTCCAGGATAAAGGGCAAAATAACCTTCAATCAGTTCCTTACCCTCTTTCCGGGAAATTTTCAGCCGTTCCGCCAATCCCCAAGCCGAAATACCGTAAATAATCCCGAAATTAGCCGTTTTCGCCCGTCGTCTCATCTCCGGGGTCACCTCTTCTAAAGGCACGTGATAAATTTTAGATGCCGTTGCTGCATGGACGTCTTCCCCTTTCAGGAAAGCATTGATCAACTCCGGCGTACCGCTCAAATGTGCCATCAACCTCAACTCTACCTGCGAATAGTCGGCTGAGAAGAACCCGTAATCCGGATCACCCGTGATAAAAGCTTTCCGAATGTTCCGACCTTCGGCTGTCCGGATAGGTATATTTTGCAAGTTCGGATTCAAGCTACTCAATCTTCCGGTTGCCGCCTCCGCTTGGTTAAAATGCGTGTGAATCTTTCCGGTTGCCGGATCAATATACGTGGGTAAAGCCTCCGCATACGTGGTCAATAATTTCTTTAATCCCCGGTAATTAAGTATATGTCCTACAATTGGATGTGCATCTTCCAATTTTGATAATACCTGTTCGGATGTACTGTGTTGGCCTGTTTTGGTTTTCTTGTTGCCGGAATCAATATTCATCTGGTCGAATAATATCTCGCCCAACTGCTTGGGAGAACTAATATTGAATTCTTTACCGGCCATTTCATATATAATTTTCTCTGTCTCAGCGATTCTTATTTTCAAATCCTCGGATAGCTCATCCAACGCCACCTTATCGATAGACACACCCTCATACTCCATATCGGCCAAAACAGATACCAAGGGCATTTCAATTTCTTCATACAACTTATAAAGTCCGACTTCCTGTAAAGCCTCTTCCAACTTTTCTTTCAAGCGGAATAATATATCCGTACGTTCCGCAAAATCCTTGTCTTTCTTGGCTCCTTCATCAGGAAATAGGGATAATTGAGGATTCTCGGTATTATCTCCTTTTATCAAGCGATAATTCAGCATTTCCAAAGCAACACGTTCCAGTTCGTGAGAACTGTCCGGTTGTAGAACGTAGTGTGCAATCTTGACATCAAATATTTTATTTAGAATCTCTACCCCGGCTCTCCTTAACCAAATAATATCGTCCTTCACGTCATTCGAGATCAAAACTTTGTTCTGATCTTCAAGAATAGGTTTAAATAAACGAATCACGTCCTCGGCCTTATCTTTCGCTGAAGGTAATCGCAGGTAACAAGCAGTATTAACAGCTGTTGAGAAACAGAGATAGTCCGGATAAGAGTTGTAAATCGTGCCATCTCCAAAGATCACGTTCAGCACGTATTCAGGAGCCTCTCTCAACTTCTGAAGTAATTCATCCCGTTCCGCCACGGTAGTGATTTCCCGGTAATCGACTTCTTCCGGGTGAATGGTCTCTACCAAATTTTCCTCGTGTTCTATCATGAACACTCTCTTTGCCAGAGAGAAAAGCTCCAATTCATTGAAGATCGGCTTTAACACATCGTCTTGAATCTCGCCCAATGCCAAATCTTCAGCATTTACTTCCATGGGTACTTCTGTGTTGATTGTCACCAATTCCTTTGATAAAAAGACTGTATCTTGGCAACACAACAAGCGCTCTTTTTGCTTACCTTTCAGTTCATCTATATGTTGATATACCCCTTCTATACTTCCATATTTATAAATCAATGTGGCAGCACTTTTCGGTCCGACACCATCACATCCCGGTACGTTATCCGCCGTATCACCCATCAAACCAAGAATATCGATTACCTGTTCCACCCGCTCGATCCCGAAATGATCCAATACTTCCGGAATACCCCACACTTCAGACTTATTTCCGGCACGTCCCGGTTTATACATGAACACTCGTTCGCTAACCAACTGGGCATAATCTTTATCCGGCGTGATCATATATACCTGAAACCCTTCTTTCTCTCCCCGTTTGGCCAGCGTACCGATCACGTCGTCCGCCTCAAACCCGCTGACAACAATTGATTTAATACCTAATCCTTCAATAATACTTTTAATATAAGGCACCGACTTTCTCAGGTCCTCCGGCATCGGGGGACGCTGGGCCTTGTAGGGCGGGTACATTTCATGACGGAAAGTAGGACCTTCCGGGTCAAAAACTACTGCCAGATGAGTAGGTTTTTCCAATTCAAGCAATTCCAGTAAAAAATTAAAAAAACCGAAAGTGGCCGATGTATTTATTCCCGTCGTCGTAATCCGGGGATTATTGATAAACGCATAATACGAACGGTAAATCAACGCGTAAGCATCCAGCAAGTATAATTTTTTCTCCTCGTTAGTCATCATCTTTCCTTTTCAAATTAATCCACACAAAGTTAGACTTTTTCTCCTAACTTTTCTGCTTACTTATTTGTTTTATATTTCAGAATACCTATATTTGTCCCAAACAATGAAAAGAAAATGAACACAATGTACACCTCATATTACTATTTCTATTATTACTTTCCGGAAAAGTAAAGGGGGAATATTGTCATCATATAAAATATACAGGCCCCGAATTTCGGGGCCTTTTTTATTTAAAACTATAGACATGAATACTATTTTTTCACATACAGGTCGTTATTATTACTACTATTATTATTACCTCAACAACAGCTGGGATGACCTTGTATTACCTGTAAAAATGTAAGTAACACATATCATATTCATTCAACCCGGCTAATCCCAGCCGGGTTTTTTAATTTAAATCTATAAAAAACTATCATGAAAACACAAAAATCAAATCTTCAGAAAGGCAACAAGAACACACAAAACCATGTACCTCTTTCAAAAGGATCAAGTAAGAAAACTTCCACTAAAAAAGTATCTAAATTCAATTTTAAACACGGAACATTTTGTTAAAACACACCATCCTCCGGGAGCTATCCAAAAAGTAAAGGGATAGCTCCATTTTTAGAAAAGAAAAGAATATCTTTGAATTCTAATTTTGTAGTTAAAATGACCAAGCCATTAGAAATACAATCTTATTCCGAATGGAATCTATTTACCCGACAAGAACGTCCGTTAATGATCGCAGGTCCTTGCAGCGCTGAGAGTGAAGAACAACTTTTTAACACGGCAACTAAACTGAAAAACAATGGGATAGAAGTTTTACGAGCCGGAATATGGAAACCTAGAACCCGTCCGAATTGCTTTGAAGGAGTCGGAGTAAAAGGACTGCCTTGGCTGCAAAATATCCAAAAGGAACTGGGAATGAAAATTTCCACAGAAGTTGCTAATGTCCATCACGTGGAAGTCGCTCTGAAATACGGGATGGATATGGTATGGATTGGTGCCCGTTCCACGGCAAACCCGTTTGCCGTTCAAGAAATCGCCGAATCTTTAAAAGGAGTTGATATTCCGGTTCTCGTCAAGAATCCGGTAAACCCTGACATAGAACTATGGATCGGTGCTTTTGAACGCCTCTATTTGTGTGGTATTACAAAATTAGGTGCTATTCATCGTGGATTCTCGTCCTATAATAGCACTCGCTATCGTAATATGCCTCAATGGCAAATACCGATTGAATTAAAGCGACGCATCAAAAATCTACCGCTTTTCTGTGACCCCAGCCACATCAGCGGCCATAGGGAATATATTCAAGAAATATCCCAAAAAGCGATGGACCTGGGATTCGACGGATTAATCATCGAGTCTCACGTAAATCCGGATTGCGCATTAAGTGATGCTTTTCAACAAATTACCCCCGATCAATTAAATCAAATTTTAACCCATTTGATTATCCGAGAAGAACATCCTAACAACTCAAATAGTACCTTAATCATCGAAGAACTCCGGGAAAAAATAGATACACTAGATAACACGATCATGGAAGTCCTTACCAACCGGATGAAAATTATTGAAGAGATCGGGACGTATAAAAAACAAAACAATATTACCATTCTCCAACCGGATCGCTGGGAAAAAATTCTAACCCGTGTTCTTGAAGAGGCCCGCAAGAATAATTTGAGTGAAGAACTCGTGGAGCGCGTGTTCAAAGCCATCCACCAAGCCTCTATCGATAGACAAACAGATATTATGAATGAATAAACCCCTTAAAAGTTTATACACTCTTAAGGGGTAATAGTTTATATTAATCTTAGATTACTTCAGTTTAATCATTTTCATACCACCGGGACCTTTTATCTCTTTCGGTTTGGACAACTGTTCTTCTATAAACGGAATCAGTTTACCGTTAGAAGGTCTCATCGCATTGATTGTGATAATTCTACCCTCACTATCAAACATCATAAAACGAGGTATTCCGGTTATTATGTATTCATTGTACAATTTATCCTTTAAAGCTCCATCAACTATATATTGCGGCCATTGAGGTTTGTCTTCATCTAATTTTTTCTCCCAAAGGTTCTTTTTACTATCCACTGATACGCTCACTAATAGAATCTGCGAATCATCTTTATAGTGTTGATATAATTTTTCCATATTAGGAATTTCTTCCACACACGGCCCACACCATGTTGCCCAAATATCCATATAAACAAGTTTTCCCTTAAAATCTGAAAGCTTCACCAAATTACCATCACGATCACGCATTTCAAAATCCTTAGCTACCGATCCGGCCTCAAGATTATTATCCATTCTTTTAATACCTTTTCTAATTTCTGATTGTCTGTCTTTAAAGAAACTTTTCCTTTAGATTCAACCAATTTATGGTCATACAAGAAAACCATTTTAACCTGTTTTCCCAATTCTGCAAAAACTTCTGAAAGTGGAGTTCCCGTGAAATTAACTGAGATTTTAGCTGTTTGGGAAAAAGCAACTGTATTTACTGACAACCTCAGAATCAAACGCCATTCACTCGGCAAAATGATGTAACTGTTTGAAATAAGTCTCAAACAACTCTTGATAAGCCGCCTCATCATTAGCCTTTAATCTTTCTAGCAGAATATTAGTTTCATCCATTACACTGAAATACACACAAAGATATAAAATTATTAAGAAACAGCAGAATGAAAATAATCATACACAATATTTCCTTTAGCCGGACCTATGGCTTTTGCTAACTCTTCACGAGATGCCTCTTTTATAGCATTTACAGATTTAAAATATTGTAATAAAGATACTTCTGTTTTCTCACCTATACCTTTAATTTCACTTAATACACTGATTGTTTGTTTTTTCTCTCGTAATTTACGATGAAAAGTGATACCAAAACGGTGAGCCTCGTCCCGGATATGCATTAATGTCTTTAAAGCCACGGAAGTTTTCGCTAACAAATAAGGATCTTTATCTCCGGGATAATATATTTCTTCCATTTGCTTGGCCAAACCAATGATAGGCACTCTTTCCAACAAATCCAATTTACGTAATGTGGCCACGGCTGAACTTAATTGCCCCTTTCCACCATCCACCACAATCAAATCAGGCAACTCCCCACCCTCTTCAAGTACCCGGTGATAGCGACGGTACAATATCTCTTCCATCGAAGCGAAATCATTTGCCCCAATAACAGTTTTCACGTGGAAACGTCTGTATTCCCGCTTTGCCGGTTTACCGTCAATAAAAACGACACAAGAGGCTACAGGATTGGTTCCTTGTATATTAGAGTTATCGAAACATTCCATCCGATGAGGTAATCGAGGTAATTTCAGATCATTTTTTATCGTATTTAGTAGATCTAATTTACTATCCTGCCGCCGTAATCCCCGCTGCCTCTCCCGATCCATTTTAAAGAATTTCACGTTCCGTTCAGATAACTCCAATAGTTGTTTTTTCTCCCCTCTTTGCGGGATAGCATAGTTCATTCCTTCCATCAATACATCCGGGTAGAAAGGTACTAGAACCTCCCTAGAGCGACTATTTACCAATTGGCGGATCTCAAAAATGGCAAAAGAAAGTAAAGACTCTTTCGATTCATCCAATTTTTTCTCTAATTCAATAGTATGCACTTGATTCACAGCTCCATGAACAATTCTCAAGTAATTCACATAGGCATATTTTTCATCTTCCAAGTAAGAAAATACATCTATATCGTTTATTGAGGTACTTACTATAGTGGATTTTGTTTGATGAGTTTTCAATGCTTCTATGGCCTCCTTCATTTCCTGTGCCTTTTCGAATTGAAGAGAAACAGTGTATTCCTTCATTTTTCGAGTCATAAAATCGATCACGGAAGAAATATTTCCTTTCAAAATATTCTGGATCTGTGCAATATATTCCATATATTCCTCTTCCTGCACGTACCCAACGCAAGGCCCCATACAATTTCCGATGTGATATTCCAGGCATACTTTATACTTTCCACTATAAACAGCTGATTTATTGAGAGATAAATTACAAGTTCTCAATTTATACAGTGATTTTATCAAGGAAATCAAGGTGTTAGCATATTTAGCCGAAGTATAAGGCCCAAAATACTCTGAACCGTTCCGGATAAATTTCCGAGTGGTAAAAACTCGTGGAAAAGCCTCTTTTGTAATACAAATCCAAGGGTACGTTTTATCATCTTTCAACAGAATATTATAGCGGGGTTTGTATTTTTTGATCAAATTATTCTCTAGTAATAGCGCATCTTCCTCTGTATTAACCACAATGTACTTCAAATCCCGTATTTTACGGACCAAAACCATTGTTTTAGAGGTCTGATTTGTCTTCACAAAATAAGATGAAACTCTGTTTTTCAGATTCTTAGCCTTACCTATATATATAATTACTCCATTTGCATCAAAAAATTGATACACTCCCGGAGTCGTAGGTAATTTACTGACTTTCTCTTTCAATCCAAATTCATCTTCTGCCATATACTATTTCACAAAATCAAACTTCTCAAAATCAAAGATTCCTTTTTCTCCTATCTTTAAAGTAGGTATTACAATTAATGCCATAAATGAAAGTGTCATGAAAGGAGATTTTAAAGGTGTTCCCATTTTTGAAAGTATTTCATTCAATTTCATATAGCGATCTGCCACTTCTTCCCCACTTCTATCACTTATAATACCACCGATAGGAAGGGGTAAAGAGTGTAATTTGCCCTCCTCATTCACGACTAAACCACCTTTTTCTTTTATCAATTCATTTATTGCAAGCATTAAATCTTGATCGGTACAACCCACCGCAATAATATTATGCGAATCATGTGATATAGAAGAAGCAAAAGCCCCCCGCTTTAAACCGATGCCCGAAATAAAACCGACCTGCGGTTTAGAATTAAAGTAACGATTTAAATAAACTATTTTCAAAACATCTTTATCTAAATCCGATTGAAAATTTTCTATCTTTTCATCGAAATGAAGGATTTTACGATCTGTCAAAAGACTATCAGATTTTACTTGAATACAGGTAACATCTCCAAAAACATTAGTATGAAGATCAGATAAACTTATTTCATCATGATGAAACTTATTTAATAAAGGTACATCACAAACCGAATTATTTTTAGAACTGTTTTCACCATAGACTACCTCCCCACGAATATAAGTGGAACGTATATTCAAAGATTCTATATCATCCAAAATAATGAAATCCGCATTATCTCCGATATGCAAAGTTCCTATATTCAGATTATAAAAACGTACCGGATTAAGACAAGCAATCTGCAAAATATCAAAAATACCAAAGCCATCAGCCAATGCTTTTTTGACAATTTTATTAATATGACCTTCATTTAATAAGTCGTCAGCATGTGAATCATCCGTACAAAACATAACGCTATCCGTACGTGTAGCAATCAATGATTTTAATTCATTATAGTTTTTAGCAGCACTTCCCTCCCTGATCATGATATGCATTCCTTTCGAAATTTTTTCTTCTGCCTCTTCTATGGTCGAAGATTCATGATCGGTTTCTATACCATGAGCAATATATAAACTCAATGGATCACCCACAAGTTCCGGTGCATGACCATCTATTTTTAATCGGTATTTCTTAGCTATTTCTATTTTTCCAATGACATCCGGATCATTATTTATAACGCCAGGAACGTCCATGACCTCAGAAAGCATTGTAAATTTTCCAGTTTTTGCTAATTTATCAGTGTCTTCTATGGATAAAATGGACCCCGGTTTATCGAATGAAGTTGCGGGAACACATGAAGGAATACCCCAAAAGAATTTTAAAGGTGCCTTTTTTCCATTATTTACCATCAATTCCACCCCTTCTACCCCTAAAACATTGGCAATTTCATGCGGATCGGCAACCACTCCCACTGTTCCATTCGGAATTACTAATTTAGAAAACTCGACAGGCATTAACATGGAACTTTCCACATGGACATGCGCATCTATAAATCCCGGCGAAATATATTGATCATACGAATTAGAATTCCTTTCTATATTTATGATCTTTCCTTCAGATATAGATATAGCGCAAGGATAAAATTCCCTGTTTTCTATATCAATTAAATTTCCTTCAATAATTTCCATTTTATACCTCGGTTTTTGTTTGTAATTTTTACCCTACAAATATACCTTTTTACCCAGATTTATTCAATAGTACCCTTCGCACTATTTTCAATGTTCCACGTGAAACATTTCTTTTATCTTCCCAATAAAATCAATAAAACATTGATGTCAGAAGGTGATACTCCTGTAATACGTGATGCCTGTCCAATGGTTTTCGGATTAATCTTTGTCAATTTTTGACGAGCTTCATAAGAGAGAGAAGTTATCTCCATATAATTAAATTTATTCGCAATAACTAAATTTTCTAACCGATTCAATTTATCAGCTATTAATTTTTCTCTCTCGATATATCCTGAATATTTAATTAAAACTTCGGCAGCCTCTATGATTTCTTCCCGCAAATTATTATCAAAAATAAATTCTTTCAAAGAAGGAATTGAATCTACAATTTTAGGAATGGTTACCTGTGGTCTCGAAATAATATCAATCAATTTTATTTTTTGGCGGATAGGCGAAGATTTTAAACTTTCTAAAGTCGGATTAATTTCTTCGGGTGAAATACTAAAATTAGTAACAAAATCCATCAACCGATCACGTTTCAAAATTTTATCTTCAAACACGGCAAAACGATCTTCTTTCACAAGACCTAGAGAATATCCTAAAGGAGTCAACCGGGCATCCGCATCATCCTGCCTCAATAAAATTCTATACTCCGCACGAGAAGTAAACATACGGTAAGGTTCATCTACCCCTTTTGTAACTAAATCATCAATCAGTACTCCAATATAAGCCTGATCTCGATTCAGTACGAAATCTCTATTTTCATGAAGTGAAAGATGGGCATTTATTCCGGCCATCAATCCTTGAGCCGCTGCCTCCTCGTATCCGGTAGTCCCGTTTATTTGTCCGGCAAAATAAAGTCCCTTGATTAATTTTGTTTCTAAAGTCGGATACAATTGAGTAGGTTGGAAAAAATCATACTCAATAGCATAACCTGGTCTGAAAATTTTTACATTCTCAAAACCCTCCACATTTCTCAATGCCCGCAATTGAATATCCCAAGGTAAAGAAGAAGAAAATCCATTCAAATAATATTCGGTTGTCTTCTCCCCTTCCGGTTCCAAAAACAAATGATGACTATCTCTATCTGAAAAAGTATCTAATTTAGTTTCTATACTCGGACAATAACGAGGACCTATACTTTTTATCGTACCATTAAATAAAGGACTATCATCAAATCCTTCCCGTAAAATATCATGTACGACTTTATTCGTATAGGCGATATAGCAAGGTCTCTTCTCAAGTGAATTCGTATACGCGAAACTCAGAAAAGAGAATTTATGGAAATCATTATCTCCATCCTGACGAGTTAATTTAGAAAAATCAATACTTCGACCATCTATACGAACCGGAGTACCCGTTTTCATCCGCCCGACAGCAAAACCATATTCTTTCAACTGATCGGATAAACCATAAGTAGCCGGTTCTGAAATTCGACCACCGGGAAAGCTAACTCGTCCGATATGCATCAGACCGTTTAAAAAGGTTCCATTAGTCAAAATCACACGAGGGGAGCTAAAAGAAATCCCTAATTTAGTTTTGACCCCGGTAACTCTATCTTTATCCAAAAGAAGTTCGATCACATCATCCTGCCACAAATCCAGATTATCGGTATGTTCCACCCTATCTCTCCATTCGGCAGAAAAAATCATTCGATCACATTGAGCCCTCGGACTCCACATAGCGGGCCCTTTAGATAGGTTCAGCATACGGAATTGGATTGTACTTTTATCTGTTACAATACCAGATCCACCACCTAAAGCATCTATCTCTCTAACAATCTGACCTTTAGCAATACCACCCATAGCCGGATTACAAGACATTTGCGCTATCTTATTCATATCCAATGTAATAAGTAGCGTCTTCGATCCTAAATTAGCTGCAGCACAAGCTGCCTCACAACCAGCGTGTCCGGCCCCTACTACAATAACATCATATACGGGCAGTAATTGTGACATAATTATATCGTTTTAAGCAATTCTAAGCAATGATTTTCATTTTGACGCATCTCTTTCGCGTCAGCATCTGATTTATCTTTAAAACCTATTAAATGAAGTACAGAGTGTACGACAACCCTATGTAATTCATCTTCATAAGTTGTATTGAATTCTAAAGCATTGGATTGAACTGTATCAAGACTGATAAAAACATCACCTGACAATATTTTTCTCTCGGAGTAGTCAAAAGTAATAACGTCGGTGTAATAATCATGATTCAAATATTTCCTGTTTACATCCAGGATATAATCATCATTACAAAAAATAAAAGAGATCGTTCCTAATTGAAACGAATAATCATCAGCAACAGCTTGTAGCCATTGTTTCACTCTCTCTTCATTAAAAAAAGAAGGAATATCACATTCCTCACTAAAAAAAAGAAGTTCGCTCATCTATATATTATAAATTGAAAACCATGGTCACCTTTGATCCACCATCTTCAAAAATCAAATCATCAGAAAGCGTTTTCATCAAATAAAGACCACGTCCTGCATCTTTTTCTATATTATCCGGTAAAGTAGGGTCCGGAATATAAGAATAATCAAAACCTTCTCCCTCGTCTTTCACGGCCACGAATAAACGCTTTTCTTCCTCGTAAACTGAAAATTTAACATGCTTTGAAGAATCCAGTTTATTTCCATAAAGAATTGCATTATTAACAGCTTCAATAACACACAAACTTATCTTGCCGAACACATCCGGTTCGACATTATAAACATCCGAGAAATAATCGATAAAGTTCTCAACTTTAACGATATTACCAATTTCAGAGGCAATCGAAAACTCTAATTTGTCCATCGCTTTTTCAAATAATTAATAACGATCATCGCAATCATAACCAAGCCTTTTTTACTCACCATTTTACTCATATACCGCAGCTATAAAAAACAGTATTCTCACTATCTACCATCTAGCGAATGTAAGTAAAATATTTTTAAATATCAACCACCTATAAAGTATATTATTAATCTTTCAAACATACTCCTACTCTACCAAGGCGTTAACCATAATTGTGGATCTAAATTGTCTTTATCTCTCCAAACTTGAAAATTTAACGTACTGTTATTACCACTACTCACAGCCAGCTTGCCAATTTTTTGTTTCACATTGACGGTATCCCCCTTCTTAATAAATATCTCCACCAAGTTCGAATATACCGTCAAATAATTTCCATGCCGCACAATCACAACGTTATTATCCCCCGGGATAAACATTATTTCCGTCACTACACCCTTAAATACCGCTCTAACATCAGCATTCCGGGATGTCGTAATAGTAATTCCTGCATTATTTAACTTCACCTGTTTAAAAACAGGGTGTACATTCACCCCGAATTTCTCCGACACAAATCCCTGTTCAACAGGCCAAGGTAACTTTCCTCTATTTTTAGCGAAATCGTCGGAAATAAGTTTCTCTTCTGGTGTTAATTTATATGTAGAATTTTTACTCCCCGACTTTTTAGCCTGAGCAGCAATGAGTTTCTCCAATTCTTTTTTAAAACGTTCTCTGTTTTTAATCTCAATATTCAACTTTCGTAGAAGTTCTTTTTCCTTTTTCTTCAAATCCGCTATATACGTGTTCGCCTCATTTTGTTCCCTGATCAACTGATTATTTTGAGAAGTAATTTTAGACTGTGTTTCACTTTTCAGAATTATCAATTTACTCAATTCTCTATTAATAGCGGTCAATGAATCGTTTGTCTGCTCAATTAACTGAATCTGCCGCTTGGAATAGTCCTGAACCTGTTCAAAATATTTATACCGGGCATAAGCTTGAGCAAAACTCGAAGAAGAAAATATGTAGATCAATTTATCCGATTCATTTCTCTTTTTCCAAGTCTCGTACACCATCTTAGAATAGAATTCCAGCATCCGTTGTTTATCAGATTCCAAACCGTATTTAACAGACTCATTCTTTTTAATCTGACCATCAAGGTAATTCACCTCGTTCATAAGAGATTGAATCATCTCTTTTCCCTTATCGATTTTCTGGTTGATGATCGATACTTTCTGTATAGTAGAAGATTTATCTTTACGGGCATTTTCCAGTAACTTATTCAAATACGCAATTTCCCTTTCCGTCTTTTCATTTTTCTTTTTAATAGCGTCAATCGACTGCGAATAAGAAAAAGTGAAAGAAAACAAGAAAATCACGATTAATATGTTACGACAAATATCCATGCTAATATATTCTTTTATACTTACTAGGTATTTTAAAATTAGGTGAAACTTCCACGTCAAATTCTAACCGGTCAAAATTCAATATAACTTCCCAATTATCATTATCCGAAAATACATTAAAAGTTATTTTCCCGGGAAACAATTTTCCACTAAAATCCTTTATATTCTTGTATTTCACGCTCATTCCGACACCCTCTTCCAAATCCTCGATAGAAACAGCATTAGGTCTGAAACAATCCGGATCAATATGTATTTTCTGCAACACTAAAGAAAATTCTTTATTCTTTCTCCTTTTCTTGTATAATTTCTTCAATTTTCTCCCCAATGCTTTTTCTTCTAAACTATACAATACATAATCGTTACCCGACTTATCAAATTTATAACGCTTTCCCCGCACAGCTTCCGTGGTACAAGATTCAAAATCAAAGAATTGATTTGTTAGTATCCGTTGAAAACAATCAAATGTCAAACCCACGTCAAAACGTTCCGCAAAATAGCTATAATCCGAAACAAAATATTTCTTCTCTCTCGGGCTTATAAATTTAACGCTATCCGGAGTTAATAGTAGTCTGGCTACATCAACTCCCAAAGCAGCACTAACTGAAACCCATATAAAACTATCTCTTTGTATTCTTAAAATAGCTTTAAGACTATGGGAATTCTTGTTATCCTTCAAAGATAAATCAACTTTCTTCGCATATATAGTATTATAATCTAACTCGTTAGAAATAATATTTTTAAACAATTTTCCTTCAGTAATATTCGGTAAATCTCTGCGATTTTCCGTAATCTCCTTCACGGATCTACACGACACGAAACACAATAAAATCAATAATAAAACACAACTACTTCTCATGATCTACCGATAAACCATTCTCTATCTTATATTTTAAATCACCACATTCTTCATCTCTAAATTCCAATGCTTTCTGCCACATTTTCACAGCCTCCTCCTTTTCTCCGTTCATGAATAAAATATCTCCATAGTGTTCATATAAAACTCCACTTGGATTTTTCTCGTTCTCAATAGCTGAACGCATATAAAATTTAGCCAAAGAATAATTTTTACTTTTAAACAAGACCCAAGCGTAAGTATCCAAAAAAGTCGAATTATTCGGATCAGCACTCAATGCCGTTGAAATCATTTTTTCAGCTTTATCCAAATGCTCATTTCGCAATGAAAGATAATAGCTGTAATTATTTAATGTCATTATATCACCTGGATTTATCAACAAAGTACTGTCAAACATAGCAAAAGCCTGTTCAACACTATCCTGCTTATAATATACTTCACCAAGATAGGCAAAAAACTGAGCCTTAATAGGAGAATTATCCGGAGACAAGGCAAGTCCTTGTTCCAAATATCCCTTTGCTCTCTCTAAATCTTTTCGAATCAGTAAAGGCAAACTGATCATCACGTAAGGTAACGGCTCATTCGGGAAATATTTCAGACATTCCAACCCACCACGATACATAGCAGTCGTGTCTTCCAATTGATTATATAACATCAACAACTCTTCCCAAACCAAATAATTATTTTTCTCCTTAGAAATAAGAAATTCCAGCTCACCCTTACATTCCTCCAGCCTATTATATCGTTTCAAAAAATCAGCATTTAAAGTCCTAACGGCTATATCTTCAGGATATTTTTCTAACAATACTTGCACATAAGAATAGATATGATCCAAAGAAATATTCGCATCGTTTTGGTTAACTAATAACTTCAGCAAATATTGAACCTTCAATCCATTTTCAACCTTATCATTCAACAAGACCGAACGAATATATTTTTCCGTATTTAAAGAATCATTTTTTGTACGATAATAATCAGCTAAATAAAGTCGTACAAAACCATTGTCCGGATCATTTTTTACGATTTTATTCAATAATTGAAGACCTTTCTTCTCTTGATCATGTGACAAATACAGTTCAGCTAATAAACCCAAATAATCTGTTTTTTCAGGATATTTCTTCACCAACTTCATGATTTCCACCGAGGCATTTTTTACATCATTCATTTTGGAATACAATTTAGCCTTTTCAATAATAGCCGGCTCACTTATTCCAAACTGTTTCTCGTAACGGTCCAACACATTTATAGCCTTATCCCACTTTTCCACGGAAGAATATAAATCAGTCTCCACGATGTAAAAATCCTCTCTCTCGGGATGCAATAATATCAATTTATCATATACCTTACAGGCCTCTTCAATCATCGATTTTCTCTGCAAAATATTAGCCAACAATAAATTATACCAAATATTTGTCGGCTCCAATTCCACAGCCTCCCGCATCAGTTGTAAAGGTAGCGTATAATCCTCTCCTAACACCAATATACTAGATAATTCATAACGTACCGCAGCACTTTTGTTATAAATCTTCATACACTGATCGAAATAGGCAATAGCAGATTTCAAGTCACCTAAAACTTTACAACGTACCCCTTCCATGAAAGCATAATCAAACTGTACTTTAGCCTCACCTTCTAAAGTAGGTTCTACCACTTTCTTTTTATCAGCAAAAAGCTGAGTAGTACACAAAAGCAATAAAAAAACAAATAATAATCGACCTAGTTTAGTCATTATAAATGATTTATTGTTTACCCGTGTGACCGAAACCTCCTCTCCCTCTCTCCGTTTCGCCCAATTCCTCCACTTCAATTAATTCAGCCTGTTCAACCTTATTAATCACCATCTGGCAAATTCTGTCCCCGTCATTAATCTGTGTTACTTCATGAGACAAATTCACTAAAATAACCCCGATTTCCCCTCTATAATCAGCGTCAATCGTTCCCGGAGTATTCAACAAAGTGATTCCTTCGTTTAAAGCCAATCCACTCCGCGGACGCATCTGAGCCTCGTAACCATCAGGTAATTCGATAAATAAACCAGTCGGAACAAGTTTCCTTTCCAACGATTTCAACATGATAGGTTCATCAATATTAGCCCGTATATCTAAACCGGCAGATAATTTTGTCTTATATTCCGGAAGCGGATGCTTCGATTTATTCACTATTTTAATCTTCATTCTCTCTGTAAATTTGTATGTTAATCACATTTTAACTACTTCCATAAATTGCGCTAAGATAGCTATTTTTTATGAATTAACTTGTACATAAAATCTTTTGTCAGTAAAAAACTCATCTCTTTTTTTATAAAAATATACACGAAGAGTACGAATAACGGTAAACGAGCCAAACAAGTCACCAAGTTATTGTCAAATTTTATATAGCCACCGACAATATAGAACAATAAACAAATCGCAAAATAGAAAATAATCTTAGGTATATCATAATTGATCTTGTAAAAATGTCTTCCCAAGATAAAAGATAAAATCGTCATAACTAAAAAACACGTGAAAACGGAGTAGGCAGAAGCCATAAAACCTATTTTCGGCAAGAAAATCACGTTTCCTCCTATCGTGATCACGCAACCGATAATCGCCATATAAGCTCCGTATATCGTTTTATCCGTCAATTTATACCACAAGGACAACGAATAGTAAATTCCTTGGAACAAATTAGCCATCAATACCCAAGGCAATATCGTCAACCCGCTGAAATATTCTGATCCTAAGAAATATTTTAATACATCCAAAAAGTACATAACCCCTAAAAATATCATTAAACCGAATCCGGTAAAATAGAGCAGTACATCCTGGTATATTTTCTTGGAATCGTTATGCTTGGCATAATTGAAAAAGAAAGGTTCGAAAGCAAAACGGAACCCTTGTGTGAAAATATACATCACCAAAGCCAATTTATAACTTGCCCCGTATATCCCGGTTATAGCCAAAGCCTCTTCCCCATCTCCTAAAATTTTAGGCATCAAAATCTTATCTCCCTGTAAATTAATCATCCCGGCAACACTCACGATCAAGATCGGGTATGAATATTTCAAAATATCTTTCAGCAAAGAGAACGAGAAAACAAATTTGAACCGGAAAATATAAGGAAACAACATCACCAACGTACAAACAGAAGAAACCAGATAGGAAATGAAAATATAAACTACTCCACCATCAGCCTGATAGAAAGGAACAGAAATCCCTTTTTTCTCCAAAAACGGACAGAGCAAATAGAAAAACAAGTTCAACCCCACGTTAATGAGTATATTCACGAATTTAATAACCCCGAAACGAAGGGCTTTTCCTTCCATTCTCAATAGTGCGAAAGGCAAAGTACTCACTACGTCAATTGCGATCGTTACAATCAATAAAACGAAGTAAATCGGGTGGTTCCCCACCTCAAGAAAACTGACAATTTGTGGGAGAAACGAAAAACAGAGTAATAAAAACAAAGTCGAAGTAAAAAGTAAAGAAGTCAATAAGGTTGAAAACACCCGGTCTTTATTATCTTTAGTTGCAAAGCGGAAGAACCCCGTTTCTGTACCATAAGTCAACAATACAACTAATAAAGCGACATATCCCATCAAGTTCGTGAATATACCATTATCGACCGGAGAAAGTACCCTAGTATACAGTGGAACCAGCAACCAATTTATAAACCGTCCAAGTATTGTCGAGAAACCATAAATCACAGTTTCCCCCATTAGTTTCTTTAAAGGATTCATAATAACTTTGTCTTCATTAAATGTGATTCAACAGACAAAAGTAACAAGTTCCCAACAACAATATCATATATATATTATCTTTTATTTTTTTTAAAAAGAAATATGAGTATTATAATAGACTGTGAGTTTTTGGTATAAAAAATAGACTATTCTTTTGTTTTAATCATTATTATTTATGGAGTGGAGAGTTATTCACAGGTTATAATTTTATTAATACTTGATAATGAGATCTATTTTTAAGTTATCCACAATTGTTAGTAAAACAGACTTTGAAAAAGTATTTGGTGAAATTCTCGTGAATTGATGTTAGTATTTTGTAGAAAGGAATTGGAATAATTTGAATAACTATTCTTGCATTTTTTAATTCTATTATTACTTGAATTCGAAATCGAGAAATCAAAATAAAGTTATTCTTTTTAGTTCTTTTTTATTCCACCATGAATACACGAGATATTAACAGTTACTAACAGGTAGAATATAAAAAAATTGGAAATAGGATTTTATTATATTCTATTTCCAATTTATTATGACAGAATGTGTTATCTCTTAAAAAGAAATACACGATTATTTTTTCATCTTTTCGATCATAGAGGTAGTTGAATATCCTTCAATGAAATTAATAGTAATCACTTCTCCTCCCTTGGCCTTTACTATATCATAACCTACAATGTCTTCGGATTTATAATCTCCGCCTTTTACCAACACGTCTGGTTGAACGAAATTAATCAGATCACGAGGAGTGTCCGTATCGAAAAAGATCACTTCATCAACGAATACAAGAGAAGCTAATAATAATGCTCGAGCATTCTCGTCGTTTACAGGTCTGGAATCTCCTTTCAATCGCTTTACAGAAGCATCAGTGTTCAATCCGATCACCAATTTAGTCCCCAGAGAAGCCGCTTTAGCCAAGTATTCTATATGTCCTTTATGGAGAATATCAAAGCAACCGTTTGTGAAAACGATCTTATCATTTTTGAATCTCCACATACTCAGTGTATTTTCAGCTTCTTTTGTCGTATATGCGATTTTTTTCTCGATAAGTGATAAATAATCCATGATATGTCAAATAAGTTTATTAGTTGCAGTGTCCGGGAAAACCAACGTAGGTTTGTGTGATTTAGCCTCTTCAAAATCCATTGAAGCGTATGAGATAATAATGATCACGTCACCCACGGCACATTTACGTGCTGCCGGACCATTCAGGCAAATAATACCCGAATTGCGTTCTCCTTTGATGATATAGGTATCGAATCTCTCACCATTGTTAATGTTCACGATCTGAACTTTTTCGTTTTCGATCATGTTAGCTGCCTCTAACAGAGCTTCATCAATAGTGATACTGCCCACGTACTGAAGGTTAGCATCAGTAACGGTAACCTTATGAAGTTTAGATTTTACTACTTCTATAAACATCTTCGTGTTAGTTTAAAATACAATATTATCAATTAATCGGATTTTACCGGCATAAACCGCGATGCATCCAACTTTTACATTGTTTTCACTCCAGTCTTGAATAGTTTTCAGTTCTGTGTCGTCCACGATCTCAAAATATTCAGTTTCCAGATAAGGGTTTTTATTGATTTCGTCTACTACCCATTTTTTTAATTCTTCCACGTTCATTTGGGAAGTTAAGTGAGTAGCTTCTTCGAGTACTTTGTGAATATGCGGGGCATTTTTCCTGTATTCCGGTTCCAGTAAAGTATTTCTGGAACTCATGGCCAGCCCGTCTGTTTCCCGGATGATAGGGCATGAAACAATTTCGAGATCATAATGTAATTGTTTCACCATGTTTTTAATCACTGCGATTTGCTGGAAATCCTTCATTCCGAAATATGCCCGGTGTGGCCGTACAATGTCGAATAATTTGCTTACGATTTGTCCCACGCCATTAAAATGTCCCGGACGTTTTGCTCCTTCCATAACACTTTCCACGTATCCGAAGTTAAATACACGTGTATCTTCTTCCGGGTACATCTCCTCCACGCTGGGAGCGAACACGTAATCACATCCGTTTTTTTCTAGTAAAGCTACATCTTTGTCCAGCGTACGGGGATAACGTTTCAAATCTTCTTTATCATTAAACTGCGTCGGGTTCACGAACACGCTGACCACGGCAATATCATTTCCTTTTTTACACGCTTTCACGAGGGATATGTGACCTTCATGAAGTGCACCCATTGTTGGCACTAAACCCACCGTTTTTCCCTCACTCTTCAACTTCTCGATAACGGTGCTTAATTCCGTTTTCTTAGTTATAATATTCATGCTTATATTCTTGAAAATACGGGGTGCAAGTTTACAAACTATTTTCGATATAATGCAAAATTGAAAGTTGAAAATTCAAAATGATTATTTAAATAGTGAATGAATATTAGCGTGTATAGACGAGAGAGCATCCAGTAACTCGTTATGGGTAACGCCTTCCCGCATGACAATAAGAACTGTATCGTCACCGCCGATAGTTCCTAGTACCTCAAAATAATTTTCATTATCAATTAGAACGGTCACGGCTTTCGCATATCCGGGAAGAGTTTTCATTACGGCAATATTCCCTGAAAAATCAATGCTTGAAATGGCGTCCGTCACGATGGTGGATGCTTTTTCATCAGCTTGTTCATTCTGAATACTGTCCGGAATAATATATATGTAACCTTTATCTTTGTGAGGTATTTTAGCTACTCTCATAAATTTAAGATCGCGTGATAACGTACTTTGCGTTGCCTCTACATTTAGTTCTTTTAGTCTGAACAATAGTTCTTCCTGCGAGCAGATCTGTTCGTTCTCAATAAGTTTTCGAATGGCCAATAGGCGTTTCGTTTTATTTCTCATAGGTGTTTATATTACGCCTCACAAAGTTAGGGAAATTTGTTTTATATTCAATATGGGAATATAAAATAAAGAGAGGATATTACAACCTTAATAACAGGGTATATTATGCGGATGCGAGGCATTTGGAAGTGGCACGATGAGAATAAAGTCGATACCTGTCATCACGGTTTAATAAGTTTTTGAATACAGTGTGTTGATATTCCTGTAATCTTAAAAATATTTATTTTCATAAATATGCTTTGTAAATTCATATATTCACTATATTTTTGCATAAAATTTAATTTATAGTTGATTGATTGAATAAATATGCATGAATTAAAGAAAGCCCGTCTCGTTTTAGAAGACGGGACAGTTTATGAGGGAACTTCCTTTGGTTACGAGAAATCGGTGTCCGGGGAAGTTGTTTTTTATACGGCAATGACCGGTTATCCAGAGAGTTTAACAGACCCTTCTTATAGGGGGCAAATTCTGGTTCCGACTTATCCCATGATCGGAAATTACGGGGTCCCGGTTGATGACGAGCGAGACGGAATATCCAAGTTCTTCGAGTCGGATAAGATTCATTGTAAAGCTTTGGTCATTTCGGATTACTCTTCCCGGTATAGTCATTGGAATTCACAAAAAAGTCTCGGAGATTGGTTAAAAGAACAACAGATTCCGGGGCTTTTTGGTATAGATACCCGGGCATTGACTCAAAAGTTAAGGGATCATGGAGCAATGTTGGGTAAAATACTGTTTGATGATGAAGACATACCTTTTTACGATCCGAACAAAGACAATATCGTTGCCGAGGTTTCCACGAAAAAGATTATGGAATACGGGAATGGGAAATATAAAGTGGTTTTGGTGGATTGCGGGGTAAAAAACAATATATTGCGATGCTTGTTAAAACGGGATGTTACCGTGAAACGAGTTCCGTGGAATTACGATTTCACGAAGGAAAAATTCGATGGTATTTTTCTTTCTAATGGGCCGGGAGATCCCTCTCGTTGCGAGGAAACGATAGAGCATATACGGAAAGCATTGAAAGGAAATACCCCTATCATGGGTATTTGTTTGGGAAATCAACTCATGGCAAGGGCTGCCGGGGCCTCTACCTATAAATTAAAATACGGTCATAGAAGTCACAATCAACCGGTCATGAACCCCGGTGGAACCCGTTGTTATATTACTTCCCAGAATCATGGATTTGCGATAGATGAGACAACACTTCCCTCTGACTGGGAACCGCTGTTCGTGAACGTGAATGACGGCACAAACGAGGGTATCCGGCATAAGAAAAAACCTTTTTTCTCGGCTCAATTTCACCCGGAGGCATCAAGTGGTCCTGTGGATACGGAGTTTCTTTTTGACAATTTTATTGCTGCAATGAAAGCATTGAAAAAGTAATTGAAAACGAATTAATTTACGATTGATGAATTACGATTTATGAGTAAAAGCGGGGTAATTAGTGGGTTATAATCTAAAATTTTAAATCTAAAATAAGAATGGGTATAGCAAAGGTATTGCTTCTGGGATCGGGAGCGTTGAAAATAGGGGAGGCCGGAGAGTTTGATTATTCAGGATCACAGGCTTTGAAAGCACTTCGGGAAGAAGGTATTTACAGCGTGTTGATAAATCCGAATATAGCCACGGTACAGACATCGGAAGGGGTAGCCGACAAGATATATTATTTACCCGTGACACCGGAATTCGTGGAACAGGTGATCGAAAAGGAACGTCCGGATGGTATTCTTCTTTCTTTCGGGGGACAAACTGCATTGAATTGTGGAGTGGCTCTTTATAAATCGGGTGTTTTAGAAAAGTATAACGTGCAAGTACTCGGAACGCCTGTACAAGCCATCATAGATACCGAAGACCGGGAAATCTTTGCTGGGAAATTGGCAGAAATTAACGTGAAAACACCAAAAAGTATTGCTGCCAGTGACATGGAAGAAGCATTCGCTGCGGTGGATAAACTAGGTTTTCCGGTGATTATTCGGGCTGCTTACACGCTGGGAGGATTGGGTTCCGGTTTTTGTTCGAATAAAGAAGAGTTGGAACGGTTGGCTACGAGTGCTTTCTCTTATTCTCCTCAGGTTTTAGTGGAAGAATCTTTGAAAGGATGGAAGGAGGTAGAATATGAAGTGGTGCGTGATAAATACGATAACTGTATTACCGTCTGTAACATGGAAAACTTCGATCCGTTGGGAATTCATACCGGGGAGAGTATAGTAGTTGCTCCATCACAGACTTTAAGTAATAGTGAATACCATAAATTGAGATCGATAGCTATAAAAATAATCCGGCATATAGGCATCGTGGGTGAATGTAACGTGCAGTATGCTCTGGATCCGAACTCGGAAGATTATCGGGTAATAGAGGTAAACGCTCGTCTTTCACGGTCCAGTGCATTGGCATCCAAGGCAACCGGGTACCCTTTGGCTTTTGTTGCCGCGAAATTGGGTATGGGATACGGGTTACACGAGATCAAAAACTCGGTAACCAAAGTCACCACCGCATGTTTCGAGCCGGCATTAGATTACGTGGTTTGCAAAATACCTCGTTGGGACTTGAATAAATTCGAGGGAGTTTCTAAAGTGATTGGTTCTTCCATGAAAAGTGTGGGAGAAATCATGGCTATCGGACGGTCTTTTGAGGAGGCTATTCAAAAAGGAATTCGGATGATCGGGCAGGGAATGCATGGTTTTGTCGGTAACGTGTTGAAAACAAAAGATATTGATGAAGAGTTAGTCAATCCGACAGATTCCAGGATATTTGCCATTGCTGGGGCTTTCGACAAGGGATATAGCGTAGATAAAATTCATGAATTGACGAAAATTGATCATTGGTTCTTGCAACGATTGGAAAACATTCACTTGTTAAAAGAAGAATTAAGTAAGTTTGATAAAGAAACGAATGTCAGTGAAAGTTTATTGCGTAAGGCAAAACAATATGGTTTCTCTGATTTCCAAATCGGACGATTAACCGTGAAGAATACCTCGTTATCTCACCATGAGAAAATGTTGAAGGTTCGGGATTATCGGAAAAAACTGGGAGTGTTGCCATGTGTGAAACAAATTGACACGCTGGCGGGTGAATATCCGGCTATGACAAATTACTTGTATGTTACCTACAACGGGTCCGAAAATGACGTGAAATACGAACATGACGGGTGTTCCGTGATCGTATTGGGGTCGGGGGCTTATCGCATCGGTAGTAGCGTGGAATTCGATTGGTGTGGTGTGAGTGCTTTGAATACAATCCGGAAAGTCGGCTATCGTTCGGTAATGATTAACTATAACCCCGAGACGGTCAGCACGGATTATGATACCTGTGATCGTCTCTATTTCGACGAGTTGTCATTCGAACGGGTGATGGATATTATCGAACTGGAAGAACCAAAAGGTGTGGTTGTTTCCACGGGTGGCCAGATTCCGAATAACTTGGCTATGCGATTGTATGGTCAACACGTGAATATTCTAGGGACTTCTCCCGAATCCATCGATCGGGCAGAAGACCGTCAGAAGTTCTCTACCATGTGTGACGAGTTGGGTATTGACCAGCCACGGTGGAGCGAATTAACGAGTATAGAGGACATTTATCATTTCGTGGATAAAGTGGGTTTTCCCGTGTTGATTCGTCCTTCTTACGTGCTATCCGGGGCTGCGATGAACGTGGTGTCAAATAAAGATGAGTTGTTACATTTCTTGGAGTTAGCGGCAGAGGTATCGAAAGACCATCCTGTCGTGGTGTCCGAGTTTATCGAACAGGCGAAAGAGGTAGAGATTGATGCCGTGGCACAAGAGGGAGAGGTGAAGGCTTACGCTATCAGTGAACACGTGGAATTTGCCGGAGTACATTCCGGTGATGCGACTATTGTTTTTCCGGCACAGAAACTTTATGTGGAGACAATCCGTCGAATTAAAAAGATTGCCCGTTCCATCGCTAAAGAACTGAACATATCCGGTCCGTTTAATATGCAGTTTTTGGCGAAAGACAATGATATAAAGGTCATCGAGTGTAATTTGCGGGCATCGAGAAGTTTCCCCTTCGTGTCGAAAGTATTGAAATATAACTTTATCGATATGGCCACTCGAATTATGTTGGGCGAGAAAGTTGAATCCTTGAATAAATCGGTATTTGATCTGGATTACGTGGGAGTGAAGGCCTCACAATTCTCTTTTGCCCGGCTTTTGAAGGCTGATCCTGTGTTGGGAGTGGATATGGCATCCACGGGAGAAGTAGGCTGTATAGGGGAGAATTATTACGAGGCTATATTGAAAAGTATGCTTTCTGTCGGCCATCGTATCCCGAAGAAGAACATTTTGATTTCTTCCGGTCCGACTCGTTCCAAAGTAGAGTTGCTGAACTCTACCCGGATGCTGATCGAAAAAGGGTATAATATTTACAGCACGGCAGGAACGGCTAAATTCTTTAAAGAGAATGGAATTGATACTCAAATCCTTTACTGGCCGGATGAAGATAAGGAACCAAATATCATGGAATATTTGCATGATCGGAAGATAGATATGGTTATCAATATCCCGAAAAATCACACGAAGCGGGAACTGGATAATGGCTATAAAATCCGTCGTGCTGCCGTGGATTACAATATCCCGTTGATCACGAATGCCCGTTTGGCTAGTGCTTTTATCTATGCTATTTGCAAGGTAGACCCTACCGAGATTGCGATTAAGAGTTGGGATGAATACTAGGAAGATGAAAGATAAAAACTAAAAGTTAAAAGCTGATGAAAGCATTCCTCCAACTTTTATCTTTTAGTTTTTTCAGTAGGTTAATCCGAATGCCCAAAGAGGAATAATGTTTTTGTATCCGTATTCGATATCATCTTTTACGACATAAGCATTTTCTATTCCTTCAATTTGCTTTTGTGCTTTATTTTTACCACCAATTTCAAAGGTATATTTACCAATATTGATATCTGCAACGGATGATGTGGTGACTTCTTGGGTGGTTCGCATCAAAGAAAAGAACACCGTTTCCCTCACGTTTCTAATATCTGGTGTAGTGTCTGAAATGGCGTATGCAAGATTTGTATTATTAAGATACACTTTGTCCACTTTACCAAGTAGTTTTATTCCTTTGGTATCATTCCGTAATTGGTTGATTACTCCTGCTTTTTCGAGATAGAACATCAAGTCGGGTACAAAATTACGGTTCACATCTAAATCTCTTGAAAGTTTCGAGAAATTCGGTTTAAAGGGAACACTTTGTGCCACGATATATAGTAATCTTTTTAGCTTTTGTGCCGTGGAAATATTCATTTGTGCGAAATGGGGAATATCATTTTCAAGTGTTTGATTTAAAACATTTTTCAAACGAATGTAATAACCGTCTTCTTTAAAAAACGGGTAATAACCCTGTTGTAAGTACTCTTTAAATAATTGTAATGGGCGTTCCTTATCGTATGGGAATTGTATTTTATTAGATAATATGTCTTCGAATGAATGTAAGGGTAATTTTATATTTTTGGCTATATTCAGATATTCCCTGAATGACAATCCTGTCATGTGATATTCTAATTTGCGACGGCTGAGATCGGCTCCTCCTTGTTCCAGATCAAGAATAGAAGAACCCGTGTATATTACGTTTAGTTCGGGAATTTGATCATATATATTTTTAATCTCTCTGGACCATGCTTGATATTTATGGATTTCGTCAATATATAACTTTTTTCCCCCTTGCTGATAAAATTTCAGTGCAAGATCGTAAAGTGTATTTGTAGAAAAATAGAGGTCATCTGCCGTGACAAAAAGAGTTTCATTAATGTTATCATGGAGTTTTATATGTTGTAATAGCAAGGTGGTTTTGCCGACTCCTCTTGCTCCAAGTATGGCTACCAGACGGCTGTTCCATGAAATTTGATCGTGTAGATAACGTATGAAATCTGTTGTGGTGTTGTTCAAAAGTAATCTAAATGTTCTAAATAGATTTTCCATATATTGATGTTTTTCAGGTCATTTCTGCAAATCTAATAAAAATTGCATGATATAACAAGCAATAATTAAATAAAACTGCAAGTTACATCTTGCAGTTTTGCGAGGTAATAATTATTTTTTGGGTATTTGACCTTAAATTGCTAGTTTTGTAATAATCATTGATAACAAAAATAGGTACTTATGACGAGTAAGAAATTGAAAAGAATTCTGTATGTTTTTGCGATTTTAATCATGTTGGTATTGGGAGTTGTCATGTGGATGCAATCATCCGGTGGAGTTGTTGAGGAACAGACGTTTACTATTAATAATAAGCAATTAGCCACTTTCGTCTATAACACGGAAACAGAAACTCCTCAAAGATTACATATCACGGTGAAAGGTACCTTGGATTGTGATGCTATTTTGACCATAAGAGAGGACGGTGAAACTAGTGGGATTCGTTCCCGTCGCTCGTTTCCATTAAAAGCAGGAGAACTGAAAGATCGGGATTTCCAGACGATGTGGACTCATACTGGGATGATCATAGAATTCAAAACGGATGGATGTACTGCTAATGATGTAAAGGTTAAGATTGAGGTTTTGGAGTGAATGAACGTAATTGTCTAGAACTAGCTCCCTAGTCCCTCCTTTCTTTATGGTTGGGCTACCCTTTCCCTAGAGCATGAACATAGCATATACATAGCAAGTACACAACATCAATATCGGGAAGTGTATGTGTTATGTTTGTGTGGAATTGGTGTTGCGTTAGTGTTCCTGTGTAAGGGTTAAGAAGAGATAGGCTATGTGGAGAAAAGCTATTATGGAGAATAGTATAACGGAATGGAAACATATTACTAATTTTGATGGAAAATATACTGAAATGATACAGTCTTATTGTTTACAGACAATCCCTTTCACTTATATTTTGGATGAGGATAATATGATTGTAGATAAAGGATTGAGTGGAGATATATTAAGAGAGAAAATAGGAGAATTGCTAAAAAAGAATAAATAGAATTTAACGAGATATTTGTTAGATTAGGTGCGTGCTTTAAGAGGGTGTGTCAAATTTGGTTTTGAGCCACCCTCTACAAATTTAATGAATGAAGTGTAGATTAGTTAGTTATCTGTATAGGATTCGTGCATTATCCGTTGAATATAGGGTGTACTTAGGGATTAAACACGTATCACTTTCGAATCAAAGACGTTTCAAAGACGTTCAGGGGTGTCTTTGATTGGAGAATGAAAGGAAAATGCTTCCCGTTTAATAGAGTATTTCATTTGTTTTTCAAGCTTTGTATTTCGTGAAACATATGCTATCTATTAGATTAAATATAAGAAGATGAGTGACAGACGATATCCTATCGGTATTCAGAATGTCAAGAAGTTTTGATCGTTTTTATGGAAGTGCAAAGAGAGATTATTCTTGATTGGTAGAGATATAAATTTAATTTTCTAACTTTGTAAGCTAAAATAAAAACGAGAAGTGATGTTTAAAAGATATTGGAAAGATTTTGCCATTTTCTGGGGGCTGTTTATTGTTTTTGTTGCGGGAGTATTTTTCTTTTTTTATCTCGTTTCGGCAGGTAAATTAGGTTTTATGCCCACATTCGAGGAGTTAGAGAACCCCAAGAATAAATTTGCCACGGAGATTTATTCCGAGGACGGAAAGATTTTAGGAAAGTATTTCGAGGGGAGTGAGAACCGTCGGTATATGGACTATAAGGATATACCCCAAAGTGTTATTGATGCGTTGATTGCCACGGAGGACGTACGTTTCTATGATCATAGCGGTATTGACGTGCGGGGGTTGTTCCGGGTGGCACAAGGTATGTTGACCGGAAATTCTTCTGCCGGGGGTGGTAGTACGATCACGCAACAGTTGGCGAAAATGTTGTTTCCGCGGGAGGCAAACCAGAACTTCATGGAGTTGGCCATGCGTAAGTTCCGGGAATGGGTGATTGCGGTGAAGTTGGAGAAGAGTTACACGAAGGAAGAGATTATCACGATGTATCTTAATAAGTTTGACTTCTTGAACTTGGCGGTCGGTATTAATTCTGCTGCTAATATTTATTTCTCGACAACGCCCGATTCTTTGAAGGTGGAACAAGCCGCCATGTTGGTGGGAATGGCCAAGAATCCTTCGCTTTTCAACCCGGTACGGAGACCGGAGAAGACGTTAGGACGCCGGAACGTGGTGTTGGGGCAGATGTTGAAATATGACAAGATTTCACAGATTGAATTTGATTCATTGAGGGGGCTGCCTTTGGGATTGGACTTCCATAAGGAGGATCATAAAGAGGGAATTGCGACCTATTTCCGGGAATATTTGCGGTTATACATGACAGCATCCAAACCGGATAAAAAGAATTATAGCAAGTGGAGTAAGGACCAGTATGCGGTAGATTCTTTGGCGTGGGAAACGAATCCACTGTACGGGTGGTGCAACAAGAATCTGAAATCAGACGGTTCGCATTATAATATCTACACGGACGGGTTAAAGATTTACACGACGTTGGATTCCCGTATGCAGAAATATGCGGAAGAGGCCGTGACGGAACATCTGGGTGGTACGTTGCAACCGGCGTTTATGGCCGAGAGAAATAGAAAAGCTCATCCGCCTTTTTCGAATGATTTGACGGTTTCTGAGATCAATGATATTTTAAACACTTCTATTCGTCGTACCGAGCGTTATCGGTCAATGAATAAGGCGGGTAAAAGTTTCCAAGAGATAAAAAAATCTTTTGATAAAGCGATTCCGATGTCTGTTTTCACTTGGAAAGGTGTACGGGATACCGTGATGAGCCCGTTGGATTCGTTAAAGCATTATAAGTCATTCTTCCGGGCCGGATTCATGGCGATGGAACCTTCTTCGGGACATATTAAAGCATACGTGGGAGGACCGGATTACCGTTATTTTCAATATGATATGGTGAGTACCGGAAAACGGCAGATAGGTTCAACAATCAAACCGATTCTTTACACGTTGGCGATGCAGGAGGGACTGGGACCTTGTGATCAAGTGTTGAACGTGCAACAGACGTTTGTTTTGCCGGACGGGACGACCTGGACACCTCGTAATTCCACGGATAAACGGGAAGGTGAGATGGTGACTTTGAAATGGGGATTGGCAAATTCTGTGAATAATATTTCCGGCTGGGTATTGAAGCAATTTACCCCGGAGGCAGTCGTGCAGATGGCTCATCGAATGGGGATCACGAGTTATATAGACCCGGTTCCCGCTATTTTCTTGGGATCTTCCGAGGTTTCCGTGAAAGAGATGGTCGGGGCGTTCTCGATATATGCGAATAAAGGGGTGTATAATGCTCCGATGATGGTGACTAAAATAGAGGATAAGTATGGTAACGTGCTGGCTAATTTCTACCCGGAATCCAGAGAGGTGATTACTGAAAACACGGCATTCTTGATGGCGAATTTGTTGCAGGGAGTTGTGGATGAGGGAACGGGTCGTCGTTTGCGTTTCCGGTATGGTTTTAAAAACCAGATCGGAGGAAAGACCGGAACAACACAGAATCACTCTGACGGTTGGTTTATTGGGATCACACCTGATCTTGCCGGAGGGGTTTGGGTAGGAGCGGAAGACCGTTCTATCCATTTCCAGAATTTGGCGAATGGGCAGGGAGCCAGCATGGCACTCCCGATTTGGGCTTTGTTTATGCAGAAAGTATATGCGGATAAATCTCTTGCTGTGCCGCAAAGTGATTTCCAAAAACCGAATGGAGTGAACCATGTGCTTGATTGTGGGGATGCGGATAGAGAGGGAATGACGGATTATGATTCTTCAGATGAAATCTTTGATTAATTGAAAATGGAGAATTGAAAATGAAAGAAGTGAATGTTGTTGCAGATAAATTCTTTCGGTTTGCAGTACGGGTTGTTAATTTGTACAAGTTTTTATGTGCGGAACGAAAAGAGTTTATTTTGTCCAAACAATTACTTCGAAGTGGAACGGCAATAGGTGCTTTGATTATCAATTTTCAATTGTATGGCTAAAACAAAAACCGTGTACGTTTGTCAGAATTGTG
>JAHZBN010000003.1:0-14115 GCA_019423345.1 Butyricimonas sp. | reverse complement strand
TCAATTTTCAATTGTATGGCTAAAACAAAAACCGTGTACGTTTGTCAGAATTGTGGGGCGAAGGAGTCCAAGTGGGTGGGAAAATGCTCTACTTGTGGGGAATGGAATAGTTTTGTAGAAGAGGTGGAGGTTTCTACCAAAGGAAACCGGGTGGCTTCTATAGTGGGGGCCAGTTCCTCACGGCCTTTGAAGTTGTCGGAAGTGAAGGCGAATGCCGATGAGCGTATGGATACCGGGGACGGGGAGCTGAACCGGGTGTTGGGAGGTGGCATCGTGCCGGGGTCTATGATTCTACTGGGAGGAGAACCGGGTATCGGTAAATCGACATTAGTATTGCAATTTGCCTTACATAATCGATGTGGGAAGGTATTGTATGTTTCCGGGGAGGAGAGTGTGTCTCAGATCAAGATGCGGGCACAACGATTGGGGGCAGAGAATGACGATTGTTTGTTTCTTTCGGGAAATTCGTTGGAAACGGTACTAGAACATTCCCGTGCGCTTGAACCGAAATTATTGATTATTGACTCTATACAAACGCTGGCAACAGAGAGTGTGGATGCTATTCCGGGGAGTTTATCACAAATCCGGGAGTGTACCAACGTGTTGTTGCGTTATTCGAAAGAAAATACGATTACGACTATTTTGATCGGGCATATCACGAAAGACGGTCAGTTGGCAGGCCCGAAGATTCTGGAACACATGGTGGATACTGTATTGCAATTTGAAGGAGATCAGCAACACATGTATCGAATCCTGCGGTCTATGAAGAACCGTTTCGGTTCAACTTCCGAGATTGGTATCTACGAGATGTTACAATCCGGTTTGCGACAGGTGGCCAATCCTTCCGAGTTGTTGTTATCCAACCATGATCAGGATTTAAGTGGGGTCGCTGTTTCTGCCACTATGGAGGGTGTTAGAACGATTTTATTGGAAGTGCAGGCCTTGGTTAGCACGGCAGCTTACGGGACGCCCCAGCGGTCTGCAACGGGCTTTGACACGCGACGGTTGAATATGTTGCTTGCCGTGTTGGAAAAACGTGTGGGTTTCCGGTTGGCGGCGAAGGATGTGTTCTTGAATATTGCCGGAGGAATACGGGTGAGTGACCCGGCTTTGGATTTAGGGGTCGTGATGGCGGTTCTTTCTTCAAATATAGATGCCCCGATCCCCACGAATACCGTGTTTGCCGGGGAAGTCGGTTTATCGGGAGAGATTCGTGCTGTGAGTCGTATTGAGCAACGGGTACTAGAGGCTGAAAAACTCGGTTTCCAGCAAATATTTGTTCCGGCGGGAAACAAGAAAGCGCTGACAAAAGTCCCTGCACATATAAAAGTAAGATTTGTTTCCCGGGTGGGAGATATTTGTCGTGAGTTATTCAGCTAAATCGTTTATTCATATTGCATTTTAAAACTGACTAATTTGTAACTTACAAAATAGTCAGTCGCTAAATATTACTTCAATCGCTATTCTTGTTTTCTTTTTGTAGAAGTGATGCGAGAAATCAAAAATTTAACTTCACATTCTTTATTAGATTATAAATTTTATCCACTATATAGGGTTTTGTTTGTTGAGAATAATGTTTTATATTTGCCCGCGATCATTTGGACGAAAGGGTTATAATTTGATACGGGAAGATATTTATCAAGAGTTATATTTAGCTATTACGGAATTACCTAAAAATTACAGGGAAATATTTTGGTTATACCTTCAAGGTAAAAATAGCAAGGAAATTGCAGAAATTCTTTCTCTTCCGGAAAAAGACGTGCGAACTTGTAAAAAGGAGGCTATTTGTCGATTAAAAAGCCGCTTGGGTGGTTTATTTTTCTGGTTGCAGATCATGAGAATCGTATGGGAAGAAAGGACCAAAAGTTCATAACGTCCATAGACCTTATGAACTTTTGACACGTTTTCTCCTAGGGTAGATATTGATAACGTAGTTTCTCGTTGATTTCCGTGTTGTTTTTGATCGGTAGGATGGTAAAACTCCAGTGATAGTCCTTGTTTGTCGGGAGCCTGTATTTGAGGTAAGGTTGAGATCCCCAGCTATCGTCCCCGGCAACTCCCATCATGCGGTGATCTAAACATACTTCCACGAAATTACGAGGGAAGATGTCGTTGACATGCGTTTGTTTGGGTTTACGATTTTTGGCTTTGTCCGGATCGAGAGGCTCGTCTTTCGTGAAATTTTGCCATTGATACGCCCGGTTGGATTCTTCCGAATCAAAATCCTCAACCCGATTACGGGAAACGTTGAACTCCATGAAGTTCGAGTCGGCAACAAGCAATAACCCTTTTCCAGTTTTATCCATGAGTGCTAACCAGCGTACATCCGTCTTATGTCCGTTTTCCTGTGGACGCACGTAAGGCACGTACTGTTGTTCGGCCGTACTTTTGTAGTACCCGATCAGAGTTCCGTTCTTGCGGTCACAATAATTTTCCTCCGGACCTCGTCCGAAATATTCCAGTTGGTTCATGTCAGCCGGGATCCTGAAACGGGCGCCAATACGGGGAAGTTCCGGGGCGTTCGGTTGGGCTTCGAGGTGACAGGCAACATGAAGCATTCCCGACGGGTAAAGCGTGTACGATACATGATATTTGCTTCCGATCTCCTGCAACCTGTAAGTAATTGTCAGGTTCGTGCTGGTCGTGGAAACGGACGTTCTGATGCCTGCAATTTTGAAATTCTTGTTTGCCTGTTTCCAGCCTTGCATGCGGTTGGGCATACCGTTCCCGTAATCGTTATCCGTGGGGCCCCGCCAGAAATTGGGTTGGAAACCGAAATCTTCGGCGATGTATTGGATGCCGTTCACCCGGTAAGAGGTTACGTATCCTTTTTGCTTGTTGAAGACAAAATATACCGCTGGGCCGGAGATATGAATATCCGATCCCTTCTCTTCCATGGAGAGTGTTTTCTCCGGGGTAGCCCGGAACACCGGGTTCGGCGTGTACTCCGGAAGTTTGAATTGTTCGGAGGCCACGATATACCCAGCCGGGATAGAAACGGTGGCTTGTTTGGTTTTCACGTGAATGTTCAGGAAATACTCGGTCCCGGGTTTATTTCTTATATTCCGCAAGGGAATCGTGAGTTGCCTGTTTCCCCCGGGGGCCAGATTCACCGAGGGAAGTGTCCCGGTGTGTACGGTTTCCGTGTTGGCCAGTATGGCATATTCAATCGTGTATTGATTCAGGTTCGTGAAGTCGTACCGGTTATCTATCCGGATAATTCCCTTCTTCAAATCGACAGGTTGAAACCACACGTATTGATACGCTTTTTTCACCTCGGTGAGGCCGGGATGCGGTTCCCGATCGGGACCGACTAATCCGTTGCACAAGAAATTCCCGTCCGAGGGGGCGTCTTTCCCGAAATCCCCGCCATAAGCCCAGAAGGGTACTCCGTTCTCGTCTTTTGTCAATAACCCTTGATCAATCCAGTCCCAGATAAAACCGCCTTGCAGGTTGGGGTAGCGATAAATCGCCTCCCAAAGGTCCATGAAATTACCCGTGCTATTTCCCATACCGTGGGCGTATTCGGACATGATGTAAGGTCGATCCGTTTGCGAGTTTCCCCATCTTTCGAATGCGTCCAGACCTGGGTATTGCGGGCAATAAATATCCGTGTTCCATTCGAGCAAGGCTCTTTCGTATTGCACGGGACGAGTGGTATCTTTGGATTTCAACCAGTTGTAAGTCATGTAAAAATTGTACCCGTTTCCGGCTTCGTTCCCCAGTGACCAGAACATGATACAAGGATAATTTTTCGAGATTTCGTACATGTTCATCGTCCGATCCATGTGAGCGTTCAGCCACGTGGGATTATTTCCCAGCGAACGGCCTTTGCGAAGATCATATCCCATGCCGTGAGATTCGATATTCGCCTCGTTACATACATAAAATCCGTACTCGTCGCAAAGTTCATAGAACCGCCTTTGTTGCGGGTAGTGACAACAACGTATGGCGTTGATATTATGTCGTTTCATGTTGTCGAAATCTTTACGCATATCCGTTTCGCTAAGCACGTGTCCCGTCTGTTCGTTATGTTCGTGATAATTGATCCCCTTGATCAGTACGGCACGACCGTTTACCAGGAATTGATTACCCCGGATTTCCAGTTTGCGGAAGCCTACCCGGAAAGGAATAATTTCGGCTGTTTTTCCCGGTTGCTCGATACGGATAAAGAGCTGATACAAATTCGGGGTTTCGGCTGTCCATGCTGCAACTTGGGGTATTTTCGCATCGAAATGAACGGTTCCTGTCGAATCTATTTTAATTGTGCGATTCCCTTCCGCTACACGTGTTCCCGAGGGATTTTCCAGTTGATAGGATACCGTGACCTGTCCCGGTTGCCGAGGATTCGCATTCGTTAGGCATAGATCCAGTCCGAAAATCCCGTTTTTATACGTGCTATCCAAGTCCTGCCGGATTGCAAAATCCCGGAGATACACGGGCGACTGGGCGAACAGGTAAACGTCTCGTTCGATCCCGCTGATCCGCCAGAAGTCCTGACATTCCAGATAGCTTCCTGTTGACCATCTATATATTTCCAAGGCGATGAGGTTACGTCCCGGTTTTAAATAGTGGGAGATGTTATATTCCACAGCAGTTTTGGAATCCTCGCTATATCCAACTTTAACCCCATTTATGTATAGGTAGCAACCTGATTTTACAGCACCAATATGTAGGAATATTTCTTTCCCATTCCATTGTTGGGGAATTTTAATGTATTTCCTGTAAGATCCCACGGGATTCTCCTCTGGTAGAAGAGGTGGTTGTGGATTACGTGGACAGAATTCGTAAGGGTGATTTGTATAAAGTGCATCACCGTAACCGTTTATTTCCCAATTTGCAGGAACGTCAATTTCTCCCCATGTAGAATCGTCAAAATCTGTTTTGTAGAAGTTCACTGGGCGTTTTTTATAGGAGGGAACCCAGTTGAATTTCCATTTCCCATTGAGGGATTTATAATCGGAGGAGCTATTGAAATCGTTGCTCCGGGCTTTATCCACATCACTGTAGGTCATGAATGCTGTCCGGGGATATTCTTTTCCGACAAAAGGTATGGTCTCATCTTGCCATTCTGGTTTCACTTGCATGAAAGCTGTGGAACAGATTAAACAACAGATAATTGTGGAGAATAGTTTTTTCATTTTGTTATGTAGTTTGAGGTTTTAGGATCTAAAGATAGTGTTTTTTTGTTAAAAGTAGTAATGTTTGTCTTAAAGCCTTACAATGTTGCATTTAGAAAGAAAATTATTTGGTTGAAATGGAGGTTCATGATGCTGAACAAAACTCTATCTTTGTCTCCAATTTAATGTAATTATTTGCAGTTATGAATGTAAAAGCTAAAGGATACGTGTTAGGGGTCATTGCGGCAGCAACTTACGGGATGAATCCCTTGTTTGCCCTTCCCTTGTACGAGGCGGGGATGAATCCGGATTCAGTTCTTTTTTTTAGATATTTGTTTGCAATCCCGGTATTGGGTGCGATGATTAAGTTACGGGGACGAGATTTCAAATTGAAGCGAAAAGAAATACTTCCGCTAGTTATCATGGGGTTATTGGTGGCACTCTCGTCACTTACCTTGTTCCAGAGTTATAATTACATGGCGGCTGGTATCGCCTCGACTCTGTTGTTCGTTTACCCGATCATGGTAGCTTTGATCATGGCTTTTCTCTTTAAAGAAAAGTTGACTTTACAAACAATTTTGTGTATCATGCTGGCTTTGGGAGGAATTGCTTTACTTTATAAAGGTGAGGATGGTTCGGTGCTGAGTCTGACGGGAGTGATTCTCGTTATCGCCTCGGCCTTGTCATATGCCATTTACATCGTCGCTGTGAATAGACCCTTGTTGCGAGAGATTGCGACATTAAAGTTGACATTCTATGTTTTAGTTTTTGGGTTGTCTCTATTTTTGGTTCGTGTAGATTTCGGAGCCAGTCTGCGTGTGGTAGACACGTGGTATCTGTGGGGTAATCTAGTTGCTTTGGCCGTGTTCCCGACTGCTATATCGTTTCTTTGTACCACTCAGGCCATTCAGTATATTGGTTCTACCCCAACAGCGATTTTAGGAGCTTTGGAGCCCTTGACAGCCGTGTTTTTCGGGGTAACGGTCTTCGGGGAGCCTTTAACAGTGAGAGTGGGGTGCGGGATCATGATGATCGTTTTTGCCGTGACCATTATCGTTGCGGGAAGTAATGTTACGACTTATTTAGTACGTTTCCGGAAACTTTTCCCGAAACTTCCGATAAAGAGAAAGCCGACGTGTTAATCTGGTAAATAAGAGAGGATGTGTCAAAATAGGACTTTTGACACACCTTCTTTTCATTTAGTTTTTGTGGGTATTAAGATATTCGTCTATTTTCTGTTCCAAGCTGCCTAATTGATAAAATCCACTATCGATGATGATCCCATGCTGATCCACTAACACCTTGTGTGGTATTCCCCGAATGGCGTACCATAGAGTGACAGAATCTTTCCATCCTAACAGATTACTACCGTCTATCCAAGGAATGTTTTCTTCTTTATAAGCTTTTTCCCACGCCTCTTTATTGTCGTCTAGCGACACGCTGACTACTTCGACGCCTTTTTCATGATAGACTTCATACATCTTTTTAATGGAGGGCATTGTTGCCCGACAAGCGCCACACCAGGAGGCCCAAAAATCGATGAGAACAAGTTTATGCTTTTTATATACATCCGAGAACTTTATTGTTTTCCCATCATGTCCTTTCATCTCGAAATCAATACATTGTTTGCCGGGAGTATTGATCCTTGCATACTTGATAAACTCGAAATAACGTTGACAAGCTTCTGTTTTTTGTACCTGAAATGAAAACATTTTCAACTCCGCTTCAAATTCATCCAGGGATAAGAAATTGCGTACATAAATATCCAACACTTTCAGGAATCGTTCGTCATCTCTATTCTCTCGAATGGTGTTCTTGGCAAACTCGACTTTTTCTTTCACCAGTACTTGATGTTTTTTATAAACGCTGTCTTTGTAGTCTTGGGAAAAATCGTTTTCACCCCAAATTACTTTTCGATATTCATTCTCTTGTTTCTCGATAAGGGACATCTCCTTTCTGAATACTTCGTACTTGCCTTGTGCGAGTGAACTGGCGAGAGAACAGAACGTTAAAATAATGATTATAAATATGTTCTTCATGATATTTGGGAGTTAAAATCATTCTTGTTTTTTAGCTACCGCTTGAAATTTACACTGGAGCGTCGGGTAAATGGAAGATGATATTTTCACGTTCAGGATTCCCCGTCGCCCGTCTTGGTTCTCGAAACCGATGACACTTCCGGTTGTTACTTCGACTTTATCCATGGCTTTCGAGAAGTCCATTTGTTCCAGTTCCGTATCCCCGACAAGGTCAAAATTGACATTATCCAATGGAATAAATTTTGTTGCTCTCATGGTTGATGCATCATAATCCATCCCATCTGCCACGTACAAGGCCTGTGTTTCCTTGTGGGCTGGATTCAGAAAATAGTGTTTCCCATCGCTTGCCGTGTAAGCGGCCACGTCTATTTCGTCCTTGTGAGTCCCGAAACTGCTATTGGAATAGACCTTGTATTTTGCGGGATTAAAAAACATACTTCCTTGGGTTTTACCAGCAAGTTTATACAACCATAACCAGCTCGTGTTCCGAACATAGTTTACGATCTTAAACGAGGATTTTATACTTCCGGATTTTCCTTTGTCATTATACGCTTTGAAGGCCATGCTAAGTACTTCGCCCACGATTGTTTTGTCATTGGGTACGATAACAGGATAAATCATCATCACGGAGGAAACGGGACGGGATAAATACCCCTCTTCGTCTACCGTCAGTTCCAGTGTTTCATCTACTAAAGCGAACCGGATAGAATCCTTCAATTCATTGAAATCATGGCTCTTTTCCACGATTTCAATGCGACGTAAGGCAGCCCCATTGGTTGACGCAATAAATTTGAAACTTATCGTGTCTCCCGGTAGGGCTACCACCGTATCGACCGTTTCCATTAACGCCATACTTACTCCATCGGAGGGTTCCAACACGTCACCGAGTGAGCAGGCAACCATCAGAGACATAATAATTAATGCCTGAAATCCGTTTTTCAATATATTCATTTTCATCATGCTGTCTGGTATTATAAAGGTTTTTGTTCTACTACGAAATTATGTTCCAATTCGGCTTTCGGGATAGGAAAACATAATTGATCGTCATGTTCAAAGTTTGGGTTCATGTCTTTCAACTTCCGATGACCGCCCTCGGTATATCTCACGGCAAGATAGAATATAGCCCCGTTTTCCATTCCGATCTCCCGTACATTCTCTCGGAATATTTCTTCCAGTACGTCTGACAGGGAACTGTAATCGGCCGCATCAAAAGTCGTGTTACCGGAACGAAGGCGTAGGACATTCAGCACGTCCAAGCAATCCTTTATGGAAGCATTCGTACGAGCCATCGCCTCTGCTTTGATCAGGTACATCTGGGCCACACGCATATAATACATCGGACAATCGCCGGATGTGACGTAATGCTTCTTCCACACCTGTGTTTTTCGTGCAGCCGTTCCGTTGCCGAGCATCACAGAATCGAAAGTTGCTTCATAACGTTTATCGTCTTGGGACAGAATCTCGAAATATATCTCTGTCGGTTTATAGGTTGCACCACCGAACATTTTGAACAGGCTGCCCACGTTATCATCCATACTGGGTGGGGTCTTGATATGCCTTGTAAACATCAATTCTTTTGAAGAATATCCATTGGTAAAAATATCTTCGTATTTATCTTCCAATCCAAATTCATCACTGGCAATCACTTCATTTGCCAATCGAATCGCTTCTGCGTAGTCTCCTTCTTCTCCTCGATTCATTAAAATATCCGCTTTAAAAGCTTTTGCTGTTGTCGCGCAGGAACGGTATTTAGAATAAAACCGGGGACCGTACTGTATCGCATAATCTAGGTCCTCGAATATTTTTTCATAGCTCTCTTTCACAGAACTACGTCCCATACTATTATTCGAGATGGATGAAGGTTCCAGACGAATAATCGGACCGAGAGGGCTGTTTATATCCCAGAAATACCCGTATCTCCTTAGTAGGAATGCATGGCCGAATGCACGGGCGAACTTGGCTTCTGCCAACATTTCTGTTTTCCGGTTCTCGCCAAACAGGTTCTCGGATAATTTGTCCACGTAATAGATGAAATTATTTGCAGCGTTTACCATTTTATAAGCTAATTCCCAAGGATCTGCAACGTACGAATACTCTTCGGTCAATTTGAAACCTAACAAACCATCTGTTTCGAATGTACCTCGGTAAGTTCCGCTTAGTAATCCCGTGCGGTATTCGTTGTCGCAGATGTAATATGCGCTCATCGTCCCGTAACCCTGTAACTTCGAGAAGATGCCATTTAACGCTGTTTCTGCGGATGTCTCGTTCGTGATGGCATTTTCTCCAACTAAATCATGTGGGGGAAGTTCATCGTCGAACATGTTGTCACATCCTGTTATTGCAAAGAGAAACAATAAACTACATAAGAATATCTTGTTCATAATTAAATCATTTAATGGTTACTTTCACTCCGAAATTGAATGTTCTGGTTTTGGGATAAGCCTCCGTGTCTACGGAAGCCCCTTGGATAGCATCACTGCTCCATGATTCGGGAGAAGGGCCGGGATAGGAGGTGAAGGTACACACGTTATTCGCGGAGGCGAAGACGCTGATGTTTCCGAATATCTTTGTCTTGTCCACGATGTATTTGGGAAACCTGTATTCTAGGTTGACATTTTGTATCTTAAGGTACGAGGCATTATAGACGGAGAAGTCTGTGAAATCATTGTTGTAGAAATCCAACCGTACGCACGGGTAATTGCTATCCGGATTTTCCGGGGTCCAGCGTTTCAGAGCGACGTCCAGCACGTTCGCCGTACCCGTGGAGGCAAAACAGAATTGATTGGCCTCTGCCGTCCATGCCTTTTGTGCCCCGTAACTGAACGTTCCCTGTACGCTAAGGGTGAGACCTTTCCAGCTTAAACGGGTGTTGAATCCACCTTCGAAATCCGGGCGGGAACATCCTAACACGATTTTATCCTCATGATTTCCATACACTTTATTTACTCGGCCATCGCCGTCTTGATCGACAAATTTTAAGTCTCCGGGAATGGTTTTTCGGTAAGAATACTGCTCTTGATATTGATAGTCCGGGTTTAGTGATTCGTAGTAGTCAATTTCTGCTTGGGAACGGAACACCCCGTCGGTTTCAAACCCATAGATCAATCCTAGTGATTCTCCTTCCCTGATGACCGTGTTGCTTAGGTAGGTTTGTCCGGGAGCAGAGATGTATTCTGCGTCAAGCCCGGTAATTTTGTTCTTATTTTTCCCGATATTGAAACCAAAAGACCAGTTCCAATCCTTGTTCTGAATAATTGTGGCTGAGATGTCAAATTCTACCCCCTTGTTCTCGATGTTGGCGAAGTTCACGCTGGTAGATCCCATTCCGGTACTCAATGCCATGGTGAAAGGGTATAACAGGCCTTTCGTGGTCTTCTTGTAGAAACCTAAGGAACCTCTTATTCTCTGATTCTTCAAAAAGCCGAAGTCTAACCCTAAATCATATTGTTTAGTCGACTCCCATTTCAATTCGTTATTCCCGATCTGGCTTGGTATCGTTGCCGGCATATTCTGATAATCGGTAGAGGAATACAAGGTTCTCCATCCGTATTCTCCGACCCAACCATTACCCGTTTTTCCCCATCCGGCACGGATTTTCAAAAAAGATAGCCATTGAGAATCTTTCAAGAAATTCTCCTCGGAAATGATCCACGCTGCGGCGAATGACGGAAAAGTACCCCATCTGTATTTCGGGGAGAACTTGGATGAACCATCTGAACGTATTGTCCCGGTCACGAGGTAACGGTCCATGAATTTATACTCGATTCTTCCCACAAAAGATAGTAGTACGGATCCGCTGGCACTACCGTTTACCGCCCCGTATTTATAGGGGTTAGCTCCTTGCCATATTGCATTTTGCACGTAGTCATCCGGGAAATCTGTCATGGATAGAGTGTAATACTCCTGTTCTTCGTCGTTGTAATTACTTGCCAACATAGCAGTTAATTTATGATTCTCACCAAAATCTTTCATGTATGACAAGCGTATTTCGAGTTCTTTACTATCGGTCTTGCTATGTGTTTTTCTCCCGTAGCCTTTTTGATCTCCCCAGTACCCGCTACCAGCTTGTGTGCGGCTGGATTGATAAGCGTAACGCTCTCCCTTTCGGGTTTGGTAAGTGTATTGGGTGATCAGGTTCAGTTCGGGTAAAATTCGAAATTCCAGATTTCCCGTGAGGCGTACATTGTGGTCCTCGCTCTCCGTGGTATTTTCTTCCATTTCGATAATCGGATTCACGACATAATAGGTACGTCCCGAATAGAGATATGAATGTAGATACAAGGAACCGTCGTCATTGTAAGCCTTTATATCGGGACGGGCTTTCGCCGCGGTGGATAGGCCTGCATTATTGCTTAACCTGTCGGATAGAGTCCCGGAAACTTTCACGGTAGCTCGGATCCATTTATTGATATCGGCGTTGAAACCGATGTCGTATGTGTATCTTTCATAATTCGTTCCTTTCACTTGTCCCAGCTCGTCCGTGTAGCCCAAAGAGGCATTATACCCGAAGGAACTGCCGCCTCCCCGGATGGAGACTTTATGTTGTTGTTTGGAACCGTCTCGCATGATGTATTTCATCCATGGGGTATTGGCTTCTCCGAAGAAATCCGATGCGGCAAACGTCGCATATTTGGAGTATTTGGTAATATCGTCATACCCTTCTGCTTTTGCTCCATTGCGAACGGCTTCCATGACCAGCATTTTGAACTCGTCCGTGGTTAACGTGTTTACATCGGAAACGAGGCTAGTTATGCTATAATCATAGCTGTAATTGATTACCGGTTTTTGGTCTCGTCTACCGCCTTTCGTCATAATCATGATGACCCCGGCTGCGGCTCTTGAACCATAAATGGCGGCGGAAGAGGCTCCTTTCAGTATGTCAATGCTCTGAATATCATCCGGGTTTAATTCGTTGATGTCAAAATCACTTGTCATCGGGACGTTATCCACCACGATTAAAGGAGAGGTGGCCCCGCTTAATGATGGGACTCCCCGAATTTCTAACCGGGCAGGACTACCGGGAGCTCCGTCTCCTACTAAAATACTCAAGCCGGGAATTTGGCCTTGCATCATGTGGGCCACGCTTGTTGCTGTCGATTCTTCAATAATTCGGGAGTCAAAACTTGCCACCGATCCGGTCAAATCTTTTTTGGTTGTTGTTCCGTAACCGATAACGACAACTTCTTCTACTTTGCTTACCTCTTCTTCCAATACTACGTTCAATGTTTGTTGGCCGTTCCATTTTACCTCTTTCGTCTTCATCCCCACGAACGAGAATGAGAGAACTAGAGAATCTCGTTTTTCCACGTTCATCACGTATTCACCTTTCACGTCCGTGGATACACCGACGGTTGAACCTTTAATCAAGATCGTAACCCCCGGTAAAGGAGTACCTTCTTTGTCTTTCACGATTCCTCGGATGACTATGGTTTCTTTTTGCGTGTCATTTGTTGGATTTTCTGGCATGAAAAGTTCGTTCATTCCCGTGTGATGCCTTGTGGGATTAGCGTTAGACAACAAGGGTAAACAACACAAAAATGGTAATACGATAAGTCCCCATCTCTTTCGTTTTCGGGGTGATTTCGTTTTCACTGGTACGAGTACTCTTTTTTGCCTCGTTTTTGTTTGTGGATTTTTTTTCATAATTTTGATTGTTGATTAATTAGGAATGTGAATTAATTAACGTGATGGAGTGTATTCTTAGTGTCTGAAGCCAGAATGCACTCCTGTTTTTATATTGAATTTGTTGAGATCTTTATTTTGTAACATAGTTTCTAGTTTATTTTGTATTAAGTTATTGATTGTAAGTGTAATAATGTATATGTAAGGAGAAATTGAAGTGATATAAAATCCCCTACATAAAATTGGGAACTTGAAACTCAATTCTACGTATAACTATGATAACATGAATACAAATCTATTTGGATGCTCTATTTGGCAACAAGTCTAATACGTCCGTATTGATTTGATGAGGCTCATTTTTTAATAAGGGTAATACTTTCTGCTTCATAATTGTTTTGTTAAATGGTTAAAAAATATGCATTTTACTCCACACTTATTCAATATACTAACAATACAGCAACCTTTTATTAAAGGTGTAACTTCCCTTCTTGCATTTCTGCCTTCATGCATTAGCATTCTGAATAACCCTCTGAGAGGTTCTATGCACAAATATAGTGCTAAGTTATATATTAGCAAATATTCTTAACAAAAATCTTTCCTTTATCAATTAAATTTTTTCGAAATGGCAACAAAACAGGAAAATAAAGGAAAGATTAAGAATACAGAAATAGAACTTTATGTCATCAATAAAGTTAAAGAATATAGAATAGCTGCGAAAATGAGTCAAAGAAAACTCTGCATGGAATTGAGATTAAGTCCTACTTACGTATTTTACGCAGAAAGTCCAAAATATACTGTGAAATATAATTTGAATCAACTGAATGAACTTGCTAAAATTTTCAAATGTTCAATTGCTGATTTTATGCCTTCTCCTTATGTAGAAACGGATACTATTGAAGAATACATGGATTTGCATCCCAAAGTGAGAATAAGGAATGAAAAGATGATAAAGGATGCGGAGGAAAAAGGACGAAAAAAAAGAGAAGAAAAGGAAAAGAAAGGAAAAGCGAGAAGGAAAAAGGACGAAATTTAAACTATTCGTGTCATTACCCTAATCTACTCCAAATAAAGCAGTAATTTAACCCAGATAATCTCACTCCCTCAGAGATCATTTGATGCTTACTCAGAGCTTAGTCATTCCGTGATGTTTGAGCCACGAATAAGCTTCGAATGAGCTTCGAATAAGGGGAATTATTTCCCTAGGTTCTCCGTGGGATTTCCCCTAGTTTTGACTTTCTTCCTGCCAAAGCTTCCTCCTGTTATCATGTTGCCCTTGTTTTGATAGTGTTTCAAAAAGTGTGTAAATTCCAATTTATTTATTTTTGTAATAGAAC
>JAHZBN010000029.1:0-32405 GCA_019423345.1 Butyricimonas sp. | reverse complement strand
TGAAAGGGATCAACGTGAATTTTTCGGCGGAGTACGAGAACAACATCCCCGGTATCGTGACTTTTAGTTGCGACGGGCATTTCGTGGACGAGAATTCACGGCGTTCCGATTATTTGAATTTTAGCGGGTCTTACGACTGCGAGAATCACTCTTTCACAGCCATCAGTGGTGGTCCGGTGTCACCCGTTTTCTTGACGTTGCTGGAGCAACCGATCATGGAGTTCTACAACACGATCAAGGAAAGGTGATAAAAAAAGGGGGGAACTTTTTCCATCACGGTACTTGTTCCCTCCATAATTAGAGTTTTCAATACGCGAAAATAGTAACAAATAATGCAATATTGAAAAATAATGAAATAAAAGGAGGCGAGTAATGATAGAATTTTTTGTAACAGGTGATTTTAACGTTATTCAATCGCAAGTGTACATTATACTGGCGATGTGGGCTATAATGGTTCTCGCTGTTTGTATCGACTTGTGGGCAGGTACGGATAGTGCTAAAGCCCGGGGAGAGAAGATTTATTCTGGCGGTTTGCGGAGAACTTTTTCGAAGCTTGGGGATTACTGGCGAATACAAGTCATGGCCTTGATATTTGACTTGATCGGGAGTTGCATAGACTGGTACACGTTACCTTTCGCCTCGATGCTCGTGACGGCCGCTATCGTGTTGATCGAGGGCCGAAGTGTTTGGGAAAACGAGAGGGCAAAGAAGAGCCAGGTGGCGAAACTGCCGGACGCTATCCGGGCGATAATTCAATGTGCCGACGCTAAAACGGCGGAACAGTTACTGGACAAATTAAAAAAACTCGATGATGAAACTAGAACTAAATAGAATAGCGAAGAAACCTTTATACACGATTGGTCGGTTATTCGTGGACGGGGAATATTTCTGTGACACCTTGGAAGATCGTTGTCGGGATTTGGACAAGGAAGAGAAGGTGATGAACGAGACGGCGATCCCGGCAGGAACCTACGAGGTTATCGTGAACGTGTCCGCGAAATTTAAACGGAAATTGCCTTTGCTTTTGAATGTTCCCCACTTCACGGGTATAAGAATTCACAAGGGTAATACAGACAAGGACACATCCGGGTGTATTCTCGTGGGAGAAAACAGGATACCCGGAAGAGTGATTAACTCGACAAGTTACGAGTTAAGATTAATACGTGTACTGGAGGAAGCGATGGTGGCCGGGGAAAAAATAACCATAACAGTAAAATAGCAAGTTTTATGAAAGCAAAAGAGTATTCAGTTTTTGAAGGGGGAGAGCGTAACTGTCATCAGCCTGTGAATGCAAGTGAGCAAACAATTCATCGAGGGTCCTCCATTGGCGTGTGTTCCCGAAATGAAGAATTATCTTCCATAAATAGGGATGTTCAACAAACAGGGGGAACATCTTTGTTGCTATCACGTTGTAATAATCTCGATGATATTTTGGCTCGGACAAAATTGAACCCCAAGATTGTAACCATCCCGGATGACTGGCAGAAGAAAGCAACCGAGGATTTTTTGAAAGGAGGGCATCTAGATAATCCCGGGGAGAGGGGTGTAATGGGTCGGGTATTTTGATGACGAAACAAGAGCAGTATGAATAAATTTCTAGTCGTGTGTTGTATGGCTTGTTTCGCGATTGGATTCTCTTTCGGTCGTGGAACAGTGGAAAAAAAAGAAACCGTTCATCACGTGGAGGGTAAAACGATCCATGACACGATTACCCACCTCGTTTGTGATACCGTTTACCTAGCGGGAGAATTGAAATACAAGTACATTTATAAAACAGACACCATTTTTAAAGATGTTCCTATCGTGGATCGTGAGGCCACGCTAGCGGAAACAGTGAGAGATTGGAACTTAACACGAAGTTACAAGAAAACCTTATTCGATAACGAGCATGGCAGGTTTTCGATAGATTTACTTGTGAAATATAACGAGTTACAACAACTCGACTATTCTTTTACTCCCGTTCACAAGGAAATTAAGATCACTAAAAATGATATTTTTACTCCATTCGTGTCGGTCTCCATGTTAACCCTGAACTCGTTTAGTATCGGCGGGGGATTTTTCTATCACAACTTGGGGTGTCGAGTAGAATGGGCACCGGTTGGTTTAAATTGGGGAATAATGTATAAATTTTAACTCTCGATCATTTCCAACTTTTTGATATGTAACGATGGCGTAAAAAGGCATCAAAAATAATTCAGGATTCTATACGGTAATAAATTAGGGTAAACACGGGATTGAATACAAGTCTTTTCACGTGTTCTTGGCCCCGAGTTATACTATTTTTAGAAATTATTTATACATTTGTACCGGGTGAAGGAGATTTCACCTGGTTTAAAAGGATTAACGTGTACTACACAACCATTGATACTCCCACGGTGGAACGATCGAGTATCTTTGGGGAGACGTGGTACGTATATATAACGTGTACGTACCCGTCTTAATTGAACTGTTCCGATCGTTCCACCGTGGGGAGCAGTGAGATTAAGCGGGTACGTTTTTTCATGCTTAAAATTTTGCAATTATAGACTTGGTAATGTCGGAGATGCGACACGGCTGTGTGTGAAATGCAAGGCGTCAACGAATCTCTCGTTGGCAGGGGTATCCGGAGAAAGGATACCCCTTTAATAAAAAAAGAACATATCTTTCCCCAAAAAAACTGTCCTTTTTATCCTGCTTCTCAATACCTATCATTGTAACAAAAATAGCTGTCATGATAGAAATGTTCATCAATAACAAACCTTTGGTTTTACCCTCCGATTTAAAGATCCGGGTCGAGATCAATTCCCCGGCATTTGAATCAGACGTGATCCCCTCCAGTATCGTTTATTATTTTAACGTCCCGGTCACCCAAAACGAAGAAGTTTTCAACTACGCCAATTACGTTGAAGTAAAAAACAAATACCGTGAATACAACTGGAAGATGAGATTCGAGGGATTTTGGATATTCTCCGGGAAATTAATCGTCACGCAAATAAACACGGAATTCAGGTGCGCAGCCTCCATCAAACAACTACCGACCGAATTCGGTGATAGAAACATAACCGATTTTACCTATGACCGAATCTTACTCGGTAGTAAAAGCATGAAAGAATACGTCAACGAGGTCAGGAAACAAAAATCATTCACGCTCTCTTTTCCTTCCATTTACGCCCCGAACCTTTACGGGGAAGGAGAATCGGCAGACAACCAAGACTTCGGAAAAATCGTGAACGCCATGAATATCGAGAATACCAGCTCGAACGTGAACACGGTCATTCCCTGTTTTCACGCCATATACATCATCGAGACCATGTTCAAGTCGGAAGGTTACCAGATTCTCAATTCTTTCGATCACTCTTTCAAAGAACTCCTTCTTTTCAACAATTACACCCTTGACCAGTTATCCGTGGAAAACTACGCGTTCTCGAATCTCGTTGGAAAAACGAATTTAATCCTTACTGCCACAGATGACCCCACGAACAGCATCCGGTTTAACAAGTATTACGCCACCCCGGGAGAATACGAAATCAGTATTTTCGCCAAAGCCAAGTTCACCTCTCACTCCAACCCCGAAAATACACAAATGATCGTTGAAGCATCCATGGTCTACACGGCACATCAAGGAAACCCAAACGGTACCCGCAAAGAAATCAACCGTGTTAAAGTTGAATACGATCCCAATTACCGTGATAAAATTGACGTTTTCATCGATATTTGTTTCACGCAAATTTTCGAACAACCCGGGGAAAACTGGCTATATTTCGAGATGTATGCTTACAATAGCAAGGGTAACGCCATCTTGAGAAACTACGAGATCACGGAAGGATATATCGAGATACGCCGGATTAACTCATCTACCACGGATCTCAACACTTACATGAAAGAAATAAACCCCGTGAATCACCTTCCCGAAATCTCATGTAGTGACTTTCTCTTATCCTTCAAACAATTACTCGGCTTCATATACCTGTTCGATTTCACTAATAAAACACTGCAAATCGTTTTCATGAAAGATCTCTTGAAAACGAAGGTACTAGATTTAACGGAACAATATATCTCGGACACCCCTGACATGGAGATCAAGGAACCACTATCACACGAGTTAAAATACGATATAGATGAATTCAACATGAACGGCTACACTTATGAAGGCCAGTACAACTCGTTAAAAGAACTCCCCTCCCCGATTCGTGAAAAACTACTCGTTAAAATCAAAAACATTAATAGCTTTTACGAATCCAAAATCGTCGACAACACCCTACAATGGGTCCGAACCGCCGACACTTACAAACCCCTCGTCACTCACAAGTACACGAAAAAAGAAAGTATCAATATCAAGTTACAACCAATCGCCATGGATGAATACAAGAATGCCATACATCCATATTACCCGGAACGAGGTGTCTCTGCCCTATACTCGCCAAGCACGAGCAAAATCGACAAGTTGATCTGCATGTTAAGGACTGACGCCTACGGGGCCACGACGGCAAACATGGGGTATTCCATACTATCTAATATGTTCTCTTTTGACCTGGAAGCCGAAGACGGGGCGTACAACAAGTATTTAAAAAACTGGTACGATTTCATCTCCACGGCCAACACGTACACGTTCTCTTTTCGAGTGAACATAGAGGACGTGTTCCGGATCCTCACTTTATTTAACCCGCAAGAAGGAACCCCGGAAGAACAAACACGTAGGGTCAGGGTATTGAACCAGGAATACATCCCGTTTCAATTCACGTTCGAATTCTCTCATAATAACATCATTTGCCAAGCTAAACTCATGAAAAATGACAACGACTGATATAAACCAACAAATTCAAGCCTTTAACAAGGACGTTGCCGGCTGGGGAAAACGTGTCCGGAACCAAACGATATTCAACGCCAGAAGACTAAAACATCCCTCGCCCAAATCTACTTCTCACGATCACGAATCCCTAGGAGACTCCATCGGGGAAAAAACGTACAAAAGTGACGGGGAAATTGATTGTATTGGATTCTCGTTCGCACGACACGGGGTGTTTTGGCAGAAAGGTGTTGGCCGAGGCTACGTCATGCAAAACGGAGTTGTTTTATGCGGTCAGAAAAAGAGAATCGGGATTAACAAACACGACAAAAGAACCTCTTTCGTCGCCACGGCAGGACCAATCAGACGTAAACCCGTGGACTGGTTCAACGGGCTAATATCACAAGAAATTGAAACACTCGCCGATATCGTTGCCGACCACTACGCCGATCGGGTTATCAACGCCACCCGGATGACGATCCGGTAATTCAGCCTCAAAACGGGATATTCCTATCCCGTTTTTCTTTTCCAAATTATTATTCGTAATTTATCCCCGCAAAATCAAAACAAGGAAAATAATGTATAGTAGTTTTCTAATATTTGATCTGGAAACAACCGGATTACTTAAAACGAATGACTCACCAGAAAATTACGAGTCATACCCACAAATAGTACAAATATCATGGTCTCTATTAAAAATGGGATATCAAAATGCCGAAATTAAATCATTCTATTTATGTCCTTCTTGTAAAATTTCTCCTTCCGCACAACAAGTACATGGTTTATCAAAAATCTACCTCAAAATACATGGTTCACAACCAAATGAAGTTTTTGATGAATTCTTAAAAGATGCTTCTAATGCCGAAGTGTTAATCTCTCACAACATAAAGTTCGACTTTCCCGTTTTAGAAGCAGAACTTTATAGATGGGGTTACGATAGACCATTAGCACGAAAAAATTTATGGTGCACAATGGAGGCAGGGAAAAAATACTGGGGTTACAAAAAGTATCCCAAACTCATAGAATTAGCAGAATTTTGTAATGCCATTTCAAAAGATTCAATTCAGATTAACTATTCAAATCTACATAACGCTCAAACAGACGTTGATTTAGCTTTACAATGTTTCGTCTTTCTAATGAGAGATAATTCTGATTTATTCAAAAATATAAGAATACGATACGCTAAAAAACAAAAAAAAGTACTGCCACAAAAATCAATCGAACATCCTATAATGAGGAAATCATGTACTCAATGCAATACCTTAAACGATGAAGACGCAACATATTGCAGAATATGTGGAAAATTTTTTACATCCTATTCTGCAAATATTGAATGCTTTGATAAATTTTCATACACCCCATGTCTTCACTGTAAAAAAAATACACCTACCAAAGAAGATGAAAACAAGTATTGTGTCAATTGTGGAAAGATATTAGACTTTTAAAGGTAAAGTTTAAACGACTATAAAAATAAAAGCGAAATCACTTGGTTTCGCTTTTTCTTCCCCTCAAATTTTGCCATCTCACAACTTTCCTCTACTTTTGTAATGCTTAAACAAATCAAGAAGGGTGGAGATAGACCGCCCCGAATCCGTGGAGCGGATTTTTTATATCTATCAGGAAACGATATTGTAAGATACACGGCGTGTACCCCCGTCTATATACTGTAATGGTATATAGGACCCTTCTTGAGAGTTTAAGCAGCGGGAAAGGCACGCCGCTTTCTGTGCCTACAAATGCTTAAAATCAAGAATCATGAAAAAACAATTTCAAACCCCGTCACCCCGGGGCATCATCGCTCAACGAAACAAGGTAAACACCTTCCGAGAACTATTCCTGAACAACCTTGACTCCCCTCACGTGGAGATTTACCGCAAAGCATGGGCGAAAGCAAGAGCGAGATTATCCGAGATGCAAGCTACCATCCATTTTTGCAGGAAGGAGGTATGCCATGAATAACCAACAAGCATCGACCCAAGCCGAGAAAGCCGTTATCGAATCTTGCATCCGGGACATGGAAAACATCTGTCAAGCCATTCAAGGCATCTACCCCGCCATCAACTCGAACATCCCGACCTCTCGATTCACTAACTCGGAAAAGGAAGCCTGTAACTTCATCGAGGCCATTCAAGCCGCATTCGTATCTGCCGGAAATCTATTAACGTCCGTCATCAGAAAGGAGGTTAAACATGTGTAACGACAAATACCTGGAAGCTCTTGAGGAATTAATGGACTCGTTCCTTGAACGATATTCTCCCGCCGACACGTGGCAGGAATCAAACGAACAATACACCTCCACCGAGATACTCGAGATGTTTAACTCCGTTTACCCTATTCCATTGGAAGACATTTACGAGCAACTACGGGAAAAGGGATTCAAGTGCGTTCCCGTGGCCGGGCAAGGTAAATTCGTCTGGCTACTGAAAACAAGATAAACACCTACCCCGTTCCACCCGAACGGGGTTCTTTCTTCAAAACCTGTCCTTTTTCCCGTTTTCGATAAAGTACTATTTTATCCCCCGCAAAATCAAAACAAAAAAAATAATGTATAGTAGTTTTCTAATATTTGATCTGGAAACAACCGAATTACTTCTCGCCATGTGTTGTATTGTCTATGTAAGCGATTGAGCAACAACGCCAGCTTTGTTATTGATGTGTGAATTGTTCCCGGAAAGATCACAAAGAGGCTGGTTGAAGTTCCATTTGCCACTAATTTCGACTTAAAAAGTAATTTTTCATAAAAGAAATACAGAAAGCGTGGAAAGTGATTGGCATATTTGCCAATTACGATTACCTTTGCACCTGTATTTAGTAATCATTAAAAGTGGCGACAACACTTAAAATACGGTAAAAACGATTATGACAGATAAAGGACAACATTCTTTTTTGGAAATTCCGACACAATCATCAGCCCAGATTATTAGCCGAAATGAGGTCGAAGTAATAGCTCCCGATGGAGAAGTTTTCACGGTCTTGTGCCAAATAGGTGCATACACAAGTAAAGAAACCCAAGATCACGAACTTCATTGGTTGGAAGTCTTGTTTGACAAAAACTTTTCCGATGATAAAGAGGAAATGACAAATTCTATTTGGCGAGAATCTGTACAATTTGCCATTGGTGGTGGAATTTTAGGCATTAGTACTGGTACACGCCATAAGGATCGAGCACGTATCGGTGAGCGAATTCGTCAGATACGTGAAGACAGAGGTATGGAAGCTCGTGACTTGGCAAGACTTGCTGGCATTGATGCCGCTAATCTCAGCCGTATTGAAAATGGAAAGTATTCAGTAGGGCTTGATATTTTGTCTAAAATAGCTGCCGTCTTAGGAAAGAAAATAGATTTTGTTGACCTTAATTAGTCTGTTATGATTGACATAAACAATTTCAAGGTTGAAGTTTCTTGCGAATATAAAGGAGAAACATATTCTGTACGGGATAATGGTGCTATTATGAGGCATCCTAAAAAAGCTTGTCGAATAAGACCTTTGGATAACAAATGGACTTTTGGCGAAAAAAATGAAGCCAATGGATATATGTTTTTTGCTTCAAACATTCGTGTCCATCAAGTTGTAGCATCCGCTTTTTGGGGACATCAGAAAGCGGAAGGGATGGTTGTTGACCATAAAGACACGAACAGATGCAATAATAGAGCAGAAAACCTCCATTGGGTAACGAAGCTTGAAAACGTATTGAACAATCCGATAACTCGCCGAAGAATTATCAATATATGTGGTAGCGTAGCAGCGTTTCTTGAAAATCCTACCTTGCTGCGAGATAGTTCTGCAGACCCCAATTTCAAGTGGATGCGCACCGTGTCTGAAGAGGAAGCCGCCAAATGTAAGGCCAATTTAGAAAGATGGAATCAAGAAGATACAGAATTTACAGGTGTTCCGCAAGGCAATGGTATCGGTGAATGGATATACAAAGAGTATCAGCCCGTGAAACAAGGCGATAGTGTTCGTCAGGATTGGACACAATTGTCTACACAGATGCCACATGCTTGTGAACAACAGGAAGAAATGGCGTTGCCTTCATTAATGGAATCATTAACTTCTAATGCCATGCAAGAATATTGGAAAACGCCAACGGAATTTCCCTTATGTCCCACAGACAAAATATCTTTGGAGGCATATTATTCATCATTGGAAATAGGAAAAATATTTTCAAACAACACCTATGGTACAAATACCATCATAGAATTCGCTATATCAGATGATGGAAAACAGTTGTGTGTTGCGACCCATAATCCAGAGGGACTAAAACAATGGTATATTACCTATGTATATATATTGGATGATAAGTATATTCATAAAAATGGAGGTTCCTTTTTCGAGGAGAATGGCGCATTAAAGACAATAACACTCTTTCAGGGAAAAGAATGGACTGGTGATGATTGCATAGATGATTACTGCTAATCAGATTGGAATATCGTAATTAAAAATATCACAAGATGAAAACACCTACCCCGTTCCACCCGAACGGGGTTCTTTCTTCAAAACTTGTCCTTTTTTCCCCGTTTTCGATAAAGTACTATTGCCCGTAAAATGAAGAAATCATGGCAAGAAGTAACACGACAAACAAACGGGTAAACCTGTATATCAATGGTAAAGAAGCTGCCAACAGTATAAAAGAAGTCAAGGCCGAAATGCAAAAACTCGTGAACGAGCAAGCCCGACTAAAACTTGGCAGTGACGAATACATCGCCCATGCCAAAAAAATCAAAATATTAAAAGGTATCATTCAGGAACACAACGACTCGCTAAAAACGACACATACCCGTTGGTTATCTATTTCCGGAATAACCAACGGTTTTAACACGTATTTCGGAATGGTTACCTCCTTTCTTGCCGGCCTTACCGGTATCGTGTTAGGTTTCAGAAAATGTGGAGATGAAGCCGGAAAATTTGAAGAAAACCTCAGTAACTTATCCGCGTTAACCGGGCTTGCCGGGGAAAACCTTGAATGGCTAAGTAACAAGGCCAAGGAAATGTCAATAACCACGACCAAGGAAGGAATAAATATCAAACAATCCGCTACAGACATTCTCGATGCCTTCACGAAAATGGGTTCTCAACGCCCGGAACTCCTGAAAAATAAAGAAGCTCTCGCCGCAGTAACCGAGGACGCCATCATCCTTTCAGAAGCCGCCAAAATGCAACTGGAACCCGCCGCTGCATCTCTCGCGAACGTGATGAACCAGTTTAACGCGAAATCCTCTGACAGTAGAAGAATCATCAACGAACTAGCGGCCGGATCTCAAGCCGGGGCCGGGGATATTCAATACCTTTCCGACGCGATTGAAAAGTGCGGTACCACGGCCTATTTAATGGGAATACAAACGAACCAGGCTGTTGGACTAATAGAAGCGGTCGCTCCCAAATTTAAAGAAGCTAGCATGGCCGGCAACAGCCTAGACAAAGTTTTACTAAAATTAAAAGAGAAACAAATCGGTTTTAAAACCGGAACCTTTGATATAAACCAAGCCCTAGAGGAACTTGAAACAAGAATAGCCAAGGGAGAATCCTCCGCGAAAATATTCGGGGTTGAACACGCGAAAATGGCAGAGGTCTTGATTCAAGCAAAAGAAGATATTAACCGGTACACGAACGCCGTGACCGGAGCAGAGAAAGCTATCGAGATGGCCGCGAAAAACACGAACAACAGGATGGCAGAACGGGCCCAAGCGATGAACCGACTCAAACTTCAAATGATCGAGGTCGGGGAAAAGATTTCCCCGGCAATCACGATAGGAACCAACACGTTCACTTATTTCTTAAAAGCCTTGACCAAGGCTCCCGGGTTATTCAAAGAAAACAAAGAAATTATCGTTCCTCTCGCCTCGGCAATCCTCGCCTTATCCGGGAAAACACTCCTTGCCTCCACCGCAATTATTAAAAACAGGGCAGCTCTCTTGCTTGACACGGTGGCCAAACAAAAAAACGCCCTTGTCACCGCTTTTCTAACCGAAAAAACAAACCAGTATAATATCACGCAAGGACGTCTACACCCGGCCTTGTTAAAAGCAAGAACCGCATTCGTCATGCTTAACCGTGCCATGGTGGCCAATCCCATCGGGGCCATCACGATCGCATTCACCGCCCTCCGGAGTGCCCTTACCTATTACGACCGTAACAACGAGGAAAGTATCCGACTCGAACGAGAGAAAACGGAAGTCATGAACACCCTCAAAACAAGCAACGAAAAACTCTCCGAACAGTACAAAAGTTACAACACTCAAATATCAAGATTGAACACCCTTTCACGACAAGAGAAACTCGATTTACGTGAAAAAATCGCCCTTGCAATCCAATCTGCCAAAGCCGAACTTGAACTTTACAAAACCAAACAATTAAATATAAAAAAAGAGAATACTACCGTCGGGACATGGGATATCACTTGGAAAACACTAACAACATTCAAGAACCCGTTCGCTCCCCAAAAAGGTATAGAAAGAACATTTGACAAGTTAAAAGAAACAGCCCGGAAGAAAGGAGAAGAAGCGGCCGCCGAACTTGATCCAGGGATCAACAAGATCCAAGAATCCATCAACTCCATGGAGCAAGATTTAAAACAACTCGATGATATTTTCAACGCCGAGAGTAGCGCGGACAAAATCGGTTCATCCACGATCACCCAGCTAGAAGAAAAAATAAACCTGTATAAAATAGCTCTCGACAACGCCACTCGTGAAAGTGAAGAATTTTATCGAGTCCAGACGAAACTCGTCAACACTCAAAAAGCACTTAACGAGGCGATTAAAAACAGGGATTATACCACGGAATCTGAAGATAAAGCGACCGAAAAAGAACACGCGAAAAAACTCCAGGCCGCGGAAGCATTAGCTAAAAAGAAAAAAGAAATCGAAGAACAACTCGCCAAAAAGATTCAAGAAATAAACAACCAGGTACAAATCTCTTCCTTGAAAGAAGACGAGAAAGAGATCATGGCAGCTCACAACAAATTTCAAGAGCTACTATCCATCTGCCAAAAATATAACCTTGACGCAACAGAACTTTACGAAGCGCATCACCAAGAAATTTCCTTCATTATCGACAAACAACTCGAAAAAGGTGTCACGGCAACGATCGAGGCAGAAGAAAGAATACAGGCCGCTTTAAGCTCCTCCTCCGAGAAACAAAAGAATGAAATACAGAAAAGATACTCGGATCTCCTAGCCCTCGCCCAGCAACATGGCATTGACACGGATGCCATACGCCAACAAATCCAGGAAAAGATGGATCGAGAGCTTAAAAATATTCAAGATCCAGGCGGGATGCAACTATTTAACATCACCGAGGAAGAATGGGAAGAATTCGAGGAAAAAATGAACATGGTACTAGATCTCGCCGGACAACTCAATAATATCTGGGGCCAATTCAACGAGTTTCAGAATAACCGGGATAAAAAGGAGCTCCAAGACTACGAGAAAAACACCAACAAGAAAAAGGAACTCCTAAACAAGCAACTTGAATCTGGACGAATTAGTCAAGAAAGGTATAATGCCAGAATTGCCCAACTTGACGCAGATCTTGACAAAAAGAAAACGGAAATCGCGAATAGACAAGCCAAAAGAGACAAAGCGCAAGGAATTTTCTCAGCAACTATAAACACGGCATCCTCTATCATGCAGGCTCTAGCAAACGTCGCCCCTCCATACAGCTACGTCCTTGCCGCCATATCTGCCGCAATGGGAGCCGTTCAAATTGCAACCATTGCCAGTACTCCCCTACCCGAGTACGCCCAAGGAGGAATGACGGACGGTGCTAGAGTGTACATCGCCGGGGAAGCCGGCAGGGAATGGATTGCCCCCAATAACATGCTCAACGACCCGATCACGGGGCCGATCATTCAGCAACTCGAACTCGTTCGCTCCGGAATCCTCTCCCCGGAACAATTGCGTCCCGTTTTACCGGACTTCTCCACGATGACCTCGATACCGATGTACGCAACAGGAGGCCTCACCGGACCCGTACAAAACACGACGAATTTTTACCAAACGTCAACGGAAGATACACGCCTCCTAGAAACGGTACAAGGTCTCCGGGACGAGATCAGGATAATGAACACGTACTTATCGGACCCAAGAAACAGACAAGCATACATCAGTAACGACGTGTTGATTCAAAACGAGAAGGAAATGAACCTGTTAAACTACTTAAAACGTCTATAATTAATAAATTACATGGCAAACTTTATATTGTTGTTATGTTTTCTTGTTATAATCTTGTTATTATTTTGCTATTATTATATATGGTTTTCTAATAGTTTTATCTACATTTGCAATATAAAATTTATAATGCAAATAAGAGTATTAATATACAGAGTAATATTTTCTTACATTTATATGTATTAGTTCTTTTAACTCATTGTCACATAACTAATCGAGAAATATCTCGTTTAATTATTATAAATAATAGTGTATGAAAATAATAAAAGATACCGCTAATATCGTTGTTCTTGGTGCATGGAATAAAGCAATCCTTACTCCTGAATGGGTAAAGAAAAATATTTTCCCTGAAATTACAAATTTACAAGTTAACGTTCCTGCACCCCATATAATGGATCAAGCATCCTATCAATATAACACACCTGATCTATTATTTAATATAAACGGACAACGTTTTGAATTTAGAACAAATTCCAGTTATGAAAAAACTGTAAAATACACTAGAGACATTTTACGAAAATTAATATTTACACCAGTAACATCTGTAGGAATTAATGTCGCTTTTTCTGAAATTATCGAGAATATTCCCGATTCTCTCAAAAAACGTTTAGTTGCAGAAGATGACATCGAAAATAAAATAAATGCAGAAACTCTTATTTCCTCTAGTTTGAGTAAGTCAATACAAATCGAAACAAACCATAAACTTAATATCACGATTCTTAATACAAGCAATCAATACATTTTTGATTTCAATTTTGACTATAATGTTTCAGATATAGAAAATGTTTTAAATATTTTTGGTGAGAATAACACCATTATTGATGATAAAATATCAATTGTAGCTAATCTATTATATGAACTCTATGGATTAGGAATTGAAAATAACTAGATTATGTGTACAGCTATCAATGATAATAATTATCTTCCACAAGATAATTCATCTTTTTGCAAGATGGAACATTCGGATATTTACCATAAAAAAAATATCCGAGATCAATATTTTATCGAAACGATAAAAGAAACTTCCAACCATAAAGAGAATTCAGATTTATATATTGAAACTAAAAATATTGAATTAACATCTCCTAGTGAAAATAATATTTCTGTTTTTGATGTAGCTCAATACGTATTAAAATGCCTTCCAGATCATCGATGCTCTACAATGAAGCTTCATAAATTACTATACTATTGTCAAGCTTGGTCATTAGTATGGAATGATCGTCCATTATTCAAAGAAAAAATTGAAGCATGGGCAAATGGCCCCGTCATACGAGAATTATTTGTCTTCCACAAAGGACTTTTTAGTTTATCTTATCTTGATTTAACCACGGGGAATGAGGAAAATCTTTCTAAAGAACAAGAAGAAACAATAAACGATGTTCTAGCCTTTTATGGGAATCGAGATACTCAATGGTTAATAGATTTAACACACTCCGAGGATCCTTGGCGTCAAGCTCGTAAAGGCTTAAAACCTATGGAAAGAGGAAAGGAAGAAATCACGTTAGAATCAATGAATGCTTATTATTCGTCATTATAATGGTGGATAAAAACAAAAATAAAAGAGGCCCCAAAATAAAAGAACAACCTAAAGCTCGGCTACCCAAACAAGGAGTAGACATTGAGAATTACAAACAATTACCTGTTTGTTGGCAAATAGGAAATATAGATTGGGCTAGTCCATGGGGCAAAGAAACAATATTAGGAAAAGTCAAATTCAATTTTTCTAATTCACTATTTGAAAAGATCGCATCGTGCGAAGATAAAAATATTGATTGTGAAGCTTTAAACAAAGCATTAGAAGAATTGGAAGGGAAAACTTTTAATAATGCACATGATTTTATCAAAAGTCTTAACAAAAAATTTTCTGGTCCCATCCCTTCTTCTATATTACATGAATTATTTTATGAATTGTCACATAAATATTTTTTTGACACCCTTTATCCTCTAATCCAAGATCGAGAAAACGCCACTTGGCATGAAATTGATACAGCGACTCGCAGTAATGGAAAATCCAACAGCCATAATATTCTTGTAACAGATTTGTGCAAAGAAGCAAGAGATCGCCTAGACGAATTAAAATATGAAATAAGTGAACTATATTCATTGCGCCTCGGCGGTACATTACGAATATTTGGAATACGTATCTACAACTATTTAAAGGTTATATGGTTTGATACTGGACACGAAATATGTTCTTAAAATTTGCAAGTAAACTACCACTGACTTCTATTTTGGCACTCCCAAAAATATCATTTACTTTTTTCTTTCCTATATTTTGTAAAATATAGGTATAATCAATCCCCAAAAATGACTATCAACACCTCTGGCCACCCGCTTAAAAAAGAGCGCCCGAAGCCAAATTTTTGCTACTTTTTATCTCGGCATTTGAGAGTTAAAAAGTAGTCCCGCCACGGCGAAGCCCTCCTTTTCCTATCATGTAAGGAGAACTTCGCCGCAGTTGTTCGAATCTTTACATTTGCCCGTTATCCGAAAATGAATAATAACATTCTTTGTCCCCCGTGATAATCAAATGATCCACGAACGCCATCCGCATAATATCAGCGCATTTCTTTATATTTCGTGTTAATTTTATATCCTCGTTACTCGGGTGCAATTTCCCGCTTGGATGGTTATGAGCAATGACAAAAGCGGTAGCGTTCATTCCTAGTAAAAACTGAAAAATCATCCTTTCATCAACAACCGTGGAAGTTATTCCACCCTCGAAAAGTTTCGAGTAACCTAACACGTCACAATTATTATTCAATGCCAACACGTAAACACTCTCACGATATTCTATTTCATTTTGATCCCACACGCTTGTAAACACTTCCGCCATTTGGCCGGGAGAATTGATATGTTTATACTTTATATCCTTGTCACGAACGTAAGAAACTTTAAACTCCCCAACCCGATCCCCTCGTGTAATGGAGGATTCCATCATGTTACCCGATTTTATCCTGTACACTTGTTTATCGGAGAACAAATGTATCACGGGGAAATATTTCAACTCTTTCCCTCCCTTCGTCACCCGTTCCCGAGGTTTTCCCCACGCTATAAAAGCCTTTTCACCTTTACGCACCCCGTACCCGTCAACCTTCCACTCGGCAAAGGTTTTGAACTCGTTAGCATCACCCGTTTCGTATATGTAGTTCAGCAAGACATAATTAATAGTACCGTCAATTTCCTCTAATGATTTTAACGATCTCGCCACTTTCGAGGCCTCCACTAAAGCCTCTCTTTTCATGGCTAACTTTCCACTATAACACATATCACTAAATTTAAAACTTGAATAATAAAGACTTACAAAATATCATCAATACTATGATCAGGATTCGTTTCTAACACGATTTCTTTGCTCGCTCCCACTCCTGCAATCTCGACCTTGCGTACTTGCTTATCGGAAAACAAGTAACACACGGGAAAGAAACTATACTCGTCATCTTCTCCCTCCCCCCGTTTCGTGTCTGTTTCTTCCTTATTTTCGTTTCCCGTTCTCGGTTGCCCCCAAATAACAAACGCTTTAGAACCTTTTAAAATGGTATATCCTAGCTCTTTCCACTGGGCGAAAGTGTTGAACTCTGTTGCCCCGTTCGTGTTGTAGATCAATTTCAATAGAATTTCATTAATTGTCATATCAAGCCTTTCTTTCTGTCGCATCTGCTTGGCCACGTTAGAAAGTTCTATTAATTTCGTTCTAGTTTCCTTAAATTGTTTACCTTTGCTCATGATTGAATTTTTTTGGTTAGACACTTTAAAAATTTGATTTCTGTACGGGGAACGGTGGCTGCCGTTCCCCATTTTTATCAACAAGCAATTTCAGTTTTCAACTTATCCATTTTGGCATTAATCCTGTTCAAAACACAATTAATCACATCACCAATAACAACGGGGTTATTCATTGAAAACACGGTATCATTTCGATATTGCGAGAGTTTCCCAAGACTTAACTTGTAACTTTCACATTCAAATTCATCATCCTCGATACATTCTTCTATCTCTTCCTGGATCGTTTTTAAACGTTCCGATTCGCTTACAAGCCTATCCAACTGCATGATTAATTCTTGTTTCCGTTGGTAATACTGGATTCTTTCTTCCAAGTTCACGGGTTCCTGCAATTTCTTGTTGGCCTCCTCAAGTTGTTTTTTCAAACTTTCGATTTCTTCATCCTTATTCACCTCTTTTGGCTCTTCTTTCAAGGGAGGAACAATTTTAGTTTTCTCGGGGATTAATTCCATCGGAAGTAAATTTTTCGTTTCCTCTTTTGGTTTCTCTACTTTTTTGTTCGTTGTCATAATCTTTAAATTTTAGTTAGACATTGTGTTTGATTTCTGTATTACAAATATACGCAGAAAATCAAGAATATACAAGTATTTTTCTTATCCAATACACTACATATCAGCCACTTAAATACAAACATCTCGAATGAGATCAATTAAAATAGTTCTACCTCGCGAAAAAAAAAAATTTACTTTTTTCAGTCATGAAATAGCGAGATCCTCGCGGAAATCGCCTGTAATAAAGCCACAACTTTAGAATCATTATAAATTAGCACTTAAATACGGTTTATTTCTAATTAATTACATCAATGTCAAGTTATTGACACCATTCAAAACGGGAAATTCCCGTTTTGACAGCAAGTTAACCCCAGAGCCCCGCCCTATCCAGCAACGCAACTTTCCGCCTCGCAGCGCAGGAAATATGAGGGAGGGAGAGGCTCTTAACACGTCGTCACATACCGCAAATAGTCCTATATGCCAAATACATGTGATACCTTTATAATTTAAATGCAGTCCTTGATTGCAAAAAAATTCATGCAATCAAGGTAGGCCAGCAGGTCGGTAGGTCGTGAAAATAATGTAATCAAATTAGCAATTAAAAATTCTTTCCATATTTTTTTACCCACACACTTTCCAAAATTGGAAAGTATTTATTATCTTTGTCATGTTAATGATACAGCAATGAACCCGAAATTTAAAGTAGTCTACACTGAAGAAGCTTACGAATTTATCTATTCTTTACCAGAAAAGGTACAAGACAAGATAGCTTATAACATCACGAAGAGCACCTTTTTCATGGATAAAGAGCTATTCAAGAAACTAGACAACTCTGATATTTGGGAATTTAGAACGCTTTACAGTGGAACCGCTTACAGGCTTTTAGCGTTTTGGGACACGGACAAAGATACACTCGTGATTGCCACTCACGGGTTTATCAAAAAGACACAAAAGACCCCCTTGAAAGAAATCGCTAAAGCGGAAATGATAAGAAAAGAATATTTTAACTCGAAATAAATTGCCGCCATGAAATTACGCACCCATGAAGATATGTTAGATAGCGTGATCGGAGTTAAAGGAACTCCCAGACGTGATAAACTAGAAAATGATATAGAGGCCTACCTTATCGGAAAAGCAATCAAAGAGACTCGCCAAAAACAACAACTCACCCAAAAACAATTAGGCGAATTAGTAGGTGTACAAGAAGCTCAAATTTCCAAGATAGAAAGTGGGAAAAGTATCACTTACTCCACTATTGTAAAAGTATTCAAGGCATTGGGAGCCAAAACTGCAAGCCTTGATTTAGGTTCTTTAGGTAGAGTTGCTCTTTGGTGATTTATAAATGTAACACGATATTAGAGTACCGTACAGTTTTAAAAAAGAGCTTTTTAATTGAACACCTGTACATGCTTGAAAAAACCCGTGGCGATCTGGCCACGGGTTCTTTTTACAAATTATCGAGATCCGGAAACTTATCCTTGATTTCCCTGGAAATCGTCCCCACCTTGTTTTTCGTGTATATCTCCGTGACTTGAACCGAACTATGACCGTTCTGATCCCGCAGCGCGTACATACTTATATTATTATCTAACGCCAACGAGTTCCCGGTATGCTTCCACGAGTACAACTTGTACTCGCTCGGCATGTTCAACATTTCCCTGAACGAGTTAAAACGATTCTTCAGGTTATTTTTCCCCAAACACTCGGGCCCCGGCTTGTACCCCTTGCCGAACACATAATAATCCCGGTTATACTTGTGCAAGTTATAGACCTCCCGGATCTTGAGTAGGAAATGATCGGGAATTGTCGCGAATCTCTCCCGGTTGGTTTTTGAACGGAACCGATCCACGTTGATCAATCCACGGGCGAAATCGATATCCCGGATCTTCAACAAACGCAGTTCTTTGCCCGGACGAAGAAAACAATACGTCTCGAACTCTATCGCCATCCATAACTGCGGATCCCGCTTGTTGATCGTGTCCCGGAACTTTTGTATATCAAATGAAGCCACAGGCCTCGGGGCTTCATCTTTATCGTATCCTTTTGGAACATGGTAAACCGGATTTGATATCATCTTTCCCTCGCTCACCACGTGATCAAACACGTTACTGATGATTTGCTTGTAACAACGAATTGTTTTATCTGCCAGTTTCTTTTTCCCGATCAGGAACTCGGAAAAGAAACGCAAAACAACCTTGTTATTCACGGCAGAAACATCCACCTCCCCGTAATTCGCCTCTATCCACGTGGAGAATACACGCAATTTAGACCTGTAAGTTGCCAACGACCCCTCGCTGGCCCGCTCGCGAGTTTCAAGATACTTGTTTGAATAAAGGCGGAAAGTCGTGTTTGACGCCCGCATCTTACCGTATATCTCCTCGATATTCTTGTAACGCAATTGATCGGCGTAAATAACTTGAGTATCATCAATAAAAGGATTCCAACCGCTTTTCAACTTCCCCGAAAGTTCATTGATTATCTCCACGCTTTTAGCATACCTAGCTTTCGAAACTTTAATCTTATTTAGTCCTTTGTAATATTTGAAGCGTTTCATCTTCCCGGTTCGTGGATCTTTAACGGAATAATACACGAACCACCTTTTTTTTATATCACCCCCACAATCATTAAGTTGTGGAAGAGTGATCAATTTTACGCGTTCCATGACATTTACCTTTTTTAACGCCCCCCGACGTAAAAAATCCAGTCATTTTTCGCTCATGTCTACTTTTTGTCTCCTTTTCGTAGACCATGTCTCCTTTTTACAACAAACGCCCTGTTAGACAGAGCGTTTGTTTTTTTGGTCGAGATGACTGGACTTGAACCAGCGGCCTCCACGTCCCGAACGTGGCGCGCTACCAACTGCGCTACATCTCGTTTCCGTTTTGCGAGGGCAAAGATAATAAAAGTATCAATTATAATCACTATATTTGTAAAAAATTTTATTGTATAAAATATTTTTCTTCAGAATGGACTCAATTAGACAAAATAAGGTTGGTCGCTTAATCCAACGAGATCTAAGCGAAATGTTTCAGAAAGAGTGTAAAGAATTCACCGCAGGTGCCATGTTATCCGTTACAGCAGTACGAGTTAGCCCGGATATGTCATATGCTAGGGTTTACCTTAGTATCTTCCCTTCAAACCTGACGGAAAAGGTACTGGAGAGCTTGGCTGAAAAAAACAAAAGTATCCGTTTTATCCTCGGAAAAAAGATCGGCAAACAGACACGCATCATTCCGGAGCTTAAATTTTTCGTGGATGACAGCCTCGACTACATAGATAAAATCGATTCTCTGTTGAAACAATAGCCTGTATCCACGATGAATCTGTCGATATTCATTGCACGGAGATACCTGTTTTCAAAAAAGAAACAGAATGCCATAAACATCATTTCCATCATTAGCATGGTCGGTGTTGCGATTGGCACAACGGCTCTTATTGTCGTACTCTCCGTGTTCAACGGAATCGACACTCTCCTCACGGAAGCAACCGACAGTTTCACCCCGGATCTCACGATTTCCTCGGCAAAAGGGAAATTCATCACGACCGACACTATTTTAATTGATAAGCTGACCCGTATGCCGGAAATCTCTTCCTGTGATCCCGTCGTGGAAGAAAATTCTCTCGTGAAATTCGGAGATAAATTAGTCCCGGTGGTCGTGAAAGGAGTTGACTCGACTTATGCCGAACACGTGAATATACTCCCTTCTCTTGTTAGTGGCATCTACTCGCTCGAAAAGGACGGCAAACCGGCCGTCGTCATGGGCTACGGTATTGCGGCTGCTTTAAAAATCAGATTAGGAACGCTCTCTCCCGTTACATTCTACTACCCGGATCGAAAAGCGTCTTCCGCATCAAGCTCGGCACTAAACAGCCAGCAAATATACCCACTCGGAATATTCTCCGCACAACAAGACATTGACGGTAAATACGTGATCACTGGAATAGAAACAGCAAGGGAGTTGTTCGGGGTTCCGGGACAAATCTCCAAAATAGAGATAAAATTAAAAGACCCCAATCAGATAGAATCATTAAAAGAAAAACTATCCGTCCAAATACAACCGACATACAAAATCGAGAACAAATATGACTTAAACCGTTCCTTCTATGCCATGATGAAATCGGAAAAACTGGCCGTCTTTCTGATCTTGTTATTTATCCTGTTAATCGCCTCCTTCAATATCATCGGTTCCGTATCGATGCTAATTATTGACAAAAAAGAAGACATCGGGATTTATCAAGCCCTAGGGATGACCAAAGAAAAAATAATCTCGATTTTCAAGCTTGAAGGTAACCTGATTACCGGATTCGGAGCATTGATCGGTCTGGCATTAGGGACCATACTATGCCTACTACAAGAATATTACGGGTTCATCACCCTCGGCAACGGGAGCTACATTGTCAGTGCGTACCCGGTGAAAGTCATCGCATCGGATATTCTGATTATCATGATCACGGTAATTGCTATCGGTTACCTGGCCTCGCATTTCCCGGTAAAATACCTCGTGAACAAAATCGTCAAATCATAAATAAGGATCACGCTATGTATAAACTTTTAACGCTCTCACTTTTATCCCTAACGCTCACCCTACTCCCCTTGACCTCGAAAAGTCAGGAGAAAGAGCCTGTTGTTTTAATCGAAACAAACATGGGAAACTTAAAAGCGAAACTATACAACGATACCCCCTTGCACCGGGACAATTTTATCCGGTTGGCAAAATCCGGCCATTATAACGGGACATTATTCTATCGTGTTATTAAAAATTTCGTGGTACAGGGAGGCTCTTCCGATAGTCGAAATGCTATTGCCGGACAAGCTATCGGCTACGGTAAAGGGATCACGATTGACGCAGAGATCAAACCACACCATTATCACAAAAAAGGAGCACTAGCCGCACCCCGCCAACCGGACCGGGTAAATGTCTTCAAAGAATCGGATATCGCCCAATTCTATTTCGTGGTCGGTAAAAAATACACGCCGGAAGAATTGGATAAAATCGAGAAATCAATAAACGTCCCCATTAAAAGAGCCATCCAGAAGAAATATTATACCCCCGAGAAAAAAGCCATTCTTGACACTTTGAGGGCGCAAAAGAAAGTACCTGAGTTCCGGGCCATCGCGGAAAAGATCAAATCGGACATCAATTTCGAATGGGAAAACAACACGGACAAGCTCTACATGGATGATGAAAAAAGAAAGGCATACACCACGATAGGCGGGGTTCACCATTTGGATAAAGAGTACACGGTTTTCGGAGAACTGATCGAAGGTTTCGATGTTCTGGATAAAATTGCCGCTCTTCCCACGGACAGGCAGGACCGCCCGTTCAAAGACGTCAGAATAATCAGTGTAAAAATAATAAAATAACATGATACCACGCAAATACTCCTTATTATGGAGGAATATCATCTGGGCTGGAGTAATCTTTTTCTTATGCGCTATTCCATCCGACTCGATTCCTGATCCGCAATTAAATATCCCCCACCTTGACAAGGTGGTACACTTCGGAATGTTCTTTATCATGTCAATATTCCTGTGCAGCGAACTCCGCTATCAGACTCGATTGTCTCTACAAAAAATTTATCTGATCGCCATCGGGTTCAGTTTCATCTATGGAGGACTTATCGAAGTTCTGCAATTCAAATATTTCAACCGGGGCGGAGACTGGTGGGATCTGTTTGCCGACGTTCTCGGGGGAGTGGTGGGTTGCCTGCTATACCTCACGGCGAAAAAACAGAAAGACAAACTTGTTGATTATCTATACAAGAAACTAAAAAGCCGGAAAGAAGTATAACTACTCCGGGGAAAATCTCGTTCACTAAAATGGAATATAAAGATTCATAAATATGAAAACAATTACATTTAGAAACGGGGACCCCATGCCCCTCTTCGGGTTAGGAACTTATCAATCCAAAGCAAACGAACTACACGATGCCATCATTAGCGCGCTGAAAGACGGGTACAGGCTGATTGACTGTGCCGCCTATTATAAAAATGAAGAAATCATCGGGGCTGCCCTGCAAGAAACATTCACGTCCGGACTCGTGAAACGAGAAGAACTTTTCATCACGTCCAAATTATGGAATAATAACCATGCCCCGGAACACGTGGAAGAGGCTCTTCGAAAGACGTTGCTCGATCTCCGGCTAGACTACCTGGACCTATACTTGATTCATTGGCCGATAGCGCTGAAACACGACATCGAATACCCGCAACAAGCATCCGACTTACTTTCCCTCGAAGAATGTCCCCTTACGGAGACTTGGAAAGCGATGGAACAAATGCAGGCAAAAGGGCTATGCAAACATATCGGGGTTTCGAATTTCAGCATCCCGAAATTGAAAGAACTGATCGCCGTGGCAAAAAATAAACCCGAAATGAACCAGGTAGAGATGCATCCTTACTTGCAACAAAATGAATTATTTCAATTCTGTCAGTCTGAAGGAATTTACTTGACGGCTTATTCCCCTCTCGGACGTAATTTACCCATCAAAAACAAACCCGGCCTGACCAATGAACCGATTATTATCAATTTAGCAAAAAAATATAATTGCACACCGGCACAAATTATCATTGCTTGGGGGGTACAACGAGGAATCGTGATTATCCCAAAATCAGTTCACCCGGAGCGAATCAAAGAAAACATTAAATCACTGGACATCAATATTTCACCAGAGGATATAACCAAAATTGCCACCCTTGACTCACACACCCGGATGACCGACGGCTCGGCTTGGATTTTCCCCGACGGACCGTACACGATGAAAAATATTTGGGATGAAAAATGAAGTTCTCGAAAGAATTGAAATGTATGAGACTTTTTTATTAACTTTGCCCACCAAAGATTTCAAATTTCGAGAAGATGTTAGACAAGATTAAACAACTCAGTGCTGAAATAGCCGGTTTCCAGGCGAAAAGCCTAGAAGAAGTAGAACAGTTCAGAATCAAGCATTTAAGCAAGAAAGGAACGATCGCTGCTCTCTTTGATGATTTTAAAACCGTTCCCGCGGATCAGAAAAAAGCCATGGGACAAGAATTAAATGAATTGAAGAACACGGCTCTGGCAAAAATCAACGAGTTGAAAGAGTTACTTTCTAACGCGGAAGAAGATTTAAGCGGTATCGACTTGACGATGCCGGGAGATCCTTTAAAATTAGGAACCCGTCACCCGTTAGCTATCGTGAAAAACGAGATTCTGGCCATCTTCAATAAACTTGGATTCACCATTTCCGAGGGACCGGAAATCGAAGACGACTGGCATAACTTCTCCGCGTTGAACTTCCCGGAAGAACACCCGGCACGTGATATGCAGGATACATTCTTTATCAGTAAGAACCCGGACATCGTGCTACACACGCATACCTCATCCGTGCAAGTGCGAGACATGGAGGCTCATCGTCCCCCGATTCGGCTAGTTACTCCCGGAAGGGTGTTCCGTAACGAGGCTATCTCGGCCCGGGCACATTGCATCTTCCACCAAATCGAAGCTCTTTACATCGACGAGAACGTTTCCTTCGCTGACTTAAAGCAAACCTTAACCTATTTCGCGAAAGAACTATTCGGACCAGACACGCAAATTCGTCTTCGTCCGTCATATTTCCCTTTCACGGAACCATCGGCAGAAATGGACGTTTCCTGTACACTATGTCATGGAAAAGGTTGCAACGTGTGTAAAGGAACCGGATGGTTGGAAATCCTTGGGTGTGGAATGGTTGACCCCAATGTTTTGGAATTAAATGGAATAGACAAGGAAAAATATACCGGGTTCGCCCTCGGTATGGGTATCGAGCGTATCACCATGCTAAAATACGGCATTAAAGATATACGTCTCTTTTTCGAAAACGACATCCGTTTCCTTGAACAGTTTTCGGCCGCAGGCAAATAATATATAAACACAACACAAGAGAGATGAGGATGTCGGTCACACGACTCCTCATTTTTTATTCTCAAAATCGGTTACTATGAAGAATTTAGTCCTTCTATTCTTGATTACCTTTTCATTCGGGGCTTTCGCTTGCTCTCCCGTTGATTCCGTGTACCAGAAAGATCAAATTTTACTAAAACATTTCTTTGAATACGCCAATAAAAAGGAAATAACCAAACTCCCGATCAACAAGAAAGTTGTCGCCATCGGACGTTATTTCCTCGAAACACCTTACGTGGGAGGGACGTTGGACATCAATCCCCAGGAGAAGCTGGTTGTCAACCTGCGGGAATTTGATTGCGTGACTTTCGTCGATAATGTCATCGCCCTGGCACGCCTAGATAAATATGAAGAACAAAGTATTCCTCAATTCCAAAGGAATTTACAAGAAATTCGGTACCGGAACGGAAAGATAGTTGACTACACGTCACGCCTGCATTACTCTTCCGACTGGTTATACGAGATGACCTGCCTGAACTTTCTGGAAGACATCACGAAAGAAAAAGGAGGTATCCCCTTCCCCAACAAGGTATCCTTCATCTCCCAAAACTGGAAAAAGTACCCGGCCCTGATACAGGATTCCACCCTTGTTACAAAAATAATTGATATTGAAAAAACTATTAACGGCAGGGCATATTACTATATCCCGAAAGAAAAAGTACTACCTTTCGCGGGCCAAATCAAAACCGGGGATATTATACTGATCACCACGAAGAAAAAAGGACTTGACACGGCTCACGTGGGTATTGCCATTGAAAACGAAGGACAAATATACCTGCTCCACGCCTCGTTTTCCGACAAAAAAGTGTCCATCACGACAGAAACACTCCCCGATTACTTACAACGAATCACGTCACATTCCGGCATAATGATCGGCCGCCTCATCAATTTTAAATCTAATTAACATCCATAAAACTGTGTAATACGTATATTTGGTAGAATTATTGTTATAAACTTTTACAAGAACACAAAATGTGATCGTGGAAATTGAATAGAAACCTAAAACAACGGAATATGAGAAGAATATTTATCGGAACACTTGTTGTGTTAACCATTGCTTTAATTAACGGATGTGCTAACCGGAAAATCACACGGGTAGACCCGAATGAAACCATCGACCTTAGCGGACGTTGGAATGATAGTGACTCACGGCTTGTTTCCGAAGAAATGATCGGTGACCTGCTTACTTCAGCCTGGATTCCAAGATACTTAAAAGCAAACGACAAACGCCCCGTGGTGGTGGTCGGTCTCGTGGAGAACAAAAGTCACGAACATATCAACTCGGAAACCTTCATTAAAGATGTAGAAAAAGCGATTATCCGGGATGGTAACATTCGTTTGGTTGTTGCCGGAGAGAAACGGAATGAACTTCGAAAAGAAAGAGCCGAGCAACAAGATTACGCATCACCGGAAACCACCAAGAAGTGGGGAAAAGAACTGGGTGCCGATTTCATCTTGCAAGGGACAATCAACAGCATCGTCGACTCGTACAAGAAACAAAAAGTCGTGACTTATCAAATCGACCTGCAACTCACGAACATCGAGACCAATGAGGTTGTCTGGATGGGTGACAAGAAGATCAAGAAACAAATCAGCGACCGGGTTCTGTAATATAGAGACATTCAAACGGATGAAAATATCGTTACCTTCTCCAACACCCCTTAATAAAAGGAAAGAATGCTCATGCATCGCATCTCCCCTTCCCAAAGAAGGAGGCTTGGAGAAGGTAAATCATTCATTTTCAATTTTCAATTTTCAATTTTTAATTATTCTTCTCGTTTTTCTTTTCTCCGGATGCGCTACTTGGTACCAGCGAACGGCAGAGTTCCAAGCAGCCGTCAACTCGGGAAATTTCGAGAAAGCAAACAAACTTCTAGATAAAGATAAAAAACAAGCCACGGGTAAAAACCGCATCCTCTATTATCTCAACAAAGGATACGTGGAATTCATGCTCAGCAATCCCACCAACAGTAATCAATACTTCGAGACCGCCGAAAACTTGATTGACGAGTATCACAGTAATGTCGGGACTGAAGCTGCAGCATTGGTTACCAACCCGGAAACACGTCCCTACCGACCGGAAGACTTTGAAATCATCATGATTAACTTCTACAAGGCCTTAAACTATATCGATCTGAATGACATGGAAGGAGCCTTGGTCGAGGTTCGCAAAATCAATATCAAACTCAACCAGCTAAACGACAAGTACCCCGATAACAAGAACCGGTATCAACGAGATGCTTTCGCCCATTTATTAATGGGCCTGATCTATGACGCCACGGGAGATTACAATAATGCGTTTATCGCCTATCGAAATGCCTACGAGGTCTACCAGTCCGACTATATTAAAAACTTCGGCGTAAAGGCCCCGGAACAACTAAAACAGGACTTGATGCGTACCGCCTATATTTGCGGTTTCTCCGCAGAATTGAAACAATACGAGAAAGAGTTTAACACGACATACACCCATACCCCGACGCCCGCGGATGGACAACTCGTGTTTTTCTGGCTGAACGGCATGGGACCAGTAAAGGCTGAATGGAGCATAAACTTCGCCAAACAAAAAAGAGGAGACGGGGCGATTGTATTCCACAACGAATCCCTCGGGCTTACCTTCCCTTTCTTCTTTGGCTCGGGATACAGCGATGATGAAAAACGAAGTATTGCCGATCTGCAAACCTTGCGTGTCGCGTTCCCAAAATACATGGAACGTCCCCCGCTTTACGCCACGGGAACTCTCGTAACCGGCAATCACTCATACCCGTTGGAACTCGCCGAGAATATCAATGAGATCGCATTCAAGACCTTACGAGACCGAATGGTACGGGAATTTTCAAATTCCCTCCTCCGGGTGGCAGCCAAAAAAGGCCTAGAATACTCCGCCCGCAAGCAAAACGAATGGTTGGGCTTCGCCGTCGGTATCGCTAACAGCCTCACCGAAAAAGCCGACACCCGCAACTGGCAAACACTACCTTATTCCATCTCCTACACTCGTCTGCCCTTATCCGCCGGAACGAATAACCTCACGCTCCGCTTGAATGCCCGAAACGGCTCCCAGCACACGGAACAATTCTCCGTCGAAGGCGGTGGACGTAAAACCCGCTTCCACGTATTCCAAACAATGGATTCCAGACAATAATAATGACTCTTGTATATTAAATTGTCACTCTTTTACCATTCAATGACCTCAAAGACTTTCGCCACAAATCCACCTTTTTCCCCCATCCCCATAGAATAGCCTCACCCTCCCATGGTAAAACCGTACTCCCCGAAAATCGGATAATCCACTTTCTTCCATATATTCTTTTGAGGATCATAGCCCCAACCTCCGTTCACATAGACAAAATCCCGTCCGTCTTTATTCAGTACGAAAGAAACAATATTTGATGGTATTTCTGCATTCTCCCCCTTTTCATAACAAATCGGTTGTCCTTTCCATGTATTAGATTTCGGATCAAACTTCTGAATATCATCCGCTCCAACACCGAAACAAACATATCCATACCCGTTAGCGACAAAAGCAGTCGCCCTTACCCTAGCTCTAGCAATACCCGATATTTGTTTCCATCCCGTCTCCGGATCAAATTCATAAAAATCCGCAAAGTATTCTAACAGTTTTTCTCCTTCTCCAGCCCCCACGTATCCCTTACCCTCTATCGAAAAAGCGACAGTCCCCGCTCTCGGCCCCCCAGGGAACTTTACGGGCCGGGTATCCCAAGTCCCGGTTTCACTGTCATACACGAAAAAATCATCGTGACGAACCGACGAAGGACCGTTCTCCTTATCAATCGTAATAGTAATCCCCAATCCGACATACGCCTTATTGCCAATAACAAAAGCTACCGCTCCCTCACGCGCCCCTCCCGGATATTCTCCTATCGATTCCCACGAACGCTTTTCATCCGAATAATAAAAAAAACAACGATTCTTACCCACCAAAGGGATATCCCCTAACCCAATATACGGAACATCGTTAATCGAAAACATCACCGCACCGTGCATCCCGATTACTCCTAACATGGACACGGAATCAACTGACAATTCCGGTAAATCAAGCTTCCAATCATCATTGTTATCACCATCTGTACAAGAGGAGAAAAACGTAATCCCCAAGCAAAGTACAAAAAAACTAATTCTATTCTTATATAAGTCCATACGATCTGTTACAATCCAGTTAAATCTGCTTCGGTTAACCATCGCGTATACGTCCCTCCCGCTATATTATAGTCAAAGGAAGATAATATAGAATTTCTTGTCATCGTAAAACCAGCACTTGCAACACTTTGGTTATTATTATATTCAACATAAAAAAATGGCTGCGCATATAAAACATAAGTATAAAACACTAACATCCCATTCTTAATTTGAATGTTCTCAATCGAATTATCTACCTCCACAAGTCCTTTATAATCTTTTGAGCAAGCAAAAAACATGACACCACCTAAAAGACAAAAGATCCATTTAAAAAAAACTCTTTTTTTCATAATTCATTGTTTTGTAACAAAACAATAAACAGTATTTCATTCAAAATAATGCTCTCCACGAAGATAGGAAATATATTTGACACAAACACTACAATATTGCATATTTATTAAAACACGATTTATCAATAATAACCACGAGTACAATTTCGCCTCCCCTTTCACTAATTTGTCCACAAAAAAGTTCCCCTCACTTTACAAACGTAAAATGAGGGGAATCCAAACTATATTACCTACAAAATTTATTTCTTCATGATCTCTCCGAAATACTTGTAGAATAATGGAATTGTCGTAATTCCGTTAAAGAATTGTTCCAACGGATAATTCTCATTCGGAGAGTGAATAGCGTCAGACCCTAAACCAAAGCCCATTAGCACGGATTTGATTCCCAACACTTCCTCGAACGTGGCGATAATTGGAATACTACCACCGGAACGAACCGGAACTGGTTGTTTTCCATACACTTCCTCGTATGCCTTTTCCGCAGCCTTGTAAGCCGGAAGATCAATCGGGCACACGTAAGAAGGTCCGCCATGCAGATAATCCACTTTCACCTTCACATAATCCGGTGCGATAGACTCGAAATACTCCTTGAATAACTTCGCGATCTTCTCGTGCTTCTGGTTCGGGACCAAACGGCAGCTAATCTTGGCATATGCCTTGGAAGGTAACACCGTCTTGGCCCCTTCTCCCGTGTAACCACCCCAGATTCCGCAAACATCGAATGTCGGACGAATACCCGTGCGCTCGTTGGTCGTGAATCCTTCTTCGCCCTTCACCTCCTTGATGTCCAGCGATTTTTTGTAATTCTCCAGATTAAAAGGAGCCTTCGCCATCTTGGCACGCTCTTCAGCGCTTACTTCCAGCACGTCATCATAAAATCCGGGAATCGTGATATGCCCCTTCTCGTCCTGCATATCGGCAATCATCTTACACAACACGTTAATCGGGTTCGCCACCGCTCCCCCGAAAATACCGGAATGCAAATCAGCATTCGGGCCGGTAACCTCAACCTGCCAGTAAGCCAAACCTCTCAATCCCGTGGTGATGGAAGGAATGTCACGGCCAATCATACTGGTATCGGAAACCAGAATCACATCCGCTTTCAACATATCCTTATGATCCCGGCAGAATTTTGGAAGACTCGGGGAACCGATTTCCTCTTCTCCCTCGATCATGAACTTCACGTTACAGTTCAATTTTCCGGATTTCACTAAATATTCAAATGCTTTCGCGTGCATGAAAGCCTGTCCCTTATCGTCATCAGCCCCGCGAGCCCAAATCTTACCATCTTTAATAACCGGCTCGAAAGGTTTCGTGTTCCACAACTCGATCGGGTCAACCGGCATCACGTCCATATGCCCGTACACCAACACCGTAGGAAGAGCCGGATCAATGATCTTCTCCCCGTAAGCAACCGGATTACCCTCTGTTTCATACACTTCTGCCCGGTCCGCTCCGGCAGCTAACATGATTTTCGTCCATTGCTCGGCACAACGATACATATCTGGCTTATGCTCAGACAATGAAGAAATTGAAGGAATACGAATCAACTCGAATAACTCGTTTAGGAAACGTTCCTTGTTCTCTTCCACGTACTTTTTGATTTCTTCCATCTATTTGAAAATATATTGATTAATAAAATAAACATACTGCACATAGTTACAAATAACCATTCCAACAACATCTTTGTTGGAACAAATATAACATTTTCAGACGAAGGGATCAAACAACTGTTCCGCTAAATTCCTTTGGTGGTACAAAATAATTTCATACTTTTGCCAAGTGTTTCAACTAATGAATTAGATATGTCAAATCTTCCCGAAATTAAAGTTTTCGCCGGAGAGAATAGTCAATATATTGCAGAAAGTATTGCTAGTTCTCTAGGGCTGGAACTCGGTAAAAAAACGTTTACGAGATTTAGTGACGGAGAATTCGTCACCTCATTCGACGAAACGGTGAGAGGCGAACACGTGTTTATCGTGCAATCAACCTTCCCGCCTAGTGATAACCTCATGGAATTACTCTTGATGATCGATGCCGCCAAAAGAGCATCTGCCTACAAGGTAATCGCCGTAATCCCCTATTTCGGGTTTGCGCGTCAAGACCGGAAAGATAAACCGCGTGTCGCCATCGGGGCAAAACTAGTGGCTAATATGCTACAAGCTGCCGGGGTTGACCGGATTATCACCATGGATTTACACGCCGACCAAATTCAAGGATTCTTCGATGTTCCCGTGGATCACCTATACGGTTCTACCGTGTTGATTCCTTACATCAAATCTTTAGGATTACGTGATTTTGCCATTGCCTCCCCAGACATCGGTGGAGCCAAAAGAGCAAATTCCTGGGCAAAATACTTTGATTCAGGGTTGATCATCTGCCACAAAACCCGTATCCGGGCAAATGAGGTTGCCGACATGAAAGTGATCGGGGATGTAGAGGGCAAAAATATCATCGTTGTTGATGACATGATCGATACGGCCGGAACAATTTGCAAAGCAGCCGATATGCTTATCGACAATGGTGCTGCCAGCGTACGTGCCGTAGCCACCCATGCAGTACTTTCCGGTAAGGCATACGAAAATATCGAGAAATCAAAACTGACGGAAGTAATCTTCACCGATTCCATTCCCCAGAAACAACCTTGCTCAAAAATTAAAGTATTACCGATCGCTCCCATGTTTGCCGACACGATCCGCAACATCTACGAGCATAAATCGATCAGTGATCACTTCCTCATGTAATTCATTTTTCATGATATAAAAAATGGCACTCTGAAAAGGGTGCCATTT
>JAHZBN010000028.1:0-34890 GCA_019423345.1 Butyricimonas sp. | reverse complement strand
GGCCGGAGGTATCGGCTTGTCATATTGCCCGTACGGTTTGCCGTCGGGTGGAACGCCGGATTATTGATATGAGCGAGGAAATAGAGGTGGAGGATATTATCGTGCGATATGTGAATCGCCTTTCCGATTATTTGTTCGTGCTGGGGCGTAAGTTGGCAAAGGATTGCGGGTTGGAAGAGGTGAAATGGGTGCCGAGAAATTGAAAATTAATCCATTTACGATTTATGAATTACGATTGACAAAAAGCGTTGATCCGTGGAAGGGAATCTAAAATTAATAAGGAGTTGAAAATGAAGAAAATTGTAGATAGTGGGCGGCAAGGTGGTAACTTTTCAATGGCGGAAGTCTTTCGCTTTTTGGAAGAGTTGAGGGAGAATAATAACCGAGAGTGGTTTAATGCACATAAGGAGTGGTATTTGACTGTAAAGGCCGAACATGAGGATTTCATTAACCGAGTAATTCTGGCATTGGCTGTGACGGAGCCGGACGTGGATGGGTTGACGGCGAAAGATTGTATTTTCAGAATTTACCGGGATGTCCGGTTTTCACCCAATAAGGAACCTTATAAGACGCATATTGGGGCATACATGGTGAAGGGTGGTAAGCAAAGTCCCCGTGCAGGGTATTATGTACATGTAGAACCGGGAAATTGTATGATCGGGGGTGGAATCTGGTGTCCGGAACCATCGTTGCTGAAGGCTTTGCGGAAAGACGTGTATGACAATATAGACGAGTTCACTGGAATTATCCGGAATGCGGAATTTCAAAAACATTACGTGTTGGAGGGGGAGAAATTGAAAAAGGTGCCTGCTCCTTTTCCGGCCGATTTTCCGGAAGGGGATTTGTTGAAATACAAATCTTACACGGTATCGAATTATGTTCCCGATTCGTTTTTCGAGGGAGTGGACGTGGTTGAACGGTGTGTGGAGCGACTTTTACTGATGCAGCCTTTTAATCGCTTTTTGAATTACACGGTGGAGGAAACGTGGAGATAAGTTACTGATCTATTTTAGATTCCGGCCGCACAAGGTTAACGCTTGTGGATGAGCCTGCGGTGGTGGGCAGGTAATAAAAGAGGGTGATTTGTGGCTGAATTGCTTTGATAATAAGGGGAAAAGTCGTATATTTGTAATATGGAAAAAATAAAAGAAAAGATGCCGCAGCTTGTAAAAAACGCCACGGTTCGGGAAGAGATTTTGCAAGGAATGATAGCTTCGTTTCAACTGGAAGGGATAAAAATTTCCCAAGAAACTGCTTATACTATTTTAGAACGGGTAGATTTGAAACTTAAAATGTGTAAGCGATAATCTGCTCCATTCTGGAGTAGTCTTTTCGTGCTACTTGCTGGACAGCGATAATATATTCATTAAAATCAATCCTTTTGAAGTTTAAGCCGGGATAACCTTGTTTTCGTGCCATGAGGTTGGCGAGAATACGGGATGTCCTGCCGTTGCCTTCCCGGAAGGGGTGGATGAAAAGTAATTCACCGTGTACCTTGGCAATGTCTTTTATCAGAGCTTGTTGACTGGTGTAGTGATCAGGGAGTTGGGAAAGAATTTCTTCTTCGAAAATGCGCATACTATCCGGGATAAATCTTCCGGCCGGGAACACAAATCCGCCTTTGGAAATATTGACGGAACGGAAACGCCCGGCAAAAGCATAGAGTTCTTTTAGTGCCGTGCGGTGAATATCACAGATGTATTTGACTGAAAATTTTGTTTTAGGTGTTAGCTTTTCCGTGAACAGGATTTCTGCTATCAAGAATCCTTCGAACTCAGCGTTGTGAAGAGTCTCCTCGTCCGTGATTCCGAGTAAATTCGGGAGAATTTCTCCCTCTTCGCCATTGGTGGTGTATCTGTTCATGGCCTTGATTTTTAACAAAGTTATAGAAATCCGTCAATTACTCCAAATTTATTTGTGATTTATGATTTATGATTTATGCTAAAGACTTATCTTTGTGTTTTCGGCAAGGCCGAGTTACAAGTTGACAGGTTGTATGTTACAGGTTCTTGGGAATAATAATGCACCTGCCGATGAACGTGTCGGGATTCAACTTGTAACCTGTAACTTGTAAACTTGTAACTAAAAAAGGATGAAAGTATTATTATTGGGTAGCGGTGGACGCGAACATGCGTTGGCGTGGAAAATAAATCAGAGTGAAAGATTAACAAAGTTATATGTTGCTCCGGGAAATGCCGGAACGGCAGAGATAGCTGAAAATGTAAATATCAAGGTAACGGATTTCGAGGCGTTAGCGACTTTCGTGGAATATAATGCTATCGATATGCTGGTTGTCGGGCCGGAAGATCCTCTAGTGGAGGGTATTCGGGATTATTTTGAGGCAGACGCTCGTTTTGCCCGACTGATGATCGTGGGACCAGGAAAAGCGGGTGCTATTCTGGAAGGAAGTAAGAATTTTGCGAAAGAATTCATGTTCCGCCACCATATTCCGACAGCTGATTATCTAACGGTGATGAAGGATAACCTAGAGGAAGGGTTTGCTTTTCTGGAAACCCAAAAACCGCCTTACGTGTTGAAAGCGGATGGGTTGGCAGCTGGAAAAGGTGTGTTGATTCTGGATGATTTGGAAGAGGCCAAGAGGGAGTTGGAGCTGATGTTGGGAGGAAAGTTCGGGAAGGCCGGAAATCAAGTAGTGATCGAGGCGTGTTTGAAAGGAATAGAGCTTTCAGTGTTTGCGTTAACGGACGGGAAGAGTTATAAAATATTGGGTTCGGCGAAGGATTACAAGCGTATCGGAGAGGGTGATACGGGATTGAACACGGGTGGTATGGGGGCCGTTTCCCCGGTGCCGTTTGCCAATGAAGAGTTCAACCGGAAAGTGGAAGAGCGGGTGGTGCGCCCCACGATCGAGGGATTACAAAAAGACGGGATTGACTACAAAGGATTTGTCTTTTTTGGGCTAATGAATGTTGGTGGTGATCCTTACGTGATCGAGTATAACGTGCGTATGGGAGATCCGGAGACGGAAGTGGTGATGCCGAGATTGAAAACGGATATTTTGTCTCTTTTCGAGGCGATGGCCAAGGGTGAGCTGGAACGGGCAGCGTTCGAACTGGATGATCGTTTCTGCACGACTGTGATGCTTGTTTCTCAGGGATATCCTGGGGATTACGAGAAAGGAAAAGAAATCACGGGGATATCGGACGTGAAGGGGAGTATCGTGTTCCATGCGGGGACGAAGTTGGCAGACGGGAAGGTCGTGACAAACGGGGGACGCGTGATTGCCGTGAGTTCGTTCGGGAAGACAATGCAGGAGGCTTTGGCCCAGTCTTACGAGAACGTGGCCAAGATTCATTTCGATGGGATGAATTTCAGAAGAGATATAGGTTTTGATTTGTAAAATGGTGGATGATGAGATTTAACGCCATTTTAAAAACGAAGAGGGTTTATATGCTGTATTTGCTGCCATTTATTTTGGCAGCAATTGCATTTCTACGTTTTACTTTCGGACCGGATAATTTTTCCGTTTGTCCGGATTTGGGTGTTATATCCATTCCTGTTTGCCAGGAACAAGGCGGTTTGTGGTGGAAGGAAATTGGGGTATTGGCTTTGTTGTGCTTGTCGTTTCTGGTATTCTTTGTCGCAGACCGGTATAAATTTTTATCTCATATCACGGTTCTCCCGGCGGTGGTTTATGCCTTGTTGTGTATCGGTGTGGTTTGTCGTTACGGGATGAGTAATTATCTGGTGGCAGCCCTGTGTGTCGTGTTGGCCGTGGCTCGTTTGCAGTCGGCTATTGTGAACACGCAATCCAACTCGCCGGTATTTGGTTTCGGACTTTTTTCTACACTGGCGGTTTTGCTTTGCCCGAAATTGATCATGCTGATTGTTTGGGCGGTTATCGTTCTGCCTTTTTCGGGAAGGGCGGCGTTGAAGGATTTGGTTGCGCTGTTTATAGGGGTCTTTTCCGCATTATTTTTCACGGGATGTTATTACTTCTTGACGGATCGGTTGGCAACATTACCGGATGTATTCGTGCAGGCATTGACAAGCGGGCAAGTGTTCTGGAAAATAATGCCAGAGAAAGTGGTCGCTTTTGTAGTGATCGGCGTGCTAATCGTCGTGTCCTTGTATAATGTCGTGGTGAACTACCCGATGGCAATCGTAGCGCAGAGGCGGGGGATGTTGTCGATGTTGTCAATGTTGCTTTTCGTGGGGAGTTCGTTGTTTTTTATCCCGTTTAATTGTCACGGGATCACTTTGATTACAGCGATCCCGTTATCTTATATGTTTACTCAATACTTTATTTCACACCGGACCCGCTGGTTGGGAAACGTGTTGTTCCTGTTGTTTATTGTGGCCTGTGTGCTTTTCGTTTGGTAGGGCTAATAGAACGTCAGCATTTCCCCACGTACGTCGTCATTGATCTTACCATGATCATACACGATTTGCCCGTTCACAAGTGTCATGCTTACTTGATAAGTAAAGGACATTTCTTCGAGGGGGGACCAGCCGCATTTGTAAAGTAAGTTTTCTTTCTTCACGGTCCACGGGTGTTCTTCGAAGATGGCGATGTCTGCCTTGTAACCTTCTCGCAGGTACCCTCTTTCTTCTATATGGAAAATGTCGGCTGGGGCATGACACATTTTGTCCACGATATTTTCAAGCGTAATTTGACCTTTCTTCATGAGTTCCAGCATGACGATCAGCGAGTGCTGCACCATTGGGCCTCCGCTAGCTGATTGGGTATATACTCCGGCTTTTTCTTCCGGAAGATGAGGAGCGTGATCCGTGGCGATGATGTCCAAGCGGTTGTCATTCAAGGCTTGTAACAGGGCCTGACGGTCCTCTTCGGTTTTGATGGCAGGATTCCACTTGACGAGGTTGCCTTTGGTGTGGTAGGCCTGGTCGTTGAACCAGAGGTGATGAACGCATACTTCCCCTGTGATGTGTTTTTGGGTGCGGGGACCTTGATCCAGTAATTCCAATTCTTCTTTTGTGCTTAAATGAAGTATGTGCAGGCGGCTGTTGTGTTTACGTGCCAGCTCGGCTGCCAGCGAAGAGCTGGTGTAGCAACACTCCCGACTGCGGATCAAAGGATGGCAGAAAGGAGGAATGTCTTCCCCGTACTGTTGCTTGTATACTTCCAAGTTACGGTTTATCGTGGGCGAATCCTCGCAATGGGTAGCGATAAGAATCGGGGATTCGGCAAATATCTTTTCTAAGGCCTCCCGACTATCCACTAGCATATTGCCTGTGGAGGAACCCATGAAAACTTTAATACCGCAAGTCGTGTGCGGATCGACCTTTTTAATCTCGTCGATATTGTCAACGGTGGCACCGAGGTAGAACGAGTAGTTGACAGCCGAATTCTCCTTGGCAATCTGTTGTTTTTCCCGGAGTAACTCGTTGGTTATGGTGGGAGGTTTCACGTTAGGCATATCCATGAAAGAGGTCACGCCCCCGGCTGCTGCCGCCCGGCTACCTTCCCGGATGTCTCCTTTGTGTGTGAGGCCGGGTTCGCGGAAGTGTACTTGATCGTCAATTACTCCCGGTATGATGTATTTCCCCGTGGCATCGATAATTTTGAGGTCTCCGGGGACTGAATCCAATTTGCCTTCTATGATTTTTTCGATACGATCATTGTGAATCAAGAGATCACCTTTGAAGATTCTCCCTTCATTTATGATGGTTCCGCTTTGAAGTAATATACGCATAGTAATTTTAGATTTTAAATTTTAAATTTTAAATTTTAGATTCCGGCCGCACGAGGCTGACGCTTTAATTCCCCCCCCATGTTAATTTTAGATTCTAATTAATTTCTTGATTTATGATTTCCTCTCCCCAACTACCGTTCTTTTAATCATAAATCGTAATTCATAAATCGTAAATGGATTAATTTTTAATTGCCTTACGTTTTCCTAAGCTCCGGAGTTTCATCGTGATGACACCCCAAAAGGCCTCGTTGAAGATGCCACCGCTCATTTTGGATGTGCCGAGGGTACGGTCGGTGAAAATAATGGGTACTTCTTTCAGCTTGAATCCCAAGGTCCACGCCGTGAATTTCATTTCGATCTGGAAGGCGTAGCCTTTGAAACGAATATTGTCGAGGTCAATGGATTCCAAGACTTTCCGGGTGTAACAAACGAATCCGGCTGTGGCATCATGTACTTTCATGCCCGTGATGAATCTTACATATTTGGAGGCAAAATAGGACATGAGAACCCGTCCCATGGGCCAGTTTACAACGTTAACACCTGTGACGTAGCGGGAACCGATCGCCATATCGCCTTCCCCGCTTTCACAGGCGTGATACAATTTGACCAGATCATCGGGGTTATGGGAGAAATCGGCATCCATCTCGAAGATGTATTTATACCCGTGTTCCAGAGACCATTTGAATCCGGTAATATAGGCCGTGCCGAGTCCTAACTTTCCTTTACGTTCGATCATGTGAAGTTGTGGAAACTCGGATTGCAGACGTTTTACAATCTGGGCCGTGCCGTCGGGAGAGTTGTCCTCTATCACGAGCACATCAAACTTTGGTTCCAGTTTAAAAACATAACGGAGAATGTTTTCGATATTCTCTTTTTCGTTATAGGTTGGTATGATGACAACTCTGTCGTTCATGGTCTGTTGTTTTATAAGTATTCTGTAATCCTTTCCAGTTTATTTCCCCGTGAACCTTTTATCAGGATAAAAGCGTGGAGAATCTCGTTCGCTTTGAGATACTCGATCAGCGTGTCCGTGTCGGGGAAGTAACGCGTAAAGGTATAGTTATTTGCGATGGATTCAAAACTCGACCCCACGAGGAATACCCGGGGAAAATTGTTTTCCTTCATGAGTTCTACGATGTTTTTGTGGGACTCTTCGGAAATGGCTCCCAGTTCACGCATTTCCCCGATAATCAGTAATTTGTTGTCTGCTTTCATTTCCCCGAAATTGGAAATGGCGACTTGCATACTGCTCGGGTTAGCGTTGTAGGCATCCAGGATGATCGTGTTGCGTTCCGTTTTCAGTAGTTGCGAGCGAAGGTTAGAGGGGGTGTAAGCCTCGATGGCGGCCTGTATTTGTAAAGGATCGATATTGAAATATGTTCCTACCGTGGTGGCTGCCATGGCGTTGTCAAAGTTATATCCCCCGATGAGTTTCGTCCGGATGTATAGTTGTCCGTGATGGGTTTTTAAGGTATACACGAGGTAAGGGGTGGTCTGAACGATTTCCCCGTTCGTGAAATGCCCATTGATGCCATAAGTGTATCTTTTCTGGTCTTCAGATAATTGGCACAACAATTTATCTTCCCCGTTCACGAATAAAATTCCCGCTTTCTCCTTCACGGACTCGTAAAGGGCTTTTTTGGTTTGGATGATATTTTCGTAGCTTCCGAATCCTTCCAAGTGGGCATACCCGATGTTCGTGATGATACCGTAGTCTGGTTCAACAATTTTGCATAGTTCTTTTATTTCCCCCGGGTGGTTGGCCCCCATTTCCACGATACCGAATTCCGTGGAGGAGTCCATGCTTAACAGGGTGAGGGGTACACCGATATGGTTGTTTAAATTGCCTTTCGTGGCAACGGTATTATATTTTTTGGAAAGAACGGCGTGACATAATTCTTTCGTGGTGGTTTTGCCGTTTGTCCCGGTGATTCCCAAGATGGGAATGTTTAATTTCCGGCGGTGGTAGTTGGCTAGTTGTTGCAGGAATTGCAAGGTGTTGGGAACGAGTACGCATTGGGGAGCCGTGTTGTAGGCGGCCTCATCAATGACGACGTGTTTCGCTCCTTGGGCCACGGCTTTCTCTGCAAAGGTGTTACCGTTGTGATTTTCACCCTTTAAGGCGATGAATATATCTCCATCTTTCACCTCTCTGGAGTCTGTTGTAATCCGGCAGCCTGCCAGAAAAGAATTATATATTGATTCAAGCTCTTTCATCTTTTCATAATATCCAATCAGAGTGACAAATTTATAAAAATAAATGAACCATGAACGGTTTTTTCATTAATATTGCAGGATAATAATATTATTACAATGAAGATAAAAACAGGTATAGGGATCGATGTTCATCGGCTGGAGCCGGGACTGGACTTTTGGTTAGGAGGAATTAAACTGGAACATGAAAAAGGGTGTGTGGCCCATTCGGATGGGGATGTGTTGATTCATGCGATATGTGATGCACTTCTGGGAGCAGCCGGGCTGGATGACATTGGGGTATATTTCCCGGATACGGACCCCGCTTACAAAGGCATTGATAGTAAAATTCTGTTGAAGAAGGTGATCGATATGATTGAGAACAAGGGGTTTGCTATCGGTAATATTGATTGCGTGATATGCCTGCAAAGGCCGAAAATTAAAATGCGGACCTTGGAGATGCGGGAGTGCTTGTCTGAAATTATGGGAATTGATGTAGATGAGATAACCATCAAGGCAACCACGACGGAAAAACTGGGCTTTGAGGGGAGAGAAGAGGGGGTTTCGGCTTATGTGACAGTGCTGATTATTAAGTTATAAAAAAGGGACTCTTGTGAGTCCCTTTTTTATAACTACTTCTTTTCATGTAGTTTCAATACTTTTCCGTCGGGGAGGGTTAGTTCTGCCTCTTTCCCTTTGCCCATCAAGCTTACTTGATCGTTTTTGTACATGAAACCGGAAGCCATGCGTTGCTGCGGTAATTCGTATGTTTGGTCGTCAAATTTTACGACTGCCAGTTCTTCTGCGGGATAGAAGGTTACTTCTACCTGGTATAGCATTTTAGTTTTACCGTCACCGCCTTGGAATACCACGTTAATCACGCTTTCAGGGGTTTCGGTGTACAATGTTTCACCGCGTTGTTCAATGATCCATTGTCCGTTGACCTGTCTTACGTTATAGGTGTCGTCGTCTTCCACGTTCCATGCGTAACCACCTTTCGGTAGTTCGCGTCTGTTTAGGAGCGGGTGGTTTTCCATGTTGGGAATAAATACTTCTGCCAACGTGGAATCGGTGGAGAACACGATGAAGGTGGAAAGCGTGGCTTGCGGATCGTTAACCGGGTTCATGCGAACACCGGATTCGAACAGGCGAATACAGTCTTTTCTAGCTTCAGACCATGTGTAGCCTGCCGCACCATTACATCCGTGGGCGTCGTTTGCGGCACCAATTACTTCCTCTTCTGTTTTAGGCACGAAAACAAGAGTTTGTTTCCGGTCTTTATCCGTTAATTTTAATTCTTTGTTTTCAATGTTGTACGAGGTCATGGCGGCCAAAGTTTGGATGTATTCATGCTCGAATTGGAGATCCGGGCAAGCCATCATTGTACTTCCACCCGGTTCTAACTTGATGGTATTACCTTCCGTGGTGTATCTTCCGAAAAATCGGTTACACCCAGAGAATCCGTACATCGTGTTGGTGTCAGTCAGCATGAGGGTGGGTACTCGTTGTGAAAGAGTGGTTTTCCCCTTTGTAGTTATCATCTCTTTCAGTTGCCATTCGTTGGCAGTCAGTTGCGCTTTGTCTCCGCTGTTACTTTTACACCCGGAAAAGCCAAGCGTCACGGCGATCATCATTAAAATAGTTGTATTTCTCATATGTGTGTGAATTTTTTTACAAAGATACGGCCTAAAACGGGAAAAAGTTTATATTATTATAAACTTTTTCTTGCTTTATCGGCGAGGGATTCATTATCTGAATCTTATCCTTGATTCATTTTTAATAATTCGTCGATGTGCGTGCGATCGTTCCATAGCTGTGGTACTTTATTCTGTCCGCCAAGTTTTCCTTTTCCTTTCAGCCAGTCATTGAAGAGGTTTGGGCGGGCTGCGTGAAGGATTAATCGTTGAAGAGACATATCTTTGTAGCGTTTGGCCTCGTAGTCGGAATTTACTTTTTTCAGTTCCGTATCAAGGATATTAGCAAAGTTTTCCAAGTCCGCGGGGGGAGTTCCGTATTCGATAATCCATTCGTGAGCTCCTTTTTTACCGTCTTCCATGAATACTGGAGCGGCCGTGAATGCCATCACTATGGCACCGGTTTTCTCGCAGGTTTGTTTTAGGGCCTCAATGGCATTGTCGATAATTAATTCTTCTCCAAAAGCGTTGATAAATAACTTTGTGCGTCCCGTGATTTTGAATTTGTAAGGACGGGTAGAGGTGAACATAATCGTGTCTCCGATCATGTAGCGCCATAATCCACCATTCGTGGAGATGACAAGGGCGTAGTTCACTCCGGTTTCCACTTCTTCCAATAGAAGAGCCCGGGGATGTGGTTTCGTCAGTTCACTGATCGGAACAAATTCATAGTAAACGCCATAGTCCAGCATTAACAGCATGGATGAGTCGCTGGGATCATCCTGTAATCCGAAGAAACCTTCCGATGCGTTGTAGGTTTCCATGTATTTCATTTTTGGGTCGGGCAACAGGCGTTTGTATTGTTCCCGGTAGGGGGTGAAGTTTATGCCACCGTGAATAAATAGTTCCAGGTTGGGCCATACTTCGTGAAGGTTGTTCCTTCCCGTGCGTTCCAGAATCCGGTTGATGAGCGTGAGGAACCAAGAGGGTACCCCCGCAAGACTGCGTACATCTTCTTTGATCGTGGTGTCGCATATCTTTTCAATCTTTTCTTCCCATTCGCTCATGAGCATGATCGATTGGTCGGGAGTCTTCATCATGTTGGCCCAGAACGGGGTGTTGGAGATTAATATGGCGGACAAGTCTCCGTAACGACAGTTGTTGTTTGTCTTGGATATTTCGCTACTTCCTCCTAGAGCCAAGGTCTTCCCGTTAAATACTTGTGCATCCGGGTATAGTTTATTGAAAATGGAGATAACATCCTTACCGCCTCGGAAATGACAGCTTTCCAAAGATTCTTTGCTGACCGGGATAAACTTGCTTTTTGCTGCTGTTGTGCCTGACGATTTGGCAAACCACGTGATGGGTTCCGGCCATAACAGGTTTTGCTCGCCGTTCATTAATCGCTCGGAATAGGGAGCCAGCTCTTCGTAGTGAATGATGGGTAGGCGCTCCCGGTATTGTTCTGCCGTCAAAATAGAGTCGAAATCATATTTCAGTCCATACTCCGTGTCAGCGGCTCTGCGAAGTAATTCAACCAACGTGTCTCGTTGCACCTGAATCGGGTTTTCTTTGAAGAAATCGATTTGTGCCAACCTTTTGGTCGAGAACATGGATATGATGGAATTGATTACGGGCATAGAATTAAATTAAAAGTTATAAGTTAAAAACTAAAAGTTAACCTCTATTGAGGAGTAACAACTATTGTACCATTTGTTATTTTTAGTGATCGAAATCTAGTTTTAGTTGCGGGTCGAGCAACGTGAAACTTTGTCGATGATAAGGGGTAATTCCATGGAGCAAAATGCCTTCCCGGTGCTTTTGGGTCGGGTAGCCTTTGTTGCTGATCCAGTCGTAAACGGGGTACTCTTCATGTAATTTTTTCATGTACTCGTCCCGGTGTGTTTTGGCTAGAATAGAGGCTGCTGCGATAGCCATGTATTTTCCGTCCCCTTTTACGATGCAATGGTGCTCGATGTTTCGGTAGGGCTTGAATCGGTTGCCATCAATCAGAATGTGTTCCGGGGTGACGCTTAGTTGTGCCAGCGCCCGGTGCATCCCTTCGATGGAGGCGTTGAGGATATTGATTTTGTCGATTTCGTTATTGTCCACGCTGGCCACGGCCCATGCGAGGGCTTCCTGTTCAATGATCGTGCGCAATTCATCCCGTTTCTTTTCAGAGAGTTGTTTCGAGTCGTTAAGCATTTCGTTGGAAAAGTCTTCAGGGAGGATTACTGCTGCCGCAAAAACCGGTCCTGCCAGACATCCTCTGCCGGCCTCGTCACATCCTGCCTCGATTTTATCTTGATAGTATTTTAATGTCAGCATAAATTAATGGGTTCGTAAACTCTATCACTCCCGCAAATATATGAAATACTTTGCAATTTTTGCTATATTTGCGGGGTTGTCCCTGCATACTAATTTTAAATTATCAGAGGTGTTCACGAAAGAAGAGGCAAAAGAGATTCGGGTGAAATTCTGGGAAGGTTTCAAGCGTTATTGCAAGCGGAAACATATTTACCGGAAATGGGTGCTCACGGGGGTGAAGATACGATCCACGCAATTAAAATTTTATGCGGATCGGGAGAAGGCTCTCGTGTTATTCCAAATTGATCACAAAAATGAGTTGCGTCGATTCGAGGTCTACGAGTGTATGTTATCCTATCAGACGTTATTTCGGGCGGAGTGCGGTGACGAGTTAAAGTGGGAAGAGGAGTATACCGGGATCGAGGGGCAGGAGATCAGTGCGATTTATTTCGAGTTACGGGGTGTGAACCTTTACCGGGTGGAGGATCACGAGCGGATATACACTTTCTTTGCCGAGAAAATGCCTTTGCTGGAAGATCTCTATTACGAGTACAGGGATTTAATTAACGAACGATTGAAACAGAACGATAATTAAAAACGCTGGATTGCGATGAAAATAAATAAGAGTGGGGCCGCTCTTTCCCGTATCGTACAAATCGGGGAGATGCTGAAAGAACTTTCCCAGAAGAGTGGGAAAGAGTATTTACCCTTGAACCGGGGTGTGAATCAAGTGGTAAATATCGACTTGACAGAAGTCGTGAAATCGATAAACTTTAATTCTCCGGAGATACAGGTGTATCCGCATGGAGCCGGGCGTCCGGACTTACGGGCGGCAATTAACGAGGAGTTTTTTGCCGGAAAGTCTTCACCGGATAATATATTGATTACGGCAGGGGGAATGCATGCCCTTGATCTCGTGGCGCAGACCGTGAATATCGGAAAGTTATTCCTGCCCTCGTATTATTGGGGATGTTATTTCAAAATGCTTAAGATTCGTTCAGTGGAAAGCGAAGGATATGACAGTCAAACGGATTTACTCCCTATGATCGATCGTTTGCAGGGAAATGCCGTGTTGATCAGTGATCCGAGTAACCCGCTGGGAGACAAACATGATGACGAGGAACAGTTGAATATTATTCGGGCGTTGAATGATGCCGGGGTGGTGATTTTTTATGATTGTCCCTATCGTCGGTTGTTTATGGATGCTTCGGATGATTACTATACGCGTCTGATGAATCTGGATAACGTGATTATCACGGAAAGTTTTAGCAAGTCGGTCGGGTTGAGTGGCCAGCGACTTGGGTTTATCCACACGTGTAATAAGGAGCTACATGATGAGTTGGAGGTGAGAGTGATGTATAACACGAACGGGATTAACGGTTTTGCGCAAGAACTCGTGTTACGCTTGTTGACAACACCGGAAGGGAAAAAGGCCGTGACGGCATTTAAAGAGCATACTACCCGGGATATAGCTTTGAATATCGAGTATTTGCGGGCGAGAGGCTTGCTGGCAGAAGAATTTTATCATGGAACCACACCACGAGGCATTTTCGTGATCGTGAATCGTAGTGAGGAGGAGTTGTTGGAACACTATATCGGTGCCGTATCACTTTCTTTCTTCACGAAAACTCGGCAGGAGTATGCGAAGAATTATTCTCGTATCTGTGTTTCCGTGCCTCACGATAAGTTGGTGAAATACTTTGAAACGATCTGATCATTACTACTTTGTCATTGCTCTAGGGTATAGCTAAGGATGGACTAGGACAAATACCAAGCAATTACATAATAGGAACACGGCAAGTACACTGGAGATTGTTCTTGCTATGTTCCTGCGGTGAAGATGTTATGTTTTTGTCTTAGTCTATCGATAGACTAAGGAATAACTACGAGTGGACAAATGGGCTAGATACTCCAGATAGGACTTATAAACTTTATGAATCATGAACTTTAAAAATAAGTTTTTCATAATTTTACCTAAATAAGAGTAAAGAGAATGTTCATGAATCTAAAATCGTAAATCATAAATCTAAAATTAATTCATCGCCTCAATCATCTCTTGTCAAGCTAAATTCCTTGTCGGCAAATAATTCTGCCAATCCGGAGATTTGTTTCAAACGTAGTAATTCGTCTTTATCCATTCCGATATTACGCATGATCCAAGTGTCGGACATTCCGGCCTTGGTTAATTCGGCCACGATTTCGGTCATTAATTCGATGCTATGCGTGCCTCTTGCCCGGTTGTGCCGGATAGTAGAGGCCATACGGTTGGAAATATCTTTGTTGATGACGACCACGGGGAGCAATCCCTTTTCCCGTTCGAATATCCGTTGGGATGTTTTCATAACTTTGTAGCGGTGAAAACCGTCCACGAGTTCATAAATATCCTTTTCCGGGATGTAGTAACAAACGCAGGGCATCGTGTAGCCGTCTTCCCAGATGGATAGTTCCAATAGTTTCATTTCCGGGGGTGCCACCACGTTCGGGTTATAGGTGTTGGCAACTACTTTGTCGATCGGGACGGAAATAACGTTGTATACGGGACTTTTATATTCTTCCATAAGATTCCATGATAGATTTATATTTTTGCATCACCTTGGCCCGGCGTTCCCGTTCGGCTTTCGAGGGGGCGAACCCCATGTATTTACAGGCATGATCGTTTTTCAGGATACAAATGCAGATACGTTTGAACGTGGGGAGTTCTTTAAACTCCGGAATACGTACATCATCCTGATAATCCATGCGCACGGGCTTTTTATCTGTCTTGTAATTTGTCGTTTCGCTAACCGTGATCGGGATTCCCATTCGTCGGAGTTTGGCGATAGTCTCTTCTGCCAGGCAGCCGCCTTTGTTTCGCCAGAACTCCATGCTCACGGAGAGTTTGTGCAAGTAGTTTTCCCTTGCCTCTTCCGGTAGGGTGCAAAGGAGAAATTTAAAATAGGATGACCAGGTCATGTTCTCCGGAAGGGTGATGGACTGCCAGCCCATGGCGGAGGTTCCCCCGTATAACCCGGTAAAGTTGACCCCGTTGACCCGGTTAATCATTTTGCCCCACGTGTCCGGATCTATGGCCCGGTAGAGTTTCAAGCTGGAAAGAGCCTGAGAGATAAACGGGCTAGCCACGCGTTGTCTTTCAAGAGGAACTCCTGCCTGATAGTAGAGATCATACAGGTGGTTGTAATCCCAGTGAAATTTTCCGTTGGCGGTCCAGATGTCCGTGGTAAGCCAGTCGTATATGGGGTAGGCGTTAAAGATATTTGCAGTTACTTTGTGTGTCCATTTCAAGTGTTTGTAACTATGGTAATTCCTGTCCCGGTGAATAGCTTGCCAGCGATGGTAGCTTTCTTGCGTGCGAATCCCAATGAGACAACAAGTACGTTGAGCTTTTTTCTTCCGGTGATACCATTCTGCAAATTTGACTTGAAAATCGTAATCCCACATCTCTTCCGTGTAGAAATCAAAATCTTCTTTGCGGTAACAGGTTTCGGGCATATCCCTGACCCACAGGTTTCGTAAATTGTCTTCCCACGGGCGCCAGAAACGTTGGAACATGGAAGTACACGTGGAGACTTTGAACGGGATGCATACCCGGTAGACTTCCAGCAGGTCGGCGTTATCTGCGAGTGTACGATCCACGTACCGGATCGTCTCGTTGTATTGCACTTCGTAGTCCATGTGGAAAACGCCTAGTTTCCGTTTTAGTTTATGCTGACGGATATAGTCGATACAGAGGTTTAGTAAAACCCCGCTGTCTTTGCCGCCCGAAAAAGACACGTACACGTTATCAAAATCAGAAAAAATTCGTTCTAGGCGGTTTTGCACGACATCATACACACTTTTTTTTATTCTCATAAGCTGGAGGATATACCATTTTTATATACAATTTCCACTCTTTTGAAACTATAAAACCGTTTGTTTTGAAGGTTTCTGCATCTCGGGTGTGGGAAACGGCAAAAAGAGGTTGTTCCCCTGCAAATTCTTTTTTCGCGAAGTCAATCAAGGCGGATAGTAACGAGGAATTGCCTCCTGATACGTAATAATTATCAATACAGGCGCCCGTACTCTTTATGTCAATGGGCATGAAACCTTTCACCACTCCCTTCTCTGTTGCCACAAGCCATTTGTGGTGGACGGAGGTCTTGAACGGATAGTTGTTATTGTACCGGAGTACGGGAATGCTCATTACCAACGGTGCCACGAGTTGGTATAACCGAGGGTCCGTACCATGTAATTTTTCTATGTCCATAACCGATCGCTTTTTGCAAAACTAATAAAATTAAGCAATGATTCAAAAGAATAATAAATAAACCTTTTAATATAGGCTTTACAAAGTAAATGTCGAACGTGTATATTATCATCTGTTTCTTATGTGAAGTATCCGGAAAAGTAATTTGTGTTATCTTTTTCACCTGTTTGCTACTCTTGTTATCGATTCCTGTATTGTGATTATAACCTAACGGCTTGTCTTGACGTTTATAAGGTGAATATTTAATTCTAACTAAACTCGATTTATGGCAGATACTACAACAGCAGTCTCCGGTAAAGGGGAGAAGAGGAAGATTGTATTCCTGATTATCTTTATCATCGTGGCAATCGTGGTCGCCATCCTGTGGTGGCTGAATTACAGGAAGTATATCCGTACGGACGATGCGAATCTCGATTCGTTCCGGGTAAGTGTTTCGGCTCCGGTGGCGGGACAAGTGACCCGTTTGTACGCGCTGGAGGGGGATACCGTGAAACAGGGTGACACGTTGTTCATTCTTGACGATAGTGCTTGTATGGTAATGGCTCCCGTTGATGGCGTTGTCGGAAAACGTTGGGTGCTACCGGGAGATCGGATTGAGGCGGGACAGACAGCGTTTACCCTAAATTGGGGAACAGGTATTTGGGTGGCGGTTTACTTGGAGGAAACGAAGTTTAAGGAGATTTATCTCGGGCAGAAGGCTCAATTCACTTTGGATGCTTACGATAAGCTAACTTTCGAGGGACGGGTGTATTACATCGGGGACAATACGGCCTCGGAATTCGCCCTTGTCCCACCGAATAATGCATCCGGTAATTTTACGAAAGTAACCCAACGCATACCGTTGAAGATCTCCATTGATAGGGTTGAAGGTGATGATGGGCAAAAGGCACGGGTAAAGTTGGTTTCGGGTATGTCTGCAACGGTTAAAATCGAGAAGGAGTGACCATGAATGTCGTTACCGCAACACCGATCGGTGGAGGAAGTTACAAGTGGCTCGTGCTGTTTAACGTCATGTTGACCACGTTTATGGCCGTGCTTGATTCCACGGTAGTCAACACGGGTTTACCCGTGATTATGGGAACGCTTGGGGCGTCCATGAATAGTGCCGAATGGATACTGACGGGCTATATGCTTTCCATGGCAACTATTCTTCCGGCTGCCGGGTGGCTGTCTGATCGTTTCGGTTACAAGCGAATCTTTGTTTTCTCGCTAATGGTATTTACCGTGGGCTCGTTCATGTGTGGCAATTCCACGGCTATCGGGGAACTGGTATTCTGGCGTATATTTCAGGGCATCGGGGGTGGTTTGTTGATGCCCGTGGGGATGGCTGTGGTAACGACCGTTTTCCCCGTGGAGCAGCGGGGAATGGCTCTCGGTTTTTGGGCGATAGCCTCGGCAGCTTCAGTCTCCTTTGGTCCGCTTATCGGTGGCTATCTCGTGGATAATCTGAATTGGAATTATATCTTTTTCGTGAATATTCCTATCGGGATATTCTGTATCATATACACGATGATCGTGCAACAGGAATACAAGACTGGGATGAGGCAGAAGTTTGATATACCGGGTTTTATCACGTCTGCCGTGTTTTTACCCGTTTCCCTGTATGGTCTGTCCGAGGTGACCTCAAGCACGAATACGAAAGGGTGGTCCAGCCCGTTGGTGTTGGGATGTATGTGGGTGGCAGTGGTTAGTTTCGTGTTATTCCTGTACACGGAATTGACGGTAAAACATCCCATGATTAATCTCAAGATATTCAAGGACCACAATTTCTCGCTGGCGAATCTGATCGTGTTTATATTCGGGATTGGGATGTTCGGGAGTACTTTTCTGATTCCTTTGTACATGCAGGATTCGCTGGGGTATTCGGCTTACCAGACGGGATTGTTCTTCCTGCCTGTGGGTTTTCTACAAGCGGTGGCATCTCCGTTGGCCGGAAATGCTTCCCGGTGGGTAAACCCAAAGGTCGTGATCGTTTTGGGTTTGTTCTTGTTATGTACCAGTTTTTACATGAATTACTCCTTTTCCTTTCTGACCGATAAGTGGTACATCATGATCAGCCTCTATTTGCGGGGAGTCGGATTAGGGATTCTTTACCCACCCTTACTCAACGTTTCTTTGCGGCAAATCAGTAACCGACAGATGGCTCAAGCGTCGAGCGTAACGAACATAGTGCGGCAAATCGGGGGAAGTTTCGGGGTGGCCATGTTCAGCCATTTGTTGAGCCAGCGACAGACGTTTCATGCGGAACGTTATCATGAGGCCATTGCTTACACGGGAGAGACTTACTCGAACGTGGTGGACGGGTTAAGCCGTTTTTTTAGTTCGAGTGGTGGATTGGGACATGCGGAATCGGTGTCTTACGCGAAACAATATATACTTGAACACGTGAACATGGAGGCCTATATCAGTGGGATTAACGATGTGTTTTTCGTGGCATTCATTACCACGTTACTGGCCGTGATCCCGATGTTCTTCTTAAAAACCAAATAAAAATAAATCTATTGGTTTATCCCTCGGTTTCGTCCTCGTAGTCTTCTTCCACGCTGATACAGTTGAACGAGTAGATCGTTTTGTGAAGGTACCGTTCACCCGGGTTCAAACGGGTGGAAGGAAAACAAGGATAGTGGGGACTGTCCGGGAGCATCTGTGTCTCTAGGGCAATTCCCGAATAGGGACCGTAATGCTTTCCGCCTTTCCCGTTGGCCACGTCGATGTATTTGCCCGTGTAAACCTGCAAGCCGGGGTAATCCGACAGGATGGTAACCGTGATCCCGTTTTTCGGGTGGGACAATTCGGCCATGAGTTGGGGTTCTATCGGATCTCCGAACGTGTAGCAATCATCCAACCCGTCTTCCTGCAAGGCGAGAAAAAGCGGTTTGTTGAAATCGAAAGCGTGTTTTTTGTCTGTCGAGAGGACAGTTCCCGTTGGGATTAAATCAGGAGTTGTTTCCAGATAGTGGGAGGTATAAAGCCGTAGTTCGTGATTCCCGATATTCTCGTCGGTAGGCTTTAGATTGAAATAGGGGTGTTGCGTGAGATTCACGTGTGTCGGTTGATCGCAACTAGCCTCGTAAATCACCCGGAACACGTTGTTTTCAATGGAATAACGAACCGTGACGTCCAGTGTACCGGGGAAACCGTTTTCCCCGTCCGGGCTAGTGTAGTGCAGAATGAGATGTTCGTTGTCCGGTTGTTCCACGTCCCAAAGGCGTTGATCGAATCCGGGCGTTCCCCCGTGGAGGGTATTTCCTTTTTCATTCTTGTTCAACACGTGAGTCTTGTTGTCAATCGTGATTTCCCCGCCTTTGATGCGATTACCATAGCGTCCGATGAGCGCCCCGAAATAAGGGTAATTATTCCGGTACTCCGGGTCAATATATTGTTCAAGGGTATCAAATCCTAAAACCACGTCAACAAGTTTCCACCTGCAATCGCGTACAAAGATGTTTTTTATAATCCCACCGAGATTACATACATGAATTTCAAGGCATTCATTCTTGAGAATATATTCTTTCAATTCCATGATCCATGATTTTAATCGACTCATAAAAATAAGCAATAGAAAGTAATTTTCATCCGTGTTGAATATAAAATTTTAAAGAAAATACTTTAACTTTGTAGATATGCGGGTGGCTAAAAAGCCTATTTTGAATTTTAAACTCTAAATGGTTAACATGGATACAGGCGTGTTGGAAAAAAGATTTGAAGAGATTTACGGAACAAAGGTTGAACATCTGTACTTTGCTCCCGGACGGGTAAATCTAATCGGGGAACATATTGATTATAACGGGGGACGGGTGTTCCCGTGTGCGTTAAGTTTCGGGACTTATCTGGCCGTGGCTCGTCGGGATGATCGGAAGATTGCTTTCGCCAGTATGAACCAAACTTTTCAAGTAGAATGTGATCAAAGTATTTTTGAGAATAAACCCAATGAATGGGTGAAATATCCTTTGGGTGTGGTGAAAGAGTTTTCGGACCGGGGGCTTGATCCGTGGGGTTTTGATATTCTGTATTTCGGGGATATTCCGAACGGGGCAGGGTTGTCCTCGTCAGCCTCGATCGAGGTTGTAACGGCGTTTATGCTGAACGATCAGTTGAATGTCGGGCTGGATGTGGTGGAGTTGGTGAAAATGTCACAACGGGCAGAGAATGTCTTCGTGGGCATGAATTGTGGGATTATGGATCAGTTTGCCGTGGGCATGGGAAAGAAGGAACACGCTATCGCGCTGGATTGCGGTACTTTGGATTATGATTTGATCCCGCTAAACCTTAATGGTTATAAATTGGTAATCACTAATTCAAATAAAAATCATGATCTGGTTACTTCCGAGTATAATGTGCGACGGAGCCAGTGTGAACAGGCTTTAGTCGATATAAATCAGGAATTGAACGTGAAACATCTGTGTGATTTGAGCGAGGAAGAATTGGAGAGGGTGCGGCATCTGATTTCCGATGAAACCGTTTATCGTCGGGCTCGTCATGCCGTCTCGGAGAACGCTAGGGTGAATGAGGCCATTGACGTGTTGCAAAAGGGGGATTTGGTTCGTTTCGGGGAATTGATGAACGCGTCGCATCGCTCATTGAAGGAAGATTACGAGGTTACCGGTGTCGAGATGGATACGCTGGCGGAGGAAGGGCAGAAGTTACCGGGCGTGCTGGGATCCCGGATCACGGGGGGCGGTTTTGGTGGTTGCACCGTGAGCCTAGTGAAAGAGGACTACGTGCAAGAATTTATTGAGAAGTTGGCTCCCGTGTATCACGCTAAAGTCGGGTTGAATGCCGAGTTTTACGTGGCAGATATTGGTGATGGCGTGAGGAAAATTTACTAAGTATAAACCATAGCAATTGGAAAAATGTTGAACACGAGTTTTGAGTTCTGGGATTATTTCATTTTCGGGGCGTATGCCTTAATGATTATCGCCGTGGGATTGTGGGTGTCAAGAGGTAAGAAAGGCGTACAGAAGACAACGGAGGATTATTTCCTCGCGAGCAAATCGTTACCATGGTGGGCTATCGGGGCCTCGTTGATTGCGGCCAATATTTCTGCCGAACAGTTTATCGGGATGTCCGGATCGGGGTTTGCCGTGGGACTGGCCATTGCCTCGTATGAGTTTATGGCAGCCTTGACCTTAATCATTGTGGGTAAATTCTTTTTACCTATATTTATCAAACAGGGGCTTTACACGATCCCCGAATTCGTGGAAAAACGTTTTTCCACGAACTTGAAGACCATTCTTGCCGTTTTCTGGATCGCCTTGTTTATTTTCGTGAACTTGACTTCCGTGCTTTTCCTAGGAGCAAAAGCCATTGATACGATTATTGGTACTGGGAACGGGGAGTTATTCATTCCCGCTATCGTCGGGCTGGCTTTTGTTGCCGCGGCGTATTCCATTTACGGGGGACTATCGGCAGTGGCTTGGACGGATGTGATTCAGGTGGCCTTGTTGATCATCGGGGGCGTTATAACCACGCTTATCGCTTTGGATAACGTGTTGCCCGGTGGCGGTGTCGTGGAGGGATTTAACCACGTCGTGAACACGGCGGGCGATAAGTTTCATATGATTATCTCAAAGGATAACCCGGAGTTTAAAAACCTGCCGGGTATTGCCGTGCTTATCGGTGGTTTATGGGTGGCAAACCTCTATTATTGGGGGTTCAATCAATACATCATCCAGCGGACGTTGGCGGCCAAGTCATTGAAAGAGGCCCAACGAGGTATTGCTTTTGCGGCGTTTCTGAAATTAATCGTGCCTTTGATCGTGGTTATTCCGGGAATCGTGGCTTTCGTGATGTACACGGAGTCCAAAGACCCGTCCGTGACAGCTATGTTCGAGATGACGGGAGGAAATGATAAAGCCTATCCGTGGCTGATCGGGACGTTTGTACCCACGGGTTTGAAGGGCCTGGTGCTGGCTGCATTGGCAGCGGCTATTGTTTCTTCGTTGGCCTCCATGCTGAATTCGACTTCTACCATTTTCACGATGGATATTTATAAGCCTTACATCAACCGGGAGGCCTCGCACAAGCGGCTGGTTGGCGTGGGACGTCTCACGGCAGCCGTGGCGTTGGTGATTGCGGGTTTGATTGCTCCCATGATGGCTAATTTCGACCAGATGTTCGTGTATATTCAAGAGTACACCGGGTTGGTCAGTCCCGGTATTCTGGCCGTATTCTTGATGGGATTATTCTGGAAGAAAACTACGAACCGGGGGGCTATAATCGGGGTGCTGATCTCTATTCCCGTGGCGTTGTTGTTGAAGTTCCTGCCTATCGAAATGCCGTTCCTCGATCAGATGATGTACACGTTCCTGTTGACGATGGTAACGATCGGTATGGTTAGTTTGGCTACCTGCAAGACGGATGATGATCCGAAGGGGTTGGTGTTGACTTCTGAAATGTTCAAGACCGATAAGGTATTTAATATTTGTGCTTACGTGATTTGTATTTTGTTAGCCGTGATTTATACGGCTTGTTGGTAGAGCGTGGATAGAGAATGAGGTGATGTTTCGGGGGTTAAAGGGGGTGATGAGCCTTTACCCCCGATTTGTTTTCCTTGTATAATCGGTACACGGTCGCTCGTGAGCGGGGGTGTAGCGAAGAAGTACCGAGAGTGTACCGAAGTTGATCCCTGTCTTCACCCTCACTTCATCCGATCTTGTCGGGGATGTGATTTACTATAAGTAGGTAAGTTTGGTAAACTGATTTTGGGAAACGATCCTGCCTTTCCATGTATGTTCTTCAGCACATTTTGCCCTTCCAGGGTAAGATAGTGTCATTAAAATTGTTAAGGGGGTTGTATCTAAAGAAAGAAAAGATTAACTTTGAAATCATCTAAAGTAAGTGTTTCTTGTAATTAGTACTTATTGTTTTGACGAAATCAGAGGATGTTTTAATAAAAAAGTTCCGGGCTGGAAATGGTGTGATTTTCAAGGAGATTTTTGATCGATACTATCTCCCCGTGAAGTCATATGGTTTCCAGTATGTCGAGGATGATGAGATTATTGAAGATTTCGTGCAAGATGCTTTCCTGAAGGTGTGGGAGAAACGGGCGGACTTTTATTTTGTTGCGGCGATTAAAAGTTTCCTGTATATGAGTGTCAGAAATGCTTGTTTGGATTACCTGCGTCACCAAAAAGTGCAACGTCGCAATGAACCGGAATTAATCCTGTGGCTCACGGAAGAGGGGGAGGAAGAATTTATTCTTGAAGAGGAGGTCCATGCGATGGTGTACGATGCGATAAAGGATTTGTCGGAGCGATCCCGTCGGGTCGTGATTCTGACGATGGAGGGCCTTTCCAATCCTGAAATTGCGAAAGAGTTAGGGGTTTCCGTGAATACGGTGAAGACGATTAAATTACGTGCTTACAGGGTGTTGCGGGAACGGTTGAAGGGTATTCAGTGGTTGTTATTACTTCTTTTGGGCGTTTAAAGAATTTTTTTTTACAAAGGGTGTCACCCTGTGGGGAGGTGTTCACGTTTTAGGGGAAATTTTTGAAAAATGGAGAAAATTGATCCTAGGATAGAGCTTGTTATTTATCGTTTTTTACGTGGGGAACTCTCCGCATCTGAACGGGAAATGCTCGAATCCTGGTTACGTGAAGGAAGGCATAGGGAGTTGTTCGAGAAAATCTGTAACAAGGAGAATATGCTGGAAAAGTCGTTCTATTTTGATCGACTGGATAAAAGGAGGGAGAAAACGTGGCTCCGTTTGGAACGGGCTACCGGGTTGCGTCGTCGTCTTGTGATGCGTCGCTGGACGGTGGCAGCTTCGTTAATGGTTCCTCTTTTGATTGGAATAATGTACTTGAATATGCGGCGGGTAGAACCGGGAGTGCCGGAGCTACGGCAAGAGCGAATTGTTCCGGGAGTATCAACGGCACAGCTTTATTTACCTGATGGCAAAGTGGTCGATTTGGGTAAAGACAGTATTTGTGACTTACAGTTGTTTGAAGGTGGCCGGTTCGTGAATGAACGAGGGACATTGACCTACAAAAGCGATAGTGCGGAAATAAGTATGGCTCAATACAGCGAAATCCGGATTCCGAGAGGGGGAGAGTATAAAGTCGTGCTGCCCGACGGAACGGTGGTATGGTTAAATGCGGAATCGTCTCTTCGTTTCCCGACCGTGTTTACAGGAAAGGAACGGAAAGTGTACGCGAAGGGGGAGCTGTATTTTGACGTGAAACATGATGAGGTGAAACCTTTTATCGTGGAGGTGGAGAAAGACTACACGGTTCAGGTGCTCGGGACAGAATTTAATATTCGTGCATATGGCGAGTCTTCCCGGGCAACAACTCTGGTGAAAGGACGTGTACAAGTGAGGGGGGCAGATAACACTGTGCTATTGGAACCGGGTCAACAAGCTTTTGAGGCTCCGGGTACAAACGATCTTGAAGTGCTTGACGTAGATGTGGCTCCTTACGTGGCATGGCATGAGGGAAAATTCCATTTTGTTCATGTTTCCTTGAAAAATATAATGGAGGAACTATCTCGCTGGTATGATGTGCAGGTTATTTTCGAGAATCCGGTGGTACAGAACGAGTGTTTCACGATCGAGATGCAACGATTTGATGATTTTAATAAAGTATTGAGATTAATTGAACGAACTGGTATGGTGACTATCTCCGTGGATGGCCATACGGTGACTGTAAAATAGAAAAAACGGGAGATCTGGACCATCCCCCGTTTAAGTAAGGTGCCTGAGGCACAATGTGAAATTTTAATGATACAAAGTTATGAAAAAAATCAGAACGAGTGGGTTTTTTAGGCGAGCCCATGGGAATTTTTTGTTGATGATGAGGTTAACAATGTTGTCCCTACTGATGACGTTTGTCTCGTTCACGGCCACAGCGCTGGGTCAACGAACGACGATCAAACTGGACAACGTGGAATTACAAGTTGCTTTTAACGAAATTAAACAGAAAATGGGGTACATGTTCGTGTACAATGACCAGGTGGTGAAGAGTGTGGGGAAGGTTTCCGTGAATGTTACGTCTGATAACGTGACACATATTCTGAAAAAATGTCTGGAAGGAACGTCTCTCGATTTTTATATCGAGGATAATATCGTAGTGATAGTGGCTAAGACGGAACAGTCTACTCGTGGTACGGATAAAAAAGCCGTGACCGTAAAAGGAAAAGTGGTTGACGAGGGAAAACATCCGCTACCGGGAGTAACGGTATTAATAAAAGGGACAACATTAGGCGTGACGACCGGATTGGAAGGAGAATTTTCAATTGTTGTTACTGATACAACTCGCGCTGAACTTGTATTTTCTTTTATTGGGATGGTTTCTCAAACAATTTCTTATAAAAATATTCCAAAAAGCGGGGAGTGGACTGTTGTATTGAAAGAAGAAGTACAGGGGCTGGACGAGGTTGTCGTGACAGGTATTTATTCCCGTAAGAAAGAGAGTTTCACTGGATCGTCGACAACTTACACTGCGAAGGAATTAAAGACGATCGGTAACACGAATGTGTTGCAGAGTCTGAAGACAATGGATCCTTCTTTTGCTATTATGGAGAACAATCAGTTTGGTTCTGACCCCAACCGTTTGCCGGATATTAATGTGCGTGGTAAAACGAGCGTGATTGGTTTGACACAGGAGTACGAGACAGACCCGAATCAACCGTTATTTATATTGGACGGTTTTGAGACAACGTTAGCTACAATTAGTGATTTGAGTATGGATCGGGTGGAGAGTATTACGGTTCTGAAAGATGCCGCAGCCACGGCTATTTACGGAGCGAAGGCTGCCAACGGGGTTGTTGTGGTGGAAACAAAGGCTCCGGCAGCAGGGACGCTCAGGTTGAATTATAACGGAAATTTGAATTTCACGTTTGCAGATTTGTCTGATTACAATTTGATGAATTCTGCTGAGAAATTGGAGTTTGAACGTTTAGCTGGGTATTATGGAGATTTGGATGTTAATGGGGAGATCGTGTCGGAGGGGTACCAGCAATTGTACTATCAGCGTTTAGCGGAAGTAAAACGAGGGGTTGATACTTACTGGATGAGTGAACCTTTGCGGTTTGCAACTTCTCATAGTCATAATCTTTTTGCAGAGGGAGGGGATGACCGGATGCGTTACGGGATTGGTTTCAGTTATAATAAGACACAAGGTGTGATGAAAGGTTCTGATCGTGATGTGTTGAATGGTAACGTGAGGTTGATGTATCGTTATAAAACCGTGGCGTTCACGAACTATTTGAATCTGGATTACACGATGTCTTCTCGTGAGAATGTGTCCTTTTCTGAGTTCTCCCGGGCGAATCCGTATCATCGGAAGTTGAATGAGTATGGAGAGCCGGATCAAGTTATGGAAACTTATACGGATTCTGACATTAATTCATCTTCTTATCTGAAGACGCTGAACGTGTATAATCCGTTGTATGATATGATATTGAATAGTTCAAACGAGAGTCGTTCTTTTGGATTCAGAAATAATTTCGAGATCGACTGGCGAGTATATGACGAGTTACGGGTAAAGGGACGTTTCAGTATTAGTAAATCATCAGCAAAAACGGAAGTGTTTAAATCTCCGAAAGCCTCTGATTTTGTTGGAGCCGAGTCTACGGAGAAAGGAACCTACACGGAGACGAATGAAGAGAACTTGAGTTACGATGGTGATTTTAACGTGACTTACGGAAAATTATTTAATGAGAAACATATGGTAAATGCCGTGGGGGGTATACGTTTAGCATCTAATCAGGCCAAATCGAGTGGTTTTGTTTCAAGAGGATTTATTGATGACCGTTATTCTAATCCGTCTTTTTCTACGGGGTATCCTTCCGGGGGCAAACCGAACTATTCCAACACAGAAAAACGGTCGGCTAGTTATTATCTAAATGCCGGTTATGCTTATGATAATCGTTATTTGCTGGATGCGAATTTTCGTTCGGACGGGTCATCCGTTTTCGGATTATCACAGCAATTTACGACTACTTGGGCTATTGGATTAGGTTGGAACGTGCATAACGAGGCTTTCTTTAAAGGGCAGGAGTGGATTAACTATTTGAAGTTGCGTTTTTCTATCGGTAATCCCGGAAACCAGAATTTCGATGCTTATATTTCGATGAACGTGTACGGCTATTCTACCGCTTATCCTAATCCATTTGGATTAAGTGCTGTAATCTCTACTTGGGGAAACAATAATCTGGAGTGGCAGAAGACAATTGACCAAAACTACGGGATTGACATGGCTTTTTTGAAAAACAGGTTGAAGGTAACAGTAGATTATTTCATTAAAAATACCGATCCTCTATTAGTTTACGTGCAGATGCCTTCATCCACGGGAGCGAGTACAGCCCCAATGAATCTAGGTAAACAGGTGACGGAGGGTGTGACGGCAGTGTTGAATTACACGATATTGCAGAAAGAGTATATGAATTGGAATTTTAACCTGAACGCCAGACATATCACGTCCGAATATAAAAATATCGGGAATTCGTTGGATAAATACAATCAAGATAACAGAAGTTCGAATTTGACAAGATATTACGATGGCGGTAGTCCTTCTGATTTATGGGCGGTACGTTCCGCCGGGATTGATCCGGCAACCGGACGGGAAATTTTTATCAAGAAGGATGGAACGCAGACTTTTGTACATGATTATGCGGATGAAGTTGTCGTGGGAAATTCTGATCCTAAGGTAGAAGGTGTTATCGGGACTTCATTCTATTATAAAGGGTTCACGGCTTCAATTAATTTACGGTATCGGTTAGGTGGCCAGATATTTTTATCCACGTTATATGATAAAGTAGAGAATATTTCGGATAATGCTTTGAAATATAATCAAGATAAACGGGCCTTGTACGATCGTTGGCAAAAACCAGGAGACGTGAGTAAGTTTAAAGCCATTTCGTTGACCGAAACGACCCCGATGTCTTCTCGTTTTGTTGCGGATGAAAATACGTTGAGTGGTGAGTCTATTTCTTTGGGTTACGAGACTCAAGCAAAATGGCTAAAGTATATAGGTGCGTCTTCCATGACAATTCGTGGGTACATGAATGATATATTCCGAATTTCCACGGTGAAAAATGAGCGGGGATTGGATTACCCGTTTGCCCGTACGGTGGCTTTTTCCCTTGGAGTGAGGTTTTAATGACTTAAAGTAGATTGATTATGAATGCAATAAAAAAGATAAAATCAGTATTCGCCACGGGGTTGGTATTATTACTCGTGTCATGTAATTCATGGCTAGAGGTGGACCCGGAAGATAGAATTATGGATAATACCTTATTTAAGGATAAGGAAGGATTCATGACCGCACTAAATGGCGTGTATTCGGAATTGAACAAGACGTCTTTGTACGGTCGTAATCTGACAATGGGAATGATTGACGTGATGGCGCAATATTATAATTGTAATATTGCGGATCACACTTATGCCCGTTATATGGATTATTCTTACGAGGATGCTACTTATAAAACTCAGATTGATAATATTTGGTCAGGATTGTACACGATGATTGCAAATTGTAACGCTATTATAGAGCATTGTGGCAATGGGAATTCTGTGCTACCAGACGAGTATTATCGTATGATTAAAGGTGAAACTATTGGCTTACGGGCGATGATGCATTTGGATCTGTTGAGAATGTTCGGTCCGATCTGGTCGGCTACGGGCAAAGAAACTGTTTGTATGCCTTATATGACGGTGGCGGATCGTGTCGTGCAGCCTTTATTACGGGCAGATAGCGTGATGAGTCATATTATTAAGGATTTGGAAATGGCTTCCAGTTTATTATCGACGGTTGATCCGGTGATTACCGAAGGGGCAAAGAATTACGGAGAGGAGGTTGGTTCGAATGATATGAACTATCGTCAGTATCGGTTGAATTATTTTGCAATAAATGCTTTAATGGCACGTGCCTATTTGTGGAGTGGGAACACGCAGAAAGCTGGCGAGTATGCCCGGACCGTGATAGAGAAGGTTAGTGATAAGAATACGCCTTTATTTCCATTGATTGACGCCGATTACATGGAGACTAATTCGGATCGGGTGTTTTCCCCGGAGGTACTGTTCTCTCTTTACAATACTTCTCGTCCGGATGTTGTTTACAAGGCGTTATTCGTACCGACATTGGCGACAACGAGTATATTGACGATGGCGGGAGATCTGGCGACGGGTAGGGTTAATGAAACGTATGATGATAAGAATGATTATCGTTATCGTATGTGGGAATCTACCGTGGAGAATAACCGGGAAGTAACCTATTTTATCAAGTATATGGATGAAACCCGGACGGGGTCGGAGGCTTATCGTTACATGATTCCGCTGATTCGGATGAGCGAATTATACTTGATTGCGGCAGAATGTGAAACTAATGTACAAACAGCTTTAGACAAGTATTTTAACCCGTTGCGTTTTAGTCGTAATTGCGTGAATCAAAATGCATCTTCTGCGGAAGAGCTAAAGAGTTTGATTCGGGCCGAGTATGTGAGAGAATTTATAGGTGAGGGACAGTTGTTTTTCTATTATAAACGGAATGCTTTGCAACACATTCCGGATGGAGGTACGGTGAATAGTATAAAGAATATTTCTTTGGATAGTTATGTGTTCCCCTTACCGGATAGTGAAACGAGTCAGCGGGCGGAGTGAACGGAATATGGTTTTACTAAAAAGACATAAATATGAAAAAGATAATATATATGATCGCTCTTTTTTGGGCGGCTATCGGAATGATCAGTTGTGAAAAAGAGGTGAAAGATTATGATGGGGAAGAAGGTGTTTACTTTTACGTGCAATGGGGTGCCGAGTGGGGAGACACGACGAAATGGGCAAACCAGTCTTACACACCCGTCGAATTTGTGAACATTTTGGGAGATACATACGAGGTGAAAGTGAGAGTGATGTCAACCGGAAGAGTGAAGGATTATGACCGGACTTTCCAGATGGTGGTAGATAAAGATTCTACCACGGCTGTGGTGAATCAGAATTATGAACCGTTTGAGGAGATGCAGGTGATTAAAGCCGGACAGGCTTATGCGGATGTGGTTATCCATTTGAAAAGAAACGAGAATATTATGGAGGTTGAAAAAGTGTTGGGTTTAAGACTTCTTCCAACGAATGATTTTATTATCGGTATTCCCGAATGGGGCAAGTTAGCCGGAATGTGGTCTAGCGAAGGTTCTAGTGAATTTGACGCATCCGTGCATAAGATTATCATGAGTGACTTTATCGTGAAACCGGCTCGTTGGATCGGGGGTATATACGATCAACCGGGAGATACGGAAAGTGGACGTTGGGGAGTTTTCACGGTAAAGAAGTACAAGTTGATTTGTGACCAGTTTGATTTGACGTATGAAGACTTTCAAACTGAAGCAACTATGCCGGGAGCGAAACAAGCCGTGATTCAAGAGCATATGGCTAACTATCTGCAAGAGCTTTATGATAAGGGAACTCCTGTATTGGAGGATGACGGACGTTTGATGTGGTTCATGGGAGTATCTTGGACGTCTGTCGTGGGAGTACCTTGGGTTCCGGAACAATAGGTTGAATGTATAAAATAGTATGTTATGAGACGAAATATAATATTGTTTTTGATGTTAGCCTTTTCATGGGTCGTAGTTTCTTGTTATGATGATAAAGGATCTTATGATTACACGGAGGTGAATGAAATTGTGATTGATGAGCTGGGAGATGGTTATAGTATGATCTTTAAAAAAGATACACTGAAAATTAAACCCAAGCTATTGTTTTCACTAGACAGTTTAACACCCGATAGATATGAGTATGAGTGGAAAGCTGTTCCGGGAGTGGCTAGTGATCTTTCTAGTGAAGTGATAGGAACGGAACGGGAGTTGAAGTATTTTATGGAACTTTATCCGGGATCTTACGCTCTTTATTTGAAAGTGAGGGATAAGCAAACCGGACTGTTGTGGATGAATTATACCTCTTTAGTCGTGAGAACGGAGGTTGCCCGTGGCTTCCTTTTGATCGGAGATGATGAGGATGGATTCGTGAACGTGGATATGATTGCCATGCCGGGTGACACGATTGTGCTAAAGGACCTGTTGTCAAATAATGGATTGCCACCTATGCGAGGTGCCAAAAGTATTATGTACACGAGTGCTTATACTGCGTCTATGGATCCATATGTGAAATTATGGGTCGCTACGGAGGATCGTTCCTATTACGTGAATACGACGACATTTGAGGGTGATCCTTTAAATACTTTCGAACGTATGGTCTATTCTAGTTTTGAAATGCCGGAGCAATTGAATCCCGTACACATGATTGCTAAAAATAGAGCAGGAAATATGTCCACGAATCGTATGGTTGTTTGTGATAACGGGTATGTTTTCATGGTGTCTCTTTATAGTGGAGAGTATTATCCGAATCCGATGAATAGAGCTTCAAAATCTCAGGATGTGTTGTTCAAAGCTTATCCTTATATATTCTCGTCTCCGGGGTACGTGTATGGTGCGGTACTTTATGATACGGACGATAATCGTTTCTTGCGTTTTGGAACGTTTGACACTTATTCTCGTGAGTTGTCTGATGGTACGGGAGATATTTTCCCGTGGATTCAACCGGAAGGTCGGGTGTTATGGTATGCAGAGAATACGATGGATACGGAGGGGGGAAGTTCTAACGGAAATTCATTTGCCTTGATGAAAGATACTGAAACCAATCAATTTCATATTTATAAGTTCTATGCTTATAGTAATGCTTATAAACGAGCTTATTATGCCGTAAATTCTTCTTTGGCGATCGGGATAAATGATGCAAAATTGTTTGCTTTTTCGTCAAAACGTTCAATGTTCCTTTATGCTGTGGGAAAGACCTTATATGCGTATGATTACAATAAGGGGTATGAAAAATTGTATAAGATGGAACTGGATGATGAAATCACTATGTTGAAGTTTGATATTCAGTCGAATACAATGTATAATGATTTGTATATAGCGACATATAACAGTACAACAGGGGGGACTTTACAGAAGTATGTGTTAGGGACGGATCAGAATAAATTTGAATTGACACCAGATGAGCGTTGTCGTTGGACGGATTTAGTGAAGGTGAAAGATATGGATTGGAGAAATAGTACGAAATAAATATGAAGATAAATTTAATATTATTCTGGATGATAGCGGTAATTTTACCGCTGTCATCTTTTGCCCAGGGAGTTGATTTTAAGTCATTGACAATGAAAGAGGCGCAAGCTGTTGCGTTGAAAGAGAAGAAGATGATATTCATTGACTTCTACACGACGTGGTGCGGACCGTGTAAGATGATGTCTTCGGAGGTGTTTACTCAGGATCAGGTCGGCGAGTATTTTAACCGGACGTTTGTGAACCTGAAAGTGGATGCAGAGAAGGGTGAAGGAGTGGAGTTAGCTAAGAAGTATCAAGTGAAGGCTTACCCGACATTCGTGGTGTTACGGGCAGATGGGACGGAAGTTTATCGAACGGCAGGAGCCCGTCCGGCAGATGAGTTTGTCGACAAGATTAGGAAAGGAATTGATCCTAAATGGTCGCCCGAAGGTTTGACCCGTCGTTACGAGAAGGGAGAACGTACTCCGGAGTTGGTGAACGAGTATGCCTTGTTACAGATGGAGACGGGAAACGGGGAGATCGGTAGAAAGGTCGTGCAGGAGTATTTTGATAAACTGTCGGATAAGAAGAGAGTGAAACCGGAAAACTTCTTTCTTTACGTTCGCTACACGCTGAATTATAAAGATCCGAAAGCGGATTATATGTTTGCTAACAAAGACCGTTTTATAAAGGCAAACGGGCAAGATGTTATTGAGCCTTTGTTGTATAATTGGTTGCGGCAAGAGATGATTCCTTTCGTGATGGCGAAGGGAGTCCCGGATACGGGAGAAAACTTAAAGGCTTTGCAAGATTTGGAAACAAAGATTCAGAAGGCCGCTTTGGCGAATCCCGGTTGTATGTCTGAACTGGATGAGATTGCGAGGGTACGTTGGGAAGGTGATTTGAAGGCTTATCTGGATATTTGCCGGGAAAAATTTGCCTCGCTGGAATCCAAGGATCGTTTTTCTATATTGCTTAGTTTGGGGGCCTTGCAAGAAGAGAATGACGCTATAAAGACTTTGGCGGCCGGGTTACTCCGGGATCATTTGGATGAGTTTGAAAATACGAATCGGCGAGTGCTTTATATGACACTGTTGAATCTTGAGGGAAAGAAGGAATACCGCCTGCGGGCTTCCATAGATGGGGTGAAGAAAGGGAAAGTGACGGTTTCTTATTTCTTGCGTGGAAAGTTTGAACGGGAAGATTACGAGTTCGATAATCATATCATTGATATTAGCCTTGCGGGACGGGACACTGTGGCCGCAAGTGTACGTTTGTTGTGTGAAGAACTAGCTTGTGCCACGGCAAGAGGGAATGATTATTATCCTCATTTTAACTTTATCTTTGTTCCGGGAGAGGCTGCCGTGGTGAAGGTTAACGCGGAGAAAGGGAAGGTTGCCGAGTTGGAATGGCAAAGAGGGGGATCGATTTCTCACGATTTTGTTCGTCTGAATTATGATCTGTTGGAGGCAGACGAGCGGGATTATAACCAACTGGTAATGGATAATATTATTCGTGGTGGTGATATTCGGGATTATCCGGACGAGTTCCAAGCGTCATGGGATGCGGGAAAACGTCGGGTAATGGCATTTATCCGGGAGAATCCTAATAGTTTTATCTCGGTGATGGAGTTGTGGGAACATTACATCTGGTTTGACGAGAACGAGGCCGAAGATATTTATAACCGTTTCCCCGGAAACTTGAAAGCAAGTCCCTACGGGCGGGTGATCGCGCAGCGTCTGGAACGGAGTAAGGATTCGAGAACGGGGCAACCGGCGAAGAATTTCGTAAAGAAAGATATGAACGGTAAAACGGTGTCTCTTGAAAAGTTGCGGGGAAAGTATGTGTTGCTGGACTTCTGGGGAAGCTGGTGCGGACCGTGCCGGGCATCGCATCCTCATTTAAAAGAGTTGTATGAAAAGTACAAGAAACAGGTCGTTTTTATCAATGTGGCTCAAGAGAACGTGAAAGATTTGAACGAGGCCCTGAGACTTTGGAAGACGGCAGTTAAAGAGGATGGAATGACGTGGACTCAAATATTGAATAACGAGGGACGGGACGAGTATGACGTGGTACGTTTATTTAATATTTCCTCGTTTCCGACAAAGGTGTTGATTGATCCTGATGGTGTCGTGGTGTCACGGATGGTAGGAGGAATGGTTGATGCGGGGGAGATTCTAAAGAAAATACTGGGTAAATAAACGAATAACCCCGCTGGAAGGCGGGGTTATTTACTTTTATAGTTGGTTAACAACTTCAACGCTGTTCATTCCGGTCTGGATGGCCTCGATGTTCATTGGGATCATCTTGTGATGACGAGGGGGTAAAGATTTTTGCAAACCTTTTTCCACGTTGTCAAGTTTCACGATCGGTTTAACCTTCAAGAATCCACCAAGAACGATCATGTTGAACACTTTCGGGTTACCTTGCTCTGCGGCAATAGCGGTTCCCTCGATCTTGTAGATATTGATGTCTTTTCTCGTCGGTTCGTGAGTGATTCCGTTCGGGTCATAGATTAAAGTTCCACCCGGTTTTACCATACTTTCGAACTTGTCCATAGATTGTTGGTTCAGAACGATAGCGGTATCGTATTTCGTTAAGATCGGGGAGCTGATACGCTCGTCGCTCAAGATAACGGTCACGTTGGCAGTACCACCACGCATCTCGGGACCGTAAGAAGGCATCCAAGCAACTTCCTGATCTTGCATAATTCCGGAGTAAGCAAGAATCTTTCCCATAGAAAGAACTCCTTGTCCACCGAATCCTGCTATAATGATTTCTTCTGTCATAATCT
>JAHZBN010000027.1:0-38601 GCA_019423345.1 Butyricimonas sp. | reverse complement strand
ATTTGCAAAAAGAAAAATAGATAGAATTTACACACTTTTTGGTACACTATCTATTTTCCACAGCCGCCCAAGCTGAGGCAAAATAATTCAACGAACTTTGGTCTGCCGGATGGCACAAAGGATAATCTTTTTGCCGGAAGAACGGTAGAACAAGGCAATTGCTTTGCATGAGCATACGTTGTTGCTTGGGCAACGCATCAACAAACATGGCATGTTCATCCTTGTCCATCACGTCTGCAGCAGCTTCAAGCCTATTCTGCTGAATATTTTCAGTGTTTTCTGCTATCAGTGACACAAGTCGGGCAATGTTTTCCTGCCCCCTAACGACAATGAACTCAAACTGTCGCAAATGGTCGTTAGTTGGAGCCTTAAAGGCTGCCGATAACACTTTTTTCAATACATCGTCCGTTACTTCCTTATCAGAAAAATCACGAATCGTTCTTCTTTTCTCTAATACTTGATAAAAATCCATAACATTATATTTAAATAGTTCGACTTACTTCATTTTGGACGCAAAATTACGTTGCATTATTGTTGAATATTTGTCATATAATCCCAAATATTTGTTGCATATTTGCATTATACTATTTTACATGCATTATGGAAGAAATGATAACCCCTTACGAATTACCTGAAATAAAGGACCATTCATTCTTTTTTATAGACCAACGAATAGCGACTCACATAGAAGCTAAATTACACAAACATGACGCATGGGAATTGTACCACGTAATACACGGACACGGCAACCGAATAGCTGGAGATACGCTACAACCTTTTTCCGCAGGTGATGTTGTATTAATACCACCATCCATGCATCACTATTGGCAATACGCACCAACATCGGCAGACAATGACGGGTGTATTCATTATCTCATGGTTGCTTTTAGTCACTCTCTTATAACAAGGTGCATAGAAGTATTTCCTGAATTACGAAACCGCTTGACAAGTCTTACATTCCCTGTTAACGCATTAAAATATGGCTTGGAAAGCTCTCGTGTTATCCGCAAAATACTATCACAAATGAACGATATGGACGACTTAGGGCGATTATCCGCAATGTTTCGTTTACTACCTGTCATTTTCAATTCATCCGATCACATTCTTGCAGGTAAACCCATGCAAATCGAACGTGACGTGAGGCGAATGCAACAAATTTGTGCCTACGTGATGGCCCATTATGTTCATACCATCACTTTAAATGAAATAGCCTCCGAAGTAGGAATGAATCGTTCTGCATTTTGCTCCTACTTCAAACGATGTAAAAAAATGACATTCTCACAATTCGTTACCCAGTATCGTTTGAATACAGCTTGCGAACTTCTAAAACACTCGCAAAAACAGGTATCGGAAATCTGTTTTGCAGTAGGATTTAACGATGTCCCACATTTTAATAGAGTCTTCAAAGAATTTACAAGGAATGACACCCAAAGAATACAGAAAGCGAAATATTTGATTTACACTACCACCTCCATTGAAATTAGTTTTTCCTTACCACATAGAATTTCCTTTTCTACATGAAAATCACCTATCAACAACACATCAAAGACACCCCTGAACGTCTTTGAAACGTCTTTGATTCGAAAGTGATACGTCTTTAATCCCTAAGTACATCGAATATTCAACGGATAATGTACGTGTATTATCCTAGAAAAAGTTTTTCATATCTCCCCCAAAAAACATATTTTTCCCAACGCCTGAACTTATTTCTTCTCTTTTAACATCTCCTACAACAAACTCACCTTTTCCTGCTCCGCTTTCAACAATCGCTCGTAAAGTTCAGCAACTTCATCTGCCACACTAAAAATCAGATAGTCCTTGAAATATGAAAAAGTAACCGTAATTTAACCGAAAAGCAACCGAGAAAATACCCCACACTCGTTCTTTAACTAGAGCTTTTTCAGAGCTCATTCTATTCGGATTGCCTGATCTACGAGTAAGCTCTGAATCAGCTTCGAAAAAGGGGTAGTTTCTCCCCTACTTCTCGGCTGGATTACCCATATTTCTCTTCCCCAATAAACTCTTACTTCCTTTTCTTTTCCACCTTCGCCAACTCTCCATACTCTTTTATTCTTCGCTCACACGCTTGACTTGTAACCTCTCCAAATTTTTCAACTTTCCCCATCAAGTCTTCAATATCTTCCCGGTTCACTTTAAATTCTGGATTATAACGTGCCTCGATATACGAACGCACAAGTATTTTAAATAACCGCTCTTCATCTTCATTTTCAGCAGGGAAAATACAAATCAGTTCGGGCGCATATCCACGTGAAGCCTTAAAAAGCTCATCCAAATTATGTTCCTTATCATTTCTAAGAGTAAACGTCAACAAGATCGCATTGAATAAGTTTTCACAAGCTTGATGCAAATTAAAAGAAGACATAACATATTCTTCTCTATCATACATAAACGCAGCTTGCTCCATAAAAAGTTTGAATTTAGCGAATTTCTCTCTAAAATACTCCTCCCCTTGTCTCTTTATCTCCTCATACCTCAACGGTTTCCGTCTCGCCAGTTTACTATTCCCACTATCATAAAGCATTACCCCGTCACGCTTTAATTCTGTATAAAAATAACGACTATATTTCAAATCTTCATTTACTTTCTTTATGCAATCATGAATAAACTGTACGGGAACCCGGTAACGATGATCTCCTCGCTTGTCGTAGATATTACGAACGCTCACTAACTTATTCTCAATTTTGTCATAGCTCCACGCACTATTTATGACCAATATATCATAATCACTTTTAAAAGAAGTAGGAACGCCAAATTCCTCTCGCTCATCATAACTCACGTAAGTACCACGGGCATAACTTCCATAAAGAATTATCATTTCACACACCGGAATCTTATCCAGAATTAACTCAACGAGATATTTCAGGTCTTCCCGATTCTTCTTTGGCAGGAAAGCGATTGACTTTTTCATAAACAGCTATATATTTAAGAACAAATGTAGCATTTTTCCGACAGAAAGGAATACAAATCACACCGATTTACATAACCGAATCTTGGATCCCAATATTGTTCCCATTCCATTAGGCTATCGACTATAAAATAAAAAAAATGGTCTGACAATCACTTGATTATCAGACCACCTTGTACCCAGAACAGGACTCGAACCTGCACAGCCGTACGGCCACTAGTCCCTGAAACTAGCGTGTCTACCAATTCCACCACCTGGGCATAATATCGAAGAACTGGAAGAAAAAACCTTGCAACTTCCCCGCTGCAAGGCCCTCTTCATGTTTGTTGTCCCACAAGGATTCGAACCTTGACTGACAGAACCAAAATCTGCTGTGCTACCATTACACAATGGGACAATCTTTATGTCATTTCAACAACCGCTATTGTTATTTTGACGCTGCAAATGTAGAGCATTTTTTTATTTCTCCAAAACAAAATGCAGAAAAATTAAAAGAAAATTGCTATTTTCGTGCTGTCGAAAAATGACATTTTTATTATAGCCTTGAATATTAATAAGAAATACAAATTCAAACGAAGGAGAAGCATGTGCAACATTAAAAATCACCCAACATTAAGCTACAGGTTGATCAATAATGTCACCGGATGGGTGGCGTTCGTGGTGGCCAGTATTACTTACATTCTTACGGTCGAACCAACAGCCAGCCTTTGGGACTGTGGTGAGTTTATTACAACCTCAGTCGGACTGCAAGTAGGACACCCTCCCGGAGCGCCTCTATTCATGATTATCTCGCGATTGTTCGCCATATTCGCACCGAGCCCTGAAACACAATCTTACATGATCAATATCATGTCGGCTCTATGTTCCGGGTTCACGATCCTGTTCCTGTTCTGGACAATCACGCATCTGGCTAAAAAAGTCGTGGTAAAAGAAGGGGAAGAATGTTCCATGGGACAACTGTGCGGGATCATGGGTGCCGGACTTATCGGGGCATTAACCTACACGTTCACAGATACATTCTGGTTTTCAGCTGTTGAGGGTGAAGTTTATGCCATGTCATCTTTGTTCACGGCTGTCGTGTTCTGGGCTATCTTGAAATGGGAAAATGTTGCATTCCAACCTTACGCCAACCGCTGGTTGATTTTTATTGCCTACATGGTCGGACTATCCATCGGTGTTCACTTGTTGAACTTGCTGGTAATCCCTGCCATTGTATTCATATACTATTTCAAAAAATACGAAACCACCAAGTGGGGTATTATCAAATCTGCAGCCCTTTCTATCGTCATACTAGGCGTGATCATGTGGGGTATTATCCCGGGCGTGATTATCGTTGCCGGCTGGTTTGAATTGCTGTTCGTGAATGGCTTTGGAATGCCTTTCAATACGGGTGTTGTCATCTATGCGTTACTCTTAATCGCTGGACTGACTTTCGGAATCCGGTATACGTTAAAACACAATCACACGGTTGTAAACACGATCTTAACCTGTTTTGTGGTCATGCTTATCGGGTACTCCTGCTACGCCATGGTCGTTATCCGTTCCGTAAGTAATCCCCCGATTGACGAAAATAGCCCGGACAACGTGTTCTCCCTGCTTTCTTATATCAGTCGTGATCAATACGGCCAAGAACCATTGGTTTACGGTCCTTACTTCAATGCCCCAGTTATTGGCGTAGAGGATGCTGGACCTATTTATTACCAAAACGAAAAAACGGGTAAATATGATATTGTGGATCATAAAAAAGAAGTCAAATATGATCCTCGCTTCTGCACGATCCTACCGCGTATGTACAGCCAAGCTCGCGAACCTCAAGTATACTATGAGTGGGTGGGACAACCCAAAGGCCCCGTGTACATGGTGGACGGACAACCCGTTCAGAAACCAAGTTTCGGACAAAACCTAAGTTTCATGTTCCGTTACCAACTCGGACACATGTATTTCAGATATTTCATGTGGAATTTCTCCGGACGTCAGAATGATATTCAGGGACATGGAGACTTCCGCTATGGCAACTGGATATCGGGCATTCCTTTCATAGATAACATCTTGGTCGGTGACCAGAGTTTAATGCCGGATACCTTGAAACACGACAAAGCAAATAATAAATATTATATGCTCCCGTTCATTCTCGGATTACTCGGAATGTTCTATCAATATCAACGGGGAAAACAAGGAAAGAAAGATTTCTGGGTGGTTATGCTACTCTTCTTCTTCACGGGTATTGCCATCGTACTCTACTTGAACCAATATCCGTATCAACCGCGGGAACGTGACTATGCCTATGCCGGATCGTTCTATGCCTTTGCTATCTGGATCGGTTTCGGGGTTCTCTACCTGTGGGATTTACTTCAGAAGAAGATGGATTCCCGTAACGCAGCGATCATTGTCACCGCTGTTTGCCTTTTTGCGGTCCCGGTAAACATGGCAGCACAAAACTGGGACGATCATGACCGTGACGGACGCTACGCAACCATTGCTCATGCCAAGAACTACTTAAGTTCGTGTGCTCCGAACGCTATTCTGTTCACTTACGGGGATAACGACACGTTCCCGCTATGGTATGCACAGGAAGTGGAAGGTTTCCGCCGGGATGTACGCATCGTGAACTTGAGTTTGCTTGCCGGAGACTGGTACATCGATCAGATGAAACGGAAAGCTTACGAAAGTGACGGGGTACCCATTTCTTTCACGAAAGACCAATACCATGCCGGAGTGCGGGATTTTGTCACTATTGAAGAACGGGTGCAACAACCTTTCAGCATGAAAGAGGTCATGGAATTCGTTGCCAGTGACAGACCGGAAACTAAATCCAATCGTTATCAAGGGGGTGCAGTGGACTTTATTCCGACACGCAACCTGTATATTCCCGTGGACAAGGAAAAAGTGTTGGCCAATGGAACCGTACAACCCAAAGATTCCGCATTAATTGTAGACAGAGTAGAGATTCAATTAAAAGGAAGTTCCCTAAACAAATCACAATTAATGGTACTGGATATATTGGCTACCAATAACTGGGAACGTCCGATATACTTCGGGGTGGGAATGGGACAAGACAGTTACATGGGCTTCGACAAGTACTTCCAACTGGAAGGAGCTGCTTACCGGGTTGTACCCATCAAGACTGAAAACAACACCGCTTACTATGATTTTGGACGAATCAACACGGAGATCCTGTATGACAACCTGATGAATAAATTCGTCTGGGGAAACATCAAGGATCCGAAAGTAAATATCGATCATTTCCATGATAACACCATTGCCGTGATGAAATACCGGAACACATTCTTGCGTTTGGCAGAACAATTAATGCAAGAAGCGGCCACGGAAACACGTGTTATGGGAGACACGATTATCAATGAAATCACTGATTCTACTAAAATCCAAGAAGCCATTAGGGTGCTAGACAAGTCTCTGGAAGAAATTCCATTGTATCAAGTTCCGGCCGACTTCTTCTTGTTAAATTACATCTCGATTTACTACGCTGCCGGCGAGCAAGAGAAAGGGAACGATCTGGCTTGGGCCTTGGCTCTTGACAATGCGCAAACGTTGAGATATATCGGATCACTTTCTCCGAATCGTAGAAAAGCCCTGGAGAATGACGAAAGAAGAAGTATGCAAGCTTTGCAGATGCTCGTGGACATGGCCAGAAGAAACGGGGAAAATGCTTTTGCCCAAGAAATTCAGGACATGGTAGAAAGCACGTTAAGCGGACGACCTGTAACCAGCAAGCGGGTAAACAAAAATTTCCCGATGGCTAGTCAAGACAAGTGAGATAACATATACGAATCATTCGTCCCTTCGTATGGAGGGACGAATTTTATTTATAAACTTAATACACAATGATCACAATAGACCATATCAAAGAATTGGCAGAGCGAGGTGAAGCATTGAGGAGGTATCTTTGACATCGATGGCAAGAAGATACAACTCGCTGAAGAAGAATTAAGAACACAAAACCCATCCCTATGGGATAATCCCAAGGAAGCAGAGGCCTTGATGAAAAAAGTCCGAGAATTGAAATCTTGGATCGAAGGCTATGAGCAGGTGACCTCCGCCGTGGGAGACTTGCAGGTACTCTTCGATTTCGCCAAAGAGGGAGAAGCAACCGAGGAGGAAGTGGATGCCCAATACCAAGAGACCATTCGGGTGCTGGAAGACATCGAGATGCGCAACATGTTGCGCCGGGAAGAAGATCACTTCGGGGCCATCATGAAAATCAATTCCGGTGCCGGAGGTACGGAAAGTATGGATTGGGCCAGTATGCTGTACCGGATGTACATTCGTTGGGGAGAATTAAACGGCTATAAGGTAAAACATGTAGATTACCAAGAAGGTGAAGAGGCCGGTATAAAATCAGCCACACTTGAATTCGAGGGAGACTATGCTTACGGGTATCTGAAATCAGAAAACGGTGTTCACCGATTGGTCCGTTTATCGCCATATAACGCGGCCAATAAACGAATGACATCTTTCGCTTCCGTCTTCGTTTATCCTGCCGTGGATGACACGATCGAGATCACGATCAACCCTGCCGACATCAGCTGGGACACTTTCCGAAGTGGTGGTGCAGGCGGCCAGAATGTGAACAAGGTAGAAACCGGAGTCCGATTACGACACGCTCCTACCGGAATCATGATTGAAAACACGGAATCACGTTCACAGTTGCAAAATCGTGAAAATGCCATGCGTTTATTGAAAGCCCAATTGTACGAACTGGAATTACAAAAGCGTCAGGAAGAACGGGATAAAGTGGAAGGAACGAAAAAAAAGATCGAGTGGGGGTCACAAATCCGCAGTTATGTATTCGACGACCGCCGGGTGAAAGATCATCGTACCAACTACCAAACATCAAACGTACAGGCAGTTATGGACGGAGAGATCAACGAGTTCATTAAAGCCTACTTGATGATGTTCGGTGGCGGAGAAGAATAGAAGCAATTAATTTATGATTTATGAATTACGATTTACAAATATACAACCCTGTTTTTTTAATCTAAAATCATAAATCTAAAATCTAAAATGAATAGATGGATTTAAACTTTAATAGTTGCAAGATATTGATCGTCGGGGACGTGATGCTTGACAAATACTATTTCGGAAAGGTGGAACGTATTTCCCCGGAAGCTCCAGTTCCGATAGTAAACATCGTGACAGAGGAATCGCGCTTGGGCGGTGCCTCAAACGTGGCCAACAACATCACGAGTCTCGGCGGGCAGGCCACGTTATGCGGGGCTATCGGCTATGACTTTTTCGGGAAAGAGATTGAACGCATGGCTCACCGGAAAGGAATCAAAACTGATTTTGTCAAAACCGAGCAACCTACGATCACGAAAGCACGCATCATCGGTGGTAGGCAACAGATTGTCCGTATAGATTACGAGCAACATTTGAAACTTTCTGAAAAAGCAAGAGAAGATTTTCAAACCCATCTTGCCTCTCTCTTCCAAGAGTTCCCTACCCTTGTTATTTCTGATTATGGAAAAGGCATGATCTCGGAAGAATTATGTTCGTTTTTGATAAAAACGGCAAAATCACATAGAACCCGTGTTATCGTGGACCCGAAAGGGCAAAACTGGAAGAAATATACAGGGGCCGACTTGATTACTCCTAATGTAAAAGAATTAGGTGACATCATTGGCCACCCGGTGAAAAATAACGACCAGGAGATTGCCGTAGCAGCCTTGGAAATCGTTCATCGCTACGGTTTATCGGCATTACTTGTCACCCGGAGTGAACAGGGAATGAGCTTGATTTCCGATCAAAATATTTTGCATCTCCCCACACATTCTCAAGAAGTATTTGATGTAAGTGGAGCCGGAGACACGGTTGTGGCGGCCCTTTCACTAGCCTTAACCCAAGGTCAGGAAATCACGGAAGCCATGCACATCGCAAACGTGGCAGCCGGAATTGTTGTTCAGAAAATCGGGACAGCAACTCTTAGCGTAGAAGAATTAAACGCAAATCTATAAGAAAAAAGGCTGTTTTAAAAACAGCCTTTTTAAATCTTAGATACAAAGTATTTCAAGAATGCCGTATTATCTGTAAGTTCCGGATGGAAAGATGTTACCAACATATTCTTTTCTTCCGCTGCAACGATATGCCCATCAAGCTCACACAGCACTTTTACCCCTTCCTTCACGCTTGTAATATAAGGAGCACGAATAAACACCAGCTCGATCTCTTTTGAATCTACCTCCGGAATCACTTTTTTCGTGGCAAAACTGTCGATCTGACTCCCGTAAGCATTACGCCGAACGGCAATATCCATCACGCCCAAATGAGTCACGGAATCGTTCACGAGTTCTTTTGCCAGCAAGATCATTCCCGCACAAGTTCCCCATACCGGCAGCCCACCCTGGATTTTCCCGCGTAAAGGCTCCATAAGCCCCGTGCGATTAAGAATCTTTCCCATGGTAGTACTCTCCCCTCCCGGTAGAATAATTCCATCTATCTCTTCCAACTGCTCTGGGTATTTCACGATCACGGGTTCATGGCCAATAGCCTTAATCTGGCGTTCATGTTCAATAATCGCCCCTTGAAAACCTAAAATTCCAATCTTCTTCATGACAAAAAATATAAGGTTCATAAAGTTCATAAAATCTATAAAGTAAGTTACCTTATGAACCTTACAAACCTTATGAACTTTATAAACTATTCTTACCAGCCTCTTTCAGCGTATTTGTTTTCCAATTTGCTAATTTCCAATCCGGACATAGCCTCTCCCAAGTTCTCTGACAATTCAGCCAATTTAACCGGATCGTTATAATAAGTCGTAGCTAAAACGATAGCTCTCGCTCTCTTGGCAGGATCACCTGATTTGAAGATTCCGGAACCAACAAATACTCCCTCGCACCCCAATTGCATCATTAAAGCTGCATCAGCCGGAGTAGCAATACCACCAGCTGCAAAGTTTACTACCGGCAATTTACCATTTTCATGCACGAATTTTACTAAATCATAAGGAGCTCCCATTTCTTTAGCAATCGTCATCAAAGCCTCGACCGGAGCCACTTGTACCTGATGAATATCATTGTTCAACTGACGCATATGCCTTACAGCCTCTACCACGTTTCCGGTTCCGGCTTCTCCTTTCGTACGAATCATAGAGGCTCCTTCACCAATACGTCTTAAAGCCTCTCCCAAGTTACGGCATCCGCAAACGAACGGTACTTTAAACGCAGTCTTGTCAACATGATACAAATCATCTGCCGGCGTTAAAACTTCACTTTCGTCAATATAATCAATGCCAATGGCTTCCAAAATTTGCGCTTCCACGAAGTGGCCGATTCTCACTTTTGCCATTACAGGAATAGATACGGCATTCTTTATAGCCTTGATCATCTGAGGATCAGACATTCTAGCCACGCCACCATCTTTACGAATATCAGACGGCACTCTTTCCAATGCCATTACAGCACATGCTCCGGCAGCCTCAGCGATCTTTGCCTGTTCAACATTGGTTACATCCATGATAACCCCACCTTTTAGCATTTGTGCCAAATTTTTGTTCAATTCATAGTTTCCCATAAGGTTCTCGTTTATTAATGTGTTCATAATAATAATTCCCCCCTCCTTCTAACGCTCCTGGGAGCCAAATACTTATGACTGAAAAGACCCGTTTCTCAAACGTTTCCGATCACTCAAAACACCCCCGCTAAAACGGGGAACAAATATAGCAATTTAGTTGGAAAAACTAACTTTATAAGCATATTTTAGTTGCAGACTGCAAGTAAATAAAATACAGATACTAACAATCTAAAAGAATACAACCCATATCACAATTCCCTCTAACACAAAAAAATTTTACATGAAATGTATCATCAGAAGAAAAGATAGAAAGTCAAAATTTCTCAAACACCCCCATATCTCCATAAATTAAACATGAAATTTATGGAGTAAAGAACTTTCTACAAAAAGGAAAATTTACCGACCTCTTATAAATACGTTTTCAACCGTTTACTACGGCACGAGTTTTTCAGTCTCTTGATAGCCTTAGATTTAATTTGGCGTACTCGTTCGCTTGTCAGACCTACCCGATCGCCAATTTCTTCCAACGACATTGCTGTATAACCACCCAAGCCGTAATACATCCGCAAGATTAAAGCATCGCGTTCATCCAGAATCGTCAAATAACGGTCAATTTCCGTCCGCAATGAATCAGCATTCATTTCCCGCTCGACATCCGATATGGCATTATCTCCCGTAATCATCACGTCATATAAGTTAGACGAATCCTCATCTGTCGACAAGGGAGCATCCATGGATAACGGACGATTGGCTATCCGCAAACTGTCTTTAACCTCCTTCTCGGGAACATCCATTTTCAAGGCGATTTCCTCTGCCGTGGGTTCTCGTTGAAACTCCTGTTCCAACCGGAAAAAGAATTTATTCACTTTGTTAATACTGCTGATTTTGTTCAATGGTAATCGAACCAAGCGGGAATTTTCAGCGATTGCCTGTAAAATCGATTGCCGGATCCACCATACGGCGTAAGAAATGAACTTGAATCCTTTCGTTTCGTCAAAGCATTCAGCAGCTTTTATTAACCCCAGATTGCCCTCGTTTATCAAATCCCCCAAACTCAAACCGTTATTCTGGTATTGCTTGGCCACGGAAACCACGAAACGCAGGTTACTCTTCACCAATAACTCCCGTGCCGCTCGGTCCCCCGATCGGATTTTCTTGGCTAAAGCAACCTCCTCATCCGGCGTCAACACGTCGATTTTCCCAATCTCCTGCAAGTATTTCTCTATCGAGAACGAATCCCTGCCAGTGATTTGTTTGCTAATTTTTAACTGTCTCATAGGTCTCTTCGTATAATTGGCTTAAAGTTAATCATCTATTTCAGTAAAACAAATATTAGAACTCTTTTTTTCGTATCTACTTGAAGAAATATACGGGGATATATTAACTTTGTTGTCTGAAAACACCATTTAATTAAAACATACGCCATTAATTTAGAAATCATTCGAATAATTAAAATAAAACACCATTTGAATCGAGATAATTTTGCAAAAATCTTTGGCACAATAAAAAAAATACCTACTTTTGCAGTCCGAAGTGAGAAAATAATAACATAAGAAATATTGCAATGAAACGTACATTTCAACCATCCAACAGAAAGAGAAGAAACAAACATGGTTTCAGAGAAAGAATGTCTACCGCTAACGGTAGAGCAGTTCTAGCTAGAAGAAGAGCTAAAGGAAGAAAAAAATTGACTGTTTCTGACGAGCGCAGACACAAGCATTAATATAAAAAAGCTGCTTTTACAAGCAGCTTTTTTTATTCGTTCTTTTTCCCCCGCAACCACAATTACATCCTTTTCCCTTCTTTGCATTCCGAAACAAACGATAAGTACCTCTTCCCGCAAAAACAAGCGCTATCGCCACAATTATATATGTCAATATTAGTTGCATTTCCATTCTCCAATTTTAGATTAATAATTCATAATATGGGGACACTCTAAATAATTAAATCCAACACCTGTTTTATCACGAAACACACGCTCCAAGCCAGTACCGTCGTGTACCCCATCACGAAAAATGCCCACTTCATTCCAATCTCTTTACCGATAGCAATCAAGGCCGCAAAACAGGGGGAATAAAGCAACACGAAGATCACAAATACAATGGCTGTAACCGGGGTAAAACCATGTTCACGCAAACGCATTTCCAATGTCGCATTCGCCCTGTCATCCTCCTCCATAATCTCTTCTCCCTGGTACAAGACGGCCATCGTGCTAACCACGACTTCTTTTGCCGCAACCCCGGTCAACAAACTAACGCCAGCTTTCCAGTCAAAACCAAGCGGTGTCCAGACAGGCTCCAAAGTTCGTCCCAATCGACTGATATAAGAATTTTCCTGACGTTCACTTACCTCTTGTCGATGCAAGCTCTCCAATTTCGCTTCCTGTTCTTCCTTCAACATATCCACGTTCCCAATCCCGGAAGCGATCGTTGCCTCGTAAGCTCTCGTCACTTCAGCCTTCTTTTCATCATACTGAGCCTCCAGCTCTTTGTCCACGGGAAAATAGCCCAACGCCCAAATCAGTATGGAGGCAAACATGATAATACCTCCCATTTTTTTCAGGTATTGCTCGCCTTTACTCCACATATGCCGTACGGTCGTTCTCAAGGTTGGCATCCGATACGGGGGCAATTCCATCACGAACGGCACTTCCTGCTTGTGGAAAAGTACCCGTTTAAATAACTTGGCCATCACGATAGCAGCCAGAATTCCAAACAAGTATATTCCAAAGAGAACTAACGCCGCATAATCTTTGAAAAATGCCCCGACCAACAGGATGTATACCGGAAGACGGGCACTACAAGACATGAAAGGATTGATCAGTATGGTTAATATCCGGTCACTCCGGTTCTCCAACATACGCGTTGACATGATCGCCGGCACGTTACACCCGAATCCCATGATCATCGGAATAAAACTTTTCCCGTGCAAGCCGAGCTTATGCATCAACTTATCCATGATAAATGCCGCACGAGCCATGTATCCCGTGTCTTCCATGAAAGAAATAAACAGGAACAATATCAATATATTCGGTAAAAACACGATCACGCTCCCCACGCCACCGATGATACCATCCACTAACAAATCCTTTAAAGGACCGGCACTCATCTGGTTATCGACAAACTCACTTAAAGCCCCAACCCCGTTTTCAATCCATTCCATCGGGTAACTTCCCAAGCTAAACGTGGCAAAGAAGGTCACGAATAGGAATAGCAAGAAGATCGGGAATCCGAACAATTTATGCGTGACAATAGCATCAATATACTCCGTTTTACGCCTTCGATTCACGGGACTTTCTTTGTACGTCTCTTTCAACGCCCCGGAAATAAAACCGTACTTCGTATCGGTAACAACCGACTCTACTTTCTCTCCATAGGTTGTTTCAATCCGTTCAACACCCTCTTTTACGACCTTCAATAATTTCTCCCGTGAATGATCTCGTTGCACGAATTCCAACACGTCCTTATCCCCTTCCAATAACATCAGAGACAAGAAACGGGGAGACATATTACAGATCAAATCTTTTTCATCTTTCAACTCGGCTCGAATGGCCACGATACTGTCCTCAATCTCTTTCCCATAATTTATATGGATATGGCGTACCGTTTCACTTCTTCCCTCGTACACCTCGATAACTTCCCGTAACAACTCCTTAATTCCTTTCCCCTTTGACCCGACGGTGGGCATCATCGGCATACCGATCATCCGTCCCATCTCCTGATAATTGAAAGTTGCCCCGGAACGTTCCAGCTCATCATACATATTCAAAGCGATCACGCCCTTCACGTCCATGTCAATCAACTGCGTGGACAAATAGAGATTACGTTCCAAGTTGGACGCATCCACCACGTTAATCACCACATCGGGCGCGTTATTCATAATATATTCCCGCACATACTTTTCTTCATTCGAGTAAGCAGAAATAGAATACGTTCCCGGTAAATCAACCACGTTAAACTCGTAACCTTCAAATCGAAACGTGGCACTCTTCGCATCTACCGTAACACCACCGTAGTTTCCCACGTGTTCCTGAGAACCACTCACGTAGTTGAACAGTGTTGTTTTTCCCGCATTGGGGTTACCCACAAAAGCAACATGTATATGTTTATCCCGACCTTCCCAGTGCTTGGCGAAAGCTTCTTCCGCATCGCAGGCACTTCCGGACACCCCGACAATATTAGTAGCCTCCTCTAAAGACACGATTTCAATAAATGCCGCTTCTTGTCGCCTCAAAGAGATTTCATAACCCATAATTGCATATTCAATCGGATCATTCAAAGGGGCATTCTTCACGGCTTTCACCACTTTACCCCTCACGAACCCCATCTCGTTTAATCTCTTCCGAAAGGCCCCATATCCTTTCACCTTAGTAATAACGGCACTTTCTCCGGTTTTCAGTTCTGACAGTAACATATAAACATCTTGTAATTAGTATCGCAAATGTAAAAACTTTATTTTTATTTTTTCTAAATAAACACAGAATAATAACGAGAATTTCATCATTAATAATTATAAAATTTATTAATAAAAGACTTTCCTGCCTAAGTGTCTTCCAAAATTCATAGAGAAAAACAACGAATCTTTTCTTTTTTACTCCGTATAACCAACAAATAGTTTACTTTTGTAATATGAAAACAGAAAATATAGAAAACCAGGACGAGCAAAAATGGAAAAGCGTGAATCAATTGCTATCACAAGCGGGTTCGCGCTTAAATATCCTAGAAGAAGAAATTGATGTAGAAGTACAACATCAATACATGAATCTTTTGGAACGTCTCATCAAAGGTGGAGACTTCAAAGCGTTGAGAGAAGACGCAATAATACACGTCCAAGATCTATTTGACGAAGCCGTTGATGACGAAAAGAAAAAAACTTTGTTAATCTTGTTATCCATGGTCGATGACATTTCTATATACCGGAACATTGAATCATTCCAGAAACAAGATACCCCGATCAAACCGTGGGCAACCATAGCGTTACAACAATCTCGAATGCTGATTCAATCCAACCTGCTGGACGAATCGACCGTGTTCGTATCCACCGGCCTAGGCGGTCACGACACGCTGTTACGTTATTTTTGTGTTTATATTGCCAACGAGGGGGTCACGTTACAACCTTTCCAGTGGGATATTGTCAAAAAAGAAACTGAACTGGTCGTAACCAAAAGCCAAGGAGAGATTGAACAATTCGAACACTTTGAGAAATATGTCACGTTTATTCTTCTGTTACCTATCGAGGCCAATCTAAAAGAAATATTCAATTCAATTATAGACGAGTGTAACACGTACGGGAACTTTTTAAGCGAAAACATTATTATCACAAACGTGAAAAAACTTTCCATCGAAGAGATTGATGATTTTTTGAAATCCAAATCTCCCAAGCACAAATCGAGACCATTCTAGTCCAACATCAAACTTATGAAAGGACTATATTTTTTGAAATAAGGCTCCAACTGGGGAAAACGTTCCGGGTGGTAGCCTAAAAGCAATTGCGCCAGTTCCTGCACGGACAACTCCGCCTCCACTTGCTTTGCATTATCACAAACACAATCTCCTTTCCCTATCACATATATCCCTGTGTTCTCTGGAATCCAGTCATCCGTTACTTTCAGCACGAGATTCTGCTCCGGATTATTCACGGCATACAAACGGAGCATTTGTTCCACATCTAACACACGTGCCATTCCCCGGTGCTCATCCACTTTCCCGGAAGGAAGTACACGGCAATATATCTCCACCGCATCCAGATATTTCATTACTCCCCATAAAGCCACCCGTTTGACATCCTCGGAATCATACATCCCGTCCTGTATCAACACGCGATTTCCTCTCGGTTCGGCAAAAGCCATCCCAACAATATTTTTATCACCATACACGACAATCAAGGCCCCGCCATCCATTCGCAAACTTTCCACGATCACGTCAAAATCTTCCCGTTCATGCTGTACGCAACAAGGACGTAAACGCATCATGGACTGAAAATAACTAAACAAGTCATCCGTTAACAACCCCTCCTCCCGAATAGCCTCCACTCGAAAATGATCCGCAACCGGTTTATCCAAGATCGTGTAATATTCCGGGGTATAATCAAAAACAGTCGCATACCCCATCTTCCCGTAATAATCGTACAACCATTCATTGGCCGGAATCAGGGTACTCATGGGAATCTTTCTTCCTCTCATCACATAGAAAGCCTCCCGCAGTAACTTCGTCATCACGCCCCGGGCTCGGGCCAACGGATGAGTACAAGCCCCCGAAATATACCCTGTTATAATTTGTGTCTCGCCAAAAGTCATCGGGTAAAGAGGAGTTTGTAAAGCAGCAATAGCCGCACCTTGTTCATCCCAATACACCAGAGCATTTTCATCCTTGTATTTTTTGTCAAAATAGAATTGAATAAACTCTTCCGTATCATCAAAACACACCCTCCATAACTCCATGACTTCCCGTTTCATTATACGCATATTTAAATTAAACAACCTTTTGAATCATCGACTTTTTCATTTTCAATTAATTCGGCATACCCTTTCTCCAATAATATCACCGGACGATAAGATAATTTCGCCTTTCTCAATCCCGGTATTCCCAAATCTTCCTCCCGGTTCAGGTAAACATATTGTTCCGGGATATGTCGTGCGAACTCCTGATTCAAAATATTATATGAACCATCAATATGACTATCAGCTTTCTCGATATGAACGGCAAAGGTATCATGATTCACCGGAGCACCATACGTGAACCCGACGATTTCATCATCCACCCAGAGCGCTCCTCCTACCAAACCAAGAGCATCAAAATTTCGCAACGCAATATTCAGTGCTTTTCGCTCGTTTATCAAACTCTCCTCTTCCTCACAAGCATGCTCTTCACACCATTTTTCCTCTAGTTCCAAACAATGTGGGATCAAATCTACGGTTAATGGCGTGTACTTGTAATTATAGGTGCGTTTGAACTTATTCACGTGATTCCGTTTAGGCTGAAAATTTTTACCTTTCAATTCAGCCAACTCTTGACGGGAATAAATATAATCAAAATAATCCCGATCCAACCGATAATCAAAACTTCCCGGGAACTCCCGGTTGAACCATTCCTCCAACTCCGGAAAAACTCCATGTACACGCAAAACGTGTCCTTCGGCTTTGGCTTGCTGTTTCAACAACTCGATCACATTCTTCACATCCCCGGTACCCACGGGCATCGTGTACACGACACTTTCCTCATCCAACGTAAAACGCACCACGAGGCAGTCATCAACCACAGCATAATGACTATTGGTCAAGAACTGCCACGTGTACAAGTTCACAAACGAAAGATTGCAATCCCGATTCCCACATGCCAAAAAATAGGTCGTTATCAACTCTTTATCCTCTATTCTGATCGGTTTAAAATCTATCATATAACTACTTTTAATTTCCGTCACAAAGATACGATCTTTCTCATTTATAAAACCTCCTTCATATGTCTAAAATTAGAACTGATCGTATCCAGTATTTCACGTGTCCGTCCGTTTATCATCAATTTATACATGGATTGGGCAAACCCCATCATCTGGCTCCACTCCACTTTAGGCGGCATGGCCAAAGCGTTCGGGTCTGTCATCACGTTTACAAGTACCGGCCCGTCAATATTCATAGCCTGTTCCAGCACGGCCTGCACGTTCTCCGGGTCACTCACCGTGAATCCTTCCATTCCCATCGCTTTTGCCACAAGCGCAAAATCTGGATTGTCCATATCCGTCTGCCAATCCGGTAACCCGGCAACCTCCATTTCCAATTTCACCATTCCCAAAGAACGATTATTGAACACGACAATTTTTACGGGTAGTTTATACTGCACGATTGTCGAAAGATCCCCCAGTAACATGGAGATTCCACCGTCCCCACATAAAGCCCAAACTTGCCGCTCCGGAAAGGCCAACGAAGCCCCGATCGCTTGCGGAACAGCATTTGCCATTGAACCATGATTAAAAGAGCCTAACATTTTTCTCTCTCCCGTTCCGTGCAGATAGCGCGCTCCCCATACACACGTCATCCCCGTATCGACCGTGAAAATCGCATCTTTCGACGCCAATAGATCCACGACGGACATCACGTACTCCGGATGAATTTTATCTGTTTGCCCTTTCTCCTCCACGTAAGCATTCAAGTTCTCCTTCACCCGTTCATACCCTTTCAATTGTTTCTGCAAAAAATCATCCGTCTGTTTTTGTTTGATACGAGGTAACAGTGCCTGTAACGTACTCTTCACGTCTCCACATAGCCCCATAGCCACCTTGGCCCGTCGTCCTAAACGTTCCGGCTTAATATCCACCTGCACGATCGTGTTGTTTTCCGGCATAAAGGCAGCATACGGAAAATCCGTTCCCAACATCACCAGCACTTCCGCCTCGTGCATACTGTCATATCCGGAAGGCATCCCTAGCAAACCGGTCATTCCCACCTCGTTAGGGTTATCATATTGTATCTCCATCTTACTCTTAAAAGAATATGCCACAGGAGAATTCAGCAACCCGGACAATTCCACCACTTCGGCGTGGGCATCCTTGGCCCCGATTCCACAAAACAAGGTTATCTTCTCCTTCCCATTCAATAAATCAGCCAACGCATCCAATTCTTCATCCGAGGGACGTATGGAAGGATGTGTTGGGAATGTCTTAACGGCAGAAAATATCTCCTCTGCCCCACGAGCAGTCACGTCCCCGGGAACCCCGATCACGGCTACTCCCGAACCGGAAATTGCCGCTTGCATGGCAGCCTGCAACATACGAGGCATCTGGCAGGGCGTGGTCGCCACCTGGTTATAATAACTACAATCTTCGAACAACTTCATCGTGTCCGTTTCCTGAAAATAACGAGTCCCGAATTCACTCGTGGCCATCGTGGAGGCAATAGCTAACACTGGGGCTCCCGAACGATGCGCATCATATAGCCCGTTAATCAAATGAACGTGTCCCGGACCACTACTTCCGGCACAACAAGCCAGTTGCCCGTGTAATTGAGCCTCCGCCCCGGCCGCATAGGCTCCGACTTCCTCGTGGCGCACATGAACCCACTGAATCTTACCATTTTTCCTTACGGCATCATTTATCTCATTCAAACTATCGCCCGTGACGGCATAAATTCTTTTCACGCCGACCTCAACCAGCATATCGACCAACTGTTCTGCAACTTTTTTTGCCATAGATCCTGTGTTTTATATTGTTTTTAGTCTCTATGGCTAAAACGAAAAATAAAAAGAAAAGTTTATATTTTAGGAGCCAGAAATGCTCCCACTCGTGATATGTTTGCCTCTTTACGACAGTCATTAATCGTGACGCGAATCGTCTCCACGGCAATATCCGGGATATGCAACAAACGTTTATAACCAATCGTACCCCCTTTTCCCAACACCTGCCAAGTACCATTCACCAACCCTTCCACGGTAAACGACTCCACCCGCTGTCCTCGGCTAATATCTTCCTGCAACAAAATCGTGTTTATCGTACATCCCTTCCCCAAGATATATTCTTTACTTTCCCCCTTCCGGGCAGTCCACGCCCGAGCCCACCGGGAAACAAAATCTTTCGCATACATTCTTTCCAGATACTCTCCGAATTCTTTTAACCGAGTGACATCGGTCTCACAAAGCACGCCCCGCTTGTCAGGTGACACGTTCAGTAATAAAGAAGAATTACATCCCACGGACTGGAAATAAACCCTCACCAATTCAGACAAAGATTTCACTTTCGAATCTTCCCTCTCGTGATAAAACCAACTAGGACGAATAGAGACTGACACCTCCGAAGGATACCAGAACAATTCCGTCGCACGATCAATAATCTCTTTTCCCCCAAGATTCCGGGAAAACACGCTTAAACGCATCTCTTCATTACGCTTTTTCGCATCCGGATAACACCCCGGAACCAATGCGACGGAACTCCACTCGATCTCACGCCCTCTCCCACTTTCATTCCCGATCCAACGAACGTCATCACCATAAAAAGCCATCACCGCATTCGGTTGTAACTTATGAATCGTTTTCAATATCAATTCCCAGTCATACTCCTGTCTTTTCCCGTCAATGCCTACCTCACTCGTCCCATCCAACCAAATTTCATCTATTTTCCCGTACTCGGTTAATAATTCTGTCAGTTGTTTCACGAAAAACTCGTTGTACCGGGGAGAGTCCCCGTAATAAGAAATGTTCCGATCTAAAAGGGATAAATAAATCCCGAATTTCATCCCATTCCGGTCACACGCTTTTTTCAATTCCCGGACCACATCGCCTTTCCCGTTTTTCCACGGAGCGGCCGTGATGGCATGACGAGTCGTTTTTGTCGGCCACAAACAAAAACCATCATGATGTTTGGCAGTCAGCACGACGGACTTGAGCCCTCCCGCCTTTAACGCCTTTACCCACTGCTCCGCATCCAGCGCCACCGGATTGAACATCACCGGAAACTCCTTGCCGTCACCTTGTTCTTTCCCGATAAACGTGTTTATTCCAAAATGGATGAAAGCTGTCAATTCCAACTGCTGCCAGGCTAATTGCTGCTTTGTCGGGACCAATCTTGCTGCTATCTCCACTTTCTCCTCCAGTGTAATCTTCTCCGGGAAACGAACATTTTTTTCAAAATATTTCTCCTTCTGAGCCTCGGCCGACAAAGAAATTACGCATAAAAAACACCAAATTATACAGCATATTCTCACAGCAGTCACAATTATTGTTATAATAAATGTAAAAATAAACAATTTTTCTCATTTAGACAACAAAAATCTAACTATTCACGTATGAAATTAAATATATAATATCACATTAAGTATGAGTACAAACAAAATAATCGAAATTCTAGGAGATCAAAGTGATTTCCTATTGAACCACACCTGTAAAACTATTGATAAATCGTTACTTCACATCCCGTCACCCAATACCATTGATGAGATTTGGATGTCATCCGATAGAAATACCCGTACACTGAACAGCCTGCAAACCATCCTGGGGCACGGTCGCTTGGCCAATACCGGGTACGTGTCCATTCTCCCCGTGGATCAAGGAGTTGAACACACGGCAGGAGCGTCTTTCGCCCCGAATCCTCTCTATTTTGATCCGGGAAATATCATAAAACTTGCTATCGAGGGCGGGTGTAACGCCGTGGCATCGACATTCGGAGTACTCGGAGCCGTGGCTCGTAAATACGCTCACAGAATTCCGTTTATCGTGAAAATCAATCATAATGAACTACTGACCTACCCGACTCAATACGACCAAACACTATACGGAACGGTGGAAGAAGCATGGAATATGGGAGCCGCTGCGGTAGGTGCCACAATTTACTTCGGCTCACCGGAAAGTCGCAGACAAATACTAGAAGTATCAGAGGCATTTGCTCATGCACACGAACTAGGAATGGCAACCATCCTCTGGTGTTACCTTCGTAACGGAAGTTTCAAAAAAAACGGAGTAGATTACCACTCGGCAGCAGATTTGACAGGACAGGCCAATCACCTGGGAGCAACGATCCAAGCTGACATCGTAAAACAAAAGCTCCCGACGGTTAACGGGGGATTTACCGAACTTAAATTCGGAAAAACGAATGAAAAAGTTTATACCGAACTTACGTCCTCCCACCCGATAGACCTCTGCCGCTACCAAGTGGCCAACAGCTACATGGGACGCATTGGCCTGATCAACTCCGGGGGCGAATCCAAAGGAGCATCCGATTTAAAAGAAGCTGTCATAACAGCTGTAATCAACAAACGAGCTGGCGGAATGGGACTTATCAGCGGACGGAAAGCCTTCCAGAAACCGATGAACCAAGGTGTTGAATTACTAAATGCGATTCAAGACGTTTACCTGGATAAAAATATCACGATAGCCTAACAAAAATAGCAACCAATGAGGGAGGGCAAAAACTTTTGATACTCCCTCATTGAATCTATGGTACCTCTTATTATTCTCCACGATATCTCGTCGTACTCTCGCTAGCACATGAACTAAATTTCAAGAAAAAATCAAAAGTAGATCAACTCGCCACACCGTTTAATCTATCGTTGACCTACCTACGAGACATACCGGAATTCCCCTTGAAAATCCCTTTCAATATAGGAGTAAAACACACTACCTTCTGTTTTTTATTCTTATCTTTGTGAAGAAGACATAACCCCGGTTCACTATGGATGAAAGAGTTCTCGATAAACTAAAAATACTCGCTGAATCAGCGAAATATGATGTATCCTGTGCATCTAGCGGGACCTCTCGTTCTCACAAAAAAGGGCAAATCGGGAGCGCTGAAGGATGGGGTATATGCCATAGTTTTGCGGAAGACGGACGCTGTATCTCTCTACTGAAAATCATGCTCACGAATAACTGTATCTACGATTGTGCCTATTGCATCAATCGCAGGAGTAATGACTTACCGAGAGCCACGCTTTCCGTCACGGAACTCGTGAACCTAACAATAGAATTCTATCGCCGGAATTACATCGAGGGACTCTTCCTAAGTTCGGGAGTAGTACGTAATCCTGACTATACGATGGAACGCTTAGTGAAAGTGGTAAAGGACTTGCGGCAAGTGTATCGTTTTAATGGATACATCCATTTGAAAAGTATTCCCGGGGCCAGCCAAGAACTGGTAAACGAGGCTGGCTTATACTCGGATCGTATGAGTGTAAACATCGAAATCCCCAACGAACAAAGCCTGCAACTTCTTGCCCCGGAAAAAGATTTTCAAAGTGTATTCACCCCCATGCGCTATATCCAACAAGGTATGTTACAAAGCGCCGAGGAGCGAAAGAAATACCGCCATGCCCCCCGTTTTGTCCCTGCAGGACAAAGCACGCAGATGATCGTGGGAGCAACTTCCGATTCGGATAAGGACATTCTTCACCTAACCTCTGCACTCTACAAACGTCCAAGCATGAAAAGAGTATATTATTCGGGATTCGTCCCCGTCAACGGATACGACAACCGCCTGCCGGCCTTGAAGCAGCCACCTCTTGTGAGAGAAAACCGATTGTATCAAGCCGATTGGTTACTCCGATTTTACAATTTCAAAGTAGATGAAATCGTGGATGACTCCTATCCTGACCTAGACCTAGAGATCGACCCAAAATTGGCTTGGGCTCTTCGCCACCCGGAAGCATTCCCCGTGGACATCAACCGGGCGGATTACGAAATGTTATTACGTGTCCCCGGGCTTGGAGTGAAGTCTGCCAAGATGATTCTCACGGCCCGCCGCTATTCCCGCTTGGGGACATCACATTTGAAACAGATCGGCGTTGTTCTCAAAAAAGCCCAGTATTTCATCACGTGTAATGAACTACCAACCCGAACCATTAACGAAATAAAACCCGAAAACGTAAGGCGTATTCTAACACAAAGAAAAGTTACCCGCATTGACGATGGACAATTGATCATCCCGTTCGTTTATTAATTGAATTAGTCCGACTTCATGGCACTTGAAATCGTAAATCTAAAATCATAAATCTAAAATTAATATGCTCATATTCCGATACGACAAAACCTTTGAAGGACTGTTAACAGCGATTTTTGACGCTTATAGCATCAAAAGATTTCCCGATATATTGTTAGCTGCAGAAGAAACGCCTCCTTTATTTTATGATGAAATCATCACAGTCGTTACGGATGAGGAAAGAAGTAACCGGGTATGGAAAGGACTTCAAAAAAAACTATCCGCCTCGGCCCTTACCAGTCTTACAACCTGCTGGTTATCCGAACTCCCGGAGATAGACCTCGTACTATTCCGTTACATTCACAAAGCCATCGACGCACCCCGTTCCATCGAACTCAATTTCGGGGATCCCGACGTGCTGGAACTCTCAAAAGTCTGGAAAAAAGTAAACAATGAACGGTTACGGGTCATGCAATTCCTGCGCTTTCAGAAAGCTGCCGACGGCACCTATTTCGCCGCCTTGAAACCGCTATATAACGTAATCTCACTCGTGATTCCCTATCTCCAAGATCGTTTTGCCGATCAAAAATGGCTACTCTACGACCTCAAGCGAGAATACGGTTATTATCACGACCTGTCAGCTATCACCGAAATACACTTTGAACAAAAAGAAGGACATCTTCAAAGCGGATTCCTCGATGAAAGCATCATGGATCAAGACGAAAAACTTTTTCAAAAACTCTGGCAGACCTATTTCAAGGCTATCACTATAAAAGAACGCCTGAATCCTAAACTACATCGTCAAAATCTCCCTGCCCGTTTTTGGAAATACCTACCAGAGAAAAAGGGATAAAAATATCCCTTCTTATCATGTTGTCGGCTGAATCTCATCCCATTCTGCCCCATCACCTGCCCCGATCAACCAATTAAAAGCATAATGCCGTTCCATCACAACACCGCCATCCAAGGACGCCGGAGTCTCCTCGCCTTTTACACGAGCATCCACGCAAGCCCAATCATAACGTAACGTCAGATCAGCCTCGTCCAAAATTTCCTGACGACCTCGAATTTCACCCAATCCCAACACCGTCCCGTTCTCCTTGTGGTCAAAAAATAAGCGAGCGATATACGGGACATCACAGATCGCCGAAGGATAAGGTAAATCAATGATTCCCAGCGTCCATAATAACACGGCACAGCACTCGTAACGCCACAGGAACTGGATGCAATCATACTGTTCCGGTGAAGGTGTATCAAGATATGCCCTCTCTAACGGAGTAAATTCATCCATGATATGATACCCCTCGTCAACTCGAGTCACAAAACCTAAAGCCTCTTCCCGATCCGGGTTTTCCGATAACATCACCTCTGAATACAAAGCCACGGCAAACAAGGCTGCCGCACGACGGGCTATTTCTTCCGGCTTTCTTATCATCGCCTCGCAATCCAATACCTCACAAGGCAAATGTTCCATATAAGGCACTCCCGCCTCTTTCAAACGTACGAGAGAACGTTCCCGACGGGCTTGATCCACGTCTCCCACTTCCGGACGTCCCACCTCTAACAAGTCGGAATTCGCCACGGGTCGGAATGCCTCGTATTCACTCTCACCCTTGACGGAAAAAAGCAACTTTCCTTTACTATCAAAAAGACTCATACTCGGATAAAGCAAAAAGCCATTTATATCATCCGCCACGTCATAAAACGTGTTAATGATGTAACTCGTCCGGTCTCGGTTATCATCCAACTCGAACTCAATTCCCACGATACAATTAAAACATTGTATCTGACGAATCACCTCCTCTTTAATGGCAGTCAAGGGAGTGTCTACCTGTGCAAAATAATTTGCCATACCTTCCGTGTGTTCTGTGACTTGATCTGCGCGACTTCCCGACTCCATCATAGAGCAACGAATCATCGTATCATCCTGCAACAAGATCATCCAGCGATCATCTTCGGGAGTAAACATCTTGGTCACTTCCTGAAAACGCACACGCATAGATTCGGCAACACGACTGAAATCCCCGATTACCGTGTAAAGAGTTAAATTTGCTTTTTCCATATATTCCTTTTTAATTTAGAACAAAGATAAGATAATGAACTCTTTCTTTCACGATTGCTCCGGTAAAATTTCTATCCAATAACCATCTGGATCATTGATAAAATAAAGTCCCATATCCGTGTTTTCGTAGCACACACAATCCATCTGTTTGTGATAAGCCCGGACAGTATCATAGTCTCCGGGAACACGCATACATAGATGAAACTCCCCTTCACCCAAGTCGTAAGGCTCCTCACGATCCCTCAGCCAAGTTAATTCCAACAGGAAACCTGTTTTCTCTTCCCCCATATACACTAAAATAAAAGAACCATCCGGAGCTTCCATCCGACGTACTTCCTTTAATCCCAACGCTTTCTCGTAAAAGCGAATACTCCTATCCAGATCAAGTACATTAAAATTGAAATGATCAAATCTACCCTTTACTTCCATATATTAATATTTGATTTATGATTTTAGATTGAAGAAATTTACCCATTCTAAATTTTAAATTCTAAACTCTTCTCCCCTATAAGTCAATTCCACGAAACGCACGCCCCGACTTTCCGCATACTCTCGAAAAGCATTGGCACGGGCATACCCCTCATCGAAATGCATCGGGACAAACATCCCCACACGAAAACGATCCACGAATTGCTTGGCACCCAACATATACTCCTGTCCTAACCGGGGATCAACGGGAAACATCACAAGATCCACCCGGTCTGTTCTCCGAGCAAGTATCTCCAATTCCGCCAAATAAGCGTTTTCCGCCTCACGAACCTCCTCTTCCGTCGATTCCTCCTTCCAATGCCAGTTATTCAAATCCCCAGCATGAAAGATCAATTTCCCATCCAGCCGTAAAAAGAAAGAAATACCTAAATCCGTTGATCCGAAGGCCTCTACCTCCAACACCCCATCCGCCCAAATCTCGCCTTGTGATAAATAACAAGCATCATTCAATCGAGCCTCCCCATTTTCAAGAATATCTTTTGAAAAAACATATTGAATATCCGTATGCACCTTCTTCCACTCCAGCACCTCCGGGTTAAAGTGATCAGTATGAGAATGAGAGGACAGCACGTATAATTTTCCGGGGCGTTTGAGCAACTCATCGTGTACAACACCCACCAACGGCCGCTGTGCAGAGTCTTTATAATAATCAATGATTACAGCAAAACTCTCTCCCACCAAAGCAAAACAACTATGGTATATATAAATCAATTTCATCCTATTCCCAGTCTTTCAATTATACACGAAATACTTCTGTCACAAGTTATTTCTTCTTAAAGATCAAGTGTTCCATCATCAACACGGTAATCACTCCCATCACGAAACCATTCCCCATGATTGGCTTGAACAAAGAAGGTATCAAATTCAACACCTCCTCCGGGGCAAATGATAATAACAAAGCAACCATCAACGGTAACCCCACAACTACCCCGCTATCAAAATCCGTGATCGCCTTCTCCCTTACCAACATCTGTAAACCGGCGGCTAATTGCGTCGCCATCAAATAGAGCAAAATCGCACCCATCACCACACCCGGTATCGTCACCAACATACCCACAACAGAAGGAAAAAAGGCACACAAAATTAATCCGCCCCCGGCAGGTAACAAGGTATAGCGAGAAGCACACCCTGTGGCAGAAATCACTCCCGGACTCATGGAGTAATCCACCGGGCCAATCACCCCGAACAATCCGGACAAGACGTTCGTCACTCCCACGATCCCGACACCCCGAGTTGTACGCTGATCCATGCGATCGGCCTGCAACATATGTCCAACGGCCTGTATTGAACCAAGTTCGTTCACGATCAAAGCTATATAACAAAATAAGAATGCCAAAATCGTCCCTGCCTCAAAATCCAACGGGAAGTTTAAAACAGTTGCTTGTTCCGGTATTATCCCCGTTCCCGTTGCAGGCAACACCGGAAAACCAAACACCCCGTAATACACCAACACGCCCCCCACAATTCCCCATAACACCGTGGTTGACTTCCATATTCCCCGCAACAATTTATTCCCGATCACCAAAGCCAGTACCATCACCAGCGTGAAAAATAAATTAAACAAGGCATATACCGCATCTCCTAACACCAGTTTCAAGATCACCGGTGTCAGCGTGAACGCAATCAAAATTAAAATAACCGTAACGATACGGGGCGTAAACACGAATTGTAACTTTCCTAACAACCCGCTATATGCCAGCACGGTCAGAACTAGACCGCCCACCATAATACCCGTGTAAACAGCCGGAATCCCCGACGACACAGTGGACAGAATCCCAATCAACAACACTGATGCCGGTCCGATAATCAGCGGCAACCGATGTCCCCACAACACCTGTACAATCATCGCTATCCCCATGATCCCGAACAATTTTTGCAAATAAAATGTCTGTTCTGCTACATCCGTGTAATGAAGTTGTGACACGATAATTCCCATGATCACCACACAAGGAAGGGAGACAATCCACCACTGCAACCCGTACATCAACATGGGTAAAATCCCCGGCTTATCATTCAACTCGTATTTCATATTCTTCGAATTTTAGTACGTAAAAATAGTACTTTACAGATTCCTATTCAAAAAAAACGAGAACATTTAAAATATTATTATTTCTCATTCGTCTACAATAATAGAAAGCCTAACCAATAAATATAAATTTAAAACAAACAAAGCCATGAAACGCTATCAAGAAACAATGCTCAAAGACTTCGAAATATTACTCCCTTACATTCTTCTTTTGGGAGTTCTAGTGTTACTTGCAATATTCGTATATTTATTGCAAGATTTCACGAAGATATATCAAATTTACACGACATACTAAAATAAACATCATGAGGTGTTTTAGACAAAACAGCGAGGTATTTCAAGACATAAGACGCAAGTATTTCTACAAAAATCCGTATGTTTGTGAGTAAAGTTTTAACCATTTAAACAACACGACACATGGATGATCAGCAAAAAGAGCAGGAAGTATTTCGCCAAAACCTGAACGAGAAAGGAAATTTCCAGACTCTATTCCAAATATATCTGCTATTTACCCAAAAAAGCACACGCCCCGACGGGAAAGAGGTTCAAAAAGCATTACTATCCAAATTCGAAAAGGTGGATATCGTAGCCAACGTGAAGGATTCCCTCTCCACTTTTGCTATCTGGAAATACATCGTGGAATACAAGGATAATCAACGACTGCCCGCACAAGTATTGATGTCCGACTTCGAAAACTTCGACGGAAACAATGTAGACCTGATGCAACGCAGTCAGCTATGGGATTGCCCGGAAAAAGATAAGATTCTCTCCAATTGCAAATATAAAATCATGCTTTCCGACTTCATGGCTTCCGGTCTTCCTTATAAAGAACGTTGTGCCATGTTAACGGAATGGCTGGAAACTACCCTTGAACTATTTCCGGACTGTGTTGCCGTGTGGACCCCCTCAAGTGGCAAACTGCTAACCCGTGAACAGGTTTTAAACAACCCGTGGGCCGCTCCCGCACGATTCCTTCATTTCGGGATGAACATCCGTTTTTTCAACATACAAAACACGAACGACATGATGGTGGACACGCTCGGACTATACGCTATCGGTTTACCCGACGTCCAGTACCATTTCCATGATCTGGATCCCAACGCTGTGGTTAACCATGCCTACAACGCCGCAGCATACATTTTCGACACGGACGCTTCCATCAAGGACGGGGAAACCATCGACGGGATCTCGGAACAAGGCATTGACCGCAGCATACAATGGAAATGCCAATACGAACGATCCCTCATCCAACCCGACCGGGAAGTCATGGACATCTGTCCCGGACAATATGCGGCAGGTGGAAGGGAATAATCCGAACATCTATCAAAAATACTCGTAAAAGACGACAACAATCAAAAACAAAAAACATATGAAAGTAATAGCAATCAATGGAAGTCCCCACCCACAAGGGAACACTTTTCATGCTTTAAAAACCATTGGTGAGGAATTAAAAAAAGAAAATATAGAGTTTGAAATACTCCAAGTCGGGAGCCAGAATATTCACGGGTGCATGGGATGCAACATGTGTTTCCGGAACAAAAACGAGAAATGCGTAATCACAACCGACTCATTCAACGAACTACTACAAAAGATCAAAGACATTGATGGTATTATCCTAGGTTCACCCGTTCATTTTTCCGGTATCGCCGGAACCATGAAATGCTTTCTCGACCGGGCATTCTACGTTTCCGGGGCTAACGGAAACTGGTTCCGTCACAAGGTCGGTACAGCAATTGTTGCCGTTCGTCGTTCAGGAGGTTCCCACACACTTGACGGCCTGTATCATTATCTCTCGTATTCTGAAATGCTTATTTCCTCATCTAATTACTGGAACATCATCCACGGCTTAAAAGCCGGAGAGGCCATCCAAGATGCAGAAGGGAACCAAATCATGCGAATACTTGGGAAAAACATGGCGTGGCTACTGAAGATGAGAGAGCAAACAAAAGATACACTTACAGCCCCGGAAACAGAAACCAAAATAATAACAAACTTCATCCGGTAAACGAAAACACACCTATCTCTTTCTCAGAGAAATTATACTTTATCATGAAAGAAAATAAATACGACGACGAGATATTCTTCAACCAATATAGTCAAATGTCCCGTTCCGTGGATGGCCTAAAAGGAGCCGGGGAATGGCACGTATTACAAAAAATGCTCCCGGACTTCCAAGGGAAACGAGTATTGGATTTAGGCTGTGGTTTCGGGTGGCATTGCCGATATGCTATTGAACATGGCGCAGTTCACGTCTTGGGAATTGATCTTTCACACAAAATGTTAGAAGAAGCCACCAAACGAAACAACTCTCCTCGCATCGAATACAAATGCATGGCGATCGAAGACTTTGATTACACGCCAGAGAGTTATGACATTGTCATCAGCTCTCTTACCTTTCATTATTTGGAATTATTCCCGGATATTTGCGAAAAGGTACACCGATGCCTCACTCCCAGGGGAACCTTTGTTTTCTCTGTCGAACATCCCGTGTTTACAGCTTACGGTAATCAAGACTGGTACTATGACGACCAAAGAAACATACTCCACTGGCCGGTAGACCGCTATTTCTCGGAAGGAAAACGAGAGGCCAATTTCTTGGGCGAAAACGTGACCAAATTCCACAAAACACTAACTACCTATATAAATGGACTTATCCAAAACGGTTTCGAAATTACCGGATTCGTGGAACCAGAACCGGATAAAACTCTTCTGGATTCCATTCCGGGTATGCGTGACGAACTACGACGTCCCATGATGTTAATCATCGCCGCTATCAAGAAATAATAAACTTAATAACGATACACAACATAATAATGCCTATCTCCCGATCCCGCTATTGATAATATGAACAAACCGATAGCGAGTAAAATAACTACACCAATAAAAAAAACGGAAGAAGCAATGAGCGAAACCGATCCCAAAAGAAATAAAATAGAGACAATAGAGGCTCTCCAGAAATTCCGGATTATAAAATAGTTCATCACAATCTGCACGCCCTGAGCCACCAAGAACCCACAAATTAAATACCCACCCATGTCCACATCAGCCAAGTAAAAAATAATTGCCAAAATGACCGCAACGACATAGGAATAAACACCCACGCTCAAATTATACCCGGATTCATAACAAACCTCACGAATAACTTGAAGATTTAATAGAAGTTGATTTAACAAGACAAAACCATACAGAAAAAAGTTGACAACCGTCCAAAGCCAACCTACCTCATCAGGAAAGCAGAACCACGGTAAGCCATTGTAACCGAAGAAAAAAATAAGTTCCATAACACCGATTGCAGCAAGCCCGAGACTCCCCACAATCCATTTTATCTCCAGAGAATCACGAAACATCCATCGAACCAGCAAAGTAAAACATAACGTCAATAGAATCAATAAAGGCAAATAACTAATCGGTCCCTGTTTAAACAATCCCCATAATCCACTAAAAAAGTCTTCTGCAGATTGTTGTTTCGTTCCCCTAAGCGGCATAATATACTTTTTACTGACATAGGCCTGTTTTCCATCAAACTCCACTTGTGCCCATGTACCCTCCATTTTCAACACGTGGACCGTATCTTTAGAAACTAATTTTCCAATCACGTCAAACTCGGTTCCCGCACCGGAACGAACATGAAGATTACCACGTGAAACCACCCGGTAATCTTGGGCATCCACAACTAATGAAAAAAATATACAGAGTAATAAAAAACAATATTTCATAATGATCCCTCAATTTATTCACTAAACGCCAAGTAAATATTTACAAATATATGAATTTTAACGAAATCTCGTGTTTTACTAACGTAATTTATCACAAACATCAGGAGGGATGCATGAAACAGAATGAATAAAAAAACAGGTTCATGTTTTGAACCTGTCTCAACACAAAAAACACCTAATTCTAATACAGATACAACTTACGAAGTTTCTCCACGTCCACTCCCAACTGCTGCACCAAAAACTTATCCATTCCGCCATAATTCTCGTCTATCGTGGTTAATGCCATTTCGATATACTCCTTCTGCACGGAACTAATATAATACATACATTCTGCCATCTTATTATCCCCGTAAAGAGCTTTCATCGCCTCCATGGTCACACCTGTCAACTCGTTTGTCAGCATATAGTCTTCAATTATCGTTTCCCGCTCAACACCCAAAGCTGCCAAAAACAAGGCTGCCGCAAATCCGGCCCGATCCTTTCCTGCCGTGCAATGAAACATCAACGGGGTCTTGTCCGTCTCCACCAACGTTTCGAAAAAAGATTTATATTCTGCCTGAAAGCTGATAACAAACTCCCGGTTCCCGTCTACCAGATATTGTTTAGCCCCCTCCACATCCCCTCTTCTGATAACATCCGCAACATCAATGGAAGACAAATTTCCAGGTTCGATCGGATAATTAATACAATTCACAGTTGTCGTGGGAACCTTATCCGGTTCTGCCTCTTGTTCGCTACTTGAACGGAAATCGATCACAGTCTTTAAGGGGATCGTTGCCAAATACGCTAAATCATCTTCCGTGAGACTGTTACATTTTCCTGAACGGAACACTAATCCCCACTTCACCCGGCGTCCATCCTTCGTTTTATAACCTCCCAGATCCCGGAAATTAGACTGTCCCACCATCGGCAATTGTCTTAATCCCAAGGCCGTTCTAGCTCCACCGGCCCATTCCAAGCAATAGAGCTGATATTTTCCCGTGTTCAATTCCGTCGTTCCCTTCGTATTTCCTTGTAACAAAGGTTCATCAAAAAGAATAGAATTACTATTTTCCCCGCCATACACTTTCCACTCCCCCTCTTTCAATATCTCGATATTGGTCTTTTTAGACTCTTTATCGGCTTTTATTGTCGCATAAGAACTTATATCCATCCCCGAATACAAACTCGTATCGATTGAATCATCATCCGAACAGGCCACCACTCCAATCAACATGGCAGAAACAAAACACCACTTACTCATTCTTAATAAATACTCTTTCATAATCTTTTTTTCTTTTCATTTGACGCCACAAAGAAAAGCTTGTAATATTACCGAACGATTACATTCTTGTGAAAGAATGATTACAACTATTTATCCACATTCCCTTGTATTATACCCCAGAATAACGTAATTTTACCATATGATCATCAGTGCAAGTAGAAGAACAGACATCCCTTCATTTTACTCAACATGGTTTTTTAACCGTGTTCGGGAGAAATACGTTCTTGTCCCGAATCCCTTCAACCCGAAACAAATCAGCCGGGTCAACCTAACACCGGACGTGGTAGACTGTATTGTATTTTGGACCAAAAATCCGGCTCCGATGCTCGATAAACTTAACAATCTAAAAGATTTCAAATATTACTTTCAATTCACACTTAACGCTTACGGGAAAGAAATTGAAACCAATCTACCCTCTTTCAAGCAAAGAATAGATACCTTCAAACACCTCTCAGAGCTCATTGGTAAAGAGAGGGTTATCTGGCGTTATGACCCGATCTTGACAAACGGAACCTATAACACGGATTTTCACAAAACTACTTTCTTCAAAATTGCTACACAGCTCAAAGATCACACCGAAAAATGTATGATTAGCTTTATTGACTATTACAAACATATCCGTCCGTCCCTCTCTTCCCAGAATATACACCCGCTTACTCTGGAAGAGATCCGGGAAATGGCATATTCTTTCCGGCAGTCTATCTCCTCGACCTCGATCCAACTGAACACATGTACCCGGAAAGTAGACCTTTCCGCTATGGGAATCCCTGCCGGAATGTGTATTGACCAAGAATTAATAGAAAGACTCACAGGCTACCCGATTTCCGCACAGAAAGATAAAAACCAACGAGACGTTTGTCGCTGTATTGAAAGTATAGACATCGGCACCTACGACACCTGTTTCAATGGCTGCCTCTATTGTTACGCTAACACGGCCGAACACAAACCGCTCCGTAACCTACAAAAGCATACCCCCACCTCCCCGAAACTCATTGGACAGGTAAACGATGACGACATCATAAAAGATCGAGCCATGTACAGCCTCAGGTGTGATCCCACGTTATTCTGACAAAACTAAAGCCACCCTTTCAACTCATCGGGCAACACTGGCATTGCCCCCGTCTGACTACAAACAAAAGCGGAAACCTCCACGGCAAAACGATGAGCCTCAACCATTGATCTCCCTTTCAAAACCGCAGCACAAAATGCTGCCGTGAAAGAATCCCCTGCTCCCACCGTGTCTGCCACCTTCACATGAGGGGTATCCAGAAATGACCGTATATCGCCTGCAAACACGTAACTTCCCTGCACCCCACACGTAAGTATCAACACATCCAGATCAAACCGATCCATCATCTCCCTACACCTCTTTTCTACCGATTCTTCCGACAATTTTAATAAATCAGATAAAATAACCAATTCTTCATCATTCAATTTCAATATATTACACCGGGCCAAAGAATCTTTCAAAACCTCTACCGTGTAAAAATGCTGACGAAGATTTATATCAAAAACTTTATATGCCTCCCCGGACATGGCCTCCAAAAATCGGTTCAACGTTGTACGAGTTACCACATTCCGTTGAGCCAGAGACCCAAAACAAACACAACGAGTCTGACAAGCCAATCGATCAAGTTCCGGAGTATACGGCACGTTATCCCACGCCACGCCCTGTTTTATTTCATAACAAGGAATTCCCTCTCCATCCAGCGTAACTTCAACGATACCCGTCGGGAAAGGCACCCGCTCCACCCAATAGCGTAGCCCCTTCCCGTAAAAATTTTTCAGGACCTCATCTCCCAACACATCTTCTCCCACAGCACTCACCACCCGGCTATCAAAACCGAATTGCGACATATGATAAGCAAAATTAGCAGGAGCCCCGCCAATCCTTTTTCCTTCCGGAAACACATCCCAAAGAACCTCTCCGATTCCCACGATAATATCATTCATCATCACGTGTATTTAGTCATAAAATGCATATACAAAAGAAAACAATTAACATGAAAATCGGTATTTCTCAAAACGATTTTTTGGGGGAAATACCGATTTTCATAATCATTAACCAAAGACTCAACTTTTCTGCTCCGTCATTTTTCAACACTAGGCAATTATCATAATAGGGACTAGAGGAGGTGGCAAAATAAAATAAAAATCCCGGAAATATAGAAACACTCTATAAAACAATAGGCAAACTTAACTCTTTATCTATACCCTTACTTCTGTTGAAAGCGAAACTCATCCACCATATCCAGTAACACAGCCCCGTAACGTTCCACGATCTTTTTCCCAACTCCGGGAACTGCCAGCAATTCCTTTGAATTCGTGGGCAGCGTGTTACTGATTCCCAACAAAGCTTTCTGCTGTAATACAGTGTACACGGGCAATTTCAATCGTTCAGCCTCTTTGTTCCTCCAAGTACGAAGAGTTTCATATAACTTCGAATGTAATATATCAGGAGAAATCTCCACTTTTTCCGCTCCGGCACGTTTCGCCTTAATCTTCACCTTCGGGGCATCAATTAACGCCTTCGCCTTCGCTCGTAAATAATCTTTTACAGAAAAACCGTTCCCGATCACTTTCAACGTTTCAAGTTTCAAGTTCACCTCTCCCCGAAAACGTTCCATATTTTGTTCCACCAACTTCCTCACCTCCTTGTTATCAATCTCCGGAATAGCCTCTTCCAAAAATTTTCCAAAAATAGACATCGTATGTTCCCGGAAATATTCCGCCCCCTTCTTCACTCGGTCCGCGATCACCGGGTCCGCCTCGTAATTCCCTTCTTCCTGCATCAACCGTTCCAACTGGTTCTGAAACCGTTCGGCCACCGCCAACAATTCCTCTGCGCACTTGGCTCCCGCCACCCGGTAACGTTCCACCCAATCGGGATACAACCGACGCAACTGCTCATCCAACACCCGGTACAAATAATGTAACCTCCACCGGATCGTCTCGTAATCGAATTGTTCCAGCAACAACTCCCTGAAATAAGACTGCCGGGCCTGTTGCAATTCCTCTTTATTCGGCTCCTTCTGTTCCGCCTCCCGCACGAATTCATCTATTGCCCCGTCACTCACCAGTGAACGCACGGTTACCGGGGAACTCAACACAAGTCCCTCAAAGGTCTTGCAACGGCTCAACGCCACGTACACCTGCCCGTGAGCAAATGCTGCATTGGCATCCACGATCGCCCGTTCAAACGTCAACCCTTGGCTTTTATGAATCGTAATCGCCCACGCCGTTTTCAACGGATACTGCTTAAACGTTCCCTCCACCGTCTCCGTGATCTCCCGCGTCTCCTCGTCCAGCGTGTATCTCGTGTTCGTCCATTCCTCCGGGGTCACCTGAATCTTCAGACCATCCTCTTTTCCTACCACCTCGATGGAACGGTCATTAATAGCCGTGATTTTACCGATTTTCCCGTTGTAGTAACGCTTTTCCGGTGATGAATCATTTTTCACGAACATCACCTGCGCCCCTTGTTTCAGCACCAACGTCTCCTCCGTGGGATAAGAATAAGTGGGGAAATTATCCTTCACTTCTGCCTTGAACGAATAAGCCCTAGTGGATAATTCTGCCATTTTCACGTCGTTAATCCTTTGTGCTTGGTGATTATGTGTTGTCAACGTGATATACCCCTCGTCATCCGAAGGCTTGAAATCCGGTACATACCTCCGGTTCAACATCTCCAACACCACGGCATCCACCCGGTTCTCTCGCACTCGATTTAGCAGGTCCAAGAACTCCCGGTCTTGTTGCCTGTAAACGTGTTTCAACTCGATTGCCACGTAACGGGTTGCCGCCAGAGCCTTACTATGAAAAAAGAACACCGAGGCGTAATGCTGTTTCAATAACGCCCATTCGTCCTCCTTCACCACGGGAGCCAACTGTTGCAAATCACCGATCAACAACAACTGAACCCCTCCGAAAGGCTCGTTCTTGGAACGATAACGACGCAGCATATCATCCACCGCATCCAGCAAATCTGCCCGTACCATACTGATCTCGTCAATCACCAGCAAATCAATCGTCTTGATAATATTGATCTTTTCCCGGTTGAACTTGTGCGTGTATTGCAATTTTTCACCTCGCTCCACCGTATCCGAACTTCCCGGCACGTATGGCCCGAACGGCAACTGGAAGAAAGAGTGGATCGTCACCCCACCCGCGTTAATTGCCGCCACTCCCGTGGGAGCAACCACAATCATCCTTTTGGGTGATCTCCGTTTCAATTCTCGCAGAAACGTAGTTTTTCCCGTTCCCGCTTTTCCTGTAAGAAACACGTTCACTCCCGTATATTCCAAAAAGTCATACGCCAATTCCAATTGAGGATTACTTTCCATGAATCAAGATTTTACACGAATTATCATTCTATTCGGCCTTCACAGACACGCAACTCGCACAAAGGTATGAAAATAATCTATTCGTATCACGGCAATTATACACAATCACGTACACCTCTTGATATTTTCGATTATTTTTTAGGATTATTCTTACAGATTCATATATTTGTAGAAATTACATACAATACCATTTATGAGATTTCAAAACTTCATCATGGGCATTCCGTATCAGGTTCGTGCCTAATTTAATCCCGGAAAAATTCCTCCGGACTTTTTTTAAACTTTCCTCCTAACCGGAAAGTATCAAGGTATTGTTTTCTCACTTTTAATATTGATATAAAATTACCATGAATAACTGGAAAAAGGTATTCGCAATTATATGGACAGGACAGTTTTTCTCCATACTGACCAGTTCTCTCGTCAATTTTGCCATCATTTTATGGCTAACCTTTGAAACTAAATCGGCAGAAACTTTGGCTTTCGCCACGATTGCCGCCATGTTACCGCAAGGCATCTTAGGTATGTTTTCCGGAGTATTTATCGACCGGTGGAGCAGGAAGAAAATCATGATCCTGTCTGACAGTTTCATTGCTTTCTGCACACTTATTCTAGCCTTTTTATTTTATTCCGAACAAGCGGAAGTTTGGCAAATCTATCTATTGTTGGCACTACGATCGATAGGTTCGGCTTTCCATGCTCCTTCAATGCAAGCATCTATCCCGTTACTCGCTCCAGAATCTCAATTATTACGGATCGCTGGGATCAACCAGATGATCAATTCTGCCTGTAATATAGCCAGACCAGCTTTAGGCGCCCTAGCCATTACCACGCTGGCCATGCCTGTCGTGCTTATGCT
>JAHZBN010000026.1:0-39683 GCA_019423345.1 Butyricimonas sp. | reverse complement strand
ATCAAAGACCACATCAGAGTATCAGTTATATGGTTCCTGCCTTGGTTCATCAAGTAAATATTAAAACAGAACGTAGATGGAAGAATTATTATCGAAAGAAGAACGTACTTAACGAAGAAGTTCCTATCTTTGATCCGAAGTGTAAAGGCATAGCAGAACTAAAACACTCAGTTCCTGATAATGTCAAGTTCATATAGGACAAAATAATATAATCTGTAAAGTTTTTCTAGGACAAGATACTTCTTTTCTTGTTTTTCCGTTTACACAGAAAACTAAAAATCTCCTGTTTTTTTCTTTTTCGGTCAAAATTCCTATATTTGTATCAGTTCTAAAAGTGAAGCAAAGCAATGCACTGAAATTAGCACCGCTACCAAATCGCTACCAATTACCAGGCTTATCGCTCTTTACGCTTTATCAAGCAGCCGATTAAAAGAAAATCTTAGTTTTTTTTCTCAAAATCCCGTTTACTTCAAGAATTTTTCTTTAACTGCCCTAAAAGCTCTTCAATAGTTTTTGCCTCAGCTACAACTTCTCCCTCCCGGCATATTCTGAACCCCGAAGTCGTCAGATCACCCGTTTCCACGTATATACCCGATACCACGTTACGGTTTGCCAGAATACCGTTACGTTGCAACGCTTTCCGAACCATAGCATACTTTTGCCCATGCCCCACAAGCCGAACCTGGGATGAATATTGATTTTCCACGCGAAACAATCCCGTCTCCATATCAAAGACAATCCCTTTACGGGCAAAAAAACCGCTTAAATGTCCTTCCAGAGCCAGATCCTCCGGAGTGCCGATCGTGATGCCATGCTGACGATCCATAAGCCAAATTTTGTCGGCAATCTGTAAAGCTAGTTCCAAGTCATGAGTAGAAAGAAAAATAGTTTTACCCGTTTCGCGAGTCAATTGATGAAGCAATTGCATGATCTCCACCTTGCTCGGGAAATCCAAGAATGCCGTCGGTTCATCGAGAAAAATCACGGGAGTCTGCTGGGCCAATGCTTTAGCAATCATCACCTTTTGGCGTTCCCCGTCACTCAACGTATGAACCATACGATCTGCCAGATTCTCTATCTTCACGAGAGAGATTGACCGTTCAACAATTTCCCGGTCTTCCCCGTGCAACGTACCCCAAAAACCCGTGTAGGGACTACGCCCCATCTCGATCAATTCCCGGGCCATCATGTTCCGAACATCACATTTTTCCGTCAGCACCACCCCGATCGTTCGAGATAACTCTTTATCGGAATATGTTCCGATCTCTCGGTCCATAATATCAATTTCCCCTTCCAATTTCGGCTGAAATGCAGACAACGTACGCAACAATGTAGACTTACCAACACCGTTCGCCCCCAGCAAACAAGTCAGTTCCCCGCTATTGATCTCCGTACAAAGACCACTTGCCACCACTTTCGTGTTGTTCTTTGCTTTGTAACCGATAGCCAAATTCTTTAACCGAATTGTCGCCTGTTTCTTATCCTCCATTATGATTTACGATTTATGATTTATGATTTCTTGGGCAATCGAAACCCCAAATCTAAAATTCAATAGCATCTTTTCGTTTCCTTTTTCCAAACAACACCGAGGCCACGACGGGAGCTCCAACCAGTGCCGTCACGGAATTCACGGGTAATGCCCCTTCAAATCCCGGCAAACGGGCAATCAAGTTACAGAGTAACGCCAACGAAGCACCGACAAGCATGGCTGTCGGCATCAGCACCCGGTGATCGGATGTCTGAAAAATAGCACGACACAAATGAGGTACTGCCAAACCTAGAAAAATAATCGGCCCACAATACGCCGTTACAATTGCGGTCAGTACCCCAGCACAAGTGATTACCCACATGCGGGCCCGGTTGATATTCAACCCCAGGTTACGAGCATAACCGTCTCCCAACATCAATAAATTCAGCGGCTTAATCAGCAAAAACGATAACGGAATGATAACCGCCATAATCGTCACGAACAACATCATCTGGTTTCCCGACACCCGAGCAAAACTTCCCAATCCCCAGATCACGTACGCCTTAATATCTTCTTCCACGCTAAAAAACTTCAATACCCCGATCACCGCATTGGCAATATACCCGATCATCACCCCGATAATCAGCAAGGTCACACTACCCGCCACCTTCCGAGAGGCAAGAACGATCAATCCCATCACCGACAATGCCCCCACGACGGCCGCAATCGACAGGGCAACCTCCCCGATAAAACCGAGACGACTCAACGCCACGCCTCCCAACTGTCCGGAAAGCAACACCACAAACGCCACGCCAAGACTTGCCCCCGAACTGATACCCAACACGGAAGGGCCGGCCAACGGGTTGCGAAAAATCGTCTGCATCTGCAAACCGCTAATTGACAACCCAGCCCCTGCCACCAGAGCCGTCAACGCTTGTGGTAAACGGGATTTCAGTATGATATTCTGCCAAGCAACCGGATCTCCCTCCCCTCCCGTCAAAATATTCCAAACGGAAGCAAACGGGATTGCCACCGATCCCAACAATAAATTCAATAACAAGAATACGATAATGGATACCGTGATCACCAAAACGAGTATCGTGTACTTTCCTCTCTTCATCAGCTCACTTCTTTAAAATATCGTAATATACCGGCTCATAATCGGGAAGGATTTCCGGGTGAAATACCTTGATCATATCCGCCAGAACAATCTCCGGCTCAGCGGGCATACTCTCGTAAAATGGTTTCTGCCTCATGTTACAATAAATCACGTGTTTCTCCTTAAATGCCTTAAAATCCGCGTAACGTTCATCTTGTGCTTTCAACGCATCATAACAATATTCCCCGGCAAAACTATTCGCTATACGCCAGTAGTCGGCACTTTCCGCCTGATTATACACGGTCTCAAAATCGAGTGTCACGCCACCGGACCGGGGATCATCTTTCAGGAAATAATCCGCTCCCGCATCATGAAACAATTGAGCCAAAAAACTTTTACCACCCACGGCGTACCATACCCCACCCCTTAATTCCCCACTAAACACCACGGGACGACGTTGCACCTCACCCACCATCGCTTTCAAAGAATTATAGCGTTGCTCGATACGATCAAACTCCCGGTTGGCCACATCCTCCATGCCTAACAATATCCCCACAAATTTGATCCACTCCGCCTGTCCCAGCGGGGTCATCTCTTTGTATCCCAAGTGAGGAACTAACGGAACACCTATATCTTTCACGGCATCATATCCCCCCCGTTTAAACGGAGAAATCAACATCAAGTCGGGATTAATACTCATGATGACCTCGTTATCAAAATTCCCTTCAATACCAATGCGGAGAGTTTTCCCCTCCTCCACCCTTTTCTGCATCTCCGGGTTAAACAGGAAGCGAGTGCTCGTGATTCCCACAACCCGATCCATAGCTTCCAACTTAATAAAGTTTGACAACTGCAACGAGGTCATGCAAACAGCACTCCTCACGGGCAACTGCACCACCGGCATATTCCCTGGAGTCTGTACCTTCACTCCCCTAGGAACCAAAGCATATTGATAATGAGTATGACTACTTTCTTGCGGGTCTTTGATATTTAACACCATATACCCATCACGCTCTTCCAACCAAAAACCTTTAGCATATTTAATAGAAATCCGGGAAACGGTATCGATTTCCCCTTTCGCTTTTTGTTCTCCCGACGATTGCTTACGCGAAACCGATTTACAACCAAAGAGAACGCTACAAACACATAAAAGACAAAACAAACGTACTACATTCATCTCTTTTCCTCCGAAAGTATTAATTAATTGCATCACTTGGCAGGTTTTCTGGCTTGTCATCTTTTCCCCTTCCCGGTTTCACCAGTGGTTCTACGAAAAGATCCGCCCATTCAGACGGGAAATGACTTTACAGCTGCGGGGACAGCCCCGGAATTTCACCGGATTCCCTTTTCTTCCAACATGAAAGCACCAAGACGCCTGCAAATATATAAATATTATTTTGAGGCTATTCCTTTTTTAACGACTTTTGCAACGGGAATGAGTCTGTAAAGTTAAACTAATCTAAACATGAAAGGTAAAATATCAGGAGTATCGCTAGGGCCGGGAGAACCGGAATTGATCACGTTGAAAGCATTAAAAGCTTTACAAGAAGCAGATATTATATATTGTCCGGGAACACAGACAAAATCCCGATCACGAGACATCCTGCAAGCATTACCAATCAATATGGAACGGGTGCGGCTTTTTCACGTACCCATGTCCAAGGACCGCACATTAGCAAACCAAACGTATGATAGCATTTGTACAGAAATAGCCGCCCTTGTCGCCACGGGTAAAAATATCGCAATCACAGCAGAGGGTGATTCCGGATTCTATTCTTCCGTGAATTACATGTTCGACAAACTCGCATCCATGAATCTCCCCGTCACCACCATCGCAGGAGTGCCGGCATTTATTGCTGCTGGAGCTATTTCCGGACTCCACATCGTGAAACAAGAAGAAAAACTTGTTGTCCTACCGGGAATTATAACAGCAGAGGAACTAGATTCTCTACTCACTAGCAGCCATGTCGTAGTGATCATGAAGCTATCGCAATGCACAAGTGAAATACATCGTTTCATGCAGATAAACCGCCAACACGAATTCCACTATTACGAGAATGTGGGAACAATAAACGAATTACAATCAACCAATTACGAAGATATCATTCAAAAAGACTATCCTTATTTCTCCCTAATGATTATTCGTCCCGGCAAACAATTGGCATAGATATTGCGTACAAGAAGACGCAAGATGAATGATTATAAACGTTTATACAGATTAATTATATGATTCAACGAATAACACGTGCTTTGTCGTTATGTATTCTTTTGTTTATCCCGTTTCATGGCATCATGGCGGAGAATCTCGTGACTAGAGATTCGTTGAATAATACAACCGACACGTTGAAGAATGGTTTCTTTCACCGTTTTTACCGCTATTTTCAACAATCGAATAAGGTAAAAGAAGAAAAGAAATTCGACTTTTCGGTTATCGGGGGACCACACTTCTCAAGTGATACAAAACTGGGACTTGGTGTCGTTGCATCCGGCTTATATCGCATTGACCGTGAAGACAAATCCATCTCCCCATCGAACATTTCTCTCTATGGAGACATTACGACCACGGGATTCTACCTTTTAGGTATCCGGGGAAATACCATTTTCCCAAAAGATCGTTTCCGGGCAAACATTAACATGTACTTTTTCTCATTTCCCAGCCAATATTGGGGGATCGGATACGATAACGCCAAAGACGAGAATCATAGCACGAATTACAAAAGGCTTGAACAACAAGTAAAAGTGGAATTCCTGTACAGACTCGCCCAAAACTTGTACGCCGGAGCAAACCTCATGTTCCGAAATGTTTCCGTGAAAGACTTTGACGATATTTCATTCCTTAACGGGGAGAAAAAAAATGTTGCCTCATTCGGTCCTGGTCTAGTAATCTCCTACGATTCGAGAGATTTTATTCCTAACCCGTCAAAAGGTTTCTTCGCACAATTCGAGCAACAATTTTTTCCTGAGTTTTTGGGGAATGACCATAATTTCAAACGTACCAGCATAGATTTCAGGTATTACCAAAAAATGTGGAAAGGAGCTATCTTGGCCTCCCAAATCCAAGGTATATTCAATTACGGAGACACCCCGTGGAGCATGGTTGCCCTCATGGGAGGTTCATACAGCATGAGAGGATATTACGAGGGACGATACAGGGATAACGATTTGATCCAATTTCAGGTGGAATACCGCCAAAAAATATATAACCGCCACGGTATTGCGGTATGGGGAGGTGCGGGAAACGTGTTCCCGGACACGGACAAATTTAAATGGGACCAAACCTTGCCCACGTACGGGATAGGCTATCGTTGGGAATTTAAAAACAGAGTAAACGTAAGATTAGATTATGGATTCGGTAAAGGCGTCAGTGCATTCTACTTCGGTATTAACGAAGCTTTCTAGAAGGGTTGTGAATTTCGTGAAAAAGCCAAAATTACTATTCTGGCTCTTTATCGCATTAAATTTAGTCCCGAACTTTTGCTTATTGTTTACGGAGCCTCTTTCCGGATTAGGTAAACTTATCCTAATTCTTGTACCGTTAAGCATCTACATGATCGTCTTTTCCCTGTTCAAACGGGCAGGCATCATGCAACTAATACTTATTCCCGTACTTATTCTACATGCCTTTCAACTTGTACTATTTTATCTTTTCGGGGAGTCGGTGATCGCTGTCGATATGTTCTTAAACTTACCGACCACGAACGCTTCAGAAGCAGGAGAATTATTGGGAAACATATGGCCCTCCATCATTATCGTATGCGTCCTATACATTCCAGTCATCGCACTGGCATCCATTGCCGTACACCACAAGGTAAGACGCACCGCCGTATTCCGCAAACACATGATCACATGGGGCATTATCCTCTTTATCATCGGCTCCGGGCTCGTTGCTTTTGAAAAACACAGTGACAACTCTTACGAGGTAAAAACAGATATATACCCGGCAAACGTGATGTACAATTTATATTACGCTTGCGTGAAATGGAACCGCAGCATGAACTATCCGATTACCTCCAAAGACTTCACATACGAAGCATCCAGAGACTCTGTTCACCAACGTCGGGAGATATACGTGCTGGTCATCGGAGAGGCCGGAAGAGCCGAAAATTGGAACCTATGGGGATATCATCGGGAAACCAATCCGTTGTTAAAAACAGAAGATAACCTGGTATTATACAAAGATGCCCTAACCCAATCCAACACCACGCATAAAAGCGTACCCCTTATCTTATCCGCCGCTGATGCATGTCATTACGAGTACTTGTACACGCATAAAAGTATCGTGACAGCATTCAAGGAGGCCGGATTTAAAACCATATTTCTGTCAAACCAAACCCCAAACCGATCATTCACAGACTATTTTGCCGAAGAAGCAGATATTCACATCAACGTACGCCCACAGGCAGACGGGGGATTGATCACGGTCAACAAGTTTGACGGGGAGATGCTTCCCCTGCTGCAACAATACGTGGATTCATTGCAAGAAAACCTCTTTATCGTATTCCACTCCTATGGCTCGCATTTTAATTATAAAGAACGTTATCCAGAAGAATTCGCCAAGTTCCAGCCGGCAAATGCCACGGAAGTCGAATATAAAAACAAGGATCAACTGATCAATGCTTATGATAACAGTATCTTGTACACGGATTATTTCCTGCATAGCCTCATCGGGATATTAAAAAATTCGGGAGCTGATGCCACCATGATCTACTCCCCCGATCACGGAGAAGATCTATTGGACGACAATCGGAAAAGATTTTTGCACGCCTCGCCAATCCCGACCTACTACCAAATACATATCCCATTCCTGATGTGGTTCTCGGATAACTACATCGAGGCTAGACCGGAGAAATACGAAGTAGCCCGTTACAATAGTAACGCCCCGATTTCATCAAATGCTTCCATCTTCCACACCTTATTGGAGATGGCAGAAATCAACACGCCTTACTTCGATGCCTCTTATTCACTTGTCAATCCCGGATTTACCAGAAGACCGCGTATGTACCTGGGTGACCACGATCAACCCGTGAACTACTACGAAGTCGGTTTGAAGAAACAGGATAAAGAGATGATTCTCAAGAGAGGGATGGATCATTCGATTTAATGATTCTAGATTTCAACCGCAAAACCCGTTTTTGTTGAAAATTTAACATCCCGTATACTTGTTGAAAAAATAACAAATCCCTATTGCTCAAGCAAGGCTTATTCACTACTTTTGAAGCGTTAATATAACCTAACTCATAAAAAGATATCAAGAAAAGGTATCTGATCATTAAATCAAATTACACACAATGAAAGTAGCAGTAGTAGGAGCAACAGGATTAGTTGGAAGAAAAATGTTGCAAGTTCTGGAAGAAAGAAACTTCCCGGTAACAGAATTAATACCGGTAGCCAGCGAGCGTTCAGTAGGCAAAGAAATCTCCTTCAAGGGGAAAAACTACAAAGTCATGGGTATGCGGGACGCAATCAACATGAAACCTCAACTTGCTATTTTCTCTGCCGGAGGAGACACTTCACTAGAATGGGCACCTCAATTCGCCTCGGCCGGTATCACCGTGGTAGACAACTCGTCTGCTTGGCGAATGGACCCGACCAAAAAACTGGTAATTCCCGAGATTAACGCAAATGTATTAACCAAAGAAGACAAAATTATCGCTAACCCAAACTGCTCCACCATACAGTTGCTGGTAGCTTTGGCTCCCCTCCATAAGAAATACGGGATCAAACGGGTTGTTGTCTCCACGTATCAATCCGTAACCGGAAGCGGCCTAAAAGGTATTAACCAGCTTGAAGGCGAACGAGAAGGTCGGGACGTAAAAAAAGCATACGCCCACCAGATTGATCGGAATTGCCTGCCCCATTGCGATTCATTCACCGACAACGGGTACACGAAAGAAGAAATGAAACTGGTTAACGAAACGTGTAAAATACTAGGAGACGATACGATAAAAGTGACCGCCACAGCCGTACGGGTTCCCGTCATGGGCGGACATTCCGAGAGTGTAAACATCGAATTTAAACAGGACTACGACCTTAACGAACTTCGGGAACTCTTAGCCCATTCGGAGGGTATTATCGTACAGGACGATCCTGCCCAGAACCTCTACCCGATGGCCATCACCGCAAACGAGAAAGACGAGGTCTTCGTGGGCCGCTTACGTCGTGATTTCTCACAACCCAACAGCCTTAACCTATGGGTTGTTTCCGACAATCTACGCAAGGGTGCCGCCACGAATGCCGTACAAATTGCAGAATATCTGAATACACACGAACTTTTGTAAATCAAAAAGAAGCAAATGTAGAATATTTCACATTTGCTTCTTTTTTTGTTTATTTCCAATATAAACTGTCACCCGCTCTAATGTATTTTGGATTTCATAGTTACTTTATTGAAGTAAAATATTATTAACCAAAATTAGTCACATGAGATCTAAATTACTTATTCTTTTTCTATGCGTATGTGTTGCTTGTACAAATTCCCGCTTAAACAAAGAAAATATCACGATTACCGTTGATGTCGAGAAAATACCGGAATACGGATTCGTCATTTCTAATCAAGATGGTCATATGCAAACTCTTGAGTTTGATACAAACAGACACGCAGAATACATCATTGAAAATTTAGAGGCAGCTTACCTAACCTTACACAACGGATTTTCCGAGAACATTAATTTCTATGCTGAAAAAGGAGATCAAATACACCTTACCTACGATGGGATAAGTATGGAAAAAACATTGAAAACAAATGGTGTTCGCCAACCCATTATCGATTACCTAAAAAAAATAAAGATCAGCTGGATCGATCCCCAGAATTACACACTTGGAATCACAGAATTCTCAAAACTATTAGAAAAAGAAATTAAAAAAAATTTAGTACTCCTAGATAGTAATAAAACGACATTATCAAAGGCTAGCAAGAAGTTTATAACTTTGGAACAGAATCGAATAAAATATCTTATGGGTATATCGTTACTAAACTACCCGGAAAAACATCAAAAAGCATTTCCTAACTCTGTTTTACAAATCAATAAGGAATACTATAACACATTGAAAGAATGGATGCAAGAAGATGCAACACTCCTCTGCCTAAATGAATACCAATATTTCATGTTAAAAAGTTCATCAATACTTGCAGAACTAGGGATACAAACAAATACACCTTATGAAAAACTCCTAGCACAAATGAAATATATCCAATCACATTTAAAAAATGAACAAGTAAAGCAGAGTTTACTCACAATACTCGCCCATGATTACATAGAGCAGAATGGTATTGAAAAAATAGAGGAATTAGATCAATTTTACCGTCAACACATTACAGACCCACAATTAAAATCACAATATGAAACCGTATTCAACAGTTGGGCAACCATAGCTCCAGGACAAAAAGCTATTGATTTCAACGCCGCAGATTCTACTGGGAAAATGTTTTCTTTACAAGATTTTAAAGGGAAATATGTATACATTTATTTATGGTTAAATGTATACCCCTGTATAAAAGAATACAAAACCTTAAAAGAACTTCAACCTTTATTGGATGAGAAAAAAATTACACTCGTAAGCCTATCTCTTGAAAATGACCAAGAACAATGGAAAAATGCGCTCTCAAATCAAGAGATACAAACAGGACTTCACTTATACCTAGGACAAAATAAAGACTTTTTACGGGCATACCACTATGATTCATATGGCATTGATCAATTCATAATGATTGACCCCCATGGAAATATCATCCAAACACATGCCCCCAAACCATCATCAGAAGAATTTAAAAATCTATTACAATCTCTATCTAAAATTTAATTCATCTCTTTTAACACATCATCAATTCCTCCTATTTTATCATGAGAATCACTTACAAATCAACATTTTCAGATAAAAAGGAGGAACAAAATAAAGAATTTGCCAAAATATTATCCTTTTTTATCTCGACAAAATTTTATTTATTTGCAAGTAAAGTGAATGATTAAACCGTGCCTAATCAAGAAAAATTCCTACAAGGTGTAAATTCAAAAGATCCTCATGCGTGGAAAGAGCTATACCGTTCTTTTTATGGAGCTTTATGTAATCATGCCATCGGAATTGTTTCAGATAAAACTGTTGCAGAAGATATTGTTCAAGAATGTTTCATCACAATTTGGAATACATCCCTATATTTTCCACAGGTACAAGCATTAACTGCATATTTATATCGTTCCGTTCACAACAATGCGTTAAAGTATTTACGAGATAAAACAACGGATGACGCTCGTTTGCAAAAATGGTATGAAGAGCAAGAAGAAGTAGAAGATTCTTACTTTTACCAAGCGATAGAGGAAGAATTAATCCGAAAATTACGGGAAAAGATCGTTTCTTTACCAGAACAACGTAAAACAATTCTGCTACTAAGTATAGATGGTCTTTCCATTCAAGAAATCGCAGAACAACTAAATATTAGTGTCAACACTGTTAAAACTCAGAAAAAAAGAGCCTACGCTTATCTAAAAAAACATCTACAAGGAGGATATTTGATATTATTCATACTTGAAATTCTGAAATAATTTAGAAAAAATCTCATTCATTGTCACCCGTCAATGTCATTTTTGGATTTCTTATAAAAATACAAGCTGATGAAGTGGAATGATTTTTACAATAAATCCGAGTGGCTTTTAAAGAAACTCATTGAAAACACTAACGAACCAACGGATGACAATAATCTCAAAGAAATTGTCAAAAGACTCAAAACTCGGGGATATGTTCAAAGAAAAATCTCCGAACAAGAAGACTTTGATTATTTAAAAGCCTACCAAGAAGTTGTCGGTCACCACCGCCACAAGACGGTTGCAATTTTAAAGATTGCAGTTTCCATACTTATCATATTAAGTAGTGGAAGTATATTATATTTTCTACAAAAACAAACAATCCTAAAAGAAACAACTATCGCCACTACAAATATTCTTCCAGGTCGCCCAAAAGCTCGTTTAGTCACAAATAACGGTCAAGAAGTAGAACTGGGGATTGACACTCTTCTTATTACAGAACAAAAAGGTTTAAACATCTTCGTTGATTCAATGGGTTTACATTACAATCCAGAAAACACCGTTCCAGAACAAGAAAGCAAATACCATAAATTAATTGTCCCAAGGGGAGGAGAATATACCCTAACCCTCTCCGATGGAACTAAAGTATGGTTAAACGCAGATTCCGAATTAAGATATCCAATAAACTTTTCCAACAACACAAGAAAGGTTTTTGTCTCAGGAGAAGCTTATTTCAAAGTTGCTAAAAAAGTTGGAACTCCTTTTATCGTGGAGACAAAATTAGGAAACATCACAGTTTTAGGAACAGAATTCAACTTTCAATATTATCCTAACAGCACTAATGCAACCACGACTCTTGTAAACGGTAAAATTTCCTATTGCCTAAATAACGGTAAATCAATCGTATTAACTCCCAATCAACAATTAATTGTTTCCAAAGAAGGAAAAGAGCAATTAATAACTGTTGATACGAAATATGCTACTTGCTGGAAAGAAGGAATGTACTATTTCCAAGAAAAAACTCTTGAAGAAATTTTAGAGCAATTGGAAAGATGGTATGATATTCACGTTTTCTACACAAATGACGAAATTAAAAACTTACATTTTTCAGGAGACTTAAGTCGTTTCAAAAATATCGACACATTTATTGAGATGCTCGAAAAAAGCTCTGACATAAAAATTGAAATAAAAGAGAGAAATCTAATCGTGAGTAAATAAAATTTTAAACTCCAAATTTTCACAATCTATTTAAACCAATATAATAAATCATGAAAGAGAAAAAAAAGACAGTATGGATCTTTATTAGTTTCTTATTTTCAACTGTTTTGCTGTTGTGCAATTATAATACTAATGCACAAAATACTACAGTAAATTTAAACTATAAAGAAGCCTCTTTTGTGGAAGTGATCAATGAATTCCGCAAACAAACCGGTGTAAAATTTATGTACAACTTGGAAAAAGTGAAAGACAAAAAATGCCAAAACCTCGTTGTAAAAAATATGCCCGTAAGCAAAGCCGTTGACATTGTTTTATCACATTTCAATTTAACCTATTCAATGGTTGAAGGAGTTGTTGTTGTTAAAGACAAACCAAAAACTTCTAAAACTCCAAAGGTTGTAAAAGGAACCGTTACAGACGAAAGTGGACAACCTCTTCCTGGAGTAACAATTCTTATTAAAGGAACAACTGTAGGAGTAGCCTCCGATATCAATGGGAATTTCAATATAACACTTCCTAATGATAAAAACAATACTTTAGTGTTTACTTTCATTGGAATGGAACGTAAAGAAATAACCTGCACCGATAATACCCCATTAAAAATTGTCTTACGAGCAGATGCTGCACAATTGGAAGAAGTTACAGTTGTACAAACTGGTTATAACAGCCTTCCCCGTAAAGACATGGTCGGTGCTTACACCACCGTAAAAGCAGAGGACATCATGATGCCAGCTTATAATTCTATCGACCAAATGCTCCAAGGAAAAGTCCCTGGAATGGTTGTTGTAAACAACTCTGCACGTGTTGGCCGTACACCCAAAATTACGATTCGTGGTACATCTACTATTCTCGGAAATACAGATCCCTTGTGGGTTGTGGATGGAGTCATCCAAGCCGATCCTCTTCCCTTGGATCTTAGTTCCTCCATTACCGAAGATATGAAGAATCTTATCGGGAATCAAATTTCATGGTTAAACCCTGCAGATATTGAAACAATCACGGTTCTAAAAGATGCTTCGGCTACAGCGATCTATGGCTCAAAAGCATCCAACGGAGTTATCGTGATTACCACGAAAAAAGGAAGTGCCGAAAGAACTAGTATACGTTACTCTGCAAACCTCTCGTTTCGGACACGCCCGAATTACGGGATGTTCAATTTTATGAATTCCAAAGAGCGGATCCAATTTAGTAAAGAGGCATATGATGCCGGAGTTAGGTATTCTAGTGCCCCTCTTCCCCAAAAATATACTTACGAAGGACTTATGGCTATGTTTAATAACCGTCAAATCAGTGAAAGCGAATTCCTTGAACAAATGGAAAGATTAGAAACGACTAATACTGACTGGTTTGATGTTTTAACTAGAAATTCATTCAGTCATAGCCATAATCTAAGTATCTCTGGAGGTTCCAAAAAAGTAACATACAATGCATCATTCGGTTATTCATCCAATCACGGGACCGAGCTAGGAGACGATATGACTCAATTCACTTCTCGTTTAAATGTTAGTACCCAAATCATCGAAGCGTTAAATATCAATTTCAATATTAACGGTTCAATAAATGAACATAAAGGATATGGGCCTGGTGTAAATCCAGAATCCTATGCCACTCAAACGAGTAGAGCCATTCCTCTTTATGACGAAAATGGCGAAAGGGTTTTTTACAAGCAATACTACAATTATCGTTACAACAAAGTTCTTGGAGATAAAAACGAATACGGGTATAATATTTTAAATGAGATGGAGAACAGCCACTCTAAAAACAAGTCTTCCCGTTTCGATATTTCAGTAAATGCCGATTGGAGTATTACGAACTGGTTAAAATATCAATTTGTAGGGAGTATCTCCACTAGCGATAATAATTCTGAAGCATATGCGGGAGAAAAAACGTCATATATCGAAACCAACTATCGAGGATATGCTTATGGAAGTGAATCTTCTGACTCTGAAAAATTTAAAGCAGCATTATTGCCTTTTGGGGGACAACTGGTAACCACTGAAATAAGTAACGTATCTTACAATATGCAACATAAGCTAGTATTTTCTAAAACATTCAATGAAATTCATCGAATCAATGCTTTGTTTGGAACGGAACTTCGTTCAGAAGATAACAAGAATAACGCAAACACGGTATGGGGGTACGTCCCTGAACGTGGAGAAATCCTCGTTAGTCCGAATCACCCTACAGAAATCGTTCCTGTTGGAGGAGAAGAAAGCATTGAATGGGGAGCTTTAAATGAACTTTATAATGGAGGTTGGCAAAATGCCACAATCACAAACAATTATTTATCATTCTTTGCTACATTGGCTTATTCACTAAAAGACCGTTACGTATTTAATGCCAACATACGTTCTGATGCCTCTAATCGCTTCGGACAAGACGTCAACAAACAATTCGACCCAACTTACTCTTTCGGTGTATCCTGGAGAATGGCAGAAGAAGAGTTTGTCAAAAATAATCTCTCATGGCTCAATCAATTAAACCTAAGAGCATCATACGGAGTACAAGGAAATGTCGTTAGTACAATCAGTCCAGATCTTATCGCTCAATACCAAGGAATATTACCTGGTTATAACGAATATTATTTAACCATTGCAAGCCTACCCAATCCTCTGTTAAAATGGGAAAAAACAAAAACATGGAACTTAGGGTTGGATATGCAATTATTTAACGGTATAACTATGAATTTCGAATACTACGGACGTCGTTCAAATGCCATTCTCAACCAAGACATTGCAGAAGAATATGGAATGGCTACGATGCAATTGAACGGAGGACGCATTCATAATCATGGAATCGAATTTTCCATAAATCTAACTCCTTACCAAACGGAGGATTTTGCATGGACAGTAGGAATCAACTCTTCTAAAAACTGGAATAAATCGCAAAATGATGACCGAACAGCAAAAGCCGATAAACTGACGAGATCAGACTTTATTAATGGAAATAGCCAGCGTCCGTTGAAAAAAGGATATCCCCTTTCTGCATTTTGGTCATACTCTTTTGCTGGGTTAAATCCAGACAATGGATATCCCATGTTTAATAATCTGGAATTTGAAGAGGCTGATCCCAATATCGACCCAACCACTTTCTTAGAATATTCCGGACAAACAGAGCCAAACTTCACTGGAGGTATAAATACTCGTATTCGTTACAAAAATTTTTCTTTGGGAGCAGACTTTTCGATTTTGATCGGAGCTAAAAAACGTCTTCCAAACCCCTATGAAGACTTTAACGACTATGGTAAATTACCATCTCCTTACCACAACTTATCTAAAGATTTAACCAAACGTTGGCAAAAACCGGGAGATGAAACTCACACTAACATTCCTGCGCTATACACTTCTGTAGAAGATGTTTACAACATTGATTTACCTGATGGAGGATTTGATAACATTTATACCATGTGGGCGAATTCAAGTGCCATGGTAGTTGATGCATCTTTCCTACGTTGCACTCAAATCTCTTTAGCTTGGTATATGCCTCAAAAAATGTGTGCAAAATTTGGTGCCACAAATCTATCTGTCAATGCCAGCGTAAATAACCCATTTGTTATTGCAAGCAAACGCTTTGATGGCTTTGATCCAGAATTAGGTGACAGCGTTATGCCCAAAATTTTCTCTTTTGGTTTAAGTGTCGGATTTTAAAAAAACAATATCATGAAACGACCAATTATACTTACATTAATCATAAGTTTCATAACTTTTAGTTGTAGTGATTTTTTAGAACCAAAATCAAAAAGTGAATTTGTTCCAAAAGATGCAAACTCTCTAAATGAGCTCCTTTTAGGAGAAGCTTATCCTCGTTACGACGTTGAAAAATTAAATTTATTTCTTTACCTTTTGGATGATGACGTGACTGCAGCTCCTTACCAAAAACCAATAGAAGGATGTGACCCTAATCTATGGTTAGCTGCCTATACTTGGCAACCCAAAATGTACGAACAAATGGAGAAAGCAGGTTTAAGTAATGCCGATATTTATTTCACTCATTATTCTCTAATATTAGGAGCAAATGCTATATTAGACTATATTGGAGATGTTGGTGATGATGATGAAAATGCTATCTCATTGGTTACCGCTCAAGCTCTAGCATTAAGAGGATTTTTCTATTTCAATTTAGTGAATATTTTCGGGCAACCTTATAACAGCAATCCAGAAGGTTTAGGGATACCCTTGAAATTGAACAGCGGAATAGAAGAAAATGAACTAAAAAGAAATACGGTAAAAGAAGTATACGAACAAATATTAAAAGATCTTTTGGAAGCCGAACGTCTTTATCTGACGTTACCACAGGATTTACAATGGCAACCCAAATACAGGACAAGTCTCCCCATGGTACAACTTTTATTGTCTAGAGCCTACTTATACATGGAAGATTGGGAGAATGCGGCCACATATGCAGACAAAGTTATCAAAAATAACAATTTTCAATTGCTGAACTTGAATTCAGTTCCAACTGAACAAGAATCTGAATATGGAAATATTGTTCCCATGTACTTGAATTATCATTCCTATACCAATTCAACAGAAACAATATGGGTATACGGGAATCTCGATGATGTCACCAATTGGGTTTACAATCCATATAAAGGAGAGGAAGATCGCCCATTCTTCAGAGCTTCTGATGAACTTATTAAAAGTTTCAACGAATCGACAGGAGACCTTCGTAAAGATCGCTATATCGTACGTAGTAAATACGAAATGTCAATTGATGGAGAAGAACCGAATCCCATGCCACAAGCATTCGGAAAAATATCTGTAGGAGAAGAAAGCTATTGGCAGCCTCTAAAGGGAAGTAATATTTTTGGTAGGAGTCTAAGACTATCTGAGGCATTCCTGAATTTCTGTGAAGCAAAAGCCATGTCTTATAAATTAAATGGAGACGCAGAAGCTAGAACAGAAGCTCTACGAGTTCTAAATGAACTTCGTCAAAATCGTTTTGCCCCTACAGACTACAAGACTCAAGACATTTCAGATCCTGATGCGCTAATCACCTTCATTCATGATGAACGACGTAGAGAATTATGCTTTGAAGATCACCGCTGGTTTGATTTACGTCGCTGGGGTATGAAAGGATTCACACATACGTGGTATCCGGATGCTACGTCCAAGATTGTTTACACGTTACAAGACAACGATCCTAGTTTCACATTGCCACTCCCTCCTAGTGCCTTAGATTTGAACAAACAACTAGAACAAAACCCACTAGCTCCTTTCCCTCGTAACGGAGAATTAATCAAGAAATAAAAACAACTATTATGAAACATATACTATTTTTATTGACGACAAGTTTACTCTTCATGTTAACATCCTGTTACAATGAAGATGATGTAACTCCGTCTGGAAATTATTCAGCCATCCGGTTTGAATTTCCCCAAGGCAACAATGAATGGGATAAAGAAATAAAAGCCATTCACGACACGTATGGAGTATACTTATTATATAAAGACGTTACAGAATTAGACCTTAACAGACAATGGACGTCTTTAGGAACAGGAAAATTATTTTATGGGGATGATCTTACAAACGAACAAGTCCCGTTTTATGTTAATTTCATGAAAAAGCATATTTTTAACTTCATCTCTCCAGAAGTCGCACAGCAAAGTTTACCTGTTAAAATCTATATGCTAGATAATTTCCGAGGGATTGTTCCTGAAGAAGATAATGATCCCAACGATGATGGTGGGACAGGAGGAACTGGTGGGACTGGTGGGACTGGTGGAACCGGTGGGACTGGCGGAACCGGTGGAACTGGCGGAACCGGTGGAACTGGTGGAACAGGAGGAACCGGTGGGACCGGCGGAACCGGTGGAACTGGTGGAACAGGAGGAACCGGTGGGACTGGCGGAACCGGTGGAACAGGAGGAACCGGTGGAACCGAAACAGATCCCAATTTTCAAGGTTTAAAAACCGATGGATTTGATTATTGGGCAATCAGTTTTACGGATTCAGAAATTTCATCTGCAGACCAAGAATCTCTCAGGAAAAAACGTTGTGCTTTCCTTTATGAAATGATTGATCCCGCTCTAAGAAAAGGGATTTACACCGAACCCAAAAACTTAAAAGACAATATTGATTTTACAACAAAATATTCAACCAAAGAATCAGATAAAAATAAAGAAAACTATTATCTCAATAGAGGATTTATTGACTTGATTTATAGAGGATTTGGAACAACAACACGAGAATTAGATTACACCGTTAATTACGTCAGCCAATACACTAACAGCAGTGAAGAGGAATATCCTTATATGTATTATATAAGTTATCTAAGAGCTGCCATGTATTATACAAAAGCTGAATTCCAAGAAAAATACCCACCCGAGTTATATCCATTAATCAATGAAAAATATGAAATGGTTGTACAACATATGAAAGAAGAGGGTATAGATCTTGAACAAATCGCCAATGGGCCTAAAGAATAATTCTTTATAAATCATAAAACAAGGCTCTCATATTTTTTGTTAAAAATACATGAGGTTATCTCAAAATTCCTCCTCTGTTTGTGAGGATGTACGCCAAAGTCCTTCAAAAAAGGTAAAAGCAAAATTTTGAGATAGCTTCATGTAAATTTTATAATGAAAACAAAACATGAAATTCAATATATTTATTATCCTACTATTTTCCAATGCCATTCTCATGGCCCAAAAACAAGATTCCTGCAAATTATTTGAACAGGATTGGGGGAAAAAATTTTCTACGACAAAAGAAATTATAGATATCTACCAACACTATCAACACTTATTTACTCCACAAGACTCTGTATCCCGAATCACACATGATTGTTTCATGGTATTACAAAGCGGTGAATACATCATTCAAACAAAAGGGAACCCCCAAGACTTACCCTTATTACTCGATCAAATTCCATCAATAATCATTGATCATCCCGTTGTTATTAACTTCTTGCAAAAACATGATCCGGAAAAGTTCTCAAATTATTATTATATGATCCAAGCCTTAAAACAAGGTGACACATTCGAAGAATCACGGGACGGGATATCCATCAGCACTCAATTTTCCATGAGGCCTCTTAATCATAATGATTATAGTAAACTAAAAAATATCTTTTCCAGCAACAACAAATTATTACAAAATTTATACTTAGAAAAAATGAAATTTCTCTTCCAGACTCACGGGTATACGGAAGAAATGGCTACTCTATATCCAATTATTAAATCAAATCTCACTGATTCGCCTCTAAAACAAGAAATACTTGATCTATACGCTCAATACACTCCTTTAAGAAAAGGACAACCAGCCCCACTTGTCATATTCAAAGATTCTACAGATACAAAATACACGTTTAGTGATTTCAAAGGTAAAATCATCGTTGTAGACATTTGGGCAACCTGGTGTTGTAGTTGCATCGAAAAAATACCTAAATTTTTAGAATTACAGAAAGATTTTCAATACAACAAAGATATTATTTTTTTGACTATCTCCATTGATCCAAAAAACGCTCGCAGCAAATGGTTGAAAACCATAGAACAAAACAACATGACAGGCTTACTAAATTTAATACCTGAAAACGAAAAAGGTCTTCATTTTGAAACAACATACCATGTTGTGGGTGTTCCACGTTATTTTATCATTGATCAAGAAGGAAAAATCGTAACCGTTTTCGCACCCGGTCCCGGTAAAAGAATGAAAGAATTAATTCAAACTTTACTAAAATAATAATTTATGAAATACACCTTTTTAATTAGCTTATTATTTGTCCTCTCTAGCCATTGTGTCGCCCAAGAAGGAACAAATTTTGAAGACCTTACTCTTAAAGAAGCATTACAGAAAGCAAAAGATAACAATAAGAAACTATTTATAGATTGTTACACAAAAACCTGTGGCCCATGCAAATACATGCTAAAATTCATTTTCCCGTTAAAAGAATGTGGAGATTATTTTAACAATAATTACATCTGTATCATGAAAGACATGGAAGAAGGTGAGGGTATTGACATTGCCAAAAAATACAATGTACAAATATACCCGACTTACTTAATATTAAATCACGACGGAACCTTGTATTGTCGTTTGGATGGAGGAAGCGTTTCTAGTCCAAAAGAAAATTTCGTACAAAAGGTTAAAAATGCAATAGAATTAGCGGAATTCGACATGAAATACGCAGCAGGAGAACGAGATGAAGCATTTTTGAAAAAATATATAAACCTTTTACGTACCCACAATACCCAACGCCTAGAATCCGTGATAAGCGAAAGTATGCTCCAATTAGGAGTGGATAAACTATGTAAACCCCAAAATTGGAACCTTATCAAAAGGGAAATAAATAATGTAGAAACACCTTTATTCCGTTATTTAATAAAAAATCGACAATCTTTTAGCAAATGTCTCGGTCAACAAGAAGTTGAAGAAAAAATCATAACTGTTTATTCACATGAATTTCGTACATCTAAAATGATGGGTATAGATTTCGATAAACGAATGGCAGACTTAAAACAGCTTGAAAAAGACCATTATACGGGAGCTCGTCCGTTAAGATACCGCATACTTTTTTTCCAAACAATTCACAACAAACAAACAAAGCGAACAAATGAGATTCTCAAAATTCTCAAAAATATGAATAAGGAAGTTCCTGACGAACATGATCGTATGACAATTCTACAAGAACTCAAAGGATTCGAACAAATTGCTGATCAACAACAAAAAGAGAAAGCTCGCATCTATTTACAAAATATAAGCAACAAGCTGCACCCCGATAATACAAAATATATTCAGGAACTAATAACACGCATCACTGAATAACAAAGTACACGGAGATCACCTCACTAATAACAGGTGATCTCTTCAAAAGTAACCTCCTGAATCACTGATATTTTTTCACTCTCGCCACAAACATAACAGGCATAATCGGGATCCACAGGACATACACTTACACATAAAGGTAATACATTTCTTTCTTCACACAAAACAATTTTAATCCCCGTAAACTTTACAATAAAAGTATTTAACGGACGAGTCAATCCGGTACCAATACATTTCAAGAAACTCTCTTTCACCGCCCAATAATTAAAGAATAAGCGATCTTGTTCTGTCCCACTTAAAGACTTCAACATGGCTACTTCTTGCTCATGGAAAAAACGTCCAGCAACCTCCATTCTTGCTTTTGCCCGTTTTTCAATATCAATACCAACTTCCCGGTCTGACACCGCACAAACCACATACTTTCCAGAATGAGAGATATTGAAAAATATATTTTTATGCCCAACAACAAACGGTTTACCTTTTATTCCCCGACTAATCCGGCAATTTTCTATTGATAAATTCCAATATTTCCATAAAGCAAAACTTACCAATGTTGCCCCCAATAGATGGCGAAGGCTAACTTCTTTATTTTTATAGCGTACGGCTTCGCTATAACACTCTATGGACACGAAATCCTGCAAACGAGTACATAATTTCTCTCGCTCAACTATTTCTGGAATTTGAATATATAATACTTTAATCATAGTCACAAAGGTAAAAAAGTTAGAAACAACTAATTTCTTTCTTTAAAACAAATAATCCAGAAAACCTAACAAACACGGGCATCTTAACGTTATTTTAAAATTATACCCTAAGAAATTTAAGAAAATATTCACATTTCCCCATAAAAAACTTGCTTATATCATTTTTATCTCCTACTTTTGAAACATCAAATTAACGTTTAAATAACATTTAGAGGTAAACATCATGGAAGTAAAGAAAACATCCCGTTCCAATCTTGAAAACAAGCGGTTTATTTTCCGCGAGATTGGTTTTATTGTAGCCTTGGCTATGGTGTTTTTTGCCTTTGAGACAAAATACTACCAGGAAGAGGCCAAAGAGATCACGTTTCCTGTTGAGACGAGTGACATAGAAGAGGTTCTCCCGGTTTTTGTCCCCCAAAGAGCTTCCCAACCGCTTCCCAAAATCTCCGTGAAACCGTTGGATTTCATCGAAGTCGTGGAAAATGAGATGGATCTGGAAAATGAAATGGACGTTGTTGATGATAATGAGAACACGAAAGGCTCTTTGACCGGCAAGGCTACCGATTGGCAAAGCGGATACGATGACATGGGTGAAACGGGAGAAGGAGATGGAGATATACCGTTTATTTCAGTTGAAAAAATGCCTCGTTTTAACGGAGACTTGAACAAGTGGCTTAGGAAAAATTTAAGATACCCCGTAAGATGCGCAGAAATGGGCATCGGAGGAAAAGTATTTGTTGAATTCGTGGTAGAGAAAGATGGCAGCATCAGTTCCATAAACGTGGTTCGTTCTGCCGATCCGGATTTATCACAAGAAGCTATTCGGGTCGTAAAAGCCATGCCCAAATGGATACCGGGAATGCAACGGGACAAAGCCGTAAGAGTTCGGTTTACTATCCCGATTACCTTCCAATTAAGATAAGAAAACATACAGTGATTTACATACAATACGAACATCCCGAAAAAGGACAACCTGTAAAGGTTGCCCTTTTTTTACTTTTCTCACGGAAAATCATCCTTGCCACAAAATACACGCACCACTTCCATTCATCTTCAAATGAATAAAGGACCTGATTCGATGACAATCCCCCAATAATCACGCCATAATTTCGGTATAAAGACACTCGTGAACGTCTTTGAATCGAAGTTGATTTGAAAGTGATACGTCTTTAATCCCTAAGTACACCCTGTATTCAACGGCAATACACCGCATGTTACCCTGAAAAAGGTTTATATGCAACAAAAACAATCACCAAAATCTTTAAGAAGATTTTAATGAAGTTTAGCGATCATTTTAACATTTTCTTCAAAAAAAAGGGGAGAAATATTGCGGTTTATTATGAATTTGATTATTTTTACCCACGCAAATTGTGAGAAAAACAAGACTATAATATTAAACTAATAACATGGAAGTAAAAAAATCACCTAAAGCAGATCTTGAAGGGAAAAAGACCATTTTCCTTGAGATCGGTTTTGTTATAGCTCTAGGGATTCTACTAAGTGCCTTCAACTGGAAAACCAACACGAAAGTAGAAGAAGGGTTTGTTATTACCCAAGAAGAGCAGGTTGAGGAGGAAATTATTCCTATTACTCAACAAATGATGAAACCACCACCACCACCTCCTCCAGCTCCGAAATTGACGGACTTGATCGAAATCGTGGAAGATGAATTAAGTATTGACGAAGAGCTTGAAATTGAAGATGTTGAAGCTGATGTTGAAAACAAAAATAATTATAACTTCGATTACGACGGAGATAGTTGGGGAGAAGAAGAGAGCGAGGGAGAAGCTGATATTTTCCAAGTAGTAGAAGATATGCCGCAGTTCCCCGGAGGTAGTGTACAAAAATGGATTGCGAAGAACGTGAAATACCCGATGATCGCACAAGAGAATAACATTCAGGGTAAAGTTTTCGTACAATTCGTGATCGAAAAAGACGGTAGTGTTAGCGACGTGAAAGTTGCCAGATCCGTTGACCCATCTTTGGATAAGGAGGCTATCCGCGTGGTAAAAGCCATGCCGAAATGGAAACCTGGAAAACAGAGAGGTAAACCGGTTCGAGTATCTTACACTGTACCTATCAACTTCCAGTTACAGTAAAAAGACATGTTAAATTATAACAAGGGGCTGTCGATCATCGTCAGCCCCTTCTTTTCCTATTTATGAGCGAATATTTTTACACGAAAAAAGAAGCAGAAAAAGCCATTCTTGTAGGTGTAGCACTACAATCAGAAAATATCAGCTACGACATGATGTGTGAATACTTGGACGAACTCGCATTCCTAGCAGAAACGGCAGGAGCGGAAACCGTGAAAATATTCACGCAAAATTTGGATAAGCCGGTAACGGCAACCTTTGTCGGTAAAGGAAAATTGGAAGAAATCAAAACATACGTCGAAGATAACGATATTGACTTGATTATTTTTGATGATGAACTAAGTCCGACACAAATCAGAAACCTGGAAAGAGAACTAAAAGGCAGAAAAGTACTTGACCGCACCAACCTCATCTTGGATATTTTCGCCAAAAGAGCCCGTACGGCAGAAGCAAAAGCTCAAGTTGAACTGGCACAATATCAGTACTTACTTCCTCGTCTAACGGGTATGTGGACCCATTTGGAGAGACAAAAAGGAGGTATCGGACTTCGCGGTCCGGGTGAAAGTGAAATCGAGACCGACAGACGTATCATCCGGGACAAAATCACCCGCTTGAAAGAGCAGTTGGCCAAGATTGACAAACAGATGGTCACGCAACGCAAAAACCGCGGAAAACTCGTGCGAGTAGCCTTAGTGGGCTACACGAACGTGGGTAAATCCACGCTCATGAATCTTTTAAGTAAATCGGAAGTATTCGCAGAGAACAAGCTTTTCGCAACTTTGGATACCACGGTACGCAAGATAGCCATAAAGAACGTCCCACTACTGCTGGCGGACACGGTCGGTTTTATCCGTAAACTTCCCCACCACCTGGTAGAATCATTCAAATCCACGCTGGACGAGGTGAGAGAAGCAGATGTTATTTTGCATGTAGTTGACATCTCCCATCCCCAATTCGAGGATCAAATCCGGGTCGTGAACGAAACACTGGGTGAGTTAATGGATAATTCCAAACCCACGATTACCGTATTCAATAAAATAGACGCCTTCACGTACACGAAAAAGGAGGAAGATGATCTCACTCCCATCGAGCGGAAAAACTATAGCCTAGAGGACTTGAAACAAATGTGGATGTCCAAACAGGAAGGAGAAACCGTGTACATCTCGGCTAAATCCAAAGAAAATATCGAGGAATTGAAAGAAAAGATATACAATATTGCCAAAGACATTCACTCGGCACGTTTCCCGTTCAACGATTTCTTGTACCAAGATTTCGAAATAGACGAAGAGATAAAATAAGGCACCAATCAAAACAAAAAAATAGGGAAATCAGGCCTTTTCCCTCTTCAGGAGCGACATTCGAATGTCGTTCCTTTTTATACTGAAAATCAACTACATATATAATTATACATCTTTCACCTATTTTCCGAAAAAACCATTCGTTTATTTTGATTTCTGGCTAATTTTTTGTATATTAGAGGTATGAGCTTAACCATCATAAATAAACATTATGGAAGTAAAGAAATCATCAAAGGCAAACCTCGAAAACAAAAAAGGAATCTTCTTCGAGATCGGACTAATCGTAGCATTAGCCTGCATATTCCTTGCTTTCGAGTGGAAAGTCGACGTGAAGATGGAAGAAGGCTTCATAGTAATAAACACGGAAGAACAGTTGGACGAAGAAATCATACCCGTTACACAACAGATGCAACAAGCTCTTCCGCCACCACCTCCCGCACCTCGGTTAACCGACTTGATACAGATCGTAGATGAAGAAATAAATCTGGATGACAACTTGGATATCATGGACGTGGAAGCCAATGTTGCCAATCACGGAGTTTACGACTTTAACGGTACGGGTAACGGGTACGAAGGTGAATACGGGTATGGAGATGAATATTCCGGAGAATCCGAAGTATTTGCGGTAGTTGAAGAGATGCCGAAATTCCCGGGAGGCAATGTACAAAAATGGATTTCCAAGCACATCAAATATCCGATGATCGCACAGGAAAACAACATCCAAGGTAAAGTTTTTGTACAATTTGTCATCGAGAAAGATGGTAGCGTTTCAAACGTAAAGGTTACCAGGTCCGTGGACCCTTCCCTAGACAAGGAAGCCATTCGTGTCATTCAATCCATGCCGAAATGGACCCCTGGGAAACAAAGACAGAAACCAGTAAGGGTATCTTTTACGGTTCCTATTAATTTTCAATTACAATAAATGAATAGAGGCTGCATCCAATGCAGCCTCTATTCATTTATCCTATAAACTCGCTTACTTCACCGTAATCAAGAAATAATTCTTTTTCCCGCTTTGCAAAAGGATAAACTTACCGTCGATCAAATATTCGGGAGTAACAATTAATTCTTGATCCTGCACTTTCTCCTTATTTATACTGATCGCATTTCCCTTCAATGCACGCCGAGCCTCTCCTTTTGAAGACATCATGGAAGTTTTCTCTGCCATCAAGTTCACAATATGAATTCCAGCCTCTAAATCAGTTCGTGCAACGTCAAATTGAGGCACCCCTTCGAAAACAGACAATAGCGTATCTTCATCCAAACGTTTCAACGCATCGGATGTTGCATTACCGAAAAGAATTTGGGAGGCCTCCAAAGCGGAATCATAGGCTTCTTCCCCGTGTATCAAACAAGTCACTTCCTTCGCCAGTACTTTCTGCAATTTTCTCAAATGCGGAGCTTCTTGATGCTCTGCAATCAAGGCATCAATCTCTGCCGGTGGTAATATCGTGAAAATCTTGATATACCGGGCTGCATCCTCGTCCGTGCTGTTCAGCCAGAATTGGTAGAACTTGTATGGAGAAGTCCGCTGTGGGTCCAACCACACGTTACCCGACTCTGTTTTCCCGAATTTCTTACCGTCACTCTTGGTCATTAACGGCCAGGTCAAACCATAAGCCTCCCCACCATCTTTCCGGCGAATCAATTCTCCACCCGTGGTGATATTTCCCCATTGATCGGAACCACCCATTTGCAACAGGCAGTTATAATTACGACGCAAGTACAAAAAATCATACCCTTGCACCAATTGATAGGTAAACTCCGTGAACGACATCCCGTTTGTCGAATCGGCACTCAATCGTTTTTTCACGGAATCCTTCGACATCATGTAATTCACCGTGATATGTTTTCCCACTTCCCGTATAAAATCGAGAAAAGAGAAGTTTTTCATCCAGTCATAATTATTTACCATGATCGCCGCATTCGGCTCGTTCGAATTGAAATCAATAAACTTGGACAACTGGGCTTTAATTCCCGCCATGTTTTTTTGAATAGTATCCTCGTCCAACAAATTCCGTTCTAAGGATTTACCGCTGGGATCTCCGATCATACCCGTTGCTCCACCAATCACGAAAATCGGTTTATGCCCGGCCATTTGTAAATGTTTCATCATCATAACCGACACGAGGTGACCTATATGTAGCGAATCTGCCGTCGGGTCAATTCCGACATAAGCTGTCGTTTGTTCTTTTGCCAATTGTTCTTCGGTTCCCGGCATGATATTATGGATCATCCCTCTCCATCTTAGTTCTTCAACAAAATTCATCGATTCTTAATTTTTAATTCGCATTTGCGAGTTATAAGTTAATAAGTTACGAATTCTTCAACTCTTATCTTTTCGTTTTTAGCTTTTATTTTATTACACTTTCGTAAACGCCATTTGCAAAGTTAACAAAAGGTTTGTACAACAAGCTATCACCTTTCGTTTTTGCCGAAATAAAATCATAACGAACGTCCAGCGCATTCACGATGAAAAGCACCACGCATACCACGATAGCAGCTTTCAACACGCCCAGCACGATCCCGAATAACTTGTTAAACAGTCCCAATGAAACCATATCAATCAACTTGGTCAACAATTTTCCAAGCAGATGCATCACGATAATAACCAGCAGGAAAGTCACGGCGAAAGCGATATAATAGGCATACGACTCCGGCAAAGCCACGAAATCTTTCAAAAAACCCTCCACGTTCACGGCATATCTCAACGAGATAAAAACTCCTAACACCAACGCAAACAACGTTGACATTTCAACAATCAACCCCAGACTAAACCCTTTATAAGCCCCGTATACCAACGGTAGCAATATAATCACATCAATGTAATTCACCGTTAAATTATTAATCACTTCATTTTAGATTTCAAAGATAAACAATTGTCCACGTTTCATCACAAAATCGGGATAATAATATTGAAAAAATCCACAACTTTCTCCCTCTCAACTTTCATCGATCTTTCACATATCATTTCATTTTCAGTATCCACACTTCAATTTTCAATTATTTATGCCTTAAACTGACAAATTCTTACTATTTTCGCACAATGTTTATGCCAGAATTAAAATTGAAAATTTATGTATAGAACACATACTTGTGGGCAGCTAAGAATGGAAAACGTGAATGAAAGCGTTTGTCTTAGCGGATGGGTACAAAAAGTACGGAAACTTGGAGCCATGACTTTCGTGGATCTCCGTGACCGTTATGGGATTACCCAATTGGTTGTCGAGGAATCGGCTCCCGAAGAAATTAAAGCTAACGTGGCAAAGCTCGGACGTGAATTCGTGATCCAGGTAAAGGGTACGGTGATCGAAAGAGCCAGCAAAAACAATAAAATACCGACAGGCGACATCGAGATTATCGTGAATGAATTGAATGTTCTGAGCGAATCGGAAGTACCGCCTTTCACGATCGAGGATCAAACCGACGGGGGGGATGAAATCCGGATGAAATACCGTTACTTGGATTTACGTCGTTCCTGTGTTCGCAAAAATCTGGAATTACGCCACCGCATGGCACAATTGACCCGGAACTATTTGAGTAACTTGAACTTTATCGAGGTAGAGACCCCGGTATTAATCAAGAGTACTCCCGAGGGAGCCCGCGATTTCGTGGTACCTTCCCGTATGAACCAAGGCCAATTCTACGCCCTTCCGCAAAGCCCGCAAACTTTCAAGCAATTGCTGATGGTTTCCGGTTTCGACCGCTATTTCCAGATCGTGAAATGTTTCCGAGACGAGGATTTACGGGCAGACCGTCAACCCGAATTCACACAGATCGACTGCGAAATGTCATTTGTGGAACAAGAAGACGTGTTGGAAGTTTTCGAAGGCTTGATCAGTCACCTGTTCAAAGAAGTTCGTGGCGTGGATATTCCCAAACTGGAAAAAATGACCTGGATGGATGCCATGGAGCAATACGGATGTGATAAACCGGACCTTCGTTTCGGGATGAAGATCGTGGATTTAACCGCTGTTGCCAAAGGGAAAGATTTTGCCGTGTTCAACGATGCAGAATATATCGGGGCCATCTGCGCACCTAAATGTGCCGGATATACCCGTAAACAACTGGACGAGTTGACAGAATTCGTGAAACGTTCACAGATCGGGGCCAAAGGATTGGTTTACGTGAAATACAACGAGGACGGAACATTCAAATCCTCTGTTGATAAATTCTACACGGAAAGCGACTTGAAAGTATGGGCAGAAACCTGCAAGGCAGAACCGGGAGACCTAATTCTGATTCTAGTAGGTCCGAAATTCAAAACCCTCCCCCAATTGTGCGAGTTACGTTTAGAGATGGGTAATCGTCTGGGATTACGGGATAAGGATGTCTTCAAACCGTTGTGGGTAGTAGACTTCCCTTTGCTGGAATGGGACGAGGAAACCCAACGTTTTTACGCAATGCACCACCCGTTCACTTCTCCCAAGCCGGAGGATATTCCATTAATGGATACCGACCCGGGTAAAGTACGTGCCAATGCTTACGACATGGTCATTAACGGCGTGGAAGTCGGTGGTGGTTCTATCCGTATTCACGATTCGGCATTGCAATCCAAAATGTTCGATTGTCTAGGTTTCACGCACGAGGCCGCACAGGCTCAGTTCGGATTCCTTATGGGAGCATTCAAATTCGGGGCTCCTCCTCACGGTGGTATAGCATTCGGTTTCGACCGGTTAGCCTCTATGTTCGCCGGGTTGGATTCCATCCGCGACGTGATCGCCTTCCCGAAGAACAACTCCGGGCGTGACGTGATGATTGATTCCCCCTCTGAAATCTCTCCGGAGCAATTCAAGGAACTGGGCATTCAATTGAAAACAAATTAATTTACGATTTATGAATTACGATTTACGATTACAAAAGCGTTGGCTTGCGGACGAGAAATCTAAAATCATAAATCTTTAAATCTAAAATTAATAAGGTGTTTTTTAAAGACGTCATAGGACATGAAGAGATAAAGCAAAGACTGATTACTTCCCTACAAACGGGAAGGATCAGTCATGCACAACTCTTTTCCGGTGATACGGGAGCGGGATCGCTAGCCCTGGCGTTAGCTTTCACGCAATACCTTTTCTGCACAGGTGACAAACATGAAGACGCTTGCGGGGTCTGTCCGGAGTGTAAGAAGATGCAGAAACTGATCCACCCAGATTTACATTTTGTCTTTCCCGTGGTAAAATCTGCCAAAATAAAAACACCGATCAGTGACGAGTATATCAACGAATGGCGTAGCCTTCTGCTCAAAAGTCCATACATAGACATGGAAGAATGGCTGGGAGCCATGGGTGCGGACGAGAACGCTCAAGCCTTGATATACACGGAAGAAAGCGGGAACATTCTCCGGAAACTCAACCTGAAATCCTTCGAATCGGACTACAAGGTCATGATCATCTGGTTACCCGAAAAGATGAAAACGGAATGTTCCAACAAACTTTTAAAGATATTGGAAGAACCTTATCCAAACACGTTATTCCTGCTGGTCACCGAACACGCAGAGGAAATCATTACCACGATTCTCTCACGGACCCAACGGATCAAGGTATCCCCTCTGACCCAAGAAAACATCGCAGAACAACTGGTTCTTCAAAAACACCTGGTCCGTGACTCGGCCAATCAAGTCGCTCACGTGGCATCTGGTAGCTGGCTGAGAGCCCTCCGTATGCTGAACGAGACCGACGAATCTGTTTACAATCAAGAGAAATTCGTGCAGATGATGCGTCTCTGCTGGGAACGGAAGATGCTTCCCGTCAACGAATTTGTTAATGAACTTGCTTCTCTCGGAAGAGAAAAGCAAAAAAGTTTCTTGATGCATTGTATCCGTATGTTACGGGAAAACTTTGTCAGAAACTTTGGTATTGAAAAAATAGTATACATGACTGAACGGGAGAAAACTTTCTCCACGAGATTCTCTCCCTACGTTCATGAAGGCAATATTATTCCTCTTTTCGATGAATTTGAACGTGCATATAGCGACATCATCCGGAACGGGAACGGGAAAATAATTTTCACGGATCTCTGCATCAAAGTGATGCAAAATATCAGACCGTGAAAAACATGAAAAACTAAAAGATATAAACTAAAAATTGAACAATTGAAACCCAAAAATAAATATCACATCATTTTCAATTTTCAATTTTCAATTAATACAATATGAGCGAGATAAACGAAGAAGAAGTACAGAATAACTCCGAAAACAAAAATATAAAGCAACAACCACAGGTTGTCCCCGTGATTGACCACCGCCTGCTGGCAGGAAAACTCACGGTCTATAACTGGATGAAAGATACCCCGGAAGGATGCACGCCTTCTGAAATCGTGGAAGTCCGGTTTAAAAACACAAGGAAAGGTTTTTATTTAAACAATAGTAACCTGAAATTGAATATAGGGGACATCGTAGCCGTGGAGGCAGCTCTTGGACATGACATCGGGATCGTATCTCTCACGGGAGAACTCGTGCGGGAACAGATGAGACTGAAAAAAGTCGACTTGGAACGTAATCCCTTGAAAAAGATATACCGTAAGGCCAAACCCCACGACATCGAGAAATGGCAACAGGCCATCGCCTTGGAACACGACACGATGATCCGTTCACGTGTTATCGCTGCCGACCTTGGACTTGACATGAAGATCGGGGATGTGGAGTACCAAGGGGACAAGACAAAAGCCATTTTCTACTACATAGCCAATGACCGCGTGGATTTCCGGAAACTAATCAAGATTCTGGCAGAAACATTCCACATCCGGATCGAGATGAAACAGATCGGGGCCCGTCAGGAGGCAGGACGTATCGGGGGAATCGGGTCATGTGGACGTAAATTATGCTGTTCCACGTTCATCACGAACTTTATTTCCGTTTCCACTTCTGCCGCCCGTTATCAGGACATTTCCTTGAACCCGCAAAAACTGGCAGGACAATGTGGCAAGCTGAAATGTTGTCTGAATTACGAGGTCGATGCTTATATTGACGAGCAAAAAGATTTCCCGTCCACCAATATCTGGCTGAATACGGGAGAAGGTATGCTCTATCACCAGAAAACAGACATTTTCGGTCGCAATATGTCCTACACTTTCGACAAAGAAGGACGCGGTACATTGATCAAACTATCCGTTGCCCGCGTGAAAGAGATCATCGCCATGAACAAACGGGGACAAATTCCGGCAAAAGCTGTCAATGTCGAAAAAGAAGAACAAGTGAACATCGGTTACACAGACGGGGTGGGAGAAGAAAGCTTGAATCGTTTTGACGAGAAAAAACAAAATCAAGGCAAACGAAATCACTCCAGAAACCGTAATAACCGGAAAAACAACCAGAAAGAGAACAACAACACAAATAACGAGAATAAACCCAAGGAGAATCCGGGGAACAACACGGGGAACAAGCCTGAAAACAGGAACGAGAATAAAAACGAAAACAGGCAAGGCAACAAGCCCAAGCACCGCCCCGAAAACCGGAATAATAACCAACAGGGTAATCGTTCCAACGAGAAACCGGCCAATCGCCCGGACGGACTGAAAGTGTTACGTAAACAAGAAAAAAACAATAAACCGGAAAACAAGGAAAATAATAAACCTGCTGAACAATGAACAATTATAGACCCTTCGCCGGGATCACCCCGGCAGTAAAGATCATTATCATTATCAACGTACTCGTTTTCCTGGCCATAAACATGATCGGCCAGAGATCGAACGTTGATCTTGTCAATATACTTGGAATGCACTTGCCTCAATCCCAGTATTTCCAAATCTACCAGTATATCACGCATATGTTCACGCAAGAAGGGCTTACTCACCTTTTCTTTAACATGTTTGCCGTGTTCATGTTCGGCCGGATACTGGAATCGGTATGGGGTACCAAACGTTTTATTATTTACTATTTTGTTACCGGATTAGGCGCTGCCGCACTCCACTCGCTGGTAAGTTTGTACGGTCTGCACAATATGCAGGAACAATTCTACGCATTCCAAAGTACTCCCGACGCAGGAGTCTTTGCAGAATTTGTGCGTTCTCATGTAAGCAACCCTAGATTGCTTTCGGAACTCATGCAATTCGTCGATGCTTGGAATGCCGCTCCTGCCAGTGCCCAATTTGCCGGACAGGCAGAATATTACATGCAAGGTATAATTCAAGCCTACACCAATGTCCCGACGATCGGAGCTTCTGGAGCAGTCTTTGGTATATTGCTGGCATTCGGAATGTTATTCCCGAACACGGAGTTATACTTGATGTTCATTCCGATCCCGATCAAAGCGAAGTATTTCGTACTTTTGTACGGTGCCGCAGAATTGTTCTTCGGTTTACAGAACTCGGTAGGTGACAACGTGGCTCACTTCGCACACTTGGGTGGTATGCTCTTCGGTTTCTTCCTGATTCTTTATTGGCGAAAACACAGCAAGAAGTTTTACTAGAAAAAGATAGGTTATGTACAACAGGGCGTATGGATCGAATTTTTCAGGTGGAATCTGGAATGGGATAAAGAACTCCTTCAAACAAGGAACGGCACTTACCCGCCTGATCTATATCAATATCGGAGTTTTTCTCGTCATCAAGCTTCTGGAAGTATTCTTCGTACTGGCTGGACAACGGGGATTTGAACAACTCCTGTTGCCTTACGTGGGAGTTCCCGCACTACCGGAACGTCTGCTTTACACGCCGTGGACGATAATTACCTATATGTTCACCCAGTTCGGGTTTCTACACTTGTTGTTCAATATGCTCTGGCTGTACTGGTTCGGTTCGATCTTTCAAAACACGTTCTCCAGCCAGAAACTCACGGGAGTGTATCTCCTTGGGGGAATTACAGGGGCTATCATTTACATGGCAGCCTACGCCTTGTTTCCCGCTTTCGAGTTTGAACGTTACCAGTCGTGGGCCATCGGGGCCTCGGCATCCATCATGGCCATTGTGTTCGCCGTGTGTACTTACCATCCGAACTACAAGATATATGTGTTTCTGATCGGTCCGGTGAAACTTATTCATCTAGCGATCTTCACGGCTGTCATAGATCTTCTAAGTATCCCCAGCGGTAATGCGGGAGGGCATATTGCCCACCTCGGGGGAGCCTTGTTCGGTTATCTTTTCACCTTGTCTTTCCGTCGCAATCTCGATTTGACCAAAGGACTTTCATCCTTCTTCACCAAGTTAGGCAACAGCCGCCCATTCCGGAAGAAGACCATGAGAGTCAAGTACAAAAAGAAAGTCTCGGACATGAATGACATGGAGTATAACGAGTACAAAAAACGAAAAGACGACCGCATCAACAGCATCTTGGACAAAATCTCCAAACATGGTTATGAAAGCTTGACAAAAGAGGAAAAGGAGATACTGTTCAAATCAAAAAGTAATTGAATATGGGAGATTATAAATCATCATTAAATTTAAAATTAATTGGGTCGATTATTTGACATTATCATGAGAATTGTCACGATCATCGCCATGATCGGATTATTTGGGAGCTATACCGCACCCTATATTAATCCTAACGTGTTTTATTTTTCATCCCTGCTAGGCTACACCTATCATTATTTATTGATTGTAAATATTATCCTGCTGCTTTACTGGATTGCACGCTGGAAAAAGATAGCTATTCTATCCATACTGATTATCGCAGCCGGGTACCCGTTAATTACCACTTACTATGGATTGAACCCGCAAACTGTACCCGATGCCCCCCCACAACCTTTCCATCATGACTTACAATATCCAGATGCTAGGGATAGGTGAAAAGGATGCACCGGCAAAGATCGTGGACTATATTAACAATAGTGATAACGATATTGTTTGTATGCAGGAATTTCCTCAACGGGAAGCCTCTTTCAAAAAATTCCCGGCCTACCCGTATTATCACCGCCATCGGGATGTTGCGCTCGTCTCCCGCTATCCGATTATTAACAAAGGTGTGATTAATTTCGACAAGGGACATTCGGCCGCCTGCGTTTATGGAGACATTACCATCGGTAAAGACACGATCCGGGTATACTCTATACATCTTGAATCCTACCGGTTAGGCAAAAATGAACAGCAGATATACAAGAAACTCACCAGTGGCAACACGCAAAATGCCACGCAAGGCGTCAAGACGATATCTTCTCGTCTGGTTACCGCCAACCGGAACCGGGCAAAACAGGCGCAAATAATAAAAGATCATATGCAACAATCCCCCTACCCGGTTATCATTTGCGGGGATTTCAACGATACCCCGATCTCCTTCGCCTACCACACGTTGTCCGAAGGGATGAAAGATTGTTTCATCGAAAAAGGACGTGGCCTCGGAAACACGTATATCGGGGAGTTCCCCTCGTTCCGTATTGACCACATCCTGCACACACCAACACTCGGCACTGTATCTTATACCCGTGATACCGTTAAGTATTCCGATCATTATCCGGTGCAAAGTGATATTCGATTTTAGATTTCAAATTTCAATAAATTATTCCCAACCATTTTCTATTTTCAAATATTTATCTATATTTGCAACCACAAATGGGGAATTAGCTCAGTTGGCTAGAGCGTTTGAATGGCATTCAAAAGGTCGTCGGTTCGATTCCGATATTCTCCACAAACACCATCTAAAGCATTGAATTTCAATGCTTTTAATTTTAAAGAGTGTTTTCGATTTTTTCGGGTTTCTTTTTAGGTTTTGGAACGGCTTAAAGAAACAAGGAAAAATGGAAACGAAAATTGCGACAAAACCTAAATTAGTAGAGTCCCCTAAAGGATGGTATATTTATTTTAGCGTGCGAGATCATCGCACGGGAAAAATGCACCCTAAAAAAATAGAGCGAGGTTTCAAGGCATGTAAAACCAAAAGTGAAAAATATGCTTTAGCCGATAAATTGATCGAAGAATATACCCTAAAACTCAAACAAGGATGGGTTCCTTGGCATGATCCGGAATCAATTTATGAAGACGAGATTAATTACCAGTTCGAAAATCAAAAATACAGTTCCAAAAGGAAGTCTCGTAACACGATCCGACGGTTACTCTCAAATTTTTTAACTGAACGGAAACTATCTCTCAAGAAAAAATCATATCAAACATACCAATCAAAGTTTCGTATCTTCAATCAATTTTTAGAACGCAAACAATATAGTGATTTCGATATAAGCGCAATCAACAACAAAATTATCATCGAATTTTTTACCGAATTAATTAAAATCCGAGAATTAGACCGCCGTTCAGTGAACAACTATAAAATAATCCTTTCCGCTTTTTTCAATCACTTGTTAGAACAAAAACTAATTTATAAAAGCCCCATATTTAATATTCCCAAGGCGCACAAAATAAAAGATAACGCCCCACTTCCTATTTTACCAGTTGATTTACAATCTCTCCTTTCTGAAATAAAAAGGAGAGATTCACAATTATATTTAGCTTGCTTGATGCAATACTACTGCGCCATACGTCCAGGTAATGAATTACGCACCTTGCAAATCAAACATCTAAATTTATGGGCCGGGATCATCATGATTTCCGGAGTTAACGGGAAAATGCGAGAACGCACAATCAACATTCCCGATCAATTTCTCAAAGTATTAATCTCAGATTACAAGTTACAAAATTATAATAAAGAATACTTCATTTTCGGGAACAAACGCCAACCTGGGGAGAAACCAGTAGGAAATAATAACCTACGAGTGCGATTCAACACTATAAGGGATGAACTTGGCTTAAACAAAGATTACAAATTCTATTCAATGAAGCATACCGGAGCCGGATTCCTTTTAGATGTTCCTGGTATCACGATAAAAGACCTACAAGAACATCTCGGTCATACAAACATCAACAGTACTTATCATTATATAAAAAAATATCGAGGAATGACATCAGAGAAGATAAAACACAGTTTTCCTAATCCTTTCCCTAATGAAAGGGAATAATCTTCCTCTCCTATTCTTTAAAATAAAAATAGGGGTATCCTCTTCTAGGATACCCCACGCCAACGAGAAAGTAGTTGGCACTTGCTTTTCACTCACAGTCGCATCGCTGGCATAACCAAGTCTATAATTGCAAAATTTTAAGCATGAAAAAACGTACCCGCTTAATCTCACTGCTCCCCACGGTGGAACGATCGGAACAGTTCAATTAAGACGGGTACGTACACGTTATATATACGTACCACGTCTCCCCAAAGATACTCGATCGTTCCACCGTGGGAGTATCAATGGTTGTGTAGTACACGTTAATCCTTTTAAACCAGGTGAAATCTCCTTCACCCGGTACAAATGTATAAATAATTTCTAAAAATAGTATAACTCGGGGCCAAGAACACGTGAAAAGACTTGTATTCAATCCCGTGTTTACCCTAATTTATTACCGTATAGAATCCTGAATTATTTTTGATGCCTTTTTACGCCATCGTTACATATCAAAAAGTTGGAAATGATCGAGAGTTAAAATTTATACATTATTCCCCAATTTAAACCAACCGGTGCCCATTCTACTCGACACCCCAAGTTGTGATAGAAAAATCCCCCGCCGATACTAAACGAGTTCAGGGTTAACATGGAGACCGACACGAATGGAGTAAAAATATCATTTTTAGTGATCTTAATTTCCTTGTGAACGGGAGTAAAAGAATAGTCGAGTTGCTGTAACTCGTTATATTTCACGAGTAAATCTATCGAAAACCTGCCATGCTCGTCATCGAATAAAGTTTTCTTGTAAACTCGTGTTAAGTTCCAATCTCTCAATGTTTCCGCCAGCGTGGCGTCACGATCCACGACAGGAATATCTTTAAAAATGGTGTCCGTTTTATAAATGTACTTGTATCTCAATTCTCCCGCCAGGTAAACGGTATCACAAACGAGGTGGGTGAGCGTGTCCCGGATCGTTTTACCCTCCACGTGATGAACGGTTTCTTTTTTTTCCACTGTTCCACGACCGAAAGAGAATCCAATCGCGAAACAAGCCATACAACACACGACTAGAAATTTATTCATACTGCTCTTGTTTCGTCATCAAAATACCCGACCCATTACACCCCTCTCCCCGGGATTATCTAGATGCCCTCCTTTCAAAAAATCCTCGGTTGCTTTCTTCTGCCAGTCATCCGGGATGGTTACAATCTTGGGGTTCAATTTTGTCCGAGCCAAAATATCATCGAGATTATTACAACGTGATAGCAACAAAGATGTTCCCCCTGTTTGTTGAACATCCCTATTTATGGAAGATAATTCTTCATTTCGGGAACACACGCCAATGGAGGACCCTCGATGAATTGTTTGCTCACTTGCATTCACAGGCTGATGACAGTTACGCTCTCCCCCTTCAAAAACTGAATACTCTTTTGCTTTCATAAAACTTGCTATTTTACTGTTATGGTTATTTTTTCCCCGGCCACCATCGCTTCCTCCAGTACACGTATTAATCTTAACTCGTAACTTGTCGAGTTAATCACTCTTCCGGGTATCCTGTTTTCTCCCACGAGAATACACCCGGATGTGTCCTTGTCTGTATTACCCTTGTGAATTCTTATACCCGTGAAGTGGGGAACATTCAAAAGCAAAGGCAATTTCCGTTTAAATTTCGCGGACACGTTCACGATAACCTCGTAGGTTCCTGCCGGGATCGCCGTCTCGTTCATCACCTTCTCTTCCTTGTCCAAATCCCGACAACGATCTTCCAAGGTGTCACAGAAATATTCCCCGTCCACGAATAACCGACCAATCGTGTATAAAGGTTTCTTCGCTATTCTATTTAGTTCTAGTTTCATCATCGAGTTTTTTTAATTTGTCCAGTAACTGTTCCGCCGTTTTAGCGTCGGCACATTGAATTATCGCCCGGATAGCGTCCGGCAGTTTCGCCACCTGGCTCTTCTTTGCCCTCTCGTTTTCCCAAACACTTCGGCCCTCGATCAACACGATAGCGGCCGTCACGAGCATCGAGGCGAAAGGTAACGTGTACCAGTCTATGCAACTCCCGATCAAGTCAAATATCAAGGCCATGACTTGTATTCGCCAGTAATCCCCAAGCTTCGAAAAAGTTCTCCGCAAACCGCCAGAATAAATCTTCTCTCCCCGGGCTTTAGCACTATCCGTACCTGCCCACAAGTCGATACAAACAGCGAGAACCATTATAGCCCACATCGCCAGTATAATGTACACTTGCGATTGAATAACGTTAAAATCACCTGTTACAAAAAATTCTATCATTACTCGCCTCCTTTTATTCCATTATTTTTCAATATTGCATTATTTGTTACTATTTTCGCGTATTGAAAATTCTAATTATGGAGGGAACAAGTACCGTGATGGAAAAGTTCCCTCTTTTTTATCACCCTTCCTTGATCGTGTTATAGAATTCCATAATTGGCTGCTCCAGTAACGTCAAGAAAACGGGTGACACAGGGCCACCACTGATGGCTGTGAAAGAGCGATTCTCGCAGTCGTAAGACCCGCTAAAGTTCAAATAATCGGAACGCCGTGAATTCTCGTCCACGAAATGCCCGTCGCAACTGAAGGTCACTATACCGGGGATGTTGTTCTCGTACTCCGCCGAAAAATTCACGTTGATCCCTTTCA
>JAHZBN010000025.1:0-41552 GCA_019423345.1 Butyricimonas sp. | reverse complement strand
CGTCGGCTTCACTTACAAGGAGGAACAATACCTGGTGCAAAATAGAAAATAATGAATACCAAATAATTCAAATTTAATAAATTATGGTTAATAAATCATGGAGAATTGCAATGGCATGTAGCATAGCCTTGGCTTTCATGTCATGCGAAAATCAGAAATTTAACGACACGTTTGTTGACTCTGAGCGTGTACATGTAGACACCCTATCAACAGAATTACAAAAAGTGCGGGATTACGTTCCCCAGTATGCAGTAGTAGCTCACCGTGGTTCCACGTACTGGACTCCGGAAGAAACCGAAGCAGCTTACCGTTGGGCTCGTGAAATGGGCGCCGATTATCTGGAGGCAGACTTACAAGTTTCTAAAGATGGTGTTATTCTAGCCTTGCATGACACAGACTTAAAACGTACCACAAATATTGAAGATGTTTTTGGTGAAAGATTCCCGGAAAAAACAAGAAGGGAATATTATGACCTTTTAGGTTACAGCGCACAAAAGATAGATTCGTTGATTGACGCGGATAAAAAAGCATTCGTTCCCAACTATCCCTGTTCTTATACTTACTATGAATTGATGCTTTTGGATGCAGGAACTTGGTTCAATCAAGATGCTGTTAGTCAAGAACAAGCCCGTACAGGATTTTCTAGAAATCATCAATACATCTCTACCCTTCAAGACTTGATCATGTATTCCAAAGGATTCAAATTGGAAAGATATGCTCAAGATGCCCCACAACCCACGGGTCATGTAAATATCTGGGGAAATGCTTACCAAAATGAAAGAGTCGTAAAAACGATGGTTGCAACGAATGAAGAATTCAGTAATCCGGTAAACTTCGGTGTAAAAGATAAAGTTGTTCGTTATGGATTCGGCTATGTTAAAGATGATCTCGGTACGAGTGGAAATATCCCCGGAATTTATATCGAATTCAAAGAGCCGTGGTTAAATCCATCTAACTTTGAACAAATGGTATACAACGAGTTAAAAATGGAAAATGTAACCGGATTCGCTGAAAAGCTTAACATGAACATTATCGCCGGAGGTGAAGAACCTGAAAGCAACCCTTTCTACAAAGACGGTAAAATCAACGTTGGTAACACGAATGGAAAAGTTATTCTTCAAACTTTCTCGTTACAAAGTTTAACTCGCGTATGCGACCTATTTGATGGTCAAGTTCCGATGTGTTTCTTGTTATGGAAAGGAACCGGAGCAACAGACTTAACTTACGATGATCCTCAAGGATATGCCTCTTTCATCAACTTGGCAGTAAAATACAAAGCACATTTCATTGGACCCTGCATTGCCGGAGCCCCGAACAATTATCCTGAATTAAATTATCCGTGGCAACACAACTTGATTCACCGTGCAAAAATGAAGAATCACCCGTATTCATTCGATACTTATGACCAAATGGCTAAATATTTCGGCCAATACAACTGGGGTAGTGATGGTGGTTCCCGCTACGAAGCTCCTTATTTGGATGCATTCTTCACGAACCACACGGATATGAGTCTTCAATACATGGTTGACTTTGGTTACAGAAAATCTCCTGCACCAACAGAAATTCATGATGCTCGCGAGGTACTGGATAATTTAGGTTACGAAAAATAATTTTTAATCGATTATTGTAATGAAAAAATACATATTATTACCTGCCATGATGGTAGCCGCAATGTTATCTACCACTGCAGTGAAAGCCCAAGAAGATGTAAATCCTTTATTGAAATATGTCAATAAAGAAAACGATCTTAAAGCAAGCATCGGTGGTCGTATGTTTGCAGACGTAGCTTATTATCACACGGAATGGACCCCGATGAAATCCGGTGCTGCCATCACGGACGCTCGTATTCATGCCTCTTTAACTTACGGGAAATTGTTTATCTACGCGGACTTCGGTTTCGGGAATGGCGAGTTCAGCCAAAAAAACCTATTCGCACAATATACCTTCAAAGAAAGTTTAAAAGGTATTCACTTGGTAAAAGCCGGTTATTATAACGAGCCGTCAAGCATGAGCATGATGACTAGCTCATATAACTATCACTTTATCAGCCGTCCGTCAGTTTCCCAAGCATTGGATCCGGGCCGATCACTGGGAGCTACTTACAAATTCTTCAACAGACATTTCTTTGCCGATCAAGGTATTTTCTCTCAACTGAAATACAACGAGCAAGAAGAGGGGTACCAGGGATTCAGCTTAAGTGGACGTTGGTTATGGAAACCCATCAACGATAACAACATCACCTTACAATTCGGTACAGGATTACGTTACCAAAGAATTAACGGTGGAGAGGTTTACCAAGATGGCGTTTATAAAACGAACATGCACGTGGCAGCCAACATGCAAACTTACGTGGATGAAACTACTAAATTTTTAAGTTGTGACCTTCCTTGGGCCAAAGATGCCTTCACCATCAGTCCCGAATTCTTATTCAAGAGCGACCGTGTATTTGCTCGCGGAGAATTCATCTGGAAAAAAGTATGGAAAGACCGTGATGACCAAACCTTATTTGAAAGTCAATTAGGTGGCCAACAAAGTTGGACAAATGTTGAAGGATGGAGAAGTGGAAACAAACTACGTCCCACAATCATGAACGGTGGTTACGTAGAATTCGGTTACCTGCTCTGCGGTAAAGCTTATACCTACGATGACGAATACGGTTTATTAAAAGGCATGGGAGACAAAGGAGGTTTGGAACTCGTAGCTCGCTACTCTTGCACGAACTTAACAGATATTACTGACGGGGACATTTTCTTGATTGGTAATCACAAGTTCTATCCGAACGGAAAAGTTGTAGACTACCCCTATTCTTCTAGTATTGACGGGGGTACCATGCACTCGGTAACACTTGGATTGAATTATTCTTTCAATCAATACATTAAAATCATGGGAGAATATCAATATGCTAACTTGAGTAACGTATATTTCCCGGATGACGAGAATTTTCATCAACTGCAATTACGAGTAATGTTTGCATTCTAATTGTCAGGAAAATTTTAGAAAAAGAAATCACACCAGAAGAGCGTGTCCGCATGGCACGCTCTTTTATTTTAAACCCGGAACAAAATAAAGGGGAAGTAACGGGGAAATAGGCCACTCCAAATATCTCACAAATATTCTATCTAAACAGCAAAGCCAGTTGCTAAACGGGTTTAAAACCTAGGGGACACGTCAATCCCTCTTACTTGATAACTTAACTCCCCCTTAACTCTCACTTCATTCAAAATATAATCAACAAAAGTAAGGGTACGAAAGGAAATATCAAGCCGATAAAAGCATGACAATTCAAGTCATCTCACGCCAATGTTTTCCTTTAGAACGGGTAACCGATCGCCAAGTGAAATCTTAAGCCATCCTTGAACTTGGGGATATTATAATATCCCGACTTATCCGGATTCTTATAAGGAGTATGCAAAGCAATTCCCAGATCACCCCGGAGTACGATAAAACCGAAGTCATAACGTAGACCGAAACCTGTTCCCAAAGCAATCTCTTTCAACAAACCTCCTAACTTAAACTCCCCGCCCGGACGTTTCGGGTCATTCCGCAACAACCACACGTTACCGGCATCTAAAAAGATAGCACCATTCAGTTGATACATGATTTTGAAGCGAAGTTCCACGTTCCCTTCCAATTTAATATCTCCCGTCTGATCCAAATAAGCCGTTTTGTTATCGCTTTCCTGATGATAGCTACCGGGGCCTATTGACCGGATCGTGAACGCCCGGATACTATTCGCTCCCCCGATATAAAATTGCTCGCTATACGGCATCACCCGGGAATTCCCGTAAGCACAACCGATGCCCCCCATAAAGCGGGTTGCCAGAAGAGAGGTTTCCGTTATTTTACGGTACACGATTACTTCAGAGGTTAATTTCAAGAATTGCGAGTAGATATTACCGAACAATTTTTTGTTTTGCCCCTGATGATTTCCCGTGATATATTGTACGGCGGAAAGAATGTTACCTGCTGACATAATCGTATTCTGCCAGTACAATCGATTGGGATTCCGTCTTGTTGCCGCCCTGTCATAAGTGTACGAATAGGACATGGAAGGTATCAACTGATTCTTGAAACTCATCGCTATCGCCGGGTTATTCTCCATCGTTTCATCAAACTCTTTCGAAGTCTGCAACAAATGGGTGTACGTGATCTTCAAAGGTGTTATCGTATGGAACACTCGCCACGAGCTTTGAAAATCATAACTGAGAGATCCCGTGAAAGAAAGCATCCGGAAAAAAGTATGGCGATTCAAAAAATCTACTCCAATCTGGAAATTCGTACGTTCGGCAAAATCTTTACTACTTTTCAAGAAGTTAGGTACTAGCAACCGAGGCAATGACAAACCGACGTTCACACCTAACTCGTAAGAATTGATTAACCCGGAATTTGAATTTGTCTTTTTATCCCCAACTTCCCACTCGTAAGCCCCATTTAACTTAAAGGTCAGGTTCTCCCCGCCCCGGAATAAATTCTTATTCGTTATTCCCAACGACAAACCAGGCCCGAGCAAATTATTGGATTTAGAGGAAACATCTACTTCTATTTCCGTCTCTATCGGTAAGTCGTACACGGCATTAATACTAAAGTCTAGACTTCCGAAACCGGACTTTTTCACGCTATCCGCCCGGGTCACGTTCAGGTTGGTATATTTAAAAATTCCAAGCCGGGCCAGACTCGTTTGCGTTCGATTTTGTCGCCAGAACGAATAAGTGTCTCCGGGAAGTAAATGCATGGAACGAGCGAGAACCTTGGGCTTCACGTCCAACGGTTTCGTATATTTCACCTCTATCCCCTTATAAGACAAGGTATCTTGAGTTTCTGACTGATCGGAATTTTCCAGTACAAGTTCCACGTTTCCCACCTTGTACGGTTGCAAGGCTACCGCCGGAATACCATGTTTCAAAGCAATACGGACATCTGCCACCCGTCTTTCCCGTGTCGTGTCGACCAAAAATTCGATATAATCCGATTGGAAATAATAATACCCACTATTCCGGAACATTTTAGTTATCCGGGTTCGCTCATCTTCCATCGTGTACAAATTATACTCTGCCCCGGATTTTAGCAAGCAACCCCGTTGCGTTCTCTGTATCAGACTATCCATTCTCCCCGTCCAGCCCCAAAATTCAACAGTTCCCAGCAAGTAAGCTTCCGGCACGTAAACATTATAACTGATTTTCGCTTTCTTGGGATTCCGTTTGTTCGGAATAATCTCGTAACTGGATTTCACCCCGAAATAACCGTATTCACTGGCAGCATTCTCCACCACTTTCAAGCGTAGTTCCGGTTGTACATCAGAGATTAACACGGGTTTCTTGGCCAATTTTTTGTATAACCAATGTTTTAATCCCTTCTCTTTTTTCACGTTCCAATTATACACCCACAACCCAACCGGAAACGGGGAACGTATGTAAGGAGCATACAACGAGTTATTAGGCGGGAAACCTAACGGCCCGGAAATAGCCGAACTTTTCGGTCCCTCCAACTTTACCCCTTTGGCAGTCTCTATATTCATCTTTTTCACCCCGGTGTATAACACCTCGCCTTCGGTCAACCTCTTCGTCTGAGAACAAGAGCTACCCAATATCATGAATACTATAATAACAAATAAACTATTTCCCAGACTTTTCATTTTCTATCGGTTCTATTTTGGATTCTACTTGTACTTTCTTTTTACGGCGGAATATATCCATGAATTTTTGGAAATTTTTTCTTAATACCACACCGATACCGGTTTGTGTCACTTCTCCCTCCAAGACGCTCTCGTAGCCCGTGTGCCGGAAGATCTTCAGAAAAAAGTTCGGATTCTTTCCAAACACGTACTCGATGGCAATGTCATCCACAAGATTCTCCTCTACTCCCCCGGCCGCGGGGTCATTATCCGTGGAGATTCGCCCCCCGACTTTCACCCGTACCTTATTATTAAACAGTCGTTTCGAAAATTGATAAGAATAATCCGTTTTCTTGGATTCTCCTGCCTCTGACACTTGATTATAGGTATTAATACCAAACGTCAGATCCATGTTCTTCAAATGTTTCCGAGACCATTGATTCAATTCGTTTTCCACGAAATTATTCAGGGCATTATCAGAGGCATTGGACTTTGCCACCGTCCCCGGCCCGGAATAAGTTCCGTAAATCATCATGTTCATCGCCTCCTTTGAACGCTCCTCGGCAGCCATCGCTGCCAATTGGTTCTGTATCGTTATATCCCCTTCCGCAGCAAGATCAAACGTGATGTCCAGTTTCTCCAACGTGTTTGAAATCTTGATCATGGCATTGAACGTTACTAGGCGGGATTTCTGGCTATCATCTGTCACGCTAGCCGAAATTGTCTCCGCAGCCGTTATATTCAAGGTCGGGTTAGCCAGGTCCCCGGTCCATTCCACGAAACTACCGTCTTGTATCTTGAAATCCTTCTGCCCGATCACCGGCAGACCGTAAGAAACGATTCCACTCGTCAGAACGTATCTTCCCACGAGGCGGGTCTCTCCCACCGGATTCAATGTATAAGTCAGATTTCCCCCGCCATTTATTGCTACCCGATTCTGCCCATTCGACGACAGCAACACATTCAACCCAACTAACGGTGCGATATTCACGGACATGAGCAAATCCAGATTCACGGAACTAACCTGCTGCAACTCATCGGCCGCGGCCAATTGAGTCGTGTCGCTGAATGAAACGAAACGCACAACATCCGCACTCCGGTCCGTCAATTCCAAAGGCGAAGATTTCAACGTGTAATAGACTTCACTATTATCCAACAAGTTAATATTTCCTCTAACCTTCAGATTATCCAGCATTCCTTTCAAGGTTGCCGAGAGATCAACAAACACTTTCCCGTAAACCATGGTCTCCGTATTTTCTTTCACCTTCATGGCCTGAAAATTCTTCGCTTGAACAGAGGCATCCATTTTTATGGCCGAGAAGGATGCGAAATCAACCGTTCCCAATAGTTCTAATCGCTGTTTATTAGGAGCAATCAACCCGAAATGATTAAAATCCAAAAGATTATCATGAATCACGATAGCCGAAGAATCTATCTTAAAAGTCGTCCCGATCACCAAAGCTTCTATGGTTCCGTCCTTGAAACGCAAATCTCCATTTATCAATGGTTGATCCATTTGTCCCTTCACTTGAAAAGCCCCGATCATGTCTCCATCCAATTTCATTATACCCGGAGGAGTAAAGGCTCCCGCAACCCGCAAAGGAAATTTAGGAATGTCTATATCCAATGCAATATCTTTATCTTCACTCCCGGTCATTAATTTACCTTTGGTCAAAAGTGCCTTCACCCCATCTACCGACAAAGAAAAATCCACGTCATGCTCAGTCTGTCGCGACAATCGATATTTAATGCCTAATCCCAAATTTCCCACATGCTCTTTCCCATAATCAAAATCATCCACATTGACCGCCCCGCTAACATCAATCACATCATTCTTGCTATACATCTGCACATCAACCCCTAACAAACCGGATATATCCGGAATAAACGAAAGTGCTTTAGATAAACCACCCAAATCAACACCTTTAATATCTACAATCAAGGAGGCCGGTTTGTGATCAGCATCTTCTTCCGAAATTAAACGAATCCGCTTGTCTCCATTCAGCATTTGCAAATTAGCCGCCGGAATTTCCCCTTGCTTCAGGCGAATAAAATTGCCCCGGTTAATTTGCCATGAAACATATCCCAAGATAAGGGGATCGGGAGAAATACTCACGCTAAAAGAACTGTCTTGCAAAGCGACATTAGCCCCGATATTGAATATTTCCCCATTCTCGTTCGCATGTTCGCGTATTCTTACATTTATCTGATCATACTCCACGTTCCCTTCCACCGTCAGTTGAGCCAATCCTTCCAATTGATCCTTAGCCCCGAATACATCCACGCCATAGCGCAAAGCCACGTCCTTCTGTCTTGCATATATCAATACACTATCCAAAACAATCCCCTCGATATTCAATCCATACACCTTTGAACTTACCCCGAAATCACGTGATACATCGGTTCCTAAATCAACATTCATTTGTTCAAATCGTATTCCGCTGCTTTTCAAGTAACTATTCAATAAATTCTCTTGCTGGGCGTCTATCGTCAACCGGAAATCAGGTAGCAGTTCGTTCAATTTTTCCATGTTAAAATCATGTTTCTCGATCTGCTCAACCAACAATCTGCTAGCGACACTAAAACGATCGACTAAAGCGTAGCCTCCACCATCTCCCTCAAACTTCATGGTCAAGTCTCCCGCTTTGACATCCAACAATGTCTTGTTTTGCAAACCGGAGAAAGTGACCTCCAGATTTCCCAACTTACGAGTAGCAAAGTCCTGTAAGACGATATTCGAAAAAACAGCCTGTAAAGATGATGTACTGTCCGACTTTAATTCTGCATTCACGTCCAGTCCCAAAGAAAAAGCCATGTTTTCCGGCATAAAATGCAATCCTTTCAGATCTACATTTTCAAGATCTCCATTCAAACTTATCTTGTACGCGTTCTCGTCAGCACGTAACCGAAATTTCATTCCCAAATCCAACTCCTGATTACCACTCCATAATTCCCCGGTCAATTCTTGATCTTTCAATGCCGCATCCAAAATCACATTTTTATAATCATACCCGTTATAATATAAGGATGCTAATTCAAAATCCACTTTCGCCATCGCCTCTTTCCAATCAAGCCCCCGGCCCGAAGCCAAAAGATTGGCGGTAATTGCCCCTAACGAATCATTCGGCATGAATTTATCCAAAGCAAAATCTTTCAAATGCACTTCCGCTTGATAGGTATTTTCTTTCCAACCATAACCGGCAACTGCACGCAATACGCCTTCCCCGGGATTTAACTCCACATCCACTTTCACCGCTTGATCCGCAATATGCACACCCGTCTCTAATGATAAATGATCCGGGATAACAAATCCGGCATTCCCATTCTCCGATAACAATGGTACAAAATACTCCCCTCGGTCGACAACAAGAGCTAGATTCAATTCTCCCGCGATTCTTTCCATATCCGTCACGAAGGCCACGTTCCCCTCACTCTTCAAAGAAAAACCTCCTGCTGCTCCTATATCAAAATGAGCAATATTCAACTGATCGACCTTACCTCTTACCAATCCGGACAAAGAAAAAATTTTATTCGATAACCAATCATTTAACAGACCATTAGAATCCGGCATAAACAACAACACGTCCTGCCCGGCAACATTCCCCTCCATGGATAATTGGAAAGGAGTTTCCATGCCAAAATCACTTATTCCGGCTTCCGCCCGGACATTCATTTTCAATTGACTATTAATCGTTTTCAAAATCAGATTCGCCACGTTAGTTTGTTCACTTCCCAAACTAACTCGACAAGATAAATCTCTCAAATCCAATCCATTCCCTTCCTTAAAACGCAAATTTTGAATAATTGCCGCCACCTCTGTTCCCCGATTAAACACACTATCCACCTTCAACGAAAGTGCTGATATACGAACCGTTTCGGGGAACCGCTCTGCGTCAACAGGGATAGTCATCGGTTTCATCAAAAAACGATTATCCTCCAGCTCTACCGTCCCGACCCGAACTTCCCAAGGCATACTTTCCACGGTAGACATTTCTGCTTCAACCTGTTCCCCGGTAGATTCCGTCATCAGCAAATCGCAAAAGCCACGTACCAACGTGATCTTTTCCAAATCAACTGTTTGTTTTTCCAAACCGACATCAATCCCTTTCAAGCGAGCCTCTCCCATCCCGGCATGGAATTCACCCATGGGAAGTCCCTGTAACTGATAATCAACGCTATCAATTGTTATCTCTCCAATCTTAAAACGCCAGCGCATAGGCTCCCCGCCCCCGACTGTATCAACCGCAGACTCCCCACCGCCCAAATTCATCCGAATCTTTCCTCCTTTTAAAGCAATGAAAGGAATCTCGGCCTCTTGTCGCGACAGATTCAATCGATCCACCCGAAGATTCAGTTCCTCCAAAACCAGATTCATTTTCAATCCGGAAAGAGAATCCTCGAAATGAACCGCTGCATTTTCCACGACCAAACGACGAACTTCGATTTCTTTCTTTAACAATTCTGTTAATGCAACATTCACCTGAATCACGTCGGCATACAGCAGTGTGTCTTTTTCCGTCTGTCCCAGATAAATATTTTCAACGGCCAGATCAAGCGGAAATTTCAACAAGATTCGACCTACCGACAGTTTCATATCCAAATTACGATTCACGTATTGTTCCGCCTTCCCCTTGACAAAATTCTGAATAGCAGGAATATACAAAAGAATCATGACAAGAACTACCAACGTGAAAAGCACCAAGATAATTCTAAATGTATATTTAAAAAGCTTTCGCAAAAATCTCATTTTCCTTTCTTCATCAAAGATTAATCAATTACAAAACTACAATTATTTCTCCAATTCGACCACCGGGAACAAGGCTTTTACCTTACATTTCCCGATAATACTTTTTCTCACCCCACAAACTGAACGATTAATTTAACGAACAATCCAACCAGAGAGTTACGGACTTGTATGAATTTATATGCTGAATATAATCTCTTAAAACCCTATCCGACAACATCTTATTCACGATCACTCGAAATAGTATTTTTTTCTTCATTTCTTTTTCGTAATTTTGCAAATTGGTTGGTGGAATCTAACGTCAGATAGGATCCATCATTTACAAATAAAAAATAATATTTATGTCACTTAAAAGAAATGTTCTTGATTTAAGAAAGAGAAAAGAAATTGTTCTTCAAGGTGGTGGCGAAGAGGCTATTAAGAAGCAAGCTGCAATGGGAAAATTGACAGCCCGGGAGCGTATTGAAGCAATTTTGGACAAAGACTCTTTCCATGAGTACGACATGTTCGTTGAGCATCAGTCTAAAGATTTTGATATGGATAAGAAAGTTCTTCATGGTGACGGTGTCATTATCGGTACCGGAACAATTTATGGAGAACCAGTATGCATTTACGCACAAGATTTCACGGTTGCCGGAGGTTCACTAGGCTTAATGCATGCTCGCAAAATCACCAAAATCATGGACCATGCTTTAAAAATGCGTGTACCCTTAATCGGGATTAACGATTCGGGTGGTGCTCGTATTCAAGAAGGAGTAGACTCACTAGCCGGATATGGAGAAATTTTCTTCCGTAACACCCAAGCTTCCGGAGTAATCCCTCAATTATCCGTAATCCTCGGTCCTTGCGCCGGAGGAGCCGTGTACTCTCCCGCCTTGACAGACTTTGTGTTTGTGGTGGACAACATCTCTAAAATGTTCATTACCGGACCGGAAGTTGTAAAAACCGTATTGGGAGAAGTCGTGACCATGGAAGAACTCGGTGGAGCAAGAGTACACAGTGAAATCAGCGGTAACGCCCATTTCTTCGCTCATTCAGAGTATGAATGTTTTGAACAGATTAAAAAATTGTTGACCTTCATTCCCTGGAGTAACGAAGCAAAAGCCAAACCGTTCCCTTCCAAACCTCCAAGACCGGAATACAAAATCGAAAAGATTATACCTTCCGATCCGACCCAACCTTACGATGTACGTGACGTCATTCGCGCCGTTGCCGACGACTCTGATTTCCTCGAAGTTCAACAAGAATTCGCTAAGAACATCGTTGTCGGATTTGGACGAATTGATGGAGAAACCATCGGATTCGTAGCCAATCAGCCATCGGTTCTTGCCGGAGTATTGGATTGCGACTCTTCAGACAAAGCCGGACGTTTCATTCGTTTCTGTGATGCCTTCAATATCCCAATCGTAACTTTCGAGGATATGCCGGGATATTTACCGGGTGTTGAACAAGAACACATGGGAGTTATCCGTCACGGGGCAAAAGTGCTTTACGCATATAGCGAAGCTACAGTACCCAAGATTACCGTAATCCTTAGAAAAGCATATGGTGGAGGTTATATCGCCATGAACTCCCGTCATTTGAAAGCCGATTTCATGTTCGCATGGCCAACTGCAGAAATTGCGGTCATGGGACCGGAAGGTGCTGCCAACATCATCTTCAAAAAAGAGATCATGGCTGCCGAAAACCCGGATGAAATGCGTAAAATCAAAGTTGCCGAGTATCGTGAGAAATTCGCTAACCCTTATGTAGCCGCTTCTAAAGGTTACATCGATTCAGTGATCGAACCCGAAGAAACCCGGAAGATTTTGAAACACTCGATCGAGGTATCCAGCAACAAGTCGGTATTAACCCCGGCTAAAAAACATGGAATTCCTCCATTTTAAACCAAAATTATACCACGATGAGTACACCAAAATACGATTCATTAGAAATCGACGGCTTGAAATACAAAACCCAGTTTACCGAAAAATTCATTAATCGGAAAAAATGGGAAAAACCCGATCCGGGAGCCGTTATCACATACATACCGGGATCTATCATCGATTTGTACGTGAAAGAAGGTCAAGAAGTTAAAGCTGGAGATTTACTTTGCCTCCTGGAAGCCATGAAAATGCACAATAAAATTCAAGCTCCCATAAGCGGTACGGTCATTAAAATCCATGTCAACAAAGGAGACAAACTCCCTAAAGACGCTTTAATGTTTGAAATAAAATAACTCCAAAGGCTGCCCAATCGGCAGCCTTTGACAAATACCCGATTATGAGTTTCTTCAAAGCTTTGAACATCGTCAAAACCTATGCCAACCACAAAGCATTGGATGATGTGTCAATCAATATCCCGGAGGGAGCCATCTATGGGCTACTAGGACCTAATGGAGCCGGAAAAACCTCCTTAATTCGAATTATCAATCAAATTACAGCCCCTGATTCGGGAGAAATATTTTTCAGAAACGAACACCTGAAACCATCCGATGTCAACCGGATAGGTTACCTTCCGGAAGAGCGGGGACTCTACAAAAAAATGAAAGTCGGAGAACAGGCTGTTTATCTGGCTCGCTTGAAAGGTATCAGTAAACACGAAGCGATCATCCGTCTCAAAATGTGGTTCGAGAAATTCGAAATTGAAGCCTGGTGGGATAAAAAAGTGGAAGAACTATCCAAAGGAATGGCCCAAAAAGTACAATTTATCACCACAGTACTTCATGAACCGGAATTACTGATTTTCGACGAACCTTTCAGCGGTTTCGACCCTATCAATGTTGAATTACTGAAACGGGAAATTCTCGAATTACGCAAAAAAGGAACGACCATAATCTTCTCCACCCACAATATGGGATCAGTAGAAGAAATTTGTAGTCATATCGCCTTAATCAACAAATCGCGCAAAATCATCGAAGGGCCAATCAACCAGATTCGTGAAAAGTATGCCAGCAATACATACCAGCTCAGTTGCCGCTACAACCCGGAATTCTCTCCCGAACAAACGATCGGTTCTGAATTCGAGATAGTATCTCAACGTGTCGAAGGTGACCGTCAAGATATTATTTTGCAACAAAACACCTATTGCCCGGCAAACATCCTTTTGTCAAGAGTCCTGCCTCAAACAGATATCATCTCTTATCAAAAGATCATTCCCAGCATGAATGACATTTTCATAAAACTCGTAAAAGAGCAAGCTTAAATAATTTTAGATTTACGATTTCAAATTTATGATATTCAATTAAAATGAACAAGATACTCATCATCATAAACCGGGAATTTACCACGAGAGTCCGTAAAAAGACCTTTCTTGTCGTTACCATTTTTGTCCCGATCCTGTTCGCCTTATTCTATGCCTTTCTTATGTGGATGTTATTGCGAGACGACAGTCAGGAGCGAATAATTGCCGTGATCAACGAATCGACATTGGAAACTCCACTTCAAAAAATCAATAACACAAGTTTCACGTATGTCGATCAAGACGTACCGGAAGCAGACTATATCGATTTTCTGAAGAAAAACGATTATTACGCCATTACCCGCATTCCGGCCAATGTCATGAGCCATGCCGAAATCCCGGTATTCTCAACTTCTCAAGTTCCCATGGAACTGAAAAACGAGATTGCATCACAATTACGCCAGAAAATAGAATCCGTCAAACGTGCTGAAGTCATCGCTAAAACACAGATGCCGGATTTGGAAGCCGAATTGGATGCGACCAAAACCCCTGTACTTGTGAGAACGCTACTTGTCACGGACACCGGAGATACCAAAGAAAGCTCGTCTGAAATCACGTCTGTCATCGGACTGGTTGCCGGATTAATCATCTATTTCTTTATTTTCATGTATGCCTCTCAAGTTATGAAAGGCGTTATCGAGGAAAAAACGAATCGTATCATAGAAGTGTTGGTTTCCTCGGTGAAACCTTTCCAGTTCTTACTAGGAAAAATTATCGGGGTGGCAGCCGTGGGACTTGTACAATTTTTGATATGGATTGTTTTAGGAGGAGGTATCATCTTAATTTCTCAAGCTTTCTTTATGCCGAATATTGATTTGGAAGCCTTAAAGAATGCCAACGATCTGAATATGTTTGCTCAAGGTACGGAAATTAATCCGGAGCAACTAGCCATTATCCAAAATTTGGTAAAAACCATTGATCCCATGTTTATCCTGAAATTCGTAGGAGCCTTCTTATTCTATTTCATCGGAGGCTATTTATTATATGCATCATTATTCGCAGCCATTGGAGCTGCCGTTGACAATGAAACGGACTCCCAGCAATTCATGACCCCGCTGTCAATCATTCTGGTTGTAGCCCTTTACATTGGTATCGCCGCAATGAAAAGTCCCGAATCTCCCATGGTTTTCTGGAGTTCACTCATCCCGTTCACCTCTCCGGTTGTCATGCTTGTGCGCATTCCTTTCGGGGTCCCTGCTTGGGAAATTATCACTTCAATGGGATTACTCGTCGGTTCCTTCCTTTTCTTCACTTGGTTATCCGGCAAGATTTACAGGGTCGGCATCCTAATGTACGGAAAGAAAGTCACCTGGAAAGAATTATATAAATGGCTCCGCTATAAAGCATAAAAAAGCGACTTTTCAAGTCGCTTTTTTATTGAAATAAAATCTTCTGATTAGATCTTGTGAATTACCATTCCTGAACGAAGTTTAGGCTCAAACCAAGTTGTCTTCGGAGGCATTATATTACCAGTATCGGCAATATTGATCAATTGCTCCATAGAAACAGGATACAAAGCGAAAGCCACTTTCATCTCGCCATTATCAACACGACGTTTCAACTCACCCAATCCGCGGATACCTCCCACGAAATCAATCCGTTTAGAAGTACGCAAATCTTGGATGTCTAAAATATCAGCCAATACATGATTAGAAAGGATCGTTACATCCAATACCCCGATCGGGTCATTATCATCGTAACTTCCCGGTTTAGCCGTCAATTTATACCATCTTCCTCCCAAATACATGCTGAATTCATGCAATTTAGCCGGATGATAAATCTCCGTACCCATATCTTCAACCGTGAAATGTTCGCCCAATTTAGCCAACAATTGCTCTTCGGTCAAACCGTTCAAATCTTTTACAACACGGTTGTAATCAATGATCTTCAACTGATGATCTGGGAAATGAACAGCCATGAAGAAGTTATATTCTTCTGTACCATTGTGGTTCGGGTTCTTTGATTTGAACTCGGCGCCGATACGAGCGGCAGCAGCAGTTCTGTGGTGTCCGTCAGCAACATACGTGTAAGGAACTTTCGTCGCGAATAATTCCTCTAAACGTTTGTTTGTCTCCGGGCAGTTGATTGCCCAGAAATGATGACCGAATCCGTCTTCTGCCACGAAATCATAGTCAGCTTTCTTGCTCTTCACGATCTCCTCAACGATAGCATCAATTTCCGGAACAGCCTTGTAAGCGAAGAATACCGGTTCCAAGTTAGCTTTCACATAACGGGTCAAGATCATACGGTCCTCTTCCTTATCCGGACGAGTTAACTCGTGTTTCTTGATAATTCCGTTCATGTAATCCTCACAAGCGGCACAACCTACGATACCATATTGAGTTCTTCCGTCCATCGTCTGGGCGTAGATATAAAATTTAGCTTCCTCATCTTGAACCAACCATCCCTTTTCCTGGAACATGTTGAAGTTTTCCACGCTCTTGTTATAAACAGTCTCGGAGTGGATATCGGTTCCTGCAGGGCAGTCAATCTCAGCTCTGGTAACATGCAATAATGAACGAGGTTTTCCTGCAGCCATTTGTGCAGCTTCCTCTGAATTCATTACGTCGTAAGGTAGACACGCCAGTTCCTCACAAACTTCCTGAGATGGTGTACGTAATCCTTTGAATGGTTTTACTATTGCCATATATAATTTTAGATTTTAGATTTTAGATTTTAAATTAGAATCACCCGATTTAAAATCTAAAATTTACAATTTACAATCTTATTTGTTTACTCTGAATTTCTCGTCACCTTTCTCGAGAAAATTCACGATCTGGTGAGCGGCAGCCAATCCCGCGTTAACATTAGCCTCTTCGGTTTGAGCACCCATCTTTTTCGGGGTGGCGAAGAAACGACCTTCGAATTTGCTGAAGCAATCACAATCCGGTGCGATATCCGTGATATAGTGGAAGTCAGCTCTTTCTTCCATCAATTTAGCCAAACCTTCTTCGTCGATAACTTCCTTACGAGCAGTGTTCACCAAAACTGCACCCTTGGGCATGTCTTTCAACAAATCATAGTTGATCGATTTCTTGGTTTGTTCTGTTGCCGGAATGTGCAAAGAGATGTATTGACACATCTTGTACATTTCCTCAGCTGAATGTAACGGAGTTGCACCGGCATTTTTGATTTGTTCGTCCGTCATGAACGGGTCGAAAGCGTAAACTTCCATACCGAATCCGCGAGCGATACGTCCTACATTTTGTCCAACGTTTCCGTAAGCATGGATACCGATTTTCTTCCCTTTCAACTCAGAACCTGATTTTCCATTGTAGAAGTTACGAGCCATGTAAACCATCATACCGAAAGCCAACTCAGCCACAGCGTTTGAGTTTTGTCCCGGAGTATTCATAGCCACTACATTGTGAGCAGTACAAGCAGCCAAGTCAATGTTGTCGTATCCAGCACCGGCACGAACGATTACTTTCAAATTCTTAGCAGCCTCGATTACTTCTTTAGTAGCTTTGTCAGAACGGATGATCATAGCGTCAACATCAGCAACAGCAGCGATCAACTCGTCTTGTGATGCATATTTTTCTAATAAAACTAACTCATATCCTTGAGCTTCTACAATTTCTCTGATTCCGTTAACGGCAACCGGAGCAAACGGTTTATCTGTAGCAATTAATACTTTAGTCATGATAATTACAATTTTAAATGAAAAAGATTTACGATCTCAGACCATCATTGCTTTCATTTCCATGAAAGACAATCATACGTCCGAAATCGTAAACCGTCAATTATTAGATATGTTTTGCTTCAAATTCTTGCATTGCAGCAACCAAAGCTTTTACGTCCTCGATTGTACAAGCGTTGTAAGTAGAAGCACGGAATCCACCTACAGAACGGTGTCCTTTCAATCCTACCAAGTTTTTAGTCTTAGCGAAATCAAGGAATTCTTTCTCTAATGACTCATATCCTTCTCTCAACAAGAAAGGAATGTTCATTCTTGAACGAGAACCTTCTTTTACAACCGGACGGAACACTTTGCTTCTTTCCAATTCAGCGTAAAGCATATCGGCTCTTTCGATAGCTAATTTTTCCATAGCTTCAACACCACCCATAGCTTTCACCCATTTCAAGGTTTCTTTTACCCCAAAAATATTGACACATGGAGGGGTGTTATACATAGATTCTTTATCCACGTGAGTTTTGTATCTCAACATCGTCGGGATCATTCTGTCAGCAACCACGTTGTTCAAGAAATCATTTTTAATGATCACGAAAGTAACACCGGCAGGTCCGAGGTTTTTCTGGCATCCACCATAGATCATGGCATATTTAGACACGTCAACCGGACGGCTGCAAATATCAGAAGACATATCACAAATCAAAGGCACCGGAGAAGTCGGATCATAGAAAATTTCCGTACCGCGGATCGTGTTGTTTGAAGTGATGTGCATGTAATCCACGTCTGAAGGAATCGTGAATTCAGGATAATAAGTAAATCCATCAGCCTCAGAAGAAGCAACGATTTCAACCTCACCCCACATTTTAGCCTCTTTAATAGCTGCAGTTGACCAAGTCCCGGTATTTACATAGGCAGCTTTCGTTTTCAAGAAGTTGAAGGGGATCATGCAGAACTGCATGCTGGCACCACCACCCAAGAAAAGAACAGAGTATCCTTCCGGAATATTCAATACTTCTTTGAACAAGGCAACAGCCTCTTCATAAACAGCTTGAAAATCTGCAGAACGGTGAGACACTTCCATGATAGATTGTCCCGTGTTACCGAACTCTAATACCGCTTTTGATACATTTTCCAATGTAGAATCCGGCAATTTACATGGTCCGGCATTAAAAATGTGTTTTCTCATCTCTAAAATATTTAAGTAGATAATTAATTAAAATCTTGTTTGCAATCGCGTTACAAAGATGCAAAATAAGTCCATATAAAAGACTTTTTTCCGTAATTTTTATTTGTTTTTATTACAAACTAAAAATCAGCACCTTAAGTATTCCCGAAAACGTTTTTGCTTTTATATAAAAACGAAGCACCCAAAAACGGGTGCCTCGTTTATCGTCTAGCTCAAAAGCACCCGACTAAAAGAACGGGGTTTTGACAATTTTAGCTTTTAACGCTTTATTTCTTACACGAATGAAGATTTCAGTATCCAGCTTGTGGAATCCACTCTTCACGTATCCTGTACCGATAGACTTCCCAGTCCAAGGAGAAACAGTTCCCGAGCAAACTACCCCGATCTCGTTTCCTTCTGCATCCTCGATCACGTATCCTTGGCGAGCAATCCCCTTATCTTGAAGTTCGAACGGTTTCATGTAACGGCTCGGCTTATCCGCTTTCATTTTTTCATGATAAGCACGGTTAATGAAATCATTCCCCGGCACGAATTTCGTGATCCAACCCAAACCAGCCTCGATCGGAGAATGGTCGTCATCGATCTCGTGTCCGTACAAGCAGAAACCTGCTTCCAGACGCAAGGTATCACGAGAACCTAACCCGGCAGGTTTGATACCGAACTCAGCTCCGGCTTCAAACACGGCATGCCAAAGTTTTTCGGCATCTTTCACGTACGCATAAATCTCGCAACCACCCGCTCCGGTATATCCGGTCGTGGAGAAGATCACTTTATCAATTCCTGCAAACGGGATCTCTTGGAAAGTATAATATTCCATATCAACCACGTTAGCCGAGGTCAATTTTTGCATGGCCTTCAATGCCAAAGGACCTTGAACGGCAAGCTGGCAAATATTATCAGAAGCGTTTTCCAAATCGGTATCCACGTTCATTCCCAATTCTTTTGCCCATTTCGTACACCAAGCCCAGTCCTTATCGATATTGGCCGCATTTACAACCAACAAATATTTCTCGGCGCTGAAACGATATACCAAAAGGTCATCCACGATACCACCCGTTTCATTCGGGAAACAGCTATATTGAACCTTGCCATCCGAGAGAGCAGCCACATCGTTAGAAGTAAGCTTCTGTACCAATTCGAAAGCTTTCGGGCCTTTTACCCAAAATTCACCCATGTGAGAAACATCAAATACACCTAATTTTTCACGAACCGTGTTGTGTTCATCTTTAATACCTGTGTATTCAATCGGCATATTGTAGCCGGCAAAAGGAGCCATTCTTGCCCCAAGTTCCTCATGGAAATGTGTAAATGGAGTAGTCTTCATTTTTTATATCGTTTAAATATTCATTATATTATAAAGTATAACTATAACACTCCGCAAAGTTAAAACTTTTATTGTTCTTGCCTACCCTTTCTAAAAAAATATTAGTACACTAGTTGAATCTTCGAAATCAGAAACAAACCGCCCATTAACTTATTTGTAATCTCGGTAAAAATGATTACTTTTGTTCAATTCAACCGTGAATAAATTTACTACATATTAATCCTTAGAACTAATTGAACAATGATTCTAAAAGTAACAGAACAAAATGGTATCACCATTGTCGAATTCGTAAACGTGACTCGTTTCACGCTAGCGTCGGCTGACGAAGTGAAAACGGAACTCAGACCTTTGTTAAATAATAAAGATTGTCGAATGCTCTTCGACTTTCACGACATTGAATTTGTAGATAGTAGTGCCATCGGTTGCATCATCGCCCTTTTCAAAACAGCGAAAAGTGTCGGTTCCAGCCTGAAACTTTGCAATCTTACGCCGGAAGTGTTGAAAATATTTGAACTATTGCACCTGCAAGTGATCTTCGACATCACCGGAACCCGTGAAAGCTGCATGGCTGACTACGTGAAATAAAAGATAAAGCCTCCCTTCCAGGAGGCTTCATTTTTATCAAGCCATCGTCAGACAAACGCTATCTGATGCAGCTTTTTCATTCCAGTTGTATCACCTGCCCATCCTACCCGATCACCACGTGAACCGATGCCCTCACGTCCGGCCTTACCAAAAATTTTGCAGAAGACATTAATTTGGAATGTAGAATTTAATCCCATCCCCTTTTAGTTTAAGTCGGGTCAACACTTTGAAAAGATACAAGAAACGCCCCAGAATTACCTAGCTATACCTATAAAAAAAAGAGTTGTACCCCTTCGGATACAACTCTTCAATATAACATCAAGCCTAAGCTTGTAAAACATTAGTCACCTAAAGTAGCAACCATCACAGCCTTAATCGTGTGCATACGGTTTTCTGCCTCGTCGAACACGATTGAATTCTCTGATTCGAATACATCCTCGGTTACTTCCAATCCGTTCATACCGAATTGTTTGTAAACGTCACGACCTACTTGAGTTTCCAAGTTGTGGTATGCCGGCAAGCAGTGCATGAATTTGCAATTCTTGTTTCCGGTCAATTCCATAACTTTAGCGTTAATTTGATACGGAGTCAATAATTTAATACGCTCTGCCCATACTTCAGCAGGCTCTCCCATGGATACCCAAACATCAGTATACAAGAAGTCGCACCCTTTCACTCCTTCTTCTACATTATCCGTGATGGTAACAGTAGCACCGGTCTCTTCTGCAATAGCCTTGCAAGTAGCCACCAATTCGGCATCCGGTTGTAATTCTTTCGGAGCAACGATACGAACATCCATACCCATTTTAGCTCCACCTACCATCAATGAGTTACCCATGTTGAAACGAGCATCGCCAAGATAAGCGAAAGTCACTTTGTTCAACGGTTTGTCGGTATGCTCCATCATGGTTAAGAAGTCAGCTAAAATTTGAGTCGGGTGGAATTCATTGGTCAAACCATTCCATACCGGAACCCCGGCATAACGAGCTAACTCTTCAACGATATCCTGTGCAAAACCACGATACTCGATACCGTCAAACATACGTCCCAACACGCGAGCCGTATCAGCCATAGATTCTTTTACTCCAATTTGAGATCCGGAAGGACCAAGATAAGTTACATGAGCACCTTGATCATAAGCTGCAACTTCAAAAGCGCAACGAGTACGAGTTGAAGTTTTCTCGAATATCAAAGCGATATTTTTACCTTTCAAACGAGGTTGCTCGGTTCCGGCATATTTTGCTTTCTTCAAATCAGCAGCCAAATCCAACATGTATTTGATCTCTTTCGGAGTGAAGTCCAATAACTTCAAAAAGTTTCTGTTTCTCAAATTAAAAGCCATAATTTTATTTGTTTTAGATTTATGATTTTAAATTTCAAATTGGAAAAATGACAAACATCTTTCTTTATAAAAACGGTCAAAAATAATATATCCTAACGAGAATTAAAACCAATTCTTAGTTTTAAATTCTCGACTATCTCCTGTCATCCTCGTATTCCATCGTAATCTTGGAACCGTATCTCCGATCTTCTAACTTGGTTGCCTCGGTGATAACGGATTTTTGTCCTCCGGCTTTCACGAAACGCAGACAAGCACGGATTTTCGGGGCCATACTACCTTCGGCAAAGGTTCCATCTTCCAAATATTTCATTGTGTCGGCATAATCAAGGAATTCCAATTTTTTCTCTGTCGGTTTCTTAAAATCCTTATAAATATAAGGTACATCCGTCAAAATGTAGAATTCATCTGCTTTCACCCGATTTCCAACCATTGCTGAAGCCAAATCCTTGTCGATTACACCTTCAATCGGTTGAATATCCCCTTTCTCATCTATATATACCGGGATACCACCACCACCGGTTGTGATCACGATATTTCCCTCGCGAGCCAAGCGCTCTACCAAGTCAGCATTCATAAAATCTTTAGGATCCGGAGAAGGAACCACTCGGCGCCAACCGCCTTCCACTTTGATCTCTTCTTTGAAAACCCAACCTTTCTCCTGTGCCAGCTTGTCAGCCTCATCCTTCATGTAGATTTTACCCACCCGCTTGGTCGGATTCTGTAATGCCGGATCGTTCTTATCAACAATCACCTGTGATACCATAGAAATCACGTTACGTTGAATTCCGTGCTCTTTCAAGATATTACGCAGATTACGCTCGATCATGTACCCGATTTGTCCTTGCGTGAAAGCCACACAAACATCCAACGGCATGGCTGCATTGTCATACTTCTCGACCCCGGCTGCATTATCCATCAAAACGTTCCCGACTTGTGGTCCGTTCCCGTGAGAAATAATCAGATTATATCCTTCTTTTATCAAATACACCAAATTCTCCAATGTGTCGATGGTATTGGCATTTTGCTCTTCAATCGTACCTTTTTGATTTCCTCTCAGAAGAGCATTACCCCCCAACGCGATAACTGCTAATTTTTTTTCCATTACTCGTATTTTATTTATTATTTTCTTTTCTGTTCGAAAAATTCTGTGTCCACAAAGCTAGCGAAATTAGTTATACAAAAAATAGGTAAAATCCTTTTTTCTCGAAAGACAAAATATTGAAAATCAACTTAGTGTATAAATATTCCCCCCGTTTTTATAAATATGCAGCGTAAAAACCGGACTTTTGACCGTTCGGAAAAAATTTATCGTTTATTTCTCTTAACCATCTCTTTTTTTGTACCTTTGCGATATGCAAAACGGAAACAAACCATTATCGAGAAATTTGTTCCAGCGATTTGCAAACAAATACACTTTCGTGGGGTTGCTATTTGTTATCTGGATCGCTCTGTTCGATAAATACAGTTTTATCGACCGGTTACAGTTGCGTTCAAAAATCAACCAGTTAGAGAACGAGCAAAAATATTACCGGGAAAAAATAGAAGAGGACAAACGTAAGAAAGAGGAATTGTTGGGAAACCGGGATAACTTGGAGAAGTTTGCAAGAGAACAGTATTTAATGAAGAAAGAAAACGAAGATATTTTTATCATTGTAAAGGAATAGTCGATTGGGAAGAATTATTGCTATTGATTACGGGAAAAAGAGAGTGGGCATAGCCGTCACCGATCCATGCCAAATTATCGCCAACAGTCTAACCACGGTCAGGTCACACGAGGTATTGCAATTTTTGCAGGCCTATTGCTCGAAAGAGAAAGTAGACTTGATTGTCGTTGGACATCCTAAGCAAATGGACAACACGGATTCGGAAAGCATGACCTATATCAAACCCTTTCTTACCGCTCTCGGCCGCAAGCTACCAGATATACCCATCGTTATGTATGACGAACGTTTCACTTCCGTACTGGCCCACAAAGCCATGATCGAAGGAGGGGCAAAAAAGAAACAACGTCAGGACAAAGCGATAATCGATGCTATTAGTGCAACGATTATATTGCAATCGTACATGGAATCACAAAGAAATCTGAATATTTAAAAATGCTTTTACCTATTTACATTTATGGACATCCGGTTCTTCGGAAAGTTTCCGAAGACATCACCCCGGAATATGCGGGCTTGAGTAAATTACTCGACGATATGTGGCAAACAATGTACGAATCAGACGGAGTCGGACTAGCTGCCCCGCAAATTGGAAAAAACATTCGTGTTTTCGTGATCGACGGTTCCCCGTTCGAGGAACTGGATCTGGATTGTAAGGATTTTAAAAAAGCTTTTATCAACGCACATATCTTAGAGCGTTCGGGAGATGATGTACCTTTCAACGAAGGCTGTTTAAGTATCCCCGGAATTCACGAAGACGTTATGCGAAAAGACCGGATAAAAATTGCCTATCGGGATGAAAACTGGGTGGAACACGTGGAAGAATTCACGGGAACTCGCGCCCGCATTATCCAGCATGAGTATGATCATCTAGACGGGATTGTCTTCACAGACCACCTGTCTGCACTGAAAAAACGTTTACTCAAAGGAAAACTGAATAACATCAGTGCAGGAAAATTCAAACAAAGTTACAGGGTCGTGTTACCCAAGTAAATCAGAATAATTTAATGTAGAATTTAGAATGGTATTCTATACCTACATTTTAAATTCTACATTTTAAATTCTACATTTTAAATTCTACATTTTAAATTCTACATTTTAAATTCTACATTCTAAATTCTACATTCTAAATTTTAAATTCTAAATTAGTTTGCGTTCCATTTACTGGCATAGATTTCCTTTTCTCTTTCTCGTGATCCCGCTGATCCTGGGAATTGCTGCCAGTCAATATTTATCAAGCTTTCCTTCGGCATTCATTCTTGGAACCATTATTATATCTTTCTCCCTGCTTTTCATTATCCGGGAAGCACGTTCCACTCTTCCGTTTATACTATTCACGTTTACCGGACTTTTCTCCACGGGGCTATATCTTTCGGAGACCAAGACACCTGCTATCATTTCAGGCGAAACATACCAATTAAGAGGGCGTTGCGAACAAATTCTTTCCCCCGGAAAGATTGTTGTTTCTTCACCCCATTTATGCACGTATCTACAAGTCCCGGATTCCACGGAGATCACAGTCGGGGATTCCCTTGCCGGTCTGATAAGATTATACCCTTTACAGACCTCACACAATCGCCATGATTTCAACTACGACAACTACCTACAACACCAAGGCATACAGGCCAAAGGTTTTCCGGCAGGTGAAATTCATAAAACCGGACACTCGCGAGACCTTTATTCCGTATGTCACACGATTCGAAACGACCTGGTAGCTAAACTACAACGGGTCATCCCGGATAGTACGGCTTACAAGTTATTAGCAGCTCTTTGCCTGGGATGTCGGCAAGAAATCACTTCCGACACGAAAGAACTGTTCCAAAACACGGGAACGATTCACATTCTTGCCATATCGGGATTACATATAGGGGCCATTTTCGCTTTTTTCTTGTATCTATTAAAGTTATTCCATTTCAAAAGTAAAAAATCCCGATTGATCCTGGTCCCGTTAGTATGGTTCGTCGCCTGCATTACCGGCCTCTCCCCCTCCGCTTGCAGAGCAGCAACCATCCTAAGCTTTATTACCATTGGAGAGGCATTCAAGCAAGAAACAATTCCCTTGAATGCCATTGCCGCTGCTGCCTTTTTTTCACTTCTCATCCATCCGGAATTACTCTATTCGGTCAGTTTTCAAATGTCATACGCAGCCTACACCGGAATCATACTAATTTACCCGTTAATGCGAATTAAAAAGATGCACAAGTATCTTCACCCATTATACTCGCTACTTTGCATCAGTTTTTCCGCACAAGCCATGACATTACCCATCATGGCTTACTATTTCCACACCATCAGTTTGAACAGTATCTTCATAAATATTATCGCGGTGCCCATCGCTTCTTTTCTTTTATACGGGGGAATCATGTTACTCGCGTTACCGGGATTCATCAGTTTTTACTTGTCATACATCATCATTGGTCTTACACACCTGTTCATTTTCAGCCTACAACAATTTTCCAAAATCGTGATAAATCTGCCGGATTTATACCCGACGGTAACTCATGTCATACTATTTTACCTCATCATCATCCTTGCCATCACTTATTTAATCACTAGAAAACGTCAGGTCCTTAGATTTATCTGTTGCAGTGTGAGTATATTACTCGTTTTTCATTGCTGTTTCACGTACTATATCCAAAACCGCCAGGAAATCGTGATTCGTAATCTCTACAAACAATCTGCTATTTTATTGAATTACAAAGGTTATTACGCTTACCTCAAAACCACGAGTCCCGATGATGGCTTATCCACTTATATCACAGCCAATCATTTACAAGCTTTACCCACCCATGAAGCTTTTGTCGGACAACAAATAAAATTCATTCGGAATCACCTGGCATCTTCTCAATGTTCTATATCAATAATCGACCACACTAACTCTACATTTTCGCATGAAGACATTGTCATCATTACCGAAAATATTTACCCTCCCAACTTCCTCGAGTTCCATCCGCAGCAGATTATCATGGACAACTCGAACACAAGTCACTGCACGAAAGCCTGGCAAAAATTCTGTCTCAAGAACCAAATTCCGTTTTTCAAAACAAGCGAAGTGGGAACAATTATCTTGAAAATATAGGCAATTTTTTATGGAATTCGGATTATAATGCTTTATTTTGCTCGTTAATTAACACCTAACTAAAATGGACATAGTCATAGCGGGAGCAGGAGAAGTGGGGACACATCTCGCAAATATGCTTAGTAAGCAAGAACATAATATAATGTTGATTGACAGCGATGAAGAAAAGCTGGAACTATTAGGCAATCAATTAGACGTTATGTCAATCGTGGGATCTTGTACCTCGATTGGTGCATTAAAAGATGCAGGAGTACACAAGTGTGATTTGTTTATTGCAGTAAATCACCAAGAAGATCAAAATATCAACTCGGCAATCCTGGCCAAAAAACTTGGGGCCAAACAAACCATTGCCCGGGTAAACAATAGCGAGTACCTGGAAGACGAGAACAAAGAATACCTGAAAATGATCGGTATCGATTCGCTGATTTACCCGGAACGACTAGCCGCAGAAGAAATCGTAGCATCCTTGAAACAAAGTGGTTCAAGACAGTTACACGAATTCTCGGATGGCCGCCTGCAACTACTGGGAATCAAACTTTGGGAGAATGCCCCGGTACTCAACTTAACCTTGATAAAAATGGCAGAACGCTACGGAGCCCAACATTTCCGAGTCGTGGCCATCAAGCGAGCAGACCGCACAATTATCCCGCGAGGAAATGATTCTTTCCGCTATGGAGACCTGGTGTTTATTGTAACAAAGCCTTTTTATGTTCCCAATGTATTCGCTCTTTGTGGCAAATCACAATATGAAGTTAAGAATGTTGTCATCGTGGGAGGCTCTCGTATCGGTATCAAAACAGCTTCCCTGTTAGAGAAAAATTACAACGTGAAGATTATCGAAAAAGACCGGGAGAAATGTATTCTCATTGCCGACAAATTAAAATCCACGCTGGTAATCAACGGTGACGGAAGGGATTTGGCCTTATTACGAGAAGAAGGAATAAAAAACACTGACGCTTTTATCAGTGTAACCCACTCATCTGAAACCAACATTCTTTCATGCTTGCTAGCGAAAAAACTTGGGGTAAAAAAGAGCGTGGCTGAGGTCGAGAATATTGACTACATCGATTTGGCCGAAAACATCGGTATCGGAACTCTCGTGAACACGAAATTAATTGCCGCCTCTCATATATATCGCTACACGATGAACGTGGACGTGAAGCATTTGAAATTCCTCACGTTCTCGGAAGCAGAGGTATTCGAAGTTACGGCAGAACCGGGTTCCAAGATTACCCGCAAAACTTTGGCAGACATGAATTTTCCGGAGCACGCAACTATCGGAGGTGTTATCCGCAACGGGGATGCCATTATCGCTAAAGGAGACGTGCAAATTGAGGCCGGAGACAAAGTTGTTATTTTCGCCTTACCCAGTGCTGTGAAAAAAGTAATCAAATTATTTCAGAAATGATTAACTTTAGGTTTATTACCAACATCATAGGAAAACTATTGTTTGTAGAAAGTGCTTTTCTAGCCCTATGTATTATTGTAGCCCTAATATACGAGGAAAATGACCTCATGGCTTTTGTTTACTCATCGATCATCACGCTGGGTGTCGGGAGTCTTATGACATTTACCGTGAAAGTCAAAGACCGGGTACTTGCCAAAAAAGACGGTTATTTTATTGTAACCTGCACATGGATTATCTTCACCATCTTCGGTTGCCTACCTTACTTGTTCGGAGGTACAATCCCGTCAGTTGTTGACGCCATATTCGAAACCATGTCCGGTTTCACGACGACAGGCTCCTCAGTGATAAACAATGTCGAGGCCTTACCCCATGCCACTCTATTCTGGCGCTCCTTGACCCAATGGATGGGCGGTATGGGTATCATCGTGTTACTTTTAGCTATCATTCCCGGCTTGGGAATCGAGGGACGTGATCTTTTCGTGGCCGAGGTGCCAGGTCCGACACATGACAAATTTACGGCAACCTTCAAATCAACAGCCCGACGCATGTGGTACCTCTATATTTCATTAACAGCGGCTCAAGCCATTTTGCTTCTACTAGGAAATATGGATCTTTTTGATGCCATCTGTCACTCGTTCACGACGATGGCTACCGGAGGATATTCGACCAAACAAGCCAGCATTGCCTATTGGGACTCCGCTTACATCCAATACGTGGTCATCATATTCATGTTCATTGCCGGAACGAATTTCGGCTTACTCTATGTCATATTGCACGGTAAATTCCGCAAACTATTTCATGATGAAGAATTTAAACTATACCTTTACATCACGTTAGGAGCCAGTACAATTATCGCAATCGTCCTATTCCTGAATGGTTATGCAAACTTAGAATTAAGCATCCGGGAATCAATATTTCAAGTAGTTACCATTCTAACCACAACAGGATTCGCCACGGCAGACTACCTATTATGGCCACCTCTCACGGGTGCCATCATCTTTGCCCTTTTATTTATCGGGGCATGTGCCGGTTCAACCTCGGGAGGGTTGAAATGTATTCGCCTCAATCTATTATTCAAAAATTCGTTCATCGAGATGAAACGAATCATTCATCCTAACGGAATTATCAATGTCAAGTATAACGGAAAAAGTGTTCACCCCAATATTATGACCGGAGTGATGGGCTTTTTTATCCTGTATATGTTCATTTTCGCTATCTCCAGCCTGATCATGTCATTATTTACTCAGGATATTGCCACAGCCTGTAGTGCTGTGATCTCTAGCATGAGTAACGTGGGCCCCGGATTCGGAGAGATTGGACCCATGGATAACTTTGCTAACCTACATGACTTTGCCAAGATATTTTTATCCATTCTGATGATGGTGGGGCGTTTGGAAATATTCACGGTTCTCGTTCTATTCAGTAAAACTTTCTGGAAAAAGTAATCTCTACCCACAAGATAATTTGGATCTCACCCAAAGAGAGGTATTTTCGGAATTTAGATTCCGGGATACCTCGTTGCAAAAATAAAAAGGACTGCTATTTCAACAGTCCTTTTTTTCTTAAAAAAAATATCCTACAATTCACCCAATCCTTGCCTCGTGACAACAATCTCATCCCCCGTACAATCAATCACTGTCGAAGGAATATTATTCCCATATCCTCCGTCTATGACCAGATCAACCAGACGATTATATTTCTCGTGAATCAACTCCGGATCAGTGATATATTCCTCAACTTCACCTTCAGTAACTTTCACAGAAGTGGTCAGCAAAGGCCCGCCCAGCTCTTCGACAATAGCCTGAACAATAAAATTTTTGGGTATTCGAATACCGATTGTTTTACGTCTATTCATTAAGACATTGGGCAACTTACTAGTAGCCGGCAACACAAAAGTATACGGTCCCGGTAAATATTGTTTCATCAACCGAAACTCTTCATTACTTACTTTTGCATAAGCTGCGATGTTTCCCAGATCCTTACAGATCATCGAGAAATTTGCTTTCTCTGCTTTCACACCACGAATAGCCGAAACCCGTTGAACAGCCTTCACGCTATTTATATCACACCCAATCGCATAAATCGTGTCGGTCGGGTAAATGATAACACCACCATTACGCAAGAGCTCAACGATCTTTCGAATCTCCCGATCATTGGGATTGTCCTCGAACAAACGTACAAGCATGATCGTAAATTATGAATTCACTTTCTTGTGATCAGCCAAGAACGTAGCCAAACCGGAATCCGTCAGCGGGTGCTTTAACAAACCTTTGATCGCACTCAACGGGCAGGTTGCAACGTCCGCCCCAGCCTCAATACATTGAATGATATGTTGTGTGTGGCGAATTGAAGCGGCCAATACTTGCGTGTTGAAACCGTAATAAGCATACATATCCACGATCTTTTCCACCAACTCGATACCATCACTACTGATGTCATCCAAACGTCCCACGAAAGGAGACACGTAAGTTGCACCTGCTTTAGCAGCCAACAGAGCCTGTCCCGGAGAGAATACTAACGTACAATTCGTACGAATTCCCTTGTTGGTAAAATATTTGATAGCCTTAATACCATCAGCAATACAAGGTACTTTTACCACGATATTCGGGTGCAAAGCGGCTAATTCTTCTCCCTCTTTAATCATACCTTCGTAATCAGTCGCAATTACCTCCGCACTTACATCACCATCCACGATATTGCAAATCTCAATGTAATGTTTTCTACAATTCTCATCACCTTTAATACCTTCTTTTGCCATTAGAGATGGATTGGTTGTTACACCGTCCAACACACCAAGGTCATTTGCCTCGCGAATCTGGTCAAGATTTGCCGTATCAATAAAAAATTTCATATTCTATCTGGTTTTATTGTTTAACTTCAATATCACGACAAAATTACAAACAATATCTGTAATCCGATCATATTTAGTTTATAAAGTTCACAAGGTTCATAAAGTTTATAAAGTAGCCTTATAAACTCTATAAATCCGTTACGCAATTAGTCCGAAAAGAATCCAGGCTACAAGTAAAGTAAATACCACGTTAAACGCTTGCGCACCCAGAAAAGCATATGTGGAACGACGATTTTCAGAGGTTATCAAGCTCTTGAAATCCGTCTCCAACCCAATAGACATAAATGCCAAGGCAAACCACATACCCTGAATATTCTTCAAAATAGGTTTAGCATCAGACACAACTTCTGGAGCAACGCAGAATGAAAAAACAAGAGAAGCCGCAACGAATCCCAACACGAATTTCGGAAAACGTAACCAGATTACTTTTAGCGTCGGTTTCTCTTCTGTAACCTCTTTCTTCGAATAAGACCAATAAATACTAATTAAGAAAGCCGCAACTCCCAACAACACGTTCTGCGAGAATTTCACGATCGTACTCGTCTGCAAGGCAACTTCTCCATATATCGCCCCAGTTGCAGCTACGGCCCCAGTCGTATCAATTGTTCCTCCAATCCAAGCCCCTGCCATATCCTCAGGTAATCCCATCAACTTAGCTAAACCGGGCATGATCAAAATCATCGGCACGGCCACGACCAATACTAACGATACCACGTATGACAATTTTGTTTTGTCCCCCTTGATAGCTCCGGCAGTAGCAACAGCCGCAGACACACCACAAATGGAAACAGCACTGGAAAGCATCAATGACATTTCTTTGTCAATTTTCATTTTACGACATAACCAAAAGCAGAAATTCCACACGGTAAAGACAACGACACAAGATTGTATTAATCCTAATGCCCCGGCTTTCAACAAATCATCAAAGAGTACTGTCGTCCCAAGTAACACCAAACCAATCTTCACGAAAAGTTCAGAAGAAAGTGACTCCTTCAACCACTTGGGAATAGAAAATATATTACTAATGAAAAGTCCTATCAATAAACTAAATATCACGGTTTCAAATCCCCAATCCTTTAGGAATTTATTTCCTCCGACAACCATGGCCAAAAGCGTAAGGAAGAACACGACCGGAAAACTTGCAGCAATCATTTTCAATTTTTTCCCAGTAAATAACCCGGCAAGCAATGCCATCAGGAACATAAAACAGAAAACAATCAGGGCATGTCCCACGTTATCCAAGGTGAAAACCTTATTCATCAATGCGTCAGCATCCAGCCAACTGAAAGAAGGCCAATTAGGTTTTAATTGAAATACTACTAAAAGAATTATAAACCACCCCACGATAGTAGAGGTCCAATCTTCGGAAATCTTTAACTTGCTCATCTGGAAATTTATTAATTTAGTGAATAATTTCTGTGGCAAAGTTAATACTGAGAATCAAAAAAATAATCCGTATTTTTACTGATTCGGAATTAGTACATTTCCAATAGTCCCTTAATAGAGCCCAAATAATACTCTTTCCAACCTTCAATGATCTCCTCGAAGACCTCATCTGGAATATTCGTATGTTCTAATTCTACACGAGTCCGGGAACCGTCTTTTTTTAATTTAATGGTCACAATAGAACGTTGATCCGTCTCCCCAAAAAACCATTCCTGAACAAGCAAATGATTGGACTTTACCTCCAGATTCACGCCACAAATATCTCCCTCCCATAAAGAAAACACGAATCCCTCCTCTGCTTTCATTTCCGCAGGATAACCACTCCACAATTCGATTTGAAAGGGATTCGTCAATGCCGTAAAGACTTCCTCCGGATCAGCCGTAATATCAATTATGTATTTAAAATTCATTTATAAATATATAGACTTTAGGAACTTTCAAGACCGAAGACTCAATATAGACCTAATAAACAAGAAGTGTGATAAAATGACTTTTATCACACTTCGTTATTATTTATTCTTATATTGTTCATTTAATTGATTTACCACATCATTGGTAATATCAAATCCCTCTTGTGCGAAAAGCACGTTACCGCCTAACGTCGTACTCAGTATTAATTGGAAGCCTTTCGCTTTATTATACTCCGTCAAGAAATTTGTGATTGCATCATACAACTTCCGGTTTATTTCCATTTGTTCGCGTTGAGCATTCTCGGTCATTTCCTGTTGCAATTTCTGCAAATTTTGTTGTTTGATCATCAAATCCATCTGGGCTTGTTCGGCTCTTTCACGAGTCATAAAACCACCGTTTTCCACTTTATTCCGAAACTCTGCAGCCTCACGATCGAAGTTCTTCACTTTTATGTTCAACTCTGTCCGATTGGTTTCCAATTTCTTTAAAAACGCTTCATTCAATTCTCTCGATTGAGTATAATTGTTAAGCAATGTATCCATATTAATGTAAACAATTTTTGCATCAGCGTTCACAGTTATAGTATCGCCTTGATTGCTCGTACTTTTGCTATTTCCACTGAAATGCAAAACATACAAAACTATCACAGCAATCAACAATAACACATTTAATCCTATCGACAAATTCTTCATAAAATGTAACTTTGTTATTAATAAATCGATTCATTGAAATCTCGGCCCACACGAGGCTTGTTTCGAATACAAAGATAATCTTTCTTCTTTTAGTTATCCGATTTTTCTCTTTTTTCTATATAAAAAATTTTCTTTAACAGGTCTATTTCCTCAATATTAATGACTTTCCCTCTCTCCGCCTGCCGACGCGCCCGCATTAATCCTTGTAACGCAATGATAGACTGAGTTCCAACACCTAACTTCACATCAACCATTCCTTTCATTTCTACCTTACGGGCAAAATCCTCGATCATCATACGCCTGTTCATTTCTTGATCCATCGCTTTTACCGGTTTGGATGCGGCATATATAGCTTGATTTAGATTATTTTGGGCATTCAGCAAAAAAGTATTCGATTTGTAATCCCCCGTAAGGAAACGTGGCAAGATTAAAACTTCCGACAGTAAAACAGTATCTCGTACCATAAAAACTCCCAGTAAGAAATCATTTTCTCTTAAACTGTCCGGAATAACAACTTGCATGGGAGTATAACCTATATGCGAAAAACGCAAGGTATCCCCCACTTGTACTCTCAATGAAAATCGCCCTTGTTTATCAACCCCTCGAACCTCTTTCCCCAACCGAAAGATCGCTTCCGGCAATGGCTGTATACTATCCCGGTCACAAACTACACCCGTGACAAACACATTGCCTTTATCTTGACTCTGCCCTTGTAATCCCAAGCAAAAGAATATAAAAAAAAATAGAAGGCTAAACTCTTTCATTTTCCCGGGCGATTTCACTATTCTGCAAAATGTTCAATAGCAATTCTCTCGCTCGGAATAATTGAGCTTTCACGGTTCCTAGCGGAATGGCCAGCTCTTGAGCAATTTCTTCATAAGAATACTCTTCAAAATAACGTAATTCTATCAATTTACGGTAACGCCCTTTCAACATGGCAACTTTCTCCCGCATAAATTCAGCTCGCTGCTTACGGATCGTTTCCTCTTCCGGATTCAACACGTCCGCCGGTACACTATTGATATACCCGCGATCATCTGGGTTTATATCATCCTTATCCAAAGAAACAATTTTAGCTTTTTTCTTCCGAATAAAATCAATCGTGTTATTAGAGGCAATTTTGAATAACCACGTACTAAACGCAAACTGAGGCGAATAGTAATTCAAACTCGTGAAAGCCTTCTCGAAAGCCTCGAACATTAAATCTTCCGCATCAGTTCTATTATTCACCATCTTCAGTATCATAAAATATACTGAATCCTTATACCTTTTAAATAACTCGGCATAAGCCTGTTCATCTCCCGTTATTGCCCTCTTCACGACCTTATAATCATAAAGAGCTTTCTCTGACAAGTTGTTTGTTAACTCCATTTCCTCTTGTTAAAAAATGAATATCCATTTTCGTACACTCGATAAACAAAACCGATCGTACTAATAATAAACGAAGTTAGGAATAATTTTTTTTGTTTCAGACAAATAGCGCAAATATTTAACAAAATCACATCCGTTAAAAATACAGTCAACATGACAAGCAACATGTATACTGGGTAAAAACCTAAGACAATCAAATAAATAGCTGTCAAATAAAAGAACAAACGCACGATCATATCGTCATCTATCATAATCCTCTCCGTCATTGCCAATCTCATCTTGCTAGCATAATAATATGAAACTTCGTTTATTTCTCCTTTTTTGTCACTTTTATCAATTATCACATACGAGTCCGGATCTTTTGTCATCTTTATTGCCCCAAACCTTGATAATTCTCTAACCATATCATTATCGTATCCTAAATACGATTGTGAATTCTTCGCGAACCCACGGTTTTCGATATAATACGATTTTCGATAAGCCATGTTACATCCATCCCCAAAAATATATTTTTTATTTTTCACCATGACCATCATTTTTATAAAACGCAAGAAACGAAACATACGCAAATTTCTCACGTTTTGTTCGGTGAAATCATAATTTGCAAAACCGACGACAGCCGCCGTGTTTTCATCAAAATATGATTCCATGGCCTTCACCCAATACATGGAAGAGGGATGGCAATTAATCTCTGAAAACAATAATATATCGTGCTTCGCTGCCAATACACCTATATTTATAGCCAATTTTTTAGTAAATCTGAATTTAGTGTCCGGGAATATTCGCGTACACCTCAACTGAGGATAATCTTTCTGTATCTCAGTCAATACATCCTGCGTGTCATCTTCTGAACATTCATCAACCACGACCACCTCAAAATTATCGTATGCTTGCATCAAAAAACTCGGTAAATTCCGTCTCAAACACTCCGCATTATTGTGTGATGTGATGATGACCGACACCCCTTCATGCTCTCGTTTATCTATCAGTTTTACTTTGCGAGACACAATCACACACCGACGAATAACGTGATAGATATAGGTGAGTGTCAACACAAACAGAAGTATTACCCCATATCTAAAAGCTCCCAGTTCTCCCCAAAAGACTCTCAAACTCTCCATATCATTATATTAACATTCTTTATCCATAAAAACAGACAAATATACTTACTTAATGGTGATTTTAACGTATTAATTGAACAATTTTGTGTACATTAGTTCGATTTTACTAACATAAAGCAACTACATTATGGGACAACCAAAAAACAGAGGAATTATAGGGATACTTACCGGCGGAGGAGACGTTCCCGGCCTGAATCCTGCCATCAGAGCGGTAACCATTCGAGCCCTGCGGGAAGGCTATAAAGTTATTGGAATCAAAAGAGGCTGGGGTGGACTGATTGACATCGTACGAGATCCACAATATGACAACTCCGGCAATTTTTTTGAATTAACAGAGGAAATCGTGAACAAAGCCGGACGCACCGGTGGCACTTTCCTACATACATCCAGAACTAGGGCTTCCCACGTGCCTAAGACAAATGTACCCAAGCATTTACAGGATAAATACTCGGACGACATCAACGACCTGACCCCGGAAGTATTAAAAAACCTAGAGTTCATGGGTATCGACTACTTGATCCCGATCGGGGGTGACGACACGTTGAGTTATGCAGTACGCTTGAGCAAGGAAAGTGTGAAAGTCGTAGCCATCCCCAAAACCATGGACAACGACGTTCCCGGAACAGATTACTGTATTGGATTCAGCACCTGTATCACCCGTACGATTGCCCTCACGCATGATCTCCGAACATCAGCCGGATCTCATGAACGTATACTGGTTCTAGAAGTCTTCGGACGCTATGCTGGGTTCACTGCAATGCTACCAACCTTAGCCGGAGCTGCCAACCGTTGTGTGATTCCGGAATACGAATTTAATATCGAACGTCTAACCGAACTACTTTGCGAGGATCGTTTCACGAATCCCAGCAAATACTCGGTGGTTCTGGTATCCGAAGGAGCCACTTTTTCTGGTGGTAACATGATTTTCCAAAGTGAAGAAACAGACATGTTCGGACATAAAAAATTGGGAGGTATCGGAAACATGATCTCACAACAATTAAAAGAACTTACCCCACAATTTAACCACGGACAAGTAATCAACACCATCACGCAAAGACTGGGATATCTAGTTCGCTGTGGAGATCCGGATGCACTGGATTCCATCGTACCTATGGCATACGGGAACCTTGCCCTGGATTTAATTAACAAAGGATTACACGGCAGGTTAGTTATCCTAAGAAACGGACGCTATGACAACGCCCCAATCGAGATTGTAACCAGCAGTAAAAAGATCGTGGATGTTCCCAAATTCTACAACACGGAGAGATTACGTCCTCAATACAACAGTTTCGAATTCATGCCACAGATGATACTATAAAGACGAAGCTCCCGGTTACCCGGGAGCTTCGTCTTTAAGATAAAAGAATTAGTACTAACTTTTAATTTTTAGCTTTTATCTTTTAGTGTTCTGAGTGGTTGAATCAGGTGTGATACTATCTACCTCCACGACAACTTCCGACTCCTCCACGACGGTTCCTACCGGTTCTTGTACTTGTTTTCCCGACTGCACCTTGTTTTTCTGACTATTCCCACAAGAAACAAACATCAAAGTTGCAGCAACCGCCATCATGCAAATCCATCCAATTCTTCCAAAAGTTTTCATCATATTCAAATTTAGTTTAGCTAGAAATTCAATGTGAAATTATACGTCATCAAGACGGTATAGGTTACAAAAAGGTGGGTCACCATCACGGCCCCACCCAAAGACAATTTAGAATTTTCGAAAATTGTTATGCAAAAACATAACAATAACTTCAAAACAAACGTTTAACTAACTTTATTAAGAAATGCCTCCGGCTCTTTATTAAATTAGATCCCACTCAGAATTTAACAAAAAAGACGTGCTATGCACACCGGAGGCAATCTCTTTTGCGCAATACACGTCTTTATAACTTCAATTCGAGTGGGATGCTGCAAATGTAAGCATTAAATTTCATTTAACAACATTATTTTTACGATAGAATTTGGAAAAAAGAAAATCTCTATATAGCTTTGTCTTCATAAAATAAAGAAATATGATATACAATCAACACATAGCTCAAACTTGGTGGTGGCACCTCTTTAAACTTCATCGTAAACAATGAGGTTATGTGATTGTATTGCATAATTGATATAGAGAGAGCCTATTGTTTACGAACAGTAGGCTCTCTTTTTTTATTCACCTTTTTTTAAAATCAAAATCATGAAACCAATCAAAAAATTTATGCTCACCGAACAAGAAATGCCAACCCAGTGGTATAATATTGTGGCAGACATGCCCAACAAACCTCTTCCTCCTCTCCATCCGGGAACAAAGCAACCGTTAAAACCGGAAGACCTTTACCCGCTATTTGCCCAAGAATTGGCAAAACAGGAGTTCGCCACAGAACGCTACATCGAGATCCCCGATGAAGTACAGGACTTGTATAAAATATGGAGATCGACCCCTCTCGTGCGAGCCTATGCTTTAGAAAAAGCTTTGGATACTCCTGCCAAAATATATTTCAAAAATGAAGGAACAAGCCCGGCCGGCTCTCACAAACCGAACACGGCCATTGCACAAGCTTACTACAACTACAAGCAAGGGATTAAACGCATCACCACAGAAACCGGTGGGGGACAATGGGGTACGGCATTAAGCTTTGCCTGTCAACATTTCGGCCTAGACCTAAAAGTGTTCATGGTAAAAGTAAGCTACAACCAGAAACCCTATCGCAAATTGATGATGAACACGTGGGGAGCAGATGTGATACCGTCACCAAGTAACTTGACAGAGGCCGGAAGACAAATTCTACGAGAATACCCGAATTCGACCGGTAGCCTAGGTATTGCCATTTCAGAAGCTGTCGAACTTGCCGCACAAGATCCCCTAACCAATTACTCCCTGGGAAGCGTGCTGAATCACGTACTATTACATCAAACTATCATCGGCGAGGAAGCACTTCTCCAAATGGAAAAAGCCGGGGATGAACCGGACATCGTGATCGGGTGTTTCGGGGGAGGTTCGAACTTCGCCGGAATCAGTTTTCCATTCATCCGCAGGAATTTGAAAGAAGGAAAACATACCCGGGTAATTGCTGTAGAACCACAATCCTGCCCGAAGTTAACCCGAGGTCAGTTCCAATACGACTTCGGCGATACAGTCGGGTTGACACCTTTACTTCCCATGTACACGCTGGGACATGACTTCCAACCCGCAAGTATTCATGCCGGGGGCTTACGCTATCACGGAGCCGGGGTTATCGTCAGCCAATTACTCAAGGACAAACTGATGGAGGCCGTTGCCATTCCGCAACTGGAAACCTTCGAGGCCGGAATATTATTTGCCAAAACCGAAGGGATAATTCCTGCACCAGAATCCACTCATGCCATAGCACAAGCGATTCGGGAAGCGAAAATTGCCAAAGCCGAAGGAAAAGCCAAAACAATCCTGTTCAACCTATCCGGACACGGCATGATTGACCTCTACGCTTACGAACAATACCTTGGTGGAAACCTCCAGAATTTCGAGCTTTCCGATCAAGAAATCGCTCAATCTCTTGATAAATTAGAGAAAATCATGTGAAGAGCATAGCTATCTGATTTTTTGCTACATTTGCAAAAAAATCAGATAGCATGTTTTATACAGAACTCACTTTCCATATCTCTCCTTACGTGGAGGACATTGCAGATGCGATTATTGCCGAACTCGGCGACCTCGGATACGACAGTTTTTCATACTCGGACAACGGTTTCAAAGCTTACATTCCAAGTAAAAATTTCGATGAAGAACAGGTAAAATCATTAGAAATCCTTTCATTCTTCCAAGCACTATACACGATCACCTGGGAAAAAACAGAAATCGAAAACCAAGATTGGAACAAAATCTGGGAAGAAAACTTCACGCCTATTCTCGTGCAAGACCAGATACTAGTAAGAGCCGGATTCCATCCCACGCTTGAAAACATCGAACACGAAATCATTATTGACCCGAAAATGAGTTTTGGCACGGGCCATCATGCCACGACTGCTCTCATGCTGGAAACGATCTTAGACATGAAACCTAATTTCTCCGGCAAGAAAGTCCTTGACATGGGATGTGGTACCGGCATTCTATCTATCATGGCCGCACAAACCGGGGCACAATCGGTCACCGGCATCGACATCGACGAATGGGCCTACAACAACGCCATGGAAAACATTGCCACCAACAACATGAACAACATACGCATTCTTATCGGGGATGCAACTTTACTGGATGGACAGGAACATTACGATATCATTCTAGCCAATATCAACCGGAATATATTATTGAATGATATGCCCGCGTACGTAAACGTGCTTAACGATAACGGCTACCTCATCATGAGCGGATTCTACACCGAAGATATTCCCGTTATTCGCGAGAAAGCCGAGCTATTGCAACTAACCTATCAATCCAACAAAATAAAAGACAACTGGACAGCCACGGTTTTCCACAAGAAATAACTTTTGGTGGAAAGTTACAGGTTGTTAAAAAAGAACTTGAAACTTGCTAACCTGTAACTTGTAACGTAGCGTAGCCGGATATTTGTTAATATTTTAACAAAGGCTTGTTTTTTCAATTTCAATATGCAATATTTGCATCGTGAAAAATACACAAGAAGAATGAGAACAAGGTATACAAATAACTATAAACAGATGATGTGCATGCAAAAGCTCTTTGCAGGCTAACGCACTGTTGTCAAAAAACTGTCGAAAAAAGCCTGTGTGAATACACGGGCTTTTTTCATGTAAAGAAATAAATGATTTAAAAACAATAAACTTATGAACGTATTAAAATTTGGAGGAACCTCGGTTGGTTCCGCACAACGAATCCAAGAAGTGGCAAAATTAATCTCGGATGACCAACCTAAAATTGTTGTTCTTTCGGCCATGTCCGGAACAACCAACACGTTAGTAGACATCACCAACCACCTATACCGCAATGACAGGCAGGAAGCTTTGACGACAATCCAGAATCTTGAACTGGATTACCTGATGACCATTAGCGATCTCTACAGTACCGAAGAATTCAAACACCGGGGACAAGAATTTGTACAAACCATCTTTACTTATCTCCGTTCGTTCATCAACAAGGACTTTTACCCGTTACAAGAAAAAGCTGTAATCGCTCAAGGAGAGATCATTTCCACCACGCTAATGTATTATTATTTACAGGAACAAGGCATTCCTTCCACGCTTCTGTCAGCCTTGGATTTCATGCGTATTGACAAAGACTGTGAACCGGATTATTTCTATATCGAACAAAATCTAAAAAGACTACTATCCAACCCGGCCACGGAGCGCATTATCATTACCCAAGGATTCATTTGCCGAAACGCTTATGGAGAAATCGACAACTTGAAGAGAGGAGGCAGCGACTACTCGGCTGCATTGATCGGGGCCGCTCTCAACGTGGAGGAAATTCAAATATGGACCGACATCGACGGTGTACATAACAGCGACCCGCGATACGTGAAAAACACGAAAGCCATTCGCTCTCTATCTTTTGATGAAGCTGCCGAACTCGCCTATTTCGGGGCCAAAATTCTCCACCCGTCAAGCATTCAACCCGCGAAGAAAGCAAACATTCCCGTGCGCATGAAAAACACGATGAACCCAAGCGACGAAGGAACTTTGATCACGAAAGAAAGTCCCATCAAAGATTTCAAAGCGGTGGCTGCAAAGGACGGAATCACGGCCATAAAAGTCAAATCCAGCAACATGTTGCTTGCTTACGGTTTTGTTCGGAAAGTATTCGAAATATTCGAATCCTGGAAAACCCCGATTGATATGATTGCCACGTCGGAAGTCGCCATATCTCTCACGATTGACAGCACATGCCACCTGGAAGACATTAAAAAAGACCTCACGAAATACGGCACAATCGA
>JAHZBN010000024.1:0-44238 GCA_019423345.1 Butyricimonas sp. | reverse complement strand
AATGGATAACCTAGTCACCTAAACTCCGGGACATGATAAGCAACAAAATCAACTCTTCGTCTCCCTTTAATTCTTCCCGCAAGATACGCATCCCGTTACGCAACAACGTTTTCACCGTGTTCAATGACACTTGTAACTCATCTGCCGCATCCTGATATTTCATATCCCGCATCAGAACACAATCCACCACTTTCCTCGTTTGTTCCGGCATCCGAGCAATAACAGCCGCCACCCGATCCACAATTTCCTGGTTCAACACTGCCGCTGTATCCTCTGCCACATCAATAGCAGTGTAATCCACCCGCATACGCAACACATCCTTCTTATGCGTGTAAGTGTAACAACTATTCCGAACGGAAGAAAAAAGATAAGAAACCAAGGCCTTTTCCTCTATATGTTTCAAATAATCATCTTCCCATAAACGCACGAAAAATTCTTGAACGAGATCTTCAGCCATCGTATCATCGTCAATCAAACTTCCCGCATACAGCACGAGAGGCCGATAATATCGATCAAACAACATCCGAACTCCTTCCTTACGGTTCTTCAAGAACACATCCAGTATATCTCGATCACTTTTTCGCATTAGTGCAAAAATAAACTTTTTTCAATAGCGATCGACAAACAATGAACTTTTTCTTAAAACAACAAACCATCCCGCACTTCAAGATATGACTGAATTAATCGGGAGACAGCATATTCTCCCACCCGATTATCGGGTACTTTCAAATATTTCCCCATACTCTCCGAAAAAAAATCGACCCGAATTTCATAAAATACAGGGTATATCACTCGATGAGACAAGACATGTTTTTTCGCCACATACTCTCGGGTAATTTCAACTTTTTCGCTTTCATCAAATAACTCTTGAAAAACAGCCATACCGGACAATTCCTCCCACGTAACCGCACGCTCCGTTTCGATTAACGGAAACTCGTAGAGATTACGCCAAATATCATTCCCCGTTCGCTTGGATAAAAGGGTCATACCTTGCCCATGTATATACAAATAATTAAAATAACGAGGTTTCACCACGGTCTTCCCACTTTTCACAGGTAATCGTTCCACTCGTCGGGCTGCCAATCCCAAACACTTCCCGTTTAGAGGACAACACTCGCAATCCGGTGACTTAGGCACGCATTGCAACGCCCCGAACTCCATCATCGCCTGGTTGAACAAATCCGGACGACGTTCATCCAACAGGGATTGGGCCAATGCCGTAAAATACTTCTTCCCTTCTCCCCCATCAATCGGTAAATCGACATCAAACAACCGGGCCAACACCCGGAAAACATTCCCGTCCACGGTTGCATAGGGTAACCGGTAGGCAAAAGAACAAATGGCAGCAGCTGTGTAATCACCAATTCCTCTCAACGAAAGAACCTCTTCTCGTGTACGGGGAAAAACACCATCAAAATCATTCATGATCTGTTGGGCTGCCGCATGCAGGTTCCTAGCCCGGCTATAATACCCTAGCCCCTGCCAATACTTCATCACCTCGTCCTCATCCGCCACGGCAAGAGCCGCCACGTTGGGAAACCGTTCCGTGAATCGGTTAAAATACTCCAACCCCTGCACCACCCTGGTCTGTTGAAGGATGATCTCCGAAATCCAGATCAGGTAAGGATCGGAAATTCTTCGCCACGGTAAATCCCGCTTGTTTTCCTCGTACCAACGAATCAATATGTCGCTAATCTCTCTATCTCCCATCTCGTGTAATTCTTCGCCACGAAGATACAAAAACATCGGATTAGAAGGTTACTATACACAAAACAAAAGGGATCACCATTACAGCAATCCCTTTCATTCACTAATAACAAAAAAATCTATCCCTATTCCAAATGGGCCCGGATCATCCAAGTTACTTTTTCTTTCTTCTCAATCATATCTTCCAAGAAATTGGATGTCCCGAAGTCCTTTGACTCTTCTTTCTCCATGGTTTCCAAATCGGTACGGATCTGTCGAATCACCTCGGCATTATCGTCCAGCAAAGCTGCCAGCATTCCCTTTGCATCGGGGAGTGGTTTTTCATCATCATGTTCTTTGATACGATTATGTTCCAAACATCCCTTCAAAGAACCGATAGGACGTTCGTCCAAATCACGAACACGCTCGGCAATACTATCTATATCTTCAATCAAACCGTTATAAAGATCTTCCAAAAAAGTGTGATAAGACCTGAAACTCGGGCCCTTCATATTCCAGTGGTAATTCCAAGTTTTAGCGAGTAAAACAAAATGGTCAGCCAACAGGTTATTCAAAATGGTTTTGCTGGATTTAATCATTGCAGCATCTAAACCGATATTTCCTTTCATCATAACTATAAATATTTAAAAGTTCATTTTTATTTCGTTTTCAACACCTATAGAAACGAAAGGATCTCAATAAAGTTTCGATTTTATGGCCTAAAATCTTACATCTTTCTCTCTTGCCGCAATAAACTAAGGTGGCTAAAAATTCCGTCCGGTATCCCACCACAAAGGAGTTCCGGCATGATCTGGACCTCCCAAGGCATTGACCAGCATCTCGTATTGCCCGTTATCACTATCTAAAATTGAAGATGGATAATTCAGACGACGAATCATCTTTTCCGTGTCAACACACCCGTTACGACTATTGTTATACCGCACGGAGAATAACCTCGGATAACCAGTCCTTCGTTGTTCTGCCCATGCCTCGCAACCTTCCGGGAAAACAGCCAGCCATTTTTGCGTGATAATCCGTTCCAATTTCATCTCGTCAGAAGCGGCATCATCCCAGCGAGGGGAAACTAGACAACGAGCCTTGATATTATTTTCGGGGGTAAAGGCATCCTCGAAATCAGCCGCCCGACAATCACTCTGCAAATAAGTTTCCACGCCGGCCACCTGCCACTGGGAGAATGAACACCGAATACCCTGCTCGTAACAAATTCCGGGGTTCTCTGCAGTCCATCCCCGCAAAGCGGCTTCCGCCCGCAGAAACCAGACCTCGGCTGCCGTCATCAGAATCGGTTTTGTCTGGACATTCACGTATATTTTCGACAGAGCGGAATAAAGCGTGTGGGCAAACATGGTTCCCTGGCGGATTCCCCGGTACTGCCCTTTCAAAGGAATAAGCACCGAATCCCTCCCATCCCGATCCGGCAAAAGAACATCATCGGGACAAGGCTCGAAAAAAGCCTCCCGCCGGGGATCGTCAAAACCATTCAAAATAGATTCCATGGACGCATTCATGTACACCTCGCCCCACACCCGGTTAATCTCGCCCAACGGGTTACTGTATTCCTCATCAGTCGTCACCGCCACCAGTTGCGTGGGTTCTTCAAAAACCCCGAGAGGGCCAGCTAAAGCGTCCGCGAACTCTTGCCGGGCTTTATCCGGATCGGCCATTGCCATCCGAATTGCCAGACGCAGGCGCAACGAATTGGCAAACCGAATCCATGATTCAACCTTCCCATCCAGCAACAAGTCAAAACGGGAAAATTCAAGCGTGTAGCCGGCTAAATTCACGTAATTTTCCAGTATTCCCACCGCCGTCTTCAAATCATCCAGGAAATAATGATAAACATCCTGTTGGGAATCCGGATGGTAAATCATTTTTTTATTTCCGAAACTCGTGTAAATAACAGGACCATAGTAATCGGAAACCCGATGCATCACTTCCACTTTCAAGATTTCAGTAATAGCATACACGGCAGGATATTTTAACCGGGTAGAGTCCTCCAGCCGTTTAATCTGAGGCATGATGTAAGCGTAGGTGTTCTCCCACAACATCCCGTTCCACCCGTCTTGCAGGTTATAATCGGAGTTATGACTTCCACCGTTTAGAGGTTTGTAATCGTGCATGTACCCGCTAAACATATCGGCACTCAGATTCTGCATCAGCTGATAGGGCCAATTCTTCCCCTTCCCGTAATCATAGTTAAAATAGATTCCCTGCTGAATCACGTCTAAGGGTATTCCCAGGTGATTCAAGTCGACTTGCATATTCTCATCCGTGATCCCCGTCTTATCCGTGTTCAAGTCCTTGAAACGCCCCGTGCAAGAGACAGATATCACCCCTATTATCATGTAGATTAAATCTCTCATCCTTTCTTCCAATTAAAACATGACACGTAAACTGAATCCCATACTTCTCGTGGTGGGCATCCCGTACACTTCTATCGCCTGGTTATCATTCCCCGTAGAAAGAATCAGATCCGGGTCAAAAGGCGCTTCTTTGTATATAAAAAACAGATTTCGGGCTGTAAAAGCCAGTTGAACATCCCGGAAAAACTTCGTCGCCTCCATCCAGCGCTTGGGGAAAGTGTACCCCAAAGCCAACTCCCGTAAACGGAAATTAGTGGCATCATACATATAATATTCCGTCACCCCGGCACGTCCCCCGACGATAGACTTGTAGAACCCTTTCACGTTAGTAATCTTCTCTCCTTCCAGTATCACGTACCCCCTGTCCCGTGCATCCCCGGTAACTTTTGTCACCCCGTACATATCCATGTCAGCCTGTGTCTGCGACAACACTTTTCCCCCGTACCGACCATCCACCAGCAAACTCAACTCCAGTCCCTTCCATGAGAAAGCATTCGTCCATCCCAGCGTGAAATCCGGATTGGCATTTCCCACTTTCACCGTGTTCCCATCTCCTTCAATCATCGGCAATCCCTGACGTTCTCCATCCGTCTCGTAAAGAATTTTCCCGTCTGTATCCCGCTTGAACGCTTTACCGTATATATCCCCGAAAGATCCGCCTTTCTTCAATTTCATCGCGTAACTGGATGAAAAACCATAAGGTCCGTATTGAAACACGGGTAACTCAACGTGCAAACGCACCACTTTATTTTTGTTGAAAGCGTAATTTATTCCTGTTTTCCAACTGAAATTTTTAATCTCAACCGGAGTACCCTCGATCATCAACTCGACACCTGTATTCTGAATATTTCCAGCATTCACGTAACGATAGGCATACTCGTCGCCATCTTTTGCTGGCAATTTGAAAAACTGATTCTTAGTATGTGTCTGATAATAGGTAAAGTCAATATGCAGGCGAGAGTCAAAGAATTTCCATTCCGTTCCCACCTCCACCGACAAGCTCATCTCCGGTTTCATCTCTTCAAAAGAAGCCGCATCCGATGCCTGTATTCCCCCTCCGGCCAGAACGTGAGCCACAGGATTCGTAATATACAAAGGAATGTCATTCCCAACCTTACTCCATGCAATCCGCACCTTACCACTCGTCACCTGTTCGGGCAATTTCAATACCCGATTCATCAAGCAAGAAACCCCAATGGACGGATAGAAAAAGCCCCTTGATTCCCGGCTCGTGTAAGCTAACGTGGAACTCCAGTCATTCCGGGCTGAAACATCCAGGAATAAATAATCTCGAAAACCTATTTGTGCCGTGACAAACAAAGACTGTATCTCCCGGATAGCATCAATCCGCTCGGATATATAAGCAGAAGTATTCATGTTTATATTAGCAATATTGAACACGTTCGCGAACTTCAAAGAGGCAGTCTTCGAATCGTACCGGAGTTCATTGGCTTTTTTCCGGCTAATACTGACGCCTAAAGACACGTCCAACGAAAAGTCACTAAATTTTCCTTTATAAGTTCCGATCACATCCCCGTACGTTTGCACCTGTTCGTTCCCGGAATCTATATAACGCCCGTTATTTCCTGCCAGTGCGGGAGCCGTCGAGGCATAATATTTTTGACGGAATTTATCGTTCACGTAATCCACGTTTCCACGGGCCTGAACTGAAAAGCAATTTGTAATTTTCAAATTCAACGCGAGAGAAGCAATAACCCGCGTACGTTGATCCCGGCTCGTGATCCGTTCCTGTATCCAATATGGATTCTGCTCAAAATCTTCGGTTGGGGCATGCCAATTCTGCACGTTCAAATGACGTTCTTCACTCCATACTTCAAAATGTTCTTTATATTCGGTTATATCCATTCCCCGGGGGAAGCGATACAGACCAACTAACGGATTCATGTAGAATCCTCCCGGAACAGGACGATTTTTCACGTGCTGGCTCAACAGATTCACATTCCCGTCTATTTTCAAACGCCCCTCGTAAAATGTCGCTGTTTCCCGGAAGTTAATATTGTGTTTTGACAACTCATGTTTTCCTAGAATCCCTTTTCCCATGGTATTAGCATACGAAAAATAAGTTTGCACCCGTTCATTCCCTGTCATAAAGGATAAAGAATGAATTGCTGTCACGCCCGTTCGAAAAAAAGAGGGTATCGGGTTACCCGTGGTTATATTCTCCCGTTCTCCCCAACTCTCGATTTCATCACTCATCCCGTAATGATTCTGCAACTTCGGCAACATCATCGCCTTGTCAAAAGCCACACTGGAAGTGAAAGCAACCTCTTGTTTCCCGGCCAATCCCTTCTTCGTAGTAATCAAAATAACCCCGTTGGCAGCCTGTGTCCCGTAAAGGGCCGCAGCAGGGGCTCCTTTCAAAATGCTAATACTCTCGATATCTTCCGGATTCAAATTAGAAATCCCATCTCCGGCATCCCGATTTCCCGCATCAGCCGTTCCCCCGATAGCCGTGTAAGGTTGCTCATTACTTTCATTCAACATGGGTACCCCGTCAATCACGTACAGCGGTTGATTATTCCCAGCCACGGATCGGTTCCCTCGCATCACGACTTTCACAGCCCCTCCCATTCCCGAAGAACTCCGGTTCACTTGCATTCCGGCCACCTTTCCCATCAACGCCACGATCATGTTCGGGTTTTTCACCCGGACTAATTCATCCTTATCCACTTGGATAGCAGCGTAAGACAAGGCCGATTCTTTCTTTTGCAATCCCAATGCCGTCACGATCACGTCGTCCAAAAGAATATAATCATGCTCCAACGTGATAACGAAATCGGTTCTCCCTTCAACCGGGATAATTCGAGTCCGATAGCCAACAAAAGAGACAATCAACGTTCCATGTAAATCTACCTCAAGCGAGAATTTCCCTCTCCGATCGGTAGTTACCCCGTTCATCGTTCCTTTTTCAATAATATTGACCCCGACTATCGCCTCGCCTTGCGCATCACACACGACTCCTTTTACAACAGCACATTTTTCTTCCCGAGCCAATGAATCAACTCTCTGTATCTCCGGAAAACACTTCTCTTTTCCTGCAAACAGCCTTCCACCCTGTATCGATAATAGACAAAGCAAAAGAACAAATACACGCACACACATCGTAATAAGTTTATAAAATCCATAAAGTTCATAAAGTCAAAAGCCACGGGCATCCTTCAGACCACTCCATCGGCAATAACGCCATCGAGAACAAATCATCCCCAAGGATTCACAAACTTTATAGACCTTATAAACTTTATAAACCTTACGAACTTTACGGATCTTCTGTTATTTTAATCCCCTTTTATGCAACAAAGGATCCTCCGACGGTTCCTGACCGCGGAATTTGATATACTGCTGCATGGGATCAGCATATCCTCCTTCAGACAAAATATATTTTCTAAACTTGGCTGCCAGCTCTTTGTTGTAAATATCCCCGGAAGCCTTGAAAGCCTGAAAAGCGTCAGCATCCAGCACTTCGGCCCAGAGATACACGTAATATCCGGCACTGTAGCCTCCATCGAAAATATGAGAGAAATACGTGGAACGATAGCGAGGTAATATCTCTTTGATCAAACCGTATTTATCCATAGAGGCTTTCTCGAAAGCGTTCACGTCAAAATCTTTCACTTCAGCATTAGAGTACCACTCCATGTCAAGTAAGGCAGCCGCCACGTATTCTACCGTCGCGAATCCCTGGTTAAAATGCCCGCTTTCCTGTATTTTCCGGATTAACGCATCCGGCATAGTCTCGCCAGTCCGGTAATGCTTTGCATACATTTTCAACACTTCCGGTTCGCTCGCCCAATTCTCCATCACCTGTGAAGGCAACTCTACCATATCGTGAGGAATAGTACCCGCGATCCGCTGGTAATCGCCACGAGTAAAGAATCCGTGCAAGGCGTGTCCGAATTCATGGAACATCGTTTCCGTGTCATCCCAGCTCAACAAAACAGGAGCATCCCCCACGGCCGGAGAGAAATTGTAAACCACGGAAACTAACGGCATTTCTTCCTGTCCGTTCACTTTCGTGTAATGACGGAATTCAGTCATCCACGCCCCTGCCGACTTGCTGGCACGAGTGTAATAATCCAGATACAAAATCCCGAGAGAAGTCCCGTCACCATCTTTCACCTCGTAAGTCTCCACTTGCGGGTGATATAACGGGATATCCGTTCTCTTGTGCATGGTGATTCCATATAATTTATTAGCCACCGCGAACATTCCGTCCCGCACGTTTTCCAATTTCAGATAAGGAGCCATCTCGGACTCGTCCAGATCATATTTCTGTTTCCGCAATTTCTCCGCGTAATACCACCAATCCCAACTTTCCAGTTTAGACTTCATCCCTTCTTTCGTGGCAATAGCCTGCATCTCAGCCAACTCCTGTTTGGCAACTTTCAATGCCGGTTCCCACACGCGTCCCATGAAATCATAGATAGCCTTCGGGGTTTTGGCCATGTTCACGTCTACCACGTAGTCAGCATAAGTGTCAAATCCCAGCAACTTAGCTTTTTCCGTTCTCAAGTTCACCATTTTAGCTAACGCATCCTTATTATCATTAGCATTGTCATTATTCCCGCGCATGTAATACCCTTTGTACAACTTCTCCCGTAAATCACGATTTTGAGCATACGTCAGGAAAGGAATCATACTTGGTTTTTGAACCGTGAAAACCCACTTACCTTCCATTCCCCGGTCTTTAGCAGCGGCAGCAGCGGCAGCAATAGAAGTTTCCGGAAGTCCGGCCAAGTCATTCTCGTTATCAACAACCAACGTGAATGCGTTTGTTTCTTTCAACAGGTTATCCCCGTATTGCAAACCCAATTTAGCCAATTCGCCATTAATTTGCATCATTTTAGCCTTATCGGCATCGTTCAGATTCGCACCGCCACGAACGAAATCATTATAATACAATTCCAGCGTACGCAAAGCCAGAGCATCCAAACCCAATGTCTCCCGTTTATCATACAACGCTTTGATCCGGGCAAACAATTTAGGATTCATGTTAATCTCATCCCCGTGGGCTGTTACGGCAGGACTGATTTCCATGGCTAATTGCTGCATTTCGTCATTCTTCATCGCTTCATACAGGTTGAAGAATATCGCGGACGTCCGGTTCAACAACTCCCCGGCCTTGTCAAGCGCCACGATCGTGTTCTCGAAAGTCGGTTCTTCCGGGTTATTCACGATAGCCTCGATTTCAGCCTTATGCTGTTTCATGCCTTCCTCGAAAGCCAGCTTGTAATCCGCCAGTTTTATCTTATCGAAAGGCGGAACTTGAAACGGGGTTTCAAACTTCTGCATCAACGGGTTGTTTACCTGCTTAGCACCATCCTTACAAGACGTTACTAACGCGGTAACACTCAAGAGTAATATAACGGTCTTTTTCATGAATAGAATAATTTATATTTAAGTATATTTTCCCACGTCCACAAAAACAAGGTAAAGATACAGATTATTATAACAATAATAGAATAAAATCACGGTTAAAAGGAAAGAGCCCGGTACAATACCGAACTCTTTCAATAAACGGATAATGTTTAACCCGCCCAACTTTTGGGAATAACCCTATCTATTTCCTATTCATTTTTAGCTTGCGTGATAGTCAAATAATCCTGGTTATGTGCTTTCATTAGTTTTATATTAATTTTACGATCTTCACCTGTATTGTTAGGACCAACCTTAACGAAAACATTTTTATCCATTTTAATTATCGTGAACCCATTTATCAAAACAGTATCTAAAAAATCACGATTTACATGTTCAACTATAGTATCCGTAATTTCCTCATATACGGCATAAACAGTCCAAAATCCCCCTTTCGTTTTCACGATAACAGAGTCTCCTTTGGGATCAAGAGCAACGCTAGGTTCCTCTACTCCGATCCCCACGTAAGAGTCATCATTCTCGCAAGCAAACAATGCCACCACAAGTAATAATCCGAAAAATAAAATCCTTATCATTTTCGCTATATTTTATTTACATAGTTAAGCTACTATACATTATTGATTTCAAAAATCATATAAAGTTAATTCCCACATAATATTTTATTAATGGAAACGTCACTTGGGACTAAAATGTCATTAATTTAGTAAATAGAAGCTGTACTGTGATTTTCTAAGAAATACATATATTTGTTATTCTTATAATAACTACCAGAAATAACCGATTGTTACATCACGACCCGATCGGGATAACGAATTGTTTAATTCCGCACGATATTGGTGAAATATCTCTAGTGCATTTCGCTAATCTTCACCAAACTCGATAAGTTTCGGTTGGTTACTTGTTACTTCATTATTACAACCACTAAGAAATAAAATAGATGTAAATAGGAATAAAATAGCTTTTCTCATAAGCATTTAATTTTTAGTGTGTTAAGCGATAACTACATTTATTTTTACACCTCATTTATAAATTTACAGAAAATATTTGATATAAAAAATACTTTTCAAACAATTTCTTTTTTGACAAAAGAAAAACTTGAAATAAGTGCTGATAGTAAAGCTGTTTTCGATTCGGCATGTTTGCGAAAAGCTGAGTACATAAATTTCAGACTATTCCCAAACGCTACAATAAGTAGAAATAATCAACGGCAAACATGATAGAACGCCTGTTTCGCAACGAAACCGTTACGTTCGACAAAAAAAAATCGTGTAGCCATATCCGGCAAAAAACCTCCTGACCGTAACAATAAAAGATTATTTTTAGTGTATGCAAAATTTTAATTAACTTCGCCATCAAAGTAAAAATACCAAAATTAATTCAGATATGATAAAACACTCGTTCTTATGTATGGTTGTTCTGCTGGTTTCCATCAGTACTGCCGCATTCGCACAAAAAGGCGGACCTCGTTCCGGTTACAACTTTACAACAGTCGTTGATTTGAAAACTACCCCAGTAAAGGATCAACAAAGCGTGGGAACATGCTGGGACTACGCAGCTCTCTCATTCCTGGAATCCGAATTACTGCGCAAAGGCAAACCGGTCTATGATCTGGCAGAGCTTTACGTGGCTAAAAACGCCTATTTCGAAAAAGGATTACGTTACGTCCAATTCCACGGGAAGACAAATTTCAGCGAAGGCGGACAAGCGCATGATGTAATAGACATGATCAAAAAGTACGGAATTGTTCCGGAAGAAGTGTATACCGGATTACAATACGGACGGGATTTCCACATTCATGCAGAAATGGTTGCCGCGCTACAGGGAATACTTGATGCTATAAATGAAAATCCCAACAGACGGATTACTCCCGTGTGGACCAAAGGTTTCATGAGATATATTGAAGCTTACTTGGGTGATACGCCAAAAACATTCACATATGAAGGTAAAGAGTATACCCCACAAAGTTTTGCAGAATCTCTGGATTTAAACCTGGATGACTACGTGGAATTGACTTCTTACCAGATATATCCCTTTTACGAGGAAGTTGAACTCACGATTCCCGACAACTGGATGCATGCCCGTTATTATAATCTACCGATCGATGAACTCATGGAAGTAATGAATAACGCCTTGAAAAACGGTTATTCAGTGTGTTGGGATGGAGATGTCAGCCATAACGGCTTCAGTCATCCAGACGGGTTGGCAATTCTACCGACGAATAACCCGGAAGAGATGATCAACGCAGAAATTGATAAATGGACAACCTTAAGCGAAGAAGACAGGGAACGTAAAATGCGATCTTTCGAATCACCCGTTCCGGAAATGAAAGTGGATGACAACAAACGCCAATTCACCTTCAATAACCGCCAGACGACAGATGACCACCTGATGCACATCACCGGTATGTTAAAGGATCAGAACGGTACCATCTACTATAAAACCAAAAATTCTTGGGGAGAAGACCGTAACTCGTTCGGTGGTTATCTTTATATGTCCGAACCATTCTGCCGCTTGCAAACCGTGGCAATCATGGTTCACAAAGATGCTATTCCGAAAGCAATACGTAAGAAATTAGGATTATAATAAGAAATGAAAACAGCAGCAGTTTTGCTGCTGTTTTTTTATTATCGTTAAAACGAATTATCATCCGTAATCGACATGAATTTCTTACGAATCCATTGAGAGATTTTCGTCGTGATCTCCGGACCGGAATAAGGAATAAACTCTTCATACATATCCGCCTGCTCGAAATTATCAATCCCCACGGACAAAACTTCAATTCCTCTCTTCTTTCCTTCCCGCACGACTTCCCACACGTGTTCACGGGCATTCTCCCCGTCATATCCCGTGGCCGAGGGAGCCCCGTCGGAAATCATGAAAAACAATTTATTTTTGGCATCCGACTTGAACTTATCAAAACAATACAGCATGGCATACCCATCAGCATTGGCATTTAACGCCTGTTGAGAAAACAGTTTCCCCAGTTGCAGTTTCTCGCCCCGATCATGAAAACGAATAATCTCGATGCCCTCATCTCCACAGCGATGCCCATATATCGAATAATATACCACGTTCGGATACTTGTTGAAAGCCAAGGCCAACGCAGAAGAGATCACAATTTGCATGGGTATCTTGTCTCCCGTACACATCGAACCTGACAAATCCAAAAGGATAACCACTTCCAAAATAGCCGAAGGAGCCATTACTTCCTCAAAAAATATATTCCGGTTATACCGAGATTGATACAATTCATCCTCATCCAACTCCCCGGAATCCTGCTCGTAGATCACCCGGGTTCGATCCATCTTCCCGGAAAACATGGCCAGACTCAGTTGTATTTTAGCAGCCAATTCCTTTGCCCGGTTTAATAAATCATCCGAAATCTCGGCTACATCTGCCTCGAACTCCTCGGTACGGTCACAAACACCCAATGTTCCCTTCCATTCCAACTTTGACCGTTCCGGACTCACGTATAGCTGAGTCGAAAAGACAGGCTCTTGGTTCAATGTTTTCCGCAAATCACGAATAACGGATTCAGCCATTTTAATCTGCCTGTCTGTCTTGAAATCCTCGATACTCTTCATCGCCTTTTTCATCTCTTGCAAAAAGAAATGATCCGGACATATCTCCTTCTCTTGAAACAATTCGGTCAACATTTCCGCATACCAAACAACCTCCTTGTAAGTCAATTCCCCGTAATCCTTGATAGATTTCAAGATAGTATTCACTTGAAGTACCTTCCCATCATTACCGGGAAAAGACAACACTTCCCGCATGTAATTGCTCTCATCCAGCAGATTCGGATATAATATTTTAGAACATATATAATCATACAAAGCCTCGGAACCATCCATTCCCCGATGTACACCATCTTCACTCTGTCCACCATAGAATCCCATATAATGCTCCACGGCATTCAATCCCATTGCCAATCCCAGCTTGCGAGCCGCATACAAATAATAATGATAACCGGGGAACTCCTTTACGAGTTTCGATTCCACCCGCCGATCCTCTATAAAATGAATCATATCATAATGCATTGGCGTATAGCGCAACTCATCATCTCTCAACTCTGCAATATCTTTTCCCGTATAAATCAGGTGCGCCAGCTCGTGAACGAAATATCCGAAAAAAACAAATACTCTCGTCTCGTCCGACACTCCCAATCGCAACAATTTCAAATTTAGGGCAATATGCTTGGGATTCATCGATAAACTGGGAACCCGGTTGGAAAGTACCATTTTAGGAATCTCTCCCGTGACATGAAAAGCGATTCTCGCACATACCGGGATCAATTTCAACAAATCCGTGGTTCCCAGATCCCGATCCAGTAAATTTCGTGCCGCGGGAAAATTCCCCCACCAATCCCGGTCGATAAACTGCTCGTCATATATCTCTTCTATACGTCGATAATCCATGTTCACACGTTCAAAGAGTCTGTATTAAGGAACGAGCCACCATCTCTTCCCCTGTAATCACGTAGTTAGTAAGAATCACCCTCTCGATTACCTCATCCAACCGGTACCCTAACGGGATATAAGCCGCCGCATCCAATACTTGACGAGTCGAAAGTGAAACGGATAGTGTTTCTTTCTGTTCAGCCAAACGTAACACCTCTGCTACCTTGGCCAATTGAGTAGCCGCATCACGAGACACTTTCGGGAAACGAGCCCGAATCAGTGCAGCCTCTTCCTCTGCGGTCAAGTAATTCAACCGAATTTTAATAAAACGATCTTCAAAAGCCGTGTCTAAACGCTGCGTGGAAACATAGGCAAATCCCACGTTACCTGCCGCCACGAAACGCACATTCTCACCTTTATTATAGCGTTTCCCGGAATCCTCATCATAGATATACGATTGTTGACGATCCAAAATTGTCATTAGGAAATTCGCCGCCACCATCGGGGTTCGTGTCAATTCATCTAGGAATATTAGCGTGGGCTTAGTTGACACGAAAGCCTTGAAAAATTCCGAACGTACCGCTTTCGTCTTCCCGTCATCCCCAATAATCAATCCTCCCACGAACATCTTTTTCGGCTTAAAAGCCTGTCCCATATCAAAAGCGAAATACTCCATCCCCATAGCATCTGACAATTCCTTGGCAATAGAAGACTTCCCGCATCCTTTCGGACCGAGCAAAAAAGGATACCGCTTTAAATAAAGTGTGTGACATAAAAATTCCCATGTCTGAACGGGAATACACAAATTATCCGAATGTTTCGGCGGGGTAAAAGGAAAAAGAGTAGCCTGTCCGGCTACATACGTAGTATTTGTCATATTATTCTTGTCTAACGAATTTATGGCTAAAGTTACATTTCTTTTTCAAAGATCACTATTCTTTGAATGCCTAAAAAATCTCTTTTTTTAGTTCCAAAATACACAGGTCCGAAATGGTCATTTCTGAACCGTATATTCCACAAAAAAGCAACCATTAAAACTTATTATCATCTTACATTTTTAGAGATTTAATTGGAAATACTCCTAACTCTAAAAATAAAAAGGGGATAACCCATCAAAAGTTATCCCCCTTTTTTATTTTAAGCAATGAAAAACTTGCTCCCGAACTCTCATTTCAACCCTTATTCCGCCCAAAGCTGAATCAGGTTCAAAATCGTCTGTTGCGCACGTCTCATCGTGTCTAAAGAACAATATTCAAACTTACCATGGAAGTTCATCCCCCCGGTGAATAAATTCGGACAAGGCAATCCCATGTACGAAAGACGGGCTCCATCGGTACCACCGCGGATCGGACGAACAATCGGGGTTACCCCGGCTTGTTCCATAGCCTTGAATGCTTTATCGATCACTTCCGGATGCGGCTCAACCATCTCACGCATATTATAATATTGATCCTTCAAAGTCAACGTTAACACACCTTCTCCATATTTCTGGGTCAAAAGTTCCACCACTTTCGTCATGAACTGCTTTTTAGCTTCAAACTTATCCCGGATATGATCACGAATGATATAACTGATTTCCGCATTCTCTACAGAACCGTTCAATCCTACCAGATGATAGAAACCCTCATATCCATCTGTATGTTCCGGACGCTCCCAGGCTGGCAGCAGGCTATTCACCTCAGCAGCCACCTGCAAAGCATTAATCATCTTATCTTTAGCATAACCCGGATGCACGTTCCGTCCTTGAATAGCAACCTTGGCACTGGCGGCATTGAAGTTTTCATATTCCAATTCGCCCTCAAAACCACCATCAATAGTGTAAGCGAATTTAGCACCAAATTTCTCCACGTTGAAATAATCCACACCCCGGCCTACTTCCTCATCCGGCGTGAAACCGATACGGATTTTCCCGTGCTTAACCTCCGGGTGCGCCATCAAATATTCGGCAGCCGTCATGATCTCTGCAACACCCGCTTTATCGTCAGCACCCAACAAAGTTGTCCCGTCGGTCGTGATCAACGTGTGTCCCTTGAATGCTGATAACTCCGGAAAATCCTTTACTGTCATCATCAAATTCTCGTTCAAACGGATATCCTTTCCATCATAATTCTCGATAATCTGCGGTTTGATATTCGCCCCACTCATATCTGGACTCGTGTCCACGTGAGCGATAAAACCAATCGCCGGACGATCCTCATAACCCGGAGTAGCAGGAATCGTACCCATCGCATAGCTATGCTCATCCATCTCAACCTCGGTTAACCCAAGAGATTTCATCTCCTCTACCAAGTATTTCAGCAACACTTTCTGCTTTTCGGTAGAAGGGAAAGTCTCACTCATTTCGTCACTCTGCGTGTCGAAACTCACGTATTTCAAAAAACGATCTTTTAAATCCACCTTGTATAATTTTTAAATTTTAGATTTCAAATTTATGATGTCAGATTATGATTTACGACTGGAATCAAATCTTCAATCGTAAATCATAAATCGTAAATTAATCCGCCAGTTTAGCTTTCATAGAATCGTAGATGAAGTAAAGGATGATCAAAATATACATCACGACAGCCAATACCTCAGCACCACTCCAACTGATAAACCAGTCAGCACCGCAATATTTCAAGATAGCACTGATCACACCCATTAAAGCACCACCAGCAATAAATCCGGAAGCGATCAATGTACCGCGTTCACGGCGAGCTTTATTCACATTCTCATCTTTACTACGAGTACCCACATACCAACTAACCAAACCGCCAATCAATAACGGGGTATTCAAATCTAACGGGATAAACATACCTAAGGCAAAAGCTAACGCAGGAACGCCGATCATCGTTAAGATCAATGCTAAAGCCGCTCCGGCAAAGTACAACAACCAAGGAGTTGCCCCTCCTTCCATTAAAGGTTTGATCACGGCAGCCATCGCATTTGCCTGCGGGGCAACCAATGCATTCTCTCCCACGAAACCATAAGTCTGGTTCAATACCATCATAACCCCGGCAATCGTGGCAGCAGAAACAGCCGTACCCAAGAACTTCCAGCCTTCCTGTCTGGCAGGAGTGGTCCCCAACCAGTAACCGATCTTCAAATCAGTAATGAAACCTCCGGCCATAGACAGCGCAGTACAAACCACACCACCGATAATCATGGCGGCCATCATTCCGCTCGTGCCGCTCAATCCGGCACTAACCAACACCAAAGAACTTAAAATCAATGTCATCAATGTCATTCCGGATACAGGATTCGAACCCACGATAGCAATAGCGTTTGCAGCCACAGTCGTGAATAGGAACGAGATGACGAATACAATCAAAGTAGCAATGATCGTGTGTGTCAAATTACCCAACACTCCAAATTGGAAGAACACAAAAGTAGCAATCAATATGGAAATGATTCCTGACAAAATGAACTTCATGGAAATATCACGTTGTGTACGTTCTACCGCACCTTCGCCTTTTTTCTTTCCACCCAATTCACTAACGGCCAATCCTAAAGCCTGTTTGATAATACTGGAAGAACGAATAATACCGATAACTCCGGCCATAGCGATACCACCTATACCGATATGACGGGCATAATTTGAGAATATCTGCTCTGGGGTCATATCCCGCAATAACACCGTGATCCCCTCTCCCACGGCTAACGTTTGTCCGTCGGCGAAATGGCTGATAAAAGGAATCAGCACAAACCACACGGTGAAAGAACCGGCACAAATAATCGCCGCATATTTCAACCCAATAATATATCCTAAACCAAGTACTGCCGCACCCGTATTCACTTTAAATACCACTTTCATCTTGTCGGCAAGCACTTCTCCCCATCCCATGATACGAGTAGAGATTCCTTCTGCCCACCAACCGAAGGTACTCACGCAGAAATCATAAAGACCCCCAATCAGACCACTCACGGCCAATAGTTTAGCTTGATTACCTTTCTTTTCACCGGAAACCAAAACTTCCGTGGTTGCCGTTGCCTCTGGGAAAGGATATTTCCCATGCATGTCTTTCACGAAATATTTCCGGAAAGGAATCAATAACAAGATACCCAAAAATCCCCCGAACAAAGAAGAAAGAAATATCTGGTAAAATTGAGCCTCCAGTCCTAAAATGTAAAGAGCCGGTAACGTAAAGATTGCCCCGGCCACAATCACACCGGAACTAGCTCCGATAGACTGAATAATCACGTTTTGTCCCAACATATTTTTCTTCCCCAACATATTGCCCACACCAACAGCAATAATAGCGATAGGAATTGCAGCCTCGAATACTTGTCCTACTTTCAACCCAAGGTAAGCTGCTGCCGCGGAAAAGATGACCGCCATGATAATACCGAATGTCACGGAATAAGGCGTAACCTCCTTGGGGTTCGTGTTCGCCGGCATCATCGGCTTGTACTCCTCGCCCGGGGCGAGTTCCCGGTATGCGTTATCCGGGAGTGAATTCATTTGTTTGTTCTCTTGCTCCATTGTTTCTTTATAGTAAGTGATTTATTTTTAACAGCACCTCAAAGATAACGATTTTAGCGAAAAAACGGGAATCGTAACAACCTTTATACAAAAAATCCGTAATTACGACATTATAAATATCATACGATGAAAATCATGCACTATCTTGAAATATTATCCACGAGTATCAGCATCATCAGCCTAATCATCGTTATCTACGGAGCGATAATCGCTTTTTGCGCATTCATACATAATGAATCCCGGCGTTTTACCGGGAAATACTCGTTCACGGCAACTCGTGAACTTCGTGCCGATCTAGGAACTTATTTACTATTAGGCCTTGAGTTTTTGATCGCCTCCGATATTCTAAAAACAGTTCTGGAACCCAGCTTGAATGAATTGGCCATACTTGGGGGAGTTGTAATTTTACGGACAATCCTGTCCATTTTTCTCAACAAAGAAATCAAAGAATTACAAGTACAAAAAGAAGGAACGGGTGGTCCTGAAAAGGATTAATCCAACGTTTGGACACCTCCCCCGTTCACGAATAACACCTGCCCTGTGATCCAACTGGAAATCGGTGCTGCAAAAAAGAGGACTGCCCCAGCAATATCTTCCACTTCACCCAATCGCTTGATTGGCGTGTGTTCCAACATTTTTTTCTCTATCTCCGGTGTTAGGACCGATTCCAAAGCTTGCGTTTCCACGGCTCCCGGTCCCACGGCGTTAATCCGCACGTCGGGTCCGAAATCCATTGCCAGATTGGCAGTCATGTGATTCAATGCCGCTTTTGACGAGGCATAAGCACTCATGTTCGGACTCCGGTTGATACTTCCCATGGAAGTAATGTTCACTATCGAACCATAACCAGCCTGTTTCATATAAGGTACGACCAACTGGCACAATCTCCAAGCACTGAACACATTTACCTTGAAAATATGCTCGAAATACTCCACCGTCACCCGAAAAGGATTTTCCCGGCCTCCCCCACCAACTCCCACGTTATTCACCAGAATGTTCAATTTACCAAACTCCACGATGGCTCGTTCCACGAAATTCATCAAATCCGCCTCCTTCGTCACGTCACATTTCAGAGCCAAAGCTTTACGTCCCATTCCCCGTATATCCTCGGCAACCTCTTCGGCTGCAGCCAGATTCACGTCACCAATCACCACGTCAGCTCCCGCCTCTGCCAAAATACGGGCACTCCCGCAACCTATACCATTACCGCCTCCCGTCACGAGAGCTACCATTCCCGTCAAATTCAACATTTTATTCAAATTCATTATTTTTCTTGTTTAATTTTCACATATTACGCTTTTCCCCTTTTCAAGGTTACTTAAAAACAAAAAAAATCCAAAAACAAGCGACAGGAAATCGAGTGCGTTCGAAACCTCTCGAATACCATGATGATCATTACACCTTGTTTCACAAGGTTAACACGAACGTATTTCTTCCAAATGGTAAAATCGGAGATCTTTCGAACCAGCACATGCCGCCGGGAACTCTTCCCCAAGCCCTCAACATGCAAATCTCTATTGACCAAAAAGATAACATCACGCTCACATGGACAAACCATCTGGAATATATCGCCTCATATGACAACTCTCGTCTGGGAATCATCGCCATGTACAATCACCGCAGTTTCCGTCCACGACTCATCGAAGGTGCTCCGCAACCTGAAAGGAGCAAAAAGCAGTTTTCCACGTGGACCGTGAAACGGCAAAGGCTCTTCATCTTTATGTATTTTTCTTTTCACCGGAAAAAGCTACCTATTCAAATGATCAGAATTTCAAACTAACTTACGAATAATAATCATTCACGGGAATCCCAAAAAAGATTTCCGTGAACATTTTCTATGGCCAATCAGAACCTCTCATTATTTCCACCCGACCAACAATAAAATTTCCAGTTGATTCCCTAATTCATTATTACGCCCAGCCCCCCCAACAATCTCCATCTTATCCCCCGTTTTATCCTCACAACAATTCACGATCCGGACCAATTCGTCCATCATTAAATCATCCGTTCCATGCTCAATATACATCAAATACTTGGCATGATCTACCTCTTCGATAACCGATCCCAACTTTTTCAGTACCTCTTCAATAGCATCTATGGCTCGACTCTCACCGGCTTCGGTCCCGATTACCAACCGGAACTTATCGCTATCATCCATAAAATGCTCCACGTCGCCACGATCCAGACCTAAAGTAATCAATTTTCTTTGGGAAATTATAAATCCTCTCCTTCATCTTGAATATGCCAAGTCCAATCATTGATGATCACTTGCACGGCATGCCATAAACCTTCTCCGTTCTCCCCGGCAAAATAGAAAACGACATCCCATTCATCCTGACGATCAAAATACTCCTGAGTACTCCAATTACGTCCGGCCATCATTGTCTTACTAAAATAGTCGGTAAGACTTATATTAAACACTGGTTTATTCGTGGCTTTTTCCGTCACGACAAAACAAGCCGGTCGATCATCCATCAGGCGCATCGTGTTCAATTCCACCCCGATGGCAGCAGGACTGATTTGTTTACTGTAATAGGGACGAAAACTCAACTCATCATCATCCTTTAATTGATTCTGATGATCAAGATAACCGTTCGATTCAAGAATTTCGTAATTATAATCATCCACGGCAAACCCACCCCCACTATTTTCCGGTTGTTGGAAAATAAATCTTACCGTATTTGTATTCTTGATCAAGTTAATCGTCTCGACAAGATTCATATTACCGGTAAAATTTACCTCATTGATTTCACCATACCAAAGCGGTTCCAACGCTTTATCAATAACGAGCGAAGAAGCCCTCTTCAATTTCAATTCTAACTCCGTGATCGACGCACCTGGGGCTAACTGAGGAACATCGTACGAATCATGTACCCCGGCCCAAGCCATAAGTTTGTATTCTCCCAAAGGAAGTGCCACGGACATCTGGTAATTACCGGTAGCCAATGCATCCCCCTCTTCGGCTTGTTGGAAAAGGAATTTGCCATCCTTGTCGAAAACATAGAGTTCCACTTTATCTACCTGTTTATGAAAAGCACAGACGGATAGCATGTTATAGTCATATTTAAACTTGACAAACAGGCGACATTCCGGCAAATCTTCATTAAAGGCATCACAGGATATAAATATCCCTGTACCAATCATCAGTAGACCAACGATTAGTAAATTCATATGACTTTTGAAATTCATTTTTTTCTTTTTTGGCGTTCCATTTTACTAATGGCAAACAATTATCCTCCCATACCAAGAGGTATAAACTTGTGAGGGACAAACGTTGCCCCCCACAATTTAACAAAATCATCGAACTAATTATAATTCTTCAGTTTGAGTATACCAAGTCCAAGGATTCACGTTAATTCTGATAGACAAGTAATTATCCTCATCTTCATCTTTGGTACCCGGATCTGGCTCCGGAATATTCGGATAACCTGGATTATTCACCTTAGAAATATGCACATCATAAACAGAATTACGAACCACTCCGAATTCTCCATATTCATTGTAAACCTGGTCAGTATCATCATGTTTAATCATAATCGGATAGTAATTTACGCCACCTTTGTAATAAGATACAGTTCCATGACGGAAAGCTCCATAATTTTCTACATTACTTCTTTTCTGATTAAAATTATCAACCACTTCATTAGCTCTCGTTTCGGGAGTCCCATTACCTCTGTCAGTCGATACCTCCGGAGTCCCAATAGCCTTCAAATACGAATTCAACGTTTGGGATAATGCAGCAGTATAGATAACAGTCGGATCTTTATCCTCGCTAGTGTATTTATACAACAGTTCCGCTTTGATATAATCCATCAACAAATTCCAAGTATAGTACCCACCATTGACCATAAGCCAATCAGTACCAGGAAGCAATTCTCCATTGTTCACATTATCCGCAGGATTATTGTAAACATTCTTATCCGGATCAATCAATCCCTTCGGAGAATAAATAACTTTAAATAGTACTTGAGTCGTGTAAGCCCACACGTTATGATCGGCTGTCTGGGTATTTTCGAGACAATACTCCACGTTATCCACGGATATTTCAGTCGGATGCCAAGCAGAAGAAGCTATATTCGCCGCATTCATCTCATAATTATACTCTTGCAAATAACTTGCAAAACCTGGGTCTGACATCAAGGGTTGCACGTCATGATTCGGATCTATTCTGTATGACCCGAGATCATACTGGTCAAAAGGAGTAATACATCCTCTCGAAGTTCCTTCCATCCAAGTCTTCACTCGCTTGGATACCGGGAAATACCTTTTGTTCGTCGCATTCAAAACCCAACCGGGTTCAGATATATTCGCCTTCAAATTGTTGGATGAAATATTACCATTGTCAGTATACACCCGAACCTTCGCCACAGCACGATCTATATGAATAGAAAGCGGTTGACTCTCAGCCTTTGAAGCTGAATTGTAAAGGGTCAGATCGGTTTCATCACCATTGGCTTGAGAAGGTTCCAAATCACCCTTGGCGTTCGTCATCATGAAATAGGAAGGTGTGGATAACGAGGCAACAGCTACAATAGCTTGATTAAAATCATCATAGCTATTAAACAACCCCACATCAGGCAAGTCCACACTTGGATTTGCAATTACCAAAATCCGCTTTGACGCTGCCGGAACTTTAAAAGCCGTTCCCAAAATTCCTTCCGGTTGTCCAGGTTCTCCAGCTTCCGAATTAGTACCAACAGTAAAAGACTTGTCGGCAGTTACATTCCGATTCTCGTCAAAGAAAATAACTCGGAGTTTGCTTACGGCAGATTCTGCCGGAGTACCCATCTCCTTATCCGGGTTATTCAATGCTCTACCTAACGCCTTCGGTGCGGTAGTCTTAATATCCAAAGAAATCCAAGCCTCTCCAGTAGGATCCGTTACAATCCCATCATCATCATCTTGACCAATATGGTCATTGCTACACGCTGCAAACAACATTATTAAAAGGGTTGCAGCAAAATAATACATCTTCTTCATAGTTACAAAGTTTAATTGAAAATTGGTTGTTTATTTGTTAAAAAATTGATTGGTTTATTTATCAAATTATTATTTATTGGTTTATTCCACCTTATTCTTATTCATTAATCACCCTAGATTTTATTTCCAAATCATTCGCTTTCTTCTTACCAAGCTCCTTCAAGTTCTTTCCAGCAACTTCAAGTCCGGCATCAGAAGCAGCTTGAAGGAATCTTTCAGCAATATCATAATCACCTCTTAGAAGAGCCAGTACTCCCGCCGCATTCGCATATTCTGGTAGTTCCCGATATTTCACCTGATCCAAGAATTGTCCTGCCGTTTCGGTATCACCACGAGAAAGCGCCGCTATTGCCGCATTTAATTTAGCAACGTCATCTTCCGGAAACAACTTCACGGCAGTTTCAAACACGTTAATAAACTCACGAGATCCATTCGAGTAAGTATTTGCCACCAAATACATCTCGTTAAGACTCAAGTTCTGCGGACGCACCTTCATAATCTCCTTGGCTTCTTCCACGTTGAAATTTTTAACGTGATATTCCACCTTGCAAATGGCAACACGTAATCCCGGATAAATATTCCGAAGTAAATAACGATAAGGCTCCCCTCCTTGTAATTTCATCAAACGCTCTTTTCGCTTTTGCCCGTCATAATTATCTATAATCAACTCAATTTCAGTCTTGTATGTCACATCAAGATCAGCCAAAGCTTTACGTAAACCTTCCCAATTTTCACCGCCGAAAACGATGTGGTAAAGTGAAGGTGCAAACGAATAGCGTCTTGCCAGATAATTTTTCAATGCCAAAGCTCTTCCTTCGGACAGTCGTTTATTCCCGGCCAAAGAACCTTCCGGAGAAGCATACCCGATAAGATCCAATCGGTTAATTGTAATATCGTGATCGACATGCAATTCATCAATCATCGCTCGAATTTTCGCTAATTCCACGGGATTATTCATGTATTCCGGCTGAATATAAGTTTGGTTCACCTCGAAATCCAAAAAAGCCTCCACTTGTTTTTCCCGGTTTTTAACCGGTTCGGGCACAGGCTGCACGTAAGCCAAGTAGGGAACTATCCGGTAAGGAAACGGAATAATATCCAGCTTCACTGTATCGATTGTCTCCACTTCCATCCAAGCCACTTCCCCGCAACCACATTCATCTTTCTGAACATCCAGATAGGCTTCCGCCATCCAAGCCTCAAAAGGAAGTGTATAGCGATACTCTATCGTTTGATTTTCAACCTTCAAGTTTCTCACCACTTGATAAGAGGGGGAATAAACCGATCGTTCAGAAAGACTCATCAAGGAAAGAACCCGCTCGTAGGTTAGATACTCGTTACGCCCTTTAAGCGAAACTTTAGGAAGCACAAGTGTATCCGAAGCAGACACTAACCGGGGAATAATATCAACCGCTCCTGCCGATTTCACTTTTACGTGATCCAGAATAATATCCATTTCCACGTAAAGCGTTTTGCCTGCTTGCAACACTCGTACCGGATTGATATTAATAGTCCCGGTATAAGAGGATTTTGGCTGGGCTTCCGAAGTTAATGTCTCTAACAAGAAAGCAACCAACAGGAAAGCCGTATATCGTATCATTATTCTCATATTTTACTTGATTAGATAGATTAGTGAAATACCCACTTTAGTAGGCCCAAAATAATTACGAGTATCAGATTTCAAACGAGAACCACACTCCGCACAAGGATATTTATCGTAGACGATACGAGCATACCCCAAACCAATAGTAGCTTCTATCCCCCAGCGCTTTTTCAAAATCCATGCATGACCGACAGAAATCCCAGCCCCGTATAGATACCCCTCATAACGATTTTGCTTCATATTCTCACTTATGAAAGACCAGTCAGGAAAATTACCAACGTTAAAATCAGCGTAATGAGCATGTAAACCTATAAACGTACGTCGGAATCGTTCACAAAACCAGTAACGGACTTCAGGCTGTACACCCCAATGCCGTAACCGCGTTCCATCATTGAATTTCCATGGGTTTAGATTCACAGGTACATCCAATGTCCATTTCCGGGCTAACCCGAATTCGACTCCCAGATTGAATGTTGCTGTTGCATCATATAGCAAGTTACTTTTCACGGCAACTTTCTGTGCATACGCCTCCGGCATAACACAACAAGCAAATAAAAAAATAAATATTAATCGTAGTTTCTTCATAGTTTTGTTTTATAGTTGACTTACAATCAAGAGGAAGGTATCCCTTGAGTGATATAAACTTTTATTCTTTGAGTTATCCCCTTTCCTACCGAAACGTACACGACCCCCTCTCTATTGCCGGACGTGTTCTTTTCGACATACAATTTAATCTTCCCGTTATCCACGTATATATAATCCGGGTCGTTACGCACCTCTCCCTCTTCCGGTCCCAATTTTAACCAACTATGGTTCACATAATCTTCCACGTAAGCAGAAATATAATAACCATCATCTATAAATGAACTAATTATTGTACCACTACTGGTTACTTGCTCCCGTCTTTTTACCGTTACAGTCTTTCTCAAATTTCCCAAACGTAATTCGATTTCACCTGAAGTAAACCCGGCCAGCATCTCTATTTTTACCTGAGAAGGTAAAGTTGTTGAAACTGGTATCATTCCATCCACGGGAGAAACAATCCTCAAACCGCTTGTTGCCGTTATCGTTCGTTCTCCTATATTTTCTGATTTACAATCTGTTATTAAAGAAAATGCAACGTACGCCGTACCTGAAGCTGCCGAGGCATAAATTTCAAAATGAGAATTCGTTACTCCCAAATAATATTCGTTATTACTAACAATCTCGTAACTGGATTCCTCCTGTACTAAAATGGAATAATCCAAATTCGTATTGGAAGCCAGAGAAGCTTTAGCATCTGCCATCGAAATAAATCCTCTCCCTCTAACCGAAGTTATTGTAAAGATATATTCCGTGTTACGCAAGATATCCAATACGTGTTGATCATTATTCACAAGAGCCATTTTATAAAAAAACATCTCCCCTTTATATTGTCCCCGAATCACGAGATAAGTATCATTCGATAAACTATGGGTTTCATAAACATAGAGCGGATTATTCTTTGTTGTCTGTCCTCCCGTTACGATTTCTTCCGCATCAACGATATTTAGCGCATACGAATCATCTTTTCTATATTCCACTAAATTTTCCGCTCCGATATTTTGTTCCAATGCATCTGTCAAGTTATGTAACTTCGAATTTTTAGCCACATTCGCCACAACTATAATTCCCTCCAGCACAAAATCCGCATCCGTATTTTCCACTACAATCTTCCCGACTATACGTTTCAATTGTATATTCGGGATTGTTACACTAGCATCAATTTTAGACAAATTGACTAAATCACTCATCGGTAATTTTTGCCCGCTATAAGGTACCGTATATTGTGGATCTATTAATGCCTCCGTAAGCAAATTCCGACAAGCATAATCAAGATCACGTCCCCTTAAAGTATTTACCAAATTGTCGGCTGTATAAGCATATCCAACTCCATTCATATAAAATCGATTTGGAGAATTTGCCAATATCAATAATTGACAATTTCCCGCTTGTTCTTCCAGATAAACATATGTTTTACCATTATATAACTCAGCCTGAACTGCCTCCACAAAACTAGCCGTTCCACCTGTTCCTAGAAAAACAAGTACCCACGGTTGTTGATCCACAACACTTTCATTCTCTCCGGCACGAGAAACAGGAAGACCATAAGTCCCAGCTTTCGTGAAAAGTTCAAATCGAACCTTTGTTTCCCCTATCGTAACAGGTTCACCCGGCACTTCTTCTTTTATTGAACAAGCCGAAAAAAAAGTCAGTAACACCAACAAATAAATTATATGTATTTTAATATCCCCCATTTCAATATATATTAAATTCAATTATCCCGGAAACATCTAATTAAATGTCCCGCTGAGATTGAAGTTGATACATTCCCTACCAAATCCCGACGATTTTCCTGAGCCCACGCATTATACATCGAATTAGGAAATATCGGGGACACAGAAGAGGACCAATAATAGCCAGTCTCCCCCGCATACATCAATCTACCTTTCAATTCCTTACGCCCTCCAGCAGGAAAAAATACAGAAGCCCCAGTCGCTGAATTATAGAACACACATCCCCGGTAAGCAACCTGTGACGTATTAACACTAACCCCGTAACGATTAGTTCCATTAGCAATTTGTTGCTTCTGGATAGGACGACGATCGAAATAACCATCCGCATAAAAACCATCTACGGCTTTTATATTCTCATCCTCACCATCCTCACGAAAGCTTGGAGAAGTTGGGTAACGATAAATTTTCCATCCCACACGTTCTGCGGGATACTGCTCATCAAGTATCGCTTCATTTCCCAATACCAATTCTCCCGCAACAGGATTAAGCGCCAACGATTGCCTCCATTCTGATTTTTCAATTTGTTCCGAATACATTTGATCATTGCTATTACTTGCAGGGTCACCATCATGAGTGGAACGTTCTACCGGTAACGGCAAAGTACGTTCAAAATTCGGGTAAGGCCCGTTATACGCTATCTGATTTGTGTATCCATCATTCGGACGATGATATCCCGGAGGACAAACTTCAGAAATGTCCTTATGATTCCATGCATAATCAGTTCCGGTTCCATTATCCCACACCGGTCGAGCTCCCACGAAAATATCATCCCAATCATCCGTTGAAGAATACCCATTCACTGGTTTTGTTGGATGATATGCCCTGCGAGGATGAGCATTTGAAGTCCACTGAAAAAATACCCCAGCTTGACTCGGATATTTCACGAATACACCACTCTTTATCTGCGACAAATCTTCATAATTATTTTCTCCACCATTCTTATATTTAGTAGTTGTCAGATTAAAAACAGCTATTTTTCTTGCTTCTGTCCGAATTTTATTGGCCAAAGGACCAAGCTGGATATTATCCCCATTTGTCATTAAATAATCAGCAGCTTCTCCTTGTCGTATATAAATACGTGAAAGAGGACTCCAACCCGTTGATCGCCTATAAGACAAACAAACTACTGCATATCTCGGTTGTTTGAGCCCGTTATCAATGACAGGATTAGGATTTTCCCTTTTCCATGCAACTCGAAAATAAACTCGACCTCTTCCCGTAACATAACTTCCAGATTCATGTTGTTTAAATTCGTTAGGACGTACCGGATAATCCTCGGCGTCACCGGGTGTAGCCGTACCAACAAACGGGTCAAAACTAGGAGTTGTACTCAAAACGATATCTCCATCTCCTTTCTCTATCCACACTTGCCACTCGGAAAGATCTGTCGTATTTTCAAGTCGTGGCTGCTGCCCCGTGATAATACGTTCTCCTTTTTCATCGTCCCTAAAAAAAGCCCCAACATACGGTCCATCCCAATAAATTCCATCAAAACGATAGCCTTCTTGACGAGTATGTACTTTAATTTCTCGTTGCAATTTTTTTTCTCCATCAACTTCTCCGGATAAAACTAAACGAAAGGTCTTATTATGTATTTCATTATACTCATCAAGTAAAATATCCATATATCCCGAACCTGTTTTAGATTCAGTATCATAGATATAACTAAAACGGGATGTCTCATACTTCACAAACTTCCCATCATGCACCGGGTTGCCATATTGTGCAAACCAAGGGCTATTTACCACGGGAGTAAAAACCAAATCATTAAAGACTTTTCCTGTAGACATACTTACAACTTGCTCCTCCCCGACATACAGATCCGGCAAAACGTGAACTTTAGGCATATTAGACGAGAAAGTTATCCTCGCACCATTGAAATCGGTAATACTTACGTTAATATCAGAAACATTCAAGTAAAAATTCCCCACTTGCCAATTATGATTTTCTTCACCCCAAGGTGTTACCTGAATATTAAGATTCAAAGGAGATTTAATCGTGCCAGTAAGTAAAAGTGCAGAATTATAAGGTAAAGTGTAGTTATCCTTCGAAGCTCCGGCCACTCCCTTGGCCTGTATTTTCAAGTGACAAGAAGGGCTATGCCGATTCTCCATATCAACTTTTAATGTAATAGCCTTGCTATCGTCATCTTCAGGTGAAAAATTACTGAAAGGCAAGATGAAACGAGTGATTTTCTTTACCCAAACGATGCCACGAGATTGTTGCTCCAAGCTGGGAGAAACACTCGTGAAATAGCTGGCATCATCTGTCAATGTAAATTTCCGATTTTTACTTCTACCAAGCGAGGCGTTACTTGCTGACATCAACGTGATCCCTTCCGGAAGATTGTAAAAAGTAATTCCTTTAAAATAATTCGTTAAATCCTCTTCTCCTTCCAACACAATATCCACGCGTGTACCAAGCCGTTCTAATTGCAACTCAACCAGACTTTGTATTTCCCCTCCATCAACTCTTGCACCACCTCGGTTAGGAAGAACTTCTACATTCTTTAATTCTTGAAACATCGGAATGGATACATCAGATCTAAAAGCTTGTTCGGGATACGTGATATTTCCAAGATCAGCGTAATCATTAATCCCATTTAAACCATCCAAAACACTCACCAAGTTCGGCTCATTCGCCAAAAACACGAAATCATACACACCTTCATCAATAGGATGATTAATCACATCGTTTAATTCTGCACTATACAATTTGTTGCTTACACATTGTCCAGTGCTTTTCTTGAACGCAAGTATCCTAAGGCTCTTAATCTCATTATCAAGCGGGTCTGTTGAACTCAACAAACTGTTCCCTCGCACCTGTAAATAGGCCGATGCATTCTCTGTATCATCCGCACTTAAACGCTCTTCGATACAGGACACCAGTAGAACAGATGCCAGAATTATCCCCAATATATGTATTTTCTTAATCATTCCTTCCAACTACAAATAGTCCAATATACACTCATCAAATTGAGATAAACAAAAAGGTTTTATTTTACTTCTAACAACCCCAGCATGATCAAAACACATTTAATCATCATTTCTACTTGAAACAAGTAACTGTAATTGTCATCTACCAAAAAATACCTAATTATTATCCATTATTCCTTCTCATTTTATACAATACAAAAATACTTTCAGTAAATCAAGAATTAGTACTATTTATAGTGTATTTACAATCTATCGTGCCTCTAATGAAGTAATTAAAATTAACAATTGAACCGTATTTAGATAATTTCATCATATACGGGTGTGTTTTGTTTCATTTTTCAGAATATATTAAAATGAAGACTCGGGTAATACAAAAGAGTTGTGTTTATGGCTTGCCAGTAGAATCTACAAAAAAAATCGCCCGGAAATAACTCCGGGCGATCTTCTTCTATTATTAACGTGAGACCTTACTCTCCATATTTCATTTCTGCACGACGTTTGTAACCTTCATAACGCCATTTAGCATCAGACTGGGTCTTAGCAAACAATTTCTCGGCTTCTTCCGGAGCAGCTTTCAACAAGGAGTTGAAACGAACCTCTCCCATTAGATAATCGCGGAATTTGCTATAATCTGGTTCTTTAGAATCCAATTGGAACGGATTCTTACCCTCTTCTTCCAACGCTGGGTTATAACGGTACAATTGCCAGTATCCACATTCAACAGCCTTCTTCTCCTCAGCCTGAGATTTACCCATGCTTGCTTTCAGACCGTGGTTGATACACGGAGCGTAAGCAATGATCAATGAAGGTCCGTCATAAGCCTCTGCCTCTTTCAACGCTTTCAGATATTGAGCTTGATTAGATCCCATAGCAACTTGTGCCACGTACACATAACCATAAGACATTGCCATTGCACCCAAATCTTTCTTACGAACACGTTTACCGCTAGCTGCAAATTTGGCCACAGCACCAACAGGTGTTGATTTAGAAGATTGACCTCCAGTATTGGAATATACCTCGGTATCAACTACCAACACGTTCACGTTGTGACCGCTTGCCAACACGTGATCCAAACCGCCATAACCGATATCATAAGCCCATCCGTCACCACCAAAGATCCATTGAGATTTCTTCGTGAAGTAAGCCTTCAATTCCAAAATCTCTTTAGCAATAGCTGAATTTTCTTTAGCCAAAGCAGCAGACATATTATCGCTTGCAACTAAAGTCTTCTCTCCATCCTCGAAAGCAGCAAGCCATTCGTTAACAGCAGCCTGAGTTTCTGCAGAGAAGTTTGACAAGTTCTCTTCCAACAATCTCTTAGCACGATCACGCAAACGGTTATTACCCTCTGCCATTCCAAGACCATACTCGGCATTATCCTCGAACAATGAGTTAGCCCAAGCTACACCACGTCCTGACTGATAATTCTTGCAATACGGAGTTGAAGGAGCTGAACCTCCATAGATTGAGGTACATCCGGTAGCATTAGCCACCATCATTCTCTCACCGAACAATTGAGTAATTAACTTAATATACGGAGTCTCACCACAACCGGCACAAGCTCCGGAGAACTCGAACAAAGGTTGTTGGAACTGAGAATTCTTCACGTTATTCGGCTCAACTACTTTCTTGTAGCCAACCTTCTTATCCATATATTCGAAACGAGCGATTTCAGCCTCTTGAGATTCAAGCGGTTTCATGATCAATGCCTTCTCCTTAGCCGGACAAACATCAGCACAGTTACCACAACCCGTACAATCTAACGGAGATACCTGAATCTTGAACTTCAATCCCGCAAGTTCTTTACCGATAGCCGGTTTGGTTTCTGTTCCGGCAGGAGCAGCAGCCAATTCTTCATCAGTAATCAAGAACGGACGAATTGCAGCGTGAGGACAAACGTAAGCACATTGATTACATTGAATACAATTATTCACTTGCCATTCCGGAACACTGATAGCAATTCCGCGTTTTTCAAATTTAGAAGTACCTGCAGGGAAAGTTCCGTCTTCACGTCCCGCAAATGCACTAACAGGAAGATCATCACCTTTCTGAGCATTCATCACGTCAACCACATTACGGATAAATTCCGGACGGTTTTCGTCATGAGCGCACGTCTCGTCTTTCAAGTTTTTCCATTCAGCAGGAACGGTAACTTTCACCACGTTTTCAGCCAAACCACCTGCATCAACAGCAGCATAGTTCATTTTCACAATGGCTTCACCTTTCTTTCCGTATGACTTGTCGATAGCTTTTTTCATTTCGCTAACAGCCAAATCGTAAGGAATCACGTTCGTGATTTTAAAGAAAGCAGACTGCATGATCGTATTGGTACGGTTGCCCAAACCTAACTGTTGACCTATCTTCGTTCCGTTGATAATATAGAAATTAATTTCGTTTTCAGCCAAATAACGTTTCATGGCATTCGGAAGGTGTTCACCAACCTCTTTCTCATCCCAAAGAGAATTTAACAAGAAAGAACCGCCTTTTTTCAAACCTTTCAACACATCATACATGTGAATGTATGCAGGCACATGACAAGCCACGAAGTCAGGAGTAGTTACCAAATAGGTTGAACGGATAGGATCATCACCAAAACGAAGGTGAGAAGCCGTGAAACCACCTGATTTCTTTGAGTCATAAGCGAAATAAGCTTGGCAATATTTATTGGTTGCTCCACCGATAATCTTGATAGAGTTTTTATTGGCACCTACTGTACCATCAGAACCTAAACCATAGAACTTAGCCTCGTACATATGATCTGAATTCACCTTCACTTCCGGTTCAACTGGAAGAGAACGAAAAGTCACGTCATCCACGATACCAATAGTAAATTGGTTTTTCGGCTCGTTCATAGCCAAATTCTTGTAAACAGCGATAATTTGTCCCGGGGTTACATCCTTAGAACCTAACCCGTAACGTCCGCCAACGATCATCGGGGCATTCTTTTGTCCGTAGAACACGTCTTTCACGTCAAGATACAATGGATCTCCGGTTGCTCCCGGTTCTTTCGTACGGTCAAGAACCGCAATACGTTTTACGGTAGCGGGAACTGCTTCCATGAAATATTTAGCAGAGAACGGACGATACAAATGAACAGCGATCATACCCACTTTCTCTCCCTGAGCAAGTTTATAATCGATCACCTCACGAATAGTCTCGGTCACGGAACCCATAGCAATGATGATATTCTCGGCATCTTTAGCTCCGTAATAAACGAACGGACGATAAGTACGACCTGTAATCTTGGACATTTCATCCATATAGTTAGCCACGATGTCAGGTACTGCATCATAGAACTTATTGGCAGCCTCTCTACCCTGGAAATACACGTCTGGATTTTGTGCGGTTCCCTTTGTTACAGGGTTCTCTGAAGTTTGAGCCCGGTCACGGAATTCCTGCAAAGCTTTCATATCAACCAATCCGCGAATTTCCTCCATGTCCAACTCTTCGATTTTCTGAATCTCGTGAGAGGTACGGAAACCATCAAAGAAATTAACGAAAGGAACTCTTGACTTAATAGCAGTCAAATGTGATACGGCAGAAAGGTCCATTACTTCTTGCACTGAACCGGAGGCCAACATAGCGAAACCGGTTTGGCGAGCAGCGTAAACGTCTGCATGATCACCGAAAATAGAAAGTGCATGAGCAGCCAAAGCACGAGCACTCACATGGAAAACACAAGGAAGTAATTCACCTGCAATCTTATACATATTAGGAATCATTAATAATAATCCCTGAGAAGCCGTGTAGGTCGTGGTTAACGCACCAGCTTGCAAAGAACCGTGAACGGCTCCGGCAGCACCTGCCTCTGATTGCATTTCCATCACTCTTACTGTCTCCCCGAACAAGTTCTTTCTACCTTTAGCAGCCCATTCGTCTACATACTCTGCCATCGGAGACGACGGAGTAATAGGATAGATACACGATACCTCGCTGAACATGTAAGCTACATGAGCAGCTGCAGCGTTACCATCACATGTGATAAATTTCTTTTCTTTTGCCATCTTTTTAAACATTAACTAACAATAGTTGATCACTCTATTTAAGATTTTTACTTCTCTCAATACACAAAACCTGCGAGCCACAAGGGTATAACATTCTTTTTACCTCGTTCGATCATATCGGTCATCAGAATTACTGAATCTCGGACTCGCCCTTTATCTCCTTGTTGCCGTACAGAAATCTCGTATTTCTGGTTCACGAATAAATCTTCATTTCCCGAAAAATTCAATTTTGCCACGGCACATAATTGACTAATTAAAAATGTTTTCCGAATCATCAATGAATCTGTCTGATCCAGACAAACCGCATTCAGCAAATTTGGATTATGCAAAAATACTTGATTTGGTTTTAGCCCGTTCTCGTCATCACTTTCCCGATCAAACAACAAAGTTAATAACCGAGCATTCTTCATGTAATGCAGGTAATTTAACACTGTTGCACGAGAAACACCAATCTGGGCACTCAACTTACTAATATTAATATTACTATTACCATTTGCCACGATAAAAAGTAATTGTTTCAATTTTGTCAAGTACTTCAGCTCGATTTGATTATTATACGGAATATCAAACTCCAATGTTAAGTTGATGTTTTTCAGCAAATAATCAATATGTGATTTCTCCTCCAAATATATAGGATAATAACCATATTTCAAATAGTTATTAAAAAAAGCTAACGGACGCACCTTTTCAAGAATATCGTTCACGATCTCCTCGTGGTGTTCCACGATTTCCTCGAAAGAATAAACGGGAAACTTATATCCCGTTTCTAACTCCAAAAACTCCCGAAACGACAAACCGCTCAGGTTGTACATCTCCACGATTCCATGCAAATATTTGTTGGATTTGACCCGCAAAATAGAAGATGCGGTAAAAACGATCTGCAAATCCGGGAAACGATCGTAAGCCTCCCGCAATTCCCGGTCCCAGTTTGGATACTTATGGATCTGATCCAATAACAACACTTTCCCTCCCAGCTTGTAGAAACGTTCCACGAAATTAAACAATCCTTCCATCGCAAAGAACAAGTTATTGATATTCACGTAAAGACAAGAAGGGTTGTCCTTATAATGATCCTTGCAAAAATCTAGAAGGAAATTGGTCTTCCCTACACCACGACTTCCCTTTATCGCAATCAACCGGGCACGAGAATCTATCGCATCCAATAAACCACGACGGATAGCCGACGTCCTTTCTTTCATCAAGATCTTATGCGTGTTACGTAAACTCTCCATTTTTTATTCTTTGTAATACAAAGGTAATAAAAAAAGCATAGTTTTGTAATCTACATGTTGCAAAACATACATTTCATACCTCCCAAAGAATTTTCATTCACACATAACCCGCTACACTATTGCGATATAAGTATATACTTAAAATGATTCTATATTTGAGGTATCAAAAAAACGAGTCCAACAATGAACTCGCTTTTCCATATTATAAAACTTATAAAACTATTTATCATTCATCGAGATCAAGAATTCCTCGTTAGATTTCGTCTTTTCCAAACGATCCTTCACGAATTGCATTGCCTCAACAGAATTCATATCTGTCAGATAGTTACGCAAAATCCAGATACGGTTCAACGTGTAGTCCTCCAACAACAAGTCATCACGACGCGTACTTGATGCCGTAATATCCACAGCCGGATAAATACGACGGTTGGACAACTTACGATCCAACTGCAACTCCATATTTCCAGTACCCTTGAATTCTTCGAAAATCACGTCGTCCATTTTTGAACCAGTCTCTGTCAAAGCTGTTGCCAGGATTGTCAACGAACCACCATTTTCAATATTACGAGCCGCACCAAAGAACCGTTTCGGCTTGTGTAATGCATTTGCATCCACACCACCGGAAAGCACCTTTCCGGATGCAGGTGATACCGTATTATAAGCACGAGCCAGACGAGTAATTGAATCCAACAAGATCACCACGTCATGCCCACATTCTACCATACGCTTAGCTTTTTCCAACACGATATTGGCCACCTTCACGTGACGCTCTGCCGGCTCGTCAAAAGTAGAGGCAATCACCTCTGCATTCACGCTACGAGCCATATCAGTTACCTCCTCCGGACGCTCGTCAATCAACAGGATGATCAAATACACTTCAGGATGATTAGCTGAAATTGCATTAGCAATTTCTTTTAACAACATCGTCTTACCCGTTTTCGGCTGAGCCACGATCAAACCGCGCTGTCCTTTACCAATCGGGGCAAACATATCCACCACACGAGTAGAAATCGTAGCACGTCCATTTCCGGTAAGATTGAATTTCTCATTCGGAAAAAGCGGGGTTAAGTGATCAAACGGGATTCGGTCACGCACCGCTTCCGGAGACTTCCCGTTAATTTTCGACACTTTAATCAAGGGGAAATACTTCTCTCCTTCTTTCGGGGGACGCACGGTTCCTTCCACCGTGTCTCCCGTTGACAAACCAAACAACTTGATCTGACTTTGAGACACATAAATATCATCCGGAGAATTCAAGTAATTATAATCAGAAGATCTAAGGAATCCATACCCGTCAGGCATGATTTCCAACACACCCGAATTTAAAATAATTCCTTCAAACTCATAATATTTATCGCGTTTGTCAAAACGCATCTTGTTTTGACTTTCTCTTCTTTCTTCAAACTCAGCCGGAACGCTTTCATAATTTTCATTTTCAGCCCCTTCCTTAACGCCAGATTCGTTCTCGACATCTTCAAAATCATTCTCTTCCACATCTTGACGAATGGTTTCTTCATCTCTCTCAACACGTCTATTCCGTTTTACAAACTTCGGACGACTGGGTCTTTCTGCCACCTGTTCCTCTTTAACGACCTCTTCAACCGCCTTTTCCTCTTGCACCTCTTCTTTACCTTCTTCACTTTTTACCTCTTCCCGCTTGGCTTGTTTACGGTTACGCTTATCGAAAAACTTACGGTCTTGCTTTTGTCCGGCTTCCTCACGTTTAGGAGCCTCAGAAGTTTCATTCTTTACTTCCATTTCCTGTGGTTCCGCAACAACCTCTCCTTTTTTCTCTACAACAATACCGTTTTCCGTACGACTGAAAACCAGATCCTTATCCAAAATATCACTATGCACGACATTGATCGGCTGCACTTCCTCTACGGGCAAAACTGCATCTTTCTTTTCGGGAGCCTCTTTGACAGTTTCATTTTGGGGATTCTCTTGTTTAGCATCAGCCTTCTTATCTTTATTTCGATTAAATTTGGCCAATCCTCCTTTGGAATCTCCCACTTTTTCAGCACCTCCCCTTATCACTCGTACACGAGGCTTTTTCTCCTTCGGTTCAACGGGAGTTGTTTCCTCGGTAGCAATCATGGCTTGCTGATCTAAAATTTTGTATATTAATTCTTTCTTTTTAAAGGATTCAATCCTCTTAACATTCAGTTCTTTTGCAATTTGACGCAAATCTGAAAGTAACTTTTCATTCAGTTCTAAAATATCGTACATATAGTCACGTTATATTTGGATAATTCTCATTACGTAAGTAAAATCACCCGGCATGAACCAGGTGGAAATGTAAACTGCGACAAATTTAATAAGAATTCTTCTTATTCCCAAATCGTTAATAGAAAATTATTTGAGGAATTTCATATAAATTAATTTCTTTGTTTCAAAAAACTCCTCCTCAAAAAAATCAGGAATATTATAAACAGAAATTTTATCCTTGAAATCCCGAATCTCTTCTTCAAAATCCCCTCCCTTCAGATACAAAATTCCATTGGACAAATCGTTGAAACTACTCTCTCGAATACGTTTTCTGGTCAAGGCGACAAAAGCCGGAAAAGCCGTCACAGCACGACTCACTATGAAATCAAATTTTTCTTTCATCGTCTCTACTCTCAATTGCCTTGCCATCACATTTTTTAAGCCTAAAGCTCCTGCAATACCCTCTACCACTTTAATTTTCTTCCCAATAGAATCTACCAGAAAAAAATCTACCTCCGGGAACATAATAGCCAACGGTATTCCGGGAAAACCTCCTCCCGTTCCGACATCCAGCACTTTTGTCCCCGCTTTGAAAGAAATCACCTTTGCTATCGCCAAAGAATGTAAAACATGATGCACGTTCAAAGCATCTATATCTTTCCTCGAAATCACATTAATCTTTTCATTCCATTCTCGGTAAAGCCCCTCCAATTGTTGGAACTGTTCCGATTGTCTCTCACTTAACCCGGTAAAATATTTTTCAACAATATCCATAAACATGAAATTTACTTCCGATTATATATTGGCAAGAATAACAAACACAACACGCCTACCACGATATACAACAATGTCATCGTGCCGTGAGTCAACAAAGCAAATGTCTTGGACAGACTGGCAATTTCTTCCGTATGTGGTAAATAAATCATCAAGGCTGCAATCACCATGAAATGCCACGCACCCACGCCACCCTGCACCGGAGCCACCATCCCATAACTGGAAAGAACAAACACGGTCAAACCAACCATCGGTCCCAAGTGAGAGGTGAACTGGAAACAGAAGAAACAAACGTATAGCATCAGAAAATACATTAGCCAGATAAAAATCGTATGACCGATAAATAACCACTTATGTTTCACGTTCTTCACGGTCAACAGACCTTCTTTCATTCCCGATAAGAAACGATGTAACCGGGTGAAGAAAGTACCTTTCCGTACAAACCAGAAGAAACCTGCCACCCCCACGATCAATACTCCCAACACCACGTAAGTCCATGGGGAATGAAACATCGTGTATAACTTTTGTTTAATCTCTTCATTATTATTCAGGAATATCCCAACCTGTTTAAATTGCGAAACGACAACAACCAAAGTAAGCAACAGCAACATAATCATGTCAAATACCCGCTCGGTAACAACCGTTCCCAATAACTTCGAGAATGGCACGTTCTCATATTTACTCACTACCCCGCAACGGGTAAACTCACCCATCCGGGGGATCGCCATATTAGCAAAATAACCGATCATAACCCCCATAAAACTATTCATGAAAGAAATCCGGTATCCCATAGATTTTGTCAACATCTGCCAACGCAGAGAACGACTCACGTGGCTAAGTAAGCCGAAAACAATCGCTACCCATATCCACGTATAGTCGACATCATCACGCAAAACCTTCATCAAATCATCGAAATTTTGATCTCGATACACCAGCCAGAACAAAAAAACTGTTACCAGCAAAAAGGCAAGAAATTTTATAACCTGTTTATAAAATGGCTTCATCCACAAAATTCGTCAAGATTGACACTCTAATAATTTTCACAAATCAAAATAAAAGCATTATTTTGTAAGTCGTTTGCAAAAGTAAATAAATAATTGGAAGTTTAACCCATAACACCCTGAATTCATACTATGAGTATCGTTCGAGCCAAAAAACATCTGGGACAACATTTTTTGAAAGACCAAAACATCGCTTGTAAAATCACGGCGAGTTTACTACCTGTCACCAAAGGAGTACTGGAAATTGGGCCGGGTATGGGAGTACTGACACGTCATTTATTAAAAGATACGAAATTTTCCGTGCTTGCCATTGACATCGATCAGGAGTCCATTGACTACCTACACGAAGAGCTACCTGCTCATAAAGAGCAGATTATTTACGGGGATTTTCTAAAATCGGATATTCGAAATTTCTACACAGAACCGTTTTCGATCATCGGGAATCTTCCTTATAACATCTCTTCGCAAATCTTTTTCCGTATACTAGAAAACCGGGATCTAATACCCCAAGTCGTCTGTATGATACAAAAAGAGGTAGCCGAACGCATCAGTGCCTCTCACGGGAACAAAATATATGGAATTTTAAGCGTATTCCTGCAAACATTTTACGACATCGAGTACCTTTTCACCGTGGGAGAACAGGTTTTCGATCCACCACCAAAAGTAAAATCCGCCGTAATCCGACTCATCCGGAATAAAAGGGAAAAACTCGATTGTGACGAAAAACTTTTTTTCAATATCGTAAAATCAGGTTTCAATCAACGACGAAAAACCTTACGTAATTCTTTAAAATCAATTATTTCTCCGGATTTTGCCTCAGAAACGTTATCTTTGCGCCCGGAACAATTAAGTGTAGAGGATTTCATTACACTATGTAAAGAGATTCAGCAGGCAAACAAGTAATTGATGAACTATGCAACAGTTTGAACTCTCGGAAGAGTTAGTTTCCCAGATAGAGGGACTGATAAAAGCGGATAATAAAGAAGATGTCTCCAAGTTGGTAGAACCTCTTCATCCCGCAGATATTGCTGAAATCATGAATGAATTGGACACCAAAGAAGCCCAATTCCTGTTTCTGTTGCTAGATGAAGAGAAAGCCGGAGACGTTCTGGCAGAAATCGAAGAAGACGAAAGACAACGATTTATCGATTCTTTCCCCCCGGAAATTATAGCCAAACGTTTCGTGGACAACATGGACACGGACGATGCCGCCGACCTCGTGGGTAGTATGCCCAACGAACAACAACAAGAAGTTCTTTCACACATGGAAGACCTCGAACAAGCGGGAGACATCGTCGATCTGTTGCATTACGACGAAGATTCTGCTGGTGGACTTATGGGTAAAGAGCTAGTGAAAGTCAACGAGAATTGGACCGTCCTCACCTGCCTACGCGAACTTAGCCGACAAGCAGAGAACCTAGATGAAATATTCTACATCTACGTCGTTGATGACGACAACATCTTGAAAGGAAGACTTTCATTGAAAAAGATGATTCTTTCCCCGACATCTACCAAAATCCAAAGTATATATAACCCGGACGTAACCTACGTGACCACCGATGAACCAGCCGAATCCGTGGGACGTATCATGCAGAAGTACGATTTAGTCGCCATTCCCGTGGTTGATTCCATCGGACGTCTTGTCGGACGAATCACGATCGACGACGTGGTTGACGTGATCCGTGAAGAAGCAGAAAAAGACTACCAGATGATGTCCGGTATCTCGCAGGACGTGGAATCATCTGACACGATTTGGGACCAAACGAAAGCTCGTCTCCCGTGGTTGATCATCGGTTTACTCGGAGGAATGCTTGCAGCCTACATGATTTCTTTCTACGAGGCAGACATTGCCTTATTCCCAGCAACAGCCATGTTCATTCCTGTTATCACCGCCATGGGAGGAAACGTGGGTATCCAGTCTTCCGCCATCGTGGTAAAAGGACTTGCCTCCAACACCCTGACATCAAAAAACATATTACAGAGTATCTCAAAAGAAATTTCATGTGCGGTCATAAATGCCTGCATCTGTTCTTCCATCATTTTTATCCTATCCCTTTGTTTCAACCTAACATCACTTGCCATGCCCATCACGGTAACTATATCCTTATTTATCGTGATCATGTTCGCATCCATGTTCGGTACAGCATTCCCGTTATTACTCAATAAACTAAAGATAGATCCAGCTCTAGCTACCGGACCGTTTATCACCCTAACGAACGACATCATCGGTTTGAACATTTATCTTTTCACGGGAAAGGCCATTCTAGGCTGGCTACTGTAAGTAAAAACCGTGTCACAAATTGAACACTAATAATTACGGAAAAAATTGTTTAATTAAAAGAGTGTTGTTAACTTGCACCCCTCTTTCAAGAGGTTAGCTAATAATTAAATCATAAGAAATCAAAACAAAATAACTTGCTATGTATCAAGGAATCAAAACAGTGTCATTTGAAGAGGCTGTAAAAGTTGTAAAATCCGGAGACCGGATTCACATTCACAGTGTGGCTTGTGCCCCCCAAGGTCTAATTCAAGCTCTTTGCAACAGAGGACGTGCAGGAGAATTGAGAGACGTCAAGTTGCAACACTTGCACACGGAAGGTAGTGCCCCGTATGCAGAAGCAGAATTCGAAGGAATCTTCTTCCTAGAATCCTATTTCGTAGGCAGTAACGTGCGTAAACCAACTCAAGAAGGATATGCAGATTATGTACCCGTTCATTTGAGTGAAACCCAGAAACTGATCAGAAGCGGTATTCACCCGGTTGATGTTGCCATGATCCAAGTTTGTCCCCCGGACAAGCATGGTTTTGTATCCATGGGAACCTCTGTTGATGCCACGTTAGCTGCCGTACAGAATGCAAAAATCGTTATTGGTGTTATCAACCCGAACGTTCCTAGAGCATGGGGAGATGCTATCATCAAATTATCAGACATAGACATCTTCTGCGAGGATAATACTCCACTTATCGAGGCTCATCCGGCAACATTAACAGAGCAAGATATTGCTATCGGTAAAAATGTAGCCTCTTTGATCGAAGATGGAGCTACTCTACAAATGGGAATCGGAGCCATCCCCAATGCAGTACTTTCCCAATTAGGAAACCACAAAAACTTAGGTATTCACACGGAAATGTTTGCTGACGGAGTATTACCCTTGTATGAAAAAGGTGTTGTCAACAACATGAATAAGAAATTCGACAAAGGTAAGATCGTATCAACCTTCTTGATGGGATCCAAAAAAGTATATGACTTCATCGATGACAACCCTGGAGTAGCTATGATGGATGTAGGTTACACGAACGATCCGTTCATCATCGCGCAACAACCGAAAATGACGGCGATCAACTCGGCCCTTTCTGTTGACATCACGGGTCAAGTCAACGCAGATTCTTTGGGTATTAAATTTTACAGTGGTAGTGGTGGTCAATTAGACTTCATCCGCGGAGCAGCAGCCAGCGAAGGTGGAAAACCGATTATTGCATTACCGGCAGTAACAAACAAAGGCGTGAGCAAAATTTGCCCGACCTTGTTAAACGGAGCCGGAGTTGTTACCACTCGTTTCGATGTACACTACATTGTTACAGAATTTGGTATCGCAGACCTTTATGGTAAAACACTTCAAGAAAGAGCAAAAACCTTAATAAATATTGCTCATCCGGATCACCGTGAAACGCTTGACAAAGCAGCATTCGAAAGATTTGGTAGTCATTACCACTTCATTTCAAAATAAAGATCAAAAGAGGAAGCAGTTTGCTTCCTCTTTTTTTTATTACTACATTTGTATAGCCGTTACAGGTCTCCAATTGATATACTTTACTTAAACCTGTAACCTACAAATTTGTAATCTGAACTACCATGATGGACTGGAATAAATTATTATCATCGAGACGTTATCACCCGGGAAGTACTATTACCATGTTTCGCTCTCATGACCGATCACAATTTCAAAGAGACTACGATCGTTTAATCTTTTCCTCTCCGTTTCGACGATTACAAAATAAAACACAGGTATTCCCATTACCGGGTAATATCTTTGTACATAACCGTCTAACTCATAGCCTAGAAGTAGCCAGCGTGGGACGTTCGCTAGGAAACAAGATTGCACAATTTGTTAAAACCAAAGAGGCATTGGAACACCCGGAAATCCTCGAAGAAATCGGAACCATTGTTAGTACGGCTTGTTTAGCACATGATTTGGGGAATCCTCCTTTCGGGCATTCCGGAGAAGAGGCAATTTCTTACTTTTTCACGGAAGGAGAAGGGCAATACTTGAAAAAACTTCTGACGGACGAGGAATGGGCTGACATCAGTCATTTCGAAGGTAACGCAAATGCTTTCCGATTATTAACCCATAGCTTTAACGGACGTAGGCCAGGTGGTTACACAATGACCTTTACCACTCTCGCATCCATTGTTAAATACCCATTTGAATCTAAAGCCTCCCTTAAAGGACACAAATACGGCTTTTTTCAAAGTGAAAAAGAAATATACAAGGAAGTAGCCGAAGAACTTGGTATTATCCAACTCAACTCAAAACCTTTGCAATACGTCCGCCACCCACTCGTTTATCTAGTGGAAGCCGCTGACGATATTTGCTATCAGATCATGGATATTGAAGACTCTCATAAGCTGAAAATTCTATCTTATGATGAAACGACCCGGATACTTCTTAACTTTTACGACAAAGATACAGACAAGGAAGATTTAAAGACGATCTCCAGAACTTTCAAGATTGTCACGGACAAAAACGAATGTATCGCATTTCTACGTGCAGGTATTATTAATAAATTAATCAATGCCTGTGCAGACATCTTTTGCCAAAACTACGAGGCAATCATGAACGGAACCTTTCAAGGCAGCT
>JAHZBN010000023.1:0-45703 GCA_019423345.1 Butyricimonas sp. | reverse complement strand
GGTCTACCGGGAACAGCCAAGAGCTGGGTAAGCGAGCATCTGGCGGCGGCTATATCCGGTGATTCTACCCTGATCGTGCAGGGAACGGCAGGGACGGGCGAGGAGGCTATTCGTTACGGGTGGAATTATGCCAAGTTATTAGCCGAAGGGCCCAGCGAGGGGGCTCTTGTACAAACTCCCGTTATGCGTGCAATGAAGGATGGTAAACTGGCCCGCATCGAGGAATTGACCCGTGTCGGTTCGGACGTTCAGGACACGTTGATCACGATTCTTTCCGAGAAGACATTACCTATTCCCGAGCTGGATCGTGAAATACAGGCTATCAGGGGCTTTAACGTGATCGCTACTGCCAATAACCGGGACAAGGGTGTAAATGACTTGTCAAGCGCTCTAAAACGCCGTTTCAACACGGTAATCCTGCCGTTGCCCGACACGATCGACGAGGAAATCGACATCGTGCGTCGCCGGGTGGAGAGTTTCGAGGCCGTTATGGACCTTCCGGCAGAGAAACCTGCATTGGAAGAGATTCGTCGAGTGGTTACCATTTTCCGGGAGTTACGTCAGGGAGCAACCGAAGATGGTAAGACCAAGTTGAAAACTCCCAGTGGTACGCTGAGTACGGCCGAGGCCATCTCCGTCGTGAATAACGGTTTGGCCATGTCCGGGTATTTCGGTGACGGTCGGTTAAACGCCACGGACCTTGTATCGGGAATTATCGGGGCGGTTGTGAAGGACCCAGTGCAGGATCAGGTGATATGGCAGGAGTACCTTGAAACGGTCGTGAAGGGACGCGATGGCTGGAAGGACATCTACCGGGCATCTCGGGAGATGTTATAATGACTATTAATATACACAATGGTGGATGGAATACATTTTTTAGGCATACGGCATCATGGTCCGGGGTCAGCCAAGAACGTGCGAGCGTACTTGGAAGAACTGGAACCCGATGTTATTTTATTGGAAGGTCCCCCGGAGGCGGAGCCGCTTTTGCCGGGAGTACTTCATGAGCAGATGAAACCGCCCGTGGCCTTGCTGGCGTATCAGCCCGACGAGCCTCGAAGGGCCGTGTTTTATCCTTTTGCCGAGTTCTCACCCGAATGGCAGGCCATGTGCTATGCCATGAAAAAGGAGGTGTCATTACGTTTTTTTGACTTACCTCTGGTGCATCATTTAGCTCTTTGGAAAGAACGGGAGGAACAAGCTGAGGCCGAGAAAACCGGCGAAGAGGGGGAGTGCGATGAAGTACAGGGGGAGGCATCTGCAACCGAGTCCCCGGAAAAAGTTCAGGAAGTTGCCCTTCCGGAATTACTGCCCGTTGATCCTTTTGCTCATCTGGCGAAGGCGGCCGGGTACGATGATCCGGAATTATGGTGGGAAGTGAACTTTGAGAATCGTCAACGTAACGAGGAGGTGTTTACCGCTGTGAAAGAGGCTGTTTCGGTGTTACGGGAGTATTTTCCCAAGACCGATCGGGAGACTTTGTTGCGGGAAGCGTGGATGCGTAAAATGATCCGGGCGGCCCAAAAAGAGGGTTTCAAACGTATAGCCGTGGTGTGCGGGGCTTGGCACGTGCCGGGTCTGGAGAAGATGCCCACGCAGAAAGAAGACAACGAGTTGTTGAAGGGATTACCGAAAGTGAAGGTGGAGTGTACGTGGATTCCGTGGACCTACGATCGGTTGTCTTTCCGGAGTGGTTACGGGGCGGGAATCGTTTCCCCGGGGTGGTACGATCATTTGTGGCATTATCCGGATGACGACGGAACCCGTTGGATGAGTAAGGTGGCTGCCCTTTTCCGGACGAAAGGTATGGATATTTCCGTGGCTCACGTGATCGAGGCCGTGCGTCTGGCACAAGTTGCAGCCGCATTACGTAGTTTGCCCCGTCCTTCTTTGGAGGAATATAATGATGCCGTGACCACGGTGATGGGATTCGGTGACTCGATTCTGTTACAAGTGATCCGGGAGGCCTTGGTGATCAGCGATCGCATGGGGAGCGTACCGGATGATGTACCTAAAGTTCCTCTTCTCGTGGATGTGGAAAAGTTGTTGAAACGCTTGCGCTTACCTCTTACGACCGAGGTGAAGGAATTTCAGTTGGATTTACGGAAACCGATGGATTTGGAGCGGAGTATCTTTTTCCACCGCTTGAACTTGCTCGGTATAAAGATGGCCCGTCCGTTACGGGTTGATGGGAAGGGAACTTTCAAGGAGGCTTGGTCCGTTTATTACGAACCGAAGCAGACTCTTGCCGTGATCGAGAAGGCCGTGTGGGGAAATACTTTGTCCGAGGCAGTTGTTGCGTATAACACCCATTTGTCGAAAGACATCACGTCTATATCCGAGTTGGTGGGCTTGCTGGAACGGGTGATTCCCGCGGATTTGCCTGCTCTCGTGGAAGAAATGACGTCCCGGTTGGATGCGCTTTCCGCCTCGACAACCGATGTGCTGGAGATGATGAAGACTATCCCCGGTATGGTGAACGTGGTTCGTTACGGGAGTGTGCGGAATTTGGATTACGGGAAGGTCAACGATATGCTGAACGCCATGATGGCCCGTGTGCTTGCCGGGGGAGTGCTGGCTTGCACGAACGTGGACGAGGATGCGGCAGTGGAGGTCATGGAGCGATTGGTGGCTGTCGATTACGCTATGGCCATGGCGAACCAGCCGGGATTGATGGAGATGTGGACGGAACTGGTGAACAAGATCCGGGAAGCACGGGGTTCTCATCCCTTGCTGTCCGGTTATTGTACTCGTTTATTGCGGGATAAGAATATCCTTGGATACGAGGAAACGGCCCAAACGTTGAGTTATTACACGTCTCCCGGGAACACGGCATCCGACACTGCATTCTGGTTTGAAGGATTCCTTAAATCATCGGGTACTATCTTGTTGCTGGACGATCAGTTATGGGATTTGGTGAATAGTTGGCTGGCCACTCTGAATGACGGGAGTTTCATGGAGTTATTGCCCATACTCCGCCGAACTTTCAGCGAGTATAGCCTGCCGGAACGTCGTAAACTCGGTGAGAAAGCCAAGAGAACTTCTGCCGTGAAACGGGTAAATGCGGAAAGCGAGGCGTTTAACGGGGAAGATGCCCGGAAGGTAATCCCGTTGATAGAGCGGTTATTAGGCATTTGGAACGAGAAAGGTAAAAGATAAAAACTAAAAGATAAAAGTAGGAAATCAAAAAACGTTGGCCTGTGTAGGAGGAATTTAAAATCTAAAATTTAAAATCTAAAATGGAAGAAGCTCTTTTAAAGCGATGGCGATTAATACTGGGAGGAAACGAGGCGGATGGAACGGGAGTTTCCCTCTCTGCCGAGGAGAGTCGCGTGGATGCTGCCTTGAATGCTTTGTACGATAGTGACCGTAAAGGGGGATTGAGTGGTTCGGCTCCCAAGGTGAGCCGTTGGTTGGGAGACATCCGGGAGTTTTTCCCGCAGACGGTTGTACAAGTGATTCAAAAGGACGCAATCAAGCGACTGAACTTGACTTCGTTACTGACCGAGAAAGAGATGCTTGAATCGGTGGTGCCGGACGTGCATCTGGTGGCAACGTTGATGTCCTTGAGCAGGGTGATACCGGAGAAGAACAAGGTTATTGCCCGGGAAGTCGTACGTAAAGTGGTGGACGAGCTGATGAAAAAGCTATCGTCACCCATGCAACAGGCCGTTACCGGAGCTTTGAACCGTTCCAGCAGGCGGAGAAATCCCCGCTACAACGAGATTGACTGGAAGACGACGATCGAGAAAAACCTACGGAACTACCAGCCGGAGTACAAGACGATTATCCCGGAGGTTCGTATCGGTTTCGGCCGGAAACGCCGGGCGTTGAAGGACATCGTGCTGTGTCTCGACCAGAGTGGTTCGATGGGGGCATCCGTGGTCTATTCGGGAATATTCGGCTCCGTGCTGGCCTCGATTCCGGCCGTACAGACCCGTATGGTGGTGTTTGACACCTCGGTAGTTGACTTGACGGATGATTTGCAGGACCCGGTGGACTTGCTTTTCGGCGTACAACTGGGTGGCGGTACGGATATTGACCGGGCCTTGGGGTATTGCCAGACGGTGATCACTCGTCCCTCAGACACGGTGCTGGTTCTCGTGACCGACTTGTGTGAGGGGGGGAACGAGCGGGAGATGCGCAAGAAGATGATTTCTCTCGTGCAGAGTGGGGTGCAATTGATCGTGTTGTTAGCTCTGAATGACGACGGGGCGCCTTTCTACGACAAGGAGAACGCTCAATTCCTAGCAGAACTGGGTGTTCCGGCATTTGCCTGTACCCCGGACAAGTTCCCGGACTTGATGGCGGCGGCCTTGGCAAAACAAGATATAGGAATGTGGTTATCAAAGAATATACAGTGAAGGAAAAAAGAAACAGAGCGGAAATCGTGGAACGATGCGTGGAATTATGGGAGGCCTCTGTGCGAGCTACCCATGATTTCCTCGTGGAAGAAGATATAGAGTTTTACAGGCCTTTTGTGCGTGAGAATTGCGAGAAGTTGCCCTTGCTACTTCATTATGAAGGGGATGAAATTGTAGCCTTTTTGGGGTATGACATGACATCTATCGAGATGCTTTTCGTGGATCCGGATTACCGGGGAAAGGGCATCGGTCGTGATCTTATCGAGTGGGCGATCGAGGATGTTCATGCGGAGACGGTGGCCGTGAACGAGCAAAACGGGCAGGCCGTGGGCTTTTATGCCCGGATGGGGTTTGAGGTGGAACGCCGCACGGAAACGGATGGTTGCGGGAAACCTTACCCGATCCTGTACCTGCGTTTAAAGAATCCCTCTCAGCGAATGGTAAAGGTGACGGGGGATAAGAAAGCGTATCTTCATCTTCTACTGGATGCGGACCCGTGTGAGGCGATGGTTGACCGTTACTTGGAGGAGGGCGATATGTTCATTCTGGAGAGGGATGGGAAGGTGATCGGGGAGGCTGTTGTTGATGAAAAGGGGGAAATCAAGAATTTGGCCGTGTTGCCGGAGTATCAAGGGAAATTGTACGGGATGTACATTCTTTCTTTTCTGGCCGGTTATTATAAAAATCGTTTTTATTGTTTGTGGGTGGGGACGAGCGAGGGTGGCGTGGGGTATTACGAGCGTTACGGTTTCGTGCAGGACCACGTGGTGAAGAATTTTTTCGCAGATAATTACCCGGAGCCGATCATTGATAACGGAAAGCCTTGCGTGGATATGACTTACCTGCGTTTGGAGATTCGTTAAATAGGACTATTTTTTGGGATATGCTTGCTATTCTCTCCGGATGGTAGGCTAGTTGTTTAACTAAATGTAGCCTATTTTACTAGGTAAGGCAGGCTAATACCAAGCTTTTAGTTTTTAGCTTTTAACTTTTAGTTTCTTTTTGTATTTTTGGCACGGAAATCATTTAATAAGACGATATTATGGGATTCTTTAATAAAATATTCGGAGGCGGAGGAAATGAAGGGAAGAAAGAGACTTCAGCAGATCGAATACTGCGGGTTATCAAGGAGAAAACAACAACGGAGTGCGTGACGCTGATCCCGTCAAAAGGAACAACTAAACCCTGGGAGAGCAAGATCGGGGGGATGCCCTATATGCCTAAAGGGTTTGACTATCCTTACGAGGAGGCGGGAAGTACGGTTGTCACGGAAGGACAAGCACCTGCGGTGGCTGCGAGCGTAGCGGCCGGACCGTTTGCCGGGTTAGATGGAGGTACAACCACCGTGCCTTCCGCAGCCACAGGAGAGGCTGTCGAACAGGTAGAAGAACGAAAGTTGTTGCCATTGCGTTTCTTGGCACAGGTGAATTTCAGCGAGATGCCGCCGTTGGATGGTTTCCCGACAAAGGGAATTCTCCAGTTTTATATTGCGGGAGAAAATGCCCACGGGTTGAATTTCGAGAATCCGGAAGAGCAGAAGGGATTCCGGGTGATTTATCATGAGGAAGTAGTGGAAGATGAGACAGCTTTACTTTCTGTTTTACCGACGGAGGGTGTGGAGTACCCGGATGGTTTCCCGGTGGATGGTGAATTAAGACTGAATTTCGAGAAATCGTCCATGCCGATGGGGGGCGGAGACTATCGTTTCGATAAATTGTTGTTGGATGCCTATAACGAGGCGAATCCCGATGCACGGGTGGCCTCTCTGGACCGAGCCCCGGAGGATGAGCTGGATAAGGTTTACGATCAATTGGATATGGGAGGGCATCGTATGGGAGGGTATCCCTTCTTCACGCAGCTTGACCCGCGGGAGTATCATCAGGAGTTGAAGGAAAATTCAATCTTGTTGTTCCAGCTGGATTCAGATGAAACTGATGATTACAAGATCGTATGGGGGGATTCCGGCGTGTGCAATTTCTTTATCCGTCCGGAGAACTTGGCTAAACGGGATTTTAGCCGGGTATTGTATCATTGGGATTGCTACTAGGAAGTTTAAAGATAAAAGATAAAAACTAAAAGTTGGAGGCCGGTAATGACTTCCAACTTTTAGTTTTTATCTTTTAGTTTTCCTGCATCCACTCCATGTTTGTCGGGTATTGGAACACTTTCAGTTTGAAAAGTGGGAGAATGGCAAACAAGTGGTCGAAAATGTCGGCTTGTATCCGTTCGTAGATTACCCATTGTTTTTGTGCCGAGAAACAATAGATTTCTAACGGGATGCCCGTCGGGGTGGGTTGTAGTTGCCGTACCATGTGGGTCATGTCGAGGTTAATGTTGGGGTTGGCGGCAAGCCACGCCTCCATGTATTCCCGGAAAGTCCCGATGTTGGTCAGGCGGCGTTTGTCAAGTGGGTTTTCCACGCTGGCATTATATTCGTTCAGTTCCTTCGTCTTGCCCTCTATGTAGCTTTTGAGCAGTGCGGATTGTTTAAGGTTTTCAAGGTCTTCGTTCGTGAGGTAATGCACGGAATAGATGTCGATGTTGACGGATCGTTTAATGCGTCGTCCGCCGGATTCCTGCATTCCCCGCCAGTTGGTGAATGACTCGGAAACGAGCTTGTAAGTGGGGATCGTGGAGATGGTTTTGTCCCAATTTTGTACTTTCACTGTGGTGAGGTTGATCTCGATCACGTCACCATCTGCATTACTACTGGGCATGACAATCCAGTCACCGATGTTTACCATGCGGTTGGAGATTAACTGTATTCCGGCCACGAACCCTAGAATAGAATCCTTGAATACCAGCATGAGGACAGCGGAGATGGCTCCCAGTCCGGCAAGTAGTGCAACAGGATCTTTATCGATCAGTATGCTGATCACGATGATGGTTGCGGCACAATAGAAGAATATCTTGATCACTTGAATGAACACCTTGATCGGTCGGTCTTTGGCCATCGGGTAACTATCGTATATCCGGTTGATGCCGTCCAGTATGCTCGACACGATGAGTAGGAAGGAGAGTGTGATCCAGACATTGATCAGTTTCATGAGGAAGGCAAATTGAGTCCATTCGAATTCCTTGAATACGATTTGTATCACGATGGGGGCGATGAGAAGTCCCAGCCGGTTAAAGAATCGTTGATCGAGCATGAGATCATCCCAGTTCGTTGCCGTCCGTTTGGTCAGTTTTAGTACGATACGTGCTAGCCATTGGCGGGTAAGCACGTGGATAATCCAGTTGATGATACCGATAATCACAAGCAGGGCCATGAAGTAGATGATGTCGGAAATACTTTCCGAGTAAATACCCAAATGCTGTAAGCCGGCTTGAATGTAATTTTCAATCGTCATGTTTCAAATATTTTAGTTGGTTTAACGCATGGACAAAATTAATAATTTTAACCTGATATATAGAATTTACAGCCTAATACGTAACCACCGACGTTTGTTTCTTCCCGTCCATCCACACGGTCAGTGGAGCCTTGAATCGCACATGGCGGGAGTATTTAAACTCCTCGATGGCATCTTGTTGTCGGAGGATGTCAAAGTTGATGAAGGCATCTGCGGACTGGAAGGGGATAGCGAAGTAACCCACTTGCATGGAAGTGACGTTATGGAAGAAGTGCGAGCCTAAAGAGGCATCCAGTGGGAAATCGGGAAGTCCTTGCTCCACGATGACTTTGGCATTGGCAATGTCGGACCATTGTACGGGTATCCCGGTAAGCGGGTCACGTGTACCCCAGCGTCCCGGTCCGATGAGCAAGTACTTATCGCCTTCCCGGGCGATCTGCGAGTTATGACGTTTGATTTCCTCGGCGATTTCTTCGGTGCGTAATCGGTCAAATTTGTCGGGATCGACGTACACGACATCCCGGATGTATTGCAATTTCCCGTTCCCCATTCCTTTATCAGCCTTTAACAGCACGTGTGTCGGGTCGATGGACAGGTCGTCGATGTCGATGTTATACTCGTTTTTGATTAGCGGTTTGATCTGCAAGAGGTAGAAGATGGGTGTGCCGCTCTCGAAGTTAACGGAGAATTCGATCTCGACGGGGGAACCCATGGCCTGCGAGAAAATGTTCAGTAGGATTTGCAGGGTAGGTGCCAGCGGGAAATAGTCGTACTGGAGTATTTTGGAAAAGTCCACGATACGGGGTCCCTTGACAGAAAAGTCGTAGGTAATCTGGTCGTTCATGAAGTCATAGACGGAGGCGGTGTATTCTAGTGTACCGTCACGTTCAGCTTCCGAGATGTCATACGCTTTGATAGCGGCATTTTCCCCGTCCCGGTAGAGGTCGTAATCCTGTGCGAGCATATTCACGCCGTAGAAGTAGCGTTGCGATGCCTTGATTTTGTCCTGCGTGGAGGCCAGTTGCAACTTGGGATAGGCGGGACTAAAACGATGCGTCTTTTCACCACCCACGACGTAGGCTCCCAACCCGATGGCAGTGACGGCGAACCCGTCTTCCGGCTGGATATAGGAGAAAGGGTAAAAGTTGTAGGACTGGGCGACACCACTGATTTCGGGGTAGTAGCGTCCGTTATGCTCGTTACCGATGATTTCCTGTATGATGACGGCCATTTTCTCTTCCTCGATCATGTAGTCGATGGCGTTAAAGTATGCCCGGGATTCTGGCGAGTAGATGGAAGCGAAGACGAGCTTGATGGCGTTCTCGACATCCTCCAGCCGACGCTCGAAATCCGGGTGGTTGTTGGGGAGTAGGTAGGTGGAATATACCCCGGCAAATGGTTGATTGAGCGAGTCCTCGAAAAGCCCGGAGGAACGCACGGCCAGCGGTTTGGTCATGACCTGAAGGTACTTCCGCAGGTTGTTGCGTAACTTCTCGGAGAGGCGTGCGGTGCGGAAGGCTTCCAGAACGTGATCATATTCTTTGTCCTCGAAGATGACGTCGTAGAGGTTGTTGGTCTCTAGGAAGTTGTCGAATTCATCTACGCCGATAACGGCTGTCTTGGGGATAGCCACGCGTAGGTCGGGGATGAGTTTCTTGAGGTAAACATTCTCGATGAAGTTGGAGAGGAACGCCAATCCTCTCCCCTTACCGCCGAGCGACCCGTCACCGAGCAGAGTGATGTAGCGGTTGGAGTTTACGAGTTTGGGGTTGAACTTAATGATGCGTCCCCGTAGTTTCTTGAGTTTCGATGCTTCGAAGACGTTCGCTATGAAACGGCGTATCTCGTCCGGGCTTTTGAAGTAGCTGAAACTGTAACGGCGTAGTTTTTTCGCTAGGTTGATTTCAGCCCTTGCCATGAGCCAGGTGGAAATCCCGTTGCGAATAGCATGATATTCCAACGACTCATCGGGGATAGTCATGAGTTTCTGACGAAATTCCTCGATATTGTGTGCCCGGTCGATGATCTTTCCGTTGTGGTTCCGGAAGATGAAATCTCCAAAACCGAGTTGGTTTTTGATGAAGTCCTGTATTTCCCGTGCCAGCGTGAGAGAGTTCTTGTTGATGAAATGGGCGTTCACTTCCCGTGCCCGGTGCTCGTTATCGGCTTCGTGGCTTTGGAGTAGGCAAGGAATCTTGTTGTCAAGTTGCTGCACGTATTTTATGAGACTGACTCCGGCATCCTCGTCTTCCACGCCGTTGTGGGCGTAACGGACGTCGGAGATGACACCGATAATGTTGTTGCGATATTTGTTGATGATGCTCACGGCATCCTCGAAGTTACTGACAAGGATCAGTTTCGGGCGCACACGCATCCGGAGGATCACGCCCATCTCGTCGTTGGAAGGTTCCTCGGCGATGATGGCCTGTGTCTGGCTCATGATCTCGGTGTAGAGCAGGGGCAGGTAGCGGGAATAATACTTTACAGAATCCTCGACGACGAGGATAACCCGCACATCGCCCAGCTTGGTATCGGCCTCTAGATTGATCTTGTCCTCTAGGTATTTGGCCATGGCGAGGAACACTTTCGTGGAACCGTTCCACACGAATACCCGCTCGATGGATTCGCTGATCTCTTTTTCTGAACTCAGCAGGTAAGAGAGGTCTGCGTTATTGTTGACTAGCATGAGCTGGCAGATGTCGGGGTAGAGTTCTTTGATGTGACGGCTGGTGAGGATGGGGGTTTCTTTGTCCAATCCTGCCATGATGATGATCAAGTCGAAATGGCGTTTTTTCAACTCGTGCAAAGCTCCTTCCTCGTTTGCCACAGAGGTGAAACGGGGTGCGGCGAAAAGGTTCAGTTGGAGATATTCACCGAATATCTTCCCGGAGAATTGTCCTTCCCGTTCGATGGTGTAGGAGTCGTAGTAGTTGGCGATGAGCAGGATTTCTTTAACCTTGAAGGGCATGAGTTCCTGGAAAATGTCGCGGTCACTCTTTTTCCGCTTGTATATTTTATTCAAGTCTATTTTTTCCATGATGTTTTGTTTTGTACAAAGCTAAAGATTTGTTGGCGGAATGGCAAGAGAAAATAAGATAGGATTTACGATTTATGTTTCATAGTCATAATCGTTTAAATTGACATTCGGTTGAAAATAATAAACAAAAATGTAGCCGTATAGCTATGTTTTGTAAAAATATTTGTATATTTGACAAATCGTTATATGAAAATCTATCGTCGAGATGACGAAAGCGAAAAACGGGACCCCCGGGATTTCATATTCTCCCGGGGATTTACAAGAGGAAAGATAATTATAATATACTTAACCTGAACTTAAGTTTCGCGCTACATATTTTTTTCATGACGAAAAGATGGATTTTTATATATTGATGCGCGATTTTCCGGGTGGCATTAGTCACCCGGCCTTTTTATATTTTTATTGGGAGTAGTTTGTCATGATCCTGCTCATGCGTGGAGTCGGAGTACATGGAATTATCCGCAGGAGAAATACACGAATTTATTCCTCTAATTAACAAAGATTTTTATTAACTTGCGACGTTTTATTGTAATGGAAACATTTTGATATGAATAAACGTGCCATGCGATCCGGTTTGATGTTGTGTTTTTCCCGTTGGAACAGGAAAGGATACGCTATTTTCGCCTCACTGGGACGGAATGTTCGGATCGGGCGGCTGGCTATTCATATTTGCGAAATGTCATTACAGAAATCGTCGAGGAAGGGCGTGATCGTGATGCTGGCGGAAGTGTTCGAGCGGTTGGAGAGGTTGTTCGAAGGGTACGTGGAGAAGGTGAAACGAGCGGGGTGCGAGTTATTGCCGACTCGCATGGGTATGGAGGATGTCTTCATTAATTCTTATCATAATTTGAAATTTGAAGGTATTCCTGTCCTTGGGCAGGGTACCTTTTTTATTTTTTAACAGGAAACAGAAAATGAAAGAAGAAAATATTATAGAGGAATTAAAGCGAAAGGTGGAAGAGGGGGGACAGGTTACCCGGGAAGAGGCGTTAGCCTTGTCACGGGTGGAGGATAAGAAGGCTTTGTACGAAGCGGCTGGAGCTATCCGGGATCGTTTTGCCGGGCGGTATTTTGACACTTGCTCGATCGTGAACGCCCGTTCGGGACGTTGTTCCGAGAATTGTAAGTGGTGTGCGCAGTCGGCCGTGTTCAAAACGCACGTGCAGGAGTACGAGCTGATTGACGAGGAGAGTTGCGTGGAGCTGGCACGGTTGAACGCCAAATACGGGGTGAACAAGTTCTCGTTTGTCACGAGTGGACGTTCCTTGTCGAACAAGAATATCGACAAGTTGTGCGAGTATGCAGTGAAGATCAAACAGGAGATGAAGATAAACCTTTGCGCTTCCATGGGTTTGCTGACGAAAGAGCAGTTGCAAAGATTGAAAGAGGCAGGTATAACTCGCTACCATTGTAACTTGGAAACGTCTCGCCGTTATTTCTCAACCCTTTGTACGTCCCACACGACGGACGAGAAGATCGAGACAATTCGCCATGCGCTTGAGCTGGGAATGGAGGTTTGTTCCGGGGGTATCATCGGCATGGGCGAGACGATGGAGGATCGTGTGGACTTAGCGCTGACCGTCCGGGAGCTGGGTGTGAAATCTATTCCGATGAACGTGTTGAACCCAATTCCGGGAACCCCGTTGGAAGGAGCGGCGCCACTTGCGGACGAGGAGGTACTGACAACGGTGGCTGTTTTCCGTTTCATTAATCCCGATGCCTTCCTGCGCTTTGCCGGGGGACGGGCACTGATCTCACATATTGAGGAAGATGCTATTCGGGCCGGGATTAACTCGGCTATTGTGGGTGATCTTCTGACCACGATCGGCTCGAAGGTAATGGAGGACATGGAGAAGGTGAAAAGATTAGGCTTTACGACAGAAGATAATCTTTAACTTTTAGTTTTTAACTTATAACTTTTAACTTTATAAAGTGAACACGGCAGAATTATTAAAATTTGACAGGGAGCATTTGTGGCATCCCTACACGTCAACGGTCAACCCACTCCCGGTTTATTCGGTAAAGAGGGCGGATGGTGTGTATATTGAACTGGAGGACGGGACCCGTTTGATTGACGGGATGTCCTCGTGGTGGTGCGTGGTACACGGGTATAATCACCCGGCTATTAACGCTGCTATTGAAGAGCAATTAAAGAATATGTCGCACGTTATGTTTGGCGGGCTGACACACCGTCCAGCGGTGGAACTGGCGGAGAAGCTGGTGGAAATGGCCCCCGATGGGATTGACAAGGTGTTCTATTGTGATTCCGGGTCTGTGGCCGTGGAGGTAGCGATGAAGATGGCCTTGCAATACTGGTACGCTGCCGGGAGAGATGATAAGCGCCATTTCTTGACGATCACGAAGGGATACCACGGGGACACGTGGAACGCCATGTCTGTGTGTGATCCCGTGACGGGAATGCATAATATATTCCGGGGATCGTTGCCCATGCAATATTTTATCCACCGACCGGAAGCCCGCTACGGTGAATCTTGCCTGCCGGAACATATCGAGGAATTGAAACAAAGTCTGCGGAATAACCACAACCGTATTGCTGCCGTGATACTGGAACCTATCGTGCAGGGTGCCGGGGGAATGTGGTTCTACTCGGCGGATTACTTGAGGAAAGTGAGGGAGTTATGTAACGATTACGACGTATTGCTGATTTGTGACGAGATCGCCACCGGTTTCGGGCGCACGGGTAAGATGTGGGGAGTGGATCATGCGGGTATCGTGCCGGACATCATGTGTGTCGGGAAAGCGATCACGGGCGGTTACATGAGTTTCGCCGCCACGATGGCGACGGAGAAAGTAGCTACCCAGATCTGTACGAAAGATCCCGGTGTGTTTATGCACGGCCCGACGTTCATGGGTAATCCCTTGGCCTGTGCCGCGGCGAATGCTTCGCTGGATTTGATCAGAAATTACGATTTGACAACCATGATCGGGCGGATTCAGGACCAGCTGGAAAGAGAACTTGCCCCGGCCCGGGAATTTTCGAATGTGGCAGATGTACGGGTGTTGGGTGCTATTGGTGTGGTGGAAATGAAGGAACCCGTGAATATGGGATTAATTCAAGCCGCTTTCGTCAAAGAGGGCGTGTGGGTGCGCCCGTTCGGCAAGCTGGTGTACGTTATGCCACCTTTCATCATCCGAGACTGGGAATTACAAAGGCTGACATCCGCCTTGTTACACGTGATCTCGTACTTGAAGTAATTGAAAATGCAAGGATTTGTAACTTGCTAACCTGTAACTTTGCCGAAGGCAAAAACACTATGAATAAAGAACGATATATTAATAAACTGAACAAGATAAAGGAATCGGGGAATTATCGGATGTTGCGAGACGTGCAGCATAACGGTTTCTTGATACATTATAACGAACGGGAAATGCTGAATCTCTCGTCGAATGATTACCTGGGGTTGGCATCAAACCCGGTGTTGTACGAGGATTTCCGGAAGGAAACGGACGTGAAGTTGCTGTCGTATAGTGCCGTGTCGTCGCGCTTGTTATCGGGGAATCACGAGTATTATAGCTTGTTGGAAAATGATTTGAGTGATTTATACGGGAAGGAGGCCGCCTTGGTGCTGAATTCCGGTTATCACGCAAATATCGGGATATTGCCTGCGCTAGCAGGGAAACGGGACTTGATCGTGGCGGATAAGCTGGTGCACGCCAGTATTATCGACGGCTTGCGGTTGAGTGAGGCCGAGATGTTACGCTTTCGTCACTTAGATTACGAACATTTGCGGGAAATTCTGTTTAATCATCGGGAGGAATACGATAATGTATTTATCGTGACGGAATCCATATTCAGCATGGATGGTGACGTGGCAGACTTGCAGGAGTTGTGTGATCTGAAGAGGGAGTACGACACGTTCCTGTACGTGGACGAGGCGCACGCTGTCGGAGTTCGGGGAACGAACGGGCTGGGATGTTGCGAAGAACAAGGGTGCATTGATGATATTGATTTTATCGTGGGTACTTTCGGAAAGGCTTTTGCATCCTACGGGGCTTTCGTGGTTTGTGACGAGATGTTCCGGGAGTTCCTGGTGAACACGCAGCGCAGTTTAATTTTCACCACGGCGTTGCCCCCGGTGAATGTGGCATGGACTCGTTTTATTCTTAACCGAATGCCGGATTTTTACTCTTACCGTATGAAACTGTCAGGTATCGCCGAGCAACTACGTACGACGTTGGCGAACCGGGGATTCGAGACTCGTGGAGATTCTCATATCGTACCTTTCTTGTGTGGGAGTAACGAGAATAGCGTTTATATGTCCGAGTTGTTCCAAGACAATGGTTTTTTCGTGTTGCCCGTGAGATACCCGACCGTACCGAAGAACGAGGCGCGCATCCGTTTCTCGCTGAATGCGGCTATACCGGAGGAAGATTACGATTGTTTGATGGAATTTATAGAAATCAGTCTTTAATAATTTTAGATTTCATGATTTTAGATTTTAAATTCCAGCCGCATAAATCAGATTCCCAACTTGAAACTTGTAACTCTCCCAAGGTGAATTCCATGCGAAGAGAATGGATTACTAAAGAGGGAAGCCGGATGCTCACGTTATTTTTTTGCGGTTGGGGTATGGATGAGCGTGCCGTGCAACACGTGAAGGGGAAGGGGGATTTGCTTTTGTTCTATGATTACCGGGATATTTCCGGGGAGGAAGCACCGGAGGTCAAGGGGTACGAGAGTGTGCGTGTCGTGGCTTGGTCGATGGGGGTGTGGGCGGCATCGGTGTTGTTGAGTCGTTGGAATATTCCAGTCTCCTACCGGGTAGCAATCAATGGAACAGAACGTCCGGTAGATGAGCATTACGGGATTCATCCTAAGATATATTTGCTGACCGAGCGGGGTATGACCGAGCAAGGGAGAGACAAGTTCTTTGCCCGTATGCTCTCGGGGAAGGAGGAGATCGAACGTTTCGAGGAAAATAAGCCTTGCAGGGATATTGATGAGCAACGGGACGAGTTGCGGCTTATCCGGGAGCAGTCGGTGCGGGAAATGTCCGAAATGCATTGGGACCGGGTTTATATTTCCGAGGGAGATGTTATCTTCCCGGTGGAAAATCAACGGAACTGGTGGAGGGATCGTGTTGAGATCATTACCCTATCGGGAGGGCATTACCCGTTTTACGTGCTAGATAATTGGGAAAAGATATGGAAATAAATAAAGAAGAGGTAGAACGGCGTTTCAGGCGGAGTCGAATCAGTTATAATGACAATGCACGGGTGCAGAAAATGGTGGTTAACCGGATGATTCCCATGATCTTGTCATCCGTGAAGCGTGTGCCGGAGAAGATATTGGAGATTGGTTGCGGTACAGGTTTGCTGACTTCACAACTGCAACGCACTTTCTCGAGTGACGGGTTGTACTTGAACGATTTGGTGGAAGAGTTGTGTTATCACGCAGCGACTGTTAACCGTGTGTCGCTGACGCATTGTTTCCCGGGGGATGTGGAGAAGTTATTTCTGCCCCTTAGTTTTGATCTGATTGCTTCGGCGTCCACCTTCCAGTGGTTTACGACTCCGGAAGAGACGTTCAAGAAATTATCTAAGCGATTGGAACAAAATGGTGTGCTGGTGTTTAGTACCTTTGGGAAGTTTAATTTACGGGAGATACGATTGACCACGGGCGGCGGGCTTGATTACCGGAGTAAGGAAGAGCTGGAAAAGATGCTGGAACCTTACTTTAAAATTGAATTGATAGAGGAAGAGTTTCATATGCTTGAATTTGACAGCCCGTTAGCGGTACTTCAGCATTTAAAAAAGACAGGGGTGAATGTTTCGGGTGATTCGACAATCTGGACGAAAGGACGGGTGGATGCCTTTATTAAGGACTATAACGCCCGCTTTGCCATTGATGGAAAGGTTGCTCTAACTTACCATCCGCTTTATTTTGTGTGTAGGAAGAGATAATTGAAAATTGAAAGTTGAGAATTGAAAATGAACTCCACTGTCTGTTTTGCGGCCACCTCCTCTGTTTATAAAGGGAGTACCCCGAAGGGGGGAGGGAGTTCAATCTAAAATCATAAATTTAAAATCTAAAATCAATAAGGTGGTATATTTTGTAAGCGGAATAGATACGGATGCCGGAAAGTCGGTGGTGACCGGGTTACTGGCTCGCTCTTTGAGAAAGAGAGGGGTAAACGTGATTACCCAGAAGTTTATACAGACGGGGTGGGTCGGAATATCGGAGGATATTCTGAAGCACCGGGAGATTATGGGGATTGAACCGCAACCCGTGGATAAGGACGGGACGACGTGTCCTTACGTGATGACATATCCCGCCTCGCCTCATTTGGCAGCGGAGATCGACAAGGTGACGTTGGATATGGAGCGAATTGCGGCTTCTACCCGCAAGTTGGATGCCTTGTATGACATGGTGTTATTGGAGGGGGCCGGGGGACTATACGTGCCTGTTACCCGGGATTACTTCACGATTGACTATATTCAAGAGCATGGGCATCCCTTGATTCTCGTGGCTTCTTCCAAGCTGGGGAGTATTAATCACACGCTGATGAGTCTGGAACTTTGCCGTATGCGGGGAATTGAAGTGGCTTGTCTCGTGTACAACCGTTTCCCGAACGACAGCGAATGGATCACGAATGATTCGATCACGATATTTAAACATTATCTGGAACAATATTTTCCATCGACAGCGTTGATCGAGATACCTGTGGTACACGGAAACGATTACCCGGACGTGGATGTCAGCGTGTTGGAGGGCGGGAAATGAGAAGAGTGGAGCTACTTTCCCCGGCAAAGAATGTTGACGTGGCGATTGCTGCTATCAATAACGGTGCGGATGCCGTGTATATAGGTGGTCCGGCTTTTGGAGCCCGGAAAGCCGTAGGAAACAGTCTGGAGGACATCGAGAAGGCGGTACGGTATGCACATCGGTTTTATTGCCGGGTGTTTGTCACGTTGAACACGATTCTCTACGACGAGGAGTTACCGGAGGTGGAACGTTTGATTCATGGCCTGTACAAGATAGGAGTGGATGCTATTATCGTGCAGGATCCGGCTGTACTGAAGCTTGATTTACCCCCGATAGCACTACATGCCAGCACGCAGATGCATAATTATGACTTGGAGCGAATCAAGTTTTTGGATCGACTAGGATTCCAACGTGTCGTGTTGGCACGGGAGTTGTCGTTGGCGCAGTTGCGGGAGATTCGCCGGGAAGTGAAGGCCGAGTTGGAATACTTTGTCCATGGGGCTTTGTGTGTTAGTTTAAGCGGGCAATGCTATATGTCGCATTACCTGACGAATCGGTCGGCGAACCGGGGCGAATGTGCCCAAGCCTGCCGGATGCGGTGGACGGTGGAGGACGATGCGGGAAAGGTGGTGCTAAAGGATAAATACGTGCTTTCACTGAAGGATTTGAACTTGTCGGCTCACTTGTCGGAATTGGTGGAAGCGGGTATTGATTCTTTCAAGATCGAGGGACGGTTGAAGGAAGCGGATTACGTGGCAAATGTTACGAATTATTACTCCAGTTGTCTGGATGAAATCGTGGCTTGCGATGAGAATTTGGCACGTGTGGGTGCCGGGTACGTGAAGGCTGGTTTCGAGGCCGATCCCGAGCGGAGTTTTAACCGGGGATACACGGACTATTTTTTCGTGCAGAGGAAACCGGGCATGGTGAACATGGATTCCCCGAAGTCGATGGGGAAGAAGGTGGCCGTGGTGAAACAGGTGAAGGGAAACCAGATGTTTGTGGAACTATTGGAACCCGTGCATAACGCTGACGGGTTGTGTTACTTTGACGGTCGGGAATTGCGGGGCGTGAAGGTGAACACGGCCGATGGGGGGCGATTGACGTGTAACGAGAGACTGGACGTGAAGCCGGGAATGTTGTTGTACCGGAATTATGACCATGAGTTCGTAACACGCCTTGCTAAAGGGACTTCCGTGAGAAAAATTAAAGTGAAGATTGACGTGTATGCGGAAGATGCCCGGCTGGTGCTGGTGGCCACGGACGAGAATGGTATTTCCGTGACCGTTCGGAGTGACGAGACATTCGAGGTAGCCACGAATCCCACACAGGTGGAACGTGTTGTCGGGCAACTGCGAAAGAGTGGGGATACGGAGTACGATTGTTATGAGGTGGAGTATCACGATGAAATGGTGCTTTTTATACCTTCTTCCGTGGTGAATGGTTATCGTCGGCAATTATTGGATGCTTTGAGCCGGGAACGGGAAGAGCAGCGGGAGAGATGGGTGCAGGAGCCTTTGAACCAAGACGTGAAATATACGGGGAGTGCCGATTGGCGATTGAACGTGGTGAATCGTCTCGCAACGGAGTTCTATCGGGAGCATGGTGTGGAGACGGTAGAACCGGGATTCGAGACCGGAAACAAGGTGAGAGGTAGGGAAGTGATGACCACCCGCTATTGCCTGTTATTCGAGTTAGGTATGTGCCGTAAGACGGGGAAGGATAAAGCGCTGAAGTTTCCGTTATATCTTTCCAACAATTTGGGACGGTTTCGACTTGAATTCGATTGTAAACATTGTTTCATGAAGGTATTGTCTATTTAATAGGTAATCTATTTATGGTGTTTATAATACTAGGTTTGCAACGAAATGTATTTTGGGCAATTCTAATATAGGTTTACTCTGGCTAACTGTAAACTTTTTTAGGGTAATACAGGGTGTTTACCCGTTGAATACAGGGGGTACTTAGGGATTAAAGACGTATCAATTTCGAATCAACTTCGGTACAAAGACGTTCACGAGCGTGTTTGTACCGAAGTTGATAGGTTTTTGTCCTGGGATTATCTGGTGATTACCTTAAGTATTCATCCTTCTTTCATTTTTTGTTTAGTGAACGAGTTTCAGCCCGACAACTCCCGTCAGGATTAGAAACACGAAAAGGAGACGGTATAAATTCGTGGAGTCGTGGAAAAAGAAAATTCCCAATAGAACGGTACCGACGGCACCGATCCCGGTCCAGATCACGTATGCAGTGCCGATAGGAATGCTCTTTTGTGCCAGGTAGAGCAGGAATCCGCTTAATCCCATGGAGACGACGGAAAGGGCGATGAAGTGGTAGAAGTATTTCTCGTGTAGTCCGGCAAGTTTAAAGCCGAGGGGCCAGCCGATTTCCAGTAGCCCGGCGCATATTAGTAAAATCCATTGCATAGGTGTATTTATTAAGTGTTATGGGGCAAAGTTAGGATGGTGGGAATGGAAAATACTTGATATTTATCAAGAAGTTGGTATATTTGCTTTTGTGATAATAATACGTTGTATGATTGATGAAAACGTCTTGGAACGATTGAAGCCTTACCTGACGGAAGTGAGTTACCCGAAAGGGTATGTTTTGTTCAACAGTGAGAAGCTGGAGAGGAATATTTACTTTATCAAGCGGGGGATGGCTAGGGCGTTCGTTGAGGCAGATGGCCGGGATATCACGATCTGGTTCGGGCAGGAGGGTGACGTGATTATATCTGCCAGAGGGTACGTGTACGGGGAGAAGGGGTACGAGACGATGGCGCTTCTGGAGGATTCGGAATTGTACCGGGTGAACGGGATGGATTTACAGGATTTGTATCGTAACGATATTGTGGTTTGTAATTGGGCAAGACGATTGATTGAACGGGAGTTCGTGAGGACGGAACATCATTTGATATCCAATCTTTCAGAACCTGCTGCCGACAGGTATATGCAGTTGTTACGGGAAAAACCCGAGATTTTACGACGGGTGCAGTTGCAGCATGTAGCGTCTTTCCTAGGGATTTCGTCGGAGCATTTAAGCCGGATCCGGGCGATCACTAAAAACAGAACGAAGTGATGAAAAGTTTCTCGAATTGAAACTTTCCTATCCTTTTCGTGTATGATTTTGTCAACCATGAAAGAAAGACTTGATGAAATGGAAATATATCGGCGTTTTTTACTACCTTGCACAAGTTTATGTGATTATTATAAGGAAGTTATGCGAGTTATTCAATATATAGGAGTGCTTCTTTTCTTTTTCCTCGTGTCCTGCGAGAAAAATGACGTGGAGCCACAGAAGACAAGGACGTTGATGGTTTATTTGGCGGGAGATAATAATCTTTCGGGACACATGCAGAAGAATATCAGTTCCATGATGTCCGCTTGGAAGAAGAGTTATAATGCAAATATCGTGATCTATTTTGATGCTCCCAATGCAGCACCGGAGCTTTACACGTTCCGATTTAAAGGAAAAGAGGTGGAGAAACAAGTACTAAAAACGTATGAGGAGATGGATTCTGCGGATCCGGAAGTTCTGAAAAAGATATTGAATGAGATGCAGGATTTATACCCATCAGATTCGTATGGTTTAATTCTTGGTTCACATGCTTCAGGGTGGATTCCCTCTGGGGCATCTGGTCGGAGTAATCGGATGTTACATGCCGAGCCCGTGTTGACCCGTAGTTTCGGTACGGATTATACCGGGTCAAACGAGATGGATACACGGGATATGGCAAAAGCAATTCCTTTTAATAAGGAGAATCTGGAGTTTATCTTGTTCGATGCTTGTCTGATGTCCTCTATTGAAGTGCTTTATGATTTACGGGAGAAGGCAAAATACGTGATTGCATCCCCAGCTGAACTGCCAGCACCGGGTTTCCCTTATGCCCGGGTGATGCCTTATTTCTGGGGAAAGGGGAAGGATTTGGAGAAGGATTTGGTGAAAGTGTGTGATGAATTTTGGGATTATTATAACACGTATAATGCAACTAATCGTTTTGGTACGATTGCTTTAATTAAGATGGAGGGGATGGAGCATTTATTTGATCTAACTCGGGAAATTTTAAAAGGAAAAAAAGAGGTGGTTGAGAATTGGAGAGAAGATGATGTTTGGTGTTATCCTAAAGTGGAGTATAAGAAGCACTATATGTTTTTTGATTTAGGAGAGTATATAAAACATGTGACAGGAGAGAAAGGGCTTTATGAGGAGTATCGGGACTTCTTGGATAACGAGGTTGTGATCTATAAAAAAGCAACGAACCCATTTTATTATACAGAAATACCTGATAAAACATTCAGTGGTATAGCAACTTACATTCCTCTTAATATATGGACTACGGAAACATATGCTTATTGGAACTTTCCTTGGGCAGGAGTTTATGGTACGGTGATGGAATAAGTAATGTATCTCTAATTTCCAGTCTTAACCATCAGGTAAAAGAGAGTGCATTGAAAAAGTCCCTTTAGGAGAGAAACATATCCCCCTCCAACTCTCCCTTACACGGGAGGGAGAGTGATTAAATTTAAAATTAAGTGAGTTTGATGTAATCAACGGAAATAACTTATACTAAAAACTATAGGAAATCCTACTGAAATCCTATGGAAATAATCCCACTTATTCGAGAGGTATTCGGAGTTTATTCAGAGCTTAGACAACCTGTAATGTTTGAGCTTCGAATAAGCTTCGAATGATCTCTGGATGAGTGAGATTATTTGGGTTAAATTACTACTTTATCTGGGTTAGATTTGGGTAATATCATGGGAGTGAATTTCTTAGCTTTACACCTTATTCTGCGGGAGAATTGATTTGCTGTAAATTCGTATATAAATTCCTTAAAATACTATCGTGGTATACCTACATTATAGTCTTTGATTTTCTTCAGCGATCGTGTAAAACAGGGTTGCTCCCGTTTCAATCACTTCGTCCGGGAAATCGTATTGTGGGGAGTGGAGTGGGGCACAGTTTTCCCCGGAACCCAAACCGAATATGGCTCCTTTGTATTGTTGCATGAATAATCCGAAGTCTTCACCCCAGCTGAATGGTGTTTGTAATTCTATGTATGGCAGATTGTTGCGAAGAGCCGCATTTTTGATCATACCCACGGACTGCGGGTCGTTTTCATTGGCCGAGAAAGGTTCCAACCATTCCATTTCATGTTGCAGATCGGGGGTTCGTTTGCATTCGGTGGCGACCAACTCTTTCAGTTGTTGAGCGTGTTGGTGTAAGAGTTTGTCGGTTTTGGCCCGGAGCGTGGCTCGGATTACGCTGTTTCCTGCCGATACGCCGTACGCCTCTTCACCGACGTGAATTTCCACGATCGTGGAGAGAAAGTAATCATCGGATTGAATATCGGTGTTATTCCAGCGCAATAATTCGTCAACAATGTTGAGTGTGGCAGGGATGGGACTGATGCCTTTCTGGGGTTCGGCAGCGTGTGATGTTTTTCCCGTGAGCGTGATGGAAACGCTTACCACGGCACACGTGAAGCTATCTTCTTTGCAAAGAACGGCAGAAGCGGGATAACCCGGGATGTTGTGTAGGGCAAATGCCTTGTCGATTTTGTAATAATCCAGTACTTTCGTGTCTAGCACGGCTTTTGAGCCGCTACCGTTCTCTTCTGCCGGTTGAAAAAGGAGTAGTACACGTCCTTTTGGCAATGGACGTTCCGATAGCATTTGGGCGAACCTGAGTAATATGGTCGTGTGGCCGTCATGGCCGCATTTATGTGCCACTCCCGGGGTTTGTGAATGGTGGGGTATATCGTCCGGTTCCTGTACAGCGACGGCGTCCATGTCTGCCCGGAACAGGACGGTGGGGCCGTCTTCCGAGAAGAAGTATTCAACGAGCAGCCCGTGGCCGCCCACGTGGCGAATGACTTTGGTAGGGTGGAACGCCTGTAATTTATCTTCGACAAAACGGGCCGTTCGTGCTTCGTGGCCCGAGAGTTCGGGGTGTTGATGCAGTTCTCGGCGTATCTGGTAAAAAGTATCTTTTTGCATAGCTTTTCAATTTACACCGCAAAGGTAAAATAATTAATTGTTCGTGTGGTTACATTTATTTTCTATCTTTACGCCGAATTATAAAAGCAAGCAGGCATGAAGTTAAATAAGTCGCAAGGGGATTTGTTGAAACGGGTGATCGAGCGATGGGAGGCGGACGGCACGATTGACGTGAGTACGGCGGATCGGTTGAAGGGAAGTTACACTGTGCGTTCTTTCGAGTGGAAGGAGTTGGCGAAGTACTCGTTTTGGATTGCCATCGTGTGTGGGGTGATCGCTGTGGTGTCGGTGTTGGCGGATCATTTGATCATGGATTTGCTTGAAAGATTGTTTCTTTCTTCTTATTCTTTGGCCAGCGGCGTGTTTGCCATGGGAGCGGCCTTGGTGTATTACTGGGGGTGGCGACGACGGAAACGGATGCCTTACAAGGTTTTCAGTAACGAGACAATTCTTTTTTTGGGCGTGTTGCTGACGGCCGTTTCGGTCGGTTACTTGGGGGCAGCCCTGGATAATGGGAGCGGGCATTTTTCCTTGCTTTTTCTGCTAGCGGCGGTGATTTATGCCGTGTTGGGCTTTTACTTTTCGTCGGTGCAGGTGTGGGTATTTGCCTTGTTGTCGCTGGGAGCGTGGTACGGGGCCGAGACAGGGTATCTGAGTGACTGGGGCAATCATTTTCTGGGACTGAATTACCCGCAACGTTACGTGGCTTTCGGGGGATTGCTGGTAGCGTGTCGTTTCCTGCTGGTCGGAAAGAAGTGGTTCACGACTTTTGATTACTCTACATACGTGGTGGGAATGCTTTATTTGTTTATCTCGTTGTGGTTCCTTTCCATATTCGGGAATTCGGAAAGCTGGATTCGCTGGTATTCCACGAAACAAGTGGAGTTATGGGCTTGGAATCTGCTGATTCTTCTAGGTTCGGTAGTGGCAATATTTATAGGTTTGAAACGGGATGATGCTGTTGCCCGTGGGTTCGGGATCACTTTTTTTCTGTTGGGTATTTACACGTTGTATTTCTCCCTGTTGTGGGATGTCATACATGCCGGGTTGTTCTTTTTTATACTGGCTGTATCTTTCTGGTTGCTGGGGCGTAAAGCAGAGAGGATATGGCACTTGGAATTTCTGCGTGATCCGAAGAAACCGAATGATGATATGAATTAAGTTATGGATACACTGGTAAGTTTAGGGTATTGGGGGTTGTTTATCGGTTCTTTTCTGGCGTCGACGGTGATCCCGATGAGTGCCGATGTGTTGTTGGTAGGCGTGTTGACGTTAGGAGGGAACGTGTGGGGATGCTTGGCGATAGCCACGGTGGGTAACTGGCTGGGAGGGTTGACCTCGTACTGGATCGGGTGGCTGGGACGCTGGGACTGGATTGAACGCTGGTTCAAGGTGAAACGGGAAAAGCTGGAGCAACAGAAAGGACACGTGGATCGTTACGGCGTTTGGCTTGCTCTTTTCACGTGGTTGCCGATTGTGGGAGATCTGTTTGCCATTGCCCTCGGATTTTATCGTGTCCGTCCGAAAATGTCTGCTTTCTATATGTTCGTGGGGCGTTTCCTCCGCTTTCTGGTGTGGGTGTTGTTGTATATCAGGTACGCTGATCGTTTTATCGAGTGGATCAGTTGATCCGGTGATCGTTACCAGCTACCACTGGAACCACCACCACCGAATGAACCACCGCCGAATCCACCAAATGACCCGCCACCGCTGCTGAATCCACCGAATCCGCCGCTACTGCCACCGCCCATGGGGAAGATGAAGAACCCGCCGCTACCGGAGGTGTGACCGGGTGAGTAACCACCGCCGCCCCGTTTCCGGAATATGAGTGACAGGATGATCACGAAAACAATGAACCCAATCACGATGTCAAAGGGACTGCCTTCATTTTTTTTCTTGTATTCGTCTGCGGTGTATTCACCTTTTGACAAGTCGATCAGCACGTCAGTGGCTTTGTCAATACCTTTGTAGTAGTTGTCTGCTTGAAAAGCGGGAATGATTTCATTACGGATGATGCGGGAGGCCGTCACGTCCGGAACGACACCTTCCAACCCGTAACCGACGGAAATGGCCACTTCTCCTTTTTCTCTTCCGGATTTGGGTTTAATCAGAATGACGATACCGTTATCTTTTCCCTTTTGTCCGATACCCCATTTTTCCCCGAGACGAGCAGCGTAGTCGTTGATGTCGTACCCGTTGAGTGAAGGTACGGTGACCACGGCGATTTGGGTGGAGGAGTTATTGTTGAAGTTTACTAGTTTTTTTTCTAGCGCTGCCCGTTCTTGGGTGCTGAATAATCCCGTGAAGTCGTTCACGATGCGTTTCGGGGTCATGGGTTCCGGAATATCCTGAGCATGAACGGAGAGCAGGGTTCCTGCGATGACGGCGAATAATATGAGGAGTTTTTTTATCATTTTGCTATAAGTTACAAATTAGAGAACAGGTTGTTCATACAAACCTGTGGTATTCCTTTACTGAAAGGAAATTTCGTCGGGAAGTTCGTTCACGTCGTCAGCCTGGTAGGGAAAGTACACTTTCAGTTGTTCCCCAGCAGAGATGACAGCTTCACAGATGCCTTCCGTGATCTTGCCTTCCTTGAATTTTGCAATCATGTTTTTCATGATTGAATCCCAGAAGTCTGCGGGTACTTTGGCGTTAATCCCAGCATCTCCCAGGATTGCGGATTTATGGTCAAGTAGGGCCACGTAGATCAGGACCCCGTTTCTTTGTACCGTTTTGTGCATATTTAAGTGGGCAAAAACGTCGGCAGCCCGGTCAAGCACGTCTATTTTACTACGATTTTCGATATGTACCCGGATTTCCCCGGACGTGTCTTTTTCCGCCAGCTTGATAGCGGTTACCATGGCGTCTTTTTGTTGTTGGGTAAAGGCTTTTTCGGGAGACATAAAATATTTTGGATTTTAGATTTTAGATTCCGGGCGCACAAGGCCCTGCTGATTTTAGATTTTAAATTTTAGATTGAATGATCCGCAAGGATATATAATTTAAAATTTAAAATCTAAAATGGATAAATGGTTAAAATTTAACTTCCGGGGCTTTTTCCGCACCGGAAGTAGCCTCGAAATAAGGTTTCGGGAGGAAACCGAACATCCCGGCGATGATGTTTTTGGGGAATGAACGGATGTAGGCGTTATAACCTTTCACTTCCTCGTTAAACTTGCGTCTTTCAACGGCAATACGATTTTCTGTTCCTTCCAGTTGGGCTTGTAAGTCACGGAAGTTCTCGTTAGCTTTCAAGTCCGGGTATTGCTCGGAGATCGCCATCAAACGGGAGAGGGCAGAGGAAAGTTCGCCTTGCATATTATTGAACTTCTGGATGGTTTGCTCGTCCAGTTGATCAAAGTTTACCCGCATTTGCGTGGCTTTTGCACGGGCCTCCACGACTTGAGTCAACGTGTTCTGTTCATGCTCTGCGTAGCCTTTCACCGTGTTCACGAGGTTCGGGATCAGGTCTAGACGACGTTGGTATTGATTTTCCACGTTCGACCATTGGGAGGATACATTCTCACTCCGGGTTACCATTTGATTGTAACTTCCTTTGAACCACATGAAGATTCCAATCACAATGACGATAATTACTCCTATTACAATATAACTCTTTTTCATGTTATGCTTTTATTTTAGTGTTACGAGTACAAATATAATGCTTTATTGATTGTCCGTTGCAGAATGAGGATGTTAAGATTTTAGATTTTAAACTTTTTCCCTTTAGTTTTTATCTTTTAGTTTTATTTATCACCCGGTCGTAGATGTAGAGCAACAAAGTGGTACCTAGTCCGATAGCCAGTATTACCATCCATATGTCGGAGGGGGAATACTCGTTCCATAGTAGGTTGGTTAACTCATTAGGGGTGAGGTTGACCTGTTGGGCTACATGATCGAAATAGGCGTTATTTGACAAACCGTCCGGTAGTTGGAGGCCTTTTTCGGCAACAAACTGACGAGTGATCATCACTTTATCCGCCATATTTTGATAGACTACACCGGAGATGATTCCGGCAAAGACGTTACCGATGAAAACGGGGATAAAGGAGTATCCCATGTAGAGGGCCTTTTTATCGTGTGGGGCGATTCGACCGATATATTCTGTGATTTTCGGTGATCCGGCCATTTCGCCCAACGAGAAGATCAGTATTGCGACTAGCGTGAACAGCACGTTTTGCGAGAACAGGGTGAGAGCCATTCCTATGGAACAGACTAAAAATCCCGAAATCATGGATTTAAGAGGTTTCATGCGCATCACGATACTTGACACGATAATTTGGAAGATAATGATGTATAGGGTATCGAAGTTTGTCACGAATTCGGCATCCATAACTCCCGGAGCCGGACTATAATTCGTGCTGATGAAAGGAATGTACTTTTCAAAAAAATGGTATAGCACACTCGTGTCGATCCATTGTGAGATAAAGACAGGTAAGGTGAAAAAAAGTTGGTTGTACATGGTCCAGAATCCGGCCACGATGAGCAGGAATATCACGAATTTCAAGTCTTTTACGATACTGAACATGTTCTGGAATATATCCCCGAAAGTGCGGGCGAGAGAGGTCTGTTGCACGGCTCCCCGGTGGGGTTCCTTGTAGAAAAGGAGCAGCACGAAGTTCAGTGCGATAATACCAGCCGATACATAGAACACGAGGTTGGACGATCCTTTGAACAAAAGGGTGACCATCGGTCCGAAGAAGGCGCCTATGTTAACCATCATGTAGTAGATGCCGAACCCAATGGAGGCTGTTTCATCCGTCGTGGTCTTGGCAATTGTGGCCGAGATGATCGGTTTGAATAGGGCGGCACCCAGAGCCAAGTAAAGGTACATGAGGAATACTCCCGTGAACGTGGAGAATATGGGTAGGAGGATGAAAGCAGACGTGTAGATCACGAAAGCGAGAGCCAGTACTTTTTTGTAACCGTAACGGTCAGCAATGGCCCCGGTCAAGACAGGCAGGAAGTAAAGTATTCCCGTTCCCACACCCATCAGGATTCCTTTTTGACTTTGTGTGAATTCCAGACCACCCATGTCGGATGATCCCGTGAGGTAATTGGCAAAAAGCATGAAGAAACCATACCATGCCCAGCGTTCAAATAATTCAATAGTATTAGCTACCCAAAAGGTGCGGGGAAATTTACGAAATACGCCCATCTTTTACTTTTTTAATGATTGATTGGCAAATATAACGAATTCGACAGATGAAAGGAAGTAAACGTTCTTTTTTCTGAGAAATAAGCTGTTAAGACAAGGTTTTTTGCAATTATTCCAAGAAATATGGTGTAAACTGAATTATATTAACTATCTTTGTGTCGTGAAACATTGTGAGTTCATTTTGATCTTTATCTTCTTTGTATTTTCCGGACATGTTCCGTTCGGCTCTTTCCATCGTTGAATTGACCTTTGTAAGCTTTCTTTGTTCAGACAATTTCTTTGCCCGAGTAGGTTTATATGTACGAACCGAAAATGGCTGGAGGCAATTTTAAACGTAACAATTATTTATTATGACATTTAGAGAATTAGAAATTGCAGAGCCTATTTTGAAGGCTATCTGTGAAAAAGGATATGAAAAGCCCACCCCGATACAAGAGAAGGGTATACCCGTGGCTCTTGGTGGTGGCGATATGCTGGGAATTGCCCAGACCGGAACCGGTAAGACAGCGACGTTTGCTATACCGATCCTGCAACATTTACTTGCTGATCGTTCGGAGGAAAACCGTTCGGAAACGCGAGGCAATAAAGGACGTCTCGTGAAAAGACGGGCTATTAAGGCTTTAATCCTGACGCCAACCCGTGAATTGGCAATCCAGATCGGAGAGAATATCACAGATTACGGGAAGTACACGGGGATTAGGCATGCGATTATATTCGGCGGAGTGAAACAAGGACCGCAGACTGATCAGTTGCGGGCGGGAGTGGATATTCTTGTTGCCACACCGGGACGTTTGCTCGATTTAATCCGGCAGGGATACGTGGATCTTTCATCGATCACGCATTTTGTTCTGGATGAAGCCGATAGGATGCTGGATATGGGATTTATTGCGGATATACGACGTTTGTTACCCATGCTGCCGACAAAGCGCCAGACGCTGTTCTTCTCGGCAACGATGCCTAAAGATATAGTGAATTTATCGAGAAGTATTCTTTCAACCCCGACAAGGGTGGAGGTAACCCCGGTTTCTTCTGCCGTCGATACGGTGGAACAATGTGTCTATTTCGTGGAGAAAACGGAAAAGAAGAAACTTCTTGTTTCCTTGTTGAAACAAGAGAAAAAGTCGGTGCTTGTTTTTTCCCGTACCAAGCATGGGGCGGACAATATATCACGCTTGTTGAAGAAGTCAGGAATCAAGAGTGAGGCGATTCACGGGGATAAATCACAAGGACAACGCCAGCGAGCTTTGTCGAACTTTAAGGCAGGAGCTATCCGGGTGATGGTGGCCACTGACATTGCGGCTCGAGGAATTGATATTCAGGAGTTGGAGATTGTCATAAATTATGATCTGCCTGATGTGGCTGAAACATACGTACATCGTATCGGGCGCACCGGGCGTGCGGGACATCTCGGTACAGCGGTGACGTTTTGTTCGGAAGAGGAACAGTCTAAGATTCGGGAAATCCAAGTTCTAACTGGCAAGAAAATCAATCGGTTGTCTTTTCAAGCATGATGATTGAACGTAAATAAAAAGAACGATCTGTGATGCAGATCGTTCTTTTTTATGTAGAAATAATAACTTATTTCACTAGATTCATGGTGTCCGTCGCGATAACCAATTCCTCGTCCGTGGTGATGCTCATTACAATTACCTTGGAATCAGTGGTAGACAATACTTTGTCTTGTCCGCGAACACCTTTATTGGCGGCAACATCAAAGTGAACACCCATGTATTCCATGTTGGTACATACTTGTTCACGTACTTCACTGTCATTTTCCCCGATACCCCCGGTGAAGACGATTAAATCCGCTCCGTTTAGGGCGGCAGCATAGCTACCTACGTATTTCTTCACGTCGTAAGCTAGAATATCAAGGGCGAGGCGAGCCTTGTCGTTTCCGGATTCAGCTGCAGCCTGTAAGTCACGACAATCGGAAGAAACTTCAGACACTCCTTGCAATCCTGATTTCTTATTTACTAGGTCGTTTGCCTGTGCTGCGTTTAAACCTTCTTTCTCGCAGATATACAATAATGCTCCCAAGTCAAGGTCTCCCGTACGGGTTCCCATGATCACACCGGCATTGGGGGTGAAACCCATGGAGGTATCAACGGATTTGCCTTTGTTGATGGCGGTTATGGATGAGCCGTTACCCAAGTGGCAAGTGATGATTTTTTTCTCCTCAATATTCCATCCCAGTATTTTACATGCTTTTTCTGCCACGAACTTGTGAGAGGTGCCGTGGAATCCGTAACGACGGATACGATAATCCTCGTAGTATTTGTACGGGAGCCCGTAGATATATGCTTCTTTCGGAAGAGTTTGGTGGAATGACGTGTCAAATACTGCTACTTGTGGTATACCCGGTAACAGTTTTTCCATGGTCTCGATTCCTTTTAGGTTTGCGGGATTGTGAAGTGGGGCCAATTCGCAGCAAGCAGCGATCTTTTTCTTGGCATCCTCGTCAACACGGGCGCTCTTGGCGAAGAATTCACCACCATGAGCTACACGATGTCCCACGGCATTGATGTCCGTCAAGGCCGTGATCACCCCATGTTTCGGGTCAACCAGAGCTTTCAAGATCAAGTCGATCCCCGCTGTATGGTCTGCAATAGGTTCTTCTACCACGTATTTATCTTTTCCTTCCGGTTTGTGGGTGAAACTTCCCACGGGTAAACCGATCTTTTCCACCAATCCTTTAGCGAGTAACGTCGGTTCTCCTGCCATGTCAAGCAATTGATATTTAATAGAGGAGCTACCGCAGTTTAAAACTAATACGTTCATTATAATTTAATTTGAAAATGGTAATACTTGTTGAGTCTATAAAAGTCTATTTTGCCGCTGCCTGATTTACCGTGATGGCAACAAGATTCACGATGTCGCTCACAGAACAACCTCTTGACAGGTCGTTAATCGGGGCTGCCATTCCTTGGAGGACGGGACCCACCGCTTCAATTCCGGCAATACGTTGCACGAGTTTATAACTAATGTTTCCAACTTCAAGACTCGGAAATATCAATACGTTAGCTTTACCGGCCACGGGACTGCCCGGGGCTTTGCTGGCACCTACCGATGCCACTAGGGCTGCGTCAGCTTGCATTTCACCGTCGATCATCACGTCGGGAGCCATTTGTTTGGCGAGTTCCGTTGCTTTCACTACTTTGTCAACCAGTTCGTTTTTAGCTGATCCTTTGGTGGAGAAACTTAACATGGCAACTCTCGGTTCGATCTTAGCGATAGCTCTGGCTGTTCCGGCAGTAGCCACGGCGATCTGGGCCAATTCTTCTGCGGTCGGATTAGGCAGTACGGCACAGTCGGCACATACGATTAGGCCGTTTTCTCCATATTCCGGTTTGTTGGTTAATAACAAGAATGCTCCTGATACAACAGACATACCCGGTAAGGTTTTCACGATCTGTAATGCGGGACGTAATACGTCTCCGGTGGCATTTTTTGCCCCGGCAACCTCACCGTCGGCATCCCCGCTCTTGATCATCAAAGTGGCAAGGTATAGCGGGTCAAGAACGAGTTTCAAAGCTTGTTCTTTTGTCATTCCTTTACTCTTGCGAAGTTCAACCAAAAGGTCTGCATACGCTTCTTTCTTCTCGTGATTTTCGGGATCGATGATTGTGGCTTTACCGATGTTTTTCAACTCGAATTTCTCGGCCAACGCTTTAATTTCAGCCGGATTACCGATCAAGATGATTTGAGCAATACCTTCAGCTATCAAGGTATCGGCTGCTTTCAACGTACGTTCTTCTGTTCCTTCCGGAAGTACAATCCGTTTGTTGCACTTCTTCGCATTTTCTTTGATTTGTTCAAGGAGATTCATGATATTTTTATTTTAAATAATAGTTACTCGCAATCGTTAGCGCAAAAGTAGAAATAAATAATCAATTTGTAATGCAGACATTACAAAAAAGTTCATTTCCGGAGAAAAGTTTATTATTTACTCTTGTTTCATTTTCCGAGCTTGAAACGAATACGCAATACTCCATCATTGAAATCAAATGAGATGATGCGAAAAGTGCCGATCTCGGCCGTGTTGGTGACATGAAGTCCGATGCAGGCGCATTGATCATAATCTCCGATACGAATTACTCGTACTGTCTTGATTCCCGGTTCGGGAAGGCGGGTAAGGTTGATGCAAGCCGGCACTTGATCGATCGGGTAGAAGATTTCCTCCACGTTAATGTTTTGTTGTATAATGTCGTTTACCGCTTGCTCCACGGTGGCAATGTCTTCGGCAGAAGGTGCCGTTTTGAAGTGGTAATCGCATTTGGATTTCTTTTTCTCGATATGGGCAGAGAAGGAACGTTCACAATGGAAGTATTTGACCATCTGAGAATTTAATAGATGTTCCGCCGTGTGCATAGGAGGATATTCTTGTTTGTTGTGTTCGTTGAGTTGGATTTCTTGTTCCATATATTAATTATTTTGATTGATTAAATTCACGACGACCTTAACCATAATATCTTTTTCTTCCGTATGGCTTTCTGCAATCATTAAAGTAAGAGCTACGAGGGTATTATTCGCAATCCTTTTTTCTCCATTAGGGGAATAGAGAATACCGTTATTTTCCATGAACCAAAGGAATAACATGGCCGCAATTCGTTTATTGCCATCGCTAAAAGAATGGTTCTTGGTTACCAGATAAAGTAACATGGCAGCTTTTTCTTCAATGCTGGGATAAAGTTCTATGCCATCGAAAGTTTGGTAAATAGTTGCAATAGAACTTTTAAATGATTGGTCTTTTTCATGTGCAAATAATTTGCTTTCTCCAAATTTCCCTTTTAGGCTTCGAATGGCTTCCATGGCGTTTTCATATGTAGCGTGGAATCTGTCGCCTTTTGTTGTATTTTCAATGAAGAGTTGTTGATAATCGTATTTATCTAAGGTATCAAGGGCATAAACATAATCGGTTACGACGGCTAGTAACCCTTTGGATTGGTCGGATGTTAATTGTTCTTGGTTTTTGAGTGTATTACCGAGAATATGAACCATGTCTTTTAGTTCTTGATACCGTTCAAGTTTTATTTTTTGGTTGATAGCATATCCTTTGATAAGGTAGTCTTTTAATATTTTGTTTGCCCAAATACGGAATTGGGTACCGCGTTTGGAATTAACCCGATAGCCGACAGATATTATCATATCTAAATTGTAATAAGGAATATATCGGGTTACATTTCTTTTTCCCTCTGTTCGAACTTGTGCAATTTTTGCACAAGTTGACACTGACTCCAATTCTTGACTTTTATAAATATTGTTTATATGACGCAAAATGGCTGTGCGGTCTGTTTGGAACAAATCACTCATTTGCGCTTGTGTTAGCCAAACAGTTTCTTTGTCCATCTTTACATCTAGCTTGATTTCTCCATCTTCAGTTTGATAGATAATAATATCATTCAAAGTAGGATTAAAATCAGCCATGCATGTTGGTAGACATTCTTGTTCGTTGAGTTGAATTTCTTGTTCCATATTTTACTATTCTTAGTAATCTAATATATCAATAAATGTTCCAAACGTTTCGTTTTCTTTTTTTTGTCATTACAAATATTATGAAGCTGTCATGATTAATTAAGCTTGTTCCATGCCCTTTGTTCGTGTTTGTCAAAAGTGAGTTCGTATTTTCTTAATCTTCGTTTGGATTTGAATGTCCATTTTTCCGGCTTCCAGTAAGTGAATTCCACGAGAGTGGTATTAGCATAGATATGCTGGATCCATTTTCCCCAGAATTGAAGGTCGTTTTCTTCAAACCTGTAATCGTCCGGTTTATAGTATTTACTACATAATTCAGCTCCTTCTTCCAGTACTATTTTGGAGTGTGGGTACACGACATGAGTGGTGTCATTTAGACGAGAGTCCATGTTTTCTCCGGTTTGCCAGCTTCCATATAACCGGAGCGTGTCGTAATTCACGATGATCTGGAGCGTGTCGTCCGTGTTGTTGATCACGTGGTATTCGTCTTGACACCAGTAATCGCATCCTGTAAATAGAATTGCCAACGAGAAGAGTAACATTTTTAGCCGTTTTTTATTTTTCATGTCGTATTGTTGTTGGTTTGCGGTAATATAAATAGTCTTGTAATTACAAGTGTAATGCTTTTTAGGAAAATAAACAATTATTTCTCGATGTAATGCTTTATATGGCTGTAATTGGTTTGCTTTTGGGAAGAGGTTCATGCTTTCAAAGTGAAAATAATTTCCTGTTTTCAATTAATTAACTAACTTTGTCGCTTGATCGGGTGGGATTTTCCCGCCGCGGGATCACTTGACAAGTGGTTCCGGTTTAAATTTAGGTTTAAATAAAACTATAATTATGAAGTTATTAGAAGGAAAGACCGCCATTATCACGGGGGCATCACGAGGAATCGGAAAGGCTGTGGCATTGGAATTTGCCCGTCAAGGAGCGAACATCGCTTTCACCGATTTAAGATATGATGAAATAGCTCAGGAAACCGAAAAAGAAATTGCCGCTTGGGGTGTGAAAGCTAAAATGTTTGCTTCCAATGCTGCTGATTTTGCGGCTACGAATGCTACCGTGGATGAGATTGTTAAAGAATTCGGACGTGTAGATATACTTGTAAATAATGCTGGTATCACGAAAGACACCTTGTTAATGCGTATGAGTGAAGAACAATGGGATGCCGTGATCAACGTGAATTTGAAGTCTGTGTTTAATTTCACGAAAGCCGTGTCTGCCATTATGTTACGTCAGAAATCAGGTTCCATTATCAGCATGAGTTCCGTGGTAGGAGTGAGTGGTAATGCCGGACAAGCAAACTACGCTGCATCTAAAGCCGGGATTATCGGATTCACGAAGAGCGTGGCCAAAGAACTCGGCTCTCGTAATATTCGTGCTAACGCTGTTGCTCCGGGATTTATCATTACAGATATGACCGCACAATTGTCTGAGGATGTGCGTAAGGAGTGGGCTGCTAAAATTCCATTGAAGAGAGGTGGTACTCCGGAGGACATTGCGAAGGTATGCGTATTCTTGGCTTCTGACTTGTCTGCTTACGTGACAGGTCAGACAATCCACGTTTGTGGGGGAATGAATATGTAAGATCCGCCTAAAAGTTTGGTTATAATTGTCGCAGATGCGAGACGATAGGGGTATTGAATTTCAATACCCCATTCTTTTTATCGGATGTTGAATCGTGAAATGGGAGCCTTTTCCAATTTCGGAGGTTACCGTGATCGTCCCTTTTAAATGTTCTACGATTGTATGGCTGATTGCCAAGCCTAGGCCTGTTCCTTGAACAAAATTGTCGCCCTTATAGAAACGTTCGAAAATACGGTTTATTTTATCTTCGTCAATTCCGGTACCCGTGTCTTTCACGAAAATGGAAACCTGATCGTTATTCTGCCTGTAACCGAGTGTGATTGCTCCTTTGGAGGTAAACTTAATTGCATTGTTGATTAAGTTATTGATGACTTGTTTTAAGCGTAAAGGATCGGTTGTGATGATTGTGTCGGTTGAAGGAAGGTCCAGAAGTAATTCTACCTCTTGCGGGACGTTTATTTGTTGGGCTCGTAAGATGTTTTGTAATAAAGGAGTAAGCGGTTGTTCCGTTATGTTGAAAACCATCGTGTTTGATTCTATTTTTGAGAGATCGAGTATGTCGGATATAAGTGCCAGTAACTGTTCGCAATTCAGGTTGATCAGTGATAAGAATTCTTTGACTTCCTCTTTCTTGAAGGCCATATCCCCATCAACTAGTAAATTGGAAAAGCCTACAATGGCATTTAATGGTGTCCGGATTTCATGACTCATGTTGGCGAGGAATACACTTTTAAGTTTATCGCTTTGTTGTGCCTTGTCACGGGCAATGATTAATTCTTCTTCAATTTTCTTGTGTTCCTGTGTACTCATACAAACACCGACAAGTCGAAAAGGAATCCGGGTTCCTTGTCCGAGGTAGGTAGATTGTGCTTCGAACCATTCCCATTTTCCATCCCCCCGGTGAAGACGGTAGCTCACGGGATCTTCGATAAAATTTCCTTGGGCTTGGAGTGTGAGGGCTTTGAGTACTCCGGCTATGTCATCGGGATGTACCAGTTGGGCGAATTGTTCGTTTGTCAGCGTACAATCCCCGGCCGGAATGCCAAGATGTTCGAAATAACGGGGATCAATAGTCATCAGATTACATTTCGTGTCATATGACCAAGGAAATATCTTCGTGCGACGTAAAGCCATGTTTAACACGTATTCTTGGGTAAGTTCCGTCACGACGTTGCGAAACGTGAATAGGATATAATTTGAGTTTTTTTCTACGGTAACATTTTTGAAATAACCTTTTGCTAGAAAAGAGATCGTATTGATGGTCCCGTAAATGAACGTGTCAGGTGGGAGTGTAACTTCCTGCTCGTCTTTTTGCAGGCGTCCCAAGAGTTCGTCCAAAATATTGATATTCTCATGGAAAATTGAAAATACTTCCCGAATGTTTTTATTCTTTATGTCTTGTTTCTGAACCCCTAGTTCGGCACTGGCCTGACGATTTACTTGTTTGATGTTTCCATTCGGAGTTAATAGTATAAATCCTGCCGGCACGGAATCAAGAAGTTCTCGAGCGAACTTTTGTTGCGTGTCTAATTGCTTTTTCTTTACCAGTCTTTCGTGTTTCCGCTTTCGTGCTATCAAATAGAAAACGAGGGAGAGAATGACGATAGCGGCCAATAGGATAATGTTTAATATTATACTGTATCGAATAGATGTGTCGCCAGTGAATAAGTTTATCTGGTCAATCATGATGTTTTGCGTGTTGTGTTGTTTAATTGATTGTTCCTGTATTCCCGTGGAGACATTTTCATGATGCGTTTAAAGAATTTCGTGAAGGCGGATGGAGAGGAAAAATTCAGACTATAACCGATTTCTTGTATGGTTTTGGTACTTGAAACAAGTAGGGATTTTGCCAGTGTAATCACATAATAGTCGATCCATTCCCCGGCAAATTTTCCACTTGTAGCATGAATGACTGATGATAGGTATTTAGGAGTCAGGTATAATTTGTTCGCATAGAAAATAATGTCACGTTCTTTGAGATGATATTCTTCAACGAGCGTGATGAAACGGTTGAATATGCTATTGGGATGTGATAACTCGAAATTTTTATCTTGCATATAGCGGTAAACGAAATTGTAGAGATCATAAAATAAAGCATGTGCTAGTTTATGTACGGCTAGTTCAGAAAAATGAGGATTCAGTTTATCTGTTTTCCTGGATAGCAATGAATAATATGATTCCAATAGTTTAATTTCATCCTCGTTGAGTCCGACTACCGGATGATATTGCATTTTAAACCGCAAGGGAATCATTTCTTGGCACTTCTCTTTAAAATAGTCTGACGAAATGAAAATAATCCTCGCCTCGTAATCCGGTGTTGTATGAATCGGTTTGATAACTTGCTTGGGTAACATGATAATCAAATGATTCTTTTTAATACGATAGTTTTGAGTGTTGATCATAATTTCCGCTTCACCCCGGGTGCAAAGCGAGAAGGAACAAGTTTCGGTCACGATGATTCCCTGTTTCTTGATTTCTTCTCCAATGAATGCTTTTTCATTGGTCACGTGGTTATAAATGATTAGACTTTCCGAGGTGTAATCCGGGGGTACCCGCCGGGCGAGTACCTTGATGTTGATAGTCGTGGATTCTTTCATTTTCCATCTAAATAGTTGAGCAAAGGAATGAATAATCTACTATATATCCAACGGTGTTCCGACGTTTAGTTTATTTATACCGTCCTAAAGGAAACTAATAATTTATTGACAATTCATGCGCTTTATCTAGGAAGTTGTTTTTTCTCGATGACCGTTTGGTTATTTCCCGGAATATTTCTACTTTTAAAACATCGTATTTGAATGGTTGCCGAAAAGTCAGGCCGTGATTGTGGCTCACTTTTTGTAAACTCAAAATAAAACAAACAAGTAATTTCATGGAAAGGCGTGTAAAATATAAGATGAAAGCCGGGCTAAAGATAGTCGGGGCGTTCTTATTTATGGGCTTTTTAGCCTCATGTAGTAGTTACAAAGTGTTGAATATAGACGTGTTGCATCCGGGAGAACTGAATATCGGAAACAAGAATGCGCAGATTTTGTTTATTGACCGGAAGCTAGTGCATGAGTCGGATTCTCTCTCCGCATACCAGTTGTTTGCTAGTTTGCGGTTACGGAGAGACGAGGTTGTCAATCATTTCTATAACGGGGTGCGTGACGGGTTACGTAACGGGGTACAACCTATTTTGTTGGTTAAAGGGTTGGGATTGAACACGGGATATATTCCGGACGGGTATACCCCTGCGCCGATTTCACCGGAAGGTATTGCCGCGTTGGAAAAGATTTCCGGACAAACATACGTTCTCTCGGTGGAATATTGTAAGTTCGGGCTGGATGGTGCGAGTCGGTTGATGCTTGATACTAATCTCTTCGTGCGTTTATATGACCCAGAGGGTATTGTGGTGGATTCCGCAACTACTCATAAATTGGATGATGTGGACGAGACGCTATTCGAGGGAAATAATTATGATATAATTTGTAATTTCTTTTACAATAATGGGGTGAAGTATGCGGAACGTTTGGTGCCGACATGGAAACCCGAACAGCGTAGGATTTACACGAATAACCGTCTGTTGAATCTCGGTTACTATCATTTTGAGAATGAGAATGACGAGGAGGCACAACGGATATGGAATGCGGCCTTGAACTTGAAACCCAAGGTGGCAGCTCGTGCCGCGGTGAACTTGGCATGGTTCTATGAAAAAGATGGTAACTTTTCGTCAGCGAAAGCTTTATTGGAGGCGGCTTTGAAAACATTACAAGCAAATAACATCAATGACAACTTGTCCGTATATATTACGGATTACATAAAGCGTTTGGAGAAACGTATCCAAGATGAAACCAAAATTATGGAACAGTTATAAACGATTTTAAAGCATGAGAAATTTCGATTATTACAATCCCGTGAAAATTCTTTTCGGGAAAGGAAAAATTGCCGAGATCGCAAAATGGATTCCGAAAGGGATGAAAGTTATGATGACCTACGGTGGTGGAAGCATCAAGAAAAACGGTGTCTACGAACAAGTGATGGATGCGTTGCAAGGGTTTGATATTGTAGAGTTCGGGGGTATCGAGCCGAACCCGAAATACGAGACTTTGATGCGGGCCGTGGAATTGGCAAAACAGGAAAACGTGGGATTTCTTCTAGCTGTAGGAGGAGGTTCTGTGATTGACGGGACGAAATTTATTGCTGCTGCAACTTGTTTCGAGGGGAATGAACCTTGGGACATCGTGGCAAAAGGTGCACGGGTGAATGCGGCACTTCCGTTGGGAGCCGTACTGACCCTTCCGGCTACAGGATCGGAAATGAATAGTGGCGGGGTGATCACTCGCCAGTCTACTTTGGAAAAACTGGCATTCAATTCTCGTCACGTGTTCCCGAAATTCTCTGTACTGGACCCGATGGTGACTTATTCATTGCCTATGAAACAAGTGGCTAACGGGGTGGTCGACACTTTCGTGCATGTTATGGAACAATATTATACTTTCTCGGAACAAGCTGAGATACAAGATCGTTTTTCTGAATCAATCTTGAAGACTTTGATTGAGTTGGGACCGAAGTTGATTCATGCCGAAAAACCGAATTATGAAGATCGGGCCAACTTCATGTGGGCGGCCACGATGGGGTTGAACGGTTTGATTGCCTGCGGGGTATCGCAAGACTGGTCAACTCACCATATTGGTCATGAATTGACCGCTTTTAACGGGTTGGATCACGGGATCACGTTGGCGATTGTTTTACCGGGAGTGATGAATGCCACGAAGATCAAACGTCGTGAGAAACTGTTGCAATATGCCTCACGTGTGTGGAATATTGATACAGATCAACCCGATGCTGCCGATCAAGCGATTGCCCGTACGGAACAATTTTTTAATGAATTGGGCGTGAAGACCCGCCTGTCTGATTATGGCGTGGGTATTGACACGATCGACCGCATTGAAAAGCGTTTCCGTGAACGGGGGGATTTTGCCCTAGGCGGTATCGATGATGTGAACGTGGATAATGTGAGAGCGATATTAACTTCAAGACTTTAATAATTGAGAATGGAGAATTGAAAATGGAAAATGGCAAAGGTGTCTTTTTTCAAATTCAATTCTCCATTTTCAATTTTCAATTTTCAATTGCCTATGTTGCGTGTATATCGGGCCTCAGCCGGTGCGGGGAAGACGTTTGCTTTAACGATGGAATATTTCAAGATCGTTTTTAATGCTTCTTCCGAGTATAAAAACGTGCTTGCCGTGACTTTTACGAATAAGGCCACGGAAGAGATGAAATCCCGTATCGTGCGGGAATTGAACAAGCTGGCGGAAGGCCAGAAGAGCGATTACCGGGAGGAACTTAAACGAACGCTGAAATTGACAGACGAGCAGGTGAGGGAACGGGCCGGAGTGTTGCGTACTTTGATTCTGCACGATTACGGGCGGTTATCCGTGACGACGATAGATCGTTTTTTTCAACGGGTAATCAAAGCGTTTACCCGTGAACTGGGGATATTTCCCGGTTATAATGTCGAGTTGGATAGTGACTACGTGTTACAGCGAGCCGTGGACCAGGTGATGCAACGCATGAATAAGGATAAGGAATTAAGGGCGTGGATTACCGAGTTGATGAGTGACAGCGTGGAGGATGCCAAATCGTGGAGCGTGAAGAGTAAGATTGCGGAGTTGGGGAAGGAATTGTTTGGTGAGAGTTATATGCTTTTCAACAAGAAGGTGAGGGATAAGTTTAACGATCGAGGATTCCTGAAAAGTTATAAGATGTTCTTGCAAGGTGTGATCTCCCGTTTCGAGGATCGCATGGAGATGTTCGGGCTGTCTGCTTGCCGGTATATCGAGGAGAATGGATTGCACGCGGAAGATTTTAAAGGAGGGAAACGAAGTTTTATAAATTATTTTTACAAACTGCGGGATAAAAGTCTGGATAAGATTCCCGATTCTGTTCGGAAAGCAATAGATAACCTGGATGAATGGGTGACGAAAAAGCATGATTCGTCGATCCGGATGTTGATTGAGCATATCTACCCGGAACTGAACACGAACTTGCGGGAAAGTGTTGAGTATTATGACGAGAATCTTCGGGATTACGTGTCTGCAGTTTTGCTCTCGAAGAATCTTTACCAATTGGGAATTTTGAATGACTTATACGGGGAGGTGAGAGATTATTGTGATGAAAAAGGACTCATGTTACTGAGTGACACCACCCGTTTACTTAATATGCTGATTGCCGGGAATGATACTTCTTTCTTGTTCGAGAAAACAGGGAATTTCTACAAGCATATCATGATTGACGAGTTTCAAGACACCTCGACCATGCAATGGGGAAATTTTCTGCCGCTTGTTGTAAACACGCTTTCCGAGGGAGGAAGAGCTATGATCGTGGGGGACGTGAAACAAAGCATCTATCGATGGCGTAACGGGGACTGGCGTTTGTTGGCAGAAGGGGTAGAGCATGATTTGGCTACTTTCGGCACGGATAACGTGATTCTAGAGCATAATTGGCGGAGTTACAAGGAGGTGGTGGAATTCAATAACCGGTTCTTTATCCTGGCTGCATGGCGATTAAAGGAGTTGTATGACAGTGAATGTGGGGAAGAGAATGTTTATTCCCGTTCGATCACGGAAGCCTATTCCCGGCCGGAGCAACTTGTAAGTCGTTCGGGAAGTGGGTACGTGGAGATTTGTTTCAGTGGGGAAAAACAAGAAGAGGGGAGTGATGAGGAGATCATGGACTCTGTCGTGGATGTAGTCAATGACACGATGTACCGGGGTGGAGAGCTGAAAGACTGCGTGATTCTTGTGCGTAACGGTAAGGAAGGCGCTTTCGTTGCCGATTACTTGATAGAATATAACAAGCGGGAGAATATTCCTTTTCCGATACCTTTTATATCTAATGATTCGCTATACGTTTCCTCGTCGCCTTACGTGGAATTAATTATTAACGTGCTACGTTACATGGTGGAACCGTATGATGCGGTGAATCGAACGGTGTTGCTTTATAATTACCGAACTTTTGTCAAGGGTGAAGATACTTCACGGGAAGATGTTCTTTTCAAGGCCGGTAGTACAGACGAGAGTTTTCTTGACACGATCGACTTGCCGTTTTTACGGGAGCCGGAGAAACTGACATTTAGTTCCTTGTTCGAGATCACGGAGACGATTATAGAGGCTTTTGGTTTGCGGGCCAGGACGGAAGAATTGCCTTACTTGATCGCTTTCCAAGATATTCTTTTTGATTACGAGAAAAATAACACGAATAGTATTCCTATTTTCCTTGAGTGGTGGGAGAAGGAAAAGGATAAAAAAGTGTTATCCACCTCGGAAGAAGTGGATGCCGTGCGAATTCTCACGATACATAAATCCAAAGGGTTGGAATTTAAAACGGTTATTATTCCTTTCTGTGCCTGGGATCTTGATGATACCCGTCACGGGCGCCGGATATGGTGCCAGAACCGGGAGGAGGGTTTTAGGGATTTGGAGTATGCACCATTGAACTATTCCTCTAAACTGGTAGATAGTCATTTCCGGGAGGATTACCTCAGTGAACACGTGAAAGCTTATGTTGACAACTTGAATCTGCTTTACGTGGCGTTCACGCGGGCGGAACGGGAGTTGTATGTTCTGCCTTATGCGCCCAAGATAACGAAAGAAGGGAAACCGTCAGATATTGGTGCTTTTCTCTTTCAAGTTTTGGAGACAAGCGGGATGCCGGAATGGAATTCCGAGAATTCGTGCTTGATCATCGGGGAGAAACAGTTGATAACCGGTAAGGAAAAAATAGAAGACGATAATACATTAAGTCTGGCGGAATATCCGATTTATGAATTGAACGAGCGGGTGAGTGTTCGGTATAAATATGAAGATTACACGGATCCGGAGACAACAGAGATTTCTGCCGTTGACGAGGGGAAGATGTTGCATGAGATATTCCGTCGTATCGAGACGGTGGATGATATCGATCGGGCGGTAAATGATATGTATTATTCCGGTTTACTTACTTTGGTGGAAAGGGAAAATTACCGGGAGCAGGTAGTGTCTTATTTGAATGACCCTGTCCATTCGGCATGGTTTGATGGTCGATATAAGGTTATTAATGAACGGGATATACTTTTCTGTAATTCGGGAAAAGCTCGTCCGGACCGGGTTATGGTTGATGGGAAAAAAGCCATTGTTGTGGATTATAAATTCGGTCTGAAAGAAGAGAAATCGTATATCCGGCAGGTTGGTTTTTATTGTAAAACATTACGGCAGATGGGTTATACTGATGTGGCGGGTTATATTTGGTACGTTCCCTTGAGGAAAGTAGTGTCCGTGTGAGAACATAAAAAATGGGAAGTTTGCACACAAAACTTCCCATTTTTTATATTCGGAGATTTATTATCTACGATAATCTAGTCTCTTTTTGCCAAGAGGAACACTAACACCTAAGTAGGCATTTACCCGGTTGGCGTCACCTGCTGATTTGGTCATCAAATAGTCGGAGCCGATGAAAACAGGGCCTAATTTCAAGCCTATTCCCAGCGTTTCGAAGTCACTATGTAAGAAAGAGTAACTTAATGTTGCTCCGAACCAGTTTCTCGGACGGTAGTTTGCTGAAAGCGTCAATTCGGAGTAAGCTTTAGGCTGAGTGAATTGAGTAGAGGACAACAGGCCAAATCCGAGTTTGTTATTCAAAAGAGTGTATTCTGCTCCGAGGTTCAAGGTTGAACGAAGACTGGTACTCCGACTTTTGGTTTTCTCTTCCGTTTGGAATTGGATCAAGTCTAAGTCGAACACGTCTCCAGCCTCATAAGTTTCATAATTATCTGGATCGAAATTAGTGAAATCACCGTAATCATGTTCGCTGTCAGTTGTGGCAATCGTGGTAGATGATTTTGTCCAGCTAATGAATCCTAAGTCAAGGATAGCTGCCGATACATTAATACAACCAAGAAAATTGTAACTTGCTCCTAAATCAATACCGAATCCATAACCGGATACACCGGGCGAGTCGAAATCAATATCATCAATATATCCACCATCTGAACTATACCCAAATTCCAATCCTTTCATGGAAGTTTCCAACCGTCCTTTGGTTTTTACTTTCCAAGATTGATAACTTAAAATATCTTCCGTGTTTATTTTTGCGGTGATCTGATCAATTTTAGCATCTAGGTTACCTAATCCAACTAAAACTTTCACGCGTCCCCCGACTGTCAGGTCTTTTGTTACGGGACGGGAATATCCTAGTCCTATTTCAGTGAAAATATCTGCATGGAGTTCCATATCCCGGATGTCGTAATCAAGGTTGAGCCTGTCGTCTAAGTCCGGATCAATATTAGCATAACGGGCAAATTCGAACATACTCTTCGGGATAGAGGCACTAATGATGGATCGGGCTCCCAAGTTTACGGTCCAAAATCCTTTCCCGCTGTAAAAACCGAAAGAAATAATGTCTACCGTCAAGTCGATATTCATCGTGTTCTTGTTGTCCAGACGACTGATGAACTTATCGCTATTCAAAAAGTCATTCTCGTTTTCGATAATATCGATAAAATCATCGATACTCAATTTGTTGGAAGAAGCAGATAATCCGATGGCACCGATAGCCGGGATATTAAAGTATCCTCTGGCGGGTTGCAAGGCAGGGTTCATTTTAAGTCTGGCCGGAACGTTGTCCATGAAATAAGAAGTTCTAAGTCCTTGTGCAAGACCCTCAGAAATCCACATGATAGACAAGAGTACAGCCACACAGCTAACTTTCAAAAAGGTAAAACTTTTTTTCATAAATAGTGTCGTTTATAAATCTGATTGGATATTTATTATGCTACAAAATTGTCATTTTATTTTAGAATAGACAAGGATTATTATTAATTATTTATTTCATTTTAATGTAGTGAAGGCATAATTTATCATCTGATATTTGGAAATGTAAAATATATACTCTATCTTTGCACTCGCAAAACGAAAGAAGTTCTGCTTGTATTGCGGGATGGAGCAGTTGGTAGCTCGTTGGGCTCATAACCCAAAGGTCGTCT
>JAHZBN010000022.1:0-49776 GCA_019423345.1 Butyricimonas sp. | reverse complement strand
CGGTTGCTATCGGTTATCTGGAACGTTTTGCATCGGATTTCGAGAGAGAATCCGGACATATTGCCGTGCCGGAAGTCGCTCATGCCAATGGAATTAAAGTTGCCGTTATCGGTTCTGGCCCTTCTGGATTATCGTGTGCGGGAGATTTAGCAAAATTAGGCTACGATGTAACCGTGTTCGAGGCGTTACACGAAATCGGTGGTGTGTTAAAATACGGTATTCCTGAATTCCGTTTGCCGAATAGCGTGGTAGACGTGGAGATTGATAATCTGAAGAAGATCGGTGTGAAATTCGTTACCAACTTTATCGTGGGAATGACGGATTCCGTGGAGGATTTGAAGGCGGAGGGCTTCAAGGCTTTCTACGTGGCTTCGGGTGCCGGACTTCCCCGGTTTATGAATATTCCCGGAGAAAACTATAATGGTATTCTTTCTTCCAACGAGTACTTGACCCGGGTAAATCTGATGGGTGCCGATAGTGAGGATTCCGATACTCCGGTATACCGCGGCAAGAACGTGGTCGTCGTGGGAGGTGGTAACACGGCGATGGATTCCGTGCGTACGGCAAAACGTTTGGGTGCGGAACGAGCCATGATCGTTTATCGTCGGAGCGAGGAGGAAATGCCTGCCCGGTTGGAAGAGGTAAAACACGCTAAAGAAGAAGGGTGCGAGTTTATCACGTTGACGAATCCGGTGGAATATATTGCTGATGAACGAGGACGTGTAAAACAAGTTCGGGTTCAGAAAATGGCTTTAGGTGAACCGGATGCCAGCGGACGCCGTAGTCCTGTGCCGGTGGAAGGTTCCGAGTACACGATCGATGCAGACGTGGTAGTGGTAGCCGTGGGAGTTTCTCCTAACCCGATTGTTCCGAATTCTGTGAAAGGATTGGAAATTTCACGTAAGGGTACAATCGTGGTGAACGACGAAACTATGCAGTCAAACTTGTCAGAGTTCTTTGCCGGAGGAGATATTGTGAGAGGTGGAGCAACTGTAATTTTGGCTATGGGTGACGGTCGTCGGGCTGCTAAACACATTGACGAGATGTTTAAAGCGAATTGAAATAAAATTTATTGTTATGTATGAAAGAACTGCTCAATTCTGCATTGGGTAGTTCTTTTTTTGGACAGCCCCTTTGTTTATCATACGATAGTTCTTTGTCAAAAAATACACGAATAAATTCTTGGCAAATTGTTATTGTTTTATTATTTTTAATGTAATTATTAATTTAAAACAGGGCGATATGAAAAAGGTGTTTTTTTAATTTGTGTACTATCCTTTGTGTTGACAGGGTTCAAGCAACAGGAAGACTTTGTGGAACAAAGTAATGCGGAAATGCTTGGAAGTGTCTCTGCTGTAGGGCGAGAGGCTGTGATAGTGCAACCGCTTGAGGATGTAGTGGTTCGTGAAGGAAAAATAGCTACATTTCTTGCTCAAATTGCACCATCAAATCTTTCGGTAGAATGGTATCATAATGGTGTGCCGATTTTGCCCAATGAGCAGATTAAAATTTATCGAGATGGAGGATGCTCAACTTTAGTAATAAATAAAGTCAAATTAGAAGATGCCGGGTTATACACGATAAGAATATGTAATACTGAGGTTAGATCTGCAGCAAAGTTGATTGTCACGGAATAAATAAGGAAAAGATAATAATATTTATTTATGCCGTTAGTCGATATAAATCACGTCAAAATACATGATAAGGTATTTTTAGCGTGCATTTGTATATTTTTTCATCTATTTTTCGCAAGAAAAATTTGTACATTGGAATTAAATGTTGATAATTAAAGAGTGAGCGTTATGAATAGTAATTATATTTTCACCGAAATGTCATACGAGTACAAGTGTTCTTGCCGGAATGTGATTTTTTGGATATTTGTTTTTCTTGGGATTATGGGGATTACCCTTTACGTGTTTACGCCACTATCCGGTTTAGGCTCCGCTGAAAGTATCGAGCAACTGTTTCAAAGGCCGGTGATGGATTGGTTTTCCCGGTCACTATCCTCTTCCATTCCCTTCAAATGTGCTTACTTGTTCAACATTCTGCAACTGTTTTTCGTGGTGGCTCTCGTGATCAACGACACGAGACGGTCCCGTTTGGACTCCACGGAGGCTTTGAACGTTCATGCCCAGGGAAATTCAGAGATCACTACGGGGAATGTCACCGGTAAAATCCTAGCCTTCACTGTAGCCAACGTGTCGATTCTCGCCTTTTGTTACCTCTTGAACCTTCTTTTCTATCCCGAGGTGTTAAACGCCGGGTATTACCTCTTTTACTGGTTGACACTGAATTTCCCGACCACTGTTTTCTGTGTTAGTCTTTCTACCTGCGTGATGAGGTTATCGAAGAATCAAGGGGTGAGCGTGATTTTTCTTGCGGTGATTCTCGGTGTGTTAACTCTCCTTGGTTCCGTTTGGTTAAACGGGGTACTTGATCCCCTGGCTACAAATATTCCCAACATGTTTTCTGACTTCACGGGACACGTGAATCCCGGGAGTTACTTGATACAACGGGTGTTCATTTTGTTCTTCGGGATCGGGTTGGCCATTCTGGCTGTGATCCTATACCCCCGGATTCACAATAACCCGCGGGCACCATTCCGGTTACTTTGTGTGGCCTTGCTTCCCTTGCTCGTTGCCGGCAGTGTGGCCGTTGTGTACTCCCGCAATATTCAAACAGTTTTTCAAAAGCGGGAAGTTTTCCGTGGTGCATACGCAAAACATGACCGGGAGAAGCCACTCAAGATTGTTGCGAATCATCTCCAGGTGAAAGAAACCAAGAACGGTGGTATCTCCGTGGAGAGCAGGATGACGGTCGAGAATAGGGATAGTGTTGTCCTCCCGTTGGTATTTTACTTGAATCCCGGTCTTGTCGTTTCCTCGATCACCGCAGACGGGGAAACGGTCTCTTTTCGACGAGATCAACAGGTGATTCTCGTGGACGAAACTGTGTCTCCCGGCAGGAGGAGAGAGATCGTCGTGGAATACGAGGGGAAAATAGATATTAGTTTTTGCTTCCTAGATACCCCGGAAGAGAAATACTCTTCTCCGGAAGTGAACACGATCGGTATTTATCGCTTCGGTTATTCCCCCGCTTTCTGCGAAAAGGAATACAAACTGCTTACCCCGGAATGTGCCTGGTACCCGGTCAGTGTGCCTCTTTACCATTCATTGGGTTTTCGGGAAAAGATGTTCACCCGCTACACGTTGGAGGTGGAACACGATCCGGATCTTGTGGCAATATCCCAGGGAAAAGCGGATAGGGGAGTTGCAGGGATGACGAGGTTTAGTTTCGATCATAGCATGCCCGGGATCAGTCTCTGTATCGGCAATTACAAGAGGCGGGAGATGTTGATTCGTAGAGACACGGTAGGGATAAGATTTGAGGGTACAACCATTAAGGCTGTGGAAGACGACCACCCGGTGAGCGTGGAACTTTTTTACTTGCCCGAACACGAGTTCATGCTGGATGGTTATGATGTGTTTTCCATGTGGGAGTTGCTAAAAGTTATTGCTGAAGTTAAGAATTCGGTAAACTTTTATAGTGATTATTTGAATTATGGATATAAACGGCTTGAGAATAAAATCGCTTATGATCCCACGTTACAATACCCTTACAGCTGGCTTTCCCTCGTGGAAGTCCCTTGTAATTTTCACGTGTTTGTGGGAAGGTCGTTACAGACAGGAGAGCGTGTGCAGGGAGGGATGGTGTTCCTGCCGGAAAAGAGATACTCGGTAGACGAGTCTTCCTATTCTGATGAGGACAAGGAAAAAGAAGCCCGTGTGCGCTTGGTTCATGACTTAGGCTTGTTCTTGAAGGGTAGTTGCGACCTAACGCCGAGTTGCGTGGGGAGCACGAGTTTTTTCCATTCTAACGAGTTTCCTTTGATAAACGACGTGTTGATGTCGATCTTTAGTTCCCCGTATACTATTGGGATGGTGGGAGAGAATGATGAGTATTTTATTGCGGATTACTTGAAAGATCACAGTTTAGAGGATGCTTTGCGAGATCCCTCTCTCTCCCCGGGATTGCTTGATAAAATCATCCGTAAAAAAAGTGATGAGTTGTTAGCCCTTATAGACATTCGAATTGGAATGAACGAATTTATGACGGCTTACCACGATTTTCTCAAACGACACCTTTTTGAGGAGAAAAAAATTGAAGAGTTTTCCCGGGAGCTCTTCGCTCGTTTCGGTGTTGAGTTAGATACCATCATCGAGAGCTGGTTCCGGACTAACCGGTTACCCCTTTTTCAGGTTACCGGGAATGTCATTATCCTCGAGGATGGTAAGATGTTCGATTTCAAGGTGTTTAATCGGGGGGAAGTTCCGGGTATTATTACGTTGAGCCGGGATGATCCGGGATGGATCATCCCTCCGGGAGAGGGACGAAGTATAAGAACGTGCGTGGAAAACGCTGGCGTCAGTGTAAATACAGTATTGGCTTTAAACGTTCCTTCTATGATAGATCTACCGTACGAAAGAGGGAGCGCTGAAACTGACACCACCACGTGGTTTTTGTCCATTGATACCTCGTCGTTCCCGACGAATGATAGGGAAATTATCGTGGATAACGAAGATCCGGGATTCTCGATCCGAGAAATAAGAAAGTTTGACTTTGCTTCCTTGTTCGGGAAAATCGAGATTCGGGCTAAATGTTACAGTTCTGCTCCTGCCAATCACTGGGGGCTAATCATTAGAAGAGGGTATCAGGGTTTTCCTGTGAAAGGGGCATATTTCAAAAAAGCGGGTAAGGGGAACCAGAAAGTGTGTTGGGAAACCTGTTTGCCTGAAGAGGGGAAGTACGAGGTGTTCTGCTACCTGCCTTATGATAATAGAAGTATTGATTTGTCCTTGGGACCTTATTTTTCAAGAAAGTACCATTACACCATGTTCGATGGGAAGGAGGAACATGAGGTTGTTCTTTCGTTGGATAAGGACGATTGGAGGTGGATGTCTTTAGGGGTTTTCGATTTCCACGGGGTGGCACGGGTGACTTTGAGTGATAAAGATCGAGAACGTGATTCCTCCAACGAAAAATTTGGACCGCAAGAAATTGTGGCCGATGCCATGAAATGGGTTAAAATCCAGGAATAATAACCTCAAATAGGTACAAAGTTTCGTTATCTTAGTCTCTGGATATTCTTTGGGAATGTCCTTGAGATAATAAAAGGGGCTGTTCCCCAAAAAAAAGTGAAGTGCACCCCCAAAGTTTTTTGTCTAACTTTCGGGGTGCATATTATTTTTAGACACCTTCGTTTTTTATATCCATTGAAATTAACAAATTTCATCTAGCTTATCTGCCATAGCATAAGCGATGTTGCAACACATTTCGAAATCTTCGTCTTTCGGACAACCGCAAGCCTCACAAGAAGGAGCAACCACTTCCCATTTGATTTTTTCTGCAAATTGGTTGAAACGGGGCATTGCACCGCCAGCCCATGCTTTTCCGCCAAAGAAGGCAACCACGTGATTCTTCACGCCCATGTGTTCCAATTCGAACAATAGGGTTTCCATGGTTGGGAAGGCGTTACCGTTGTAAGCACAACTTCCGAGAATAACTCCCTTGTAACGGAAAATATCGTTGATGATGTATGACGGGTGAGTTTTGGATGCATCGTGAATACGAATTTTTTTGATTCCTTTTTCAGCAAGGAAGCGTGCGATAATATCTGCCATCTTCTCCGTATTTCCGTACATGGAACTGAACACGATCACGACCCCCTTGTCTGTGTCGTACTTGCTCCACTTGTCATATTTGGCCACGATGTCGGCAATGTGGGAGCGACGAATCGGTCCGTGGGTTGCGCATACCATTTTGATCGGAAGACTACCGAGTTTTTTCAGTGCGGTTTGGGCTGGTTGACCGTATTTCCCAACAATGTTGGAATAATAACGGCTGATTTCCTCTTCCAGGTAATCTAGGTCTAACTCGTCATCAAAGATACCTCCATCAAGCGTTCCGAATGCTCCGAAAATGTCTCCGCTGAACAGGATGCCTTCGGTTGATTCGAAAGTAACCATCGTTTCCGGCCAGTGAAGCATCGGGGCCATGTAGAAGTTCAATTTATGTTTTCCAAGGTCGAGAGAATCGCCTTCCTTTACTTCCATCAAGTTTTCACAAACTCCGTAAAAGTTTTTCAACATGGGGAAGGTCTTGGCGTTACCGATAATTTTTACGTCCGGGTAGTGGCACAATAAAGCTTTGATGGCTCCGGTGTGATCAGGTTCCATGTGATTAACCACGAGATAATCCACTTTCCGACCGTTTAGTAACTGTTCAATGTTCTCCACGTAGTCATCCATTTTGCTTTTTTCGATCGTGTCTATGACTACTACTTTTTCGTCCACAATGATGTAAGAATTATAAGCAACACCTTTGGGGATAGGCCAGTAATTTTCGAAGATATGCGTTCTTCTGTCATTGACTCCAATCCAATAAATGTCTTTCTTAATTTCTCTCGCTAAATTCATATCGATTATAATTTTATGTATTTCTTTTTCGCTTTCGCGAAATTATGAAAAAAAGGCCGTTAATCAGATGGATCAACGGCCTTTTTTTATAGTTTTTCTCTAACTCTCGATAGAGTGGATTTATTTGATTCCAAGTTTTTTGCGAATGTCCTTCGGTATGGCATTCTTGTGAACGATGATATTCATCGTTTTGTATTTCATGAAAGGTTCGGAAGCGTAGAAGTATCCACCGAATTTGTTATATTGATTCCAAGAGTTTTTCACGATGTAGTAAACCGTTCCGTTTTGATCTTTTGCTTTACCGATCACGTGCATACCATGGTCATCAGTGGTTAAGTAGTTGTCGAACTCTTGTTGTCTCATTTCTTGAGTGATTTCTTTTTCAGGAGCCGGCCCTTGTTTGAATGCATCAGGAGTTTGGTTCCCTTTAGGCATTGCTTCCCATTTAGCAATTTCTGCACCGCTCATTTCTTTCGTGTCTGTTGTCGGAACCACGGCAACTCCGGGGCGAGAGGTTTGGAAACCTCTTTCACTCACGTCAGAGGCCCAAGCAAAAGTGTACCCGTTGTCAATAGCGTTACTCATAACTTGTGCCAGTTCATCTATAGGCAAGTTGTAAGACATTCCCCATAACCAGTTGTCCGGTACTTCGATAGCGAATTGAGAATAGAACGGGTGGTGAGTGAACGAGGTCAAGCTCACGTAATCATCCATGTTTAACCCAACTACTTCGTCAGCAAAAGTTCTCGGGGTATATTCTTTACCTTTGTACTCGAACTTTTCTGGTTCTTCTCCAAGATAAGCATCTAGGATACCGTCAAATCCTTTTTTCCAAGCGGTACTTAATTTCTTGTTCGAATTTTTGATAACTGCGTTGACGTAACCTGCCAACACGTCATCGATTTCCCCGAAAGCGTGGTTGGCTTCACCGTAGTTTAATCCCTTGTAAACGTCCATCGGAACGATACCGTAATTTTTGATCACGTGCATCACGTCGCAGAAAGCTCCACCAACGGCAAAGTTCATGTTCCCGTGCAGACGAACGAATTTGGTTGCTTTGTCACTATAAGCGTGTCTTACGATATACATGGCTGAAAGGTCAATCGGTTCTTTGCCCATACGGATCATTTCTGATTCAAAGAATGAAATTCCTGACCATGACCAGCAGGTACCTGCACGAGCTTGATCCTTTACTGAAGTTGCCGGTAATCTCTTAATATCAGTGAATTGGTAACCTTTTGGTTGATTGTTTTGAATATCCTGAGCATTAGTTAAGAAAGATAGCCCAAAGATGAGTGCGAACATTAAAGATGTAATTTTTCTCATTTTTTTGAAACTTCGGTTTATAGATTAATATAATTGTTATCGCATTTTTGTTTACCGTCAAAGATACTATTTTATTGGAAATGTCATGAAAATGACACGAGTATTAAGAAAATTTTAAGAACTTCATTTACTCGAAAACTTCCCGTTCTACTTTTCCCCATAAGTTGACCTTGGAGAAAAATTTGTATTTCCGGTTGCAAATCCAAAGGAAAATGATCCCGCAGACGAGCATCACTACGGTGTCCATGTGGGAAGCCGTGGGAGCCATGTCTTTGAATAGGGCGTGTGTTTGTAAGGCAGAAGCATCGTGTGTCACGACGAGGGAAGAAATGACGTTGTTGGCTAAATGTAATCCCAAGGCCAATTCCAGCCCGTCATCCCAGATGGCTACTAATCCAAGGAGTAATCCCATCACAATGTATTGCGGCATAGCCACCCAGAAACCGAAACGATCCACTTCTGGGTTAGATCCGTGGAGCAATCCGAAGGCGAAACCGGTAAGCAATAAAGCTACCCATCTGTATTTGAAAAGCAGGATACTGCCTTGCATTAGATAGCCCCGGAAAATGAATTCTTCGAAGGCTACTTGGAAGGGAATAAAGATTAGGATGACGATGCACATCATGATGAAATTGAACGGCTGGAATTGGAATACAAGATTGGAGGTGTCTCCGAATCCGTATTGCGCCCCCAGTAGGATAACCGTCAAAAGTCCCCATATGGCGGCTCCGAAAAATACCCGCTTTATGTCAAAGTGATCCCTACCCGTGAGTATGTCTGTCGGTTTCTTGTGATGAAAATACTTCACGCATAATAAAAGAGCGATGACACCCCCGGCAAAGGTGAATAGCATGAGTGCCAAGCCTAGATTCGTGTTCGTGACAGCCAGAATATTATTTGTTCCACCACTTAATATTTCAGGATTCATGATGATACTGTAAACAGCTAGCGGAATTGACGCTACTTGAACTGCGGCAAACACGATGATGAGCGTGAGAATGTAAAAATACCATTTGTTGTTACCTCTGTATGATTTCTCTAAAAACATGATCTTGTTAATTTTAAATTGTAAATTTTAGATTCCAACCTCACGAGGCTGGCGTTTTTAAATTCAACATTGCTAAAATCGTTCGTCTACGGTTTTAAGAATATGTTCCAAGCTATACTCGTCGGGAATAAGCACCTGACGGGCTTTACTACCCTCGAACGGTCCCACGATGCCTGCCGCTTCCAGTTGGTCGATGATTCTTCCTGCCCGGTTGTAGCCGATGGAGAAACGTCGCTGGATAGAAGAGGTTGAACCCTGTTGTGTGTTCACAACCAAACGAGCGGCCTCTTCGAATAACGGGTCTTTTACACCGATATCCATGTCTCCACTTACCCCGTTTTCCGTGTCAGAAACATATTCGGGGAGCGCATAGGCTTCCGGGTAACCCTGTTGATCTGCGATGAATTTCGTGATGGCATCTACTTCCGGGGTATCAACGAAGGCACATTGTACACGTACCATCTCGCTATCCTTGGAAATTAACATATCTCCGCGGCCGATCAACTGGTTGGCCCCCGGTGAGTCTAGAATGGTGCGCGAGTCAATCATGGATGCCACCTTGAAGGCTATTCGTGCCGGGAAGTTGGCCTTGATGACTCCGGTGATGATGTTTGTGGAAGGTCGTTGCGTGGCAATGATCATGTGAATCCCGACGGCACGGGCCAGCTGGGCGATACGGGCAATTGGTTGTTCTACTTCTTTTCCTGCGGTCATGATCAGGTCCGCAAACTCGTCCACCACTACTACAATATAAGGTAAATAACGGTGACCGTTGTTCGGGTTCAGTTGCCGTTTTACGAACTTCTCGTTATATTCTTTGATGTTTCTCACATGAGCTTGTTTCAACAGATCGTAACGGCTATCCATCTCGATGCAGAGTGAGTTGAGTGTGGCCACGACCTTGTCGTTATCGGTAATAATAGCTTCCTCTGCATCCGGTAACTTTGCCAAAAAATGTTTTTCAATGACAGAATAGATGCTTAATTCCACCTTTTTAGGGTCGACCATCACGAATTTCAATTGTGACGGGTGTTTTTTGTACAAGAGCGATGTGATAATGGCATTCAAGCCCACGGATTTACCTTGTCCCGTGGCTCCGGCTACCAGTAAGTGGGGCATTTTTGCTAAGTCGAACGTGTAAGGTTCATTCGAGATGGTTCGTCCCAATGCCACCGGAAGGGCGTATTTGGATTCCTGGAATTTCTTGGATGCGATGATTCCCCGCATGGAAACGACTTCCGGATTCTGGTTCGGCACTTCAATACCGATAGTTCCGGCTCCGGGTATCGGGGCAATGATACGTATACCCAAGGCTGACAAGCTTAGTGCGATGTCATCTTCGAGGTTTTTAATTTTTGAGATTTTTATACCGGGAGCGGGGACAATTTCGTATAGCGTGACTGTCGGTCCGATGGTCGCTTTGATCTTGGTGATCTCTATTTTGTAATGGCGTAATGTCTCGATAATCGTGTTTTTATTCTCTTCGAGTTCTTCCGCTGTTACTTTTTGTGAGCCAGAAGAGTGTTCTTCTAGTAATTCCAGCGGGGGATATTGATAGTTCGATAAATCGAGAGTAGGGTCGTACTCCGTATCCGGCATCAAGTTTTTGGTTAATTGCTCTTCCAGCTTGTCAGCCATAACGGTCAATTCGATATCGTCATTGGTGAACGGGGGAGTATCTTCTCTGTGTTCATCTTGATTTTCAGAGTTCTTGTCCACGGATAAATCAAAATGATGTTCTGTCGTGAATTCCTCTTCCGGATCATGCAATTCCAGTTTTTCTGATTCATCCGGATCGGTCGTGTCAAACTCATGACGGGGGAAAAGTTCGTCTTCAACAGGTGGAACCGTTTCTATATCCAATTCCTCTTTTTCTTCGTTATCGATGTTCTCTTCTTTTTTTTGCAGGTCTTCAGGCTCTTCAGTTCTTGTCATTTTTTCTCGTTCCCGGGCAAGAGCCGTTTCTCGTGCTAAAGCTCTCTCTTCCTTGAGCTGAGCCCGACGGGCGAAATAATTCTTGATCATGGTTACACATTTGTTGAAAGCATTTTCGAAACCAAAGAAAAGAATGGTAGCAAACGAAACAATTAACAGGAAGAACGAGCCAATCTCTCCAATAAACGAGTTCAGCCAAAAACACACGAAATAACCGTGGGCCCCACCCGGGAATACGTATCCTGTGGGTAAGAACGTGAAAATGTATCCCAATAGCAAGGAGAACCAGATGATTAGGACAAAGCTGATGATAATTTTTTTCCCGAATTTCTTGATGTTCCGTCCGGCAATACGCAGTCCGATGATAAATAGCAAGTAGCAGAATATGAACGACGAAATTCCAAACCACCGGTTTATGAGTAAATCGGAAAGAAATGCTCCTAGTTTACGTCCCGGGTTACCGACGACAATATCCGGGTTGGTCATTAATTCCCGGGTCTCTTTATCGATCAGACTCTGGTCCATGCCACCGGTGAAAAAGAAACCGACGAGTGAAACCAGCAAATAAATGGAAAATAGCATAAAAATCAGCCCAACAACTACACGTGTCCGGGGGTCCTTCATAAAATTGAAGGAATAGGGAGTACGTGTTTTACCACTCTTTTTATTGTTTATACGTGTTATCATGTAAATTGAAATTATCGAAATCGCAGGTACAAATATACAAAATGTAAAATTTAGAATTTAGAATTTAGAATGAAAAGATTCCGTGATCACGGTAAAGGGAAGTTAAAAAGATGAGTAACAGCCTGTCGCTTGCAAAGACGAAACATAGTTAAGGTATATTAATTAAGAATTTCTTAATAGTCAGTTGGCAAGGATATTGCTAATATTGTAATATACAAACAAAATGTGGACACTTTACGTTTAATCTATAAAGGAGATAAAGATATGACAATGAGAAAATCATTTTTAAATTTAGGATTGGGGGTTGTTGGCGGTTGCCTTGCTTTCGTGGCGATAGATACCATTCGAGGGGAAAGCGCTGCACCGGTTTCACAATTGGAAATTGCATCTCCCGTGGCGGTTCGTCCTGTTTCACTCGCATCTAACACGGCTCTTCCTGTTGGGGGAGCGGGTAGCGTGGATTTGAGGGAGGCTGCCAAAAAGACAGTTCCGGCTGTTGTTCATGTCAAAACAGTACAAATGGGACTGGAATATATAGGTAACCCTCTATTGGAATTTTTCTACGGTTATGCCCCGCGTACACGAGAAACCCCGCAAAGAATGGGTATCGGGTCGGGTGTAATTGTCTCAGAGGACGGGTATATTATCACGAATAATCACGTGATCGATAAGAGCGACAAGATTACGGTGACTTTAGATAACAAGACGGAATACGAGGCCAAGGTGATCGGAACAGATCCGAGCACGGATATCGCTTTATTAAAAGTAGAAGCAAACGGACTTCCTTATCTAGAGTATGCGAATTCGGATGACGTGGAGTTGGGAGAGTGGGTTTTGGCCGTGGGTAACCCGTATAATTTAACCTCAACGGTTACAGCGGGAATTATCAGTGCCAAAGCAAGGGAGTTGGGAATAAACCGGAGCCAGATGAGTCTGGAATCATTCTTACAGACAGATGCCGCCGTGAACCCTGGTAACAGTGGGGGGGCGTTGGTGAATGCTAAGGGGGAGTTGATAGGGATCAATACGGCAATTGAATCCCCGACAGGTTCTTACTCGGGTTACTCGTTTGCCGTACCTTCGAATATTGCCCGTAAGGTTGTCGGGGACTTGAAGGAGTTCGGTACGGTTCAGAGAGCGATGATGGGAATATCCATGTGGAGAGACGAGTTGACGCCTGCCGTGGCGAAAGAACTGGGAACGGATGAAGTGAGCGGAATATATGTATATGACGTGATACCTAACGGGGCGGCAGCTAAAGCAGGAATAAAGAAAGGAGATGTAATCAAACGTATTAATGGTATAGAGATAAAGACAAGACCGGAGTTCCAAGGACAGTTGGCTAAATATCATCCGGGAGCGACTATTTCCGTGACCGTGAGCCGTGGAGGAAAATTAAAGGATTTGGACGTGGTACTCCAGAACACGTATGGTGATGTTGCCTTGGTGGATAAGAATTATACCGGAATACTAGGAGCCACGGTGGAGCCGTTGAGTCGGGAGGACCGTTATCGCTATCGCTTGAACGGGGGAGTGAAAATTGTAGATATAAAGAATGGCCCATTTAAAGCGATTGGTTTAGATGAAGGATACATTATTGTGAAAATTAATAACACGGTGATTTATGATAAAGACGATTTAGTACGGGCGCTGAAAGCGGCAGAAAATGAGGGTGTTCTTGTGACAACTATCTCGCCGCGAGGACGTGTCGAGTACTACGCTTTATCTTTACAGAATTAAAAAACGTTAATATTGGAAAGGTGTCGATTTTAACATATTGGTTTATGGATAAATTGTTCTACCTTTGCGACATATTTGGGGGAGAATATTAGAAGACTATGAGACAGCTAAAGATAACAAAATCTATAACGAACAGAGAGAGTGCTTCTCTTGACAAGTACTTGCAAGAGATTGGTAAGGAGGATTTGATTACGGTTGAAGAGGAAGTTGAGCTTGCCCAACGAATCCGGAAAGGAGATCAACGGGCTTTGGAGAAACTGACTCGGGCAAACCTTCGTTTCGTGGTATCTGTTGCAAAACAATACCAGAATCAGGGGTTAAGCCTTCCGGACCTTATCAACGAGGGGAATTTGGGTTTGATTAAAGCGGCAGAGAAGTTTGACGAAACGAGGGGATTCAAGTTTATTTCCTATGCTGTATGGTGGATTCGCCAATCTATCCTGCAAGCATTGGCAGAACAATCGCGTATCGTGCGTTTGCCCTTAAACCAAGTTGGATCTTTGAATAAAATCAATAAAGCATTTTCTCGTTTCGAGCAGGAGCATGAGCGTCGCCCGTCACCGGAAGAGTTGGCAGAGACTTTAGATTTACCGGCTGAAAAAGTTGCCGATACATTGAGAGTGTCTGGCCGCCATATTTCCGTGGATGCACCTTTTGTTGAGGGGGAGGACAACAGCTTGCTTGACGTATTAGTAAACGATGATTCTCCCGTTGCGGATAAGACGTTGATTAACGAGTCTTTGTCAACGGAAGTCGAGAGAGCATTGGCCACGTTGACTGAAAGAGAACGCGATATTATTCGTTTGTTTTTTGGCATCAATTGTCAAGAGATGACCTTGGAAGAAATTGGTGAGAAGTTCGGGTTAACCCGCGAACGTGTTCGCCAGATTAAGGAAAAGGCTATTCGCCGTCTTCGACATTCTTCTAGAAGTAAGCTATTAAAAACTTATTTAGGATAAATAAAAAAGCACCGATCGGTGCTTTTTTTGTTTTTTCAGCGAAAGATTGCATTTCTTTTTTGAAGATCTCCGGGGACAAATGTCATTTTGAATCCTGTCATATTTTTCGTAATTTTGGAAAATCATTTTAAATTAAAGAGTTATGAAGAAGTCATTTTTATTTTTAGCAGATGGTTTTGAGGAGGTAGAAGCTCTCGGGGTAGTAGATGTTTTACGTCGGGGAACGATCGAAGTGAAAACGGTTTCTATTTCCGATAAGAAAGAGGTTACAGGTGCGCATGGAGTTCCTGTGATGGCCGATCTTTTGTTGAGTGACGTGAAAGAAGAAGAGGCAGAATTCTTGATCTGTCCGGGCGGAATGCCGGGTGCCAAGAATCTGGGAGATTGTACGGCATTGGTACAAATGATTCAAAAACACTTTGACAAAAGTGGTTACGTGGCGGCTATTTGTGCAGCTCCGGCTTTGGTGTTGAGTAAGATAGAAATGAACAAAAGATATACAATGACTTGCTATCCGGGATTTGAAGAATATTTACCGGGAGCCGAAATACAACCTCATGGCGTGGTGGTTGATGGTAACGTGATCACGGGTAGAGGTCCGGCGTATGCTTTCAAATTCGGTCTGGCTATTTTGGAGCAATTAACTTCCAAGAAAGTGGCTGAAGAAGTTGCGGCTGGAATGTTACTGGATTAATATGAAGACTTATATTACCCTCAGTGTCGTCCTGTTTTGTTGCTTGCAAGGGATAGGGCAGAACACGTTGCTCCGGGCGGATGGAAAAGAAATCCGTACCCGGATTGTTCCCCCCAAGGGATATGCGAGGGTAAACGTGAAGGAAGGTTCTTTTGGTGAATACCTGAGGAACCTTCCTTTGCGTTCTCACGGGGCTAAAGTGCATTATTTCGATGGCCGGGAGAAATGGAACCGGAGCGTGTATTGTGCCGTGGTTGACATGGAGATCGGTAAGCAGGATTTGCAACAATGCGCTGATGCTGTAATTCGTTTGTGGGCGGAATACTTGTATAAGTATAAAGCGTATGATAGGATACACTTTAACTTCACGAATGGATTCCGTGCCGATTACACGAAATGGGCAGAAGGTTACCGGATCAGAGTGAAAGGAAATCAAGTTTCCTGGTACAAATCCAAAGAAAAAGATTACTCTTATAAAACTTTTAGAGCCTATTTGGATGTGGTGTTCGCTTATGCCGGGACTTTATCCTTGGTGAAGGAGTTAACGTCCGTACCGATGACTTCCATGCAGATCGGGGACGTGCTTATTAAAGGTGGTACTCCCGGACATGCAGTTATCGTGGTCGATATGGCAGAGAATCCCGCAACGGGAGAAAAGTTATATTTACTGGTCCAAAGTTATATGCCGGCTCAAGACATTCAGGTGCTGGTAAATCTGAAAGAACGTGATAAATCTCCGTGGTATACCCTCGATGGGAAGGGAAATATTCTGACTCCGGAATGGGGATTTACTTCAGCAGACTTGAAACGCTTTAAAGATTAGAATGGTTATATTTCTCGAAAGCCCCTAATCCGAAAAGTGAAAAATCATAGCGAATCGGATCGACAGGATCCATTTCCCGGAGACGTGCAGTAAGTTCTTCCACGGCTTTTCGGTCGTTCTGGTTACGGGTAAGTAGTCCTAGTTGACGACTCACGTTACCCGTGTGCAGGTCAAGCGGGATCAATAGGGCTGAGGTCGGAATATTTTTCCACAGGCCAAAATCCACCTCTCCGTCGTGTCTCACCATCCAGCGCAAAAACATATTTACCCTCTTCGCTGCTGACCCCTTCTCCACGTTAGCGATATGTCGCAATACTCTTGCCTCAGCAGGTAAAGAGGTGAAAACAGAATACCATTCTTTTAGAACTTCAAACATATCTTGATGTTTTTGGTAGGCCTGTGTGAAAACGTTTTCCAATCCCCCATGATGGCGATAAATATTTGCTAGGGATCTTAAAAAGTAAACACAATCGTAACTATTAAACGTGCGGTGCTTGAAATTGCAGAAACGTTCGTAGTCTTGAGCTTCCGCCTGCATTACGAAATCGTGGGGTGCGTAATCCATTAATTGCATCAACTCCTTGCATTTCTTGATAATCGTGGGCCGCTGTCCCCATGCTAATGATGCTGCCAGGAATCCGGCAATTTCGATGTCTTCTTTTTCTTCGAAACACTTCGGTATCTGAATCGGATCGGTTTCTATAAAGAATTCCGATTTATTGTATTCTAAATACTTTTCGTCAAGTAATTGTTTTAAGTCTTTGGAAAACATTCGAATAATTTACAATTTATGAATTCCGATTTACGATTGAAAAAGCGTTGATTTGTGCGGCTGGAATTTAAAATTTATTTCACCGCTCTCAACATTTCCCGTTTCCCCGGGGGACCGGGAAGACGTTTCAAGTTAAAACCGATATTACGGAGAGCTTGTTTTACGGTTCCTTTCACGCAGTAGGTCGTGAGAATTCCTTCCGGTTTAAGCGCTTTGTAAAACTTGGTAAGCATAGATTCAGTCCATAGGCGAGGTTGTACGTCGGGGGCGAAAGCATCGAAAAAGACCATATCGAAATATTCGTGAAAATTAACTTCTTCGAAATCTGCCTGATGCTTGTGGAGCGTGAAATAAGGGGTGATGACAACATCCTCTTCCCAAGGTGCGTCATGTAATTGTTGAAACAGGGGAGCAGCTTCCGGGGTGAAGAGGTCGGAATAATTAATCTGTTCCACCTCTTGAGGTGTCAACGGGTATTTCTCGAACGTGTGAAACACTACTTTACGTTCATTATCTCTCGCCTCAAGCAACGTTAGAAAAGCATTTAGACCTGTTCCAAACCCGGCCTCCAGAATCCGGATATTCTTCTGCCCGTAGTATTCAATGCCTGCTTTTATAAATATGTGAGTAGATTCCTGTATGGCCCCGTGAATAGAATGATAATGTTCGTTTAGTTCCGGTATATACAGGGTGGTACTTCCGTCTTCAGTGGTAATAATTTCTCTATCCATCTTCTAGCATAATTCTTGACGCAATAGGTTTGCGAATTCGATGACATCATTTTCTGTAGTGTCAAACGAGCAAACCCATCTTACTTCGGCCGCATCTTCATCCCACACGTAAAAGAAACACTCCTCTTGAAGTTTGGTAATCTTTTCTCGCGGGATGATAGCGAAAATCTCGTTTGCCTCAACCTTCTGTGTGATGCTCACGGAAGGAATCTGCTCTGCAGCGTTAGCAAGCTTTTGCGCCATCGCATTTGCGTGTGCGGCTGATTTTAACCATAAATTGTCTTTTAGGACAGCCGAGAACTGGGCTGCAATGAACCGCAATTTGGAATGTAGCTGCATCAACTGTTTCCGGATATATTTAACCTCTTTCGACATCGTGGTATTAAAGAAGACAACAGCTTCCCCGAACATCATGCCGTTTTTGGTTCCCCCAAAACTTAGAACGTCGATTCCCACTTCTTTCGTAATGCTGGCTGGGGTACATCCCAGGTATGCAACGGCATTTGCTAGACGGGCTCCGTCCATGTGAACATACATGTTGTGTGCGTGTGCGAAGTCACAAATATCTTTTAATTCGTCATGCGTGTAGACTGTTCCGAGTTCCGTACATTGCGTTAGAGAGATGATTTTCGGTTGAGCGTGGTGTTGATCATCAAATCCATGCATATGATTGTGTATCAATCCTAGGGTGAGTTTTCCGTCAAATGTGGGAACGGTCAACAACTTACTGCCGGTTTGTTTCTCGATAGCCCCGCATTCGTCTACGTTGATATGAGCTGTTTCCGCACAAATGATCGCATTATATGAATGAGTGAAAGCAGAGAGACTCAATATATTGGCTCCCGTTCCATTATAAACGAAATACACGTCAACATCATTTCCGAAAATTTGTTTGAAATCCTCGATGGCTTTTGCTGTGTACTTGTCTTCCCCGTAAGAATGTTGATGTCCAAAGGCGGATTCTTCTAGTGCTTTGAATACTTCCGGTAAAACACCGGAAAAATTGTCGCTACCGAAACCTCTAAGTCCCATGAATAGAATGAATTATTTAATGTCTAAAAGAAAATAATGTATAATAAACAGAATACAAAAAGACTACCTCAAAATAAATTTGAGGTAGTCCAAGATATTAAGTTATCCTAAGAATGACAATAATATACCGGCTGCAACGGCAGAACCGATAACTCCGGCCACGTTCGGACCCATGGCGTGCATCAACAGGAAGTTTCCTGGATTAGCTTCTTGTCCCACGTTCTGTGATACACGGGCTGCCATTGGAACTGCAGAAACTCCCGCAGAACCGATCAACGGGTTGATCTTGTTCTTGGTGAATAAGTTCATAAATTTTGCCAGTAATACACCGCCGGCACTACCAATACTGAAAGCTAGAACTCCGATAATTAAAATAGCTAATGTTTGGAGGTTCAAGAATGCAGCAGCCGTAGTCGTGGCTCCAACCGAGATTCCTAAGAATATCGTACAAATATTCATCAACTCATTTTGAACCGTTTTACTTAAACGCTCAACTACACCACATTCACGCATCAAGTTACCTAACATCAAACACCCGATTAAAGGAGCTGCAGAAGGTAATAGTAACGATACAAATATAGTTACAACGATTGGAAATACGATTTTCTCTTTTTTAGATACTTTACGTAATTGTTGCATTACAATCTCCCGTTCTTTCTGGGTTGTTAACACTTTCATGATTGGTGGTTGAATCACGGGAACCAGTGCCATATATGAGTAGGCAGCTACGGCGATAGGCCCAAGTAATCCTGGTGCTAATTTTGATGTCAAGTAAATAGCTGTCGGGCCATCAGCACCTCCGATGATTCCAATAGATCCTGCTTCAGCATAAGTAAAGCCTAATGCAAGAGCTCCTAAGAACGTTGCAAAGATTCCAAGTTGGGCTGCAGCTCCCAAAAGAAAACTTTTAGGATTTGCCAATAATGGACCGAAATCCGTCATGGCTCCAACACCAATAAAGATAATACAAGGATAGATTCCTAGTTTTACACCCAGGTAAAGATAATCTAGTAAACCAACATTATTGGAATCCGTGAAGTTGGCCCAATGAACATGTCCTCCATCAAATAATTCTGGATGAAATAATCCGGCTCCGGGTAAGTTAGTCAATAACATACCAAAAGCTATAGGTAACAATAACAAAGGCTCGAATTTCTTCACAATAGCCAAATAAAATAGCACGCAAGCTACGACTATCATGATTAAACATAGCCAATTCCCGGAATAAAGATGAGCAAACCCTGTGTCGTTTAAAAATTTAGACACTTTTTCACCCATATCAATTTCTTCTGCACTAGCGGCAAAAGGCATAAAAAATATTCCGAGTAATAAGGTTATTTTTAATAGGTATTTTTCCACTTGTCTCATTTTCAATTGTTTTACGGTAAATTAAACCAAATCAACAAGCGGATCATCCTGAGAAACACTTTGACCAGCTGTTACATGTATTGCTTTCACTTGACCGTCAACACTTGCCACGATATTGTTTTCCATTTTCATGGCTTCCATGACTAATAGACAATCTCCGCGTTTTACTTGACTGCCAACTTTCACGCTAATAGCGGAAATCGTTCCGGGAAGTGGTGCTTTAATGCTAGTAGTCTTGTTATTTGTAGCAGCTGTGGTTTGAGCGCTACTTTTATATGTGGTTGAAGTCGGTATGGCAGCAGGTTTACGAGGAACAGTGGTAGCAACTGTGTTTTTGCTTTCGTATGATACTTCATAAGATATACCATTCACCTCAACTGTAGCTTTGTCATGATCTGTTACATTCACAGTTACATCGAAATTGTTTTCGTCTATGGTGATTTTGAATTTATTCATAATCTGTTTATTTTACTTATTAAGGTTTCTCATACCGTAAATTTTAGAACTCCACGGAGAATAACGTTTTTCAACTTCTTCGATCGTGATCACGTGAGGTTCCTCGTCATGAGAGTTGAAATATAGATGCATAGCCATAGCGATGGCAGCTTGCTCGTGAGGTGTCGGATGGGTATCCGTTGTCACTACTGCTTTTTCCGTGTTTTGAACTGTTTTCGCATGATCTTCTACTTGATTCGTCAACTTGGTCTGTAAGTTAATAATCCAGATCAAAAGAATCAATAGTAGAAATACTGTTACCATCCCCACGCCTGTAACGAGGAGTGCGTAACCCCAGTTAATTGCTAATGTAATCATATGAATTACAACGGTATATTTGAGTGTTTCTTCATAGGGTTAACAATGCGCTTGGTCTGTAAAGACTGGAAAGCACGGATAATGCGGAAACGCGTGTTACGCGGTTCGATAACATCATCAATGTATCCATATGAAGCGGCTTTGTACGGGTTTGCGAAGGCCGAGTTGTATTCTTCTTCTTTCGTGGCAATAAATTTAGCTTTTTCCTCGGGATCAGAGAGTGCTGCCAATTCTTTACCATACAACACCTCGATAGCTCCCTTGGCTCCCATAACGGCGATTTGTGCCGTAGGCCAAGCGTAATTGAAGTCTCCACGCAATTGTTTACATGACATCACGTCGTGAGCACCACCGTAAGATTTCCGTAAAGTAATTGTTACTTTAGGCACAGTCGCTTCTCCGTAAGCAAACATTAATTTTGCTCCGTGAGTGATAATACCACCATACTCCTGTACACGTCCCGGTAAGAATCCCGGTACATCAACCAAGGTCAACACCGGAATGTTGAAACAGTCGCAGAAACGAACGAAACGTGCAGCTTTACGAGAAGCTTCAATGTCAAGAACTCCAGCGTAGAAGTTGGGTTGGTTAGCGATAACGCCGACAGAACGTCCACCCATACGGCAGAATCCGACAATGATGTTGCGGGCATAACGTTTGTGAACTTCCAAGAATTTTCCGTTATCCACGATGGCTTCAATGACATCCATCATGTTATACGGTAAATTCGGATTATCAGGAATTATCTCGTTTAACCGATCTTCCAGACGGTCAATCGGGTCATTGCATATGGCAATCGGTGCCTCTTCCAAGTTGTTGGAAGGTAAATAAGAAAGCAAATCGCGAATGATAGAGATACCCTCTTCTTCGTTTTCTGCCAAGAAATGAGAAACACCGGATTTCGTGGAGTGCACTTCTGCACCTCCTAATTCTTCGGTTGTGATATCTTCTCCCGTTACGGTTTTCACTACTTTCGGACCGGTTACAAACATGTATGATGATTGGTCAGTCATTAGGATAAAGTCCGTCAAGGCAGGAGAGTACACGGCACCTCCAGCGCAAGGACCGAAAATGGCGGAGATCTGCGGGATAACTCCTGAAGCGAGAATATTCCGTTCGAAAATTTCTGCGTATCCGGCTAAGGAGTTAACCCCTTCTTGAATACGAGCACCACCCGAATCATTCAATCCGATAATGGGAGCTCCCACGGTCATGGCTTTGTCCATCACCTTGCAAATCTTTTGAGCTAACATTTCGGAAAGCGCTCCTCCGAAAACAGTGAAGTCTTGAGCAAAAACAAATACGAGACGTCCGTCAATTGTTCCTTGTCCGGTTACCACACCATCACCCAAGAATTTGGTCTTTTCCATCCCAAAGTTATAACAACGGTGTGTTATAAACATATCAAACTCTTCGAAACTATTTTCGTCCAGCAACATGGCGATTCTTTCGCGAGCGGTATATTTCCCTTTTTTGTGTTGGGATTCTATACGCTTTTCCCCTCCGCCAATCTTTGCTTGCGCACGTAATTCGATTAACTCTTTGACTTTATCTTGATTTGTCATATTATCAAAATTTATATGAGCTGATTATTTAAAAGAAATTATTTCGTTCCGCAAAGTTCAGTTAATACTCTGAACGTTGATTTCGGGTGAAGGAATCCGATTCTCAATCCCTCTGCACCTCCGCGCGGTGCTTTGTCGATTAACTGGCAACCTGCAGCCTGTGCATCATTCAACGCAGCTTGAACATCTTCAACAGCGAAAGCGATGTGGTGCATACCACCTCCGTTTTTCTCAACGAATTTACCGATAGGGCCTTCCGGGTCAGTTGATTCCAGTAATTCGATTTTAGTTTGTCCTACTTTAAAGAAAGCTGTTTTTACTTTTTGATCTTTTACTTCTTCAATAGCATAGCATTCTAAACCTAATACTTTTTCATAGTATGGGATTGCTTCATCTAAACTGGCAACTGCGATGCCGATGTGTTCAATATGTGTTGGTTTCATAACAAAAAAACATTAAAGTTAGATATTATATTTTAATCATTTAGCTTATTTATAGCGCACTTTCTTCGAATATTTCTCTCGTTCCAATATTTATGCGCGAAACTACTCATTGTTCTTGCGATTTTCAAGTAAAAGCGGTAAATATTTTCAAAAAAACAGAGTTTATACTTGTTTTAAATAAAGTATTGATAACTTCATCATTATTCGTCACGTAAACCCTATTTAGAAAGAGTGAAATTTATATTGAAAATAAAAATATCGGATATCATGAGTAAGCAAAAATTTGTCGTTTTTTTGATCGCCATCATTGGTATGATTGCGACGTTTCTACCTTGGTATGAAATCGGTGGCTTGGGAATGATCATGGGGTATCAAACCGTTGGTTGGTTTACGTTTATCATGTTTGCCCTTGTTTTTCTTTTTGGCTTGTGGAAAGAGGCAAAGCATGATATGTCCATGGGGTTACTATACCTCGGATCATTTTTTTCGTTGCTTGCCGCTTTCGTGGTTTTGTGGCAGATGATCACGCTCGGTCTGGACAAGGAAGAGGGGAGTATGTCGGTTGTCGGTAACGTGCTGGCTAACGACACTCGTGTTTTATATGGGGCTTACCAGATCGTTATTGCTGGAATCTGTTTGCCGTTCGGGGCTTTCCTTTTCCGTGATAGGAAAAGAAGATAAAAATGCAGGTATATTTTTGGGGAAAAAGTTTACCGGGAGCAGGTAAACTTTTTCAACCTTGTTATATGGATATTAATGCCTATATAAGATAATTTTTTCTTATATTTAATGTATATTTATCGTATCAACTCCTATTCAACTCTAATTATTAAGAAATTAGATTGAAAATAAAAAACAAATATGAAGATAGTAATTCTATTATAATACCTGTGATATTACTCTTTTATTATTTTTATGGGTAGAAATGCTTTCTTAAAACCTGATTAATTGGATTTGAGATAGGACAAAAGTTATAGAAAATATATGGAAATGATAGGTTTACAGAATTTATTTATCCAAGTGTAGCAAGTGCTTGGCGAAAAAAAGGATAATATATTCGTGTCCGATAATCTTTCGTAATTTGGTGTACATTTCTTTTTTGAGAGATTTCACGGAGTTAAGAGAGAGTCCCAGCACGTCCGTGATTTCCGGGTTTGATTTGCCTTCTAATGCGAAGGTGGCGATTTCGAGGCTACGTCCGGAGAGCTGGTTGATGGCGGAGTGTACACACCGGATTATTTCCTGGGTGGCAATTTCTTCTAAAAATGAATCTTCAGAGGGTAATTCATCCTTTAACTGTTTGGCATCTTCTGTTTTAAATTTGTTCCGTCTCAAGATATCCATACAGATATTTTTTGCCGTGATATAAATGAAGGCAACCGCGTTTCGCTTGGTGTAGGAATCATCCAAGCGTTTGTACAATTTGAAAAATGTCTCCTGCGTGGCGTCCATGGCTTGTTCCCTGTCTTTTAGATAGGTGTTGCAGAATCCCCACACGGCTTGAAAATAATCCGTGTACAGTTCTTTAAATGTATCTATACCGTTAATAGAGTCGCTCATGTTAGGAATTTTATCCACACAAATATATGGTGAAAAGTTTAAAAGCGAAAATCTTCTTGGTTGAAATGAACTGGAAGTACGTAATCAGTGTATGTCAAGGTGTCATTGATAAAAGAGGCATTAATGGTTCGTTTAATAATATTGATTTCTGTTTTCGTCAGGGACGTTACTCTAAAGAGAAATCCTTGATGTATGTTTTTGATTTTGAGGGAAGAATAAAAAATACATCAATTTTGGTAATTGTGTGCTATTATTACTATTTTTGAGGATTATTAAACGAAGGTTTAATCCTGTTTTGAAATTATGTAAGAAAACGGGGAATTTCGTAGGGATCGGCACTTATGACGGAAGAGAAAGAGAAGATTATTGCTCGACTATATTGCAAGTTGAGGCATGAATTGCGTGTTTATGCTGCTCGCTATTGTCCTGATGAGGCAGAGGATATAGTGCATCAGGCTTTCGTGAACGGTTATAACAAGATCGTGGAAGAACGAAATGAATCGGAACAGCGTTCCTATCTTTATTCCACGGTAAAAAATTTGTGTCTGAATTTTATTCGTAATTCTCGTCCGGTATACATGGATTTATCCCCCGAGCTGATGACCGAGTTTGTTGTCATGGATACTCATGATTATATGTACGAACTGATTGGTCGCTTACCACGAAAAGAGCGTTGTATTTTAGAATTAGCCTTACAAGGATATGACACGAAGGAAATCGCTGGACAAATTGGCATGGAGTATAATACCGTGCGGCATTACAAGAAAGAGGCTTACGCTAAAATACGAGAGGCATTGAAAAACGAGATTTAATGTCCTGTTTTATTTTGAAAAGGGGGCCGGAGTGAAGGATATTTTACTATTTTTGTGGGATTAGGCGTTGAATATAATCAAATTTGTAAGGTCGTGGATAATAATGGTCGGTTCAATAGTGGACGTGTTCAAGATTTATTGAATAAGGCACGAATAGGTTGGTGGGAAGCTGATTTCTCTAAAAAACAGTATGTCTGTTCTGATTTTCTTCGAGAATTGTTAGACTTGGGCGAAGATGGGATAATCAATTTTGTTGATTTTCGTAAGTTGATCCGGGAGGATTATCGTTTGCGAACGGTGAACGAATTTCGTTTTGGAAAAACCCAGAATATATATGACCAGATTTACCCGATCGAGGTGAGAGGAAAAATCGTGTGGGTACGAGTGAAATTGTGTTCCAAAGAGGTGGATGCCGAGGGGAATATGAGAACCTGTGGTTTCATGGAGTGTCTTGATGTCCCGGAGAATATGGATACGGAGGAAACGGCGATGGAACGTGTGAACAATTTGTTTGCCCAGCAAAATAGTATCTCTCGCTCGTTGCTTTCATTGCTTCGTTCCGGGGATATGAGTAGTGTTATCAATAAGATTTTGGGTGATATTATGCAGCATTATCCGGAGGGGTGTACCTATATTATAGAGTACGATTGGGAAAATCGCACGCAGACGTGTCGTTACGAGGCAGGAAATTACAAGTCTTTTAAGAAAAAGAATTACATGGAGAAGTTCCCGATGAGTAATATTCCCTGGTGGACGAAACAGTTGGCCGGAAATGCGTCCCCGATTATTTTTGCCAACTTGGACGAGTTACCGGAAGAGGCAAGCGAGGAAAAAAGGCGTCTGACGGAGCAAGGGGTGAAATCGCTTATTGTTATCCCGATGTTTTCAAAAGACGGTGTGTCCGGGTATGCCGGTATCGACATTTTGGATAAGCCTCACGTGTGGAAAAATGAGGATTACCAGTGGTTTGCCTCGATGGTGAATATTATCAGTATTTGCATGGAACTCCGGAAGTCGGAGGATAAGGCACAGGAAGAGAAAAAGTTCTTGGCAGATTTGTTTAAACATATGCCGGTGGGGTATGTGCGGATGAAATTGTTTTATGATGAGGATGGATACGTGAAGGATTATTATTTCATGGATTCGAACACGATGGCTCAGATTCTTTACAACACGAGAGGGAATAGTTGGACCGGGAAATATGCTAGTAAAGTTGATCCGCATTTTGTGGAACGGCTACCTGATCTGGAACAGGTGATGCGAAGCGGGGGAGTACGGGATATAAATTACCATTTGGAAGAGAAAAATAAATATTTTCATGCCGTGATGTATTCTCCCTGCAAGAATGAGGTCGTGTTGATGTTTTCAGATATGACCGATACCTTCTCAGCCCACGAGGCGTTGGACCGGAGTGAACGTTTGCTGCGTAATATATATCAGAATATCCCGGTCGGGATAGAGTTGTATGATAAAGACGGGTATCTTGTCGATTTGAATGATAAAGATCTTGAGATGTTCGGGTTGGTTAGGAAAGAGGATGTTTTGGGAATTAATATGTTTGAAAATCATCTTATACCGGAGGAGATGAGGGAAAGGATGAAGAGAAGAGAGGATGTGAGTTTTTCTCTGGTGTATGATTTTTCGAAATTGAATGGTCTTTATGTTTCTAAGAAGACGGGGAGGTTGAATTTGTTGACGAAGGTAACGACGTTGTATGATGCACAAAATAATTTGATCAATTATTTGTTGATCAGTTTGGACCGGACGGAAGCCACGGAGGCGTATAACCAGATTCAGGAGTTTAAGGATTTTTTCACGTTGGTGGGCGATTATGCCCAAGTCGGGTACGCGCATTTTAACGCCTTGACTCGTAACGGGTACGGTCTGGATAGTTGGTATAAGAATGTGGGAGAAGAAATCGGGACGCCTCTACCGCAGATTATCGGGGTTCACTCGCATTTTCACCCGGAGGATCGGGCTATGATGCTTGCCTTTTTGTCAGATGTAATTGCCGGGAAGCGGACGCATTTACGGAATGATATGCGAATCCGACGGGCTGATGGGCATTACACGTGGACGCGGGTGAACGTGTTGGTGAGGGATTATCGCCCGCGGGAAGGAATGATCGAGATGATTTGTATTAATTATGATATTACAGAATTGAAGGAGACTGAGGCGAAGTTGATCAAAGCGAAGGATAAGGCGGAGGAATCGGATCGTTTGAAGTCAGCGTTTTTGGCGAATATGAGTCATGAGATTCGGACTCCGTTGAATGCGATTGTCGGTTTTTCCAATTTACTGGCTTATGCCCAAGAGGAAAGTGAGCGTACGCAATATATTGGTATCGTGGAGGAGAATAACGAGTTATTGTTGCAGTTAATTTCGGATATTCTGGATTTATCGAAAATCGAGGCGGGGACTTTTGAATTCGTGTATGATCGGGTGGACGTGCGCCAGTTGTGCGAGGATGTCGTGACTTCACTCCGTGTGAAGGTTCCGGCCGGGGTTGATTTGTGTATAGCTCCCAATTTGTCGGAATGTTGGGTGTACAGCGATAAGAATCGGTTACGGCAGGTTATTTCCAATTTTGTGAATAATGCTTTCAAGTTTACACCTTCCGGGAAAATAACCGTGGGATATATGTTGAGGGATGGGGAGGTCGAGATATCTGTGACAGATACGGGTGTGGGTATCGAAGAAGAAAAACAGAAACAGATTTTTGACCGTTTTGTGAAATTGAATAGTTTTGCTCATGGCACAGGTTTAGGATTATCTATTTGCAAGAGTATCGTGGAACAGGTAGGAGGCCGCATCGGGGTGAATTCGGAGCCGGGAAAGGGTTCTCGTTTTTGGTTCACGCATTCACTGGGTAGATGATATTTGTATATCACACGATTGTTAATGTAAGTTAAATATAAACTTTCTTTCATACATTTTTGTTGTTCATGTGTAACATGGATATAAGACAAAAGGATGATGAAGGAACTACATAAATTAATCACGAAGGATATCTTTGATTGCTTGTCGGAAGAGGATGCCGGGAGGTTACGAGAGTTGCGTGCCGAGCTGCATATTGATGATGAGGCATACAGGCAAATGAAAAAGATGATCACCAGCCGGGAGGTTCACGATCGGATCATGGAGGTAAGGAAAAAGCCGAGCCGGATGATAAAGATGATGCGTTACGCTGCCATTCTGATTTTACCCGTGGCTGTTGCTGCCTATATCTTCATAAGTCAAGGAAATGTAATAAAGCCGCAAATAGTGGTGCAAAATCAAGTCGAAGAAAAATTACCTGTTCCGGTTCGTAAACAGGTCATGCTGGTTCTGGAAGACGGTTCTATCCTGCAACTTCAGAGAGTGGAGGGTAAAAAAGAGGTTACCTCGAATGCCATCACAAATGGAAATGAGCTTGTTTATTCGAAGAAAGATTCTTCAGAGAATAACGTGGTGGTTGAGTATAATACCGTGGTGGTTCCGAAGGGTGGAGAGTATCACGTGATGTTGGCTGACGGAACAAAAGTTTGGTTTAATGAAGAGACCCAATTGAGGTTTCCCGTAAATTTTGTTGGTGATAGCCGTGAAGTGTTTTTGAGCAAGGGCGAAATTTATTTGGAAGTGGCGAGAGATGAGAAACACCCTTTTATCGTACACACGGAGAATGGAGATATACAAGTGCTAGGGACGGAGTTTAACGTGAAGTGCCTGCCGGATAAAAAGGTGGCAACGACTTTGGTGAAGGGTAGCGTGCAAGTGAAAAGGAAGGATGCGGAAGTTGTATTAAAACCCAATCAACATGCAGTTGTGGGTAACGTGATGAACGTGATCACGGTGACCGAGGTGGATGTAGAAGAAATTATTTGCTGGAAGGATAATATGTTCTTTTTCCGGGACGTAGAATTGGAGAAAATTCTGGATCAATTGGCGGAATGGTATGGCTTTACGGTATTCTACGAGAATGCGGATGTAAAGCAGGAGAAGTTTTTTGTTCGAGTGGATAAATATGCCGAGGTCGGTAAGATTTTGGATGTGATTTCTGATGTTGGTAATGCTAAATTTAAAATTAGTGGAAAAGTAGTAACTGTATATAAATAAGGAAAGCGAGTGCTACCAACACTCGCTGCATCCCATGCCTAAAATGGCATAAGTGTTAAATTCTAATTTGCAAATGTATGAAAAAAATGTTTGATTCTTGGGGAAGTCATGTCAAAAAAATTCCCCTTCAAGGATTGTTATGTCTTTTTATCTTGTGTTTGAGTTTGCCTCTTCACGCTCAGAAAGAAGAAGGTAAAATAAACATTAACGTGAAGGATGCCAGTGTGAAGGAGGTCTTGGAGGTGTTGAAGAAGTATAATTATCGCTTGGTGTATTCCACTGCCGTTATTGATGCCTGTAAGAAGAAAATAACTTTGAATATGAAGAAGGCTACTCCTTCACAGGTATTGGATGAAATTTTTAAAGAAACGAATCTGGTTTACAAAATCGAGGGAAATCTGATCACGATTAAGGAGGTGAAAAAGGATGAGTCGCTTGTAGCTCAAGGGGTAGTTAAGGATGAGAATGGGGAGCCGATTCCGGGAGTATCCGTGTTGATCAAGGGAACTGTGACGGGAACAGCGACAGATAATAAGGGAAATTTTCAGCTAAAGGTTGCTAAAAACAATGCGTTGATTTTTTCTTTTCTTGGGATGGAGGCGAAGACCATATTTGTGGAGTCGGAAAAGCCGATACAAGTGATTATGAGAGAAATGGCTAATGAGATGGATGAAGTGGTTGTGACTGGTTATCAGGTAATCAAAAAGAGAGAATCTACATCTTCCATTGTGTCGTTGAAAGCAGAAGATATTATAGAACCGGTTGGGACTTCATTGGATCAGATGTTACAAGGGAAGGTTCCCGGGATGTCTGTGATGCAGATGACTTCAACTGTGGGTGCAGCTCCGAAGATTCGTATTCGCGGTTCTTCGACGATTATCGGTAATCGGGAACCGGTGTGGGTATTAGATGGTGTGGTATTACAGGATCCGGTTCCACTGGATGCAGTTGAGTTGAATAGTATGGATCGTGTAAATTTGATTGGTAATGCTATTTCTGGCTTAAATCCTGAAGATATTGAGCGCATCGATGTATTGAAAGATGCTTCGTCTACTGCCTTGTATGGTACTAAAGCTGCTAATGGGGTAATAGTGATTACAACAAAACGTGGTAAAAAGGGGATGCCATCAATTCGTTATAGTACTTCTATGAGTTTTATTGGAAGACCTTGTTATGATGATTTGTTTTTAATGAATTCTAGTGAGAGAATTGAAGTTTCTGAAGAAATTTATAAGAGAGGTTTACAGTTTGTGGGTTTTTCTCCGACAAATGCAGGATTTGAAGGTGCATTATATCAATTATATAATGGAATGATTGATCAAAAACAATTTAATCAAGAGGTGAAGGAAATGAAGGAATTGAATACAGATTGGTTTGATTTGTTATTCCGTAATTCTTTTAGTCATCAGCACACTTTTTCGTTGTCAGGGGCTAATGATCGGGTTGATTATTATTTTTCTGCTGGATATGCCAATCAACAGGGATCTTCTTTAAAGGAAAATTCGGAGCGATTTAGTTTTATGTCAAATTTGGGATTCAAAATATCGGATAAGTTTCGGGCAACAGTAATGTTAGGTGCAAGTGTGTCTACAACGAATCGTCCAACAGTTGATTTGTTCGAGTATGCTTATAATACTTCACGAGCGATCCCAGCGTATAATGCTGATGGAAGTTGTTTTTTTTATGATTATTCTGCAGGAGTTATGGATGGCCCTAATTTTACTATTCCATTGATTTATAATGTGTTTAATGAATTGCATTATTCTGGATCGAAAAACAAGATTAGAAGTATCAATACGAATATAAATTTAGATTATAAGTTTACTTCTTGGCTGTCCGCTTCTGCTGTGTTATCTTATAATTCTAGTGCTTCAGAGGGTGAGATATGGTATGATGAACGTACGTATAAAGTTGCTACTTATCGGAAATTACCTTATGGTTTTGACCGAAAACAATTGACTAATTTGTCAAACTATATGAATAATGTTTGTGAGCTGCCATTTGGTGGAATATTAAATTCAAGTTCTAATGGAGGAGATTCTTTCACGGCTCGTGTTTCTTTCAATATCAATAAATCGTTTAATGAGGTACATAGCTTGAGCTTGTTGGGAGGTCTGGATTTACAATCTCAAAAATCAACGGGAATCAGTGAAGAGATTTGGGGATATTTGCCGGAACGAGGGAAAAATTTCGTGTTTCTGGATAAATTAGATGAATGGCCTAATGCTGCAAGAAGAATGTTGCAGATGAAACCTACAATTATAGATGCAACGACTAATAGTATTGCTTATTATGCTTCATTTGCCTATGCTTATAAGGGGAAATACGTGATGAGTGCTAATATTCGTGGAGAAGGTTCAAATAAATTAGGGGAACAAGCTCGTTTTTTGCCTATATGGTCTTTTTCTGGTCGTTGGAATGTGACAGATGAGTATTTTATGGATCCACTCTTAAATGTGCTTTCGAGTTTGGCAATTCGGGCCTCTTATGGTATTCAAGCGAATGTGACGGAAGCTCATAATCCGAATATGATAATTTCTGTAGGATCCTTGGATTCTAAATCCGAAGAGTATTATGCAACTCTTAGTTCACTACCTAATGAAGGATTGAAATGGGAGAAAACTAATTCTTTCAATATTGGGATTGATTTTGATTTGTTTAAGGGAAAACTTTCGGGTTCTTTTGAATATTTTCATAAAAAGAGTAAGGATCAATTATTGCCTTTGCAGGTAACAAGTACTAACGGGGATAAAATGGTGACGATTAATGGGGGAGATTTGACGAATAAAGGATGGGATTTGGTTTTGGCGTTGACCCCGATTAGAACGGAAAATTTTGAATGGCGTCTATCATTTAACACGAGTAAAGTGTATAATGAAGTTTTTACAACAGCAGAGCAAAGTGTAACTTATGAACAATATCTTAATGGTTCTTTGGTGAGGGATGGGTATGCTTTAAATACATTCTATTCTTATCGTTTTGGAGGTTTAGATAATAAAGGTATTCCGATATTTTTGGGATTAGAGGATCATGATGAGGAAGGAAATGTCATCATTACAACTCAAGAAGAAGCTTTGAGGTCAGCTTTGGTATGTAGTGGAAAACGGGAGCCGGATTTATCCGGAGGATTAAGTATGGGATTCCAGTATAAAAATTTAAGTATTAATTCAACGTTCACTCTTCAGTTAGGAAGTAAAATTCGTTTGAATGAATTGTATCAAGGAAATGATTTTAAATTACCTTATCCTGGTCAAAATATGAGTTCTGATTTTGTGAAACGTTGGAGAAAACCGGGAGATGAGAAGTATACAAATATTCCAACATTAACCGATGAGTTATATACTGTACGGGGTGTGTACACGGGAGGGGAAAATCCAATAAATAAGACAGATATTATGAATAATGTGTCTTCTAATTATTGGCAAATGTACAATAATGCAGATATGCGGGTTGTTTCGGGAAATTTCTTGCGTTGTAATTCTATTTCCTTGTCTTATTCTTTTAATAGTGATTTAGTGAAAAAGTTGTACTTGAAATCTTTGTCGTTAAGTTTTGGTGTAAGTAATCCTTTTGTTATCAAAGCGAAGGGATTACAAGGGCGTGATCCGGAGCAGTTGACAATAGGATCGGGGACAGTCCCTCCTCAACAGACTTATTCGTTTTCTATGAATGTAACATTTTAATTGAGAAAAGATGAAACAGATTATTTATATGATTTCTTTATTTCTATTATCCGTTTCTTGTAGTGATTTTTTAGATTATAAAGATAAAGATAAGGTGATTCCAGACGAATTAGACCATTATAGTGAACTAGTATTAGGTGAATTGGTACAAAAATCAGTTGGGGAGACTGGGTACAATCTTTGGTATATGAGTGATGATATGGGAACATTCGTTCCTTCATGGATTGGTAGTACAACTCAAGATGACCGAATTTCTAATCAGAGTTATTATATATGGGCAAAAGAGTGTCAAATAACACCAGAAGGAGATGAAAGAATAGATCCAGCTTGGGAACATTTTTATCATAAGATATTGATGTGTAATATTATTGAAAAAGAAGTGGGAGAATTTGAGGCTGATGTTGAAGGCGTGAAATTTCGATTGTTAGGTGAGGTTAAAGCTCTTAGAGCCATGTCTTATTGGTATTTGGTGAACACGTATGGTGAACCGTATCGTGATGCCGAACAAGCAAAAACAGCTATGGGGGTGCCGGTTAATAAGGAAACAAGTATAAAAGATAAATTGTATACTAGGACTCCTTTACAGGAAGTATATGATTTGATAGAAAATGATTTGAAAGATGCCTTGGAAAACATGGAGAAGGGAGAACGGAAAAATTCTATTTTTCGTCCGAATAAAGATGTTGTTCGTTTATTCCTGTCTCGTATTTATTTGGAAGAGAAAAGATATGATGAGGTGATAAAGGTGTGTGATGAGGCTTTAAAAGAAACAAATCGGACGCTTATTTCATTGAATGAAATGTTGGGGTATTCAAGTGATTCTAAACCTATGTTGAATAAAAATAATAGTAGTATAATTTTTTCTTGGTTAAATAAAGATGGGCATCCTACGTCATCGTCCAACACGTCAAAGGGTACGTATTGTCCGTCAGAGAATTTAATTGCATTATTTGCTAGCAATGATGTGCGTAATTATAGAGATGTACTTGTTGATTACTGGAATAGTTGTCAAATTGTCAAATATAATGCAAGTTACTCAGGTTGTTGGAATACAAATTATCGCATAGAGGAATTTTATTTTAATCGTGCGGAGGCTAATATAAAACAAGGTGAATGGGAGTTGGGAATGAAAGATGTGAATGAGGTGTATAGTAGACGTATTGAAGGCGGGAATGGGCATCTAGATGCCCAAAATGCCAAGGATGCATGGATCTTTTTCCAAGAAGAGAAGCGACGAGAGTTTTGTTTTGAAGATATACGGTGGTTTGATATCCGGCGCTGGGGATTAGCAGTAGAGCATAAATATTATGATTTTAGCGTGGACAGGAATTTTATAACTTATGTTTTAGATACTAATAGTCCTAATTATGTGTTACCCCTTCCATTAGATGTTCAGCGTCGTAATTTTGAGATAGAACAACCGGTTCGAGTTGAGAGCAAAACCAAATAAGGAGATTCTTATGAAAAAGATTATAATGTTTGTATTATCAGGATTGTTATTTATCGGATGTTACGAAAATGAAACAATTCATACTGATTATGTGGATTATGGAAGAAATTATGATACGACTTCTACTGATCCAGTTTTGAAGTATATTTCTCAATACTATTATAGATTTGGAAAATTGTTGATAGTGGATCCAGATACGGCTGATTATGTGTTTAATTTTCAATCGAAATATGATGTACGTATTGTACCTCCTAAACAGGAAGGAGATCATGTTGAGAGAGGATTAGAACTTTTGAAAGAGTTATTCCTGAATGGATATAGCGATCGGGTAAAACAGGAATTGTTCCCTTATGCGCTTATTTTGGCAGACACCATTGAAAATACTTTTACAGATCAATACGTAAATATGTATACAGCAGATCGTTATATAGCTTTTCTAGTGAATGACCAAATGTTAAATAGAACGGAAAAAGACAAGGAGAAACTTTCTAGGGAATGGAATAATACTTTTCTGAATTATAGTATGGATAAAGCTGGTTGGGTTGTTCCAGAAAAATTTTATCTTTATTCTGAAACGGAATATGCTAAAAAGGAAAATTGGTGGATTCCTGTAAAGGGGGCTACAGAGAAAGATACGGCAGATATAAATATCGTTTGGGAAAGAGGCTATCCTACCGGGAATTGGACTTATTATTTTGATGATACTTATACGAATAAAATATGGGGATATGCGGTGTCTTCAAGTCGAGAAGGGTATCTGGAGAAATTCTTTGAATTTTTGTTTACGGCACCTCAAGAAACGATAAATAAGGCTATTGTTGATCATGAAAAATTAAGGAATGCACATGATGTTCTAGATCAAGCATTAAAAGATGATTTTGGGATTGATTATAGAACTATGATTTATGAAGCAAAGGATTAGTTATAGAAAGAATGTGAAAATAATTTTAGGAATAAGTTATGAAAAGAATATTATATGTAGTTATTTTACTATGTTTTAGTGTGAATTTTGTAAGTGCTTCTGATGGCTCGTGGGGAAAAAAGAAAAAAAAGAAGGATACTTCTGAAAAGGTTGAATCTAAAGATTCTACTTTGAAAGCATCTTCCGAGAGTGCGTACGAGAAGTTTATAAAAGATGCAGAGGTGAAGAGGGGAATGTTTAATGTGATTAAAAAGAAGGATAAGATTTATCTAGAGATTCCGAAAAAGTTAATGAGTCGGGATTTTTTAATCAGTTCACGAGTCTCTTCTACAAGTCGTACATGGCAAATAGACCCGGGTACGATAAACCGTACCCCGTTATTAATCACGTTCTCTTGTGATGATAATAAGGTATATATGCATTTCCCTCATTTGGAATACGTATGTAAAGAATCTTCGGAAATGTATGATGCTTATAAAAGGCATAGTAATCCACCTATTTGGAAAGCGTTTAAAATAGAAGTGATGGCGAAAGATTCTTCAAGTTGTGTGATAGATGCAACTCCTTTATTTTTATCATCTATTGCGGAGTTTTCTCCATTTCCGGATCTTCCTGCAGAAGTGCGTTCACTTGTTCCTTTTGGAGGTTCGTTCCAGGGTGATCGTTCTCGTATAGAAGAATTCAAGGCTTTCGAAGATAATATTATCGTGAAGAGTATGATGACTTACACGACGGATAAAGAAGGTCCTTTGACCACGATAGAGGCTCGTAATATCATTATCTTGCCGGAGATCCCGATGGTTCCCCGTTATGCGGATGAACGGATTGGCTTTTTTGAAGAGTCTCGTAAATTATTTGACGAATATCATGATCGTTTGCAACAATACGGGATTATCAATCGGTGGGATTTGCAACCGAAAGATATGGATAAGTACCTGGCTGGAGAGTTAGTAGAACCCGTGAAACCGATTGTTTGGTACGTGGACCCCGCAATTCCCGAGAAGTGGAGAAAATACGTGAAGTTGGGTATTGCCGACTGGAATATTGCTTTCGAGGCTATCGGTTTTAAGAACGCTATTGTCGTGAAAGATTACCCGACAGATGATCCGAATTTTGATCCGGATGATATTCATTATAATTGTTATCGTTTTGTGGCATCGACAAGAGAGAATTCAATGGGACCGTCGTGGATTGATCCCCGTTCGGGAGAAATTTTGTGTGGAGACGTGATTTCGTGGTACGGAGTGGTGACTTTGCTGAACAAGTGGAGAATGATCCAGACCGGGGCGGTAGATCCTTCCGTGCGTTGTCCCGTGATGACGGACGAGAATATGGGAGAAGCCATGCGTTACGTGGCGGCTCACGAGATCGGTCATACGTTAGGGTTAATGCATAATTTTGGTGCATCAGCGGCTTATCCGGTAGAGAAGTTGAGAGATCCGGAGTTTACTCAAAAATATGGGACAACCCCTTCGATCATGGATTACGCACGGTTTAACTATGTGGCACAGCCCGGAGATTTGGAGAAAGGTGTAAAGTTGACCCCTCCTCTGATTGGCGAGTATGATAAATTTGCTATTAAATACGGGTATCAGGTACTCCCGAACGTGAAGAGTGCGGATGATGAGAAAGAAATTTTGCGGGGATGGGTGAGAGAACAGATCGGAAATAAGATGTGTTTTTACGGGAAACAGGTGTTTCAATTTAATTTTGATCCTCGTTCCATGGCAGAGGATTTAGGGGATGATGTGGTGAAAGCAAATACTTATGGTCTTAAAAATCTGAAATACGTGGCGACTAATTTTGTGGATTGGATGACTGTAAATGATGAGGGGTATGCGGCTGTTGAAAGTACTTATAAGGAGATTATCGGTCAGTTCGTGCGGTTTATGGATCACGCTATGGTGAGTGTCGGGGGAATGTATATTAATCCGAAATATTATGGTGATCCGGAACCTCTTTACCAGTATGTTCCCAAGGCAAAACAGATCGCGGCGTTGAAGTTCGTGTTGAAGAATTTGAACGAGTTGCAGGACTGGATTATTAATGATAAGATTACCGCGATTATCGGCCCGACAGCCAAGCACTATGTGGCTCAAACGCAATTCTTCAACGAGATGTTGACCCGGGAGACGTTAGGGCGTTTGCAAATAAACGAGGTGGACGGAAAGAATGTATTCACGTTGGATGAATATCTGGGAATTATTTTTGACGAGATGTTTACCAAGAAAGCCGGTAATCTGCAGTTGGCAGATATGGCTTTCCAGAATTCTTTCGTGGAAAATCTGACCGGGTACATGGATAAAGGTGAGTTCAAGAGTGCCGGGAGTAATTCGTTGAGAGAATGGTTGAACGAGACAACTTGTAGTTGTCATGCCTATTGCGAGTCTCATTATAGTTTTGATGCAGTGGATGCTCTTGGTGAAATTGTGTTATCTCCGAGAATAGACAAGTCAAACAAGCGTCCGATCGTGATGAAATATTTGCGAAAAACATACAACACGGCCAAAAGTCGGATGAATACAGGAAATGATAAAACACGTGAACATTATCGATTGTTAGTGTTAAAATTGAATTATTTATTCGGTTAATTAATTTATAGAGATTTGTGTTTTTTTATCCCCGGGAGAGAGAAGGCTCCCGGGGATTCTTGTGTAATGGCTATGATAGCTAGTTTGTTATATGTTTGAATGAATTATGTTTGATGAGGGGGCAGGCGTCTTGTTAAAGAATAATTGTGAATTTCTTTTAGAATTTTGAAACAAAATGCACGCTTGTTTCGTACAACGGATTAAGTATATTTTTTTAATTTGAAGATATAATATATCTTTGTATCCATTTTAAGGATAATTAGTTGTGTGCTACAAGTGAAACATAATATCGTGTAAGTTAATGGGTATGACAGACGAGAAGAAAATTATTTTTTCCATGATGGGGGTGAGTAAAACGATACCACCTCAAAGAAAGATTATAAAGGATATTTATCTTTCCTTTTTTTACGGGGCAAAAATCGGGGTGATCGGTTTGAACGGTTCTGGAAAATCGACGTTATTGAAAATTATTGCCGGATTGGACCCGAATTACGAGGGTAAAGTGATTTGGTCGAAAGAGCATTCTATCGGGTATTTGCCTCAGGAGCCTCAGTTGGATGATTCCAAAACCGTGAAAGAGGTCGTGCAGGAGGGTGTTCAGGAGGTGATGGATTTGTTGAAGGAGTATGAGGAGGTGAACATGAAGTTTGCCGAACCGATGAGTGATGAGGAGATGGATAAGTTAATGACTCGTCAGGGAGAGTTGACGGAATTGATCGAACATCACGGCGGATGGGAGATTGACCAGAAGTTGGAGAGGGCTATGGATGCTTTGCGTTGTCCTGAACCGGATGCGGAAGTGAAGTTCCTTTCTGGGGGAGAACGTCGTCGGGTGGCCTTGTGTCGCTTGTTGTTGCAGGAACCGGATATTTTGTTGCTGGATGAGCCGACGAACCATTTGGATGCCGAGTCGGTGGAATGGTTGGAACAATACTTGCATCAATATTCCGGTACGGTTATTTGCGTGACGCATGATCGTTACTTCTTGGATAACGTGGCCGGTTGGATACTGGAACTAGACCGGGGTGAGGGAATTCCATGGGAAGGAAATTATTCTTCTTGGTTGGAACAGAAGGCAAAACGCTTGGAACAGGAGGAAAAACAGGCCAGCAAACGCCGGAAGACGCTGGAACGGGAGCTGGAATGGGTACGTATGGCTCCTAAGGCTCGTCAGGCAAAGAGTAAGGCTCGTTTGAAGGCTTATGACCGGATGATGGATGAGGACGTGAAGGAGAAAGAAGAAAAGCTCGAAATATTTATTCCGAATGGTCCTCGTTTGGGAAACAAGGTGATTGAGGCCGAGCATGTGGCGAAGGCTTTTGGGGATAAGGTGTTGTTCGATGATCTTGAATTTAAGTTGCCCCCGGCCGGAATTGTTGGGGTGATCGGCCCTAACGGAGCGGGAAAGACTACTTTGTTCCGTTTGATTATGGGCGTGGAGCAACCGGATAAGGGAACATTTGAAGTCGGACCGACCGTGAAGATTGCGTATATAGATCAACAGCATAAAGCAATAGACCCGGAGAAAACGGTTTATCAGGTGATTTCTGGGGGAAGTGATTTGATAAACTTGGGAGGACGGGAAGTGAATGCCCGGGCTTATGTTTCCAAATTTAACTTCTCCGGGACGGATCAGGAAAAGAAATGCGGGGTGTTGTCCGGTGGGGAGCGTAATCGCTTACACTTGGCTTTGGCATTAAAGGAGGATGCTAACGTGCTGTTGCTGGACGAGCCCACGAATGATATTGATGTGAACACGTTACGGGCCCTGGAAGAGGGATTGGAAAATTTTGCGGGCTGTGCCGTGGTCGTGTCGCATGATCGTTGGTTTCTGGATCGTATTGCAACTCATATCCTGGCTTTCGAGGGTGATTCTAAAGTGGTATATTTCGAGGGAAGTTACTCCGAATACGAGGAAAGTAAGAGAAAACGTTTGGGAGATGTTACTCCGAAACGTATACGTTATAAAAAATTAATCGGTTAAGATTATAAGGACGTGCCTAAGAAAAAAGAAAAAAAGATTGTAGATACCGGTTTCGTGCCGGGTATCTATAATTATTGCGACAGATGGTGTGAACGTTGTCCATTGCAGCTTCGTTGTATGAGTTACATGATGGGGAAGAAATTGAAGGAACGGACGAAAGTGAACTTGGGAGAGGAGATGCCGGATGATGACGAGTCGGCGTTAGCCCGTCTGAAAAATATTTTTGATTCTACTTTTGACGTGTTGCGAGAGTTGGCGGAGGAAAGAGGTATGGGGATAGAGGATATTTATTCCTCGGAGAAGGTGGACCGGGGATTCTGGGGGGAGGATTACGAGGATTTGGAAGATGAGGATGAAGAGGCGGTCAGGCAGATAGAACAGGAAGATCTTGTGAAATGTGACCGGATTTATAAGACTCTGGCCGAGAAATGCCAAGAGGGTATTTATCAATGGTTTGACGAGGCCAAGATAAAAGAAGGTGATGCTCCTAGAACGAAAGATGTCGGTGATGCGTTGTTGGAGGTAAATTGGTATCTGGATTTGATTCACTCCAAGATTAGGAGGGCGTTGTACGGGTATTATATCTATTCGGATAAGATTAATGCCACGCAGGAAGAGGATGATTATAATGGATCGGCGAAGGTAGCCTTGTTGGCTGTCGAGATTTCTCAAAATGCGTGGATGGTTTTGAGGGAGCGTTTGTCAAATTTTGAATCGAATATATCTCACTTGATCGTGATTTTGGAACAATTGGGGTTGGAGATTGATCACTTTTTTCCAAAAGCTCGTTATTTTAAGAGACCCGGTTTTGATTGTTAATATAAAAATGTAAATTGAGGTGGGGTGTTTGATGTTTAAATACCGTTTTTCTTTTACGAATCATCCGTGTACAGGGTGGAATTGAAAAACGGTATATTCGGGGGGAAATAATAACATAGTTGTGAGATAACCTGTTTTTCGAACGAGTGAAGTGTTCACTATTTTGTTAAAAATGTGATGTTGAATAAATCGGGATCGGCTATGAAATGTGCAAGTGAAATTTTCTAAATTTGATGTTATTGACAAAAATATTGAAAATGATTAGATGTGTATGAAAAAATCTCTATATTTGTAATCAAATAAACGAACGATTCTTAATATTATAAATCCTCTTATTCTTTTTTATTTACGTTTTTTGCTTAGTCATTCATACACATACCTTTATGACTAGGTGACTTTCCGTGATTATTTGTTTTTACCTTTCTTTTTTCGCTATCAAAAATCGTTGGTTTTTTGATAGCGTGAATGTATAAAAAGAGAGGTGTATATGTCTGTTTATAAGCTGTTTATTGTTTGGGTGTGTGGAATGTGCATTTTCGGATGTGCATCCAGTAAAAAGGTCGTTTATTTACAGGATATTAAAGTGGATAAGCGAGTTAAGGCGGCATGTGAGTATCGAACCGTGATTCATGTTGATGATTTATTGTCGATTATCGTGTCGTGTGATGACATTGAGGCTGCCTTACCATTCAATACCCCGATGATCGGTTTAGGGAAAGAAGTTACTTCGGGGAACCAGCAAGCAGCTTTAGGATACCTAGTTGATAAAGAAGGATATGTTGATTTTCCTGTTTTAGGTAAGTTGCAGGTGGATGGGATTTCTCGTAATGAATTGGCTGATATGTTAAAGGAGAAGTTGTCCGGTTATTTGAAGAACCCGATCGTGACGATTCAATTCCTGAATTTTAAGGTGACTGTTTTGGGTGAGGTGCGTAATCCCGGGAGTTACAAGGTGAACAGCGAGCGAATCTCTATTCTTGATGCCTTGGGAATGGCGGGTGATTTGCAAATTAATGCCAAGAGAAAGAACGTTTTGGTGATGCGGGAGGATGGGAATGAAAAGGTGTTTTCCCGTGTCGATCTAACTTCGAGCGAGTTGTTACATTCCCCGTTTTTCTATTTGCAGCAAAATGACGTGGTGTACGTTGAACCGAGCCGGGGGCGAATCGTGGGAGGCAACGCAGGAACTTTCTTACCTTATATATTATCAAGTGTATCCACTTTCGTAGCCGTGTTGGCTTTAATAATAAGATGATGACCGGAAAAGCTGGTTGCAACTATTTATGAATCTATAAAGTAACAATTTTATGAACGAGAATGTCAGTAGAGAAATACAGTCTGATCAGGAAGATGTCATTGACTTGGGTAAGTTGTTTTATAAGATTCTAGTCCGGTGGCGTTGGTTTATCATCTCGGTGCCGCTGTGTCTGGCGGCGGCACTATTTTATTGTTTAATCAGTACGCCGGTGTATGATATTCACGGAGGTGATGATTAGTGACACGAAAAAGGGTGAGTTGGGAACGAACGTGATGATGAAGGAGTTGGGATTGTCTCGGGCGGGGGATGTGTACGTGGAGAACGAAATGGTGGAATTGCAGTCGAAGAATTTGATGCGGGAGGTGGTTCGGGATTTGGAGTTAAATATACGTTATACCCAAGAATGTTTTTTCCGGGATCATGAACTTTATAATGATTCTCCCGTGAAGATATTGGTTGATCACCCGGAGGGTATAAAGGATACTTGCCTGTATATTCTTTTGACGGCAAATGAGGAAGTTGTCGTAACCGACCCGAAGGGGGAGGTGATTCGGCGAGGACATTTTTCGGAGAGTATTTCCATGGGGGATTACTGTATCTCCGTGGAAAGGAATGAGGACTACATGGGGCGTGAATTACGGGAAGTCCGGATTAATTTGGATTCGTATGAAACGGCCACGAAGGCTTTTTATAAAAAATTGAGTATCATGCCGCTGGAAAAAAATACGAATGCCGTGCGGATTACGTTGAAAGATCCGGTTCCGGTGCGGGGTGTCGAGTTGATACATGCTTTGGTGGATCGCTATAACCAGAACGGGGTGACGGATAAACAACAAGTTTCGGCCAAGACGGTGGAGTTTATTAATGCTCGCTTGCAGGTGATAAACGGGGAACTGGGGACGATAGAGAATGATGCCGAACATTTTAAGCGTACGAATAAGCTGACGGATCTGACATCTGATGCGGCTTTTGCCATGGAAAGGAAAAAACTGGCCGGAACGGAATTACTAAAGGCCCAAACGGAGTTGGACGTGGTGCGAAGTATTCGATTGCTGACGGAAAAGAACGAGGATGGGGAGTTCTCGTTATTGCCGGAGAATATGGGGTTGACGGATGACGGTTTGAACAACGCTCTTTCCCGTTACAATGAAATGATATTGCGGCGCGAGAAATTATTGTTGAGTGCTCGGGAGAATAACCCGATCGTGACGGGGTTGGATATGCAATTGCGAGGGGTGAAGAGTAGTATCCGTGAGGCCATCGGAAACGTGGAGAAGGGATTGATTATAAAGATCAAAGGGTTGGAACGGGAAAGTCTTTCGGTGGACGAACGATTGATTTCGGTACCCACGCAGGAGAAACAATACCGGGCAATAGCCCGCCAGCAGGAGTTGAAGGAGAATTTGTTTCTTTTTCTGATGCAAAAGCGGGAAGAGGCGGAAATTGCGAAACTGGTTTATGTACCGACAGCGAAGATTATCGAAGATCCGGATGCGGGGGAGGGGCCTGTAAGCCCGAAGAAATCGTTGATTTTGTTGTTGGGGTGCATGTTGGGCGTGTGTATACCCGTGGGGATTATTCTGGGAATGGATATGTTGGATTCGAAAGTGAGGAGTGTTGAGGATCTCGAACGAGTGGTTCGTTTGCCTTTGCTGGGGACTTTCCCGGAGGTAGGGAGTGGAAAAGTAAAGATTGGAGAAGAGGATTTTATTCAATCGGAATCGATGCAGTTGATCCGGGAGAAATTGAATTATATCCTTAAACAACAAAAGTCCCCGGTGATTATGGTGACCTCTACCATTCCCGGAGAGGGAAAATCAATGGTGGCGGCCCATTTGGCAAATGCTTATGCCAAGGCGGGGAAACGGGTGATTGTTGTCGGGTGTGATTTGCGGAATCCCAGTTTGCATAGTTTTCTTGATTTAAACCGTCAGGAGGGATTGTCCGCTTATTTGGCGGGATTGTGTGATGCTCCGGAACAGTTGATCGGGCAGATTAGCGAGAATCTTCACGTTTTGTTTGGGGGAGTTATACCGCCTAATCCGGTACAACTGATAGCTAGTTCCCAGATGCGAGAGTTGTTGGAGTATTTGAGAGAAAAGTATTCTTGTATTATTCTGGATACACCGCCTCTGGGTGTGCTGGCAGAAGGTTTTACTCTGAGTAAGTTGGCGGATGCCTGTGTTTACGTGGTGCGGGCTAATGTATTGAGAAAGGAATCGTTAAGATTATTGTCCGAGTTGGAAAAAGATAAACGGCTACCGGATTTAGGAGTTGTTCTTAACGGGGTAAAAGTTGAATCGGGCGGGTACGGATACGGTTATGTATACGGCTATCAATACAGTTACGGTAACGGAAATACGGATCGTAAAACTTCTTGATCATGTTGTTTTTCAATAGGCGTAAACGCTATTTTTTCGAGTATGAAGATGATATACATGCTCACGTTTTACCCGGTTTGGATGATGGGGTGAAGACGATGGATGAGGCCGTGATGATCGTGAAACGGATGGAACGGATGGGATTGAAACGATTGACGTGTACGCCCCACGTGGCTTACCCGGCTATGATAAATACACCGAAAGATGTGGAGAGTATGTTGTTCGTGTTGAAGTTGCGCTTGCAGGAGGAGGGTGTGCGTGTTGAGGTGGATTCCGGGGCGGAATACCGGATGGGGGAGTTTATGCTGGAGTTGTTGGAAAGGGGGAAAATCATGGCATCGAACCGGGGAGAAGTGTTGGTTGAGCATAGTTTTGTCGGGCCTTCCAATTACGTGGATGATATATTATTCGGTTTACAGGGACGAGGATTTTGTCCTGTGCTGGCGCATCCGGAACGGTATTCGTTTTACGCGAAGGATATTGTCCGGTATTGTGAGCGGTTTAAAGAAAAAGGTGGAAAGGTGCAGGTGAATATACTTTCATTTGCCGGATTCTATGGCAAAGAGGCTATGATGGGAGCTCGAAAATTGTGTAACGCCGCTTTGGCCGATTATTATGCCGGGGATATTCATAGCTTGCATCAAGAAATATTGATGGAAAAATATATAGGAGGAGCGTGGTAATTCTTTTTAGAATTGCTTTTTTTGAATGTTTTTTACGCTCCTCCGTTTCTTTTATTTGAATAGTTTATCCAAGCCTTTCAAGAGGTTGTTTTTTAATTCTTTACCGGCTTCTTTTTCTATTTTCTTCAATGCTTTAGACAAATCGGGGGTAATTGTCGGTTTATCCAGAGTACCACCAAGTTTGACATCAACGTCCAATGATTGAATGTTGTTGGCTCCGGGGATGGCTTTCAACACGTTGTCAATGTCTTTCCCGAAGTATTTCCGGGCAATGTTCATGGACATCGTGTAATCCATTTTGCCATCAACGGTTTGGCTGCCGGAGAAGGTGGTCGGGTTTCCTGCGATATTCGTGGTAAACGGTTCCACGATAATATTTCCTTGTTCAATCTTGAAGTCTATTTTCAAGTTGGAAATACTTAAACGGCTTAACTCGTCATTTTTCAACAGGCTGGCCAGTTGGGTCATGGCCGGATTGTCATTCAAGACAAATCCCTTGGTTGAGAGGCTACCGCCACCATTGGCCGTTGTCATGATCGGACTCATTTCTGTGTCCAGATCCGAGCTGAATTTCATGGTAGCGGATATTTTACCATTGCAGTTCATGGCAATCGGCAGGCTTTGTTTGATGAAAGAGAAAGCATTGTATGCCGAGTGAATGTCAATATCGGTAACCCGTAAATTCAAGTCCGCGGAAGGCTTGGCTGGGTTTGCCGTGTTGTAGGCCCCGTTCATGATCAGGTTCCCGTTCAGCATATCCATGCTTAGGTTCTTTAGTGTGGCGATACCACCAGATGTTTCGATGTTTCCTTTGACAGAATTTATCACGAGGCTATCGAACAAAATTTCTTTGATGTTCGTGCCGAAGGCCAGTTCGATGTTTTTCGGAATAGCCAGTACACTTGATGTTTCTTCTGCCGGGGCCGAACTTTGTGTTGTTGCAGCCTGCATCGTGTCGGCCTCGGAGGTCGTCATGTTTGCCATGAATTCATTCAAGTCGATTTTGTTGGAATTCAAGGTAAAGTTACCTTTTAAGGTCTGGTCCTTGAACACGTAGGGCAGGTAGTTGGCAAGATAACCGACTAGGGCGAAGTCTGAAGAGTTGATTTTTACTTTCAAATCTTTCAAGTTCAGTCGGGCGGGTGTGATGGTTACCTCTCCAGACGGAACAGAAATTCCGGCAGGGAAGTCCACATTCTTGAACAACACGTTTTGTAGGGCAATCTTACCGTTTGCCGTGAACTTTTCGTATTGTTCTTTCTCTATATATTGGTACTTCCCGTCAAAGGAGAGATCGGTTGTTAAGATACCATTTAACGTGATGTCTTTTAACGGTAAGGCTTTTTTCAAACTCTCGAAGTTAATAACGCCTTTCATGCCACCCTTTAATGTCGGGTCGTCTGGGTTAACTACAAGCAGGTTCATGCTGAACGGGTTGTTGGCAACCGTGAAGGTCAAAGTACTTAAATCTGCCTTGGTTTGTGCGATGGTTCCGCCGGGGTTGGTCACTGCCAGTTTCAGATTGATTTTTTCAACCGATTCGGGAAGGTCCGGGTACTTTAGATTTGCGTTCAGAATGTTGAAACGCAAGTCAAAAGCGGGAAGATGATTCTCGTAATATTCCCCTTTTGCGGATAGGCTGAGTTGGAATTCTCCGGAAGTTTTGACCCCCTCGATTTCTTTCTGGAAATCCTTGGGAATTAATGCTAACAGACTTTCAAATTTCGTGTCGGGTGCGTTCAGATTCAAGTCCATCGTGTATTTGTCGTCATCAATATCAATGTTTCCGGTTAAATCCAGTTTCAAGTCATTCAATGACATATCATTTTTCTTGATGTCGAATTGGAGTTCTTTCAAGTTGGCACCGATTTCGGCTTGCCAGTTGAAATCCGTGTTGTTTACCCACACGCTTTTACCTTGACGCAAATATATGTTTTTGAGTTTCAATAACACGTTTAGTATGGTGTTGGTCTCGGAAAGATTTCCTTGTAAGGCCATGTTCACGGCGTCGATCCGGGCAAATGTCTGAGCTTGTTCGTCTTGATAGTTTAACATTAGGTTACGCACTTCAATGTTGTTGAAAGCGATAGCAGTTTCCGAACCAGGCTCTTCTTTGGTTTCCACGGGTGTTTCTTCTGTTTTCATCTCTGTCGTGTCGGAAGGAACCATGATGTCCCAGTTGGCTTTTCCCTCAGCATTGACTTTGGGCATAAAATCACAATCTTTTAATAAAATGTTATTGATTATGATTTCTTTACCGGAAATTAAGGAACGTAAATTTACGGATGCTTCGAAAAGGGGAATGTTAATTAAAGTGTCCCGTATATTTGTTTCCTCCTTGGAAATAACCACGTTATCAAGAGAAACACTTAAGTTCGGGAAATTCTTGAACATACTTAAATGCACGTCCCCGATAGCCAATTCGGCTTGGATGTATTTTGAGGATTTCTCCTCGATTAGTCGTAGAATGTCACTTTTAAAAAAGACTGGGATAACCATCAGTGTGACAATAATTAGCACGATAATAATCGCTAGTGTTATAAATACTTTCTTCATACGCTATAAGTTATGTGTGTTGTTTGCGTTGTAAATGATAGTGTTGTAAATTATTTACGACAGGCTACCACATATTGTTTATACAAAGTTATACAAAATTATTTGAAGTAAGGTTTTATTTTTTTGAGTTTAAATGGTGGTAGAACTTTTTGGGATTCTAGGATGGAGTAGTTGATTTTACCGAATTTCCGTTTGGCATTGAAGATAAGTTGAACATCTTCATACTCTAGATAGGGATGATGTAGGACGGATTTAAAGCTCATGGTGTCCAGTTCTTTTTTCCGGATTAGAGCGGGATTCACGGAGAAGCAAGGAAGTAATGAATCTATATTCAGGTATTGGAATTTGATTTCCCCAAGCTGACGTGTAGAGTGGAAACCGCCCAATTGTTCCCGGTAACGCAGAATTTTTTTTGCGTAATATGGTCCAATGCCCCGGACGCCGATCAATGTCGTGCTGTCTGCTGAATTGAGTTCAATGACGAGATGTTTGAGGGGAACTGGTTGTGTCGTATCAGAGAGTCGGGAATAGGGAATCAAGAAAATCGGGCATTCACTCTTGTGAATGGTTTGTGGCAGAACGAATAATGCCATGGTAAGAATGCCCAGTGTGATAATTCCTTTTTTCTCCGATTTCCTGATAAACATGTGGTTGTGATTTAAGCTATATAAACACCATCACAAGTTATGAAACTTTTTCTAAATAATAGCTATGTAGTGGTAATTATTTTACATGAATTATTCGATTGCTTTTGATGTCGTTGAATGATTTCGGAAGCATATTAAAGGCGGGAGCTGTCTCAATGCTTCTTCCTTTTGCCTGCCTTCTTTGTGTTCCGGAAATTAAAGCTAAAGCCTCTGCGAGTAAAGGTTCGTTTGCATCGCCCAGTTGGATACCGTTGAAAAGATCTTCATTGACTTCGTGTTGGGGAATCATGCCTTCCAGGGAGCTCGGGTACCCGTTGATATTGGAGAAGCGGGAGCATACAGGGAATATTAACCAGTTGGCCAATTCTTCATCGGCAACCATTTTTCCATTCTCTTCGTATTGAGGGGAGAACGAATACATGGTGACGTATTTCCCATAAGTTTGGGTTCCCACGAGTTCAACGTCCATAAAGGCTTTGAGACAGGCAATCGTGTACTCGGAGGCTGAAATTGTTTCACGAGTGGTCAAAATATATATTTTTTTGGAAGGTAAATCCAAGTTACAATTAGTTTCCACGAAGAATCTGTTAAGTAAACCATCGTATTGGGGATCACTTTCAAATATCTTTTGGCAAGGAGTGTTCCATGTTTCTTTAGAAAGAAGTGTACCTTCTATGGCTTTTTCTTTGGGAACGATCGCACTACACAAGAATGTGGATGCTTCATCATCACCTCCGTGATTATATCTGAGGTCGAGTACAAGATCGGTGATTCCGACTTCCTTGAACTCGTTGAATGCTTTTACGATGCTGGAGTTAAATGTTTTCGAGAAGTGGGTGTACATGAGGTAACCGATTTTATGATTTCCCCGTTCGAAGAGTTTGGTGATAAGAACGGGATCTGTGTTCATCTTCCGTGAGGTGATAGTGACTGTTTGGCCCGTGGGACCTATGGCGTCCCCTACTCGTTTCCCCATGCCCAGGTTGAGTGTTCCGGGGAGGGTGAGTTTGTTGAGGTCATTTTGCGTGAGAGTTTGTGAGTTTAGTTTTACGATGATATCTCCTCGTTTCAGTTTTTCGGCGGCAGGAGAACCGGGATAGACATATTGGACGATGGCGAAACATTCACTGCTGTTATTGAATCGTCCGTAAGCAAGTCCGTAACCGTAAGTTTCACCTGTTCCTGCCATTTCTTCTAGAAGTCCGTTGGCATCATCAGTGATCAGGGACCATTTGTCTTTGGAGGAAAGGAGGGCCTTGAAATATTCTTTCGGGTCTTTTTTTGATTCTGGTTTAATGTTCGGTATTTCGTCATACCACAAGTAGAATGTAGATAAATTGCTCTGAATGAATTGATTCATTCGTGTGGCTAATTCATCGTCTTCCGAGTGATTGTTATCTTTCTCACAGGAAACTAAAAGAGATAGCACAAGGAATAAAGAAAATAGAATTTTTGATGTATTCATGAATGATTTTTTTGTGATTGTTTGGTAAAATAAGTAAAATATACCGACAATTCCTATCTTTTGTCCGAATTTATGGCGAGGAAACGGGAGACTCAATTAAATCATAATGAAGTTTTTACTCTTTTCATGAAAAAAATGCGTGAAAATAATTCGAAATAAATTTGTGAGAGAAACAAAAAGATATACCTTTGCAACCGCAATTGAGAAACACAATTGAAGGATTCAGTAGCTCAGCCGGTAGAGCACAACACTTTTAATGTTGGGGTCCTGGGTTCGAGTCCCAGCTGGATCACGGAAGGCGATTACGAAAGTAGTCGCCTTTTGCGTTGATATGGATTGTTACAATGTTCAGTAAAAATGAGCATGTATTGTCCTGAAAAAAGTTTACTCAAAACCAGTAAACCTGATAGTGTTTCAAAAAGTGTGTAAATTCCAATTTATTTATTTTTGTAATAGAA
>JAHZBN010000021.1:0-56121 GCA_019423345.1 Butyricimonas sp. | reverse complement strand
GGGAGAGGGCGAGTCAACGAGACTCGCCCTTTTTATTTTCTCTCGTTTTTCAATTCTTCATTTTCAATTCTCAATTGTTTTACCTACCTTAGCGTTCTGAATCAATTTATGTGGAAATGGCATTATTCGGTCTATTTAATAAAAAGAAAAAGGAAAGCCTTGACAAAGGTTTAGAGAAGACGAAAGAAAGTGTATTCAAAAAACTCTCCCGGGCAATTGTTGGTAAATCTAAGGTTGATGACGAGGTTCTGGATAACTTGGAAGAAGTGTTGATTTCTTCGGATGTGGGAGTTGATACAACTCTTCGTATCATTGAACGAATCGAAGAAAGAGTACAACGGGATAAATATGTGGGTACGGATGAATTAAACCGGGTATTGAAAGAAGAGATTGTGGACTTGTTGAAAGAGAATAATTCAACGGATTACGATGCTTTGAGTTTACCGGAAGGACATGGCCCTTATGTGATCATGGTAGTCGGTGTGAATGGGGTGGGTAAGACAACAACTATTGGTAAATTGGCTCACAAATTCAAAGATGCTGGAAAATCTGTTGTTTTAGGGGCTGCTGATACCTTTAGAGCTGCTGCAGTAGATCAGTTGGTGATTTGGGCCGAGCGAGTAGGTGTACCGATTGTAAAACAGGGAATGGGCGCTGATCCTGCCTCTGTGGCTTTTGACACACTGAGTAAAGCGAAAGCTGAGAATGCAGATGTGGTGCTTATTGACACGGCGGGACGTTTACACAATAAGATAAACCTGATGAACGAATTGACGAAAATCAAGAAGGTCATGCAAAAAGTGATTCCGGATGCTCCACATGAAATTTTGTTAGTACTTGACGGTTCTACCGGGCAGAATGCTTACGAACAGGCGAAACAATTCACTTTGGCTACGGAAGTAAATGCTTTGGCGATTACAAAACTGGACGGAACGGCAAAAGGTGGTGTTGTTATTGGTATTTCCGATCAATTCAAGATACCTGTGAAATACATTGGTATCGGTGAAAAAATAGATGATTTACAAGTATTCAATCGTGAAGAGTTTGTAGACTCTTTATTTAATTAATAGAACATAATTTTTGAGAGCGGTTATTATGGCAGACAAGGTCATGATAACCGTTTTTTAATGTTTAGCTATGAAGAAGAGAATTTTATTTATTTGTTTGGGTAATATATGCCGCTCCCCAAGTGCCGAGGCTATTATGAAATATTACGTGAAAGAGCGGGGATTGGAAGGGCAATACTATATTGATTCAGCCGGAATTAGTGGTTATCATTCCGGAGATCCGGCAGATCGTCGGATGCAGAGTCATGCGATAAGAAGAGGATATGATCTGACCAGTTTATCCCGGAAATTTTATCCGGATGCAGATTTTTCTGATTTTGATATGATTATCGGTATGGATGACCAAAATATTCGTGATCTGCAAAGAATGGCAACTTCTGCGGAAGAAAAGAATAAAATATTCAAGATGACCGATTTCTGCCAGCGTTTTTCCTACCGGGATAGTGTTCCAGATCCTTATTATGGTGGAGATTCCGGATTCGAATTAGTGTTGGACTTACTGGAAGATGCTGTTGAAGGTTTGTTGGATCAGTTGGAAAATGAATAAAGCTCATAGGAAAATACCTTATGAGCTTTATTAGAAAGTTTTGACTGTTTATTTCAGGCTAGCTAAACATTCATTTACATTGTTCTCGATGCGGGCAAGAATATTCGTGCTGTCGGCTTTTTCAAATTTCGTTCCTGTGATATGTTCGTATAATTCAATATAACGATTTGTGATGTTGGCTACCACTTCCGGAGTCATTTCCGGAACAGTTTGACCTTCTTTTCCTTGGAAATCATTTTCCATTAACCATTCACGAACGAATTCTTTGGATAGTTGACGTTGTCTTTCTCCTTTTGCTAGGCGTTCTTCGTAACCGTCGGCATAGAAATAACGGGAAGAATCCGGGGTATGGATTTCATCGATCAAATAGATCTTTCCATCTTTTTTACCGAATTCGTATTTCGTGTCCACGAGAATTAATCCCATTTTGGCTGCAATCTCGGTTCCTCTTTGGAAAAGGGCAAGAGTGTATTTTTCGATGGCCTCATAATCTTCTTTACTAACCAATCCGGACGAGATGATTTCTTCTTTAGAGATATTTTCATCGTGTCCTTCCATAGCTTTGGTGGTAGGAGTTACAAGAGGTGTCGGGAATTTCTGGTTTTCAACCATTCCTTCTGGTAAAGGTAAACCGCAAAGGGTTCTCTTGCCTGCTTTATATTCTCTCCATGCACTTCCGGCCAAGTAACCGCGAATAACCATTTCTACTTTGAATGGTTCACATTTGTGACCAACTGTCACCATCGGATCAGGTGTTGCTATTTTCCAGTTCGGAACGATGTCTGACGTTGCGTCCAGAAATTTAGCGGCAATTTGATTCAATATTTGTCCTTTGTAAGGTATTCCTTTCGGGAGTACCACGTCGAAAGCGGAAATTCTGTCGGATACCAACATAACGAGGTATTCGTCATTGATGTTATACACGTCGCGTACTTTACCGACGTATTCATCTTTCTGTCCCGGGAATTTGAAATTTGTTTTTACAATCGCTTCCATGTTATTTGCTTTAAAGATCCGTTATTTAGTTTTTTCTTCGTTGTTGTAAGCGTTGACAATCTCTTTCACCAGCCTGTGGCGAACGATGTCACTATTGTCGAATTCGACGAATGCAATACCTTTTATATGGTGCAGTAATTTGAAGGCATGAATTAATCCTGAATCACTTTGTTTGGGGAGGTCTATTTGGCTCATATCTCCAGTGATCACAAATTTAGCGTTGACACCCATACGGGTTAAGAACATCTTTAACTGATTTTTTGTCGTGTTTTGAGCTTCATCGAGAATCACAAATGCATCATTCAGTGTACGTCCCCTCATGTATGCTAAAGGGGCAATTTGAATGATTTCCGTTTCGAGATATTCGCTTAATTTTTTCGAGGGAATCATGTCAGAAAGTGCATCATACAGGGGTTGCAAATAGGGATCAACTTTCTCTTTCATGTCCCCGGGCAGGAATCCAAGGCTTTCACCTGCCTCTACTGCCGGACGGCTGAGAATGATCCGTTTGACCTCTTTGTTGCGTAATGCTTTTACCGCAAGAGCGATTGCCGTGTAGGTTTTACCGGAGCCGGCCGGGCCTGAGGCAAAAAGCAGGTCGTTTGTTTTGGCCAGATCAACGAGTTTACGTTGATTTGTTGTTCTGGCCCGTATAATTTTCCCGTTATTCCCGAAAACAATAATTGAGGCTGGGTCCTCGGGGTCTTCCACGATCTCGTCTTCCAGAATAATTCTCTTCAGGTTGGCGATCGTGAGCATATTATATTTATTATAATGTTCCAAAAGGGCATTGATTTTGGCAACAAGGACATCAATGTCGCTTTCTTCTCCCTGAATAATGATTTCATCGCCCCTAGCGGTGATCTTCAATTTTGGGAAAAATTCTTTTAAAGTAATGAATTTTGCATTGTTAATGCCGTAAAAGTCAATAGGATCAATGTTTCCAATACTTATTCTTCTCTCTATCATGAAACTTAAAATAAAAGCCTTATTTTTGCAGGTGCAAAGTAGGGAAAACAATTGAAAATTGAAAGTTGGAAATTGAAAATTTTTCACGAGAGTAGAGTTTGTTATGGAGAAAGATTTTACAAAACAGGAAGAAGCTTTTGCAGAGCTATTGAATATAATGGAAACTTTGAGGGAAAAGTGTCCTTGGGATCATAAACAGACGATGGAGTCTTTGCGGACGTTATCCGTGGAGGAGGTTTATGAGCTGGGAGATGCGATTCTGAAAAATGATATGCAGGAGGTGAAAAAGGAGTTGGGGGATTTGCTTATGCATATCGTGTTTTATGCCTTGATCGGGAAGGAACAGGAGCAATTTGACATGACGGATGTTTTGAACGAGATCTGTGCCAAGTTGCGCTATCGTCACCCGCATATTTATGGGGAGGTGAAGGTCGAAGATGAGAATGACGTGTTACGTAACTGGGAACAATTGAAGTTGAAAGAGAAGGGACGTCATAATAAAGTTTTGGAAGGAGTGCCGGATGCTCTTCCGGCTTTAGTGAAAGCATACCGGATTCAAGATAAGGTGAGGGGAGTTGGGTTCGACTGGAAACAAAAAGAGGATGTATGGCAAAAGGTGCGGGAGGAGTTGGGTGAATTGGAAGTCGAGGTTGCCCGGAAGGATCAAGTGCGTATGGAAGAAGAATTCGGTGATTTCATGTTTGCCATGATTAATGCGGCGAGACTATACGGTATAAATCCGGAAGATGCTTTGGAGAAATCCAACAAGAAATTTATTCGTCGTTTTTCATACGTGGAAAAGAAAGCTCACGAAACAGATCGTAACCTTTCGGATATGACCTTGGAGGAAATGGACGAGTATTGGAACGAGGCAAAAGCGATAGAAAAAGCTTAGAATGAAAAGAGCGAATTAATTTACGATTTATGATTGAAAAAGTATGGATTTCGTGGGAAGAAATCTAAAATTTAAAATTAGTAAGGTGGATTTAACAGGTAAATGGAAATATAAAGAGGATTATGGCTATGGGGTAGCCGAGGGTGAGTTGTTTTTGAAACAAGAGGGGTATGATTTGTCCGGGCGGATTATTTTTACGGATAAGCTTGAAGGAGAGGAAGGATATATGTTACAAGAATTTTTAGTGGGGAGGCTTGAAGAACATAAGGTAAAATTGGATGCCGAAGAGTTTGATATTATCCATTCCGAACACGAGATCGAGTACGAGTTGGATAGTTGGTTTGGTATCTTGGTTGATGCCGATACGATTGTTGGGGTGAGTAAGGATGGACAGGGAATCGAGGGAAAATTCACATTCACGAGAGAAAAGAGTTAAGTATAAAAAAATAGATAAATTTGAAAAGCTGACAAAAGTCAGCTTTTTTTTGTCTCGGATCGGTTATATTGCAGAAGAATCTAATAACCTAACTAATAAAACAATAACTTATGTCGAAGATTAATTCGCATCCGATTCTGGATGTTCCGAAACGAGATAAAGTGGTATTCACTTTTAACGGTAAGAAAATCGAAGGAGAAAAAGGTTTTACCATTGCGGCAGCCTTGCATCAGGCCGGGTACCCCGTGCATAGTCACAGTCTGGATGGCCGGGGACGTTCTCTAGCCTGTGGCATCGGGAAATGTGGGGCTTGTGAGATGTTGGTGGATGGTAAAGTCCGGCGTATTTGCGTGACAAAAGTGGATGGAGTGAAAGAGGTACGGGAGTTCGCCCAGGGGGAAATGGCCGAACAACATGCCGAACACCGGATTGATACTAGGAAAGTACTTCGTACCACGGTGGTGATCGTGGGGGCAGGACCAGCCGGATTAGCCGTGAGAGAAGAATTTGAAAAATATGGAATAGATAATATCGTGATTGATAATAACGATAAGATTGGTGGTCAATTTAATATGCAGACCCACCAGTTCTTCTTTTTCGAGAAAGAAAAGCGTTTTGGCGGTATGCGCGGATTTGATATTGCCAAAACCTTGGCGGGAGAGAACATGGAAGGCATTTACTTGAATTCTACGGTTTGGGATATTTTGGAGGGGAAACGAGTGGCTGTGAAAAACTTGGAAACGGATACCGTGTTTTTCGTGGATGCAGACTATCTGGTTGTGGCCACGGGGGCCGTACCGTTTATGCCGGCTTTTGAAAACGATGATTTGCCCGGGGTGTACACGGCGGCTGTTGTTCAGAAAATGATGAATAACGAACTTACGCTGTTGGGAAAGAATATACTGACCGTGGGAGCCGGAAATATCGGTTACCTGACTTCTTACCAATTGATGCAAGCAGGGGCCCGCGTGAAGGCGATTATTGAGGGGATGCCCAAAGAAGGTGGTTTCCCCGTGCAAGCGAATCGGGTGCGCCGTTTGGCCATACCAATCATGACGTCTCACGTGCTGTTGAAAGCGATTCCGAATGCTAATCACACGGGAATCACGGGGGCTGTTATTGCCGAATGTGAGAATTTCAAACCGATTCCGGGTACGGAAAGAATATTGAATGGCATAGATGTTATAAATATATGTACGGGATTGATACCGGACAATCAATTGTTGATGAAAGGAAAGGCCGTCTTTGGTGAACATTGCTATGCTGCGGGAGATGCCGTGAGAATTGGAGAAGGAACGAGTGCCGTGTTGCGAGGGAAACAGACTGCTATTGAGATATTGATGGACTTGGGGACTAGGGTGAGTTATGATGATTATCTGGTGGTCTCTAAAGAGTATATCGATTCTCAACAACATCCGGTTCGGATTCTGAAAACTCCCTGTTTGCCGGAGACGGAACGTATGTACAAACGAGGATTCGTGCAAATGGATTGTTTGTATGGTTTTGCATGTAATCCTTGTTCTTTTGCCTGTCCTCATGGGGCGATAACGAAAAGCTCGACTTCTACTGTACCTCACGTGGATTATGATAAATGTATTGGGTGTATGGAGTGTGTCTATCAATGTCCGGGATTGGCCATTTTCGGTTATGATTTGCGGAAAGATAACTTGTTCTTGCCAATAGAATACGAGGTAAAGGAGAAAGAGGTAGTTTACCTGGTGAATAATTATGGTGAAAGGTTGGGAGAGGGAATTATCGAGAAAGTTCTACATAAGCCGAATAAAACGAATATTGCCCGGGTGAAAGCTTTGGATGTTCACGGGGAAGATTTGGTGAAGGTAAGAGGTTTCGTGGTGAAGGAGAATTACCCGCAACCGCTGGATTTGGAACCGTTGTTGAAGGATCAACCGGGAGCCACGTTTATTTGCCATTGTGATGATGTTACTTTGGATGATGTTTTGAAAGTCGTGGGTGATCGTACCTTTATTTCGATAGACGAGATAAAGCATACCACTCGCTTGGGAATGGGACCTTGCCGGGGGAAACGTTGTATTCCTCGGTTGAAAACAGCTTTACGGGCGAAAGGGATCGAGATCGTGGGTGACGCTACACCGAGAGCGCCCCTATCTAACCAGTTGAATCTAGGTGAATTGTATCCGCCAAAACGAGGTGACGAGCATCGTGTGGCTAATCGATCGGATTTCAAGAAGATCGAGGTCGGGGCGTTGATTGCCGGAGGCGGTATTGCCGGAAGTGCATTATTCCGCTATATGGCAGATTCCGGTTTGAATCCCGTGCTGGTGAATGCGGATAGAGGTTCTTCTTGGAGAAACATCGGAGGAGGGCGTACGGCATTTTCTTTACCGGAGCTGGCCGAGATTGCGGAGCATAATCATGCAATATTTAAAGAATTACAGAAAATGTCGAATATCGACTACAAGACGACCCGATATATTAATCTGGCTCATGATGAAGCCACTTTCAATGCCTTGGATGCGAGTCGTGCATGGTCGGACGCTTATATGGTTGACCCGAAGAATTTTCAGAAAGAGATTTCTCCTTATTTCAGCACGAAATCTAAACGTTATCTAGGAGCTTTGATTACCAATGACTGTTGGCAGGCGACACCCGGTAAAGTGGTTGATTTAATCCGTAACATGGGTATTTCATCCGGAGGGCGGATCATGGAAGATTGCAAGGTATTGGAGGTGATGAAAGAGGGATCAACATACAGCATTTTGGTGTTGACTCATGATAAGAAATACGTGGAATTCCGCACGGAGATATTCGTGAATGCCTTGGGAGCCGGTGCCGGAAAGATATGCGAGGGATTGGGAATTCATGCGGGATTATATCCGGTACGCCATCAGGCATTTATTACTCGTCGTCTGCCTATGTTGGGAAAGAACGGAGATAGTTTGGATATGCTGATCGATAGGCAGGAATATAAAGGATTCTCTGCTGTCTACGGGCAACAGTTAGTTCACACGGGACAGATTATCGGTTGTGCTTCTCCGCGGGTGGATGCGTTGCGGACAGATAAAAATTTGATCTTGAACACGAAGGAGTTCATGGAAATTATCAGTGAATTCTTCGTGGATTGGATGCCCGAATTGGCTGGTGTCAGTATACAGGCCACGTGGTCCGGATATTACACGGAACCTCGCTATATCGTTGATCCCGAATTAGGCCTGTTTGTCGGCATGCGGGGACATGGGTTCATGTTATCTCAATACTTGGCTAAGATGTATGTTGATAAATTGATGGGACGGCCTGTTCCGGAGTATTTTGATCGCTTGAAATTGAACGGATCGGGATTATCGGAAAAAGCCTTTAAGTGATTTAGAGATTTTAAATTTACGATTCTAGATTGCCCCCACAACTTCCTGTGCTTTCAGGTAGATTGTGGGAGGTAATTTAAAATCTAAAATCATTAAATCTAAAATTATTCCTATCTTTGTGCCAAAATTACAGAATATGATAAAGTTAGGAGAATACAACATATTGAAAGTCGTTAAGATCGTGGATTTTGGTGTTTATTTGGATGGAGGGGAGTATTGGGGTGAGATTTTGCTACCAAAAGAAACGGCTCCGGCTGAGTGTAAGGAAGGTGATGAATTAAAAGTTTTCATTTATTTTGATTCGGAAGACCGGGTGATTGCCACGATGACAACACCTAAAGCCATTGTAGGTGATTTTGCCTTAATGAAGGTGGTGGGTACGAGTCGAGTGGGGGCTTTTTTGGACTGGGGATTGCGTAAGGATTTGCTGGTTCCTTTTCGGGAACAGCGGGAAGAGATGGTTGTGGGGCGTGAATATCTGGTTTATGTTTACGTGGATAAAACGACGGATCGTATTGTTGCTTCCACTAGATTGAGTCGTTTCCTAGACAAAACTCCGGCGGATTATGAACCGGGACAGGAAGTCGAGTTAATCGTTGCTCGTCGTACAGATTTAGGGTATAATGTTATTGTCAATAATAGCCATGAGGCCATTATTTATCGTAACGAGATATTCCAACCTATAACCATCGGGCAGCACTTGACTGGTTATGTTAAAACAATTCGGGAAGACGGGAAAATTGATTGTATTCTGCAAAAAAATGATGGTCATGAACAAATTGACCGTTTGGCAGCCTTGATACTGAAAAAGCTGGAAGAGAATGGAGGTTCCTTAGCTGTATCGGATAAGAGTGATCCGGACGAGATATATCGCCTTTTCGGTTGTAGCAAAAAGAACTACAAAAAGACGGTTGGCGGTTTATTCAAACAGCATAAGGTTATTATCGGGGAGAAGGAGCTGAAATTGAAAAAATGAATTGAAGACTACCTCCCCTAATCCCACCTTACACGGAGGGGAAAACGGACGGCGAGGGTACATTCACGTGTTTCAATGTAGTGTATCCTCCCCCTGTATAGGGGAGGGGGTAGTTGAAAAGCTAAAATGGATATATTTAAGTAATTAGAAAATGTCTAAAGTTCGGGCATATATCACGAGTTTTCGGTTAAGAACATTACCTTTATCCTTATCGGGTGTATTACTAGGTTCTTTGTTGGCAGCAAGCGATGGGTATTTTAAAACGACGACCTTTGTGTGGGCCATGCTCACCACGGTTGCCTTACAAATATTGTCTAATCTGGCGAATGAGGTGGGGGATTTAACCAAGGGAACGGATAATGAACATCGTTTAGGGCCTATCCGGAGCGCCCAAAGTGGAGCTTTGAGTATGCGGGAAATGGTACAGGCTATGATTGTTTTCGGGGTAATAGCGATCATCACTGGAAGTTTGTTAATCTATGAGGCATTTCGGGATTTGTTGAATTGGAAAAGTATCGCTTTGTTTATTGCCGGAGGTGCGTCTATCGTGGCCGCCGTGAAATACACGGTCGGGAAGAGTGCTTATGGTTACCGGGGACTGGGTGATCTTTTCGTGTTTATCTTTTTCGGGTTAGTGAGCGTGATGGGAAGTTATTTTGCCATGTCTGGTGTCTTGCCTTGGATATGCGTGTTGCCAGCTGCAGCCATTGGTTTTCTTTCTTCCGGTGTTTTGAACATGAATAATATTCGCGATATCGAGAATGACTCGGTTTGTGGTAAACGTACCATTCCGGTTATTTTGGGAATACGAGGTGCAAAAATATATCATTTCGTGATCACGTTATTGGCTGTAATCTGTTTAGTATTGTACTCCATGTTTCATTCAGCCGGATGGACGGGCTATCTCTTTTTGTTAACGCTATCGTTGCTGGTAATACATCTGAAGTCAGTCTATCGGGGAGAAGGAAGAGCTTTGGATTCTCAATTGAAATTTCTTTCCATAACGACATTGCTGATAGCGCTTTTATTAGGTTTTGGTCAATTACTAAGTTGTTAGATTATGATATTAAAAAAGGTCTGTAAATATTTACAGACCTTTTTTAATACTAGTATTTTCCTTTTAGAAAGGAAGATCGTCGGCTTCCGGCATGGGAGGAATATCTTCTACCTTGTATTCCGGTACCGGGGCGCCCATCATCGGGGCTTCTGCTTGAACTTTTTCAATTCTCCAACCTTCGAGGTTCGTGAAATAAGATACTTGTCCGTTGTTCTCCCATTTGCGCCCACGCAAATTGAAATACACTTTAATATTCTCGTTCAATTGAATGGTCTCTAAAAGATCACACCGGTCTTGGATCAATTGAACTTTTACGAAGTCGTTCCACTGTGGATTCTTCTCGTTTTCAACTTCTATCACGAATTCTCTCTTCTGGAAACGATCACTGATTTTTTGTGTAGCTTCTTTGTAAATTAATTTTCCGGTAACTTCGTAATTCATGGTTTTTCTGATTAGAAACAAGCCCAAGAGACCTTGGGCTTGCTAGCTGTTTAAATATCAAATGATAAATTATTTTTGAGCGTTCGGGTCAACGATGTCAATTAATTCAACTTCGAAAATCAACGTTTCGTTCGGTCCGATAGCACCTCTGGCTCCTTGAGGTCCGTATGCTAAGTTTGACGGGATGTAAAGAGTCCATTTAGAACCAACAGGCATTAATTGTAATGCTTCCGTCCAACCTTTGATCACGCGGTTTACTGGAAATTCGGTAGGCTCGCCTCTCTTGTATGAAGAATCGAACTCGGTTCCGTCAATTAAAGTTCCTTTGTAGTGAACTCTAACAACACTAGTGTCTGCCGGGATAGCTCCGGTTCCTTCTTTTTCAATTTTGTATTGAAGTCCGCTTTCGGTAGTTTTGATACCATCTTTCTTAGCGTTTGCTGCCAAGAATTCTTCTCCGGCTTTCAATGCTTTTTCAGCTTTAGCCATCATGGCTTTTTGAGTATATTTTTGTAAAAACATATTCATTTGCATCATGTCGGCAGGAGCGTCTTTTTTCTGTAAGGCACTGTTCATTCCGGCGATGATAGCGTCCATGTTGATGTCTTCAATACCGTTTCCAGTGATGTTAGAACCGTACATGTAACCAATATAGAAACTTGCTGTATCGGCCTCGTTTTTCAGCGATACATTCGTTTTTGTAGAAGTGTTGCAGCAGCTAGATAAACCGATTGCAGCAACAGATAAACCTAAAATTAGATTTTTTGCGTTCATAGTTTTTCGTAAATTAAATTATACTATATCTAATAATTCGATATCAAAAATCAAAGTCTCGTTCGGTCCGATAGCCTGTCCTGCACCGTGAGGGCCGTAAGCTAAATCTGAAGGGATGTATAATTGCCATTTTGAACCCACGGGCATTAATTGAAGAGCTTCAACCCAACCGGCAATAACTCCGTTTACCGGGAATTCAGCCGGTTCGCCACGGCGGATGGAAGAGTCGAACACGGCACCATTGATCAGGCGTCCTTCATAGTGGCATTTTACAGTATCGCTACTTTTCGGAATAGCCCCGTTTCCGGTGGATATTACTTTATATTGTAATCCACTTTCCAAGGTAACTACGCCTTCTTTGCTCTTGTTATCCTTTAAGAATTGTTCTCCGGCTTCTTTGGCAGCCTTGCCTCTTTCGTTTTGCAGTTTGTTAAAATAGTCCTGCAAAATCTGGTTAGCCTCTTCCGGTTTGATTTCCGGCATTTGGCCTGCATAGACAGTTTTAATAGCGTCAACAAAAGCTTCTGTATTAATGGTATTCACACCTGAAGAAAGGAGATTACTTGCAATACTTAGACCGAAACAATAACTCACTTTGTCTAACTCTTCTGTATATTTCATTGAAAGGTTTAATTAATAAATAAATATTTTGTTCATTAAGATGCAAATGTAAGAACATTGTGCGAAAACACAAACAGGTTTTCGTGTTTTATTCGCGATACGAGAAAATCGTAGCGAAAGGTTCATTTTATTCATTCATTAGCATTCCGTCATTTAATTTTATTTGTCTGTCTGACATGCGGGCTAGCTCCGTGTCATGCGTGACGATTACGAATGTTTGTCCGAGTTCTTCCCGTAAAGTGAAAAATAACTGGTGTAATTCATTTTTGGTACGGGTGTCCAGGTTTCCGGAAGGTTCATCGGCCAATACCACCCGGGGATGATTGACGAGAGCTCTTGCCACGGAAACTCGTTGTTGTTCTCCGCCGGAGAGTTGGTTGGGTTTATGGTTAACCCGTTCTTCCAGACCGAGAAGAGTCAGTAATTCCGTGGCTCGTTGTTCCGCTTCCTTTTTTCCGGTTCCCTTGATCCATGCCGGGATACAAACATTTTCCAAAGCCGTAAATTCCGGTAATAAATGATGGAATTGGAATACAAACCCGATATTGTTATTTCGGAATTCCGATAGTTTATTGGAGGATAACCGGGCAATGTTCACGGAATCATACAATAGTTCACCCTCGTCCGGGGTATCGAGTGTTCCCAGAATATGCAATAACGTACTTTTCCCGGCACCACTAGCCCCGACGATCGTTACGATCTCTTTTTCTTTTATCGTGAGATCAATTCCTTTCAGCACTTTTAGTTCGCCGTAGCTTTTGACTATATTTTTAATTTCTATCACTTGATTAATTTCTTGATTTATGATTTAGTGATTCTTATCTACTAACTCATATTTATTATTTTGATGGTAAAGATAATAATTTTCAATTTCGAGTAATCCTGTTGATTATTTTTATTTTTAATGTTAGCTGTATATATGCTTGTTGGCACAATAAAATTATGCCGTTATAATAAATCCAAGGCAAGAAGGTGATTTTAAATTGATGATAAAAGATTTTCTTTTGCACTGGGGTTATGTTGGAAAATAAGACCGACGGTCGGGCAATGATCCATTTCTTTACAATCGCCACAAGTGTTGAATCCTTTGGTTTGAACACATTTCCGGATTTCACAATAATTGCTGCAATAGGCGAATTTTGCCCCCTCAACCCGGCAACCCGTGCAATTTATGCTTTCCGGTGTAATCTCCGACGTGTTGTTCATGGCGCTCCATTTTTGAGCGGTTTCTTCTTTTAATTTGTCGTCGTTATTGATTGTGGCGATACGGGCATTGCAGTTTTCGCAATCTAATCCACAACAGGCGATTAATTGTTTCATAATAGGGTATGTTTGATTTAAGCTTTAGACAAAGATAAGAAATATTAGATTGCTACCTAGGATTACTTCATAAGATTCGATGAATTTATTTACTGAATGGAGATAGCGATTAAATAAAGAGTGTGTATCTTAGCAATCTAAAATCAATTATGTATGGAATATTATATAGATCCGGTCACCTTCGTGACACAAAAGAGTGGTTTTGAGAGTAGATATATAAAAAATTTATTAGGGTTATTGGATGAAGGGGCCACTATTCCTTTCATTTCCCGTTATCGTAAAGAGATGACCGGGAGTATGGACGAGGTGCAGGTGGGACAGGTGCGAGAGATTTACGAGCAGTTCAAGGAACTGGAAAAACGGAAAAAGACGGTGTTGGAGAGCATCGAGCAGCAGGAGAAACTGACCCCGGAACTACGGCGACAGATAGAACATTGTACCGATTTACGGGAACTGGAAGATATTTACCTGCCTTATAAACCGAAAAAACAAACTCGGGCATCAAAGGCAAAAGCAAAGGGATTGGAACCTTTGGCAGCCATGTTGATGAAACAGGATAACGGGGATGTGTGGGACAAAGCGGCCCGTTTCGTGAAGAATGACGTGGAGAATGAAGAAGAGGCTTTGCAGGGTGCTAGGGATATTATTGCTGAGTGGGTCTGCGAGAATGACCGGGCAAGAAACACCGTGCGTCGCTCTTTTGACCGGATGGCCGTGGTAAAAGCGAAAGTCGTGAAGGGGAAAGAGGAAGAAGGGGAGAAGTTCGCGGATTATTTCGATTATTCCGAGCCTTTGCGGAGGATTCCTTCCCACCGGATGTTAGCCATTCGTCGGGGGGAGGCTGAAGGTATTCTGAAAGTGGCGATTGAAATCCCGGAAGAGGAAACGATCGAGTCTTTGGAAAGAATATTCGTGAAAGGTCGTAACGAGAGTGCCGAGCAGGTGACCATGGCGGTGAAAGACGGGTATAAACGTTTGTTGCTTTCGTCTATCGAGACCGAATACCTGCAAAGCGGTAAGCAGAAAGCGGATGAAGAAGCGATTAAGGTGTTTGCCGAAAATCTGCGTCAATTACTTTTGGCACCACCTCTTGGGAATAGGCGGGTGTTGGGTATAGATCCGGGATTCCGCACGGGATGTAAGGTTGTTTGTCTGGATGAAACGGGAAATCTGGTGCATAATGAAACCATTTATCCTCATCCGCCACAAAACGAGGTGAAACAAGCGGCTAATAAGATTACCAATCTGGTCAACTCGTACCGGATCGAGGCGGTTGCTATCGGTAACGGTACGGCAGGACGTGAAACCGAACGATTTATCCAGAGTTTACGTTATGACCGGGATATACAAGTGTTTGTCGTGAGTGAAAGCGGGGCATCGATTTATTCGGCCTCTAAGATAGCTCGGGACGAGTTCCCGCAGTATGATGTAACGGTTCGCGGAGCCGTGTCGATAGGGCGTCGGCTGATGGACCCGTTGGCTGAGTTGGTAAAGATTGACCCGAAGTCTATCGGGGTAGGGCAATACCAGCATGATGTCGATCAATCCAAATTGAAAGAGAGTTTGGATCGGGTGGTCGAGTCATGTGTGAACCGGGTTGGGGTGAACGTGAACACAGCAAGCAAGTACTTGTTGACTTACGTCTCCGGATTGGGGCCGACTTTGGCAGAAAATGTGGTTACTTATATCAAGGAGAACGGGGCATTCCGTAGTCGCGGCGAATTGAAAAAAGTGAAACGTATGGGAGAGAAGGCATTCGAACAGTGTGCCGGGTTCCTCCGGATCGAGGGTGCCGAAAATCCCTTGGATAATTCATCCGTGCATCCGGAATCATACGCAGTGGCAGAACGGATGGCAGAAGACTTGGGCATTCCGTTGAAGTTGTTGATAGGTAACGAGGAAGCTTGTAACAAGATTGAACTATCCCGTTATGTGAATGACCGGATTGGGCTACCCACGTTGAAAGACATCGTGGATGAACTCAAGAAACCGGGGCGTGATCCCCGTTCCGTGGCTAAAGTATTCAGTTTCGCTGACAACATTCATACGATCGACGATTTGGAGATCGGGATGGTTGTTCCGGGTATCGTGACTAATCTGACGAACTTCGGAGCCTTCGTGGATATTGGCGTGAAACAGGACGGACTGGTGCACATATCCGAGATCGCTGATAAATATATTTCGAACCCGGCGGATGTACTTTCTTTGAATCAGCATGTTTCAGTGAAAATCGTGCAGGTTGATAAGGTACGGAAACGTATCGGCCTTTCGATCAAGCAAGCGTGATATTCGAACTTTTTTCCGGGCCTTGGGTACAGAACCGGACGAAAATGATTTGGATAGGGGAAAGTTAAGTGTTCTTTCCCCTATTTTATAGTATCTACCGGATTCATTCGGGAGGCTTTAAACGCCTGCCAGGCGACGGTCAGCGTGCCAATAAAGACTGCCGCTATACCGATAAAGATAAATGATACCGGAGAAATCTCGTTTTTATAAACGAATTGCGTGAGCCACTGTGCCGAGCAGTAATAGGCAATCGGCGCCCCGATACAAAAAGCGATCAGAATCCATTTGATAAACCGGGCGCACAGTAACACGGCGATCTGGTTTTCACTGGCCCCGTTAATTTTACGGAGGCTGATCTCTTTCCGCCTGTTTTCTACGGAGAACCATGCCAACCCGAATAATCCTAAGCCGGCTAGCAAAATGCTGATATAGGAAAATATTGAAAGAATTTTCATGACTTGTAACTCTTCTTCGTGAAACTCCATGTAGCGTTCAACCATACTGCAAGTTTTTATTTCGATCGCTTCTGGAGCAACTTGTTTCCAAAGTGCATTAATCTTTTCTTCAACTATTTTTCGAGTACCGGGTTGAATACGAATAACATGACGCTCGGATCCAGTATCACTGAATCGAATAAATAATGGAGTGATCTCTCGGGTGAGTTTATCTCTTGGATAATCGGCAACGACCCCGATGATCGTGTAGGTTTCATCCCCTAGTTGGAATGTTTTACCTAAAGGCTCTGTTATCCCTTGTTTTTTTAGAAAAGTCTCGTTCACGATAGCTTCATATAATCCCTGTTTCCCCGGGGAGAAAAGTCTTCCTTCCAAAAGTTGTATATCGTAAAAATCAAAGAACGAGAGATCGGCATCCGTACAAGCCACGTGCATATTATCTAATCCGTAAGTGCTATTTTGAGTGATAGCACTCATTGTTCGGTGTGTGATCTCCGGGATGGAAGTGAGTTGGTCATAGAAAGCTTTCGTCGTTTCTTCTTCTACCGTGTAAAGTCCCCATCCTAATATCAAAATTTCATTGGCGTGTGGACGGCAATGTGTCGCAAAGTCCATCTGGTGGTGAATGTTTACCACGGTTGTCGTCAGGATGATAGATATGGTAAACTGGGTAATTACAATATTGCGAATGAGAATAGTTTTTTGTTTGTTTTCATTTTTTAGAATCTCGGATAGAGAATTTTTGTTGATTTTTAGGATCACGTATAAAGGAGGTATGATAATAATTGTACCGAGTAAAAGAATCAGCACCAGCGGGGTGTATCCGGCATACAAATCCGATAGACTTAGGTCGGAAGTAATGAATGTATTGAAATAAGGAATAAGTACATGGATAATACCGATGGACGCGATAAAGGAAAACATGACGAGTAATCCGGTTTCCATGATTAACTGTTTACGTATTCCTTGTTTTGATTCTCCTGAAATAAGTTGAATTCCGGTTGTTTTTAATTGTTGTATGGTGCGGGTCAGGCAAATGTTGATGTGGTTGAAACAAGCGATGATAAATATGAGTATGGCAACCCCCATGCCTAAATAAACGAAAGAAGGATCACGTTTAAAGATTAATCCGTCCTCGTATAAATGTTTTGCTTTTGAAAAATAGAGTTGTTCGACAGGTTTTAGATAGATTGTTCTATCCTTGAATACTTCTTCGTTCCGATCATTTATTTTTGTTAGGAAATTTGGAGCTGTAACTTTAGACGAAAGCTCGATAAAAATGTAAAAAGCGAATCCGGTGACTTGTGATATTTCTTCGTCCGGTAATCCTCGCAATATCCCAAAATGGAGAAAATTCTTTTGTGAATCGTCAATAACAGTTGTGATCGTGCAAGGTTCGAATATCTTTTTGTAGATATTTTTCTCCCCGTCAAAATGAACAATATAGCGCCCTAGCGTGAGAGATTTCCCGATCGGGTTAGCGATTCCGAATTGTTGGCGGGCAAAAGACCGGGTAACGGCAATCTCATTGGGGGATGAGAGCGTTTTGCGTAAATCTCCCGATAAAAGGGGAAGTTTAAAAAAATCTGTAAAGTTGGGTGTAACAGAATATGCGTCCATGTAGTCCGGTTCTTCCGCTTTTTCACTGAAAAGAAGATGTTCATTCCGGAATACACAATAGGCTTTCACTTCTGGATAAATGTTTTTCAGTTGAACTCCGCTTTCCCCGGAAATGAAAGCATCATTGGGATGGACGTCTTGTTTCCTTTGCTCCTGAACAAGATAACAGTTTTTACTATTCAAGATAGAATGAGCGATATTATACTCGTGTATCACGAAAGTAACTAGCAGCGTGCAACACGTGATTCCAGTGATTAGGCTGACCAACGAAATCAGCGTGTAGATCTTATTTTTTATCCAACCTCGAAATATGATTTTGAATTGAACGTTTTGCATGGTTATTCGGTTTTAAGAGTGTCTATCGGGTTTAACGTTGCGGCATACCAAGATTGGCGAATCACGGTCATAATGCCTATCATGATCACGAGCAATACGCTCATAATAAAAATCCACGGGGATAACTCAGCCCTGTACACGAATTGCGAAATCCACGTGTTGGCCAGATACCAAGCGATTGGAGTACCGAGAAGTGAGGCCCAGATCATCCATTTTACAAAACGTCCGCACACGAGTAGTACGATTTGCTTTTCGGTTGCTCCATTTACTTTCCGCAAGCAAATTTCTTTTGTCCGACATTCAACCGAGTACCACGCTAACCCGAACAATCCCATGCAAGAGAGTAGCATACTGATCCATGTGAATACGGAAACGATTCGTGCCGTCCGAAACTCTTCCTTGTGTATATTCCTGTAAATCTCGGCTAACGAGGTAAAAACCAACGGTGATTCATCAGGAGCGATCGTTTTCCACAAGCTCTGCATCCGGGCAATCGTGGCCTCAACCTCTCCCGGTCGGGTTTTAATCACCGAGCCTCTGGCGTTTACCCAGTCATCCGTCTCCCGGATGATAATTAACGGTTCGACCTCGTTCGTGACGTGATCAATAGCGTAATCTTTGATGACTCCGCAAATTACGAAGTCCATTCCGTCATGTGAAAAAGATTGCCCGACTGGGTTTTCGATCTGTTTCTTTCTGATCAGCGATTCATTCACCAGTACTTTGTGTGTGGAAATATCGGAAGTATGACACAAGGAATCCCCTGCCACGAGTTCGGCGTGATAAAAATGGAAAAAACGTTGATCCATCTTTAACGTGTTGGCATTAAATTCCCGGTTAGCGATGGCTCCATTCATGAGCGGGAGGGTAGAGGTGTAGTCAACAACTTCCGGTAGCGTGATCACTTGCTCTTTGAATGTCTTCCACGAATGTTCGTTGGGTGTATATTCGTGTTCTATGGAAATAATCGATTCCGCGTCCGGGCGAATGTGCGTGATGTATTCGGTCTGCCCTTTTATCGTGAGGAAAAGGGCTAGCAAAATGATCGAAATCGTGAATTGGACAACAATAATTCCGGCAATCAGCGAGCGATGAAACGTGTAATTTTTCCTTAGAATATTGGCCAGAGCCACCCGTTCTGCTTTGTACAGGATATAAATTGACGGGAACAAGATCACGGCGACAAGGGTATAGAAAATGATGGATAGCGTTTCTCCCCGGAACAAATCGGAAAAAGTCAGCCGAGAATCCATAAAGGCATTAAACTTCGGTAACACCATGTAAATCAATGCTAGTGAAATAAGGAAAGCAAAGCCCACTTGGAGAGCTGTTTCCTGAATCACCTGCCACCGGATTTCGTTCCGGGAGGCCCCGTGTATCAGTTGCTGACCGGAATAAAGTAAACGTTGGAACGAACGGGTCATGTTAATGTTCACGTGATTAAAACAAGCGATAATCAGAATAAGTAGTGCGATATACAGGCTGGTTTGCAACTGTTTATAATCCCGGTACCTGAAAAGTCGGTTCTCGGAATAATCTTTCGTGTAGTACGCCTGCTCGATGGGGAGCAGGAAAAGCGGGTTGGCGTTTTCATCCTGATTGATCTTTTCTTGTAGGGTGGATCGGTCACTTCTCGCTTGTACTTGCACCACGTTATGATACCACGAGGTGCTGAAAGGTTGTCGGGCAATCTCTTCCGGGGATAACCCGAAAAGTAGCTCGTAATATAGGACACTTGGTGGGCGATCGTCAATGACAGAGGTGATCGTGTAGTCTTGATTGACTTGTTGTTGGGAGACCCCGTAACCCTCTCCGTCCTTCACGAATACATCTTTGTAGGTTTCGAGTGTGAGTACCTCTCCCAACGGGTTTTCCTTCCCGAACGTGCGGAGGGCAAAACTCCGGGTTATTGCGATTTCCAAAGGCTGGGATAGGGTTTGTTTTAAATTCCCGCTGATCATTTTCGGTTGGAAAAGCGTGTCGAAACCGGGAGTGACTTTATATGCGTTATCAATCTCCTGCTTGTGCTTTCCCCGGTGCATGACGACGAATTCTTGTCGGAAAGTGCAGTACCCTGCCACCTGCGGGTATTTCTCGTGTAGCTTTTGGGCAGCCCCGACCGGGGTATCGTATGTTTTCAGTTCCGAGTTGTGGTAAAAATTATCTTTCGTTTGCACCACGTAAAGCTGATCCTCTCCGGGCGTGGAGTGTGCCGTGTGCTGTTCGTGCATGGCAAACCCGATCAGTAATGTGCTACACGTGAGACCGATAACCAGACTGAATGTCGAGATACAGGGATATATCTTATTTTTACCCCAATGCCGGAATAATATTTTATATTGAAACATCCGCATGGTCATTCGGTTTTAAGTGAATCAATCGGGTTGCGGCGTGTGGCCCGGCGTATTTGCCAGCCGGTGATGAGAACCACCAGTAGCAAGGAAAACCCGATCACGCAAACGGTAATCCAAGGGCTTATCGTGACTTTGTATGCGAAACCTTGCAACCATTGTCGGCAAATCAAATAGGAACAGGGAATCCCCACGATACAGGCGATTGCCAACTGTCCTGCGAAAATGCGATTTAGGTAAATCATGATTTGTCCTTCCGAGGCTCCGTTCACCTTGCGGAGAGCGATCTCTTTGGTCTTGCTCTCGGCGATGAAAACAGAAAAGGCAAGTACTCCCATACCCCCGATCAATAGGGCGATGCCTGTGAATATATACACGAGATGTCCCAGCATGATTTCCCGCTCGTATAGTTCGGAATAGGGATATTCTTGGTAATGCATCAGCGTTTCCGGGTGACGGCTTTCGTGTAATTGTTGCAGGTACTGGATCATCTCGCTTCGTTTCCCTTCCCGGTACCGGACGATGAGGGTAACCGACACTCCCGGAAGGTCACTGCCGATCATGACGGGTTGTATCGGTTCATAAAGTGAGCGGTAGTGGAAGTCCTGCACGATCCCCACGATTTGCATTTTGGCGGTTCCGTCACTCAGTAGCGTTCCGATCGGGTGACTCAATCCCATTTGCCGCACGAACTTCTGGTTCACGACGATCTCTACGATGTCCACGGGTTTGCGGGAATAGATTCCCGGTGTCGTGACTTTCGTTTTGGCATCCCGTCCTTCCACGAGTTTTAACTGGTAGGTACGGAGAAAATCTTCGTCACACAAGAGCGAGTAGGATCGTATGCTTTTTTCCGGTTGCTCTACCAGATGAATATCCCGATGCGCCCAGTTCCCGATCGGGAGCAAGGCGCCGCAACTCACGGCCAACACGTCCGGGTGTTGCGACAACTCTTCCTTCAGAGACGTGATCTCGTAGGGATTCAGCCAACCGAAAGAAATCGTGTTCCGGTTATTGTAACCCAGCGGTTTATTTTGGAGATAATCGATTTGTCGGAGAAACACGATGGAGAAAAAAAGCAACCCGCAGAAGATTGTCAGTTGGGCAACCATCAGAATTTTCTTCAAATCCAGTGACGAGCGGGAAGAGGCAATCGTGTTTTTCAGTCCGGAAGAGTTGAGTTTTCGGCTGATATGTCCGTAAGTAATTCCCCCGACGCATCCGGCAAACAACAGGAAGATGAACAGGAAGACGATAACTTCCGTCCCGCTCAAATAAAATGGGAAGGGATGCTTGGGCGAAATGATCTGTGCGAAATAGGGATAAAAAATAGAGGTCAGCACGACCGTCAAGGCGAAGGCCGTCACGGTATATATGCCTATTTCCAACAACACCTGCACGAAAATATTTCGATTACTACTCCCGAAATATTTTTGTATGGCAAACCGTTCTGCGTTTTTATCCGCTAGTGCCAACTTGATGATGAGGTAATTACAAAATGCCAGCGACAGGATGAGCAAGAGGATTCCGAACAGAATCCAGTTAAAGATCCCCGACCCTTGGGTGAAGGAGAGGTCAAAGTCTTGTATGTGATCCGAGTGCAGGTACATTTCCCGTAACGGTTGCAACTGCAATATTTCCTTTTGTTCCCGGATATAATCAGACTCCCGGTATTCAATTTGAAGTAATTGCTCTTCAACCTTTTGGATATTCGCCCCGTCGGTTAATTGAATAAACGTCTGTACGGCGTTTCCCATGTTGTACCGAAACGAAGGTTCTATCACGGAAAAATCCAGAATCACGTCGGCTTGAATGGATGAACGGGGTGGCATATCTTTCATGACCCCGGTAATCCGGAATGTCGAAACACTTCCACGTGTGTACAGGTTTTCCAAGTATGCCAGTTTCCCTATCGGATTTTCCTCCTTGAAATAACGCCGGGCAATACTTTCCGAAATCACCACCCAGCCGGGTTGTTCGAGGGCTTGAATACTCCCTGTCACGAGCGGGAACGTGAACATGCTGAACAACTGTCGGTCTGCGTACCCGCAGGAGATCCCGGTTTGATAGTGATCGTCATTCTCCCAGCGAATTTTCATCTCCCGTGCCGTGATGATCCGGGTATAGTCAGTCACTTCCGGAAGTTCCGCTTTGGCAATCTCTCCCAGCGAGCTGCAAACCTCTGATCCCCAGTAAGCGTATCCGTCGGTTTGAACTGTGATCCGGTAAATGTGGTCAACATTCTTGTGGTACGTGTTTGTCTGCCATTCTTTTACCAGAAAAGTATAAATAAGTACGGAGGCGGTGAGAGCCACGGCCAGCCCGATCGTGTTGATCACGAAATAACCTTTTCGTTGAAAAATCTGACGTCCTACCAGTTTGAGATGATACATATCGTGTTATTTTTAGCCGTGTTGCAAAGTACAAAAAATCACTTGAAAATAAGTCGTTCGTTATCGCCAAACATTTCATAACCTGACGTGATGATCTTTTCACCCGGTTGAAGTCCTTCCGTCACTTGATAATAACGGGGATTCTGTTTGCCGATTTTTATTTTTCGCCGGAAAGCCTCTGTTCCATCGGGAGACAACACGTATATCCATTGTCCCCCCGTGCTTTGGTAGAAAGTACCTCTGGGAATCAGTATCGATTCGTCCGCTGCGCCGAGTTGCAGGTTCAGATGATACGTCTGTCCCGTTCGGATATTGGGAGGGACGGTAGTCGTGAATTCCAAGTCGGTTTTAAACTGCCCGTCCTTCACGTCGGGGTACACTTTGATCACCCCCATCTGGTAATCCTTCCCTTGTCGTTCCAACGTGGCAGTCAGTCCCTTGCGTACCCGGTCAATATAATGTTCGTCGATTTGTGTCATCACCTTGTAATCGTTCAGCACGTTGATCTTTCCGATTTGGCTGCCGGAACTCACCACCTGGCCGATCTCCACGTTTAGGTCGCTCAACTGCCCGTCGATCGGGGCGCACACGTTGAGTCGGGCATAGCGTTCCTGCGTCAATCGCAGGTTACGCCGGGCATTCTCCATTTTTTGCTTGAGCATAATGACCTGCGAGTGGCGGCGAATGGAATCTTTTGTTTGTTTCTCCGTGATCAGCTCCCGGTTGTGGATGGCGTACTCGTAATCTTCTTTAGCCACCAGATACTCTTCCTTGGCGATCAAGTCTTCTTCGAAAAGTTGTTTGTTTTGCAAGTATTTCCGTTTCTTCCTTTCCACGTCAAGTTCCAGCGTTAACCGTTCCTGTTGCAGGTTCAACTCTTCCCGTTCCAAGTCCAGCAGGCTATTTTGCACGGAATTCTCTTCCTCGGCGAAACGATCCTTACTATTTAGTATCTCTGTTTCCAGATTCTTACTTTCCAGCCGGATAATGACCTCGCCCGCCTTCACCATTTCTCCCTCTTCCACGAGAATCTCCTTTACGTTTCCTCCTTCCTGCACGGTTAACTGCGAGAACGTCAATGGTTCCACGTTCCCCATGATCCGGATATAATCATGGAATATCCCTTGGCTCACGTCTTCTATTGTGATTTTCTCTTTGTCTACTCGTAACGCCGATTCATGATTCCCGAATATGGTCCATCCGGCAAACCAAAGAATAAATATGCCCCCGATGAGATAAGGGATATGTTTTCTTCTAATTCCTCTTTTTTGTTCTATTAGTCGATCCACGGTGTTTATAAATTTAAAATGTAGAATTTAAAATTTAGAATAGGAAAGTAGTATTCATTCTACATTTTAAATTCTAAATTCTACATTAGTTAACGGTTGTCCTTGATAAAAATCAATCATTCTCTTTTGCATCACGTAATCTAAGCGGGCTCGAAGCACGTCGTACTTTGCTTCGAGGAGGCTGTTGGAGGTCGTGTTCAGGTCGATGATGGTGATTAGTCCTTGCTCGTAGCGTTTGCGGGCAGCGTTGTAGGAGAGAGTGCTGAAATTCTCTCGCTGCACGGCAATCCGGTAGCGCTGGGTGCAGGACTTCAAATCTTGCAGGGCTTGTTGTATCTCGTTATATAATGCTCGTTCCGTCTGTTGGTATTGTATCTTCGACGATTGATAATTGTGTTTGGCTCTTTGGAGACTGGAACGGCGGCTCAGACCGGAGTAGAAGGGAATACTCATACCGATGCTGAACCCTTTCCCGATCTGGTTGCGGTCCGTGATTTGCGAGAAGAAATCACCCGAACGCTGGTCACTATAATTCCCGAAAGAGATACTTCCGCTAATACTGATCGAGGGATATAACCCGGCTCTTGCCGAGTACACACCGAGCTGTGCGGAACGAATTTGGTAAGCGGCCAATTTGATTTCCGGCAGCGTCTGGAGTGCTTGCGTGAAAACCTCTTTGGGCTTCAACTCGTGGAGTTCCGGGTGAACTTCGGAAACCGACCGGGCATCAATCTTAAATTCCTCTTCCGCATTATAATTCATAATGTATTTAAGATTAGCTTGTGCGTTAAGACAATTATTCTGAGCCGTGATCAGCCGGAACTCCACGGAAGCTTGTTGCGCCTGCATCTCGAAAAGGTCGCTTTTCGGCTTTTTCCCTAACTCGTATTCCCGTTCAATCTTTTTAAGACGTAGCCGGGAGTTTTCCACTTGTTCCTGCGTGATACGAACCTCTTCTTCGGCATACAATAACGTGAAGAAAGCATTCATTACCTGTATGGCGATTTGGTTGGCTTGGTTCTCGGTTTCTTCCCATCCCATGAGTCGGCTTAACTTGGCGGCTCGCAGACGATTGATATTACTAAACCCGGCAAATATGGTTAGACTACTGCCTACGCCGAATCCCCCGACCGACATGTAGCGGGTATTCGTATACGTGTTGGTTTCCGGGTCAATTCCCCGACCGAAACTGTAACTGACGCCGGGAGAAATCCCGCTAACAGAGGGTAGAAGCGAGAGTGTGGCATCCCGCACGTCCAGTTTATCGTTTTTATTTTGTAGCGTCCGTTGTTGCATGGAAAGACTTTTCTCCACGCCGTAATCGATACACGCTTGAAGAGTCCATTCCCGGTTTTGCCCGTTGACAAGTAAGCCGGATGTTAAAATGCTCAGTAGAATGGAATATTGCTTTAAAATCATCATTTTTTATTTTATCTTGCATCCAGAAGAACGAATGTCGTGCCAAAGTCGGAAAGTGTTTGTTTTCAGTGGTATAGAGAAAAATAAGGAAAAACAAGATGTCAAAAAATGAGACACGATTGTCTAATTATTTGACACGTGATATAAAATATATTTTGGTAATGTATTGATAATTAGTGTAAAATGCCTTTTGGCATGATAATGGTACGTTCAACGTGAAGTTTTACTCGTAAATAGATTGAATCATGATAAGAATTGAGCATTTAAGTAAAGTATTTCGTACCGAAGAGGTCGAAACAACAGCGTTGAACGACGTGTCCCTTCACGTGAAACAGGGAGAATTTGTGGCCATAATGGGCCCTTCCGGTTGTGGTAAGTCAACTTTATTAAACATCATCGGTTTGTTGGATAACCCGACATCCGGGAATTATTATTTCAACGGGCAGGAAGTCGGGCATTTAAAAGAGAAACAGCGGACGCAGGTTCGTAAGGGGAACATCGGTTTCGTGTTCCAGAGTTTTAACCTGATTGACGAGTTGAATGTCTATGAGAACGTGGAACTACCCTTGATCTACTTGAAGAAAAAGGCGTCGGAGAAAAAAGAACTGGTCACGTCGATTCTCGACCGGATGAACATTAGTCACCGGGTCAAGCACTTCCCGCAGCAACTTTCCGGGGGACAACAACAGCGGGTTGCCATTGCCCGTGCCGTCGTGGCAGGGCCCAAGCTGATCCTTGCCGACGAGCCGACCGGAAACCTCGATTCCAAAAACGGGGCGGAAGTCATGAACTTGTTGACCGAGCTGAACCAAGAGGGAACAACCATTGTCATGGTGACCCACTCCCAGCATGATGCCTCGTATGCCCACCGGGTGGTTCATCTCTTTGACGGGCAAATCGTGACCGAGTTGGAAAACCGGGACATCCTTTAATTAAAAATAGAACGATTGCCAACCGGGAAATTTTAAACGAGACGGGAAGAATTTAGAACTAAAAAATAAAAACTTATGAAAGGTAAAAACTTGCTCTTCGGATTATGTTTGTGTCTCTGGACATCATTGGGTTGGGGACAAAAAGTGATCAATGTCCCGTGGTACGAGGCGACAAACACGTATATGTTCGATATTGTAAAAATGGAGTTGACCAACGAGGCTACTATTATCACGGGGCAAGTGAACTATTTCCCTAATGAATGGTTTCGGGTTGTGGGGCGTACGGTATTAAGAGGGGAGAGTGGTAAAGAATATAAACTTTTGAAAGCGGAAGGTATCACGCTAAATGAACAGATATTTTTGCCGGAATCCGGTCGGATGACTTTTCAACTCTATTTTGAACCCGTGGATGCCGGGGAGAAAAAGGTAGATTACGTGGAGGGGAACCACGAGACAGACTGGCGGATCCGGGGAATCATCTTGGATGAGAAACCGCAAAGGCTGGAACAAGAGAGCGATTGTCTGATTCGTGGGAAGGTGCAGGGACACCTTGAGAGTTCTAGGTTGGTGCTGATGGGGTACAAGGATGACGATCGGATTCAGGAGCCTTATGCTATAATACCCATTCGGAATGGTGAGTTTGAATATGCGTGCAGATTAGGGGAGTGTAAAATGTATTGGCTCGTGTTTACTGATGAGTTAGCAAGAGCAGCCTTTCGGCCGGTGAGTTTTTTTGTTGAACCGGGGGTGATTAATATCTCGATTTTGTCTGAAAATTCGTATGTAGATGCGGAAATTCATGGTGGGAAGATCAATAACCAGTATCAACAATATCAAAAATTAAGTGAAGATAAATTCCATTTTAGTGATTTGTATAATCGATACGAGGCATTAAGTAATCAGAAGCTTTATTTTACACCTAGAGCAATGGAATTGCAAGAATTGATGTCTCTATATTCTAAAGATAAGATGAAATCGGATAGCTTGTATGCAATTTATCAGCAATTAGAAAAGGATAAAAAATTATATACTTCTCAACTGATGGCGTTAAATGAGGAAAGCAAAAATCTGAAGAAGAGAGAACAAAAATGGAAGGAAGAATATATGGCGGAACATCCATCGGTGGCAACTTATTTTTTGTTAATGGATGATTTGATGAGTTTGGTGGATTATCAGGTGCATGGTTTTCCCGAGGAGTTTGATATGTTATCCTTTAAAAATGTACAGGATTTGGAGAGTTTATACAATACCATCTATAAACCCATGTTCCCCGAACATTCATATACAACGTTGGTTGCAACCATGCTTCAGTCGTTAAAGCAAATTGAAGTGGGGGGACGTTATATAGACTTCACCGCCCCGGATTTTGAGGGAAACTCCGTGACTTTATCTGAACAGATAAGAGGGAAAGTGGCTTTGATTGACTTGTGGGCCTCTTGGTGCGGCCCGTGCCGACGGTCGGCGAAGAGTATGATTCCCGTGTATGAAAAATATGAATCCAAAGGTTTCACGATCGTCGGGGTTGCCCGTGAAAAGACGGTACAAACGGCGAAAGCTGCGGCCCTTCAGGACGGTTACCCGTGGTTAAATCTCGTGGAACTCAACGACGCCGGGAACATTTGGTTTAAATATTGTGTCGGTAATTCCGGTGGGGGAACTTTTTTGGTAGATCAAGAGGGTAAAATATTAGCCATCTGTCCGACAGCCGAAGAAGTGGAGCGTATTTTAGAAAAGATGTTGAAGTAGAAAAACAAGATATATGGCGAAACAGGGAACCATACTGGTCGTGGACGACAACAAGGCCGTGCTGAACGCTTTGGAGATGTTGTTGGCAGGAGTGTTCCGGGAAGTGATCACGCTCAGAACTCCGAACCAGATCGAAGCCATCCTCGAATCGGGACGGGTAGATGTGGTGTTGTTGGATATGAATTTCTCGGCGGGTATCAATACCGGGAACGAGGGACTTTACTGGTTGTCAAGGATCAAGGAATATGCCGCGGAGATTCCCGTGGTTTTATTCACGGCTTACGCGGATATTGATTTGGCAGTGAGGGCGGTGAAGGAAGGGGCGACAGATTTTGTTGTCAAACCTTGGGATAATGCCAAGTTAGTGGCCACCTTGTTGGCAGCCTATCGTTTGCACGAATCCCGACGGGAAGTGAAACAACTTAAAGCAAAGGAAGAGGTGCTGAAAGGGCAGCTTTCCCCCGAACGGACAGTCGTGTGGGGAGAGTCGGATGTCATGCGTCGGGTACGTCAATTAATTGAAAAGGTGGCGGTCACGGATGCAAACGTGTTGATTACCGGGGAAAACGGTACGGGAAAAGAGATTGTGGCACGCGAAATTCACGCCCTCTCGGGACGAAAAGAGGAGGTGATGATCTCCGTGGACATGGGAGCGATCACGGAAACCCTTTTCGAAAGTGAGTTGTTCGGTCACGTGAAAGGAGCTTTCACCGATGCACGGGAAGACCGTGTCGGGAAATTCGAGGCGGCAAACAAGGGTACGTTATTTCTGGATGAAATCGGAAACTTGTCATATGCCCTGCAATCCAAGCTACTGGCAACCCTGCAAAGCCGGAAAGTGATCCGGGTGGGATCGAATAAACCGATTGACGTCAACATCCGTCTGATCTGTGCCACGAATAGCGACTTACCCCGGATGGTCAAAGAAGGCACTTTCCGGGAAGATTTACTTTATCGCATTAACACGATCCACGTGGAAGTTCCCCCGTTACGGGAAAGAGGGAATGACATACTGTTACTGGCAGAGGCCTTTTTACGGGATTATGGCAGGAAATACCGGAAACCCGATCTGTCCTTTTCCGGCGAGACCCGGCAACGACTGCTGGGATATTCATGGCCGGGAAACGTGCGGGAATTACAGCACACCGTGGAAAAAGCCGTGATCATGTGTGATCGACAAGTACTCACCCCCGAAGATTTCCTGTTCAAGAGCGAACCGGGCGAGATGGCTCCCTTGGAAACCCTCGAAGATATGGAACGGGAGATGATCCGCAAGGCTTTGGAACGGCACGAGGGCAATTTGTCGGCTGTTGCTTCCCGGCTGGGAATCACCCGGCAAACCCTGTATAACAAGATGAAAAAATTCAATTTGTAACAATAAAATATGGTAAGAAACATCACCTTGCGAGTATTGGCGTATTTGCTATTTCTGATCGTTCTGGTCGTGGCGACCTGTTCTTTTTTGTCGGAAGGTGAGTATATCCCGGGTGTTGCCACGTCAATACTTGCCGTGGGGTGTTGTTTTCGTGTCGTGTGGAATGTCCGATCCGTGAACCGGAAACTGGCTTACTTCTTTCAAGCCTTGGAAAACGACGATTATTCCATTCATTTTCCGGAATATGGCGGTAGCCATTCCGAGCGTTTTCTGAACGGGGTGTTGAACCGTATCAAGGATATTTTGCAGAATACCCGTTTGGAGATACAACAACGGGAGCAATTTTACGAGTTGATCATAAACAGCGTGAGTTCCGGGATCGTGGCGTTGGACGAACGGGGATTCGTGACGCAGAATAATCAAGTCGCCTTAAAATTGCTGGGATTGGAGATATTCACACACGTCAACCAGTTGGAACGAGTGTCCCCGGCCTTAAAACTACTGGTGACGGAAATTCGCCCCGGGGAAAGTCGGCGGGTGACTTTCACGAACGAACGGGGCTCCGTGCAATTATTCGTCAGTGCCTCCCGCATTTTATTAAAAGACAAGCCCATCACCTTGTTAGTCATGAATGACATCGAGAACGAACTCGACGAGAAAGAAATTGATTCTTGGGTACGCTTGATCCGTGTGCTATCGCACGAGATTATGAATTCGATCGCCCCCGTAACTTCTTTAAGCGACACGTTACTTTCCATGCACTCTGATCCGGAAATCACTCCCGACGACTTGAAACGCAACACGGAAAACGGGTTGAAGGTGATTAGTGAAACGGGCAAAGGGTTGATCTCTTTCGTGGAATCCTATCGTAAATTTACCCGTATTCCTCGGCCTGAACGGGAATTGATCAACTTAAACGAATTAATCCAGCGGGCAGTGATCCTGAGCAGCACGGAACCGAATTTCCCGGAAGTCACGATTGATGTTTGCATTGAACCGGAAGACCTGAAGGTTTTTGCCGATCCGAACCTTATGGGACAAGTCCTTTTGAATTTGATGAAAAATGCGTTTTACGCTTTGCGGGGTAGGGAAGATGCCCACGTAACTCTCTCCGCCGAACACGGGCCGACGGGAAAGGTGTTGATCCGGGTACGGGACAATGGTTCCGGTATTTCCCCCGAAATCATGAACGAGATATTCGTCCCGTTCTTTACCACTAAAGAAGAGGGATCGGGTATTGGGCTAAGCGTCTCCCGCCAGATTATGCGAATGCATGGCGGCAATCTAAAAGTTTCATCCATAGAAGGTAAAGAAACGGTCTTCACGATTATTATCTGAAAATGATGTTTTATTTTTATTTGAAATCTTGTCGAGAATCAATGTATATCCGTTGAATCCGACAGGATGGATATATTATTGGAAAAGTCTTTCGAACCAGGTTAGAGTTCAGGAGAATTTTAACACTTGTTTCTATTACAATAATTAACAAAATTTGTAATCCATATTTAGCATCTAGTTATCATATTGTGAGCCGCTCCCATTCCGCTCCTATTCCTCTCCCATTCCTGTCCTATTGTAAAAGAGATAAAATAGTGTGTATTTAGTAAATGTAAATGAATTTTTACATAGTTAATAGCAAGTATATAGATAGAATATAGTTTGTAGAGGTAGGAAATGGGGTGTTCAAAAAGTCTAATCCGGCCTTCTCGGTTTATACTTTTCAAAGGGAGGCTGTTTATCACTAAATAAACACCTCCGGCCTTTGGCCACCTCCTCTATAAACAGAGGAGGTGCTGGTGGCTTTTATTCGATTTCGCTGAGTTCCAGCCAGCGCATTTCCTTTTCGTCCAGTAGGTCAATGATCTCGGCAATTCGTTGGGAAGATTTTACTAGTTCCTCCGTATCCAGTGCCCCGGAGTTCAAGGCAGTTTCCAGTGTTGTTTTTTCCGTGTTCAGTTTTTCCATGTCGGATTCCAGTTGCTGCATTTCTTGTTTTTCCTTGAAAGTCAGTTTACGAACTTTTTCCTTTTCTCTCACGGGTTTGGGTGCGACAGGTATTTTCTTCTCTTCTTGTTTCCGTAATAATTCCTCTTCTTCCTTTTTATTTTTGTACTGGGTGTAATTACCGGGGAAGTCTTTCACCACGCCATCCCCCTCGAAAGCGAACACTCGGTCCACCACTTTATCCGTGAAGAAACGGTCGTGGGATACAATGATCAGACAGCCTTGGAAAGATTTCAGATAATCTTCCAACACGTTTAGCGTCATGATGTCGAGATCGTTCGTCGGCTCGTCGAGAATCAAGAAGTTGGGGTTACTCATGAGGACGGTCAGCAGGTAAAGCCTCCGTCGTTCTCCCCCGCTAAGTTTTGCCACGAGGGAATATTGCAGCTTGTCCGGAAAAAGAAAATATTCAAGGAATTGCGATGCCGACATCACCCGTCCGTTACCGAGGTCGATTTTCTCGGAAATGTTTTTCACGATATCGATGGGGCGATCATCTTCTTTGAAACTGATCCCGTCTTGTTTGTAATAACCGTAAACCACGGTTTCACCGATTTCGATGGTCCCGCTGTCCGGCTCGAACTGGCGGGTAATGATATTCAAAAAGGTCGATTTTCCGACCCCGTTTTTCCCGATGATCCCGATCTTTTCTCCCCGTACGAATTTGTAGGAGAAATCCCGTAGCACGCAGAAATCCCCGTAGCTTTTGTTCACGTGTTCCAGTTCCAGAATCTTCTTACCGAGGCGCTGGCCTTTAATATCGAGTTCCAGTTGCTGCTCTGTCGTGTTTTGAGAGGCGACTTCTTTTATTTTATAGAAATTATCGATCCTGTATTTTGCCTTGTGTCCGCGGGCCTGCGGCATCCGGCGCATCCATTCTTGTTCCGTGCGTAGCAGGTTTTTGGCCTTGTCGATCGAGGCGTTGCGAGCCTCAATTCGTTCGTCTCTCTTTTCAAGATAATAGGAGTAGTTTCCTTCGTAGGCGAATAATCCGAAATCGTCGATTTCGATGATCTTGTCGCACACCCGATCCAGAAAATAACGGTCGTGAGTCACCATGAGTAAAGTGGCATTCGTTTTTTCGAGGTACTCTTCCAGCCATTCGGTCATCTCGACATCCAAATGGTTCGTTGGCTCGTCAAGGATCAGGAAATCGGGATTGCTGATCAATATTTTGGCCAGCCCGACTCGTTTGCGCTGTCCCCCGGATAGCTCCTTAATTCGCTGGCTATACTTGTCAACCTTGAGTTCCGACAGGATTTGTTTTACTTGCGTGTCATAGTCCCACGCGGCGAGAGCGTCCATTTGCGGGATGAGTTCTTCGAGAGCCGATGTGTCGTTGTCCTTCACGGCTTGCTCGTATGTTTTGATTAATTTCAAGGTCGGGTTCTCCGAGTTGAACACCTCTTCGAACACGTAATTTTCCGGGTTGAGTTCTGGGTCTTGGTCCAGAATACCGATTGAAATGTCGTTACGGAAGATCACGGAACCCGTGTCCGCAGAGTCTTTGCCCGCAATGATACGTAACAGGGTGGATTTTCCCATCCCGTTCTTGGCAATTAGAGCTACCTTTTGATTTTTGCCGATTCCAAAAGTTATATTTTCAAACAGGAGTTGTTCCCCGAAACGTTTACTAAGATTTTCGACTTGTAAAAAACTAATCATGGAGTAATTTATGATTTTAGATTTTAAATTTTAGATTTTAAATGGAGTGATTCTGTGATTTATGAATTAGTGATTAATAGCGAATCGCATTACGTGGCTGGAATCATTAAATCTAAAGTCACTAAATCGTTGAATTTAAAAACGCTTTCCGTTTCCCTTCCTCGAAACGTTCGATGGCGTACCGTAACATGGTACGGGGCATTTCCTTGTAGCGAGGTGTGAGATAATCGACTAAGAGTTGTTCATCCTCTTTGCCTATTTCACGGAGAATCCAGCCCACGGCTTTGTGGATCAGATCGTGAGGGTGGTGCTGGAGAAGGTCGGCAATAGCGAGAGCATCCTTGAATTCACCTTGTTTCACGAAATGCATGCAGGAGATCATGGCGATACGCTGTTTCCAGAGGTGATTTTCTTTTGCCCAGTCATAAAGGAGTTGTTTGTCCTTATCGAAAAGCCAGTGTCCCAAAATCTTGTAACAGCTAAGGTCAACGAGATCCCAGTTGTTGATGGCGTCCACCTGACTCACGTAGAAATTCACGCAAGTCTCTCTGGACGTGTGGTCTTTGAGCTTGGCGTAACGATAAGTCAAGGCTAGAAGTGCCGTCAGGCGATACTCGTGGTACGGGGAGGCGAGTAGTTCCCGGAGCGTGTCGAAGTCCGCATCGAAATGTTTTTTGGCAACAATACGCAAATTCGGAACAACGACCCCGATAAATTGATCCCCTTCACCGTACTCCCCTTTACCCGTTTTGAAGAAACGGGGCAGGAAAGCCGCTTTTGATTCGTCCCGGTATGTATTTATTTCATTTATAATTTCTTTCGTTGAATTTTTCATCTTTCCCTCAGTTCTTTAGTTCCCGGTGTAAAGGTAATTATTGTTAGTAAAAAAGTAGGCGTTGTTATTAAAAAATTGAACAAAAATGGGGGACGTATTCTTTTTAATTGTATTTTTACCACATAATCGAAAAACGTGGATTTATGTCAAAAATTATAGCTATCGCGAACCAAAAGGGAGGTGTTGGAAAGACAACGACGTCTGTAAACTTGGCGGCTAGTTTGGCTGTACTGGAACAGAAAGTGTTGTTGGTTGATGCTGATCCTCAAGGGAATGCGACAACGGGAGTGGGATATGATTTAAAGGAATTGAAGGCGACTATCTACGAATGTCTGGTGGACGGGCTGGAGCCGAAAGAGGCGATCCTGAAGACGGATATTGAGAATTTGTTTTTGTTGCCTTCCAATATAGATTTGGTGGGAGCCGAGTTGGAGATGTTGAATTTCGAGGAGAAAGAGAGTATAATGGCAAAAGTGTTGGCAAAGGTGAAAGATGACTACGATTATATATTAATCGATTGTTCGCCTTCCTTGGGTTTGTTGACCGTGAATTCATTGGCCGCGGCTAATTCGGTGATGATTCCCGTGCAATGCCAGTATTTTGCATTGGAGGGATTGGGTAAGTTATTAAATACGATCAAGATTATTCAGAAACGTTTGAACACGGCTCTGGAAATTGAAGGATTCGTGCTGACCATGTATGACGGGCGTGTCCGTCTGTCGAACCAGGTGGTTGCCGAGGTGCGGAAACATTTCGAGGAGATGGTTTTCGACACGTTGATTCAACAGAACGTGAAACTGGCAGAGGCCCCGAGTTACGGACAACCGGTTATCCTCTACGATGCCGAGTGTCGCGGTTCCGTGAATTATTTGAGTTTGGCAAACGAATTGCTGGAGAAAAACAAAAAATAGTTTAGAATTTAGAGTAGGAAAGAGTGTTTGCTTGTGCGGCCGAAATCTAAAATCATTAAATCTACAATTAGTAAGAGATGGCGAAAAAGAGTGCATTAGGTAAAGGATTGGGAGCGTTATTGTCGGACGCGGCAGAGGAGGCGAAGCCAAGGGGGATGGCCTCATCGGCGTTACAGGAAGAATTGAAATTGAGTGATATTCGCCCGAATCCGAACCAGCCGAGAACCGTTTTTGATGAGGAGGCATTGCAAGAGTTGGCCTCTTCAATTAAGGCTATCGGCATCGTGCAACCCATCACCGTGAGGGAAGTGGAAGACGGGAAGTACGAGATAGTTGCCGGGGAACGTAGGTTCCGGGCATCGAAAATGGCAGGGTTGGAAACTATTCCCGCTTATATTCGTAAGGTGGAAGAAGAATCCGTGCTTGAATTGGCATTGATTGAAAATATCCAGCGGGAGGATTTGAACGCTATCGAGATCGCGATTTCGTACGAGCGTTTGATTGACGAGTGTAACCTGACACAGGATGCGTTGAGCGAACGGGTAGGTAAAAAGCGAACGACGATTTCTAATTACTTGCGTTTGTTGAAGTTGCCGGCCCCGATACAGTTGGCAATCAAGGAACGGAAAATCAGTATGGGACATGCCCGTGCTATTATTAATATAGAAGATCCGGAAACCCAGTACATGGTTTTCGAGCAGATCATGAAATACGATTTCTCCGTGAGAAAAGTCGAGGAAATCGTTCGGGAGCTGATGAAACCAGAAGAGGAAAAAGAGAGAAAAGCCGAGAGGAAACGTCAACCTATCGAGGACTACATGGAGTTACAAACTCACTTGGCTCGTTATTTTGACACGAAGGTTGACTTGAAACGGAACGAGAAAGGAAGAGGGAAGATCGTGATTTCTTTTAAATCGGATAGTGATCTGGAGCGAATTGTTGAATTATTGGATAAGGTGGATAAGAAATAAACTTTGTAGTGAGAAGTATTTTAGTGAAAATAGTTTTGATTATCCCGGTTTTGCTTATTTGTACGGGAGTAACGGCGTCGGAATATCGTTCGGATTTCCCTGTATTCTTGCAAGACACGATCATTCACACGGATTCCTTGACATTCACGGGAAAAGAGGAAGCGTTGAAAAGGAAAGCGAGAAAAAGAGATAACGAAAAACCTCATTCCCCTCATCGGGCTACGATCATGGCGATGATTTTACCGGGTTCCGGGCAGATTTATAATCGGCAATGGTGGAAGTTGCCAATTTTGTACGGGGGTATCGGGGCTACCGTGTACGGTTTGTCGTGGAACATGAAGTATTACAAGAAATACCGTACAGCATTCGTGGATTACACGGCTTATCTGAATGCTTTGGAGGCTGATCCGGAAACACCTTACCCGGCCAATTCCAGTTGGGATAAATTGATGTTACCGGGTAAAACGGCAGAGAATTACAATGCATCCATGCAAAAGCGTTTGCAGGAACAGTTGAAAACAAAGAAAGATAATTATAAACGAAATCGGGACTTATTGTATATCGTGTCGGGTGCCATATATGCGATACAAATTATTGATGCTACGGTATTTGCCCATTTCTATGATTTCGAGATTAACGACGATTTGTCTATGAATCTTCGTCCTTCAACCGGATTCTCTCCCGTCAGCGGGGGAACCGTGGGTTTGACATTAACTTTTAATTTTTAAAGGAATAACCATGCGTTTTGTGTTTTTGTGGCTATGTGCGATTTTATTTTCAGGTGTAGTATATGGTGAGAGTGATCGGGATTCGTTGAAAGTTCGATTGGGGGCCCCTAGGTTAAACTTAGGAGACCCAGTGTTGTTGACAGATTCTATTCCGGGAGCGTTTATCGAGCGATTGGATGAATTGTATAGTAAATGGTACGTTTCCAAGTTGGAGGAAGGTAATTACGTGGATTCGGTGTACTTGACCGAAATGGTGACTGGACCGGCTGTTCCGGATTCGGTATATTTACAACGCTTGGATAAATTAAATTCCGCAATAAAGTTGTCCTATAATGATATTGTACGGAATTATATTGAATTATATACCGTGAGACGTCGAGCCCAAGTGGGAACGATGTTGGGGCTGAGTTCCTATTATTTCCCTATTTTTGAAGAAGTGTTGGATCGAGAGGGATTACCGCAGGAATTGAAATACTTGCCCGTGATCGAGAGTGCCTTGAACCCGCGGGCATTTTCCCGTGCGGGGGCTTGTGGCTTGTGGCAGTTTATGTACGGAACTGGGAAGATGTACAAGTTGGAAATAAATTCTTTTATTGATGAACGCCGTGATCCGGTAAAATCTACGGAGGCTGCCGTTTGTTTCTTGAAAGATTTATATAAGATTTACGAAGACTGGATTCTGGTGATTGCGGCTTATAACTGCGGACCGGGTAATGTGAATAAGGCGATACGGCGGTCGGGAAGTAAAAAGAATTACTGGGACATTTATTTCCATTTGCCGAAAGAGACCCGTGGTTACGTGCCGGCTTTTATTGCTGCCATGTACACGTTTAATTACCATAAAGAGCATAATATTTTTCCCTTGGAGAACGAGTTGCCCACGATGTGTGACACGATTATGATTTCTGATGCCTTGCATTTTGAACAGGTGGCTAAATTGATGGATATATCTGTGGAACAAATTCGAGATCTGAACCCGCAATATCGTTCGGATATTGTTCCTGCCGGTTTCGGAAAGAGTTACGCTTTGCAGGTACCTTATAATCATGTGGGAGAGTTTATTGATAAACAAGACACGATCTTTGCTTATAATCGGAATACTTATTTCAATGATAGTGACCGGACGGCTGACCCGAAAAATCGTTTCAAGAAATACGCTCATGCTCATGCAGTTCCCAGCAATAAAGCGAAATTGGTTTATACCGTGAAGAGTGGTGACGTGATCGGGAAGATTGCCGAGAAATTCAACGTGCGTCTATCTGACTTGAAATACTGGAACGGAATGACGAGAGATCGTATTAATATAGGACAGAAACTTACGGTTTACGTGCCTCATAACAAGGTTGATTACTATAAGTCAAAAGTGAATGCCAAATATGCTGGGGTTGCCGCGAACGCAGAAGTTGAGGCAGAATCTTTAACTGAAGGCGAATTCTTCTACTACACGATCAAACGGGGCGAGAATCTGTGGACAATTGCTAAGAAATATCCGGGCGTGTCGAACCGGGACATTATGAAATGGAACGGATTGACAGACCGATCGGCAAAGAATCTAAAACCGGGACAAAAGTTAAAGATTAAGATATAATAATAGAAAGTGAGATTTTATCTCACTTTTTCTTTTATATTTCTGTTGGTGTAATCCAACATTGATTATTCATGCTCGATAATTTGCATATAGAACGAGTTGCATAAGGAGATCGTGCAAATTTCAGATATAAAGAGACAATGGCAGAAATCGGACCGATTGACGAAAAAACGGAAATGTATCGGATGGAAAAATGGGGAGTTTATGCGGCGGGAGTTGCTTTGCTGCAATCTGTTGGTTTCTGGCTTGGAAATACAGCAGGAAAAGGTGGAAGAGCCTGTTACGAGAATGGTCATAATTGAACCGGGTACGGCACAAACCTTTTTCGAGGTGGTTTCAGATTCTTTACCTCCTTTTGTTGTCCAAGGATATAGAGACCCGTGTATTAGGAACGTTTTTAATATTCAAGCCTATTCAGATGAATTGACAACAAAAACGACATTGCTTAGGGGACGAGTACTGGTGAGTGTGAATAATTTGTCATTGAAAAGAGTGTTGGAGCCAGTTTTGCAGGCAAGTTGGTCAACGGGAACAGATGAGATTATTGTGAAAAAGGTGAATATGGATATACAATTTGATAAATGATGTAACTTAAGATCAGTGATAAACAAAACTGGATTTTTACAATCCAGTTTTGTTTATTATTTATTTTATCTACGATGTAGCAATACAATGTTTTCCACATGATGCGTGTGCGGGAACATATCCACGGCTTGTACAGCCATAACTTTGTAATCTGTATCCATAAGGGCTAAATCCCTAGCTTGGGTAGCAGAGTTGCAACTCACGTAAACAATACGATCGGGAGCGGCTTTTAATATGGTGTCCACGACGTCTTTGTGCATTCCGGCACGAGGAGGGTCCGTGATGATTACGTCGGGGTGACCGTGGCGACGGATAAACTCTTCGTTCAACACGTCTTTCATGTCTCCTGCGTAGAATACCGTGTTGTGGATATTGTTGAGAGCCGAATTGATTTTGGCATCTTCAATAGCTTCCGGGACGTATTCGATGCCTATGACTTTTTGGGCATTACGGGCCACGAAGTTGGCAATGGTTCCGGTTCCGGTGTAGAGGTCGTACACGGTTTCATTTCCGGTTAATCCTGCCAGTTCTCTTGTTTTCGCATACAGGTTATAGGCCTGTTCGGAGTTGGTTTGGTAGAAGGATTTTGGACCGATTTTGAATTTTAAATCTTCCATTTGTTCGAAGATGTGGTCGTTTCCGTGAAAACAGATCACTTCTTGATCCGTGATCGTATCGTTCATCTTTTCATTGATGACGTACATTAAAGAAGTGATTTCGGGAAATTGTTGCACGAGGGCATTCAATAAACCTTCACGAGCTTCTCTATTCTCTTCACCAAACGTAACGATGACCATGACTTCTCCCGTGGAAGACGTGCGGATGATCAGGGTACGTAAAAAGCCAGCTTGTTCACGAATATCATAAAAACTTAATTCATGCTCGATGGCGTAGTCTCGGATAAAGTTACGCACGGCATTTGACGGTTCGGCTTGCAGATAGCATTTCTTTATGTCGATTACCTTGTCAAATAAACCGGGGACGTGAAAACCTACGGCCGGGGTTCGGTCGATGTCTTGACCGTTGGCAATTTCTTCCCGTGTTAGAAAGCGTTTGTTACAGAAAGTGTATTCCAATTTATTTCGGTAATAGGTTGTTTTGGGAGAGCCGATAATCGGGGACACGTTTTGTAATTCAACCTTACCGATTCGTTGCAGGTTGTCAACGATTTCCTGCTGTTTGAATTTCGTCTGCAACTGATAAGGGAGGTTTTGCCATTTACATCCGCCACATACTCCAAAATGCGCACAAAAGGGTTCTGTACGGATATCAGAGTATTTTCGTACGTTAACAATAAAGCCTTCTAGGAAACTTTTACGTTTCCGAGTAACTTGCACGTCGACGATATCTCCGGGTACAGTATTTGGTACGAATAAAACCTTTTCATCCACGTAAGCGATGGATTTGCCTTCTGCAGCTATTTTTTTTATTTCGATGTTTTCCAGTAGGGGCTTTTTACCACGGGCCATATTAATTTTAAATTTTAGATTTTAGATTCCGACCCACGAAGTCAACACTTTTTAATCGTAAATCGTAAATTATTTGTTTTTCAGTTTTTCTTTTAGGATTTGGACACCTTCGGAGGCTCCTTTTTCAATGAATTCGATCTTACTGTTTTTGACGCTTTCCGGAATTTTCGGGTCGATCAACAGGATGCGACAACCGGCAGGTGCGTAGTGTAACAGGCTGGCAGCCGGATACACGGCTAGCGAGGTTCCGATGATTACGAGAATATTAGCTTGTTGAACGAGTTCTATGGCCGGTTCGATGTTAGGAACGGATTCTCCGAACCAAACAATGTGAGGGCGCAGGATAGAACCGTCCTCGGCTTTTGTTCCTAGCTTTAATTCCCAACCGTCAAGGTCGTATATTAAGTCCGGATTCTGGCTACTTCTGACTTTTTTTAGTTCACCATGAAGGTGTAATACGTTAGTACTTCCGGCACGTTCGTGTAAGTCGTCAATGTTTTGCGTGATGATCCGGACATCGAAATCTTTTTCGAGTTCGGCAAGCCCGTAATGCCCAGCGTTTGGTTGTGCTTCGTAGAGTTGTTTGCGACGTTCGTTGTAAAAACGGTTTACTAATTCCGGGTTACGTTGCCATGCTTCCGGAGTACAAACGTCCATAACATTGTATTCTTCCCATAGACCGTCGCTGTCTCTGAAGGTACGAATTCCACTTTCGGCACTCATACCGGCTCCTGTTAAAACGACTAACTTGTTCATAATCAGGTTGTATTTTAATCATTGAATTCGATTGCAAGTTAGATAAAAAAACTCTATTTTCGTAACTTTCAATTTTCAATTTTGTATGGTATGACTTTTGGTATAGCGGATTTAAGTGTTATCCCCATGCGACGGGAAAAATCGGAACGGAGCGAAATGGTTTCTCAGTTGTTGTTCGGGGAGGTGTATGAGGTACTGGAGGAGGAGGATAAATGGCTTAATATTCGCTTGTTACATGATAATTGCTGTGGGTGGATCGATCGTAAAGCATACAAGGAGGTAGGTGGAGAGTTTGTGGAAAAATATCAATCATCCGATCAATTAATTATGAGCGAGGTTTTTAATCTGGTGGCTAAAAAGGGCGATTGGGAGAATAAGATGATCATGGCGGGGAGTGTACTGCCATTCTATGATGCCTATGCTAGAACGTTGATGATCGGGGATGAGGAGTATATCGTGAAGGGGTTCTTGCGGGAAGTGGGAATCGAAAGTCTGCGGGAGTTATTGATTCAATATGCGTTGATGTTCTATAATGCTCCTTATCGTTGGGGAGGACGAACTCCGAATGGTGTGGACGGTGCTGGATTGGTGCAAATGGTATATCGTCTGGCGGGAATTGCAATCCCGCGGTATATTGATCAACAAGCCGGGGCAGGGCAAGTCTTGTCTTTTCTGGAAGAAGCGCAGCCGGGGGATCTTGCTTTCTTTGGTGATTCTTCCGGTGCTGTTACTCATGTCGGTATCTTGTGGGAACAGGGACGAATTATCCATGCCTCAGGAAAAGTCCGGGTGGATAAAATTGATCATCACGGCATTTTCAATGAAGATTTGAAACGCTACACGCATACCTTAAAAATGGTGAGACAGGTTTTTTAATTCACCAGAAGCGAATTAAAAAGTTACAGATCATAAGTTAACAAGTTTCAGTTTTTTCTTCAATCAAAAATCGTAAATCATAAATATCCTTGGCTTTCCGGTCCCATGTTGAATAATAGATCGAGAATGCTGAGATTGGGGGCGAAAGGGAATCTTTCAGCAAAGGTTTGATGGTAAGGTTTGGCAATGAACGGGTCTTCTATGCGGCGGCGGGAAGATTTCGGGTGGATAACGTCTCGCAGGTCTGTGAGGGTATCGTATGTCGGGTAATAGTCTTCCGTGAGTTTGATAGGCCGTTGAAGTTGCAGGTTATCCATGAGTTCTTTTAGGATCTTGGTATTGAGATCTAACAAGAATTTTTCCTTCCGTTCGAAAAAGTGGATGAAGTTGTCGATATAATAATCGTAATAGGGAGAATTTTTGTAAGCGGACTCAATCCCTTTGAAATGGAGTTTCTGCCAGTTCGTGGAATAGTCAATCAGCACATCTTTGGTCAATATTTTTATGGATGAGCCTTTCACGACGGGGACGGACAAAGTCATAACCCCGTTGGCCGTCATGATGTCACACCGATTTCGATAGCTTTGTTTACCATAGCTTTCGTATTGTTCAATCCATATTTCGGTACAATTGTTTACTTTTGTAAAGTATTGAACAGGTGGGAAATATGCCGTGTTAATTAGTATATTGCTCATGATCCATTTATATTAATCGGACAAAGATAAGAATTTTTCAATAAATTGAAAATCTGTAATATTTTGTATGATTAACAAATTTATACTCAAAAAGTATGATTTGTGGTGCAAAAGTTGTATATTGTAACAGGATAGAAAGTTGTCGTATTCGACTCAAACTACCGCAGATCGATTTAATAGAAAGGAGAGGATTTTTTAGACCTGCAATAGAACAAAAGCCGTAATTCTACGTAACTAATTAGTAATAGTATCACAACCGGAACGTAATATAAAAGTAGTTCATTTGAATGGGGATATTATTACATGAAAAATAGAAATAAAATTAATATATGATGCTAAAACTCGTAGAAGAAGATAAATTATTAAAGCCATTTGCGGGAATTATTGAAAAAAGACACCAGCAAGTATTGGCGATGGAACGAGAATTTACTTATCGGACGACTCGTTTGTCCGATTCGTGTAATTCTTATTTGTATTATGGGTTGCATCGAACGAATGAGGGGTGGGTGTTTCGAGAATGGGCGCCGAATGCCACGGCAATCTATTTGTTAGGCGAGTTTAACGATTGGAGAAAACATCCTGATTATGCCTTGACCAAGGTCGGAGATGGAAATTGGGAGATTAAACTGCCTTCGGGAGCGTTGGCTCACGAGATGCTTTATCGTTTACTCGTGGAGTGGAACGGGGGGAGCGGGGAGCGGTTGCCTTCTCATGTGCGACGAGTGATTCAAGATGAATACACGAAAATATACAGTGCGCAGGTATGGGACCCATTGAATCCCTACCAGATGCGTCATGAAAGACCAAAACGAACGGATTACCCGTTAATTTACGAGGCTCATATCGGGATGTCAACGGAGCATCGGAGAGTATCGACTTTTACTGAATTCCGTTTATTTGTGCTACCGCGTATTGTTGATCTAGGTTATAACACCATACAGTTGATGGCCGTGCAGGAACATCCTTATTATGGTTCATTCGGTTATCAAGTGGCGAATTTTTTTGCTGTGAGTTCCCGTTTCGGGACACCGGATGAGTTGAAAGCCTTGATTGACGCTGCTCATAGCATGGGAATCCGGGTGATTATGGATATTGTCCATTCGCATGCGGTGAATAACGAGGAAGAAGGATTGAGCCGCTTTGATGGTAGTTACGATCAATATTTTTACCCGGGCGAGAGAGGGTATCATCCTTTGTGGGGGTCTCGTTGTTTTGATTACGGAAAACATGAAGTGTTGAATTTCTTACTCTCGAATTGTAAATATTGGTTAGAGGAATTCCGTTTTGACGGTTATCGTTTTGACGGGATTACCAGTATGTTGTACTGGGATCATGGAATCAATAAGGATTTCACGGAGTATAGCTTGTATTATGATGGAAACCAGGACGAGAGTGCAATTACCTATCTGGCATTAGCTAACCGGGTGATTCATCAAGTCGATCCTGAGGCAATCACGATTGCCGAAGACATGAGTGGGATGCCGGGTGTTGCCAGTCCTTTGGAATATGGCGGTATGGGTTTCGACTACCGGATGAATATGGGAACTCCGGATTACTGGATCAAGTTATTGAAAGAGAAACGGGACGAAGAATGGCACGTCGGTGATCTTTTTTATGAGTTGACCAACAAGCGGGAAGAGGAACATACGATCAGTTATGCGGAAAGTCATGATCAGGCGTTGGTGGGAGACAAAACCATATTTTTCCGGTTAGTAGATAAGGCAATATATACCTCAATGAGTGTGTTTGACAAGAGCGTGATTATTGATCGGGGAATGTCACTTCATAAAATGATTCGCTTGGTTACTATCGGAACTGCCGCTGACGGTTACTTGAACTTTATGGGAAATGAATGGGGACACCCGGAATGGATTGATTTTCCGAGAGAGGGTAACGGGTGGAGTTACGATCATGCCCGGCGTTTATGGAGTTTGGTAGATGATGAAAATCTTCGGTTTCGCTTTTTGAATGTGTTCGATAAGTCGATGATTCAGATGGTGAATGATACACGTGTTTTTCACTGGCGTCCGGAACCGTTGGTGCGGGATAACGAGCGTCAGGTGCTGATTTTTACCCGCGGAGATTATTTGTTCGTGTTCAATTTTAACCCGGAAAAGTCATTTCCGGATTACGTTTTTGACGCACCTTCCGGAAAATACACGATGATATTGAACACGGATAACAGGAATTTTGACGGATTGGGACGAATTGATGAGAAGATTGAACACTTTACCCGATACGTTTCTCCGGGCAGGGGACAGTTAAGTTTGTATATACCTGCGAGGACGGGATTTGTATTAAAGCGTTCATAAATATATGGGATTTATGATTTACGATTTGGGTGTTGAGGTAATTGTTGAATCATAAATCTAAAATTTAAAATCTAAAATTAGATTATGAGTTATTTAAATTTCAACAAAGAAGAATTGGTAAATCTGGAATATTCTTTGAAGAGAGAAGTTTTATCAACGAATAGAGCCGGGGGGTATTCTTCGACAACGGTCGTATGCTGTAACACGAGGAAGTATCATGGACTACTTGTATTGCCGATCTCGGAGTTCGGGGGAGAGAATCATGTATTACTTTCCTCTTTGGATGAAACGGTTGTTCAACACGGGCAATCTTTTAATTTGGGGATCCATAAATATCCCGGGGTATATGAACCGTGGGGACATAAATATATCGTGGATTTGGAATACGATCCGCTATTCACGTTGACTTACCGGGTGGGAGGCGTTGTGTTGAAGAAAGAGATTCTGATGGTGCATAATGAGGCTCAATTGATGATTCGTTATACATTGGAAGATGCTCATTCGGAAACGTACTTGCGGTTGAAACCGTTTCTGGCTTACCGGAACGTTCACGCTTTGAGCAAGGCGAACATGATGGCAAACACGAAATTCGATCACGTGGAAAATGGTATACGTTCGAAATTGTATGTCGGTTTTCCGGCTTTGAATATGCAGTTGAGCAAGGCGAACGAGTTTGTACCCGTGCCTGATTGGTATTATAATATAGAATACTTGGAGGAAAAGAACCGGGGATATGATTATAAGGAAGACTTGTTTGTTCCTGGTTATTTTGAGGTACCGATTAAAAAAGGGGAAAGTATTATATTTTCAGCCTCAACCGAAGAGGTAAAGCCTTCCACGCTGAAACGTAAATTCCAGCAAATGGAAAATAAACGGGAGCGTCGGGATGATTTCGAAAGTTGTTTGACTTATTCGGCATCCCAGTTTATTGTTCATGAAGGCAAAGATACGGAGGTTGTTGCCGGTTATCCGTGGTTCGGGCGCTGGGGACGCGACACGTTTATTGCCCTTCCGGGTTTGACATTGGCAGCCGGGGGAGATTTGAGAAATTGTAAAGAAGTACTTGACACGATGGTTCGTCAGCTACACGATGGTTTGTTCCCGAACATCGGTAAAGGGGATAAGGCTGCTTACAATTCGATAGATGCCCCCATGTGGTTCTTTTGGGCCGTGCAGGAGTACGATAGAGCGTTAGGAGAGCCGGGGACGGTATGGAAAAATTATGGAAGTAAAATGAAATCAATCCTTACAGCTTTTCGAGAGGGTGTGAATCCCGGGTTGAGAATGGATGCGAATGGTTTGATCTGGGCCCGGCAACCCGGAAAAGCTCTGACATGGATGGATGCCGTTGTGCGGGGTGTTCCCGTGACCCCAAGAGCCGGTTATGCCGTGGAGATCAATGCTCTTTGGTACAATGCGGTTTGTTATATGCTGAAATTAGCTGAAGAGGCGAAAGATAATACTTTTATAAAGGAATGGAAGGATATGCCCGAATTGATTCGTACTTCATTCGTGGAAACATTCTGGAACGAGGAAAAGGGATATTTAGCTGATTATGTGGATGAAAAAGGGCAGAATCTGGATGTGAGACCTAATCAGGTATTTGCTTGTTCCTTGACTTATTCTCCGATCACGGATGATATGAAGGAGGGGATTCTGAAAGTGGTTACCCGGGAGTTGTTGACCCCGAAAGGCTTGCGAACCTTGTCACCCAAAAATTCGAGGTATCACGGGCATTATGAAGGTAATCAGGATGAGCGGGACAACGCTTATCATCAGGGAACCGTGTGGCCTTGGTTAATCGGGGCGTATATAGAGGCAAATCTTAAACTTTACGGAAAACAGTTCTTGCCGGAGGCGAAAGAATTGTTGGAAGGATTTGAAGAAGATATGACACTTTACGGATTGTGTTCGATTGCTGAAGTGTATGATGGCGATCCTCCACATCATCCGAATGGAAGTATTTCCCAGGCATGGAGTGTCGGAGAGGTACTTAGAAGTATGAAATTGATAAGGAAATATGAAAATTAATCGAATTAGACCATTTCCGAATTTGCAAATTAATATATTATGAGCATAAGAGTATTGATGTTTGGGTGGGAATTTCCACCGCATATTGCAGGGGGCTTGGGAACGGCCAGTTACGGGTTGACGAAAGGCTTGGCGAAACATGGCGTCAAGGTGATGTTCGTCATGCCGAAGGCCGGAGGTGATGAGGATCAAAGCGTCGTGAAAATCATTAATGCGAGTGATGTCGAAATGATGAGCGAGTATTCAAACTTAGATGAATACTGGCAGAATGTAAACTTTATGGAGATCGGTTCGAATCTTGTTCCTTATCTGGACCCGGAAACTTTCGAAAGAACGGTAAAGGAGACCATCAAGACGGGCGAACATTCCGAGCATATCGTTTTCCGTAACAAGTTCCAATTTTCCGGTAAATACGGAACAAACCTGATGGAAGAAGTTGCCCGTTACGCCATGGTGGCAGGGACGATAGCGGCACAACAGGATTTTGATATTATCCATGCGCATGACTGGCTGACCTATTCGGCCGGGATTGTGGCGAAGAAAGTTTCGGGTAAACCGTTGGTGATCCATGTACATGCCACGGAATTTGACCGAAGTGGAGAGAATGTCAACCAGCAGGTGTATGATATAGAGAGGCGTGGAATGGAGGCTGCTGACCGGGTGATTACAGTGAGTAATCTGACACGAAATATCGTGATCAATCGTTACGGGATTAATCCGGATAAGGTAGTGACAGTTCATAATGCCGTAGATTTTCAAACACGTGAAGATGTTGAAGTTGATCGTGGAGTGAAAGAAAAGGTGGTCACTTTTTTGGGTAGAATTACTTTCCAGAAAGGACCGGAGTATTTTATCGAAGCGGCGAACAAGGTATTGAAACGTTACCCGAATGTCCGGTTTGTTATGGCCGGTAGCGGTGACTTGTTCAATCGCTCTGTTCGGCGTGTGGCACAATTGAAAATAGCCACGAAGTTTCACTTTACCGGGTTCTTACGAGGTGATGATGTTCAGAAGATGTTCTTGTATAGTGACGTGTACGTGATGCCTTCTGTGTCCGAGCCTTTCGGAATTTCTCCATTGGAGGCGATGCGTGCGGGAGTTCCCACGATTATTTCCAAACAGTCCGGGGTCGCTGAGGTCTTGAAACATTCTATAAAAGTTGATTATTGGGATGTTGATGCACTGGCTGACGCTATATATGGTCTGTTAGCTTATCCGGCTTTAGGTAAAATGGCCGGAGAAGAGGGATTGGACGAGGTGAACCAGTTGAAATGGGAGAATGCAGCGTTGAAAGTGGAGGACGTGTACAAGGACGTATTGGGAGTTTAGAGTTTAAAATTTAAAATGTAAAATTATGAAAAAGACATTATGTTTTTATTTCCAGATACATCAACCCGTAAGATTAAGAAGGTATCGTTTTTTTGATATAGGTAAACGTCATGATTATTTTGATGAGTATGTGAATCGTTCCACCATACGGCGAATTACTGAAAAATGTTATTTGCCTATGAATCATTTGATCATGGATTTGATCAAGCGTTATGGAACGAATTTTAAAGTGAGTTTTTCTATTTCTGGTTCGGCATTGGAACAATTTGCTCTTCATGCCCCGGAGGTGATTGAAAGTTTCAAGGAATTGGCAAAGACCGGTAGCGTGGAGTTTTTGGCCGAGACGTACGCCCATTCTTTGGCATCCTTGTCTGATACCGATGAATTCGAGAGACAAGTACAACGACATACAGCTAAAATGGAAGAGTTGTTCGGGCAGAAATCGGTGACTTTACGAAATAGTTCGTTGATTTATTCCGATCAGATCGGGGAGCGAGTGGCTGCCATGGGATTTGAATCTATGCTGACTGACGGGGCAAAACATGTGTTGGGATGGAAGAGTCCAAATTTCGTTTACACGAACGTGATGAATCCCCGGTTGAAACTGTTGTTGAAAAATTCCCGGTTAAGCGACGACTTGACCCTGCGTTTTTCAGATCATAGCTGGCATGAATGGCCTCTCACAGCGGATAAATATGCCCGTTGGTTAAAAGATAGCACGCAAGATAGTGAGATCGTGAATTTGTTTATGAACTACGAGACGTTTGGTGAAAACCAATTGGCAGAGACCGGAATTTTCGAGTTTATGCGTTCTTTGCCCGAATATATATTCTCGACGACCGATTTTGAATTCCTGACCCCAAGTGAGGCGGTGAAAAAACATCAGCCGGTGGCTCCTTTACACGTGCCTTACCCGATTTCATGGGCGGATGAAGAAAAGGATATTACCGGGTGGTTGGGAAATGAATTACAAAATGAGGCTTTTGAAGAGCTATTCAAAATACAACCTAAAGTGGAAGCATTAAATGATCCGGAGCTGAACGAGGATTACTCTCGCTTGCAAGCTAGTGATCATTTCTATTATATGAGGACGAAACTGTTCTCTGATAACGACTATCATCGTTACGTTTCACCTTATGAAACACCGTATGAAGCATTCATAAATTATATGAATGTGTTGAGTGATTTTGTCGCACGTGTGGAAGATATGGAAAAAATACGTAATATTGTGGGCAATGAAATCACCGAAGAAGAGAAAAGTCCGGAAAAAAAGAAACGGACTCCTCGTGTAAAAAGTACGGAGAGTGCTGCGAAGGCGACGAAAAAGGTGAGTACTAAGGAGAAACAAGTGAAGTCAAAACATTAAAAATTAAATATGAGTAATTTGGAATTGAAAGATCCCGCCTATTTGTTCGAGGTAAGTTGGGAAGTATGTAATAAGGTTGGGGGAATTCACACGGTAATTTCAACAAAGGTGTTGAGTTTGGCTGGGGAATTCAAAAACAACCATATATTGATCGGCCCGGACGTGTGGCGGTATAATGAACCGAATCCGGAATTCACGGAGGATGCCCATTTGTTTAAATCGTGGCGGGTGAAAGCGGCACAGGAGGGATTGCGTATTAAGGTAGGGCGATGGAATGTAGCCGGTAACCCTGTGGCTATTTTGGTCGATTTTACCTCTTTTATTTCCCAGAAGGATCAGATATTGACTTCTTTCTGGGAGAAGTTTCAGGTGGATTCATTAACCGGACAATGGGATTACATCGAACCCGTGTTATTCGGTTACACGGCGGGAAAAGTGATTGAGAGTTTTGTTCGTTACCATATATCTCCTCGTCAGCGTATTATTGCCCAGTTCCACGAGTGGATGACGGGAAGCGGTATGTTGTACCTGAAAAATGCCCTTCCACAAGTGGGATGTGTGTTCACCACTCATGCCACCGTGTTAGGACGTAGTATTGCCGGGAACGGCTTGCCTCTTTATGATCCGATGAAGGATTACAATCCGGTGGAAACGGCCCATCGTTTCGGCGTGGATTCCAAACAATCCCTGGAAAGTAAGGCGGCGGAATGGGCGGATTGTTTCACGACGGTCAGTGACATTACTGCGAAAGAATGTGAACATTTTTTGGGTAGGCAAGTGGATCTTGTCACCCCGAATGGTTTCGAGAACAGTTTCACCCCCAGCGAGGAGGATTATCCCGCCAAGCGTCAGCAAGGACGTGAAAAACTGTTGAAAGTGGCGCAGGCTTTATTGGGCCGGGCGGTTGCGGAAGATGCTTTAATCGTGGGTATCAGTGGACGTTACGAGTTTAAAAATAAAGGCTTGGACGTGTTTGTTGAAGCACTGGGACGTTTGAACCGGGATGTAGATAATAAACGGGATATTTTGGCGTTTATTCTGGTGCCGGCAGGACATAAGGGGGCAAATCTGGAATTACTGAATAATTTGGAACGTCCTTACCAGGCGATCGAAATCACACATCCTTACGTGACACATGAATTATCGGACCCGCAAAATGATCCGGTATTGCGTAAGATTGAGGAACAACAATTATCGAATCAACCGGGGGACCGGGTGAAGGTCTTTTTCTCTCCAAGCTATTTGAATGGTAATGACGGTGTGTTTAACATGCCTTATTATGATTTGCTTGTGGGAATGGATTTGACCGTTTTCCCCTCTTATTACGAGCCTTGGGGATACACTCCTTTGGAGAGTCTAGCATTTAAAGTTCCGACGATCACGACAACTTTGGCCGGTTTCGGCTTGTGGGTTGAGTCCTATTATAAAAAAGCACATCCGGGAATTGAGGTTATTGAACGGGATGACCGGAATAACGAAGAAGTGGTCGAGAAGATTGCTGATAAAATAAAAGCGATTGCCGGACTAAACAAAAAAGAGTACCAAGCTGTAGCCAAGAATGCCAAAGAGGTATCGAAGATTGCACTTTGGGAAAATTTGGTTTCATATTACAAGAAAGCTTATCAGATTGCGATAGATAAAGTAAACGGACGGGTGAATGAAATTCCGGTTATGGAAGAGGAACAGTGGTCATTCATAGAGAAAAAGACGGCAACGAATGTTCCGAACTGGATCAGCGTGATTATCCATCGTTCAATTCCGGTCAAATTGAGTGCCTTGGAAGAGTTAGCGAATAATTTGTGGTGGTGTTGGAACGAGGAGGCCGTTGATTTGTTTAAAAGCATCGATCCTTTGCAATGGATGTTGACACGGCATAACCCGATAGCGTTATTGGATAAGATTTCTTTGAATCGCTATAAAGAGTTGGAGAATGATGAGGAGTTTGTTGCCCGTCTAGCAGCCGTGTACGCTAAATTCTCCAAATATATGGAGGAGAAAAAGCAAATGAATGATCCTTCCATTGCTTATTTTAGTATGGAGTACGGGTTACACGCTTCTCTAAAAATTTATTCGGGAGGTCTTGGCGTGTTGGCCGGAGATTATTTGAAAGAAGCTAGTGACAAAAAAACAAAGATCACGGGTATCGGCTTGTTGTATCGTTACGGTTATTTCACTCAAAAATTTTCTGCCGCAGGTAATCAAGAAGCTGAATATGAGGCTCAGGATTTCACGAAGATACCGGTATCTCCGGCTCGGGATGCCGAAGGAAATTGGTTGACAATCAGTCTTGCATTCCCCGGACGAGAGGTATATGCCCGAATCTGGCAGGTAAATGTCGGACGGGTGGAATTGTATCTGTTGGATACGGATTTCGAAGATAACCAGGAAGGGGACAGGAGTATCACGCATTACTTGTATGGAGGAGATTGGGAAAATCGTTTGAAACAGGAAATTTTGCTGGGTATCGGGGGAATCCGGGCCTTGCGGAAATTGAATATCCAGGCGGATGTGTATCATTGTAATGAGGGACACGCGGCATTTACCGGGTTGGAAAGATTGCGGGAATATGTGGCGGAAGATCAACTTTCATTTGCTGAGGCCATGGAAGTCGTTCGGGCGTCTTCGCTTTTCACCACGCATACGCCGGTTCCGGCAGGTCATGATTCATTTACAGAAAACCTATTGAAAAATTACTTCTGGTTTGTGGCTGAACGCTTGAAAATCACGTGGGAACAGTTGCTTGGGTTGGGACGTGTAAATGCAAATGATCCGAACGAGAAGTTCTCCATGAGTTTTCTAGCTGCGAACTTATCGCAGGAGGTGAACGGGGTTAGTTGGTTGCACGGGAAAGTCAGTCGGGATATATTTAAGGATTTATGGCCGGGATATATGCCGGAAGAGTTACACATCAGTTATGTAACCAATGGTGTGCATTACCCGACTTGGACGGCTCCGGAATGGAAGAAAATACAGATGAGCGTGTTTGGTGAGAAATTCAAGACTCATCATTACGATAAAACGTGTTTTGAAGGAATCTATCAAATTCCGGATCAGATGATCAAAGAGGTTCGCATGGTTTTACGAAGTAGGTTGATCCGTCATATAAAGCATCGTTTGGCTGACGAGAAGAGTACAGCTTATTTCACACCGCGCCAAATCGTGGAGATTCAAGACACCTTGCGGGATGATATTCTGACCATAGGTTTTGCTCGTCGTTTCGCTACTTACAAACGGGCTCATTTGCTATTCAGTAATCTGGATCGTTTGAATGAGATCGTGAATAATCCGGATCGTCCGGTCCAGTTTATTTTCGCAGGGAAAGCTCACCCAGCAGATCAGGCCGGTCAGGATTTGATCAAGCGGATTGTGGAGATCTCCAAATACCCGCAGTTCTTGGGTAAGATATTGTTCCTCCCGAATTATGACATGGACTTGGCCCGTCACATGGTGCAAGGCGTGGACGTATGGATGAACACCCCGACTCGCCCGCAGGAGGCTTCTGGTACGAGTGGAGAGAAGGCCGCCATGAATGGTGTCATGCACTTCAGTGTGCTGGACGGTTGGTGGGTTGAAGGCTATCAAAAGGATGCCGGTTGGGCCTTGCCGATGGAAAGGACTTACGAGAATCAGGAATTCCAGAATGAATTGGATGCCGAGTTGATTTATAATATCATCGAATCGGAAATTGCCCCGGCATTTTATGAACGAGATGCGAATGGTTTATCCGGTAAATGGGCAGGATACATAAAGAACACGATTGCTAAAGTGGCATCAAATTTCACGAGCAACCGGATGCTGACGGATTACGAGGACAAGTTCTATATACCGATGTCTCGCCGTTTTCACCGTTTGAGTGACAATCATTATGCTTTAGCCGCGCAGATTGCGGAGTGGAAGAGAAAGGTTAGCCGGGAATGGGATTCCGTGCAGGTGGATGGTTTGATTCTTCCCGATAAATCGAAACAGATTATCTCTTTAGGTAGATCTTACCAAGGAAAAGTGGTACTTGATTTGGGTGAGTTATCGATTGATGACATCGGGGTAGAGTTGGTTGCGATGATGAAGAAAGAGGAGAAAATTGAAGTGTGTTTCACGCAGGAATTTGTACCTGTTTCTTTTGAGAACGGGAAGGCCATGTATTCCATCGAAGTAACTCCTGATGATCCCGGAATTTTCATGTTGGGACTGAGAATATTCCCGAAGAATACATTACTTCCTCACAGGCAGGATTTTGCTTTGGTAAAATGGGTGTAGAGTAGTATTGAGTATACATTGAATAAAAATGCAGTTCCAAGTTCTATTTAGGACTTTGGAACTGCATTTTTTATTATTCTCTTTTTATTTTGCCCGGTATTTATTGTCTCGGAGAATGGTCAATACTTTTTCTTTTACTTCTCCTTGGATGATAATTTCTCCATCCTTCACGGAACCACCCACGCCGCATTTGTTTTTTAATAGTTTCGCTAGTTCTTTCAAATCCTCTTCTGTCCCGACAAAACCTTGTACGAGAGTGACTGTTTTGCCTTTGCGTTGTTTGGAATCAAGGGTCACTCGTAGGTTCTGTTCTTCCGGAGCTAGGGTTTCCTGCTCTTCTTCTTGATTGTATTCGTATTGATAATTCGGGTTTGTGGAGTAAACCACGTTAATCCGTTCTTTTTTATCGTTTTTATTGCCCATAGTCTCTGTGTAATTTGTTTTCGGGAACAAAAATAGCAATATTACTTGGATTGTCATGAATTGACCTGAGTTTTCCGATACACCAGTTTCTGTGAAATTGCTTAACTTTGTGTTATCAGTTTAGGGCGAGTTCGGTGGGAGATAAGGGATGATAAACGAGAGACAGACGTGTTCCCTTCGTTTCATAGCCGTTTAGGAATCGACTTTGTTATGTGGGGGATATGTCAATGTGATTTTTGGGGTGTCTAATCTCTTGCTTACGTTTAATTTATCTTGCCATTAATCGAAATAAAAGTTGTTTTTTCCAAGGGGTTCGTTATCTTTGCGGCTTGAAATCGAAAACGATAGCGGGGTTGAAATAAATAGAATAGATTAACCTATAGACTATGAATAAAATTTTAAGTAAGACTTATTTTTCAGAAAAAGTTGTAAAGCTGGAAGTTGAGGCTCCATTGATAGCAAAGGCCCGTAAACCGGGTAATTTCGTGATTGTACGTGTGGGAGAGAAGGGCGAGCGGATGCCGTTGACTATTGCTGATGCTAATTTGGAAAGAGGAAGTATTACATTGGTGGTACAAGTGATGGGAGTGTCTTCCCGGAAATTGTGCGCTTTGGAAGTGGGGGATTATATCACGGATTTGGTAGGTCCCCTCGGAAAACCGACTCATATTGAGAAGGTAGGAACCGTGTTGGCTTGCGGTGGTGGTGTTGGCGTGGCTCCTCTATTGCCTATCGTGCGAGCTTTCAAGGAGGCTGGAAACAGAGTGGTTTCAGTAATTGCCGGACGTAATAAGGAGCTGGTGATTCTGGAAGATGAAATACGGGCTTCTTCGGATGAAGTGATTATCATGACAGATGACGGGAGCTATGGAAAAAAAGGTCTGATCACGGAGGGGATGGAAGAAGTGATCAAGCGGGAGAAAGTGGATTTGGCCGTAACTATCGGACCAGCAATCATGATGAAGTTCTGCGAGAAACTGACTCGTAAATATGATATTCCAACAGTGGCTAGTTTGAATGCGCTGATGGTGGACGGAACCGGAATGTGTGGAGCTTGCCGGGTAACTGTGGGGGGAAAGACCCGTTTTACTTGCGTTGACGGACCGGAGTTCGATGCACACTTGATTGATTTTGACGAGATATTGTCCCGGTTAGGTGGATTCAAAGATGCAGAGGTCGCCAAACTGCATGATGTTGAGGTAAAACAAGAGAATGCGGAACATTCTCATGGCGTGAGTGACCGGAACGAACCTTGGCGTCAGGAATTGCGTCAGAAGGTAGCAGGGAAGGATCGTACTTCTATTGAACGTGTCCATATGCCTGAAACCGCACCGGAAGAACGTATCAAGAGCCAACGTATCGAGGTGAATCAAGGATTGACAGCCGATATGGCTATGCGGGAGGCTACTCGTTGTATGGATTGCGTAACCCCGACTTGTATGGAAGGTTGTCCCGTGGGTATTGATATTCCTGGATTCGTGAAAAATATTGAGAGAGGGGAATTTTTGCAGGCGGCAGCCGTGCTGAAACGCACGAGTGCTTTGCCGGCAGTTTGCGGTCGAGTTTGTCCTCAAGAAAAACAATGTGAATCCAAGTGTTTTTATCTGCAGAAATTAAAGAAACCGTCGGTTGCTATCGGTTATCTGGAACGTTTTGCATCGGATTTCGAGAGAGAATCCGG
>JAHZBN010000020.1:0-61216 GCA_019423345.1 Butyricimonas sp. | reverse complement strand
TACCAAGTTGTATATAATACACTGATATACAGTAGTAATTATCTTTGAGGAAGTGAAATAAAATTCTAATATCTACATAAAAAAGCTGTAAACTTATCGTTTACAGCTTTTTTTCATACTCCAATGACATCCTTCCTCATACACGACATGGAAATTCATGACGAACTTCCATGCACATAAATTAGAAATACAATAATTTTATAATAATATCAATCAAACCAAATACTTGGCAATCGTTTCCTTTAATAAAGGAGCAGACAACGGCTTAGTTAAATAATCATTACAACCTGCCTCTAATGCTTTTACCCGATCATCATCAAAAGCAAATGCTGTTAAAGCTATAATCGGAATTTCTTGAGAAACTTTACGAATGATTCGAGTTGCCTCTAGCCCGTCCATTTCCGGCATTTTAATATCCATAAGAATAAGATCAGGGTGGGATTGTTCATATATCTCAACAGCTTCCTTTCCATTCCAAGCATGGAGCAATGTATAAGTCTTCCCGATAATTGCTTTTAATAAAAGAAAATTACTCTCCACGTCCTCCGCCACTAAAATTGTTCTTCCGACGCTCACATTTTCTTTAATCTCGTTATTTTCCATATCGTTTATGTCTGTTTCGATAGTAATTCTTTGATAAGGAATTGTAAATTTAAATATAGAACCACGTCCCTCTTCAGATTGAACAAATATGTTCCCTCCCATTTTCTCTACAAGCATTTTACATATCGCCAATCCTAAATCAGAGCCTTGCGCAAAGGTATTCAATTTTGTGAAACGATCAAAGATTGTAGGTACTTTATCTTTAGGAATTCCACACCCGGAATCCGCCACGTAAAATTCGATAAAATCGCCCATAAATAGCACGCATTGTCTAAAAAAACAGATAATAAAAGCTTTAACAGTAAAACACAGATAATAGAAGAAAAACTTTGACAATCGTATAGATTTTTATACATTTGCGAGCAAAATGCTGTGTGTACACGAAAGGAAAAAACGAGTTTACTTATAAATGTTTAACTAAAAAATCAGAACTATGTTAGTATCTATCATTTACTTGCTTATTGTCGTATTATTGCTTGTTTCTATGTGGAAAGTGTACGAAAAAGCAGGAAGACAAGGTTGGGAAGGTATTATCCCTATTTACAATCTTTACGTAATGCTCCAAATCATTAACAGACCGTGGTGGTGGCTTTTGATCATGATTTTTGTTCCGATTGCAAACATCATCTTCTCTATCATAGCTTTAAAAGAATTCTTGGAAAAATTCGGAAAAGGTATTGGATTTACCATTGCTACTATTTTCTTTCCCTTTATCACTTTTCCGATGTTAGCATTCGGAGATGATCAGTTCAAGAATGAATGATCCTTTCTATATATTTTAGAAAAAAAAACGGCAAGATGCCGTTTTTTTTCATTTATCTGCTATATCTTTCAATAAATCCCTAATAATCTCCTGTACCTTTACGGGATCCCCCACGTAATTATTCACAAGAATTGTAAAAGCTAACGTTTCTCCCTTCTGATTTTTTAAGTATCCAGCAAGAGCCCGGACTCCGGACATAGAACCGGTCTTAGCAATAACATTCTCTCGTAAAACCGGATGATCGGAATAAACTCGTAATCCCCAATCCACATTTCCTCGTGGTAATGAGGAAACAAAAGCATCACTTAAATGCCCCTTTGCCCAAATCAATAAATCCGTGAACACCTCCGCCGGAACAGCATTTGCCGGCGATAAACCACTGGCATCTTTCAACGTAATTCCACATGAATCTATCCCGATATGACTTAATTCTACCTTTACCGTTCTTGCGTAATCTGTCGGACTGATCAATTCGCCCAAAGCCTCGGCGAAAAGATTAACGCTATTCTTATTAGTATAATAAACAATATCCTTCAAAAAAGGAGAATCCAAAGACAACAATGCATGACGTTCTCCCTCCTCTATCCTTTGTTTATCCAACAAAACTCCTTTCTCCTTCAATCGTTTTTCCAGTTCAGCTCTAAAACAAGCATCCGGATGATGCATAGCTCCCTTCACCGCAAAAGAAGAACGATTGGCTGGAATCATCCCCTGAATTAATAACATCGCTGCCTCCGGCCCCCCATATATCCACGCATCATTCGCATTCTTGGCAGAGGCCATCACTTCGTTCCGCAATTTTATCCCCGGAACAGAAGGCACAACAGACACGATCTTGGTTTGAGTACCAGGTTTTCCTGATTTCAAGTTTATCGTATACGTATTATCCCGGTAATTAAATGAATGATAGAGAGCCCCGTAATAATTTGCCACATCTTCCCACGGCCAAGACCCTGGAATACTGGCTGGTTCTCCCTCTGTCTCTACAATAATATTTCCATGAATTCGCTTGATCCCCAAATTCACAACTTTAGAAACAAGACTATCTATAAAACACGCTTTGGGAAAATACTTTGAATCTAATGTTGGATCACCTCCCGCCTGTATAACAATGTTTCCAAAAAGTCTCCCCTCATCAATCTCCCCGGTGTAAAAAAACTTTGTTGTGTAAGTTAAAGAATCCCCTTCCCGTTTTAATGCTAACGCAGAAGAAAGCAACTTAATCACGGAGGCCGGACGCAATGCCATCTGCGGGTTATGCTCATACACAATTTGACCCGTCTCCACGTTCTTCACGCAAACCCCTATCGCTGCATGTTTTACTTCATCCCTTCCCCACAAATTTCGTCCCGCTGTTCGAATTTGCCCTAATGCAGAGGCCATCGAAATCAGCATGAAAAAAAACAGCCAGCCGGATTTCATCACTCGGTAATTGATTTCAACACATTATTTACATCCTCTTCCGTCCGATGTAATTTGCCCTTACAAAACTCAACAAGTACCGCCATCCGTTTTACTTTCTCGCTCAACTCATCCACATCCAACTTATTTTCTTCCAACAACTTCACCAAACTTTCTATCTCCTCCATAGCGGATTTATATGTCAATTTTTCTTCCATAATCGATTATATATTAGATGTTTGTTTCAATATCTTTAATTTCACTTCGAATAACTCCCTTGAACAACTCTGTTTCAAGCACATCCCCTTTCTTCACACGATTCGTCTCCCGAACCGCCTTTCCGTTGACACGAGTAATAGAAAACCCTTTTTCCAGTATATTTTTCGGATCAACATACTTCATTTTCGTTTCTACCAACTCCAGAAAATAACGATTAGCCGTAAACAATTCTGTTGTTTTATGTACCATCGTCTTTTGCATATCGTCCAAACGATTCCTCTGACGCTCAAACAAGGCCCCAACCATCCCTTCTACCCTCATTTTCAATTGATTCAATCCATTAATCCGATTCTGTACAAAAAGCCTTGAGGCATGTTCTACTCTCTGGGACGACAAGGTCAAATTATTTGCCCGCCCCTCTAAAAACAGACGGGTAAATTGCTTGAACTCTGTGATTCGTACTACCTGACGAGTTCTTTCTTCTTGCAAAATTCTTCTAGTCTCTCTTACCAAGGCTTCCTTAGCGTCCTCCAATACCTGATCCACCTCGTTAAAGCAGTCGATCAAAAAAGCCGCCGCTGCCGTTGGTGTCTTCACACTCCGATAAGCCACCCGGTCCACGATCGTTTCATCTCGTTCATGTCCAATACCTGCAAGAATAGGAATAGGAAACTGCGCCACGTTAGCAGCCAGTTCGTAGGAATCAAAACTACCCAAATCCGTTTGTGAACCACCCCCTCGAATAATCACTACCACATCAAAAAGTGATTCATACTCGTAAATTCTTTCCAAAGCAGCAATAATAGATTCTGTTGTTTTTTCCCCCTGCATAACGGCAGAAAACAACTTGGTATGAAAAACATACCCATAAACATTACGATGTAACTGATCCACGAAATCACCATACCCGGCAGCCGTAGGAGAAGATATAATAGCCACAGTCTTCGGCAACATCGGAAATTCCAGTTCCCGATTCATATCAATTACCCCCTCTTGCGTCAATCGATCAATAATCTCTTTACGTTTACGCTCCAGATCTCCAACAGTGAAAGTCGGATCAATATCTTTTATATTTAAGGAATACCCGTACAACTCATGAAAAACGATCTCCGCACGAACTAGTACCTTGATCCCTTTCTGTAAAGATTTTCCCGTGGTTGTTTCAAAATAAGGCCTTAGAATCCGATAGGTAAACGCCCATATCGTAGCCCGAGCTGTGGCAATCACCGCATCATCTTCCTCCCTCTTCTCTACCAACTCCAGATAACAATGCCCAGATCGATTTTCTTTCACATCAGCAATCTCGGCTATCACCAAAAAACTATCCGGGAAACGATTCTTTAACTCCCGTTTCACCAAACTATTCAATTGGTATAATCCAATAGCCTCCATGTTAATTGTGACTTACAATTTATGATTTCAGATTAAAAGACTCCCAAACATTAGCCTTCTGTACCGAAATCTACAATCTAAAATTTACAACCTAATTATTCCAGTTCTAATCTATTCAACTCAGAAATATAAGACAACAACTCCACTCGTCCCAATTTCGTTTCAGCAGAAGTAATAAACGCCATGGGCATACTTTCCCATGTATCTTTCATTTTTTCCTGATATTTTGCAATACAATTCATTCGTTCCGTGGTCGTCAACTTATCAGCCTTCGTGAAGACCATAACAAAAGGCACCCCATTCTCTCCCAGCCACTCCATGAAATCAAGGTCTATCTTCAATGGATCGTGCCGGCTGTCAATCAACACGAAAAGACATACCATGTTCTCCCGTTTTAAAATGTAATTCTTTATCATAGAACTGAATTGTCCTCGCTGAGATTTAGATGTTCTGGCATACCCGTATCCGGGTAAATCCACCAGATACCATTCATCATTAATCAAAAAATGATTGATCAACTGTGTCTTTCCCGGACTGCTGGATGTCTTGGCCAGTTTACTGTAATTCGTCAACATATTAATCAACGAAGATTTCCCCACGTTCGATCTCCCGATAAACGCATATTCGTGTCGATCCGGATCCGGACACTTCTTCACATCCGTGTTACTTATCACAAAATTGGCACTCTTAATTTCCATCATTTTTCAATTTGAATATATAAACATTGAACATGTGAAAATGTAAAGTAAACTTTACACTTCCCATGTTCAAATGTACAAATTATTTTCTAGTCGCGAGAAGACGATCTATTGAAATTTCTCGGCTTTTTCGGATCACTTCCCGGTCTTCCTCTTCTCTTTCCACCACTCTTTTCTTCCCGACGTCCGCCACCTCGGCTATCTCGTTTGTCCCGATCACGACGTTCCCGTCTTCCGGAAAAGTCGCCTCGACTTCGATCATCCCGACGACGTCCATTATCCCGAGTCGGGATAGCCTTTATCTCCAATGGAATACCATTAAAGAGAACCTTGCTGAAATCTACGGCGAAATCAGATGCACTCTCCTCGTCAATCTCGAATTTAGTATCTGTATCAAAAATACGAATACCTCCAACACCAATCCCCCGACGACGAGAATATTTATTAATCAAGCCCATCAAATCACGAGGTGTCAGCCCATCTTCCCGACCGACATTCAGCATAAACGTGCTGTACACAGTCTCTTCTCCACGTCCCCGACGATCACGCCTATCACCCCGATCACCACGTTCACCTCGCTCTGAACGACCTCCACGGTCATCCTCGCTAATATTCAAATCAGCTGTATTCTTATACTTCTTCAGTAGCTTACCGAACTCGTAGGATACCAAATGTTGAATCAACTCTTCTTTCGTCAGCTCTGCGAACTTTTCGTACACATCCGGAGCATACAGATCCATATCCTCTTGATCCTCCGATGCTAAAATCTTATCTGCATAGAATGCCAACTGAGCCCGGCAAATCTCCTCACCTACAGGAACTTGCTTGTACTCGAACTTCTTTTTCAAGATACCTTCAATCCGACGCAATTTCCCTTTCTCTTTCGAGTGAATAATCGCAATAGAGATTCCTTCCTTTCCTGCACGTCCCGTTCTACCGCTACGATGCGTGTAACTCTCCACGTCTTCCGGCAAATTGTAATTGATCACGTGCGTCAAGCAATCCACATCCAACCCACGGGCTGCCACATCGGTTGCCACCAACACTTTCAATCGTTTCGCCCGGAAAGCGTTCATCACGTTATCCCGCTGTGCTTGACTCAGATCCCCATGTAATGCATCGCAATCAATTCCGTCACGCTGCAAATGTTTCGCTATATCCTGCGCATCATTCTTCGTTCGGGTAAAAATAATAGCGTACATACTGGGAGAGCAATCCACAATTCGACGTAACGTCTCGTAACAATCTTTCGCACGAACCATATAATATTGATGAGACACCGTGTCTGCACCCTGATTCTTCTTACCCACGGAAATCTCCTTCTGGTTCACCAGATAATTCCGAGCAATCCGCTCTACCTCTTTCGGCATTGTCGCCGAAAACAAATATGTATTTTTATCCTTAGGCGTGTTACTCAAGATAAAGTCCAGATCTTCCTGGAATCCCATGTTCAACATCTCGTCGGCCTCATCCAGCACGACAGCAAACACGGTCTCGATATTCAATGCCTTCCGGTTCAACAAGTCAACCAAACGTCCCGGAGTGGCCACAACCACGTGTACCCCCTTCTGTAACTCTTTCATTTGCCTTCTAATATCCGTACCCCCGTACACACAGGTCACACGAATATCCGGAAGATACTTTGAATATTTTTTCAAGTCACTCCCGATCTGCATACACAACTCACGTGTGGGACTCAGAACCAATATCTGCACGCTATTCCATTCCGGATTTATTTTCTGCAATAACGGCAATCCGAAAGCCGCAGTTTTTCCCGTCCCAGTCTGGGCTAACACAACCAAATCATTTTCTTCGCCCAAAATAACAGGGATGGCCTTTTCTTGTACCGGACTCGGTGTTTCAAACCCTAAATCTGCAATTCCTTTAAGAATTTCCCCGTCTAATCCTAATTCTCTAAATTTTTCCATTAAACTGTTTTAAATTACACTTGTAATTTTTGATCTCTGATCTTTGACTTCTGATCTAAAGTTGTCCAAACAACCTTTCCCTAAGCTTCTAATTTCTAATAGAACTCTGTTCAAGTCCCTCCTCAAAAATCATCTTATGATTTTCCAATCTAAAATCTAAAATCCTTAAATCTAAAATTATCAAAGTCTGTCTATTTTTAAATGTCTCCGTGTATACGCCGGAGTCGTTGCCAATTCTTCTACTTTTTCGGGTGACAGATCCGGTTGAAGCACAACCTCCGATTCCTTTAAAATGACCTGTACGTAATCCTTTACCCCGTCCTTGATTTTCTTCGTACGGGCAGCATCCACCGCCTCCTCCGAAATATCATTTACGGACGCAACTCCCTTCAAGGGTTTCGTGAATGTGTTTTCCACGTCCTCCATGGGAAAGCCGGTAGCAATTACCGTCACGGAAATTGCGTCTTCCAACGCCTCATCGGTTCCCACCCCCCAGATTATAGCTGCATTATCACCTACTTCCTTAATTACGTAATTCGTGATTTCACTCATCTCATCCATCGTAATCTCATCCGTCCCGGATGTAATATTCAACAAGATGTCACTGGCTCCCAATATATCGCTCTTATTCAGCAGAGGGCTATTCAAAGCCTCGGCAATCACCCGCTTGGCCCGGTCTTCACCGGAGGCTTTCGCCGCACCCATAATAGCAATTCCACTATCCGTCATCACCGTTCTCACGTCAGCAAAGTCGACGTTTATATATCCCGGTAACGTGATAATCTCCGCAATACCCTTGGCAGCAATATTCAACACGTCGTTAGCCTTGGCAAATGCACTCGACAATGTCTGCGATCCGAATATCCGTTGTATCTTTTCATTATCTATGATAATCAAAGAATCCACGTGTTCTTTTAATCTTTTTACCCCTTCACGAGCCTGATCCAAACGTTTCGGCCCCTCGAAACGGGAAGGTATCGTAACAATACCAACAGTCAGAATACCCATATCCTTGGCAACCTTGGCAATCACGGGTGCCGCACCAGTCCCGGTCCCCCCCCCCATTGCTGCCGTGATAAACACCATCTTCGTATTGGTACTCAACAACGCTTTTATATCATCAATACTCTCGTTAGCGGCAGCCTCTCCGATTTCTGGTCGGTTCCCCGCTCCCCGTCCTTCAGTCAGGGTCTTCCCCAATTGAATAATGGTCGGAATAGGACTATGTTCCAATATTTGCGAATCGGTATTACACAACACGAAATCCACGTCACAGATCCCTTGCCTGTACATGTATTCCACGGCATTACCGCCACCACCTCCGACTCCGATCACTTTAATAATCGGGGTAGTAATCTCAAACTGGTTAAAATTTATCAATCCATCTACCATGATTGTCCATTATTACATTTGTGAATCCCTATTCATATCCTCGTTGAACATATTCCCCAGCTTACGCTTGAACCAACTGTCCACATCCGGCACCTCATTCTTTCCCCGTTTGCGTCCGTTCTCCTGTTCAAACTCCCGGTCATACTCCTCGATCCGTTTCCGGTGAGTCTCCTCTTCCCGAACCGATTCATCGTCATCATCGTCGTCAAACACGATAGCCCGTTGACGTTTCCCAATATCTCGCCGCTGTTCACCTCGCTGTTGACGTAACCGACGACTTTCCTCCAGTTTTTGCTTGCGCATCCGCTCCTCTTCCTCCAACTTCCGGGCATCCACTGTCTGCATTTCCAAATCTTCCACCGTCTCCACCTTGAAAGAAATATTCGTCTTCTTCCTCTCGATCGGCAAACCGTTAAACCCGGTAGCGATCACAGCCACGTGCAACTCATCACCTAGAGCATCATCCTTACCAGCACCCCAGATCACGTCCACATCATTTCCGACCAACTCCTTCACGTAATCGGTAATCAAGGTAATCTCGTCCATCGTGATCTCCTTACTACCGTACAACATATTCAACAATATATTAGATGCCCCCCGAATATCATTACTATTCAACAAGGGCGATTCCAATGCCATTTTCGCAGCCTCCAGCGCACGATTCTCCCCAACCGATTCCCCGGCACCCATCAGAGCCACCCCACTATTCCGCATCACCACCTCCACATCAGCAAAGTCCACGTTCACGAACCCCTTTAACGTGATGATCTCCGCTATACTCTTAGCCGCAATCGTCAACACGTTATCCGCCATCTCGAACGCTTTCGACAACTTCAAATCCCCGTACATATCCCGCAACTTCTCGTTACAGATAATCAACAGGGCATCTACATAATTCGACAACTCGTCAACCCCTTCCATAGCTTGCTCCACCCGTTTTCGTCCCTCAAAACTGAAAGGAATCGTCACTATTCCGATAGTCAGAATACCTAACTCTCGAGCTTGTTTGGCAATAATAGGTGCGGCACCAGTTCCGGTTCCACCTCCCATACCTGCCGTGATAAACACCATTTTCGTGTTACGCTCCAATATCGTTTTGATATAATCCAGACTTTCAATAGCCGACTGTTTACCGCGTTCCGGCAAACTTCCCGCTCCACGCCCCTCAGTAAGCTCCTTACCGATCTGAATACGATTCTTCACGGGACTAATCCGCAACGCCTGTATATCCGTGTTACACACCACGAACTCTACGCCCCGAATACCCTGACGGCACATATGGTTCACGGCATTACTACCGCCACCCCCCACTCCGATCACCTTGATAATCGATTCTTCTTGTGGTGGAATATTCACAACCAATAAATCATCTTCATTAAGCATAGCTGAAAGGTCTTATATCATTTATTCTTTAAAAAAATTACTAAACCATCCACCGGATTTAGGCTTTTTCCCCTCCCGGCGTTCACACTGCAACAGTCCCAAAGCCGTAAAATACACCGGGGACTTCAAACTAGCCTCCCGATCTGCTTTAACACTTGTCACCTTTGCAAATCCTACCGAATGTCCCGACAGCTTGGACAACAACACCTCGATCCCGACCACCTGACTACCGCCTCCAGTCAACAAAATCCCGTCATCCAAATCCTCGTAACAACCACTTTCCTGCATTTGGAAAATAGCCCCTTCCAACAACTCCTCCAAACGGGATTGCTCCACATGTACCAAATCATGACTATCAATACAATACTTCGTATCGGGAATCATAATCTTCCGGTTCTTACACGATGCCCGCAACGCCATACCGAACTCTTCTTTCAGCTTGCGCGCCTTCTCCACGTCATTAATCGAAAATGCGGTATTTATATCCCCGTCAATCGTGCTACACCCCAACGGCAACTCCTCGTCAAAATAAATAAGTCCGTCTTGGAAAATTTGCACTTTGATACTATCTGCGCCCAAATCAAGCAAAGCGAAATTAAATATATCCGATCCTGCCGTGGTCAAAGCCTTCTGTGCAGCCCCAGCCATCGAATAAAAATCTATCTTATCAACTCCTAGGTTAGCAAACATATCCCTCAAATCCATCAACTCACTACTCCTTGCCACATACACGTGATAATGAACATCCAACCGTTTTGCCGTAACCCCCACCGGGTTCACCTCGCTCTCCTTATCCACGTAATAAGCGAACGGAATGACATCCACCACTTCCTCGTCACCAGCCCCCACCACACTCCGACACTTTTTCTCCATCTCCTGCAAATCCCCTTGGTCAATACTCTTCGGACGGGAAAACTTGATATTCTCCCGGTCTTCAATCTGTTTCACCCACGCCCCGCTCAAAGCGACATTCAAAGCATCAATATGAACCTCATACTCACTCTTAAAACTATCCAACAAACGCTGGATACACGCTTTTGCCCGAAGTTTATCAATAATTTTGCCCCGTTTAACTCCTTGTGAGGCTATACTTATGACACCGACCAAACGACAATCACTCCCGGACTTTTCTCCGAGAGCCATCACCATTTTTTCAGACCCTATATCCAAAGAAGCTACAAACCCCATAATATCTAATCTTTTATTTTCTAACACAAACAACTTGGTTGTCAAACTTCAAATTGATCTCCTTATAACGATTCCACCCTTTTTTCGTGATACCGTCCTTCAGAAACAATATCAACTTCTCCAACCTGACCTCGCAATCATCCACCTTTCCCAACACAATCCGAAAATCCCCTACTTTAGGAATCATCACAACATCCTCGTTCGACCTCACAACCAGTTGTTCGATATACGCATCCCAAAATGGTTCATTCTTCAATTTCATTGCGAAAGGACCCAGTTTCTCGCAAGCGAATTTCTTATTTATATCACCGGTTGCTACAACAACCCTGGAAGTAAACTTAGAAGACAACGGCATCACTCTCCCGTCACGATCCACGTAATACCCTTCACCCGTTAGTACTCTCAAAACAGGTTCACGTTGCTGGATATTTACATGAATATAACCGTCTAAACTGTAGTAAACCTGAGCCGATTTAATCATCGGATTCTTGACAAGCACTCTTTCCAAACTATCTTTATTCACCGCCAATATACTTTTGTCCATAATGTCTCCGTACCCCTTCTTTATCGCCTTCATAACATCCTCTTCGTCGACAAACACGTTAACATCTGTATTTTTGACAGCCACCCGTACCCCTCTACATGTTACCTCCCCCGATTTTGTCGCCACAAAGGTAAACACAATTATCAGGTATACAAGCAAAATGCAAGATAATATGTAAGGTAAAATGCGTTTCATCTCTATTCCCAGCCTACAAATTTAAAATTTCTAATTCAAATTCTCGTCTCTTATCAATTACATCCAAACCTGTACCCCTGATCAACAATCTGTCCCTCCAAACATCTCCGTGAAAATCGGAATAAAACGGTCTATATCTCCGGCTCCCACGGTCATAAAAATACCCTCCTTCACGTTTTCCTTCACGTACTCCGGAAACTCTTCCTTCGTCACCCATACAAATGGCACCGTCAGTCGCTCAGCAATCAACCCTGATGTCACCCCCGGAATCGGTTGTTCCCGTGCCGGATAAATATCCAGCAGGATCACCTGATCCGCAAGATTCAAACTCTTCGCAAACTCCGGGTAAAAATCATTTGTCCGTGAGTACAAATGAGGCTGAAAAGCTACCGTCAACCTCTTATCCGGCCACATCTCCCGAATAGAAGAAAGAGACGCCTCAATCTCCCGCGGATGATGAGCGTAATCGTCAATATAAATCAACCGATCACTCTTCGCATGTACGTCAAATCTCCGGGAAACCCCTTTAAACAAAGGCAATGCCTCTCGAATCTCTTCCGGCGTCACTCCTACATACAAAGCCACCGTGATTGCAGCCGTAGCATTCTCCACGTTCACCCGCCCCGGGAAACACATCCTCAAATCTCTTATCTCCAAATCTTTCCCGATATAATCAAACAAGTAGCTCCCATTATCTACCCGCAACCGATCGGCATAATAATCCGTTTTCTCCCCGGCAGCATAATGCCCGGTAATCGTTCTTTTCTTCAATTCCAACCCCTTACGCAAAAACAACTCGCCTCGTGTCTGCAAGGCAAATTCCTCGAAAGCCTCGATCAAATGCTCGTGCGTCCCGTATATATCCAGATGATCCGCATCCATAGCCGTGATTACCGCAATCTCCGGATGCAAATGCAAAAAGGAACGATCATACTCGTCCGCCTCGATCACCATGTAATCCGAATCCTTATCAATCAACAAATTCGTACCGAAATTAGAAGAAATTCCTCCTAGGAAAGCACTACATCCCACGTGCGAACGATTCAATAGAAAAGCTAACATTGTCGTGGTCGTCGTCTTTCCATGCGTCCCGGCAATGCAAAGCGCTTTTTTACTATGGGATAAAAATCCCAGCACCTCTGCCCGCTTATGCAAAGCGTACCCATTATCCCGGAAAAAACTAAGAATACGATTTTCCTGCGGAACCGCCGGGGTATATACCACCAACGTATGCTCCTTATCTCGGAAAACCTCCCGAACCCCCTTCTCGTCATCTTCGTAAGTAATCTCAAACCCTTCCTCTCCTGTCATTTTCCGTGTCAACGGTGACAGAGTCCGATCATATCCTGCCACCTCGCAACCCATCACTTTAAAATAACGAGCCAATGCACTCATTCCAATCCCCCCGATACCCACAAAATACACTGCCTTTATATTCTTAATATCCATACTATGAATTTAAAATTTAAAATTTAAAATTTAAAATGGCAAACCATTCAATTCTAAATTTTACATTCTACACTTTACATTATTTTCAAAATTTCCCTCGCAATCATCTCATCCGAATCCTTCATTGCCAACGTCAGGATATGCTCGGACAAACTTTTCCGTTCCCCGTCATCCTGTAACAGGCGTTCCATCACCTCTCCCAAACGCTCCACCACCTCGGCATCCTTCACCATCACAGCAGCTTGTTTATTCACCAGAGCCATGGCATTCTTCGTCTGGTGATCTTCTGCCACGTTAGGCGAGGGTACCAACACCACGGCTTTCCCTAATAAGCACAACTCCGAAATCGTACCCGCACCCGCTCTTGCCACCACCAAATCAGCACAGGCATACGCCAAATCCATGCGTTTCAAAAACGGCATAAACTTCACGTTTTCCGGCATACGTCCCTTCAATTGTTCCTCTAGCTCCTTATGATAATAACTCCCGCATTGCCAAATCACCTGTACGTCCTTCCACCCCGCAATCTTCTCCAACCATCTCACCATAGCCTTATTAATCGATCCGGCCCCCAAACTACCCCCGGTAACCAGCACCGTTTTCTTATTCGCATTCAACCCGTAAAAAGCAATCCCCTCCGCCCGTTCACTCACGGCATTCAACAAATCCTTTCGCACCGGATTCCCTGTAAATATAATCTTTTCCTGTGGGAAAAAACGTTCCATTCCCTCGTAAGCCACGCAAATCTTAGCAGCCTTCTTTGCCAGCAACTTATTAGTCACCCCTGCATAAGAATTTTGCTCCTGTAACACCAACGGAATACCCGCATTCGTGGCCACCTTTCCAATCGGTCCGCTAGCATATCCCCCAACACCGACCACTACATCCGGCTTGAACTCCCGCACCACTCGTTTGGCCTTCTTCAAACTCCTCCACAAATTCCACAGCACCTTCAGATTATTCAACGTCAACTTACGTTGTAACCCTCTCACCGGTAATCCCACGATCTTATACCCGGCCTCCGGCACCTTCTCCATCTCCATCTTCCCCTCTGCCCCCACGAATAGAATCTCTATATCCTTATTCAACCGTTTCAGCGCATTCGCAATAGAAAGGGCAGGAAATATATGTCCTCCCGTTCCGCCTCCACTAATAATAACTTTTTTCATATCTCAAATATCTTCATGTTCAATTTTCCTCGTTCTCTTCTTCCTCGTTTATACCTTGAGCAGCCATCTTTAGTTTCTCCTTCTCTTCCCGTTCTCCCTCTTCCGAGAATGTATGACTGACACTCAAAATCATCCCAAAAGAAGCACTCGTAAACAACAGGGAAGTCCCCCCCATACTCACCAGCGGTAATGGTTGCCCGGTCACGGGAAAAAGTCCCACGCAAACCCCCATATTAATCAATGCTTGAAACACAATACACAACCCTAATCCAGCCACCAGAATCGCCGGGAACATCCTCGTACAACGTCGCACGATCACCCCTACACGATACAAAATAATCAGGTAAAGTAACATCACGATCCCGGCCCCAACCAGCCCATACTCTTCCACAATGATAGCAAATATAAAATCCGAATACGGGTGAGGCAGGAAATTTCGCTGTACGCTATTTCCCGGTCCCAGCCCCATCAATCCTCCTTTTGCCACGGCAATCTTCGCTTGATCAGACTGGTACGAATCGTCACTATCCGTCTCGCTCGGGTTCACGAAATGCTCTATACGGCTTTTTACCGTCAGTAAACGTCCCGCTGACTTTAAATGCTTTTCGGGAACAATAAAGACAACCGCCAACATCAGAATCAGCAACCCCACGATCACCCCTATCAACTTCGCATAAGTCTTCCAGTATAAACGACCGACAAACAACATCACCAAACAAACCCCACCCAGCAACGCCGATGTCGAGAAATTCTCCATAAAAATTAAGAACAGCACCGGCACCACCAACGTCATCCGCCACAACACATTATTGCTACAACACTCCTCCGTCTGTTCAAAAGCAATCGCACGGGCACAGTACATAATAATCCCCAATTTCGCCATTTCCGAAGGCTGGAACGTGAACCCGATTCCCGGAATCGTCACCCAACGCCCCGCATCATTCAACGTAGTACCCGCAAACTTCGCCCACAACAGAAATATCAACGACATCCCCAGTACGATCTTGGCAAACGAAAGGAAGTACTTGTAGTGAAACGACTGCAATGTCAGAATCACCACCATACACCCGAACATCAAAAACAACTGCTTAATCAAATAATAACTGGTATTCCCTCCCCGCACACGAAACGCCAGACTCCCCGTCGAAGAATACACCACGATCAACGAGGCCAGCATCAACCCGATGACCACGTACCACAACGTCCGATCCCCCTTAAATACCACCTTATTCTTTAGATTCAACATACTGATTTCTTGATTTAATGATTCATGATTTTAGATTCGAATTCATAAATCACAAATTAATCCATTCTACATTTCAAGCTTTTCACCTTCTCCTTAAACATCTCCCCTCTATTCTCGTAATTCTTAAACAAGTCAAAACTAGCGCAACAAGGAGAAAGCAGGACTACATCCCCCTTCTCAGCCCGGCGATAAGCCACGTCCATCGTCTCATCCAGACTATGAGTATCCACCACCTCGCAGATCGGCGAGAACGCCTTGATCAACTTCTTATTATCCACTCCCATACAAATCAACAACTTCACCTTCTCCTTCACCAAATCAAACAACACGCTGTAATCATTTCCTTTATCCGTTCCTCCCGCAATCCACACCACCGGAGCGTGCATACTATCCAAAGCATACCAAGCCGAATCCACGTTTGTAGCCTTTGAATCATTAATATAAGTAACTCCATTCACCACATCCACCGTCTCCAAACGATGTTCCACCTGTGGGAATGTTGTCAATCCCTTCCTCAAATCCTCATCACTCACCCCAGTCTTCAAAGCAGCTAGTATTGCCGCCATAGTGTTATACACATTATGTCGTCCTTGAATCGTGACCTCCTGTTTGGCAATCCGGAACTCCCGATCTCTCCAACGGGCCACCACCGTATCCCCATCCATATAAGCATTTACCCCAGTGCAATTCGAATAAGTAAACCCGACTGCCTCCGGCAAAACATCCCCCCGTTCCACTCTCTCCCGCACAACCTCGCAATCATAACCATATATAAATAAATCCTCCTTCCGCATATTATTCAATATCCGGAACTTCGAATTCGCATAATTCTCAAATTTATAATCATACCGATCCAAATGATCCGGTGTAATATTTGTCAATATGGCCGTGTCACAACGAAACTGGAACATTCCGTCCAACTGGAAACTCGACAATTCCACCACATAAAACCGGTGTAAATCATCAGCCACCTGTGCCGCCAGACTATTTCCCACGTTTCCGGCCAGTCCCACGTCATACCCGGCTTTCTCCAATATATGATACAACAACAATGTCGTTGTCGTCTTCCCATTACTTCCCGTAATACAATACATCTTCGCATCCGTGTGTCGTCCCGCAAACTCAATCTCGGAAATCACCTCGATTCCTTTCTCCCTCAGCCCCACAATCATCGGCAATTTATCCGGGATACCCGGACTTTTCACCACCAAATCCGCAGTGAAAATACGTTCTTCCGAGTGTTGTCCCTCTTCATACTCCACCCCCAATTCCTCCAACACACGCTTATACTTGTCGGCCAACTTCCCCTTGTCCGACAAAAAAACCTCATACCCCAACTTCTTTCCTAACTTGGCGGCTCCCGCCCCACTTTCTCCTCCGCCTAAAATAACCAAACGTTTCATCATTTTAGATTTTAAATTTCTTCTTATCGTATCTTCAACGTCACAATCGTTATCACCGCCAATGCAATTCCCACGATCCAGAACCGGGTCACAATCTTCGGTTCCGGAATACCCTTCTTTTGAAAATGGTGATGTAACGGAGACATTAAGAATATCCGTCGTCCCTCTCCGAACTTCCTCTTTGTATATTTAAAATAGCTGACCTGCATCATCACCGACAAATTCTCCACGAGGAAAATACCACACAGAATAGGGATCAGCAACTCCTTATGAATCATGATTGCAAACACGGCAATAATTCCCCCCAGCGACAAACTCCCCGTGTCACCCATAAACACTTGAGCCGGGAACGAGTTATACCACAGGAATCCAATCGTCGCCCCGATAAACGCAGCAATAAACACCACCAGCTCCCCCGAATGTGGAATATACATGATATTCAAGTAATCCGCATACACCATATTACCCGACACGTACGCCAGAATACCCAGTGTTGCCCCCACGATAGCCGAAGTCCCCGTTGCCAGACCGTCCAACCCATCTGTCAGATTCGCCCCGTTCGACACCGCCGTAACAATCACGATCGTGATAATAATAAACACGATCCAACCGATCTCCTCGGCATAGTCCCCGAAAAGCGCCCCAAACCAAGCGTAATCAAACTCGTTATTCTTGAAAAAAGGAATCGTCGTCTTGGTCGATTTAATATCTTTCGTCAGAACCATCTGACTATTCTCGGACACAAACCCCTCATCTACAGTGCTGGTTACCACCCCGACTTCCGAAATGGAGACCTTCTCCCGGATCAACACGTCATCGCTCACGTAAAGAGTTACCCCCACGATCAGCCCCAGACCTACTTGTCCGATCACCTTGAAACGTCCCTTCAACCCCTCCTTGTGCTTCCGGAAAACCTTGATATAATCATCCAGAAAACCGATCAGCCCCAGCCAGATCGTAGAAACAATCATCAACTGGATATACACGTTATCCAACCGGGCAAACAAAATCACTGGCACCAGAATCGCCAACAGGATAATCACCCCGCCCATCGTCGGTGTTCCCTTTTTCTGCATCTGCCCTTCCAACCCCAAGTCCCGGATTTCCTCCCCGACCTGTTGTTTCTGTAATATGCGGATAATACGTTTCCCCACTACCGTGGCAATCAACAATGACAAAATCACCGCACAGGCTGACCGGAACGTGATATATTGAAACATCCCGGCTCCCGGGAAATCAAACTGTTCTAAATAATCAAAGATATGATAAAACATGACCTACAACTTAAATATGTCCTTAATAACCTCTTTATCATCAAAATGATGTTTCACACCCTTTATCTCTTGATAATCCTCGTGTCCCTTTCCAGCCACCAACACAATGTCTCCCTTTTTTGCCAACATCAACGCCGCACGAATGGCCTCCTTCCGATCAGTGATCGTCAGCACCCGGCTTACCGCCTCTTCCGGCACCCCGGCACGCATATCCTCGATAATCGCAGCAGGTTCCTCGCTTCGCGGATTATCGGACGTCAAGATCACCCGGTCACTCAACCGACAGGCGACCTCCGCCATTTCCGGCCGTTTCGTCCGGTCCCGATCCCCCCCGGCACCAACCACCGTGATCACCAGCCCCTCTTTCTTCAGTCCCTCTATCGTCGACAACACATTCTCCAACGCATCCGGCGTGTGTGCGTAATCCACGATAGCCATCACCCCCTCGTTCGATAAAATGGTCTCGAAACGTCCCGACACCGGCACCAGCATACTCATCACGGGCAACAATTCCTCTTTCCCGAAATCCAGCAATCGTGCACTCGCATAAACCGCCAGCAAATTATAAGCATTAAAATCCCCCACGAACCTCGTCCACACCTCGCTGCCGTCCAGCAGCAATAACGTCCCGTCCAGATGCCGTTCCAACGTCTTACAATTGAAATCTGCCATCCTCCTACAGGAGTAAGTGTATTTACGGGCTACCGTGTTCTGCAACATCACCATCCCGTTCTTGTCATCCCCGTTCGTCAACGCAAAAGCCTTCTTCGGCAAGTGGTCAAAAAACGCCTTCTTCGCCTCGATATACGCTTTAAAAGTCTTGTGATAATCGAGATGATCGTGCGTGATATTCGAGAAAATCGCCCCATCAAAATCCAACCCGCTAATCCGTCTTTGGTCAATAGCGTGCGAACTCACCTCCATGAAACAATACTCACACCCAACCTCCACCATCCGGCTCATCAGCTCGTTAATCTCCATTGCGTCCGGTGTCGTGTGAGTAGCGTGAACCTTCTCATCACCAATATAATTACACACCGTTGACAAAAGTCCCGCTTTCCTTCCCAGCAAGCGCACCAGCTCGTACAACAATGTCGCCGTCGTCGTCTTCCCGTTCGTCCCGGTCACCCCGACCACCTTCATCCGACGTGACGGGTTCCCATAAAAATTAGAGGACATCACCCCCAGCGCCTCCGAAGAATTACCCGTCTTCACGTAAACTACCCCCTCTTTCAACTCCCCCGGCACCTCCTCACAAACAACTGCCACGGCTCCCGCCGCCACGGCCTTTGTGATATACTCGTGTCCGTCCGCATTCACTCCCCTTTGGGCAATAAACAAATCTCCCTCTCCGACCTTTCTCGAATCGAAGTGTATCATCTTAACCTCTACATCCGGCCTCCCTTGCACGACCTCGCAGGCAACCCCGGCTAACAGCTCTTTTAAATTCATCTCAAAATATATTACAAAACCAACTTTTACCTTTTAGTTTTTAGCTTTTATCTTAGTTCAATATGTACATAACTCCCCCTTCTCACCTTCCCTCCCGGAGTCAACGATTGCTGACTCACCGTACCGACCCCACTCACCCCGACTTTCAGCCCGCTATTCTCCAACAAGTACAGCGCATCCCTCAGCCCCATTCCCTTCACGTTCGGCACCAGCGTCATATCCACGCTCCGGGCTTTCAGCACGAACTCCGTTCCCTCCTTATCCCGCGAAGTCATCACCCAATCGGCATGCTCCGCCTCGTCCTCCGTCACGTTAATCCCCAGCTCGTCATATATCTCCAGAAAATCACTCTTCAATCCGTTCTGGCTGATCGGCAACGTCTCGTCCTTCTCCTCCTCCTCGTCCTCGTTATTATCCCCCATTAACGATGCCATCGTGTAAATCTTATCGGCAATCTCTTTGAACACACTACCCGAAACCACATTTCCATAATACCCCACCGACCGCGACGGGTTATCCACCACCACGATACACGAGTACATCGGCTTGTCCGCTGGAAAATACCCCACGAAACTGGCCCGGTACTTCGGTTCGGAATTATACCCTTTCGACCCTGCGGCCACCTTTGCCGTTCCCGTCTTTCCCGCAATCTTGCAGGCTGCATTCTTCAAATTCTTCGCCGAGCCGTTCTCTACCACTCCTTCCATCATCTGTTTCATATAAGCCACTGTCTGTCGACTACAAATATGACTACTCGCCACTTCCGGTTCGAACCGCTCCACCACCCGACTCCCGTTACGAATCTCCTTCACGATACGCGGTTTCATCCGTTTCCCATCATTCGCCAATGCGTTATAAAAAGCCAACACTTGCAAAGGCGTAATCTTCAACTCGTACCCGAAACTCATCCAACGCAACGTGGTACCGCTCCACGTCTTATCCCCCGGATATTTAATATAAGGTTCTGCTTCACCCGCCAGCTCGATCCCCACCTTTTTATTCAAACCCATCGCATACCACCGATTCACGAACTTCTCTGGCTGTTGCCTGTAATGCTCATATACTAATTCCGTGATACCATTCAACGAACGCTCGAAAATTCCCTGCACCGTCACCTTACCAATCGGATGCTTCGACTCTTTTAACGTCACCTTGTTATGTGTGTAAACACCATCTCCCAAGTCAATGGTGTCCTCCGGATGAACATACCCGTCTTCCAACAAAGCCACCATCGTCGCCGCCTTGATCACCGACCCCGGCTCCGCAGCATCCCCGATAGCGTTATTCAACACCTCCCGGTACCCTGTCGCCGTCTTCGACACGTTTGCGATAGCCTTTATATCTCCCGTCTTCACGTCCATCAAGATAGCCGTCCCCGCACTAGCCTTGTAATGCTCCAACTGCCGGGTCAAAGCCCCTTGCACAATATCTTGACACTCCACGTTAATCGTCGTCACCACGTCATTCCCGTCCACCGGATCGTCTACCGTCACCGAAACCCAACGTCCCGACATCATCTGCCTGATACTCCGTCCCGGCTCCCCCCGCAATTGTTTCTCGAAAGCCCCTTCAATCCCCACGCGTCCCTCAAAACTACCATCCTTTGCCTCGTTCAAATAACCGATCGTCCGGTAGGCCAAGTCCCTATGCGGCTGCAAACGCACGTTTTCCCGTTCCAAAATCAGACCGCTCTTCGTACCCCTTTCCCGAAAAATAGGAAATTTCTTAACCTCCAGTAAGTCGGTGTAAGAAATTTTCTTCTTGTTCACAAGCAAATAACGATTCGGCTTTGCCCCGAACTTTCCCTGCCATAACTTCTTCCGGTACTCCGCCGTCGGGGCATCCTTGAAAAAGCGGGACAACATCATCGACAAACTATCCACCTTCTTCCGAAACAGCGTGTCCGGAATTGCCTTACAATCAAGCCTCAGCGAATAATAAGGAACCGAACTCGCCAGAATACGCCCGTCATCCGCATATATATTCCCCCGGTTCGGTGCCACTTCAAAATCTTTAAATGATACCGAACGTCCCATCTTCCTCCACTTATCCCCTTCCCATATTTGCACGTGCAGGGCTTTTACCACGATAAAGGCAGCAATCACCATCACAATCAGGTACACAAGTCCTAACCGCCCGGCCAATTCGTGTTTTATAGATGCTGCCATATTATAGTTAAAAATTAAAAGCTAAAAACTAAAAGTTCATCCCTCATCGTAAAATCATTTAGTCCCTAACCTGTTATTTATATATAGTATTCACTTTTATCTTTTAGTTTTCACCTTTTACCAGCCAAAATTACCTATTGATTTTGGTTGGCGGTTCCTTACTTTGCACCAAATCCAACCCCGCCTCCTGAATTCGTTTCTCCACCTCCGAGGGAACGCTGATTCGCATCAACTCCGAGGCTGTCGTAATCGATTCGAAACGCAACTCGCTCAACTCCTTCTCCATGTTCACCTTCTTCATGTACAACTTCTCCGTCGCATACCCGTTAGCGATATAAACGATTCCCAGAAAAGTCAGGAAAAGAATAAACCCGATATTCTTACGCAACACCGTGTCTGCCAACAAACGCCCGTCCAGCAACTCCTTCATCGAATCCCCCAGCACTTCCTTCTGCTCCTGCAACGGTGGCACGAAATCCTTTACCTTCTTTTTCTTAAACCACATCATGCAATTAATTTAAAATCTAAAATTTAGAATTTAAAATCCAAAATCATTCCCGTTTTTCCGCAATCCGCAATTTCGCACTTCTCGCTCTCGGGTTCCTCTCGATCTCTTCCTCCGACGGCACGATCACCTTCCGGTTCACCAACTCGAAATTCCGTTTCACGTGACCATAAAAATCCTTTTCAACCTTCCCCTCGAAATTACCGCTCTTCAAAAAGTTCTTCACGATCCGATCCTCCAGCGAGTGGTAAGTAATCACCACCAACCGACCACCAGGACGCAACGCCCGTTCCGCCTCCTTCAACATATCCTCCAGCGCCTCCAACTCCCCGTTTACCTCGATACGCAAAGCCTGATACACCTGTGCCAAATACTTCTTCTCCTTTTGTTTCGGCACGCAGGGTGCGATCACCTGCAAAAACTCTTCCGAGCGAGTAATCATCTTCCCCGTCCGGGCATTCACTATCAAATCAACCAACCGTCTCACGTTATCCACCTCCCCGTAGTTCCGAAAAATCCGAATCAAATTCTCCTCGCTATATGTATTCAAAATATCCGTAGCCTTCAGCCGACTCCGCTGGTTCATCCGCATATCCAATTCCGCATCAAACCGGAAGGAGAAGCCCCGTCCCGCCTCGTCAAACTCGTGCGACGACACACCCAAATCGGCCAGAATCCCGTCCGCCTCGTCGTACCCGCAGTAGCGCAAGAAATTCCGCAGATACCTAAAATTATGATTCACAAAAATAAACCGACTATCATCCGGCACGTTAGCCAGCGCATCGGAATCCTGATCGAAACCGATCAGGCAACCATCCTTCAATCGCTTTAAAATCTCTCTCGAATGACCACCACCCCCGAAAGTCAAATCAAGATACACCCCATCCGGATCAATATTCAACCCAGAAACGGACTCTTCCAACAATACCGGCACGTGATACATGGTTACACAAATTTAAAGTTAAAAATAAAAAAACATAAACATTTCGTCGATAGGCAATTAATCCATTATCCCTACAAACCGATTTGCGACGTCAAAAGTACAAATTCATCCGTATTCATCGTACTCTCTTCATACTTTATTTTACCCCAAATCTCGATTTTCGAATCCTGTCCTACCATCACGATCTCATCCCCCTCGATACCGATGCTATCCAGCATCTTGCGCGGGATCAACACGCGCCCGTTCCCATCCAGCTCCACCTCCTGCGCCCCTCGGAAAAATTCTCGGAAAAAACGCACCTGTTCCCGGTTAAACTGGCTCAACTTCTCTCTCAAGCCCGCAATCAATTTCAACCATTCATCCTTCGGGTAAACGTCTATACATTCATCGAAAATATTCCGCCGCATCACAAAAGACACCTCTCCCACCGCCTGCATTTCCTTTCGGAAAACAACCGGAACAACAGCTCGTCCCTTGCTATCCAACTTGCATGTATAATCTCCAATAAATGACAACATATTACTTCCCTAATTTGTGATGTAAAGTTATAAAATTATTTCCCACTTTAAACCACTTTCCCCCACTTTTTTATCACAACACAAATAACACTCTAAAAAACAAATACATATATTTCACATACATTTGTATTCGGCAAACCACCATCCATTATCAAATGAAGAAAAGATTAACTCCTCAGACCCCCCTCCAATAATCACACGACAATCCCCCATCAAAGACACTCGTGAACGTCTTTGATACGTCTTTGTATCGAAGTTGATACGTCTTTAATCCCTAAGTACATCGAATATGCAACGGGTAAACACCGAGTGTTATCCTAAAAAAGTTTACCGTAAACCAGGGTAAACAGAGGTCAGAATCACTAAAATTTCTACTTCATGATATTTACCACAGGAACACTAATTTCATCTTCCAATCCAATCATTGCGTTCACGAGCAACACCCTCTGAAAATGCCCAATATCCTCCACCCGAATTGGACACGCCTGAATCTTCCCCGCATCTAATAAACCCTGTCGCCGAATCCCTTCAAGCAGACAAGTATCCGGTGTGTAAAGACCACCCACCACATCCTCGAAGACCACGTTCGTAAAAGAAGTATCCGTCACCCATCCATCACGCACGATCAAAACATCATCACACTCCCCACGCTGTTCCATCAAACGAATAAACATCGACCGATCCGTCGACTTATAACGATAGTCAACCTTATCACCATCCACCAGCCGCAAACTTTTAATTTGTCTCATCACATAAGGCTGAAAACTTACTTCACGAACCTCCCAATCATACACCACCCGACACTTTACCAATCCGGAACACATCTCAACCGGAATAATCATTTTTCTAACCTCCCACGCAAGGGATTTTCCCCAAATAGCCTCAACAGTCCTCCTTGCCCTTCGTTCATGGGCCTCCAAATTACAGAACTGCCCATCCAACACCTTGATTGTCTCGACAAACCTCTCCATACCGAAACTATTAAAATTATTTACTCCTCTCGTTTCCAAACGGTAGATATACCTTTGCCAACACCTCCTCGTACTCCGCCCGGCAATCACTATTAATTGTAATTCCCCCACCACTACGAAAATAATATCGCCCATCACGCACCTCTATATAGCGAATCATTACTGCCGAGTCCAACTTTTTCCCATCAAAATACCCAAAAACACCCGTGTAAAATCCTCTCCGCTCACGCTCGGCCTGAGTAATAATACGTAACGTCGAAGGTTTAGGTGCCCCAGAAATAGACCCAGCAGGCAACATCCCGAAAACAATCTCCCCCAAACGGGAATAATAATCCCCCGTCAACCGCCCCGTCACCTCCGAACTCACTTGAAGAATCTCACCCCGACTCACCCGTAAACGGTCTATGTATCGAAAACGCTTCACATCCACCCGTTCTGCCACTCGATTAAGATCATTCCGGATTAAATCCACTATCGTATTATGCTCCGAACGCTCCTTATAATCCTCCAAGATCACCCGTTCCGCATCAGGCACAGAGGCATCAATCGTTCCTTTCATCGGATAAGAAGAAATCATCCCCTCGTCCATCCGTACAAAAATCTCCGGAGAGAAACAGACAAAACGTCCCGGAACCAGTAAGCGATAGGGTGACTGAGCCCGATGAAAAATCTCTTCCAACGTCCAGTTTGTATCCAATCCTGTTGCCACGGTCAAGTTCAACAAGAAAGAATCACCACGGGCTAACCCCTCCCGCACCACGGCAAACTTCTCCCGGTAAACCTCATATGCCATCGGATTCACAGAAAACATTTTCTCTGACAACACCCCCGATATTCCCTCCCTCATCGGAGAATTCGAGACTCCTCCAACTTCAAAAAGAATCTCTTGCTGCCCCAACGGATCCAACACGAAAAAACCTTCCGACAACTCGAAATCAACACCAAACAAAAACGGTTGCCGCCGGGCTCCCGCCTCATTCATGCATACCTGTACCTCATTAGCTGCAATCATATTCATAATTCCGATGACGAACCGTGTTGTCGTCCCCTCACGTAAAAGAAATGTTTCAAAAATAAAGGTTGCTCCTCACCCGGAGCATTATAAAAACTCTCCAAAAAACGATTAAACGGCTGGCGCCCCTCCGCAGCATAATGCACCGCACCGTCCGTAATATCTTCAAAAATAATTGTTACATCACGTTTAGGCACGAAAAATAACAAGTTTGCCAGAACGTAAAAAATTCCTTTCAAATAAGTCCATGCAAAATTTGGTGAACGTCCCGTCCTAGCCCTTGACCACATACTCCCCCACAATCCCCGGATACGCATACCCACGACACGAGCATCTCCCGGCAACTGATTACACACCTGCCAAGCTCCCTGCTTATTACCCACATGCTCCAACCCGCTATTCGTCAACTGTCCAGCCGGATAAAGTAACACGTTATGCCCCGATGCCAAAGCGTCCACCACCACCCGGTTCAACCCCGCCACGATATTCACCTCCCGACGACTCTTCTCCAAATCCGGCACCCGCACCGCATTCATCAAATGCAACACTTGCGCAACCACCGGAATTTTAAAATACCCCTCTGTTACCAACGGGGACACATCCACGTAACGCAACAACTGGGAACAAACGATTTGCGGATCTACCGATGCTTGATGATTAGGCAAAAACAAAGTCGCCCGCCTATCGGCCAATATCCCCGTCCCTTCAAGGCGCACCCGGTAACGGGAACTCAGAACACCCCGGTAAAAGGCCGCCAATACCTTCTTATAACCCATATCTAATTCTTTAATCTAAACTTCTTAAACCTCATCCTCACTTCCTCCACACACAAAAACAAAACAACCGTGATCGTAAACGTCAATACGGCAAGAAAAATAAACACATATTTTGTATCAAAAAGCATCGTCATCCCCCCAAAACACCCCGATGCCATCAACATAAACAAAAAAGTGATCAAATTCGAATAAGCCAGCATATCTCCTAATTCTCGCCCCTTCACGTTCGCCTGAATCCAAGCATCCAACGGAACCTTAAACATTCCGCTGAAGAAGGCTGCCAAAAATACGAGAATAGCGAACGTTACCCCATGAGCGTCAAAAAGGAATATTGCCAACAAGGTCACCCCCGTCGTAATTCCACCATAAGGTACCAATCCCAACTCCACATCCCGACGAGATAGCACCCCGGCAAGATAACATCCGGCCCCAATCCCCACGGCTGCTAATGACATCACGATACCCGTCTCCGAATCGCTCATTCCCAAATCAGAACGACAATATACGATAAGCACCATCTGGATCATCGAACCGATAAACCAAAATGTAGCCAGTCCCACAACCACCCAATTCAATCCTTTGAACGCCAACGCCCGCACAAACATATCCTTCACGAACTTCATAGGATTTAATGTCTCGTGACTCTCCTTCATCGGTTCACTCTCATTTGCCCGAATTGTCAAACTAGACAACCAACCCAACAACGCCACCCCGAACAGGATCACACACAGCACCGGGATCGTCACACTCTCCGACAAAAAGGCCGCCATCAACGTCCCTGTCAGGATACCCACGAAAGCGAACATCTCCATAGCCCCCGAACCATAGGAAATTCCTTTCTCTCCCCCGATATCACGAATCAACCCGTACTTCGAGGGAGAAAATAACGCACTCTGCAGCCCCATCAACAAAATAGATGACAACACCAACACGGTCGAATGCATCAAGAATCCTGCCGCAGCCACAACCATGATCAGCATCTCGGCAAACTTCGCCCAAACAACAATTTTTCGCTTTTTATATATCTTCGCCAATCGTCCCGCCAACGGGGAAAACAGCAAATACGGTATCACCAATGCTGCCGATGCCAGCGTCACCACCATCGACTCGTTCTCCTTCCCCACCCAAGCAATGCAAATAAAACACGCCAGTGTCTTCAGGAAATTATCATTCAAAACTCCCAGATAATTCGTGAAAAACAGGGAAAACCAATTCTTTCTCTTCGCCATAATCACAACTTATATGATAAAACACAACAGCCAAAAATAGTTTATTTTCCCCCAAATTCCTACTTTCGCGGGAGAAAACAGGTCATCAACCTCACAAAGAAAACCACGGCATGGAGAATTCAAAAATAAAAAATATACTTGTCATTGATAATCATGACTCGTTCGTCTATAACCTCGTCCAAATCCTCCGGGAAAACGAACACTGCCAATTCGACATCGTTTATAACGACCAAATCGACTTTTCCTCGCTCGGCAACTACGACAAGATCCTGTTATCCCCCGGACCGGGAATTCCAGCCGAAGCCGGAGAGCTTCTCACACTCATCGAGCATTGTAAAACCACTCACGACATCCTCGGTGTATGCCTCGGCCACCAAGCCATCGCCGAATCCTTCGGTGCCAGCTTACAACAACTACCCCACCCCAAGCACGGCCACGAAAGTCCCCTCACAATCGTCGACTCCACCGACATTCTCTACCATGACCTCACCTATCCCGTGCAAGTAGGACGTTACCATTCATGGATAGTGAACCCTCACACACTCCCCCCATGCCTCCGTATCAGCGCCCTCGACGAAGAAGGTCACATCATGTCCTTCTACCACACAACTCTCCCCATCCGAGGTGTCCAATATCACCCCGAATCCATCATCACCCGCCAGGGTCGCAAAATGATTAACAACTGGGTAAATAATTAAAAATGTAATTATTTTTTTCCCACATACAATGGTCTTGATGCTGACTTTCCCCGATCGAAACCAAACCAGAATTCCTCCTTTTCCCCCGGTAAATGATACACCCGCATCACATTCTCGTATTCCCCCATCACGTTCTCCACATCCCTCGGAACCTCTTTACTCCACGGTTTCAGTCGCTTACTAGGTTCCTTAGCAAAAGGAATCCCCGCAACAACCCAAGCTACAGAAATATCAGTCAGAAACATCGGGTACCGTTCCTCGCAAAACTCGTACAACAACGCTCCCCGTCGTTCCAAACTAAGCGGTTGCTCCAACAATTCCCGTTCCTCCATCCAGCGTAAAAAATCCGACAGAAAACATTCATCATGCCCGATCAACTTACGAGTCACCTCCTGCCATGCCAAAGCATTATAAAAACCATCAATCAAACGAGACAACAACCGGGCTTGACGCAAATCCTCCACCGACATCGCTTTCGTCTGCAACACTTCGTACGGCACGTCCGGGGAATAGACAATTCCCAAAGCCTCTGCCTCTGCACGCATCGCTGTTCCGGGTAATAATTTCAACAACTCCAACTGGATCTCTCCCGTTCCGAAACCGGCCAGTACTCGCACATCCTCAATCATCTGTTCCAAAGAATACAATGGTAACCCGGCGATCAAATCTGCATGTACCACCAAATTAGGTAATGACGCCAAATAACGCAGCCCATCCAAAGCTGCCTGTAAATCACCGATTCGCCGACAAGCCTGTAACACATTCTCCCGTAAACTCTGAATCCCCGCCTCCAGATGCAACAACCCGGCAGGCAACTCCCGCAACAACTCCTTCACCTCATCGGAAAGCAACGCCGGATGAATCTCCAAATGAAAACGCATCCCCGGAGCAAACTCCCTGAATAACTCCAGCAAACTGATCGCCCTCCGGGAAGATCCGTTAAAAGTACGATCCAACAACCGAATATCCCGAATACCATGATCCCGAATAACAGTCAGGCGTTCCCGAATACGCTCCACGGACAACACTCGCACGGGTTTCTCCGCTCCACTCACGCAAAAAGCACAGGTATTAAAACATCCCCTTGTCGTTTCCAACTGCACGAATGGCTTTGTCCAATCGAAAAAACGACTGTGTTCCGGAATCATCAATTGATCGAACTCCATCACCCTCGCCAATCCCCCATCATGATACACACTCTCCGCATCCAACCAACACAGCCCCACAACCTCATTCCACCGGGAAGGACAATCGTACACCCCCAGCCACTCATGAAATCCCAGCTCACCCTCTCCTCGAAACACGCAAGCCACGTGCCGATTCCGACGCAAATATTCCTCATTATCCCCCAGCATCTCCGGTCCCCCGAATATAATGGTACATTCCGGTAACAACGCCTTCACCCGAGCCGTGATCTTCAACAACACCTCATGCGTGAACAACCATGCCGTGGCCGCCACCACATCAGGCCGGGCCGCCACGATCTCGGCCACCACACTCCCCACATTTGAATTGATCGTCGCTGAAACCTTTCTCCATTCCACATTCCCCTCCTTTCCTTCCACTTGGGCATGAATAGCCGGAAGAGCCAATGAAGAATGAGCATACGAAGAATTCAAATCCAACCAAAGAAGTAACATAACAATTTCAATTTTAGTGTTCGCCTCCGGCGAGTTACAAGTTCCTTTCCCCCTCCTTCCCAACCCCGCAAAGCTAACTCTTTTTCTATAAAGAATCAAAGTTGTCGAACAATACAAAAAAGTGGTAACTATCTTTCAATAGCTACCACTTCTATTTAAATAATTTGTAACCTATAACCCGTTAACTTGTAACGACAGAATCCTATTCTGTCTTCCCGTGCAAATGTACATCCAACTGTGGGAACGGGATATTCAGATTCTCCTCGGCGAACGTCTTGTACACCTTCTCGTTCATATCAAAATAAACACCCCAGTAATCCCCGGCGTTCACCCAAGCACGAACCACGATATTCACTGAACTCTCCCCCAAAGAAGTCAAGGCAATAAAATAAGCCGGGTCCTTCAACACACGCCCATCCGCATCCAGCAAACGGGCAATCACAGCCTTCGCCTTCGTGTAATCATCCCCGTAAGCAATTCCAAACTCCCAATCCACCCGGCGAGTAGCCTCCCGTGAATAGTTTTTCATCAACCCCGTTGACAAACCGCCATTCGGGATAATGATAATCTTATTATCGGGAGTCGCCAAAATCGTATTAAATATCTGAATCTCTCTCACTGTACCACTCTGCCCCTGAGCCTCGATCGTATCTCCAACCTTAAACGGCTTAAACAACAAAATCATCACCCCACCGGCAAAATTCTGTAAAGTACCGCTCAATGCCATACCAATGGCAACACCGGCAGATGCAAACAGGGCTATAAACGAGCTCGTTTCAATACCCAACACCCCGATCACCACGATGATCAACAACAACGTTAACGTGATATTCACCAAACTCTTTACGAACGTAGATAGAGAAGCCTCCACATGACGTTTTTCCAATATCTTCGCCAATAACTTGTTCAATCGCCGGACAATCCAGCGTCCCACAAGGAACACCACGATAGCCAACAAAATTTTAGAGCCAACCGAAATTCCCAAATCGATCATTTTGGCCAAAAACACATCTAATGACACATTAGATGTACTTGTAAATAATTCTTTCATACGTCTAAATTTATATAATAATTAACAATTTATATTCGTCTCCAACATCATACGACATTTCTCTTGAACATCCGGCAGGAAACGATCGAACAACTCCTGTAACCGATCTTGATTTCTCTCGAAAAAGACGATGGCCGCCTCCGGGTCAACCCCTAAATTTTTATATTCCACCATAATTTCCAGTGAACGCTCAATCCCAGAAAGGGACGCATAACACACCAATCGATTCGTCAGGATAAAATGCCAAAGGAACCCCTTAAACCGTTCCGGTAAATGACGATAATTCAAAACTAATGCCCTATAAAACCCAAAAGCGAACCACCTCAACGACTGCCCGGAATAACTCTGAAAACTCCTTGCTAATAAATGATCAAAATAAATATCCGTCAAAACGCCCGAGTAACGCCCGAAACCACCTCGCAACATATCTACCACCTCCCGAACCACGGGATGATGATCCGTATAATCATCAATCTCCCGGTGTAACAGAATACCCTCCCGAAAACCCAACGGATAATTCTCGTAAGCTCGTCCCTTAACAGCATCCCCGACAAAATTTCCGATCTGAACTCTCCGATCATCTCCCGAGAGAAATATATGTGCTAAATAATTCATTCCTTGGTTTACGTTTTTATCTAATAACAAGTTTCAAGTTTTTCGGACTTTTTTTAACACGAATCCAAAAGCAAAAATAACAAAAAAAGACAAACCCTTCTCCCGAATTCCCTATCTTTGTTGACATTATTGGTAACTAATTGAATATGAATAGAACATTTAAATTTAACACGCTATATATCGGGATTCTTTTGCTGGTCCTCGCTTTTTCGTCCTGTACCTCATCCAAACAACTCGCCATCCAGAAAAGTAAAACCGCACAGCTATCCCGCAAGCTGGGTTTCACGGTGAACCGAAAAGACGATCTACCCCTATTGGAAGAGGTCAGTCGATGGCTGGGAACTCCCTACCGGTATGGTGGAACCACCCGCACAGGGGCCGATTGTTCGGGTTTCGTGGGAGCCGTGTATAAAAATGTTTACCATAAATCCCTACAACGCACGGTTGTTAATATCTATAATAAAGACTGCCAGCGCATCGGGAAACGCCGTTTGAAACCGGGTGATCTTGTCTTTTTCAACTTCTCCAAGCGGAAGAAAAGAACCCTCAACCACATGGGTATCTACCTCAAAAACGGTTACTTCGCTCATGCCAGCACATCAAAAGGTGTCATGGTCAACCACCTAAGCGAAAATTACTATAAAAAAGGGTGGCGTAAATCCGGCAGGGTATGGTAGATTAAGTATAAATAAAGGGGACTGTCCCCAAAGTCTATTTTTAACAGACTACCCCCTCCAACTCCCCCTGTGCAAGGGGAAGTTGGAGGGGGTAGTTGTTTGAAAAACCTTCAATCAAACAAACAGATTCACGTTTGCATCCTCCGCCCGCTCCAAGTAAGTCGCCACACCACCAACATTTACCCCGTCAATCAACTCCTCTTTCGCAATTCCCATCACATCCATGGACATCTGGCAGGCTATAAACTCAACCCCATTGTTCCGGGCCTGTTCAATCAAACTCTCCAGCGAATCGATCTGCTTATTACGCATCACCTTTCGCATCATCCGGGTTCCCATCCCCATCATATTCATCTTCGACAAAGACAACTTACGACTTCCGGCAGGCATCATCATTCCGAACATCTTGCCCATCGTGTCTTTCTTCACTACATCGACACGTTCTTTCCGGATCACGTTCAACCCCCAGAAGGTGAAAAACATCGTTACCTTCCGTCCCGTCGATGCCGCCCCATTCGCAATAACAAACGACGCCAAGGCCTTATCCAGATCATCGCTGAACACGATCAGCGTCTTGTTATTCCCCGCTCCTTCCTTCACCACGGGACAAACCCCTGCCCCTTTCTCCAACACAGCCGTAATTATACCTTTTTCTTCCTTCACATCCACCAACCGGTTTCCCGTCATCTTTGCCCACGATGCCACATCCCGGGAAAATCCCTGGTCGGTCACTTTAATCTCCAAACGTTCCCCAGCCTTCAATTGCTCCATCCCACCTTTCAACTTCATCACGGGTCCCGGACATTGTAAGCCACAAGCATCTATCGCAAAGGATTTCTTCTCCACTACTTTCTCCGGAGCTTTTAGTTCCACCGGCTTTTTAGGTTCCGGCTCCGAATATTTTATCGGGTTACATTGTTCCGCCATCGCGGTTGAATACGTCCGATACCCTCCATTCAGGTTCACCACATCATAACCGTGTTGCATCAATACCCGGGCTGCAATATACCCCCGCAACCCGATTGCACAGAACACCACGATTGTCCGATCTTTCGGTAATTTTTGGTATTCTCCCCGTGAACCATCCAAAGAAATATTCACGGCTCCCTCGATACTTCCCATGGCAAATTCCTCCGCCGTACGTACGTCCACCAACATTACTTTGGATCGGTCCATATCTTTCAATTCTCGCCAACTAATCATCTTCACTTTTCCACTCAGCATATTATCCGCCACGAATCCGACCATATTCACCGGGTCTTTCGCCGACGAGTAAGGTGGCGCATAGGCTTGTTCCAATTCCATCAGATCATAAATAGTCCCACCATTCCGAATTACGGCTGACATCATCTCCAATCGTTTATCCACCCCATCAATACCCACGGCTTGTGCTCCCAGCAACTTTCCATCTTCCGGCGAGAAATTAATCTTTATATCCATCATAATCGCACCCGGATAATACCCGGCATGAGATGCTCCATGCACGATAGCCTCTTTATAAGGAATTTGCAAACGATCCAACATCTTTGCAGACAACCCGGTTGCCCCCACGGTCAAGTCGAAAACCTTGGCAATGGCCGTACTAATAGAGCCTCTATATTTTTGATGATTACCATTCACCACGTTGTCTGCACAGATACGTCCCTGTTTATTGGCCGGTCCCGCTAAAAACGCCAGAAACGGACGACCACTCACCGGATTAGGGAACTCGATTGCGTCACCCACGGCATAAATATCCGAGTGAGAAGTCTGTAAAAACTCGTTCACCTTGATTCCCCCAGTCTCCCCAATCTCTAATCCAGCCTCACGTGCCAGTTTCACATCCGGACGTACCCCGATAGAAAGTAATACCATATCAACCTGCAACACCAACCCGCTTTTCAACACCACGTCAATACCGTCCTCCACGGGGCGGAACGCTGTCACCGCTTCTTGCAAATGCAAACCAACGCCTTTCGATTTAAAATGTTGATGTACCACGGTCGCAATCTCGTAATCCACCGGAGTCATCACTTGATCAGACATTTCCACAACCGACACTTGAATCCCATACTCGTGCAAGTTCTCCGCCATCTCCAGACCAATAAACCCAGCCCCCACGATCAACGCCCGTTTCACGTCATTCTCCTCGATATACACCTTCACCCGATCCGTATCATTCACATTACGCAAGGTAAAAATTCCCTCCGAATCAATTCCCTCTAGTGGTGGACGAACCGGAGCCGCTCCCGGCGACAAGATCAATTTATCATACGTCTCTTCATAAAGTCCTCCCGAATCCAAATTATGTACCGTGATTGTTTTCTTTTCCGGGTTTACACGCTCCACTTCCGAACGCACCCGAGCCTCAATATTAAATCGTGCGGCAAAACTTTCCGGTGTTTGCACGAAAAGTTTCTCCCGTTCGTATATCAACTCTCCAATATAATAAGGTAAACCGCAATTGGCATAAGAGATGTAATTACCTCTCTCGAACATAATAATTTCAGCACTTTCATCGAGCCTACGCAAACGAGCTGCCGTCGAGGCACCACCCGCCACACCACCAACAATCAAATATTTCATACACGCTTAGATTTTAGGGTTATATATACTTTTCAATTATTTCCTGTAACTGTGATGCTTGAACCACCCCGCTATTATTCCACAACACCTTTCCCTGTTTAAACAACATCAAGGTAGGTACAGACTGGATACGATACAAATACACCGGTTGTCGGTTAGCCGGCACATCCACGTCTATCTTCAAGATGATTACCTTGTCACCTAGCCTCTTTTTCACATTCTCCAAAATCGGATGCATCATCTTACACGGCCCGCACCACGTGGCAAAAAAGTCCACCAATACCGGCTTTTCTCCATTAATCAACTCATTGAATTTATCCATAATATCACGTTTTAATTTATACTACTTATAACGTCCGTTCTCCCGTAAAGTTCACGGACTTACTTCGTGCATTTCATCATGCACCGCATGGCCTCCGTGACATGATCACTCGCCATACTATAAAAAGCATTACGCCCCTCCCGCCGAATCAATAGGATTCCCTTCGCCTGCATATCTGTCAGGTGATGCGAAATCAACGCCTGACTACATCCCATCCGGTCACATATATCCGACACGCTCATCTCACCGTTTTTCGAGAGTAAACATATAATTTTTAACCGATTCGGGTGTGCCACCGCTTTCAACACGTAAGCCAACTTTTCCAATTCTTCCCATGTAAAGCATTCTGTTTCCATATTCTCATTTTTTTGAATACACAAATATATAAACATACATTTGAATATGTGACACTATAAAGAATATTTAACACACCTCATTTGCCTTAAATATCTCTCCATCTTCAAAATTTCTACAATATTCCCTCCTAATTTTGCCTCAAAAAAACAATAATAATAAAGTTATCCGCTAAAATCCGTAATTTTGTAACCAACAAATGATCATTGACTTATGTCGAAATATTACACATTATTACCGGCCCTTTTTGCTGCATTAACAGCAATATTCGCAAAATCGGGGTAATGGTTCCTAATTTCAAAGAAATATCTATTTTGAGCAAAGAAATGAAATGTATTAGTATTCACTGTTTCGCACTCACGGAATCTGATATAGACAATGCACCCATTGCTGTTTGCCGAAATTTCGTCCCACTTTACAGTATTAACGAAGAGGCCGCAACAGGAACCTCCAATTGCGCTCTGGCCTGTTATCTTCACAATCTTGGAATAAGACCACAAAGATATATCTTTGAACAAGGACATAATCTTTCCAGTGTTTCCAGAATCATTGTTCAGCTAAAAACGGATACTGATATTCTTGATGTCAGAGTTGGTGGTGACGGGATTATAGAAGGTGTGTTAAACAAAAATACTAGCATTTTGGAGTAAATATTGAGCCATAACAAAAATAAACCCGCTATAACTTGTTATGTTTTAGCGGGTTGTAAAAATGAGTTGTGATCCGGTTGGGATTCGAACCCAAGACCTACGGCTTAGAAGGCCGTTGCTCTATCCAGCTGAGCTACCGAACCGAGTGTCATTCAATTTTGACGGTGCAAATATAGCGCTTTCTCGTATAAATACAAATATTCGCACATATTTTTTTAGATTAAAATGAACTCCTAGCGCATCATTACCCGTTATACACTTAACAAAGACAAAATTTCATTCGCTTTCGTAAAACTTTATTCTCAAACTCTCGTAAAACAAGCTATGAATTTTCTTTTTGCGAAACAAGATTAAAATTATATATTTGAAAAACGATAATAAGTCAAACATTAAAATTTGAAACACTATGGCAAAAATAACATTAGCAGGTAATAGTATAAATACAAAAGGTAATCTACCTTCAGTTGGTTCAGTCGCCCCCGATTTTTCATTAGTAAAAACGGATTTATCTGAATTAACCTTGGCAAGCGAAAAAGGTAAACGCATTGTTCTAAATATTTTCCCCAGTCTTGACACCAGCGTATGCGCAACATCCGTACGCACGTTCAATAAACTTGCGGCTGAAATGGATAATACGATTGTATTGGCAATCTCTAAAGATCTTCCTTTTGCACACGCTCGTTTTTGTACCACAGAAGGAATTGACAAAGTAATTCCTCTTTCTGCATTCAGAGATCATGCTTTCGGTGACAAATATGGGGTAGAAATGATAGATGGACCTTTAGCCGGATTATTGGCTCGTTCCGTTGTCGTTATTGATGAAAACGGAAAGATTATTTACGAAGAACTCGTTCCGGAAATCACTCACGAACCGAACTATGATGCAGCTCTAGCTAGCTTAAAGAAATAGTTTACAAACTTCACAAACAAAAAGGGGCAAAAGCCCCTTTTCTTTTTATTTAGCACGCTCCAACTGAACAGTGAAGTGACGCATTAACGGTGCTTCCCAAGTAATTTGGAAACCACGAGTAATCTGCTCACGACGATCAAATACATTCTTCAATGCAACGGCAATCACGTCCATATGGTTGTTCGTGTACACTCTTCTCGGGATAGCCAAACGAAGAAGATCCAAACCACCGAAACGATTCTCTCGAGTCACCGGATCACGGTCAGCCAAAATATAACCGATCTCGCAACCGCGAATACCAGCCTCCAAGTATAATTCAACAGTCAACGTTTGAGCCGGGAACTCTTCTTTCGGAACATGAGTCAACACTTTCGGTGCATCAACAAACAATGCATGACCACCTGCAGGACGTTGGTAAGGAATTCCAAATTCATCCAAACGTTTTGCCAAATACTCAACTTGTTTGATACGAGTTTCCAAGTTATCAAATTCGGTATTTTCATCCAAACCGATAGCTAAAGCATTCATATCACGACCATTCATACCTCCGTATGTCAAGTAACCTTCGTATTGTACGCAGAAACCTTTAGCTCCCTCAAACCAGTCTTGATGACGAGTTGCGATGAATCCACCCATGTTCACGATTGCATCTTTCTTCGCACTCATGGTCATACCATCTGCGTTATCAAACATTTCTTTCACGATCTCTTTAATCGTCTTGTTCTGATAACCTTCCTCACGAGTTTTAATGAAATAAGCATTCTCAGCGAAACGAGCAGAATCGAACAATACACGTTTGCCATATTTATCCGCAATAGCACGAACTTCCTTGATATTCTTCATCGAAACAGGTTGTCCACCAGCCGTGTTATTCGTTATAGTTACAATGATAAACGGAATCTTATCAGCATGTTCTGCCAATACTTTTTCCAATTTCTTCGGGTCAAGATTTCCTTTAAAAGGAACTTCCAACTGGGTATCTTTTGCCTCGTCGATCGTCACATCCCAAGCGATAGCCTTACGACCTTCGATGTGACCTTTCGTCGTGTCAAAATGAGAGTTACCCGGTACAATATCACCCTCTTTTACAAGATAAGAGAAAAGTACATTCTCGGCAGCACGTCCTTGGTGAGTCGGGATCACGTAATCGAATCCGGTCAAACGGGTAATCATGTTTTTCAGGTTAAAGAAAGAAGATGCTCCAGCATAACTTTCATCACCCAGCATCATTCCGGCCCATTGGCGGTCTGTCATAGAACCGGTTCCCGAGTCGGTCAACAAGTCAATATACACGTGTTCTGCACGTAATTGGAACACGTTATAGTGCGCCTCTTTAATCCATTGTTCTCTCTCTTCACGAGTACTTTTACGAATGGGTTCTACCATTTTAATCTTCCACGATTCTGCAAAAGGTAATTCCATAATCTTTAAACTTTAAATAGTTAATGATATAAATTAATTGTAATATAATTCTCAAGAAATGACCAGAAGGCCATTAATAACATAAGCATGTAAATGGAGGTACGAAAGACCGCCACCTTTAACAAACAAAGGTGTCGCGCTTCTTAATATTCAAGAAAAGTTTACTGACTAATATGACGCTTTTATCTTTCATCGTAGCAAATTTGGGAAAAATAAAAAAAAAGACCAAGGAATTCTTGATCTTTTTTATTACTTCTTCTTTTTCTTTGCCATTCGTTTCTTCATCACGTTTCTCCGGTTATCCTCGGCAGTATATGTATTTTTTGCCTTCTTAGCGTGGAAAGCCCCGCCTCCTTGCGGTTTTCCTCGTTGATAAACAATATTATTGGTCTGCACCTGTTCCTCTTCCAGCAGCAACTGAGAAATTTCCAACTTTTCAGGTAAATCAAGTATTTCAACTTCCTGGTTAATCAAACGTTCAATATCCATAAAACGATCTTCCTCGACTTCCGACACGAAACTGATCGCAGCTCCTTCTTTTCCCGCACGAGCCGTACGTCCGATTCGATGCACGTACTCTTCCGCAAGAGAAGGTATATCAAAATTGATCACGTGACTCACATCCTGCACGTCAATACCGCGGGCAGCCACGTCAGAGGCCACCATGATACGGGTCTCCCCTTCCTTGAACGCCCTCAAAGCTTTCAGACGAGTATTCTGGGCCTTATTCGAGTGAATAACACTTAACTCACCTTTCCAGTGATCGGCCAAACGCTCCACAATACGATCCGCATTTTTCTTCGTCTCGGTAAAAATCATCACTTTCTTGAAATTCTCCTTATCGGTAAGCAACAATTTCAACAAATTGATCTTGGTCGAAATATTCGGAACATCATAACGATACTGTTTCACGTTCGCCACGGGAGTTGCCTGACGAGCTACTTCCACCCGTACTGGATCATTCAGGAAATAACGCGACAGACTCTCCACGGCCTCCGAAAAAGTAGCGGAAAACAACATCGTCTGATGTTTCTCCGGCAACACTTCGAAAATCCCTTTCAATTGCGGAAGGAAACCCAGATCCATCAACCGATCGGCCTCGTCGACCACGACAGTCTTGATCATTTTCGTACGGATGATACCATTATAATATATATCCATGAAACGCCCCGGTGTAGCCACGAGCAAGTCCACTCCTTCAAACACCCGATCTTGTTGTGTCCGGATATTCGTTCCCCCGTACACACCCACGCAACGAATGTCCATGAACTCCGTCAACAATTCAACACTCTCGCACACCTGTACCACCAATTCCCGCGTGGGAACAATCACCAACGCCCGCGGCACCAGCCCTTGCGCATAATGCAATTTCATCAACATCGGGATCAGGTAAGCCAGCGTCTTTCCCGTACCGGTCTGGGCGATACCGATCAAATCCTTCCCGGAGCGACTGACTGAAAATACTTCTTCCTGAATAGGAGTCGGGTTCTCGAAACCAGCCTCTTCCAACGCCATCAAAATTTGCTTACTTACATTTAAATCCTGAAATCCCATACGTGTTACGTTTTTAAACTATACGGTTACAAAGGTACAAAAAGTAGAGTCTCTCACGAAATAAATTTATTTATAAAATAAATTGCATCTAAATACTCAAAAACAAATCACTAACAATCAGTATAATACATAAAAACACTTTTAATAAAAAAACGAAAATGATGAACTTTTCATTTGCTTTTGTCAAAATATATTTCTAAATTTATTGCACATAAAACCTCTAAAATTACTACGTTATGACTTATACTATTACTTTTAACGAGCTGAGAAAAATCAAAGACATGCTACCCCACGGAAGCATGCAGAGAATTGCAGAAGACTTGGGTATCAGTACAGACACCGTACGTAACTACTTCGGAGCCGACAATTATGACAACGGGGGATCAAGCGCAGGAATACATGTTGAACAAGGCCCTGACGGCGGACTTGTCGTTTTAGATGATACTGCCATTCTAGACAAGGCAAAGGAACTTTTGAACGTGTAGCAAAAAGATTTTAACACCGGGAAACAGCAAAATAGCGTTCCCGGTATTTTTTTATCGCTTTTTTATCTACTTTTGCCCCGTCAAGTCACAGACAAACTTGTAACTTATCAACCTGTAACCAGTAACGTTGCATTGCGACACGAATAATTATGAGCAAAATAGTTCTAAAAGCCGGTAAAGAAAGATCTTTATACAGACTGCACCCGTGGGTCTTCTCGGGAGCAATAGCCAAAATCAAGGGGGACGTACAGGAAGGTGACGTCGTTCAAGTGTATAACAGTGACGACGAATATCTCGCCATGGGCCACTACCAGATCGGGAGTATCGCCGTGCGTGTACTCACGTTCAAGGAAGAGGAAATTGACTATAACTTCTGGGTTGAACGCATCCGACAGGCCTATCTGACACGTGTGGCTATCGGTTTGGCGACCAACCCGAACAACAACGTCTACCGACTCGTTCATGGGGAAGGTGACGATCTTTCTGGACTTGTCATTGACTATTATGCGGGTGTTGCCGTTGTGCAATTCCATTCCGTGGGAATGTATAAAGTTCGGGAAGAGATCACGAAAGCCCTGTTGGAAGTCATGGGGGATAAACTCATTGCCATATACGACAAGTCGGAAGGAACCCTTCCTTTTAAGGCTGGACTTAACCCCAAGAATGACTACTTGTACGGTCACACCGACAACTTCACGGCCATCGAAAACGGGTTAAAATTCAATGTGGACTGGCTGGAAGGTCAAAAGACCGGATTCTTTGTCGATCAACGGGAAAACCGACGCTTATTAGAACAATACGCCCACGACAAAAATGTTCTCAACATGTTCTGTTACACGGGAGGGTTCTCATTCTACGCCATGCGAGGTGGGGCAAAACTCGTGCATTCAGTGGATGCCTCAGCCAGAGCTATCGAATTAACCAACCAAAATGTGGAACTAAACTTCCCCGGCGACACTCGTCATGAGGCATTCGTGGAAGACGCTTTCAAATTCCTTGATAAATCACACAACAAATATGACTTGATCATCCTTGATCCTCCCGCATTTGCCAAACACCAGAACGTGCTAGACAATGCCATTCAAGGATACAAAAAACTGAACCGTAAGGGAATCGAGGTTGTAAAACCCGGTGGGTTAATCTTCACCTTCTCCTGTTCGCAGGTCATGACAAAAGACCTCTTCCGCCAAACGGTCTTCACCGCGGCAGCCAACACGGGCAGGAAAGTTAAAATTTTACACCAGCTCACGCAGCCTGCCGATCACCCGATCAGTATCTATCACCCGGAGGGGGAATATTTGAAGGGATTGGTGCTGTACGTGGAATAAATAACGGAGTGCCAAAGTGGCACTCCGTTATTTCTACTTCCCTAACACACTTTCTAACGTTTTGATCACCTGATCCATATTATCCGTCCTACTAACACTCAACACGATATTTCCCTCCGAGGTCTTCGAAGAAAAATTCCCCATTATCTTTCCCGATCTCGTCATATACATTCTCACTATGCGCTCAACAAATTTATTTAATGCCGTGTCCCGTTTTGTTTGCTCATCCAGCTCCATATGTACCCCGATACAATAGTCAAAATCAGACACACTCTTCACATGATCGATTAACTTTTCCCGTGCCATCCCCTCTCCCAAGCGATTACATAACGTGTTATAAAACTCCTGTTTCATAACACGATACACCTCGTTCATTAATCGTGTTCTTTTCTCTCCATCCGGACACAATGAATTCATCTGCTCCTGCCACACATACGGGTAATAATAAAAATAATACACGTAATCCGGCGTATACATTTTCGTGTACAAATCCAACTCTTCCACTAATCGGCTGGAAATCTTTCCTTCATTTTTCAAATTCTGTACGATCCTACTCTTTAAAGCTAATGACATATTTGCCTTCACCAGCACTTCCTCCAAACGTCCTTTTTTCATCGCACGATCCACCACGTCCATATACACGGAATCCCGCTGTGCCCTCAACCGTTCCAACTGCTGATTCACTCGACACGACAAAGTTGTATCCCTCTCTTGCCACGCCTTCATATAATCATCCGTCATCTCCAATTTCCCTCTTGTATACTCCTGACTAACATTCTCCAACTCGTAAAAATACGTACTGGCAACATCTCCCTCCACTTTAATATTCAAAGGATCTGTATTTAACACAGTCACCGAGACATGATCCTTATTCCCAACAAAAAAACAGGACGAAAATCCGGTCTCAGTTTCCAAACGAAACACTTTCGGGGCATGCTGCACCTCGTACACGGACTTTCCCTCTTCAAAATGTAAAGGAATTACCTTATCCCAGACAAACAGATGTTGCTCCGATAACCATATCGGCTCTTCTCCCTGGTGGAAAATTTCAACCCGCTGTCCTCTCGCCACCAGCGTCCAAATCAACAATCCCAACAACAGATTATATTTCAATGTACTCATAACATTCATCATTAATCAATTACTTATTCATACTTTCAACAGCTACCTTGTAAATATTCTCTCCCCGCAATTCTTTCGCCACAATTCGACCTTGTGGATCAAGCAACAGAATGAAAGGAATCGCTTCCCGGTTAAATACCTCATGCAAGACATCTTTCGTGTCCCTCAAATTCACAAAATGTTCCATCTGTTTCTCCTTCAAGGCATTTCGCCAATCGGCTTCCTTCCTATCCGTAGAAATCGAAACAACCTCAAACGCTTCATCATGTAACAAATCATAAGCTTTATGCACGTTGGGCATCTCTCCGATACAAGGCCCACACCACGAAGCCCAAAAATCCAACAACACGTATTTTCCCCGGAAAGAACTAATCGCAACCTCTTTCCCATTCTTGGAAGGTAACGAAAAATCAGGTACTACCTGTCCCACGGCCGTCTTCATCATCGTCTCACGATAAGTGACCAAATCCTTATACAAGGGATGTTCAACTAATTCCGGAGCATTAAACAAGCCTAATGCTTCCTCCAATCGATCCATCGAAAAGCGATTTCTCGCACCATTCAAAATCATCAACATCGCTCTCGAATTCGGAAATTTTACCAGCATATCCATGATCACGTTCCTCTTAAATGCTTCATTATTCTCTTGCCGGTGAGGAATTAAAGTCAAACGTTCCATCCCTTGATAATAATCCAGAATAGCCGATTCACGTCCTCCCTCCACGATCATATATTTCTTCGTGAACTTATACCCGGAAGGATTAAAGAAATTAGGCTCCTCGTATAATAAAACATTATAGGCAAATACTTCCGTAGTATCCAACATAAAGAACTTCGAAGTAGCCTTTTTTCTTACTCCCACGCTCACGTACTCCGGCCCCGTGTACTTACCAGTAAAACACACCTGTTGCCGATCATTTAGCATGGCAGAATCTCCTTTTTCAAATTGCATGGTCTGCTCGTTAAAACGGTATAGATACACCGTGTCTCCCGGCAAACTTCCGTTCCCGTACATAGAAACGGTCAAATGATAAGATGGATCGGAACATCCCATCAATAGACATCCCAAACATTCAAATAATAATATAATATGTTTCATGAATAATCAATAAAAAATACATTTACACTTTATCTCATGGGCACTTCTTTCAGTATCCGGTATATCAGCCCGTAAGAAACCCCGGGTAAAGCGTTCCACACCAACTTTCCTTGAGGATCAATAATAGCAAAATGCGGAATCCCACTGATACACAACATCTCGTTTAACTCGCTTTTCTTACCGGTCAATCGCAACTGCACCCCTTTCATCTCTTTCTCCCTCACCATCTTTATCCATTTTTCCCGATCAGCCGATTTGTCCACGGATAATGACACAAACTCTATATTTCGACCTTGCAAACGCTCTTCCATCTTTACCAAGAAAGGAATTTCATTGCAACACGGCCCACACCACGTGGCCCACACGTCTAGTAATATCCACGCCCCCTTGAAAGAAGACAAATCTACCCTCTCCCCGTCCACGGTTTCTCCAGATAACGAGGGGAACAAATTCTCCGGCACTAACTTCCGATCCTTTCGTTCGGCATCTTGCTTATTCAATTTCTTTTGCAAAATAACAGCATAACGAGGGGGCAATCGTTTTACGCATTTATCGAACTCTTTCCGGCTATCCGGGCGTACCCAATAAAGAATATTGTCCAAATTCGTGTACGCTATTTCATCTCTCACCGTACCTTTCGGGAAATACTTTGCCAACTTCAGCTCGTTTTCATATATCCGATCTCCTTTCCCTTGTAACCCACGGGGATCCTCTACCCGCAAATAATCCACGTACATCTCCACCATTCGCCAGTAGGAAGGAGAATGAACCACCCGATCATCTTCCGCATCCGGGATCAGTTCGGCAAAACCGGCCAGTGCATCCTTGGAAAATTCCTGAAAAGTTGCTCTTGAAAACTTTATGCTATTTTCTTCCAACAAACGATAGTACTTAAACTCCGTCCGCATCACTTTCTCGAAATTTTTCCGGTCTGCCGGATATTCCTCCAAATAAGTAGCCAACCAAACATTCAAGGAATCACACGCTCTTTCCAGATTTAATCCCTCATACTCCTTTGGAAGTAACTGGGGTATAAGTTGGCTATACTGTAATCTCTGTTTCAGCAAATTCACTTTACGTAACCAATTATTCCGAGTCGCACACAAACTACCGTCATCCTTTAACTCCAATTCATTATTTTCATGCAAAACAACTTCCAATGCATCCCCAGCCTCTAAAAATAAAAAACACTCTTCGTTAGCCCACAATCTTCTCCCATACATAGCTTCTCCCTCCAAAGTAATCCAACGGATTTCTCCCTTTTTCAAATCATAACGTTCGTCACCGAACAAAACAAAAGCCTCCCGCTCTGCCACCAGTTTTACTTTCACCGGTTGCCCGAAACACAACAAGGCCATGTTTAGACATACAATACAAAACAATACTTTCTTCATAAAAAATCAATTTGGTTTTAAGGTTGATTTATCCAATCATATCGTAGAAACAACTCACCCGGTAAAAGTGTCTAAAACGATCAAAAAATAATAAATCTACTCCCAACCACATTTTTTCAATGACAATCCATTCAAAATAGACTAAAAATCTGTAAGTTTGCAACGGTATGAAATCATCCGAAACAGACATAACATTTTTAAATAAACTGAACGCCCGTGATCATGAGGCTTTCAAACAGCTATTTCGGGAATTCTTTCAGGACATTGCTTACTATTCCAGCAAAATCCTGAAAGACACGGATATTGCCGAAGACATCGCTCAAGAGGTTTTTATCCGGTTATGGGAAAAAGAAAACCATTTTGAAAATTATCTCGCACTGAAATCCTACCTTTACCTCTCCGCTCGTAACTGTTGTCTAAACTACATTAAACATCATAATATCGTGGTCGAACATGCCCAAAATCTTATTCAAGAAGAAACCGACGAGCAAACTTGGGACACGATTGTCGAGAGTGAAATTATCAGCTTACTATCAGACTACATCCGCCATCTTCCGGGAGAATGCGCCAAAATCATGGAACTTGTGATGCAAGGATACAACAGCACCGAAATTTCCAGCTTGACCGGAGCATCATCCAGCACGGTTAGGTCACAAAAACAACGAGGCATATCGCTATTGAAAAAAATGGTTTCTCCGGAACTATACACTCTACTCCTACTTTTCTTGCAACAAAACAATTAATCATTCCCGTTCACTCCCTCTAATCTAAATGCAATTATTGGGATAAACTCTCTTGATGCATCAAAATTGCCTATCACTAGCAATAAAATTGCATTACCAAACAAAAACCTACCATATGTTATATTTACTTAAATCCCCCCAAAATGGCGGCTAAGTGCCGGTTAGGTGCCGGCTAGGTCGACTAACAGTGATTTAACGGTAGACCAACAATCACACGATACGGCTACACATCCCAAGTTCTACCCTATTCTTTCCCTATTACTTGAAACACGCCAAAATCTTATAAAAACATGAAAAAGCAAAAAAATATCACGTTTCTTTAGACACTTTCTCGTCATGAGTTGTTTTAATAACAAAATCAGCAAAAATGAAAGAAGTCGAAGATAAAATAAAAAAAGCCCGAGGTATTGCCCAACAAATAGAACAGGCATTATCGAATGGTGACTGGGAACAAGTAGCTCCCGATTCTCCCCGGCTCCACGAAGAAGTGGGAATACCCGTACGGCTGCATGAAAATATAAAACGACATGATAGTTTTGATACGGAAAAAGCGTTGAACAAATTCATCGCTGCCACCCGTCCCAAACGACGATTGTCTATATTCTACAAATACGCAGCTGCCGTAGCTTGTCTTGTAATGCTAGGTATCGGGTATTACTTTTACCCAACCACCGAGGCTACAATTTCACCATCCCATTTGCCGGCACAAAGTGCCTACCTCGTATTGAATGACGGTAAACAAATCAAATTAAACCAGCAAATGCAAATGGATTATAACGGATTACGAATCATCAACACGAATGAAGGAAAAGTTTCTTTCCAGCACGACAAGGAAGTACCCTCTGCCTCTCCAAACAAACTAGTCGTTCCGGAAGGTACCGAATATTCACTCCAACTAAGCGACGGGACAAACGTACATCTGAACGCAGGTAGCACGCTTATTTTCCCGTCCGTATTCGGGAAAGACGCCCGTGTCGTTGAACTTTCCGGGGAGGGGTATTTCGACGTAACACATTCTAATATCCCCTTTATCGTGAAAAATAAGTCAATGGATGTTAGGGTACTTGGCACCACATTCAACATGACTGCTTACCCCGAAGATCTGATGGTGACCACCACCCTGTTGACCGGAAAAGTTGCCGTTACCTGTCATTCACAAACGGACTCCACAACACAAACCACCATACTAACTCCCGGATTGCAAGCCCGTTTCCAACCGCATGAAGGCGTGTTGCAAGTGGACTCCGTTGACGTGGAAGAACAAACGGCTTGGCGTAGAGGTGAATTTGCATTCGAGGATGTCAAACTTGGTAATATCATGACAATCTTCGGGAGAAGTTTCGCCTTAAACGTCACATTTGACACCCCGGAACTACAAGATATAAAATGTTTTATCTCAATTCAAAGAGACAAAGGATATGAAGAAATATTGAAAATTATTCATATTGCCACGGGTGTTAACTTCAAAAAGGACGGTAACAATATCCGAGTATATAAATAAATTGAGAGATGTTGAGACCATCCCTCAATTATAACAGATTAAAATATTAACCAATAAATTAACCTTAAAACCATTACAAAGCTATGAAATAATTTAGTGTTTTCCTAATAAACGATGGTGATGGATGCTAGAAAATTCATTCTCTTGATAATTTTTGTAGTCCTATTGGGGACTTCAAGGGAAATATTGGCTCAAAAAATAAGCATTCACATGAACAACGCCACGCTGGAAGAGGTGTTGAAAAAGATTAAGAAAAAGACAAAATACGATATGATGTATCAGATGAAAGATGTAAAAGAAATCGATAACCGTCAATCCGTTCATTTTGACGAAACGGAGTTACAGGAAGTCTTGGCCTTCTGCCTACAAGGACTTCCCCTGGATTTCTACATCTATAATCAAACCATCATTATCACGAAAAAGAACACGATCCCAATCCCCACGATGCGCACGATAAAAGGAGTCATCCAGGATGAAAACGGGATCACGCTTCCTTCAGCCACGATTCTGGTGAAAGGAAGTAACCGGGGTACCATTTCCGATAAAAACGGACAATTTTCTATCCGGATTCCGGAAGGGGAAAACACGATACTCATCACGAGTTACGTGGGGAAAAAGACCTGCCACACCACTGTCACGCAAGAAGATTCATACACGATTACCTTACCGACAGATGTTTCGGAAGTAGAAGATGTAATCGTAAACGGTTACCAGATTATCGCCAAGAACGAAATGACCGGGGCCACCTCCACGGTCAACGCCCAAGATATACGTACACCCGGAGCTACCTCCCTCGAAGCCGCATTCCAAGGAGCTTTGAACGGGTTGGACATCATGATTCCTTCCGGGAATATCGGTGCCACGGGACGCATGAAAGTGAGAGGAACTTCAACGATTATCGGCAACCCAGAACCATTGATCGTGGTGGACGGCATCATCCGGGAAAATATTTGGCCTTTTGATCGGAATACGCTTTACGACCTGTTAAACGAAAACGATCTAAGTAACTCGGCCCGTTCCAGTATTATGGGTAACAACTTGTCGGGAATCAACGTGGACGACATCGCCAGTATCACGTTGTTAAAGGATGTTTCCGCCACGGCCATCTACGGGATTCGAGCCTCCAACGGGGTACTCGTCATCACGACCAAACAAGGCCGTCCCCATCAACCAAGCGTGAGATTCCGAAGTGACATCACGTTTAGTCCGGTTCCTTCCTACCGTAATGCCAAGGTGATGAATTCAGCACAACGGGTTAAATTATCACAAGAAATAATCGAGGCTGGCATACCTTTGCCCCGTTTTCCGGAAGAAATTGGCTACGAGGCAGCCTATTCGAAAATGATTAATAAAGAAATTTCCTACGCAGAATTTAACGAGGAAATCACCCGACTGGAGAAAACAAACACCAACTGGTTCAAAGCACTAGGTAGAACCGCCATCAGCCAGAATTACCATGTCAGTTTCAATTCGGGAAAGGACGGGATGGCTTACTACTCTTCTTTCGGGTATCGGAAGGAAAACAGCGCGTACGTCGGAAATAACCGGGAAACGTTCACCGGAATGTTGAATTTCAATTACAATTCATCCCCTAAATTCAAAATCGTCGTGAACCTCTCCGGGTACCACATCACGACCTCCGGTTATTACACGGGAATTAACCCGGAACAATATGCCCTAACAACTAGCCGCACGATCACCAGCGACCAATTTTACACGAAGGGTAAAGCAACGACATTATCGTACCGGAAAAACGGAACGTATAAATCTATTAGAAATCGTGTCCACTTTAATATGCTGCACGAGTTACAGCACACAGGAAATGACAACAAAACATCGGAGGTCAATTTAAATGCACAATTAACTTGGAATCTCCTGCCTTACTTAAATATAACATTTACTCCCGCATACTCACAAGGGACAAACGACAGTCAGCTATGGGCTGATGCACAATCATGGAACGTTGCCCAACTCCGGGGAAGTGACTATAACGCCACTCTTCCCGAAGAAATACAGAGGCTCATGGAATACATCAGTCCGCTCCCGACAGGCGGTATCCTTGACTACACACGAAATACCCGCCGTTCTCTTACGGTGAAGGGACAGATCAACTTCCGGAAAACATGGGGAGAAGAAATCTTCCATTCTGTAACCGCAACACTCGGTATCGAAACCCGCAAAAATAAATACGATGGGAAACAAGGAGTAGAATGGGGATATGTAAAAGGAGAAAGAAACTCGTTATTACACGATTATCGTTCTCCCGCAGATAAATTTCAACAGATGCAGGAACAATTTCCCGGAATTACACTTGTTGAATCATCTGATAGACCCTCTAGCAAGCATGATATGACGCTGGTAGACCGGATTGAGAACACTTTTTCGGAGTATGGCACCATCGGCTACACGTATGACGGTCGGTACACGATCTGTATTAATGTCCGAAACGATGCCTCCAATCGCTTCGGAGAACACACGAATAATCGTTTTTATCCAGTTTGGTCCACCGGAATTCGCTGGGATATTCACCAAGAAAAATGGTTCCCTAACAAATCTTGGCTCAACGCAACGATCCTACGTATTTCTCACGGGAAACAAGGTAACGTGGTTGCTAATGTATCCCCGCAAGCTCTCGTCAGTCATGTACCAAGCGATCCGATCACGAATGAGAATTATCTACAATTAGAACAACTCCCCAATCCTGATCTAAAATGGGAGAAAACATTATCATGGAATATTGGACTAGATCTTTCTTTACTCGAAAATAACCTGGAAATATCATTCGATTACTACAAAAAGGAAACTTCAGATATCGTGGTTGAAAAAGAGATTCCAATTGAAAATGGTTTCCGAAAAATGTACATTAACAGTGGTGCCATTAATAGCGAGGGATACGAATTACAAATTAAATTCACTCCCTTTTCCTCCCGTAACTGGAGTTGGAATATCAATTTCACGGCAGCTTACATGAAAGATATTTTGAAAAGAAGTTACACGGATGAACCTTCCATTGAACATTTCACAAATGGAAACGCCGCATTAGATGGTTTCTCCGTATCCGGTTTCTGGTCTATTCCTTTTATCGGATTATCTCCCAAAAACGGGGCCCCGTTATTCGCCATTATGGACCAAATCGGGGGTGAAATGCAAAAGGTATCCGGTTCATTGCTTGATTATTTGGTATACAACGGAGATAGTGAACCTCGTATTTCTGGAGGGATCAGTACAACAATAAGATACAAACGATTCTCGCTAAACACTATGTTTAATTACCAATTAGGCCATTATAAACGACTTAATCCATTTATAACAAGTTCTAACAATGGAATGTTATCTATCCCGAATGCAGACATAAATGCATCCACGGAACTATTATCCCGCTGGCAACAACCAGGAGACGAAAGACGCACAAATATCCCCGCCCTGTCTGTCCAAGATGAAGACGTATCTCAATATTTACCGGACAACTCTTTGAGCCAGGGGAACTACAATGCCGTGTATCGTTATTCATTATACAACCAAAGTACGGAACGAACCGTGTCGGCCAATCATTTGCGATGCAACCGAATTTCATTAAATTATCAAACGAAAATTCCTCGTGTTACAGAAATAAACTTAGGCATAACAGTCACCAATCCATTCATTATTAAAGATCACCGTTTAGGAGATCAAGACCCAGAAGTCATGACCATGAATGCAGATTCGTATACCCCAACGATGAAACGCCAAAAGAACTATTCAATCAGTGCGGAATTTATTTTTTAAACAATAATATAAACCAAAATCAATTTAATGACAGAGAAATTATTAGATCATTCATTAAACCTTAAAACCAATTTTATGAGAACAAGAAACTATCTGTTAATTATTTGCCTCTTCTTGACATTCTGCCAAGGATGCATCAAAGAACTCCACGAGCTACCTCCCCGTCCGAGTCTAGTGGTGAAGCTAAACGGGATTGAAAAAGATTCCATTATCGTAGCCCCGGGAGAAGAGATTAAAATTGACATTGATTTTATCGCAAACCAAGGTACGATTCAAGAGTTGTACATTAAGGATAATGCCGGGGTATACCTAAAAGGTTTCCCGTTGACGATGGATTCTACCGAATTACAAAATAAGAGTCAATATTCTTATTCATTCCGTGCAAACGATTATCTATCAGAAGGAGGATCTCACTATCAGACATACAATTTTCAAGTAGTATGTAAAGATAATAATCAGCCGAAACAATTGATTAACAAAACAATTACAATTCTAATCGCTGATGAACTAAAATCCTATACTGTAACTCTAGGCGCACAAGCCAACACGGGACACGGGCACTTCCTAAAATTCAGCACAGGAGAAGTTTTCACTTTAGAACAGGCTCGACAAATGAGTATGGAAGAACTTCAGGAAATCGAGTTATGTTACTTTTATGGAGAAGATGACGAAGTTACAAGTTATTATCGGGAACAACGGTTATATCCTCTCTTGGGAACACATAACTCTTCTGTTAGCTGGGGTTATCTTTCAAATGAATTCGCAGCATTAACTCCATATAAAATCAATACTTTAGATGAAGCTATCACTGCAGGAGGTTACGCCCAAAACAAATTCGGATTCATTCAAGCAACAATTACTGCATCCCCTAAATATATAGAAGACTATAAGTACTCTACAGACTTAAAACGGGGAGTAAGTCTCACGGAAGCAACACATCCCACATTAGAAGGTATTTACATCATAACCTTACAAAAGTTTACCGAGTGGCCTAATAGGGATATTTATAATTCCAATTTTGCAGTATTCCGTGTAAAGGAATTAGTTCCCGGAAAAGCTGGTTACATCACATTAGAAGTGAAAGCCTCCCCCGAATATCTTTATTAATCTTAATATGAATTCAAATGAAACCTCTATATATAAAATTTACAATCACTTGGATATTAATTTTCCTAATATACAGCATATCGAGTTCTCTATATGCACAAAATAAAACACTAAAAGTAACAGGAACTGTTTATGATGAATCAGGGATTACCTTACCTTCAGTGACCATCACAGTGAAAGGGCAAAAAGGAGTCGGGGTACTTTCTGACAACGATGGAAAATTTACAATCTCTGTACCGGAAGGTGCGACTCTCGTATTTTCATTTGTTGGCATGAAATCACAAGAAGTAATTGTAAACGCAAAACAAATTCCTTACAAAGTCATATTGCAAGAAGATTCCAAATCCTTGGAAGAAGTCGTTGTTACTGGATATCAGACCTTAAAAAAACATGAGGTTGTCGGTTCCACATACACCGTAAAAGGAGATGATGTCCGTATTGCCGGAATCAACCGGATAGATGCAGCCCTCCAAGGTATGATTCCCGGGGTCAGCATCACGATTCCTTCCGGACTTATCGGTTCTGCTCCTCAAGTCAGAGTTCGAGGGACTTCGACTGTTATTGGAAACGCATCCCCAGTTTGGGTTATTGACGGTATCATCCAAGAAGATCCCCTTCCTTTTGCAGGAGCACAATTAAATGATATTCTTAGTTCCGGAGATTTAAATAGCGCCATGGCAAGTATTTCCGGCAGCAGTATTTCTGGTCTCAACCCTGATGACATTGAAAGTATCACTTTCTTAAAAGATGCATCGGCAACCGCTATCTACGGGGTTAAGGCTGCCAATGGAGTTATTGTGATCACAACCAAAAGAGGTTCTAACACGGACGGAAGAATTAACGTCAATTTCCGGACAGATATTTCCATGACTCCTAGAAGGACATACGCCCAAACAGACCAGATGAACTCCGCTGACCGAATTGCCTTATCAAAAGAAATCATCGAATCAGGAGTTCCTTTCTCTAAATTTCCCCAACACGTGGGATACGAAGGAGCTTACCTTCAGTTAATCAATAAAGAAATTTCCATGAATGAATTCAACCAGAAAGTCACTCAAATGGAAAAACAGAATACAAATTGGCTTAAACTCTTATCCCGTAACGCAGTCAGTCAAAACTATTCATTAAGTTTAAGCGGAGGGAATGACAAATTAAATTTCTACGGTTCCGTGGGATTCAATAAATCATTAAGTAGTTACAAAGGAAACGATCAAAGCAATAAAACCATAAATTTTAGCGTTGATGCCAAATTACGGGACAATCTACGGACAAAATTTCAATTTTCAGCCAGTCAATCGGAAACAGATGCTTACTATACAGGAGTAAACCCGGAAGATTACGCTTTAAATACCAGTAGAATTATTGCTCCCAATGAATGGTATGTAATTAATGAATCAAAGGCTTATTTCCAAATGGATGACGGGTCCGCTATTCAAAGAGAAATTCGCTACAACTTCTTGAATGAATTGAAACATACCGGGAACGAAAATAAGAATACCAAATTCCAAATCACGGGTAATTTGATCTGGAATATTACACCTGAAATAAAATATGAATTAACAACTGCATTTACACGGAATAGTTCTGAAGCCAATATCTGGGCAGATGATCACTCTTATGCCGTATCTAAAATCAGAGGCGCCAATTATGGTGAACTTGTTACCGGAGAAAACGATTCATGGTTAAGTTTAGCGTCCGTATTACCCTATGGTGGTATTCTAAACTACAATAATACGAATCAACAGAGTTATACGGTACGTAATCAACTCAACTATGGAAAAATACTAGATGAAGAAGGGAATCATGCTCTTAATATAGCATTAGGACACGAAATCAGAGGAAATAGTTATATCGGCCAACAAGGTACGGAATATGGATATATGCCTGATAGAGGAAAAAGCGTTGATTACGATTATAGCCAACAAGCTAATAAAGATTACATTTTGGATATTTATCCAGATATCAACTATCGTGAAACGTCAAATGTCCCATCTTATAGAGAACGTCATTCTACCAAGCTAACCGATCAAACGGAGAATTACCTCTCTTATTATGCCACATTGGGGTACACGTATTCAACGAAATACACCCTTTCATTCAGTTTTAGACAGGATGCTTCCAATAAATTCGGACAAAACACAAATAATCGTTTCAATCCCGTGTTATCTGCCGGAATCCGATGGAATGTTAGCGAGGAAAATTTCATGCGCCGATTCGGCTGGTTATCTAATCTTACCTTGAAAGCTTCCTATGGAACACAGGGTAAAGCCCCAGATATTAGCCCCAACCTGATTGCCAATTTCAATATAGCCCCGGATATATTAACTGGAGAACAATACTTATCTATTAAAAATTTACCCAACAAAGATCTGAAATGGGAAAAAACACGTAGTTTCAACGGAGGTATTGAACTTTCCATTTTGGATAACCGGATATACGGAAGTATTGATTATTATTACAAGAAAACGATAGACGCCATCACTTATATGAACATTCCGATCGAAAACGGAACTCCTAATATGGCCGTAAATAATGGAACAATTATCAATAAAGGTTATGATATATCTTTAACCGTTATCCCGGTAAACACAAAAGATTTCAGATGGAGTATTAACGCAACTTCCGGATTCAATCGTAACGAAATCAAAGATAACGAAGACAACATCACGCTGGGAAAAATCACAGACGGGAGTGTTATTATTGACGGTTTCGCCTTAAATAGCTTCTGGTCTTTCCCATACATTGGCCTATCAGACAAAGGAACACCCAATTTTGCTATTATAGACCAAACTCCCGGGGTTAAAACAAAAGTAGAAACCGGAACCCTACTTGACTACATGGTGTATAGTGGTGTAAAAGATCCTATTTTTAGTGGAGGACTATCAACCTCGTTCCGGTACAAACAATTAACTCTCTCCTCTTCTTTCAATTTCCAATTAGGCCATCACAAGCGCTTAAATCCCTTTATGAAAAGCCAGTCAAACGGTGGTCGTGTCGGGCAATTACGTATACCCGATCCCGAAAAGAATGCAAGTACTCAACTAAATAAACGTTGGCGTCAAGCTGGAGATGAAAAATACACGGATATACCCGCTATTTTAGCTAGTGATGAAGATCTCAGCCAATATTTACCAGACAATTCATTGTCGTTAAGTAGTTCAGGAGAAATATACCGTTATCAAATGTACAATTTATCAGACCTACGAGTAGTAAAGGCCGACCATTTGAGATGTAATAGCATTTGCTTGGCATACGCTCTACCTAAAAATCAATTAGATAAGATAAAGCTTACAAATCTGACATTTGCATTGACGGTAACAGACCCTTTCATTATTAAAAGTAAAAAACTTGGTAAACAAGATCCGGAAACACTCAGCACAAGTGCTACCAATGTTATTCCGGTAGTCGATCGTCAACGTAAGTTTTCATTAAGTATAAGCCTTGGTTTTTAATCCCAAACACGACAAAGTATGAAAAATATCATAAAAAAAAGTATCATAATTCTATCAATTATCGGGTTGTGTTCTTGCAATGATTTTCTGAAAGAAACATCCCAAGACGAAGTAATTCCGTCAACGATTGAAGATCTAGACCAATTACTAGCTTATGAAGGCTATCCCCGTTATGAAACCCAACTAATGCCTTTTCTAGATTTGCTTGACGATGATGTAACCCAGTACATTACCAACAATAGTCAAAAAACAATCATAACGAAGTACAGTCCCCTGTATTTATGGGGAGGTCGCACCGCAACAACTAACGAAACCATGTTCGAAGACTACATGAACTTGACGAATCCTACAGATAATAGCCCTATTATCAAGGTTGACTCATACGAAAAATTCTACAAAATGATTGCAGGATGTAATGTAGTCATAGATATGATAGGAGATGTTGACGGGGAAGAGAAAACGAAAAAACGAGTTGAGGGGGAAGCCCGCATTTTACGGTCATTCTACTACTTTAATCTGATCAACATTTATGCCTATCCTTATAATGCACCTAATGCACCCGAAGGAAAATCAGCAGGAGTTCCATTAAAGTTAAACAGCACAATTGACCAAACTTCCATACCACGCAGCACGGTTGCCGAAGTTTACAATACGATTATTTCAGATGTAGAGAAAGGAATCAATCTATTAACCGAAGTCAATGCAACAGGTTCCAAATTCCGTATTGGAATCAGTACGGCTCATTTATTGGCTAGCCGTTACTATCTTTTCATGGAAAACTGGGAAAAAGTCGTAGAGCATGCAACAGCCGTATTCTCAGCTCCCGGTAACTCCTATTCACTATTCGACATGACTAATGTTAATTATCCTAACGCAATTAACACGGGAGGATTCCCACATCCTTTCACTTTAAATAATCCGGAAATACTATTCTTCTATGCAAGTGAGGAAGAGCATGAAGTTGTTACATCGGATTATTACGCTAAATGCTTTATGGCATCCGATCAATTGCGCAATTGTTATTCCAATGAGGATCAACGCTGGAATGGATATTTATGTCCTTACGGTGAGGCTGGAGACGAGAAGAAATCATCTAAATTCGCTAGAGAATTAAAATTCGGAGCTTGCCTACGTCTAAGTGAAGCTTATTTAAACAGGGCTGAAGCTTATGCAAATTTGGCTAAAATAGGTGGAAACGAATACTTTGGGAAAGCATTATCCGATTTAAACACGATAAGAGAAAAACGTATAAAAAACTACGCATCCCAAGCGTGGACAAACTCAACTTTTAACAACAATGCAGATAATCTAATCGAAAACTGTAGAGAAGAACGTCGTAGAGAATTTTGTTTCGAAGGAATGCGTTGGTTTGACCTCCGACGTTACGGGATGCAATCTTTCTCGCATAGACTTGATGAGTCTACGAATCCCGGTGATGAACATTCCGTTGAAATTGGAACAGCAACACCTAAATGGATGTTACCCATTATGCAACACCATAAAGAGAGTAATCCTGCATTAAACTAACAAAACAGAATATCATGAAAAAAATAAATTTATACATTTTACTGTTTGGAATATCATTCATTTTCATTCTATGTTCTTGTGAAAAAGAGGATGATTTAAAAATTTCAGAGAAGAAAACACAACGATTTGATCTTCCGCAAGGAAATCATGATTTCGATGAGCAAATTGTGGAATGGTATAATGATTATGAAACTGCCGTATTATATAAATTCTCCAATGCTGATATCAATTATCATTTCACATCTAGCAGTAACGATGTTAATTATGATGTAAAAGTGGAAGCTGACGAAGAAGGTATCCGTGCTGCTGTAAAATTCTTAAAAGAAGATTTCTTTGACTTGTATTCAGACAAAGTCAAGAAAGAATTATTCCCTTCTAAAATCCTCATGGCTGGTATGCTTTACCAAAACGGCAACTATGTTCCCTTATGGGATACAATCAGTTATGGTAATCTTAGTTTTCGCAAAGGGGTTCTCGTACGAGGAGTTGATCATATCACGTTACCTCACGTGGATAAAGAATTTGGAGAACGAATAAGCAAGCCAGAATACAGGAAAAGACTAAAAATAGCAATCAATCGTACATTCATCCAGTTTCTAATGCAACCCTATGATGATGTTATCACCAAAATTGACTATAATAATATTTTAAATACTTTTTCCACCTATTCACTCATTTCAGAAGATGCTAAAAGCGGTACCACAAATCCCTACTCTTCCGACAACTTATGGTATACAGAAGAAGATATCTACAAATTAGGATTTTTAGAATATGGTACATACTGGTATTTCTGGGAACCCTATTACTGGACTGCACCAGACTTAAATAATGACTTTTATTCTTTTTTGGGATTCATCTTCTCGCAAACCAAGAGCGAGTTACAGGCAAATCCTCTCTACACGAATTACCCGCAAATCCAAAAGAAATGCGACTATCTAGTAGAAGCATTTGCAAAATATGGTATTGATCTATATTGTGTTGGAGGGAAAGAATAAAAACATAAAAAGGAGCCTTTTTCGAGGCTCCTTTTTATTAATACAGGCTTTGTGCCACCTTTATAACTTCTTCTGCCAATTGATTAGCTGCTGCTTCATCTTTCGACTCGGAATAAATTCGTATAATCGGTTCTGTATTGGATTTACGTAGATGTACCCAGCCATCTTTGAAGTCAATTTTCACACCATCAATATCGGTAATCTCTTCTGAAGCATATTTCTTTTTCAAGCCCTCCAATATCTTGTCGACATCCATATCGGGAGAAAGTGTTAGCTTGTTTTTCGAAATAAAATATTGCGGGTAAGTTGCTTTTAAAACCGTCATGCTCTTTCCTTCCGCCACGAAATGAGAAAGGAATAAGCCTACTCCTACTAAAGCATCACGCCCGTAATGGCTTTCCGGATAGATGACACCACCGTTTCCTTCACCACCAATTACCGTATTCGTCTCTTTCATCTTAGTCACCACGTTCACCTCTCCCACAGCCGCAGCGTTATATTGTTGCCCGTGAGCTAACGTTACATCCCGTAAAGCACGAGAAGAAGAAAGGTTAGAAACCGTATTTCCCGGAGTATGTTTCAACACATAGTCAGCAACAGCCACCAACGTGTATTCTTCCACGAACATCTCCCCGTTCTCGCAGACTAATGCCAAACGATCAACATCCGGATCAACCACGATACCTAAATCAGCCCCACACTCCTTTATTTTCTCTGAAATCTGGATTAAGTTCTCCGGAATGGGTTCCGGATTATGGGCAAAACGTCCCGTGGGTTCGCAATTCAACTCGACCACCTCTTTCACTCCCAAAGCTTTCAATAAAGCGGGAATCACGGTTCCTCCCACAGAGTTTACCGCATCCACGACGACTTTCAAGTTGGCTTTGGCAATTGCCTCCCGGTTCACCAATTTCAAATCCAACACGTGTTGAATATGGTAATCCGTGTAATCTTTATGGATAATAGAACCCAATTCATCCACTTCTGCATATTCAAACGATTCCTGTTCAGCCATCTGAAGTACTTGAGCCCCATCCTCGGCCGAAAGGAATTCTCCCCGGTTATTTAATAATTTCAAAGCATTCCATTGTTTCGGATTGTGACTTGCCGTGAGGATAATTCCTCCATCTGCCTGTTCTGCAGTAACAGCGATCTCCGTTGTTGGAGTCGTTGCCAAACCAATATTCACCACGTCATGTCCCAAACCAGACAGAGTAGCCTCTACTAATTTAGCATACATCTCCCCGGAAATACGAGCATCTCGTCCCAACACGATTTTAGCTCTCGTTTTCCCAGCCCCGGTCTTCAACCAAGTAGCGTAAGCCGAAACAAACTTAACAATATCCAAGGGGGTTAGGTTATCACCCGGACGTCCACCAACAGTTCCCCGGATACCGGATATAGATTTTATTAATGTCATAGAATTAAAAATTGAAATTTGCAACCACAAAACAAAAATAAAGGGACTGTATTCGTTATCCTTTTGAGATAACACATACAGTCCCCTCTTTATCAATAAAATTAGATAGAAGCCTTGTAAGCGTCTGCACTCAACAATCCATCTAACTGTGCTTCGTCTTCAATTTTTACCTTGATAATCCAACCTTTTCCATAAGGATCTTTGTTTACCAAGTCAGGTTGATCTTCCAATTCTGAATTGAATTCCAATACTTCTCCGGAAACCGGCATATACAAATCAGAAACGGTCTTTACAGCTTCAATACTACCGAAAGTATCTCCAGCCTCTAGGTTATCACCTTCAGTTTCAACCTCAACAAACACGATATCACCTAATTGACTTTGTGCATAATCAGTAATTCCGACATATGCTTCTTCACCCTCAACACGAATCCATTCGTGTTCTTTAGTGTACTTTAATTCTGCAGGTACGTTCATTATCTTATAAGTTAAATTAAATTTGACAATTATTATGTGCCACAAATATAAGGAAAAAATTAAACTCCAAAACCGTAAATTGAAATTTTAGCCTATACTTTATTACTTTTATTAATAACCCATTCATCCTCAACGTAAACAACCCGTATCCCTTTATTCTCGGGCCTTCAAGAATATTTCCTTCCGTAATAAAAATGCATTTTTTTCCATTTTTTCAGGGCCGAAATATTGTATAATAAGAAAAACTATCTATCTTTGCAGCGCATTTGAGAGTAACAGCGGTTACTTGATGCAAAAAAGGTTCGGTAGTTCAGCTGGTTAGAATACATGCCTGTCACGCATGGGGTCGCGGGTTCGAGTCCCGTCCGAACCGCAGAGATGCCTGTTAGTCGATCGATTAACAGGCATCTTTCTTTTTATATATTGTCTCTTCAATATGCTAATTTGATCAATTGTGGATAGTGTTTCAGATAGTGTACCAAAAAGTGTGTAAATTCCAATTTATTTATTTTTGTAATAGAAC
>JAHZBN010000002.1:259872-302135 GCA_019423345.1 Butyricimonas sp. | reverse complement strand
AATAAACGATCCTTTATTTATATTCAAAGGCAAAGATATTATATTTAACGGATAATACACCACATTCTTCTCAAAGAATTCCCATTTTCCCTTAAAGTATTCTAATACACATACCACTTCCTTTACTCCAGTTTATCAGCTGTCCCGCACTTACACATCTATAGTTTTCCCCTTTGATGCCATATCGCAACAATCATCCCGGGACTTTACAATAAAACCAAGTAAGTAAATACTATTTCAGCAACTTTTCCAATTTTTCAATCATCTTGGCAAAAGACTCCTTGGTATAACCTATTTCGATCTCCACGATCTTTCCCTTCTTATCGATGATAAAATTTCTCGGAATTGTCGCTGTGGCAAACTTGGAATAAATCCTACGTTCCGGATCAAGTCCCATCGGGAACGTGTAACCATTTCTTTCCCGGAATTTTTTCACCTGTTCCTTAGTTTCCTCGCGGGAAATCGCTAAAAACACGAAATCTTTCCCTTTAAAACGGTCGACGATCTCCTTTTGTACTCGCTTCAACTCCTCTTGACACGGGGGACACCACGTGGCCCAGAAATTAATTAACACGATTTTTCCCTTTAAATCTTTAATATCGATCTTTTGTCCATCAAACATCTCCACCACAAACTCGGGAACATTATCCCCAACTTTCACCAAAGTCTCCTTTTCCTGGGCATCAACCCGAGTCAAACCTCCCAGCATGAATAAGAAAACTACAAAAATAAATACCCTTTTCATGACCTTTTCTTTATTTGGTTCTCAACAAAGATAAATAATATTTTCAATATTCATTCTTGAATAAATTAAATACATTTGCATTAATATTAACCAACAAACAAAAATAGACCGTGCGCCTTATTTTTTACCTGTCTCTAGTAATCCTCCTACATTCCTGCCGGGAAGCGACCTCTCGACTCGATCGAGTGTTGCAACTTGCCGGAAACAATGGATCGGAACTCCAAAAAGTACTGAAACACTATTCCGATGACAGCCTTAAACGGGAAGCAACCATTTTTCTTATCGAGAGCATGCCAGGCCACTACTCTCTCGACGGTCCCTACCTCCAACAACTCCAACAGGTCATCGATAGCACGGGAACACCTTACTTGATGAAAAAAGTCATTCTCATGCAACCTCTCCGTTATCCCCGTTCCCGCCAACAACTCCGGGCGAAACCGGATATCGAACAAGTGAAAGCCGACTACCTCATCCACCAAATTGATCAAGCCTTCCGGTTATGGACCACCAGTCCTTGGCTCGAAAACCTCACTTTCGATGATTTTCTCGAATACCTATTACCCTACCGAATTGGCAACGAGTCCCTCGACTACTGGCGAGATTCCATTGATTTACGGCTAAAAAATCGTCTACAAGAGGCAAGCCTGTACTTTGACAACCAAAAACATTCCCCCTACAATATGGCACAGATCGTCTACGGTCATGCCTTAGGCCTCGATTATGGAAATGATAATCTAGTGGGAATCCCCATCTCGACCAAAGAATGCGTCTTCTCCAGCCAACTCCAACTACTGGCATATCGCATGGCGGGTATTCCCGCAGCCATAGACCACGTACCCTGCTGGGCCGACATGAACGGTTTCCACGAATGGACCGTTATCATTGATACCAAAAACAAAGACATTCTCTCCGGACAAATTGAGATGAAAAATGCCCCGAAAGTATATCGCCGCACGTACTCGGCCAATCCAATCCCCATCCCTGAAGAGGATGAATATATTCCCCCGTTCTTCACCGATCCCTTCAACCGGGATGTCACCGATAAATACTTACACACCTCAGATGTCACTATTACAGCCTCCGTCCCCGTACAAGCTCGTCACGCCTATCTCGCCATATTCAACGGCCGGGAACTTCGGATTGTCGACTGGAGCAAGGTGCAACAAGACAAATTCTGCTTTCATTCCATGGGTCCCGACATCATATATTTTCCGGTCTACTTCGAAAAGGAATACCAACGTAACTTGACATATCCTTTTATTCTGCAAGCCAATGGAATAACAGTCAAACTACGTCCTGATACGACACGACGACAAACTCTCATTCTCACCCGTAAATACCCATTGCACCACAACAAAGTGTACCACGGCAACGCTCTTATCGGGGCAATCTTCCAAGCTTCGAACGACCCAACGTTTCGGAATGCTACACACATCCACGACGTCACCCGCAATCCCAACATGTACCCCGTCATCGTCCCGGTTGACACCACGAAAAAATACCGTTACTGGCGATTTAATCACTCAAAAATCGTGGAACTTGCCGAATGGAAATTTAAAGACAACCGGGGCCGGGATCTAACCGGAACAATCATAGATCCCGAAGGCAAGGGTGCTCGTCTCGCCAATCTTTTCGACAATGACCCACTTTCCCACGGCAGAGTATCCCACCAACTCATCGTGGATTTCGGCCATCCTGTCTGTATATCAGAAATGATTTATTTACCCCGTAACGATGCTAATGGTATATACCCCGGTAACGAGTATGAACTTTTCTATTTCGACCTCAACGGTTGGCAATCCCTTGGTTGTAAAATTGCCACAGGATATTCTATTGAGTTTGAAAATATTCCTTCAAACGCTGTCTACTGGTTACGCAATCACACGGCAGGTAAGGAAGAGCGCATATTCACAATTCAAAATGGGAAGCAACGCTTCTGGTAAAATAAAATCCGCATTTTTATTCTTAATTTCCCTTCTTCTTTCAAGAAAAATCGCTAATTTAGGCTATTCATAAAAGAACTAGGTTATGTTGGACACGATAAAACAGTTCCTCAAGGAACACGAGATTGACGAGAAAGCGGGATTTATCATCGCCGTTAGCGGGGGGGCCGATTCAATTACTTTACTCCACGCATTTAAGTACTTGAACCTGCGCATATACGCCTTGCATTGTAATTTTAATCTACGGGGCAAAGAATCAAACATGGATGAACAATTCGTGAAACGGTTCTGTGAAACCTACGGTATCCCCATGAGCGTGAAACGCTTTGACACCCAAGAATACGCCAAGAAAAAAGGCATCAGCATAGAGATGGCCGCACGGGAACTACGCTACGACTGGTTCGAAGAAATGCGCCAGAAGAAGAAAATGGACTACATCGTCGTGGGACACCATGCCAACGACCTTGCCGAGACTCTCTTTATTAATATATGTCGCGGAACCGGCATTAAGGGTCTCACTGGTATTCGTCCCGTCAAAGATCGCATTCTGCGCCCGCTCCTGTCCCGTTCCCGGGAGGAGATCATCGCTTACATTAAGCAAAACCAACTGGGGTATCGAACCGATTCCACCAACAACTCGCTCGACTACGTGCGAAATAAAATACGCCACATGATTATCCCCGTGTGTAAGGACATCAATCCCTCGTTCCTCAACACGGTACGGGAAAACTGTAACACCCTCAAGGAAGTGGAGCAAATCTACCGTTACGGCATCGATCGTCTGAAAGAAGAAGTGATTAGCGAGGAAAATGGAGAAACCCTTATAGACATACAAAAGACACTGGCAGCCCCAGCCCCTTACACGCTCCTGTTCGAGATCTTACGGCCATATGGTTTTAACGCCACACAAATCGAGGATATTCTTGAAAGCAGCGACGCCATTCCCGGAAAACAATTCGAGGCTGAAGAATACTTACTTACGAAAGGCAGGATCTACTGGCGGCTATTCAATATTTTAGAAAAAGAAGACAAACGCACTCTTTTGGCAGATAGTGGAGAATACCACATCGATGACAGCATCTTCCAGCTCGAAGAACAAGACATCAATGACTCTTTTATCGTTCCCCGTGATCTTAACACAGGGTGTTTTGACCTTGACAAGATCATTTATCCCCTCGTATTACGCCACTGGTCCATGGGTGACTGGTTCTGCCCTCTCGGAATGAAACGCAGCAAAAAGAAATTGAGCGACTTTTTTACAGACTTGAAATTCAGCGCCAAGCAGAAAAAAGACTGCCTTCTCTTACAATCTGGCAAGGACATCATTTGGGTGGTCGGCCATCGCATAGACGATCGCTACAAGGTATCTCCTGCTACCAAAAGAGTTTTAATCATCAAACAAATAAAAGGAATTTAATACTCAATTAAAAGATCAATGCCCTAAATAAAAAAAGAGGCCTGTTGGCCTCTTTTAACACACTAACAATAAATTTACTACACTTATAAAAGCAAAAAACATTTCCTTCAATTGCTGGGCAAAGATAAATATTTAAAACGTTTGCGCAAACTTTTTTAAGAAAAAAAACGTTCGCGTATAACTAATCTAAAAGTTCTTTGTTTTTCATTTTTTTATCCATACTTTTGTGTGAGTTTACGACATTAAACGAGAGAGTTAACATCATTATTAACCAAATAATAAAAAAACAAATGTCAAAGATTAAAGTTGGTATCAACGGATTCGGACGTATCGGCCGTCTGGTTTTTAGAGCTGCAATGACAAGAGACGATATTGAAATCGTTGGAATAAATGACCTTATCGATGTCGACTACATGGTTTACATGTTGAAATATGACACCATGCACGGTCGTTTCAACGGAACCGTTGAGGCTAAAGATGGAAAACTCGTTGTAAACGGACACGCTATCCGTGTTACAGCAGAGAGAAACCCGGAAGATCTGAAATGGAACGAGGTAGGAGCAGAATATGTAGTTGAGTCAACCGGACTTTTCTTAACAAAAGAAAAAGCAGAAGCACACTTGAAAGCCGGGGCAAAAAGAGTCGTGATGTCCGCCCCGTCAAAAGATGATACCCCGATGTTCGTGATGGGTGTAAACCACAAAACCTACGCAGGACAAACTATCGTATCTAACGCATCATGTACCACGAACTGCTTAGCCCCGCTGGCTAAAGTAATGCATGATAAATTCGGTATTGTTGAAGGTTTGATGACTACCGTACACGCTACCACCGCTACCCAAAAAACTGTAGACGGTCCTTCTATGAAAGACTGGAGAGGTGGACGTGCCGCTGCTGGTAACATCATCCCGTCATCCACCGGAGCTGCTAAAGCTGTGGGTAAAGTGATCCCGGAATTGAACGGCAAATTAACCGGTATGTCATTCCGAGTTCCTACATTGGACGTGTCTGTGGTTGACTTGACTTGCCGTCTGGAAAAAGCTGCAACTTACGAAGAGATCAAAGCTGCCATGAAAGAGGCTTCTGAGAATGAATTGAAAGGCATTCTTGGCTATACGGAAGAAGAAGTTGTTTCTTCTGACTTCTTGGGTGACGCTCGCACTTCAATCTTCGATGCTAAAGCTGGTATCGCATTAAACTCTAACTTCGTGAAACTCGTTTCTTGGTATGACAACGAGTGGGGATACTCCAACAAAGTTCTTGAGTTAATCGCTCACATGGCTACAGTAAAATAAAAAAAGGGGCATAAGCCCCTTTTTTAGTCTATTACACACACTAACCACATGGAAAATAATCAACAGAAACGACCATACAAGCTAGGTTTGGCATTAAGTGGAGGGGGAGCCAGAGGATTCGCCCATCTAGGCGTCTACAAGGCAATGCAGGAGCTGGGAATTAAACCGGACATCATTTCGGGGACCAGCGCAGGAGCGATAGCCGGGCTTATATTTGCATCCGGACACTCGGCAGAGGAGGGGCTTAAATTCTTTCAAGATAGAAAACTGCTCGACTTCGCACGACCTTTAGTCTCTAAAACCGGAATCATGACCATGACCGGAATGGAAAAAAGGTTATCCGAGTTCATTCATGTTGAAACATTCGAGGAACTACAAATACCGTTGGTGGTCACCGCCACCAACATGAACTTAGGCATACCCACGCATTTCAGCACGGGAAAAGTAGTCCCCTGCGTGCTGGCATCCTGTTCCATACCGATCGTATTCGTACCCGTCACCATCAATCACCACCAGTACTCGGACGGCGGGGTATTTATGAACTTACCCGTGCGCCCGATCAGGGAGTTATGCGAGACGGTTATCGGCGTACATATCGACCCGCTGGAGCCCTGTAATCACATCAAAAGCATGGTCCACTTGGCCGAACGTTCCTTCCACATGGGTATTCTGTCAAACATGAACATAGACACCCGCTTATGTGATATCGTTATCGTGCCGAAACACATCAGCCGATACAGCATGTTCGACCTCAATAACATCGAAAAAATCGTGGACGAAGGTTACCGACAAGCTAAAGTCGTGTTCTCTCGCCCAAAAATCATGAAAAAACTGAATAGCCTAATAATTCAGTAATCCTATCGATCATGTAACAATACAGCGCATCCTCCCCTTTGCTAAGGGGAAACCAGAGAAGGTTCAATCTAAAATTATTAAATCTAAAATTACTAAATGGTCCCATTTTCTTCCCTTCAAGCTCTTGGAATATCCTCGTTAAACGAGATGCAAGAAACCTCGCTGAAAGCTCATCGGGAAACCGATCACATCGTCCTGTTCTCCCCCACCGGATCAGGTAAAACCCTAGCCTTTCTGTTACCCTTATTGGAAAATCTTGACCCGAATAACACGAAAGCACAGGCCATCATCCTAACACCATCGAGAGAACTGGCCTTACAGATAGAACAAGTATTCCGTTCCCTGAAAAGCGGTTTCAAAGTGGTATGTTGTTACGGGGGACATGATATCAACGTGGAGAGTCGCAGTCTGGCATACACACCCACGCTGATCATCGGGACACCAGGACGCATACTCGATCACATCACCCGGGGGACAATTGACACGGACTCTACCTCCACCATCATTCTCGATGAGTTTGACAAGGCATTGGAATTCGGATTTCAAGAAGATATGGGAACCATCTTCTCGCACTTGCCACACTTACAAAAGCGCATCTTAACCTCTGCAACATCGGCCATCGAGATACCGGAATTCACGGGTCTACAAGCCCCTCTCGTGCTGAATTTTCTTGAAGGAGCCTTTCCGATCAAGTTAACACTCAAAAGCGTGTACACCGAAGGTAATAACAAACTCGACACGCTCTACAAGCTACTGTGTGATCTAGAGGAAGGTCCTACCCTGATTTTTTGTAACTACCGAGAACGGGCGGAAGAAGTGAGCAATTACCTGTGGAATAAAGGCGTCAATAACGAGTATTTCCACGGGGGAATGGAACAGGAAGAACGCGAGCGAGTGCTGTGTAAATTCCGCAATGGAAGTACGTGCATTTTCATCTCGACAGATCTCGCCTCCCGCGGTCTGGACATCCCGGAGATAAAATACATCATCCACTACCACCTCCCCAAAAAGCCGGAATCCTTCACCCATCGCAACGGTCGAACTGCCCGGATGAATGCCTCCGGTACCGCTTTTCTCCTACTCGACAGGGATGAAGCCCGCCCGGATTACCTAACCGAAATCCCGGAAACCTACCACCCCGTCGGTAAATACCCCGCCCCGGCAGAACCATTCTGGTCCACCCTTTACATCGGCAAAGGCAAAAAAGACAAGGTCAACAAAATGGACATCGTCGGTTTCCTCTGCCAAAAAGGGAACTTGAAAAAAGAAGACATCGGCAAAATCGAAGTTAAAGACCATCATTCTTTCGTCGCCATCAAACGAGGCAATCTAAGGCAACTACTTTCCCTCATCCGAAGAGAGAAAATCAAAAATATGAGAACCAGAATAGAACTTTCGAGGTAAAGTAATGTAGAATGAGTTTTAAAGACTAAAATTAAAGAAACTTTCCCCCCCTTTAACTTATATACTCTTTCATTTTCTCCACGATCCCTGCATTCCCGGCCAATATGGCAATTCCCCGGTCCTCCCGGAAGGGTTCGACATGGCCTCCCGCCTCCTGTACGATAAGAACTCCAGCACACACGTCCCAGAGCTTCAGACCTAATTCCCAATATCCGTCCAGAAACCCGGCTGCGACCCCGCAAAGATCGTAAGCAGCAGAACCCATACGCCGGATTCCTCGCAGATGTGGCAGAATACGACTTAGATTATCGATATTATTCACGGGGTGTATTCCCTTGTCGTAAGGGAAACCCGTGGCCAGCACGGAACGATCGAGTTCTGTCTTGTCGGAAACGCAGATCGGGGCATTGTTTAGAAAAGCCCCTTTACCCCGGATTGCCGTGTACAACTCGCTCAAGTAGGGAGCGTACACGACACCCAATAACGTCTCTCCCCGGTATTGCAGCCCGATAGACACGCAAAACACGGGTAATCCCTGGCTGTAATTATTTGTCCCGTCCAAAGGGTCCACCACCCACAGATAATCGCTATGAGCGTCATGCTCCCCACTTTCTTCCCCCAGCACACTATGACCGGGAAAACACTTGCCGATATGCTCGATCAGCATGGATTCACTTAGTTTGTCCACCTTCGTCACGACATCATGCACCGTTGACTTTGTTTCAAGTTCCAAATATCCGCTTCTGAAATAGGAGCGTTGTACTTCCCCAACTTCCTTTGCCCATGCCACCGCAAGCTCCAAAGTGTTTTCCAAATCAATATTCATGATAACGAATTATTTATCTTTTTTAGGATTCTCCTCTGTATCAACAATTTTCACCTTAAACAACAAAGTTGAATAAGCCGGTACAATATAAGACCCGTCATAATCACGTAATCCTCTATAACCGTATCCCATTCCCGATGAAAAAAGAATAGTGGCTTCCTCTCCAACTCGAAGTTCTGGTAAGGTTAAAGAAATCCCTTTTATCATATCCGGTAAATACCATTTCGCTTCATCATCGCTATCCATTTTCAAAAACTGACGCAATGAAGGATTAATCTCATCCAGAATTCGACCATCCGCCCACACGGTAACACTATCCGTTGCTTGAACAAAAACTCCGCTCGCATTTTCTTTCGTTTTAGCTATCAAAGCAACCGTATCGGTCTTTCCCTCGTGCAAAGGAACTTCTTTAAAAACGTCTAAGTTGTTATCTGCAAAATACCGCCCAATCATACTTTTCTCATAGTCCAACAGATTATCCTCTTCCACAATACTTTCCACGGTATAATCTCGATAAACTAAAGCAGAAGACAAACTCATGATACTTGAAACAATCGAACTTCCCGTTGTTCCTTCCGGAATATTCATTAAAATATCAGATAACGGATCGATATATTTTTCCGCATCTGTATTCATTTGCATCAATATCGGTCCACCTAAAGTATAATAGGGTGAAACTCCGGCACCGACGGCAACACTCGGATCTGATGAATCAATAATACTCCCCGTCAAACTCTTTTGCGTGTAATTAATCCAAACGAAATCGCCATACGTTGCTTTCTTCCCTTCTTTCTGATAATTAAACAAGTAAGCGTAATCCTCGATATCCTCTTTCAGATAAGTATAATGATACTTGAAAATCTTCGGATCGGAATCCTTACTATACACGAAATCTTTAATCCTAGCCTGCTCATCCTCAAATGTTTTCTTCCAGTTGTCTCCATCATCATCGGAACACCCGACGAATCCGCTTGCCAAAAGGCAAAGCAGCATTACCCAATAATTTTTCTTCATTTTCCGTTTCTATTTAGCTGTTATTTTAATATCTATTCTTCTTCCGTTTTAAGTGGAACCACTTTACGAATCCGAACCCAATACCATAATGTTGAGTATGGAGGAATTAAATATTGTTTTAATTTAGTACGATCTCGAAAAGTTATTTCCCGAGTTGTACCTACCGCACCGTATGCCATTCCATAAGGCACAATAATATGTGCAGAATCTCCAACTTGTAAATGCTGTAATCCTCTTACCAACCCTGCTGGATAATTTTTCTGCCAAGTCTCATTAAACAAGAAATAAATAGAATCACGTCCCATACTTCTCAATACCCGATTTTGTAATCCCACATCATCCAGCAAACCATAATCCATTTCCAACAAAACAGAATCCCCTACTTGAATATCTCGATCGCCCGTTCCTTTCTCCAAAATAGCCGTATAAGTAACTGTATCCCGCTCTCCAATAGATGAAATTTCTCGTGTAGGGAAATCAACAAAAGCTTTCGTCACACCTATATTGTCTAAATAACTTCGAATCAACCCATATTCATTCACTTTCACATCGTTAATAAGCTTATGTGCCTTTAACTTATAATGTAACGGTTTCCCGTAATTATTCTTATCTCCGGCTAAAATAGAGGGTACAATCATTTCTCCCCCCATACTTCCAACACTAATATGCCGAAACGCTTCCGCCACATAATCATATTTCTTTATCGTGTCATAACGATAAAGTACCGGTCCTCCAAAGGCATAAGTAAACGTGGAATCACCCTGTTCGGGAGATGTCGTATCCAATTTATCTCCATTCAGATAAAATTTTTCGTAATCCATCAACATCCATCCAGTATCTTTAGCTACCTCACCACTATTATCGTAATTGAAAATAAAAACCGTATCGATCAACATACCATGCACGCTATAATACTCAAGATAAAGGATTGGCGTGGAAACCTGACTCAGGTACTCGTGAATAGCGATCTTTTCATTTTCCAATGTATCAATCAAATCGAGTTCCTCTTCATCGTTATTACAACCGAAGAAAGTCAACGCAAACAAACTACTTAATAGAATCAGAAATTTATTCATTATACTATTTATTATCTATTGGTACTTCTACCCACGCACCTTGATGCAAACGCATCGTGCTTTTTATTCCGACTTCCCGCAACCACTCAAATGCCAACGCCCGATTGTCATTTACCAGCTGGGGCAAATGGGCGTCAGAATTCACCATCACGGGAATATTCAACTCTTTCAACCACTTGAAATACTTTACATTGGGGAACATCATCCCCTTCTTCGTGTATGCCTTCGTGTTCACCTCCACCATAACGCCTCTCTCCGCTATCAAGGACATATAATCCCACAACAACCGGTTATACCACTCTTGTTTCGTCAGCGTGCTATCCATCAGTGAACCATTCATGGATATTTTATCCAAATGTGCCACAAAGTCAAAACCACCCAACTCTACCATCCGGGAAGACGCCTTGAAATAAGCCTCCACGAGATATTTCAGATCATCACGAAAAACCATACGCAAGTTCTCCCGAAAATCCTCAAACTTCCCGTCCATGTCCATAATCTCTCCCGTCTGTTCCTCGGTTACAAGATGCACAGAACCGATACGGTAATCCAGCGGCATACGCTGAAAATACTCTACTGCTGGACCCCAATCATCATTCAGATAATCAATTTCCATCCCCACGTAAAGCTCAATCTGTCCCACATATTTCTCCTGCAAACGCTTTAGCTCCATTAGATAAGCCTCCACATTCCCTTTGCTTAAAGACCAACATGTCTCAAAAGGAAGCGGTGAGTGCGAAGAGATACCGTAACTATGAAATCCTGCCTCGATAGCCGCCCTCACAAAATCCTCCGCCGGGGCTTTCCCGTCACAAAAACTACAATGACTATGATAAGTGCATAAATCCATCAGTTACTCCTTCACCCAAGCATGAACAATTTCGGCCACATACACTTTGTGGAAATCCTTCTGACCGTACTGGCTATCCACGATCTTCTTGTCCAGAAAAGCCTCTTCCTTTAAGAAGTCAGTATATAATTTTTTACACTCCAACACCAATGTTGCCTCCTCAAAAGCCGGGTTCCCGGCCTCCGTGAAATAGGGCGTCAACCCGCTTTCCTGCACCTTGTTCACGTCACGCCCGGAAACAGAACCACATACATTCAATGCATGACGATACTTCTCGTCAAAAAACGACAAGGTAAACTCATCTTTTTTCTCCGTAAACTCGAACGTGTAACGTTGTGGTCGCACGAACACCATCACCACGGGTTTGTTCCACAAATACCCCATCGATCCCCAACTAGCCGTCATCATGTTGAACTTCTCCTGATCCCCAGCCGTCACCAGCATCCAATCCTGCCCAATCAACTTGATCACGTTCTTATCTATATCTTTCGGTACAATCTTTTTCATATTTTATATCATTTTACCGGTCACCGGTTCAAGTGCCGGAATCACACAATCTAAAATCGTAAATCCAAAATTCTTACATTCTCTCCGGCATCTCTATTCCCAACATACCCATGGCATTTTGTATCGCCACGCTACATTGCCGTGCCAGTAACAAACGTAAATTACGTACTTTCTCATTCTCTTCCTTCAGGATAGAGTAATCATGATAGAACTGGTTAAATTCTTTCGCCAGCTCGTAAGCATAATTCCCGATCAACGCCGGGCTATAATTATCCCCTGCCTCCTTCACGACAGCGGGCAATTTAGCAATCAGCTTAACCAGATTCTGTTCTTTCTCGGTTAATGCCGTGTGAATATCTCCCGGAACAATCTTAACCCCAGCCTCTTCCGCCTTACGCAAAACCGACTTGATACGAGTATAGGTGTACTGGATAAACGGTCCCGTGTTCCCGTTAAAATCAATCGATTCCTTCGGGTTAAACATCATGGTCTTCTTCGGGTCAACCTTCAAGATAAAATACTTCAGCGCCCCCAAAGCAACCTTACGGTACACCTCCTCGGCCTCTTCCTTCGTGTAACCGTCCAGTTTCCCCAACTCCTCGGAAGTCGTACGAGCCGTGTGGATCATCTCGTCGATCAAATCGTCGGCATCCACCACCGTACCCTCGCGGGATTTCATTTTCCCCTCCGGTAATTCAACCATACCGTAAGAAAGATGCTTGATCTTGTCGGCCCAATCGAATCCCAACTTCTTACAAACCAGTGACAACACCTGGAAATGGTAATTCTGCTCGTTACCCACCACGTATATCTCCTGATCCATGTTAAACTCGTTGAACCGATCGTATGCCGTACCAATATCCTGCGTCATGTAAACGGAAGTCCCGTCATCCCGCAGCAACAACTTGTGATCCAACCCATCACCGGTAAGATCAGCCCATACGCTTCCGGTATCTTTCCGGTAAAGCACGCCGTCAGCCAGACCTTTCAACACGAGGTCACGTCCTTTCTTGTAAGTCTGTGACTCGAAATATACTTTGTCAAACGAGATACCCATCATTTTATAGGTCTCGTCAAAACCTTTCAATACCCAATCGTTCATGGTCCGCCACAGGGAAACCACCTTCTCATCCCCGGCCTCCCACTTACGCAACATCTCCTGAGCCTCCAACAATATCGGGGCCTCCTTCTTCGCCTCCTCTTCCGTCTTGCCCTGCTCCATCAATTCCTTGATTTGTGCCTTATACTCCTTGTCAAAACGCACGTAATAATCCCCCACGAAATGATCTCCCTTAGTTCCCGTACTCTCCGGAGTAGCACCGTTGGCAAACTTCTCCCACGCGATCATACTCTTGCAGATATGAATACCCCGATCGTTCACCAAGTTCACCATAATCACGTTATGCCCGTTTGCCTTCTGAATCTCGGAAACCGACCATCCCAAAAAATTATTCCGGATATGTCCCAAATGCAGCGGTTTATTCGTGTTCGGTGAAGAATATTCAATCATGTAGGTCTTCCCGCTAGGCTCCTTCGCATAACCATATTTTTCCTCTTTTGCCACGTCATTCAACACCTCGATCCAGTAAGCGGAAGAAATCACCACGTTCAAAAACCCCTTAATCACGTTGTAGGTTTCCACCTCTTCAATATTTTGTTTCAAATACTCTCCCAGCTCTTTAGCCGTTTCTTCGGGCGATTTTCTGGAATATCGGGTAAACGGGAAAACGACTACCGTCAAATCACCGGCAAATTCCTTCCGGGTTTCCTGCAACTGTACGTCTTTCTCGGTTAATTCAACCCCATAACAAGCCTTTACGGCCTCCAGCACCTGCTGAGTAAGCATTTTTTCTATCGTCATATCTCTCAAACTTTTAATACCGTATTATCCATTAATCTGCAAAAATACAATTTCTTGCTATAAATCCCCGCTAAACCCGAAAAAAAACAACATAATTTTTCCCCTGTTCTCATGATCTCTCAAAAATCACAAAAACAAGGGAAAAACTCTCAATTTATAACTGAATCAATTCACGATTTATGAATTACAATTTACAATTAAAATCATAAATCCTACCGTCCTCCCAAAATTCTCACATACTCCGCGTACGCCACCTTATACTGGTAATTCGCCGAAACCACGTTCGTGTAGGCCTGCAACCAAGTCGCCTGCGAAGACAGTACATCCAAAATAGGCAACTTCCCTTCGTTATAACTAAAGGTATTCAACTTCAAATTCTCCCGGGCAATTTCTAACGTAGAATTGGCTATCTCTACCTGTTTCCAGTTCTCGTTTAACTTCACCCAGGCATTTGCCAGCTCCTCTTTCACTTGATCCTCAACTTTACTCATGGCTAACTCCTTACTTGTCTCCATCGCACGATTCTGTTTTACGTACTGACGTTTCTCTCCCCAGTTGAAAATAGGCATACTTAACTTCGCAAAAGCCACCGTCGCAAATTTCTCATCACCGGAAACATTAATCAACGGCGTACCCCACGTCTCCTTTACCCCCACGGCAAATTGCGGCAGATATTTGGAACGTATAATCTTAGTCTGTTGCTTAGTCAAATTAAAATCCTGCACGGCAATCTGGTAATCGGCCCTCCGTTTCAAAGCCACTTCTAACGGTTGCAATCCCGGAACGATCACCGGTTTCTGGATCGAGTCTATAATAACCCACTTTTCCTCCAAAGGAACCCCCATCATGATTTTAAACGACTGCATCGCTGTCTGGTAATTCATATTCCGAGTAGACTCTTGCAACTCCGCCTCCTTCAATCGGGTCTTCACCATCAGCAAGTCCGTTTTACTGATCGCTCCCTCGTCAAAACGTTTTTGTACAATTCCATCCAACTCCTTCACGATCAACACGAACTCTTGGGAAATATAAAACAGACTCTCGTTAGCCGCCAACGTCCAATAACTCACGTCAGCCGCGTAAACAATATTATCCGTCGTCAACTCTTCCCCCAGGCGGGCAATCGCTTTCTGTAATTTTGCCGCCTCCTGCTGCTTGCGTACCATATTCCCCGCATATACGTTCTGCGACAATGCTGCCTCTGCCGAATAATTATTGTGTTTCAGATCAACCCCTTGCATAAATTCCACGTCTTCTATCTGATACGAATAATTCCCGCTTAATTGTAACTTCGGAAAGAATCCCGTTTTCACCCCTTTCAACGCGTATATTGCCGCCTTGACTGCCTCTCTCGATTGCTTGATGTCCTGATTATAATCCAGCACCTTCGCACGGTACTCCTCTACCGTCAAAGTCTGCGCCTTAACCGTCCCCACCAGTAATAAAACAATTCCTATACTAAATAATATCCTCATAATAATTGAAAATGAATTGACTTAAAAAATTTAATCGTGATCGCTAAATTTCCAATCTAAAATTTAAAATCTAAAATCACTCCGCTTTTATCCTGAATATCAAACAATACGTCACGGGCAACACCACGATAGTCAACAAACTGGCTACCAACAAGCCACCCATGATACAAGCAGCCATGCCGCCAAACATTGCGTCGAACAACAGGGGCAGCATACCCAATATCGTCGTACCCGAGGCCATTGCCACCGGAACGATTCTTGATTTCGTGGCCTGCAACACGGCATCTAGCGGGGCCAACCCGTTCTCCTGTTCAATACCAATTTGGTCCACCAGTACAATCGCATTCTTGATATTCATCCCTACTAACCCCAACACGCCCAGTAAAGCGAAAAAGTCGAACATTTTCCCCATCACCAGCAAGCCGAAGACCACCCCGATAAAAATCAACGGCACCATCAGCAATATAATTGTCGGTTTCCGGTACGTTCTGAAAAGCAACAGCAACACTATAAACATTAAGATAAACGTCAACGGCATATTGGCAGCCAAAGCCTCGTTGGACTCCACCTGACTCTCATCTTCCCCGAATATTTTCATCCGGTACCCTTCCGGCATATTCATACTTTTCACCTTGTTCCACACTTCCGAGAAAGCCGCTTTCGTGTTAGCACCCCGCTTGGGATCACATTGCGCCATCATCACCCGGTCCCGATTGTACCGCTTGATCACGTTATAATGATAATCATATGCGAAACTATCCACCACCTGCGCCAAAGGTACCGTAAACCCTTGCGTGGCAAACACGGGCAACGTCTTCATGTTATCCAGATTCTTACTATCGAACCCATCCTCTTTCAGCAATATCGGCATAAACAAATCCTTCTCCCGGAAATCCCCGATGGCCAACCCGTTCGTGGCAATCTTCAAAGCATAAGCCACCGACTGGCGAGTGATTCCCAGGCGTTGTCCCCTCTCCTGCGAGTATGCCGGTTCCCAAACAGGAACTTGATTTCCCCAACTACTTCTAATATCCGTCACCATATCACATTCCCGCATGATATTCATCGCCCGTTCCGTCAAGGCGGCAAGCGTATCGATATTCTCCCCGATAAAACCGATCTCGATGGCGGCCTCCACCGCCGGGGACAACTTGAACAAAGAGGAACGGATCAACATATCCGGGTAATTCTCCCGCACGTAAGTATTCAAACGCTCCTCCACGATCGGCGACTGCTCCTTCTTCTCCACCTCGATCAACAAATTCCCGAAATTTGCCTTTGGCCCGAAAGACGTGCTCGCCAGATAATACCGCAATGGCGATCCCCCGATCGTTACCGACACGTTCACCACCTCATCCTGTTCCAACAAATAAGCCTCAATATCTGACATCATATCCTCCGATTCCCGAATACTGAATCCTTCCGGCAAGAAACAATCTGCCCGGAAATAAGGCTTATCCATACTCGGAAAGAAATTTTGTGGCATAATCCCCATGATATACATGGACACCAAGAACAAACAGACCACCGAAACAATCGTGATCACCTTATACTTGATCAATCCCCGTAACACAGAAACAAACCTGTTGTAGAACTTCGTATCGTAAGGATCTTTACTCGAATCTCCGGAATTCTCTTTCAGAATAAAATTACCGAACACGGTCGTTTGCGTCAACGCCAGAATCCAACTCAAGCCCAGCGAAACCGCCAGTACGATAAACAACGGTTTCACCATCTCTGCCACGGAAGAAGGCGCCAAATACAAGGGTAAAAAAGAAAATATAGCAATCAACGTAGCCCCCAGCAACCCCCACTGCGGAACCGTTGCTCCCTTGATCAAAGCATCCCGTCGACGCATACCCTTCTTGATCAATATCTGGGCATTATCCGTCACCACGATAGCATTATCCACCAGCATCCCCATCGCTATAATAAAGGCAGCCAGTGATGTCCGATTCAACCCCACTCCCATAAACTGCATGATCAGCATCGTACCTCCGATCGAGAAAATCAATGATGAACCGATCAGCAATCCGGCACGAGTCCCCATCACCAGCAAAATAATAAAGATCACGATCACCACGGACTCCACCAAGTTCAACAGGAAACCATTGTTTGCTTCCCGTGCAATCTCGTTCTCCGGGTAAAGAGTCACAAGTTCGATTCCCACGGGCATCAACTCCTCCAACTGGCTCAATCGCTCCTTCACCTTATCCCCAGTCTTTACCACATCACGCTCCGGATCGGTCGAGATTCCTATACCAATAGCCCGTTTACCATTCACCCGCATTAAACTGCCTGGCGGATCCATGTACCCCTTTTCAATCGTGGTAATATCCCCTAGCCGTACTTGTTGTCCCGTCTGTGTCACGATCAACTGGTTACGAATATCATCCAACGTTTTGTACGTCCCGTCGGCCAATATCTTCAATTCCAAATTTCCTGCCCGCTTCTCTCCCGTGTTAATCAATGAATTTTGCGACTTGATCGTCTGTATCAAGGAGTTCAGATCAATTCCCGAATTTGCCAACTTCGACATGGAGATAAACACATTTACCACCTCCGTCTGTTCACCGTACAAGGCCACCTTCTGCACCCCGTCCACGGAAACAAGTTGGGTCTTCAATTTTTGTCCCCATTCCCGCAAATCGTGATAAGAAAAACCCTCTCCGGCTGTTAGCCCGTAATATATCCCGAACACGTCGCCGAAATCATCCGACACACTGATCGTAGATGCTCCCTGTGGCAGTGAAGGTTGTATATTCAGCACCTTTCGCCGTAACTCGTCCCACATCTGGGGCATTTCCTCCGGCGGGGTTGCCGGGCTCAACTCGATTTGTATTTTAGACATCCCAAAATAGGAATCCGATTTGATTTTATATACCCGACGCATGGATTGAATCTCCCGTTCAATCGGCTCCGTGATTAGCTGCTCCACCTCGCTCGGAGTAGCACCCGGGTATCTTGTTATAATGACCGCCGTTTTGATCACGAAAGGCGAATCTTCCTTTTTCCCCAGTAGATCGAAAGATAAAACTCCCCCTACCAACAAAATGGCCAAAAAGAAATAAACCACCTTCGTATTTTCCAGCGAATATTTAGCTATATTCATCATATTAAACTATTTAAGCAACTTCACCTTTTGACCTTCTGTTATATAATTCGCTCCCGCCACGACAATCGTATCCTCGTTCGTGAGTCCCTTTTGCACCATGATCTTATCACTCCCAAACAACTGCCCGATCTCCACGGTCCGGCTGGTCACAGTCTCCGTCTTCGGGTCATACACCCAAACACACGTCTCGTTCGTGGTCGGATTCTTGAATAAAGCACTCATCGGCACAATATAACTATCCTCCACCGGGGTTTCGATCTTCAAATTTACTTTACATGAAAAACCGGGATATATATTATGCTTGTCCCTAGAAAAGCGAGTATCGTCAATCACCAACTTCACCGGGATACCCGTTCCATCGGGCGAGGCATCAATAAATTCTTTCACTTTCGCCTTGAACCATATCCCCTTGTAGGTATCAAACTCCACGGTCACCGTCATGGGGGTACGAGTTAAGTCAACACTCGTCTCCGGTAACGTAAAACCCACCGCCAACTTGTTCGGGTTAACCAACTTGATAATCGACTCACCCGGGTTCACCTTCTGGTAATTCTCCACGAACTTCTTCTCCACGAACCCGTCAAACGGGGCCCTTAATTTCGTATCTTCCAGCGTGTTTGCAGACGTTTCGTAAGCCGACTTACCCTTTATATAATTAGCCTCTGCAATCTCGTACTCCTGCTGCGAAATTGCCTGCATGGAAAGCAATCTCTTGTTACGTTCCAACTGTGATTTAGCCGTCAAATAAGCCGCTTTGTTAGCCTCGAACTGCAAGCGATAATCCAGTGGATCAACCGCTGCAACCACTTGTCCCTTTTTTACTTTCTGTCCCTCATCCACGTTCATCGCAATAAGCGGACCAGACAATTTAAACGCCAGATTACTATACTCCTCGGCCTCCACGACACCGGTGTACAACTTGTTGATAGCACCCAATGATTCCACATTTACCACTCTCACAGGACGTACAATATCCTGATACGTGTTGTCCTTTTTTCCTTTGCAGCCACTCCATAAAAGGGCAAGTGCAACATAAACCATCCATTTAAATCCCATAAATAAACCTTCTTAATTTATTATAAATTATTTTCATTCCATCGCTAGACCACATAACAATGAATATGCCATACGGATCATTTTAACAAATAATATTAATAATTAGAGTTCTTCCCCCCGACTCGATACACTTCCCCTAACCATCCTATCTATCAGTTAATTTGATTTGTATACGGAAATAAAAAAACAAAGTTGTATGTTACGGACAAAACAAATAAAAGGGGAAAAGTTTACAATTTTTCCCCTTTTACCATACTTAAAATAAATAATAATCCTTATTTCACCAAACCCGCCGTCCTTAACCGGATCTCGGTCAAAATCTTTTTCGTGTACAACGGGAACTCCCCGTTCAACATCCACGCAAAATAACCGGGTTGTTCTTTCAGTACTTTCACCACGGGAACTCCTTTATTCTTCCCGAAATTGAATACCTCCACCCCTTCTTCGTTGTAGATGATAAATCCGGCAAAATCTGCCGTATTATTCTGTGTTGAAAACTTGCTCAGGAAAGCAATGTCGTTCTCCAGCGTGTCATTGTAACGATCCAACTGGGCTTTCAGCACCTCGTAAGTAGCCGTCGTGTCGGCAGCCGCCGTGTGGGCATCTTCCAAATTCTTGTTACAATAAAAACGATATGCCGCACTTAACGTACGTTGCTCCATCTTATGGAAAATCGTCTGCACGTCCACGAACTTCCGTTTCCGCATATCGAAATCCACGTCCACACGCAAAAATTCCTCCGCCAGTAATGGAATATCAAAACGATTCGAATTATATCCCCCCAAGTCACACCCCTCAATATAACGTGCCAAATCCTTGGCAATCTCTTTAAACGTCGGACAATCCTTCACATCATCATCATAAATCCCGTGAATGGCAGATGCCTGCTCCGGTATATGCATTTCCGGGTTCACCCGGATCGTTTTCTGTTCCTCTTTCCCGTTCGGCATCACCTTCAAAACAGAAATCTCCACGATCTTGTCCTTTGCGATATTAATACCCGTTGTCTCCAAATCAAAGAACACAATCGGATTGGTTAATTTTAATTCCAAAACTTACTAATTTTAGATTGAATGATTTTAGATTTTAGACTGCCCTCCTCTCTAGTTCCTCCTTGGAATGGGGGAGAATACACTACATTGTCATATTAGAGGGAGTTGTTTTTTCATTCTAAACTCTAAATTTTAAATTTGGTTTAATCAGTAAGGCGAAATTTTCGCCTTACTGATTAAACCATCATCGGCATCAATAACATCAACAAATCCTCGTTCTCGCTATCGCTCTCGAAAGGCAGGAACAATCCCGGACGACTCGGATCGGACAACTCCAATACCAAAGATTCCGTGTTGAGGTTGGATAATATTTCTTGCACGAAAGGAGACTTGAACCCGATGGCCATCTCTTCTCCCTCGTACTGGCAAGTAATCGTTTCATGTCCTGACATGGCATAATCCACGTCTTGAGCTGAAATCACGATCGTTCCGTTGCTCAAGTCAAACTTCACCAAGTTACTGGCTTGGTTTGCCATCACGGAAACCCGTCTTAATGAATTATACAACTCCTTCTTCTCGATAATAATCTTTTTCGGGTTATTCTGCGGGATCACGGAATTGTAGTTTGGGAAACGTCCTTCCACCAGCGTGCAAACCATCTTGTAATTTCCGAAAGTGAAACAAGCCATTTTCTCGTTAAATTGCAAACGCAACTCGCTGTCATCCTTCGGTAATATATTCTTCAACAACAAAGACGGTTTCTTTGGCAAGATCAATGCAAACTGATCCCCGTCCGTCTTGGCGTCAAAACGTTTGTAACGTACCAACTTGTGGGCATCTGAAGCCACGAACGTGAAATTCTCCGGTCCCATCTCCATCAAGATACAGTTCATCACCGGACGCAAATCATCATTTGCCGTGGCGAAAACCGTACGGGTGATTCCCTCCAACAGCATACCGCAATTCGTTGCAATCGTATTCACACTCTCGTCCATTCCGGATTGTACCGGGTAATCCTCGGCACTCTCTCCCGGCACGGAAAACTCTCCCTTGTCCGAGATAATCTTCACCTCGTTCGTCCCCGTGTTAATATCAAACGTCAAGGGTTGTTCCGGGAACTCTTTCAGAATATCCAACAACAACTTCGCCGGGATCGTGATACTTCCCGGGGTTTCCAGGTTATCCAACTCGATCTTGGCCTCCATGGTTGTTTCCTTGTCAGATGCCGTGGCGTACAACGTATCGTCCTTGGCTACCAACAAAATATTATCCAGAATCGGTTGTGCAGGTTTTCCACTAATCACCTTACTCACGGCCTGCAACCGCATCAAAAAACTACTACTTGATACAACGAATTTCATATCTGCTCTTTATAATTTTTATCCATTTATCGTATTTTCCACCTCTTCCACGGTGATCGGCGCCCGATGGTCACCCATACATTTACACCCGTTCTCCGTGATCAAAATATCATCTTCCAGACGGATACCACCGAAGTCCTTGTACGTCTCGATCTTGTCATATACCAAGAAGTCCTTGTGCAATCCCTGTTCTTTCCACTGGTCGATCAAAGCGGGAATGAAATAACAACCCGGCTCGTCGGTAACCACGAATCCCGGTTGTAACTTACGTCCCATACGCAAGGAAGAAGTACCGAACTGGTCAATCGGACGAGTCTCGTCGTCATACCCCACGTAAATTTGTCCTAAATCCTCCATGTCATGCACGTCGAGTCCCATCATGTGACCTAACCCGTGAGGCATGAACAAAGCGTGAGCCCCGGCTGCCACGGCAGCATTCACGTCGCCTTTCATCAAGCCAAGATCCTTTAACCCTTGAGCCAGAATCTTGCATACTTCCAGATGCACGTACTGGTACGTCACTCCCGGACGGGCAATCTCCATCGCCTTATTGTTACAAGCCAATACAATATTATATACATCTTTCTGACGTTGATCGAAACGTCCGCCCACCGGAACCGTACGGGTAAAATCGGAACAATAATTCATGTTATTCTCCGCCCCGGCATCCGTCAGCATCATACGTCCCACAGTCAATGTCTTACTGTGATCGTGATTATGCAACGTCTCGCCATTCTGGGAAAGAATCACGGGGAAAGAAACCAGACTTCCATAAGAAGCGGCAATACCCTCGATCAACCCGGCAATATATTGCTCTTTTTGTCCTGGTAACGCATGTTTCATGGCAGCCACGTGCATCTCGTAACCAATGTTACAAGCCAAGTTAATTTGCTCGATCTCACAAGCCTCCTTCACGGAACGCAATGCCACCACGGCCTTGATCAATTCTAAAGAAGAGTAATTCTTAATCAGCGAGTGATGAATACCCAACAAATCTTCCAACAATAACATATTGTGATAACGATAAGGCGGTAAGAAATGAATCTTGCGGCCCTGGCTGATAGCCTCTTTCAAAGCCTCGGCCAATTTACCGAAAGGAGCGGAACAAGTCACACCCACGCTGGCAGCTAAATCCTTCACGCTCGGTTGCGGTCCCATCCAGATAATATCATCCATGTCCACGTCGTTTCCATACAGACAAACGTCCCCGGAATCCACGTCCATCAACCCGGCAAACCCGGGCATGTTCAAACCAAAGAAATAAAGGAAAGAACTATCCTGACGAAATTTATACGTGTTGGATGGATAATTTGCAGGAGCTTCCTCATTACCCAATATCAATACCAAGCCGCCACTCATCTTGTCGATAAGTTGCTTTCTTCTATTTACATACACGCTTTTATCAAACATATTATATTATTTATTTAATGATTAATTTTCCTTGTCAAAATGAGTTGACAAGGTATAAATTTTTTTTCAATGTAACAATCCAAAAATCCATTTTAATCCGAAAAACGAGTTCCTTACCTCTCCTCAAACAATAGTTTTATATCCTTAATAATCTCCCATTCTCATCCCGTAACCTATCTACCCCCTTCCCTCCATATTGCCAAAGGACGATGAAAAACCTCTGAAAGATTATTATCCTAATAAAATCCCGTATTACCCTAAATTCAAGCTATGTTCATATATCATACCGGAAACGCAAAATTTAATAACATCATTCCTAATAATTTTCTCCAATTTCATCAATCATTATCAAAAATTAATAACTTTGTCATCTCTTGAAAGTGTTTACGTGTTTATGTATATTTTAACGAAAAGATGATGGAACAAAAGAAAAATTCTTACAGTATGGGGATTATCATTATCGGTATCCTCTTCTTTATCTTCGGGTTCGTCACGTGGTTGAACGCCACCTTGATCCCTTATCTTAAAATTGCCTGCGAGCTGCAACATGAATGGCAGGGGTACCTCGTGACCTTCGCATTCTACATTGCTTACTTTGTCATGGCACTCCCCTCGTCCTGGGTACTAAGAAAAACAGGATACAAGAATGGTATGATGCTCGGCCTTCTCGTGATGGCCGTAGGAGCATTACTATTCATTCCGGCCGCCATAACCCGCACCTACGGGTTATTCCTACTTGGGTTATTTATTATGGGTACAGGACTATCTGTACTTCAGACAGCTTCTAACCCTTACGTAATCGAGCTTGGCCCCGCCGAAAGTGCCGCCCAACGCGTGAGTATCATGGGAATCTGCAACAAAGTGGCTGGTGCCATCAGCCCTTTGATCCTCGGATCAATCATGCTAAAAGACATCGACTTGCTTGAGGCAAAGTTACAAACGATGGATGCCGTGCAAAAAGCCGCGGAACTCGATCTCTTAGCCTCCAAATCCATCGTACCTTACGTCGTGATCATGGTATCACTCGTCGTGCTGGCACTATTCGTTCGTTTCTCCCCGCTTCCCCAGATCGAGGACCCGGAAGAAGAGGAAGGTAGCCTGCAACATGGCGGGAAATCAAGCATATTCAGTTTCCCTCACCTGTGGATCGGGATCGTTACACTATTCCTGTACGTGGGTGTTGAAGTAATTGCCATTGACACGATTATAGGTTACGCCCAATCCATGAAAATGGACATGGACACGGCCCGAATATTTCCGACTTACGGAATGATCGCCATGATTGTCGGTTACATCATCGGAATCATCGCCATCCCGAAATACATCAGCCAGGAAAAAGCCCTCGCCTGCTGTGCGACTTTGGGGGTTATCCTCAGTATCTGCACCGTCATGTTGCCGGGAGACACTTCTATTTGGTGCCTGACCTTATTAAGTTTGGCCAACTCGCTCATGTGGCCCGCCATCTTCCCGCTCGCTATATTCGGGTTAGGACGTCACACGAAAACCGGATCGGCCTTGCTTATCATGGCCATCGCCGGGGGTGCTTTACTACCGATGCTATACGGTTCACTGACCACTTCCATGGGATACCAAGGAGCCTACTGGATGATGCTACCTTGCTACCTGTTCATCCTATATTTTGCGGTAGCCGGACACCGGGTTGGAATCAAACATCTTTATAAAAAATAGTTACAAGCTACAAGTTTGCAGGTTAGTGATAAACTTGTAACCTGCAAACTTGCAATTTATTAACCTGCCATAGGCAAATCAAATTATGGATAAAATAAAAGCTGCTAAAAACCAAAAATTATTCGGAATTGCCGCTATTGCTTTCCTTTCTATCGGGATTGTACACGTGGGTTACAAAGCATTGGAAATAGTTGCCCATCAAGAATGGGGAACACCATGGTACTTCGCAATCTTCTCTCCGGGATTAATCTACGTGTTCCCGTTGATCGTGTGTCTTATTGCTTATTTCTTCTTCTCGAAAGCAGGAAAGAAAAAAGACGAAGAATAGAAATTGCCTCCAAACCCTCTATCTAATACCATCTCACCTCTCGCCTCGTGGCAAAATAGCCTGTAATCTCACGTACATGGCCAATGTTTTTCGTTTCCATATAGTTCCCTTGTTCTGCCATAAGTTACCGTAAACAAAGCGCCCCGCAAGAGTCCACGAACCTTATGGACTTTTAAACTTTACAAACTTTACAAACTTTACGAACCTTATGAATTAATCTCGATAAAAAACAGTATTTTCGCGTTACTATGAAGAAATTGGACATTAAAGGCATATTCACAAGGCCCCGGAAACTACTACTTCACCCCGAAACAGAATGGCAGGTGATCGGCCGGGAGGACATCGAGGGAATCGAACTTTTCAAGAATTTCCTTGTGCCTTTATCCGTGCTTTCTTCCGTATGCGCAATATTACTACGTTTATTGTCAACCTCACCTCTCTACGCCATTGGAACCGGCATCATCCTGTTCATAGCCTCCGTCGTGGGGAGCTACATCGCTTACCGGGTATCCCGTGAATACCTCTCTAACAAAGTGACAAAAGCCAACTGGATGGCCCTTCGCCTTGCCGTGTATAGCTCGGCCGTCTTCATCCCGTTCCACTGCCTTTCCAGTGGATTCTCGGAAGGATTTATATCCCAACTCATGGCAATATGTAGCCTGTTGTGCCTGCGAACCCTTTACGTCGGGCTGAACCAATTGACAGCCCTCGACGTACAATACCGCAAAAGCGCCATCGTCATTATCGGCTTACTCGTGATCGTATCCCCGATCATCATCCAGCAACTATTGATGATTATGTTCAGAATACCCACTATTTACGCTTAAACGTCAAGACCTATGCAAAACGACATTAATATAAAAAATAGAAGAGCATCCTTCGACTACGAGTTCTTAGAAGAATACACCGCCGGTATCATGCTCACCGGTACCGAAATCAAATCCATCCGGGCCGGGAAAGCCGGGTTAGTAGACTCCTACTGTTATTTCCACAACGGTGAACTGTGGATTAAGGGTATGTACATTGCAGAGTACAAGCTGGGTACCTACTACAACCACATCGAACGCCGCGAACGTAAACTCTTACTACAAAAGAAAGAACTCGTCAAGCTCGAACGCAAAACCAAGGAATCGGGACTCACCATTGTCCCCGTCCGTCTCTTTCTTAACGAGAAAGGCTTTGCCAAACTCCGCATCGCCCTCGCACGGGGAAAGAAAGAGTACGACAAGCGGGAAACCCTCAAACAAAAAGACGCCAAACGGGAAATGGACCGCTACATGAAAAAATAAAACCCACAAACATGCAAAAAAATCTTCTTCTTTATGCCTTTCTTATCCTTCTAGCCTCTTGTAGCAAGGATAAGAATTATCTCGATTTATCCACAGACCCGGTGTTTAACTTGAACGCAAACGAGCATGTCCTGCGTATCGGTGTACAAAGTGATTCCGAGTGGGACGTGACAAACCGGAACACATGGTGTACCGTCATGCGGAATTCCAGTTCGGGCAACGATTCCCTTGTGATTACAGTGCAAACCAACATTGCCCGGGAAAAACGTTCCGGGGAACTCGCCATCACGAACAAGGACAAGAACCTCACGATCTCCATCAATCAAACTGCGGCCACGGGAGAATACCACTTCAAGATACCCGTCATCTTTCACGTCTTGTACACGGATGCATCTGACCCGAAAACAAATATCCCGACCCATCAACTATCACAAATCCTCGATGAAATAAACTCTCTCTACGACGGGAGCATTCCCGGTAGTGTCAACATGAACCTGGAATTTACCTTGGCCACGCATGACCCGGGAGGTAACCCGTTAAGTGAAGCCGGAATCCATCGCATACAACGTAACAACATTAAATTAAGCTACGATAACTTTTTAAACAACAAATACGGTGATGCGCAATGGTTGTGGGATCAAAACAAGTACATCAACGTTGTCATCTTCACCTTCGAGGAAAGAGGTGTCGTGGGAGTAACCTTCTTGGCTTATACCCCTTCCTCCCACCCTCTCGAAGACCTGCCCAAGGGTGACGCCTACTACACCCGATACCCGACAGATCAAGCGCACTGCATCGCCATGAACAATTTTTGGGTGAACTGGTATGACCCTACTCCCGAAGGAGACCAATCCGTGTTTTCACACGGCCTCGCTCACGAACTGGGACATTATCTAGGCTTACGACACGCTTTCTATAGAGAGGGAGACGACACCGACGATTACTGTGACGACACCCCGAATTATGACCGGACCGCCTATGAAACAACTATGCAGAAAAATGCCCCGTGGGAAGAAAGGATCCAACGCATCGCGTTCGACGGTACCCCGTTCATCTCCACGAATATAATGGATTATGATTACGGCTGGAAAAACCTATTTACCCCCGACCAGCGTGCCCGCGTACGTCATGTTCTCGAATACAGCCCTCTTATCCCTGGACCGAAAATACCGACATCACTCACTCGTGGCGCAGGTATCACCGAACCGGGGATCATCATGGAATAAATTGAAAATCAAAAAGCTAAAGCAAGAATACGCTCAAATTATAATAACATCGTGTATTCTTGCTTTATATTCCTCTTATGAAAGGGAATCTTAGGCGTCGATACCCTTGGACTGAATTTAAAAACAAGAAACTTTTTCCCTACTTTTCCCCTTGTGGCAACAAAAAATAGCGATTACCCTTACGATCCATCTTCTTTTGTTCTTCAGTCAACTGCAAGAAGTTATTTGTCAAACACAACCGGTGTAATGCAGGCAAACGGAACAAGAAATCGGTACCTTGCCCGTCAACTCGTTATCTTGTCCCCAAAAATATTCCAGTTTTTCCATCCCTTCCCATGATTCCGGTATACTCCCGCGAAACTTATTACCCGTGAGAGTCAATCTCCTTAAGTTCTTCAACTCCCCCCATTCAGCGGGCAAAACGCCCTCCAGCTTGTTCCTCGCCACGTCCAGCATAGTCAAGTTATCCAAGTAACCGATTTCAGCAGGAATTGACCCCGTTAATTCATTGTGGCGCAAATCGAGCTTTTCCAGCATCACAATCTCCCCGATCCCGGCGGGAATCTCCCCTGACAACTTATTATTACACAATAACATCAATTTCAAATTTCGCAAATTTCCGATATTTTCGGGAATCCTTCCACCCGAAAAAGCATTTGAGGCATTTAGTTCTTCTAAAGACTCCAAATCCCCCAACTCTTCCGGAAACGAAGAAAACGTATTATTAGGTATAGCTAGAATCTTCAACCGTTTCAAATTACTGATCGAAGAAGGCAGAGTTCCACTAAAACGATTATTCGTCAAATACAAGCATTCCAAATTCTCCAGTTCTCCCAGCTCCACCGGTAACGCCCCGCTCATCTTGTTCCAGAACACACTCAAGAACCTCAACCGCTTCATCCGACCGATCGACGAAGGAAATGTCCCCGTGATCCCGTTACTTCCCAAGAGTAACGACTCCATCGATTCCCAGTTCCCCAACTCGTCCGGTAACTCACCCGAAAGATAATTACTATTCAAATTCAAATACTTCAACTTTGAAGCTCGTGTCATTTCGTTAGGAATCCGCCCGGTAAAGGCATTATTATTCAAATATGCCATAACCAAATTTTCCAACTGCCCTAACTCCTTGGGAAGCTCGCCCGACAAACGGTTCTCTCCCAAACTCAATTCCGTCAAATTCCTTAACTCACCAATCGACGGAGGAATACTCCCGCTAAACTGATTCTTCCACAAATACAAATGTTTCAGTTCTTCCCAATTCCCGATTTCCGCAGGGATCATCCCCGAGAAATTATTAAAACTCAAGTTCAAGTATTCCAACTTAACCAACTTCGTTAACACCACCGGGAACGGCCCCGACAAACGATTCGTTTTCACGTAGAAATTTCTCAAATTTACCAGATTCCCCAGCGTCTCCGGCAACTCTCCGGAAAATTCGTTTTCTGAAAGTAACAAAGACGTCAAGCGAGTCAACTGACCGATCTCTTTCGGGAGAGGACCCGAAAACTTGTTCGATGTCAAGTCCAAAGAGGACAATTCAGTCATCTTCCCGATCTCCACGGGTAAAGATCCGGAAAACCTGTTATTCCTCAAATTCAAGTAATTCAATTGCACCAATTCACAAAGTTCCGGCGGAAACACCCCACTCAAACGATTATTACTCAAATCAAGGGATGAAAACGCCACGGCCTCCTTGATCTCAACAGGTAACGAACCAGACAAGCCATTATCCGACAAGCCTAAATGATATAAATTCGGCAAGGTAAACAACACCCCGGGAATCGCTCCCGTTAACCGATTATTGGATAAGCCCAAAGTTCTCAATTCTTTTAACTGTCCCAAAGTAACGGGAATAGTCCCTCTCAACAAGTTATTTTCCAATCCAACGATCCGCAGAGTTTTCACACTCCCCAATGAAGCTGGAATTTCACCATCTATTCGGTTTTGCCCTAAAGATAAACGTTTCAACGTTTTCAATCTACTCCAGTCTGCAGGCAACACACCTCGCAGACGATTATCATATAAATTCACTTCTTCCAGATTTTCCAGAAGCACAAGCTCATCTGGTATTTCCCCCGTCAGCAAGTTCGATGATATATCCACACACTCCAACCGCAAGAGGCTCCCGATCGCGGCCGGAATACTTCCTGTCAGCCTGTTCCCTCCCATCCGAAGAAATTTTAATTGTTTCAAACCACCAATTTCTGCCGGTATTTCCCCGGACAACTGATTACGTGAAAGGTCCAACGTCTCCAGATTTTCCAGTTTACCAATCCCGACAGGTATTTTTCCCGTCAAACGATTGCCGTTCAGCGACAACTGTCTCAACGCTGTACACTCTCCAATATCCGTTGGTATATTCCCCGTGATCTCGTTATTACAGAGGTTAAGCACCTCCAACGTCTTCAATCTGAAAATAGCACCCGGCAACACCCCCTCCAAACCGTTTGCTCCCAGATATATACTCAATTTCCCATTATCGTAATTCCGCTTCACCCCATACCACTCCTCAACAGGACGGTCACTCAGCCAATTCTCCTTCACCCGCCAATCTTCCCCTCCCAGAACCCAGTATAATTCTTTTAAAGCAGCTCGTTCCGCTGCCACCTGCTGCTCTTTCAGCAACAAATCCACCGCCTGTTCCCTAACGATCTTCTTCTCCTTCCCTTTTTGTCTCTCTTTACGCACCTGTGCAACTAACGGGTCATTCCCGTAACACATGGAAAATATGAATAACAGAATAAATGACACAATTCGTTTCATAGCCGATCTTTTTAATATCCGCTACTAATTTAAACATTTACAAACAAATTGCAATAACTTTGAACGGGAAAGTGAAAACTTGGTAATTTTAGATTTTAAATTTTAGATTGCCCCCCTCTAGCCCCATCTGTGTAAGGGGAGGAGCTAGAGGGGGGCTGTTGGAAATCAAAAAATGTCGGCCTCGTGTGGTTGGAATCTAAAATTTAAAATCTAAAATCTAAAATTAGTAAGACCTTTCATTCCTCCCTTCCACCCAGTTGATATAAGCGGTATTGACCACCTTATTCCCACCGGGAGTGGGATAATTTCCGGTAAAATACCAGTCACCCGTGTCGTTCGGGCAAGCCACGTGCAAATCTTCGACCGACTGGAAAACCACTTTCACCTCGGCATTCAGATGCTCGTCACGCACCATCTCGGCAATCTTGTCGGAAATCTCTTCTTCGGTAAAAGGAGTGTAAATCTCTTTCACGTGGTTCACCACCTGCTCCTTGGGCAACCCTTGCTGTGCCTTACACTTCCGGTACACCTCGTCAATCAGCCCCTCCATGCCTCGTTCCTTCAACAACTCGATAGCCGCGTTGAACGCGATAAACTCGTTCATCCGGGTCATGTCAATCCCGTAGCAGTCGGGGTAACGAATCTGCGGGGCAGAAGACACCACCACGATACGTTTCGGACCAAGACGATCGAGAATTCGCAGAATACTCTTTTTCAAGGTAGTTCCCCGCACAATCGAGTCATCAATCACCACGAGGTTATCCGTGGGCTGCACCGCCCCGTAAGTCACGTCATACACGTGTCCCACCAGCCCGTCACGACCCGAATCGGAGGTAATGAACGTGCGCAGCTTGGCATCCTTGATCACGATTTTCTCGATACGGGGCTCTCGGCAAATGATCTCGTCGAGCGTTTCTTCACTCCACGTAGCCTTTCCCTCCCGGATCAACCGTTTTTTCTCCTCCACCATGTACTGCTGGATTCCTTTCACCATCCCGTAGAAAGAAGTTTCCGCCGTGTTAGGAATAAAAGAAAACACCGTGTTGTCAAGATCGCCATCCACGGCCTTCACCAAACGAGGTGTCAATAACTCACCCAGTTTTTTCCGTTCCTGGTATATATTCCTGTCATTCCCGCGAGAGAAATAGATACGCTCGAACGAACAACTGGCACGTTGTCGCGGTTCACGCACGAGTTCCTCCGTCACGGTTCCATCCTTCTTGATCAACAGGGCGTATCCCGGACGGATCTCGGAAATTTCCATATTTATGCCTTGGAAAGCGGTCTGGATCACGGATGCCTCGGATGCTACCACGACCACCTCGTCATCTTTGTAATAATAAGCCGGACGTATCCCCCACGGGTCACGCATCACGAAAGCATCGCCATGCCCGACCACTCCTGCCACGGCATATCCCCCGTCCCAATCCTCGCTACTTCGGGAAAGCACCTTGGGTAAATCAATCGTACGCTCGATCAATGGGGTAATCTCCTGTTTCGAAAATCCCTTTTCCTTGTAGAAACGGTACAAATCCTGAATCTCGCTATCCAGAAAATAGCCTACCTTCTCAAGCAAGGTCACCGTGTCGGAATAATTTCGCGGATACTGCCCCGCCCGGATCAAACTCTCGAACAACTCGTCCACGTTCGTCAGGTTAAAGTTCGCCGCCAGCGCTAAGTTGTGCGCCCGCCAATTGCTTGCCCGTTTCAGCGGGTGAACGTAATCTATATTATTCTTCCCGAAAGTCGCGTAACGTAAATGCCCCAAGTAAATCTCGGAAACGAACGGCAAGTTCTGTTTTGCCCAAACGGCATCCTTCTCCCGGAGAATCTCCGGTGTAAACGGTTCATGAATCCGGTCAAACACATCCTGTATCGGGTTCGCATCACAGGAACGTACTCGGTCCATATACTTGTAACCCGGCTCCATGTCGAGTTTCAACCCCACGACTCCCGCACCATCTTGGCCGCGGTTACGCTGTTTTTCCATTAATATGTACAACCTGTTTAACCCGTAAAGGTAAGAACCGTATTTCTTCTGATAATAATCCAATGGTTTCAGCAATCGAATCAACGCAAAACCACACTCGTGATGAATGGTGTCACTCATATTTTTTTCCCTAATTTCATGTATTACCCCCGAGATATTCTCCTTTCCCGGAGAGATTACAAAAGTAAGAAAAAAATATGTTTTATAAACCTTATGAACCCGAATGTTAATCTCACGATTAACATTCTTTACCACACATTTTTCAACCGAAATTCAAAATTAGGTTATCTTTGCGAACCTTAAGTAAAAAGAATGATGTTGAACGTGCTGAAGAATAGTATATTGATCGTGTTATTCGTGTTGGTAAGTTCCAGCGGGATATTGGCAAAAGGGCAAAATCTGTCCTTCAATGGCTCCTGCTTAGAATGTAATTTCTGCCGAAACGAAATCTGTGAAGTCTCCACGGTTCCCCTATTACTCTTTCTTCACGAAAGTTGCGAACTCACGCTGGGTTACTCCCATGTTGTCCCGGACTCCAAATCACAATTGGTTCCCTCTTTCCTGCAAAGGAACAGCAAGAACAACACCGCGGTAGCACACTCCAAACGCAACTTGTATTTTCACCCGTACTCGACTCTCGGGAAGACCAAATACTACGTCTTTGCCCTGCGAAAAATCATTGTTTAGCCGGAGATCAACCAAGTTACAGGTTGGGCCGATAGCCCTGCAAGTTGCAGTTACAAGTTCGCAACTTGCCGTATTTTTCCCCTGTAACTAAACTTGTAACCTGAAACTTGAAAACCTGAAACTTTTTATAATTATGAATCTTACTTTATTCGTGGTTGTATTGATTACAGCCATTTTGCTGGTGGTTATCGCTATGAGCATTGCTCGGGCCATTTCTCCCCGTACCTTCAACAAACAGAAGGGAGAAGCCTACGAATGCGGTGTACCCACGCGAGGAAAATCATGGATGCAATTCAAGGCAGGATACTACCTGTTCGCCATCTTGTTTTTGATGTTCGACGTGGAAACCGTGTTTCTCTATCCTTGGGCGGTCACCGTTCAGGATGCCGGAATTAACGGTTTACTGAATGTATTATTTTTCATGCTGATCCTTATTCTGGGATTGGCTTACGCATGGAAGAAAGGAGCGTTAGAATGGAAGTAAAAATTAAATCCATGAAATATGAAGAGTTCAACGATAACGAATATCTTGAACAACTTCGGGCGTCCGGCACCAATGTTATCGTGGGATGCCTTGACGATGTTATCAACTGGGGACGCTCGAATTCCCTCTGGCCGCTTACCTTCGCGACAAGCTGTTGTGGTATTGAATTCATGGCAGTGGGAGCGGCACGTTACGATTTCTCCCGTTTCGGGTTCGAGGTAACACGAGCCAGTCCGCGCCAAGCCGACTTTATCATGGTGGCGGGGACCATCGTACACAAAATGGCCCCCGTGCTGAAACGTCTCTACGACCAGATGGCCGAACCCAAATACGTGATTGCCGTGGGGGGATGTGCCATTTCCGGTGGACCGTTCAAAAACTCTTACCACGTGGTGAAGGGAGTTGACTCCATCATTCCCGTTGACGTTTACATTCCCGGATGTCCTCCGCGACCGGAAGCCCTCCTGTATGGAATGATCCAACTGCAACGTAAGGTAAAAGTGGAACGTTTCCTCGGTGGCAAAAACCACAAGGAAAAAGAGAACAAAGAATAATGTAGAATTTAGAGTGAACTAATTTATGATTTATGAATTACGATTTACGATTAAAAACTATTGAACCTCGTGGGTGGAAATCATAAATCTAAAATTTAAAATCTAAAATCAATCAATCAGTACATGTTAGTAGATAAAATAAAAAACATTGTCCCAGAGGCAGAGATCGACGAAAGCGGTATCCTTACCGTGACGGTAGAGCCCGCCAAGTACAGGGAACTGGCTCTCCGGCTAAAGGGAGACCGGGATCTGTCTTTCGACTTCATGATCTGCATGACGGGAATGGACTGGGGGGACTCGTTAGGCGTGATCAGCCTGTTACAATCCACGGCTCACGAACATAAATTATTTTTAAAGACGTTCACGACCAACCGGGAAAACCCGGAACTGCCCACCGTTTCAGACATCTGGGCCACGGCCAACTTGAACGAACGTGAAGTGTACGACTTTCTCGGCATACGGTTTATCAACCACCCTGATATGCGACGTCTGTTCCTGCGGAACGACTGGGTCGGGTACCCGTTACGTAAAGACTACAATGCAGACCCCGAAATAAACCCGGTACGGCTGGAAAGTGAAGAAACGTTGGATGCAACCCCCACGTTCGAGGCTGATTCCCATGACGGGGAAGTCAGCGAAAAAGAGAACATCTTGTTTGAAGAAGACGAGTACGTGGTGAACATCGGGCCACAACACCCCGCCACCCACGGTGTACTCCGTTTCCGGGTATCACTGGAAGGAGAGATCGTGAAAAAGGTGGATGTAAACTGCGGGTATATCCACCGGGGCATCGAGAAATTGTGTGAAAGCCTCACCTACCCGCAAACGCTGGCCTTGACAGACCGTCTGGATTACCTTGCCGCACACCAGAACCGCCACGCACTTTGTATGTGTATCGAGGAAGCCATGGGGCTGGAAATCCCGGAACGGGTAAAATACATCCGCACCATCATGGACGAGCTGAACCGTCTTTCCTCTCACCTCTTGTTCTGGTCATGCCTCTGCATGGATATGGGAGCGCTCACCGCTTTCTTCTACGGCTTCCGCGACCGGGAGAAAGTGCTGGACATCATGGAAGAAACCACGGGAGGACGACTGATTCAGAACTACAACGTCATCGGCGGCGTGATGGCGGACATCCACCCGAACCTGATCAACCGGATCAAAGAGTTCATCAAATACCTACCCCCGATGATCAAGGAATATCACGACGTGTTCACGGGAAACGTGATCGCCCAACAACGTCTGAAAGGCGTGGGAATTCTCAAGAAAGAGGACGCCATCAGTTACGGGGCATCCGGCCCGACGGGACGCGCCTGCGGGTGGTCATGTGACGTACGCAAACACTCGCCGTACGGGGTATATGACAAGGTGGATTTCAAAGAAATCCTCTACCCGGAAGGAGACTCGTTTGCCCGTTACATGGTGCGCATGGAAGAGATTCTCGAATCATTACATATACTGGAACAACTGGTAGACAACATCCCCGCGGGAGACTACGCCGTGAAGACCAAACCGCTGATCAAATTGCCGGAAGGTCACTATTTCAAGAGCGTGGAAGCCAGCCGAGGAGAATTCGGTGTTTACCTCGAAAGCCGGGGTGACAAATACCCTTACCGGGTAAAATTCCGTTCCCCGTGTCTGCCGCTGGTATCCATCGTCGACCTGATCACGAAAGGCGGTAAAATCGCCGACCTGATCGCCATCGGCGGTACGCTGGACTACGTTGTTCCGGACATTGACAGATAACTTGGAAGATAAAAGTTAAAAACTAAAAGATAAAAGTTGAAAAGAGTTTAGAATTTAAAATTGGAAATCAAAAAGCGTTGACCTGTGCGGCTGGAATCTAAAATTTAAAATCTAAAATCAATCAGGCCTTGTGCGGCCGGAATCTAAAATCTAAAATTTAAAATTAGTATATGTTTGATTTCTCAACTATAACACAATGGGTAGACGAACTCTTGAGGAGTTTTCTCCCGCACGCTGCTGCCACGCTGGTTGAGTTTATCCTGATCGGGCTTTGCCTGCTCGTGGGATACGCCGTGATCGCCCTCGTGCTGATCTACGTGGAACGTAAAGTGTGTGCCTTTTTCCAGTGTCGTATCGGACCGAACCGGGTGGGGCCTTACGGGACCATACAAAGCGTGGCCGATATGATCAAAATGTTAACCAAGGAGATCATCGACATCAACCACGTCGACCGATTCCTGTTCAACCTCGCCCCTTTCGTCGTGATTATCGCGTCGGTACTGGCATTCGGTTGTATTCCCTTCGCGAAAGGACTACACGTCATCGACTTCAACGTGGGAATCTTCTTCCTGATCGCCGTGTCGTCCATCGGTATCGTGGGAATCCTGCTTGCCGGGTGGGCCAGTAACAACAAATACTCGTTGATCGGAGCCATGCGAAGTGGCGCACAGATGATCAGTTACGAGCTATCCATCGGGTTATCCATCCTTACCGTGGTAGTATTCACCGGAAGCATGCAGCTCTCCACGATCGTGGAAGGACAGGCAGACGGGTGGTTGCTATTCAAAGGACATATCCCGGCCTGCATCGCGTTTATCGTTTACATCATCGCCGGAACCGCCGAGACCAACCGCGGGCCCTTCGACTTGCCGGAGGCCGACTCGGAGTTGACCGCGGGGTACCACACGGAGTATTCCGGTATGCACTTCGGGTTCTTCTACCTCGCCGAATACTTGAACATGTTCGTGGTAGCATCCGTGGCCAGCACCCTGTTCTTAGGCGGTTGGATGCCATTACACGTTCCCGGCTGGGAAAGCTTCAACCAAATCATGGATTATATTCCTTCCATCTTCTGGTTCTTCGGGAAAACAGCCGTGGTTATATTCATCATCATGTGGTTTAAATGGACCTTCCCGCGGTTGCGTATCGACCAGTTACTCCGCTTGGAATGGCGCTACCTGCTACCGATTAACCTGATCAACCTTTTCCTGATGGTGATCATTGTCGTATTTAAACTACATTTTTAAAGACGAAACTATGAAGAGTATTATAAGATATATTACCTCGTTTTTCAAGGGACTTTTCTCGCTGCTGACCGGGATGAAAGTCACGCTACGGGAATTTTTCACCAAGAAAACGACGGAGCAATACCCGGAAAACCGGGCCACGTTGAAAATGTTTGACCGTTTCCGGGGTGAACTCGTGATGCCTCACGACGAGAACAATCACCACAAATGTATCGCTTGCGGCATCTGCGAGATGAACTGCCCGAACGGGACCATCAAAATCACGTCCGAATTTGTCACAGATGAAACCGGCAAGAAGAAAAAGGTGTTGATAAAATACCGGTATGATTTGGGTAGCTGTATGTTCTGCCAGCTCTGCGTGAAAATGTGCCCTCAACAAGCCATCGAATTCAGACCCACGTTCGAACACGCCGTCTACACGCGCGGTAAACTGGTGAAATACCTGCACGACGAATCAATTGAAAATGAAAAAGGCGGAAATCGTGCGGCCGAAATCTAAAATTTAAAATCTAAAATAAAGATATGAGTACAGCAGAATTACAAGAAACGGTCTTTTTCATCCTGGCAACGGTCATCGTTGTCTGCTCGATCCTGACCGTGACGACCAACCGAATCTTGAGATCGGCGACCTACCTGCTATTCGTGCTTTTTGCCACTGCCGGAATATATTTCCAGTTGGAGTATTCATTCCTGGGAGCGGTACAATTAACGATCTACGCCGGGGGTATCATTATCCTGTACGTGTTCTCGATATTGCTCACCACGGCCGACAAAAGCAAGGTGAGCAGGTTGAAGAACAGCAAGATGTTTGCCGGGCTAATCACGGCTCTCGCCGGGGCGGCAATATGTGTTTACATCACGTTAATGCACTCGTTCGGTCCCTCTCGTTTCGTTGGCGGGGAGATCAACCAGAAAGTCATCGGAACCGCCTTGATGGGCACGGAGAAATACCAGTACCTGCTCCCCTTCGAGGTAATCAGTGTCCTGCTATTGACCTGCATCATCGGTGGAATCTTGATAGCGAGAAAAAGATAATATAAATGTAGAATGTAGAGTTTAGAATTTAGAATGAAAAAACAGTGTTGGCTTGTGCGGCTGGAATCTAAAATCTAAAATCTAAAATTTAAAATCAGTATATGGAACTACACATGGAATATTACTTGGTGATCAGCACGATCATGCTTTTCGCGGGAATCTACGGTTTCATTACCCGGAGAAACCTGCTTGCCGTGTTGATCTCTATCGAGTTGATCCTGAACTCAGTGGATATCAACTTTGCCGTGTTCAACCGTTATCTCTTCCCCGAACAACTGGAAGGCTTTTTCTTCACCCTGTTCGCCATCGGGGTTTCCGCTTGCGAAACAGCTGTCGCCATAGCCATCATCATCAATATATACCGGAACATCCGCAATATACAGGTGAAAAACTTGAACGAGCTGAAAGAAAGCGATGAGAAATGGGAAATGTAGAATTTAGAATGAAATCAAAAAGCGTCGGCCCCGTGCGGCCGGAATCTAAAATCTAAAATTTAAAATCAAGAAATCGAAACATGGAATATACAGTTTTAATATTGATACTACCATTGCTAACATTTCTAGCTTTAGGCTTGTTGGGGACGAAATTGAAACCCACCACGGCCGGGTGCATAGGAACGTTGTCTTTGGCGATATGTGCCTTGCTGGCTTACATGACGGCATGGCAATATTTCTCGATGCCCCGGGTAGAAGGCGTGCGCCTCCCGGTCATCCCGTTCAACTTCGAATGGCTGCGTTTCACGCAATACCTGCATATTGATCTGGGTATCTTGCTAGACCCGATTTCCGTCATGATGTTGGTGGTAATCACGACCGTATCGTTGATGGTACACGTTTACAGCTTGGGATACATGCACGGGGAAAAAGGTTTCCAGCGTTATTACGCCTTCCTTTCCCTTTTCAGCTTCTCGATGCTGGGTCTCGTGGTAGCCACGAACATCTTCCAGATGTACATATTCTGGGAGCTGGTGGGTGTTTCCTCCTACCTGTTGATCGGTTTCTACTACACGAAACCGGAGGCCATCGCCGCGTCCAAGAAAGCGTTTATCGTCACCCGGTTCGCCGACCTCGGTTTCTTGATCGGCATCCTGTTGCTTTCGTTCTACACGAAAACCTTCTCTTTCGACCTGTTAACCTCAGGCGACTCTTCACTCTTTGCCGGGGCTGCCGGGACGACCTTTATGGGATGTTCCGTGATGAGCTGGGCAATGGCCCTGATTTTCATGGGAGGTGCCGGAAAGTCGGCCATGTTCCCGTTACACATCTGGTTACCGGACGCGATGGAAGGTCCTACCCCCGTGTCGGCACTGATCCACGCGGCCACGATGGTCGTTGCCGGGGTTTATCTCGTGGCTCGCTTGTTCCCCGTGTACTACTTCGAGGCACCGGAGGTACTCGTACTGATCGCGGTCGTGGGAGCGGTCACGTCCCTCTACGCGGCAGTAGTTGCCTGCGTGCAGACGGACATCAAGCGAGTGCTGGCCTTCTCCACGATCTCGCAAATCGGTTTCATGATGGTAGCACTCGGTGTTTCCGGGATGGAAGGACACGAAGGCTTGGGCTACATGGCATCCATGTTCCACCTGTTCACGCACGCCATGTTTAAAGCCTTGTTATTCCTCGGTGCGGGAGCCATTATCCATGCCGTTCACAGCAACGAGATGAGCCACATGGGTGGTCTTCGTAAATACTTGCCCGTGACGCACGTCACGTTCCTCGTGGCTTGCCTCGCCATCTCAGGTATTCCCCCGTTCTCCGGGTTCTTCAGCAAGGACGAAATCTTGACTGCCACGTTCATGTTCAGCCCGGTACTTGGTGTCGTGATGAGCTTCATCGCGGCCCTGACGGCATTCTACATGTTCCGCCTCTATTACAACATCTTCTGGGGTAAAGAAAGCGCGCACGAACATGCCCCGCACGAGGCCCCGAAGAGCATGACCCTACCCCTCGTGTTCCTTGCCGTGGTAACACTCTTCGCCGGGTTCATCCCTTTCGGGAAGTTTATCAGCAGCAACGGGATGGAATACATCATCCACCTGGACTGGACGGTAGCCGGCACCAGCATCGTTGTCGCCGTGATTTCCATCGCTCTTGCCACGTGGTTCTACAAAGGCTCCAATCCTATACCGGATCATTTGGCCACCACGTTCAGCGGGTTGCATCGCGCCGCTTACCGACGGTTCTACATGGACGAGTTGTACCTCTTCATCACGAAACGTATCATCTTCAACTGTGTATCCCGCCCCATCGCTTGGTTTGACCGCCACGTGATCGACGGATCGCTGAACGGTCTGGCAAACGTCACGCAACGATTGTCTTACTCTATCCGAGGATTACAATCCGGACAAGTACAGCAATACGCTTACGTGATCCTGTTCGGCTCGCTATTAATACTGGTTGCAGTTTTACTGATAATGTAGAAGTAAGATAAAAGATAAAAACTAAAAGATAAAAGTTGGAAATCAAAAAGCGTTGACCTGTGCGGCTGGAATCTAAAATTTAAAATTAGTAAATCTAAAATCAATAAATAGATATGAACTTTTTATCACTATTCGTTCTGATACCAATACTCACGATGGGCGGGTTATTTCTTTCAAAGAACCTGCAACAAATTCGTGTAGCGGTAGCCACGGGAGCTTCCCTGTTGCTGGCCTTAGCCGTCGGGTTGGTATTTGCATATTTAGGAGAACGGGGAGCCGGTAACACGGCAGAAATGCTATTTACCGCCAGCACGGTTTGGTACGCGCCCTTGAACATACACTATTCCGTGGGAGTTGACGGGATCTCGGTAGCCATGTTACTACTTTCCGCCATTATCGTCTTCACGGGAACATTCGCGTCATGGAAAATGGACTTCTTGCAAAAAGAGTATTTCCTGTGGTTTAACCTGTTGGCCATCGGGGTATTCGGGTTCTTTATTTCCGTGGACCTCTTCACCATGTTCATGTTTTACGAGGTGGCCCTAATCCCCATGTACCTGCTGATCGGCGTCTGGGGTAGCGGGAAAAAGGAATACGCTGCCATGAAACTAACGTTGATGCTGATGGGCGGCTCTGCCCTACTACTCGTGGGGATTCTTGGTATCTACTTTCACTCCTCGACGACGGGAGCGTTCACGATGAACTTGCAGGAAATCGCACAAGCTCACGCCATGCCCAAAAGCCTGCAACGCTGGTTCTTCCCGTTGGTATTCACCGGGTTCGGGGTCCTCGGCGCGTTATTCCCGTTTCATACATGGTCACCCGACGGTCACGCCTCTGCCCCCACGGCAGTCTCCATGCTCCATGCCGGGGTATTGATGAAACTGGGTGGTTACGGGTGTTTCCGGGTAGCCATCCACCTGATGCCGGAGGCCGCTAAAGAACTTTCATGGATATTCATCATCCTCACGGGCATCAGCGTCGTTTACGGGGCTTACTCGGCCATCGTGCAAACGGACTTGAAATACATCAACGCCTACTCGTCCGTGAGCCACTGCGGGCTGGTATTGTTCGCCATCCTGATGTTAAACCAGACGGCCATGACGGGAGCCGTGATGCAGATGCTCTCCCACGGTCTGATGACCGCCCTATTCTTCGCCCTGATCGGTATGATCTACGGCCGCACGCATACCCGTGACATCCGGGAAATGGGCGGTTTGATGAAGATCATGCCTTACCTCGGCGTGTGCTACGTGATCGCCGGCCTCGCCTCCCTCGGTCTTCCGGGATTAAGCGGGTTCGTGGCAGAAATGACCGTGTTCGTGGGAGCGTTCCAAGAGACGGACACCTTCCACCGGGTATTCACGATCATCGCCTGCACGTCCATCGTGATCACGGCCGTGTACATCCTGCGGGTGGTCGGGAAACTACTCTACGGGAGCGTGGTCAACGAGCATCACTATGCCCTCACCGATGCCAACTGGTATGAACGTTTCTCGACGATCATACTGATTGCTGCCATCGCCGGAATCGGTCTGGCACCTCTATGGCTTTCCGACATGATCCGGGCTTCGATTGAGAGAATGTAGAATTTAAAA
>JAHZBN010000002.1:0-259772 GCA_019423345.1 Butyricimonas sp. | reverse complement strand
TCTATGGCTTTCCGACATGATCCGGGCTTCGATTGAGAGAATGTAGAATTTAAAAGATAAAAACTAAAAGATAAAAGTTGAAAATCAAAAAGCGTCAGCTCCGTGCTGCCGGAATCTAAAATCATAAATCATAAATCTAAAATCAAAACATGGTTTACGCTAATTTCTTATTAATGAAGGAGGAAATATCACTGGTAGCAGTGATCGTTATACTCTTAATTTACGACATATTCGGCACCCCGAAAAGCTTGAAGTACTTTCAACCGATAGCTTGTATTCTCGTGGGTATTCATATCCTGCTGAATATCTGGCCCAGCCCGGACGTGACAGCTTTCGGGGGGATGTATCACAGCACGGCAATGGGTGGAGTCATGAAATCCATCCTGAGCATCGGGACACTGCTCGTGTTCATGCAAGCCAACAACTGGCTTTCTAGCGAACGCACTATTATCCGCCGGGGAGAATTTTACATGATCACGCTGGCCACGCTGCTAGGTATGTACTTCATGATTTCGGCCGGGAACTTCCTGATGTTCTTTATCGGGCTGGAAACGGCATCCATACCGATGGCAACACTTGCCGCTTTTGACAAGTACAAACAACAATCGGCCGAGGCGGGAGCCAAATACATCCTTACCGCCGTGTTCGCGTCCGGCTTATCGTTGTACGGGATCTCGTTAATTTACGGGACAACGGGAACGCTGTATTTCGAGGACATCCCCGCCGGGCTAAACAGCAGCCCGCTCCAGATGATGGCTTTCGTGTTCTTTTTCGTGGGATTGGGATTCAAGTTATCACTCGTTCCTTTCCACCAATGGACCCCGGACGTGTACGAGGGCGCCCCGACCAGCGTTACCGCTTACTTGTCGGTAATCTCGAAAGGTTCCGCGGCATTCGTGCTGATGGTCATTCTATATAAAGTCTTTGCCCCGCTCGTGAACGAATGGCAGGCCATCCTCTACTGGGTAATCATAGCCTCTATCACGCTGGCCAACATCTTCGCCATACGGCAACAGAACCTGAAACGATTCTTCGCCTATTCCTCCATCTCTCAAGCCGGGTACATCATGCTGGGGGTGATCAGCGGGACAGCCATGGGTATGACCGGGCTGGTGTACTACGTGCTGGTGTACATGCTGTCGAACTTGGCCGCCTTCGGGGTTATCGCTGTCGTGGAACATCGCTCCGGCAAGATCACGATTGATGATTACAACGGGTTGTACACCACGAATCCCCGCTTGAGCTTCGTGATGATGATCGCCTTGTTCTCGTTGGCAGGAATCCCGCCATTTGCCGGGTTCTTCAGCAAGTTCTTCATATTTGCCGCCGCGGCACAACAAGGATATTACGTGCTGGTTTTCATCGCCCTGTTGAACACCATCATCTCTCTCTACTACTACCTGAGAGTGGTAAAGGCCATGTTTATCAACAAGAACGAGCAACCCATCGCCAGATTCAACTCTGACAATTATTCACGTATAAGCCTCGTCGCGTGCAGCACCGGAATCCTGCTCGCGGGAATCCTTAGCGTCGTGTACGAGAGCATCGGGATGTTTAGTTTTGGAATGTAGAATTTAGAATGGAAAAAACTACCCCCTCCGACTCCCCCTTACACGGGCGGAGAGACTAACGCGAGAAACTGCTTCAATGTAACAATGCAGCGTGTTCTCCCCCTGTGCAAGGGGGAGTTAGAGGGGGTAGTTGGAAGCGGCCGCCCCGTGCGGCCGGAATTTAAAATCTAAAATCTAAAATTTAAAATCTAAAACCCCCAATCATCCAAGCGTGTCGTCAGCACCGGGAGGAACGCGCAGGTAGACGGAACGGGTGTACTCGTCCGTGTCCGGGTCGGCGAGATAAGGATAAATATGCACCACCGTGTCCGGGGAGAGAGGTTCCCTACCGGGCCCCTCCGGATCGGGCAACGTGAAAGTAGCCGTCCCGGCGGCACGGGTCACTGCGGGAAGGTGAAGCACGCGTGGCGCGTCAGGCAGGCAGTCGTAAAAGTACCCCACGACGAGCGTGTCGTTGTCCCTTGTCTCGTCGAGTATGCCGTGGTGGCGCCATTCGAGCGTGAAAGTCCAAGCGTCGCGACGGACGCGGGTGTAAAGCGGCACGGCGAGCCACCCGACGCTGAACATGAAAGCCCGGAAGTTAGCCACACCATGCTCGTCACAGGCCGTGGCGTTCACCTTGTGACACAGGTTAGGGGCGGTCATGGGGGTATCCTTGGCGAAAGGAACCCACGAATTGGCGTTCGCAAGTTTTCGCAAGAGGATTTTCATGAGCCTATCAACGAGCGTGAAGACTCTCGTCAACAGCCGTTGCCTCTCCGATCGCTTGGCGTGGCGACGATCACGCTCCTCCGTCGACCCGGCGGGGCGCTCGCTGGCACACTGACATTTCTTGCCTTTCCTGTAATACGTGGTGATGCCACCGGAACGAGTGGTCGCCGGTCGCGTGACCTGTGGCACGTTTTTTTTCTTCTTTTTCTTGCTCATGATGCCTCCTCTTAAATGATTCGATAAACCTCCAATAATGCTTAAACACACCTTAACGTCAAGTTTACATTTTTTTAGGGAAATTACCAAATCGTGAACGTTAAGTTACCGGGTTACCCCGGTAACTTTCCGGTGACTTTCCGGTAACTTACCGGTAACTAACAAAACGTGTAGTTAACTTATCACGAAGATAGCTAGCATTTTGCACGTACATCTCCCGTTACCAAACGGTAAAGAGACCGGAGACACACAAAATATGTTAATTTTTATTAAAAATAATTTTATTTTTTCTTGTTCAAGTCAAAAAAGGGTCATACCTTTACCATGTTCTTTCCTCGAAGCGTGAGGAAAGGCGTTTTGAAATACTCATCTAATACCCGAAAGTATGGCACGAATAAAATCAACCAACTTTTACCAGAAGAGCGGGAAAGTCGCTAACGAGGTATTCTCCAACCTGGGCAACGGCGTGGTGGGCTGTCGCGCCCAAAACAGCAAGCAAGCGCCCCTGAACGCGGAGCAGAAAATCAACGCGTCGGGCTTCTCGGCCCTCAACGCCGAGGTGCGCTACCTGAACCCGGTGCTCCGCGTGACCTTTCCCCGTGACACGAACGGCACCAAATGGGCCAATCGTTTCACGAGCGTCAACAAGAAACGCGAGGGCGTGCTAACCACCACGAAGATTAATCCGGACACTCCCGTCGACCCGAAGAAAAAGGCCAACGAGGAGTACACCAGCGAGATCGACTGGACGAAAGTCCTTTTCGCCGCCGGCCCGTTGCTCGTTCCTTCCGTTACCGTCAGCAAGACCACCGAGGCGGGCGAGACGTACAGCGTTGTCTTCACGCAGGAAGCCAACGTTTACGAGGGTGCCTACTGCTGGACGAACGATCGCCTCTACGGTGTCCTCTACAGCCCCGACGATCATTTCGCCCTTGTCAAGCAACTACGCGACCGGGGCGAAAACGGCGTGACCTCCATCTCCGTCCCTTCTTTCGTCAAGCCGGAGAACATCCACGTCTACAGTCTCGCCATGACCGCCGACGGGAAAATCACCTCCAACTCCGTTCACACCACGTTGGGAGCGTGAGATCCACATGGCGTTTAACGGCAGCTCACGCTGCCGTTAATTTTAGATTGCAGATTTTAGATTTCCACCCACCCGATCAACGTTTCTTGATTTCCTGCTTTTATCTAAATTCCGCGTTATCTTCAAACTCCGGCAAATTTTTCGTAACTTCGCGTAAATGAAAGCAAACACAACGGTCATGAACAAACCATCGTCCTTCCCCCGCAAGATGCCCATCGGCATACAGAGTTTCGAGAAACTTCGTCGCGAAAACTACGTGTACGTCGACAAAACGGAACTGGTTTACAAGCTGGTTAGCACCTCGAACCCTTACTTCCTGAGCCGTCCCCGCCGCTTCGGCAAGAGCCTGCTGCTCTCGACGATGGAAGCCTACTTCCTCGGCAAGCGCGCCCTCTTCAAGGGCCTCGCCATCGAACGGCTCGAAACGGAATGGAACACCCATGCCGTGTTGCATCTCGACCTAAACGCCGAGAAATATGACTCGCCCGAACGGTTGCACGACATGCTCGAATTCCAGCTCCGGGGATGGGAAGAAACGTACGGAACGGGAGGCAAGGGCATCACCCACTCCGGGCGATTCATGGAAGTCATCCAGAGAGCGTACGAGAAAACCGGGCGAGGTGTCGTCGTCCTCATCGACGAGTATGACAAGCCGCTGCTCAACAGTTTCCAAAACGAGGACCTGCAACGTTCCTTCCGCGACACGCTAACCGCCTTCTACTCCGTGCTGAAAAGTGCCGACCAGTGGCTGCGATTCGTCTTCATCACCGGCGTTACCAAGTTCGCCCAAATGGGAATATTCAGTAACCTCAACCAGCTTAACGACATCAGTCTCGATATTGACTACGCCACGCTTTGCGGCATCACCCGGGAAGAGATCGAAGAGAACTTCGAGCCGGAAAGCGAGCGATTGATGGAATATCATGGCCTTTCCCGCGAGGAACTACTTGAGCAACTCACTCGCCGCTACGACGGGTACCGTTTCAGCCCGGGCAACGTTGCCCGTATGTTCAACCCTTTCAGCGTGTTAAGCGTCATGGCCAAACGATTGTTCGACAACTACTGGTTCGCCACGGGTACTCCCACCTTCCTCGCCGAGATGCTGAAAAAAACCGACTTTGACCTGCGAGAACTCGACGGCATAGAGGTCTCCGCCGCGTCACTCTCCGACGACCGGGCCAATATCAACAACCCAGTCCCCATGATCTACCAGAGCGGCTACCTCACTATCAAGGCTTATGACGAGGAATTCCAGATATACACGTTAGGTTTCCCCAACGACGAGGTGAAATACGGGTTCCTCAACTTCGTCACCCCCTTCTACACCCCCGTGGCCGAAACCGAGACGAGTTTCTATATCGGCAAGTTCATCCGGGAACTACGAGAAGGTGATCCCGACGCTTTCCTTACCCGCCTGCGGGCCTTCTTCGCCGGGATTCCCTACGAGTTGAACGACCGCACGGAACGCCACTACCAGACCGTTTTCTATCTCGTCTTCAAACTCATGGGACAATTCTCCGAGGCAGAAGTACGAAGTGCCAAGGGACGAGCCGATGCCGTGGTGAAAACCGACGACTACATCTACGTCTTCGAGTTCAAACTTGACGGCTCCGCCGACGAGGCCCTCGCCCAGATTGACAACCGGGGCTACCTCATCCCTTACACCGCCGATGACCGGAAACTCGTCAAAATCGGCGTTAACTTCGACCCGAAGGAAAGAAATATCGGGGAGTGGTGCAAGGGGAAAGGATTTTAGATTTATGATTTATGATTCCAACCACACGGGGCCTTACTAATTTTAGATTTTAAATTCCAAGAGTAGGGCATTCTAAATTCTACCTTAAAAATAAAATCCCAAGTTAAAGTAACAGCCCAACTTTTCCGACCAGTCAGAAAAACTAAAGACCAGATCAACCGGTCCCAGCATAGAATCCCGGGAATAACCGATTCCCCCGCCCCATATCCCTTTACGACCGAAGAGATCAAAGAAGTTATCGTCTTGCAGGGCATAGTTCCCGATAACAGAAAGATAGTGCTTTCGTCCCATGCGCTGGCGAAATTCCAATTTCCCCACGATAACGGCATTCTCGAACACCTCCACGTGATTAATGCCCACGAAAGGCATCTGTTGCGTGTTGTAACGTCCAAACTCCGTTCCCCCAAGATTATTAAAATAAGAATAGGCAGGATCATGCCCGATCAACACCCGCCCGAACGCGGAAGGGATCACTTTCAAGCGGTCGGAAAGGGATACAACCGGGCAGAAACGAACCGACAGGGCGGAAAACGGCGATCCCCCGTCATACGTCGCCAAGTTATCCGTGTATAACGAGTAAGCGGCCTCCAAGGAGACTCCCCGGGAGGGATAAAACCGACGATCGTACGTGTCCAGTTCCGCCACCCCGTAATAACTGAAAAAGCCCTCGGGACGAACACTCATCACCTCGTCCTCGTTGGAAAAAAGCAAGGAATTGTAATCAAAATACTCGTAACGTACCCCAACTTTGAATTTAAAGTTACGCAGGTACAAGCTGGATAATCCCAGTTCACCCATATGGTAACGATAAGTCACGTTATTCGTCTTTTTCCCCTTCCGGTAATAATCCACGTCATTGTAGCGGAACATGTAGGCGAGGTTGAACCCTCGCAAGAAGGTATTTTCCAGTGAATATTCCAGCTTCACGTAAGGATTCTTGCTCAAGCGTCCGGTTAATGACAGTTGTGATCCGCGCAGGCTCCTGTTGTTCAAAGTCGTGTTTAACAAGATGGCTGCCATCTCTTCCGAATCGAACCGGAAACCGATATTCAGCGTACTCATGGGATTGGATTTCAGGCTTAACTCCAAATCGTGGGGAGCTGTCCCTAGCAACCGGTAATTCACCGCCACGAATGCTTTCGTGCCGTACAGGGTCGCGATTTCACGATGGATGTCATCGAGCATGATCTCGCTATTCGCCTCTATCCGCATCTTCCGGCGCACCCATCCTTCCTCCCGCGAGGACAGTCCCCGGATAATGATGTTCCGGATAGGAATTTTCCCCGGTTGACGGGCTTTCGGGATCCCGTTGTCCACATTCCCGGACTCCCCGATCAATTCTTTTACCCGCGTGATCTCGGACCATTGTTGCAGTGCCGCCACCTTTCCCCGGGCCAGTAGCGAATCGATCGAGCGGGCGCTGAAACTGGCGGCCGTGTATCCTTTCATATCGGGACGAATCACCAGATCGGCAAGTTTCACGTTCGCCTCGTGCTTGTTCATACAGAGAAGATTGATGATTTGCGGGATCACGCCGGAAACAGACTCCAGCTTATCCTCCTTCATCAAATCGGCCTGCACGTCAACCCCGATCACGATCTCCGCACCCAACTCGCGGGCCACGTCTGTCGGGAAATTATTCAATATACCCCCGTCAACCAGTACCCGGTCACCCGTCCTCACCGGGGTAAACACGCCCGGAATGGCCATGCTCGCCCGCATCGCCTGCACGAGATTCCCTCCTTTCATCACGATCTCTTCCCGGTGGAACATATCTGCCGCCACGCAGGCGAACGGGATCGGCAATTGCAGGAAATCAAGGGAATCATGATAACCGATCGTGAGATCGGAAAAGAGATTATACACGTTCTGCCCGCTGATAAAACCCGACGGACGTTTCTTCCCCCGGTCAAAAGGGAGGGAAAGCAGGTACTTGCCATCCTGTTCCTTCTCCCCGAAAGGCAGGTCATAACGATTCACTTTATCACTTAGAAGGAACATCCAATCCTGCACACGCACGAGGCTATCCAGTTGATCGGCCGAGTAACCGATGGCATACAGGCCTCCCACGATAGACCCCATGCTGGTACCCACGATGACATCCACGGGGATTCCCGCTTTTTCCAGTACTTGCAACACGCCGATGTGCGCCACACCCTTCGCTCCCCCCCCGCTTAACACGACGCCCACTTTTTTCCGTTGTGCCTCCACGGTCGGGGTCGCGAACAGCAGCAACAACCCGAACCCGATGCAGAGCAAACGTCGGAGTGTCGGGAAGCGGAATCTCATATGGCAAAATGGTCGCAGGTATCGCATGGTGTATTTTTTTAATGTAGAATTTAGAATGAACCCCCTCTTAAAAGATAAAAACTAAAAGCTAAAAGTAGAAAATCAAAAAGCGTTGGCTCTATGCGGCTGGAATTTAAAATTTAAAATCTAAAATCTAAAATCAGCAAGGCCTCGTGCGGCTGGAATCATAAATCTAAAATCTAAAATTTAAAATCATAAATTTAAAACCCCTTCCCCTTGATCCAATCCCCGATCTCTTGCAAAGCCACGGGCGAGAAAGTTTCCTCTATCGTGCCGTATAAAGCGGGTGAACCCGATTCGCAAGTCTGGAAAAGATGATTTAACCCAGGTAATTCCTTCACGGTCACGCTCCGGTTTTTCCCAGCCTCCAAACCTTTCTTGATGATCCCCAAGTTTTCAGGCAGAACTTGCAGGTCATTACTCCCGTTCAAGGCCAGTACCGGACATTTCACACTCCTCAAAACGGGAACAGGGTCATATTTCACGAAAAAATACATCCACGGGGACAACACTTGTTTACGCCAAAGTTCGGCACCCCGTTCATCTCTCATGTTTACCGGTAATTTCCCGGCTTGGTTCAAACTATCCATGTATTTTTTCAAGGGGACTTCTGCCTCTTCGCTGGATGAACTCTCTAGCACGAGATCAAAACATTTCCTGTTCACGACCGACAAGTATTCCAAATCCTCCCCCGTTGCCCCGGTTATTTTTCCCATTTCTTTCTGTTGTTCCAGTAGAATACGGTCACCCCGCAACCCGGGTCCTGCCAAGAGAACGATAAAAGCCACATCCCCGGAACGACTGGCCACGAGGGGAGCTATCATCCCGCCCTCGCTATGCCCGATAAGTCCTATATTCCGTATCTTTCGATCATTCTTCAAAAAGTTCACAGCCGCCTCCACGTCACCGGCAAAATCAAGCGTGGTTGCGGTCCCGAAATTCCCGGTAGACTGCCCCACTCCCCGATCATCAAAACGCAACACCCCGATCCCCTGCCGGGTGAGATAGTCGGCAAGCACGAGAAAAGGCTTGTGTGCCATCAGTTCCTCATCCCGGTTTTGTGGCCCGCTACCGGAAATCAACACGACAACCGGGTAATGCTCGCCCTTTTCCGGCAAAGTCAACGTACCCGCCAAGGTCACACCCGCTTTCGTGTTTTCAAAGGTTACTTCCTCCACCCGGTATGGATAGGGAGGTTTAGGTTCTTGTGGACGTGAAAGAGCCACCTCTCCATCCACTCGCGCTAATTCCAACGGCAATGTCAACCCGCCCTGCACGAAAGTTCCTTGTATCCTATCGGTCCCCTGCCATTTCCCGGAGAATTTCATCCCAAGGGCCGGTGCCGTAATGGTCAACACGCTATCCGCGTACTCCGTTTTCCCCGTGGGAATCCCTTTTGCCCCCTGATCAGGGCTATCCATCGTCGTCGTCCATGAATCCCCGGAACGGGAAACATGAAAAACAAGCCTTAATTTCACCCCCTGAATATTCAAGGTTCCACCCCAATGTCCGGCAATATCCTGCGCGTTCATGATCATCGCCACGAGGACAAAAAATACGGATACAAATACTCTTTTCATGCTATTTCTCGTTTACATTATTCAACAAATATACGAGAAATAATTACAAGATATGCAATTTCACGCCAAACGAAAGACTCAGGATGTCCCACGTTCTCACGTATTTATTCGTGGCACTACTGATGACGTAAAGATCACAGGTACTCAACTCGTAAAATGCAGTGATTCGACGAAAGGGAGAATGAGGCCCAAGATCGAAAGCAATTCGCTGTCCGGTAAAGATATGAAAGCGTACACGGGTGGAAAACTTATAATAGTTATTCGGGTATCTTTCCGGTTCCTTCACCCAGAAATCATCGGATAACACCGTGTTCATGTACAACCCCGTCACCAGTGGTTCCAACCACCACTTGCCGCCGAGACGAACCTCCCACGGCGCGTAATTTTGTTTCAACGTGAAAGTTACTTTTGCCTTGTTGGAGGAAAAACGAGGAACCAAGCCGAACATGATCTCCGTTTCCCACTGTTTTTTTCGCCCGTAATCCCAGCCAACGCCAAGGGAAAGCAATCCCATGGAACCGGCATATTGCACGTTCTGGTACTTCGGGATCAGACGGTTCCACCCGGATTTATATTGTTCCAATTTACGCTGATGTCGTTCTGCCCGTCGTTGTTCCCGGTCATCATCCGTCATTCCGAACACGATTGTTGTCATACCCATGAACATGGTTATAATCCCGACCCTAATAATAGACCACTTCATACTCGTATCCTCCCGGCGTTAAGGTGAATAACAAATAATTCTTATCTTTCATCGCGGCACAACCGATATACGGAATCCCGTCATCAAACAACTCTTTATGAAGTAGCGAGTGACTGTGAGCGTGCAAACAGAATTCCACTCCCGGAAACTCCTGCAACAAGAGATGAAAACCATGGGCCACGTTATTATTGAACTCCACGTTGAAAGGTTGCACGTGCATCACCGGAACCGTCCGGGAACATCCCACCGTGTCCTGCAATTCATTGTACATGAAGGTGAAGTCCGGCACCGGATGCGAGTAGTCGAATTCCAAGGCATTCGTGTTCATGCAAACAAATTTAGTATTCCCCGCCCGGAAGGAGAAATTCTCATCCCCGTATACCTTCAAGAAAACATCCATCCCGTTCCCGAGAATATCGTGATTCCCGAGCAAGGCCACGTAAGGCACCTTCAGCTTTCCCATAATATCCCGTACCCACATGAATTCCTTCGTCAAGCCGAAATCGGATATGTCCCCGCCATGAATCACGAAGTCCACGTCATCCCGCTTATTGAGGGCATTCACGAAATCTTCCGTTTCATCATACCAACGCTGACTATCACCCATTAACACGAACCGCAAGGTGTCTTTCCCCTCACAGATTTCTTCTATACGAGCTATATTCTTCGCGTTTACACCCGTCTCTCCATGTAAACGAACATCGTACGGATGATACTCTATTAAATCACACCCGCATAGAAACAGTACTATTCCATATAAAATTACTCTTTTCATTGCAATACCAGTTTATAGTCCCGATAATGCAAAAAGCAGACCAAATTATTTAGAATGATTATTAATATAAAACCGACACGGTTACCATTTTGGAAAAATACCCTACCAAAATGAAAAGGTTTTATCGTTTACCGAATCGATAAAAGTCACGACAAAGCACAGATTAACAAACAAATATATCAAACAATATTCATCTCGCATATTTTTTGCTATCTTGTTGGTCGTTATGGACAAGGAACAGAATGTTGAACACTTCCTCAGTCTTATCAGAAAGGCTAAGAGAGGTCATTTAAAGATATATATCGGCATGATTGCCGGGGTCGGAAAAACTTACCGGATGTTACGGGAAGCACATGATTTACTTACCGCGGGAGTTGACGTACAAGTAGGTTACGTGGAAACGCACGGTCGTGTCGACACGGCTGTCAAACTGGAAGGACTTCCCGTCATTCCCCGTAAAAAACTATTTTACAAGGGCAAGGAAGTCGAAGAGATGGATTTACAGGCCATTTTACAAATACACCCGGAAGTGGTGATTGTCGATGAACTGGCCCACACGAATATCGAGGGTTGCGTGAACGAGAAACGCTGGCAGGACGTGCTTGACTTGCTGGACGCGGGGATTAATGTTATCACGGCCGTGAATATCCAGCACATCGAAAGCCTGAACGGGGAGGTACAAGACATTTCCGGGATCGAGGTAAAAGAACGAGTCCCCGATAGCGTGTTAGGACAGGCCGACGAGGTGGTGAACATCGACTTAACCGCTGAAGAATTGATCTCCCGGTTAAAAGCCGGAAAGATTTACAAACCGGATAAAATTGAACTGGCCCTGCGTAACTTCTTCAAAGCGGAAAACATCCTTCAACTCCGGGAACTAGCCTTGAAAGAGGTCGCCCTACGGGTGGAGAAAAAGGTGGAAAACGAGGTGGTGGAAAATATCGGCCTGCGCCATGAACGTTTCTTAGCCTGTATCAGTAGCCAGGAAAAGACACCCCGCAAACTCATCCGGAAAGTAGCACGTCTGGCCACCCATTACAATAGTAAATTCGTGGTCCTCCACGTGCAAACCCGCCACGAAAGCGCTGACCGCATCACACTGGCCAAGCAACGTTACCTGATCAATCATTTCAAGCTGGCATCAGAACTGGGCGGAGAGGTACTTCAAATTCAATCGGACGACATCATCGGAACCATCATCAATATTTGCCGGGAAAGGCAGATTAGCACGGTTTGCGTGGGAAAACCCAACATCCAGTTGTTCTCGTACGTGCGTTCTGCCCTTCGATACAAGAGGTTATTGAATAATCTGGCTATATTAAATATAGATTTAATCATCCTCGGTTCATAAACACGGGAAAATCCTTGAAAATATCATTAAATCGAATTAAGTTTAGGGATATGAAAATAAAAACGAAATTAACATCGGGAATCGGTCTCCTTTTCATGATCATCGTGCTACTCGGAGTTCTGGCGATCAGTTACATTGATAAACTGGCCGACGACACGAAAAATATCCTATCCGATAACTACAATTCGCTTGATTACGCGAAAGGTATGCTTTATGCCCTCGATAATCTTGAAACGGACCGGGAAGCGTTGAATATATTCATGGAGAACCTCGAAAAACAGAGAATGAATATCACGGAAATCAACGAGTCGGAAGCCACCGACCGCTTGGCCCGCCATTTTAAATTGCTGGACGAGAATCCCAGCGAACAGAACATCCGGCAACTCCGACTGGATCTGAACCAGATCATGAGCCTGAACATGGCCTCGATTCAACGCAATAGCGTGATTGCCGAAGACACAGCCCGGCAGGCCACGTTATGGATTTCCATTATCGGGATATGTAGCGTCGGGATTGCCCTCGCCCTACTCCTGTTGTTCCCCTCGCAAATTACCCGCCCGATCAGCGAGTTGACACGCGGAATAGTGGAAATTGCCCACCGCAATTACAGTAAACGCCTGCACTTTGACTCTACACGGGAATTTAACGAAGTGGCAACTTCTTTCAACGACATGGCCGAACGTCTGGAAGAGTACCAGCAAAGTTCACTGGCCACCCTGTTATCCAGCAAAAAATACTTGGAGGCTATCGTCAACAGTATTCACGAACCGATTATCGGTCTGGATCATGACCGGCAAATTCTTTTCGTAAACAACGAGGCTTTGACCGTGTTAAACCTCAAACGGGAACAGATGATACACCAATCAGCCGACGAGTTATCGTTGAAGAACGACTTGTTACGCCGCCTTATTCGCGAACTGGTACATCCAAACGAAAAGCACGAGCCGCTAAAGATATACGCCGACGACAAGGAGAGTTTTTTCCAAGCCGTTTACGTGCCGATTAAATTGACGGAGACCGAAACCGAGGGAGAAAAGCAGGTCGGCAACGTGATCTTGTTAAAGAATATCACGGAATTCAAAGAACTCGATTCGGCCAAAACGACTTTTATCTCCACAATCTCGCACGAGCTTAAAACTCCGATTTCAGCCATCATGATGAGCTTGAAATTACTGGAAGATCAACGGATCGGCAGCTTGAACGACGAGCAACAATCTCTCGCGAGTAGCATAAAAGAAAATAGCGACCGGTTGCTGAACATCACGGGGGAACTGCTCAAGTTGACCCAAGTGGAAACCGGAAAGCTGATTTTAAGCCCGAAGATCACGAAACCGATCGAATTGATCAATTATGCCGTGTCAGCCACCCGGGTACTTGCCGAACGTTTCGGGTGTAATATTGAAGTGGAATATCCCGAAAAGATTCACAAACTATTTGTAGATAGTGAAAAAATAGCCTGGGTGATCACGAATCTCCTCTCCAATGCCATCCATTATTCGAAAGAGAATTCCCGGATCATCGTGGGAGCCAAGGAAGTGGACCAGACCATACAAATATTCGTGCAGGATTTCGGAAAAGGAATTGATCCCAGATACCACCAAAGTATATTCGACCGCTATTTCCGGGTTCCGGGAACTAAAGTACAAGGTAGCGGGCTAGGGCTAGCCATTTCTAAAGATTTCGTGGAAGCTCATGATGGAAAAATCTGGGTAGAAAGTGAGATCGGCAAGGGAAGTAAATTCACAATCGCATTTCCAGTCCGATAAAAGAACTAAAAACTAAAAGCTAAAAGTTGGCTCTCCTTTAACTTTTAGCTTATCAACGTTGCTTGGGTATAAGTGATTAAATCTTTCGGGTTCAGCCGTATTTGTAACCCGCGAACACCCGCACTGATATAAATGTATTCGAACTTTAAACAACTTTCATGAATAAACGTGGGGAACTCTTTTTTCATCCCGATAGGCGAGCAACCTCCCCGAATGTACCCGGTAATAGGCAACAATTCCTTCATCGGGATCAAATCCGCTTTCTTGTTCCCGGACGCTTTAGCCGCCACTTTTAAATCCAGTTCATGATCACCCGGAATAACACAAACAAAGTAACCACCCCGATCTCCATGCAGTACTAACGTTTTGAACACCTGTTCGATATTCTCCCCCAACTGTGCCGCCACGTGAGCCGCGGCCAGATCATTTTCATCCACCTCGTAAGGAATTAACTCGTAGTCAATCTTCGCTTTATCCAGTAAACGAACAGCATTCGTCTTATTTATCTTGGTTTTCATATCTATATCATTTCCAGACAAAAATAATAATTCCCCTCGTTTTCTACCCAAATTTTGCCATTCAAACGAGGGGAATTTTCGATAAAAGATTTTCGTCTATTACAACTCTAACCTAAATTTCAGTCGGAAGTATTTCTCACTACTTATTTTCCAAACTATTCTCTATACGAAGTAATATAAGTTCATAATGAGCTTTATCATCGCGATGAGCTATTCCCATCTTGCTTTTCACTAAAGCACGAACTTTCTTTAACACAATTGTCTGATAAGCAGGAATCTCACTAATCAAATCCACCTTAATTTCACTCTGGAAAAGAGAAGCCGATTCTCCAAAACCTGTAGGCAAACACGCCGCAGCAACCGATCCTTTACCATAATGATTTTCAATATTTTGCAATTTTTTATAAACCAGAGGGATATTCATTGCGGGAACTAACCCATAAGCTTTTATCTCCTCAAACGAAGGGAATATTTGATAACTTTCACGATCAGTAAAGAATGAACTACCTTTTTTACCTCGTTCAAAATCTTTTAACGCCATATCAATAATAGATCGTTGCAAAATTTTATCTTCAACTGTCAACTTACGTCCTTGAATTGTTGGAGCGAAAACCCCTACATACAAGTCATTGAAATATTCCCGAATAGAGTAAACATCTTTTCCTTTCGTCACATGATTTGCTAAAGTAATGTGCTGAGGTACTGTATTCAATAATATTTTTGCTGCAGCCAGGGCTATTTCGGCAGAAGAATTAATACCTAATTCAAAATTTTCGGTTAATTCTGAAGCATTGATCCAAGAACAATTTTGAAGTTCACGCAATACCCAAGCCAGAGAATTCTTTTGTACAGAACGTGATAAAGTCTGCACAGATTTTATATCAGATGTACCCTCTTTCACCTGAGACAATCGTATTCCCCCTATCTGATACATAACATTATTAAGATAACGGAAATACTGATTAACAATTTCCCCGTAAAGTTCTGAACGATGATTAATATTTTTCTCCCCATCAATCCAGTCATTGATATTGGAAAGTATGTATTTCAAATTTTTCACACCATAGGTACCGGCTTTTACCGGATCATCTCCCAAGTCTTCTTCAAGACTAGTCGGATCATAACGTCCATCCACTTGTTGTCTTCCGTAACGATACCAAGGGTCATTGGCCTTTTCATCAATCCAACGTCCGGCAATTTCAGCCTCTTCCCACATATTTTTAGCCTCGGGAATAGGTGTATACAACCATTTAATCACATATTCATCATAAACACCTAAATTCGGAGGAGTTAATTTTACACCTTTATCTTCTGGTTGCGCAATATAATTATAACGGGCATAGTCCATAATAGAAGGAGTCGTTCCATATTTTTGCGTGAAAGAAACCGAACGCAAAGAATCCACAGGATAGGCATTTGAAGCAGCCATATTATGCATTAATCCCAGCGTGTGACCAATTTCGTGAGCAATCACATACTCAATGGATTCATCCCTTACGTCATCAGGCATTTTGCTCGTTCTCATACGAGTATCAACTTGTGCTGTCTGGATAAATCGCCAGAAATTATTTAATTTGATTATATCATTATACACGATAACGGAAGCATTCAGAATTTCTCCCGTAGTAGGATCAACCCAGCTAGGTCCCATCGCATTAGGTGTCGGATTGGGAGAATAGCGAATACAAGAATATTTCAAATTGTCAGGATCAAATTCGGGATCATCTTTTGGGAAATCATATACTTGCATAACATTTTTGAATCCTATTTTTTCAAAAGCTTGATTCCATCGCAAAACAGCTTTACGAATAGCAGGTTTCCACTCTTCCGGGAAAGCATCATCCACATACCAGACAATAGGTTTCACCGGTTCCACCAATTCTCCTTTTTTCCAAGCATCCATATCAGATGGTTCTACCCGCCAACGATTTACCAACGCGAATACCCGCATGCCATCCTCTTCTTGTGCCAAATCCATTTTCAACAATCCTAATGTGGGATGTCCGTATGTCGGGAAAACTCCAACCCGAGAATCTTGAACTCTTGGCTTCATTTTCTTCTCCGGCAGTAATATCATTGAAATAGTTGAACTACTTGCCACATCCCCAAGAGAGAAACTCATCATCATCACGTTTATTGAAACATTAAGATTTTGATTCAATTCAATTGAAGCGTTGTCAGCAAAAACTTTCATCTTGCCAAAATAAGGTTTTCCAGTTTTTCCTTTGGATATACTGATTCCTTCTCCTCTTGAAAATGGAGAAACATCATCATTCTTAAACAAATCCGTTGCATCAAAAATAACAGCTGTACTATCCTCATTGTAGGTCTCCATCGGAAAACGCTTATATTCCATATCCATATAGTTTTGTCGCATAGCTTTATGCATGTTTACATCATCTGATGTACAGACAGCCAACATATTAGGTTGTTTAACTACAATTGTTGAATCTTGTAAATCAACTTGTAAATGCAATGGAGCATTAGGTTTATACCCGACATTCACAAATTGAGGATTACTGACTCTTGAAAGCGTACTCCCCAATAGAATCTCTCTCCCCATATGTTTTAAAGGATACTCCACGTATATCTTTTCCCCGTTCCGATGAAATGCCAAAAATTCACCTCTCACAGTTTCCAATCCCGGTCTTTCCATGAACTTTTTATATTTACTTTTGGGTTTCTCTTTCTTGGATTCAGACTGTTCCGTTTTTTCCGTTTTTTTCTTCTTCTTCCAGTCTGCTCCATTTACAACAAGGCAAGGAATAGCCAAAGCTACAATAAGTAGCAATACATACATTTTTTTCATTTTCAAAGATTTAATTAATACTCAATGTATAAAAGGGTATTCTATACACTAACATGAACTTCCCCTTTTCTTGGCAGGTATTGTTTGAACAAGTTCAAACAATACCCACTCAAACATTTATACAAATTTATTATTTTGTATATCTCAATTTTTTATAATCAATACCAACCCGTTCAAGAGCTTTTACCAAAATCTCGTATTTTGTCCTCATGGCTTCGTAGGTATTTATAATCTCTTGAATCTCATCATCCGGTGTTTCAATAAGGAAGCGAATCCAAGTCCCGACATCTTCTCCTTTAGTAGGAAGCCATGTAGCTTCCCATTGTTCCAATTTATTTCTCGCAATACCAATTTCATAATGCTGTTCTCTAGGCCACAATGCAAAGAGATTATTATAGTTATAGTACTCAAAACTAATTGTAAAGAATCCATCAGGTAAATCAAGGAAATTTTCTTCATACAACCCTATCTGGAACCAAATTGCCTCATGCAGTTCGGCTGAATAATACGCTTTTTCTTCCGGACTCATATTATCCATATCTTGGATTGTAACACAACAAAAATATCGTCCGGTGTAACAATTTGCAGGCAAACCAAAAACAGGATCGGCAATCTCATCCACCAAAATAATACTATATGGGAAATGGTTCTTGATAAAATCAGTAGAATAAAAATCCAACAATAACTCTTTTAAAAATTCTATTCCTTTCCACAAATGTTCTTCATCTTGTTCGGGAGGAGTTATCTCTAAAAGTTCATTTTTTGAACTGAAATTATATAAATAATCAGACGAATCCGGATCCGTAATCAAAAAATGATCATATGTATAATAATATTGGGAGATAAATTTTATCACTTTATTACTTGAGTTGGTATCATACATGTGAACCCTTTTATAAGGAACTTCATCAACAATTATATCATCTTCTTTATCACAATTATAAAGACTAAGTCCCAGCAAAATAATCAGTATGAATTGATATGATTTCATCGTATTTTGTTTTAGGTTATTCATTAACAATTGTTTCAACCCGTTCGAAATTCTCTATTTCAAAATTTATCTTTTGTACTTCTAACGGAAGACTTAAAATATAATTCGGACTTCCAGGAGCAAGTACATAAGTATTTCCCGCAAGAGGTTCGTTAAGTTCATGAAATTTATGCCGGATCTCTATTTCCCATCGACGGATATCGAACCACCGACAATCTTCAAAACAAAACTCCATCCTTTTCTCATCTCGAAGTATTTTTCGAGCTTCATCTGCATCCATAGTTATTTTTTGATAATCACCCTCAATTCTGTTACGCCGGATAATGTTTATATCTTGCATCGCTTGCTCAAGGTTGTCAGTTCCTCCCAATTCGATACACGCTTCTGCCCGGTTGAGATAAGCTTCTTCTATACGATAACACCAATCGTAACAAACTTTTTTATTGGAATCAAATTTTTTAGGATAAAAAGGTTTGTATTCATCAAAAAATGCAGTTCCACGAATATCCTTTTTTGTCTCTTCATTCACATACATTTCCCTTAACGATTGACTAACTTCCCAATGCCCTGCCTCTGAATGTGAAGATGCCAATGGCGTCCTGTTACGTTTTCCCCAAGAAAACAAAATACTTTTATTAGAGATGTTATATAAATTTATCTTATTAGCAATGTAATTTGACATATTCTCTAAATTCTCAATACTCGCCCCGCTTTCCGAAATAACCACCGAAGCAATGTCCTTGGCATCCTGCCATCTTTTTTGTTGAAGATAGATACGTGACAAAAATAATTGAGCAACATTCACATTAGGACGGAAAATAGAATTTGCTTGATCCCCGACTTTTAACAAGTCAATGGAATTTAACAAATTTTCTTCAATCAGATCATATATTTCCTGTAATTTCGCTCTTTTATAAATATTCTTTTCCACGCTGATCGCTTTATTTATAGGAACGCCCAAAGCTATTTTCGCTTGTTCTTTATCCTTATATGGCTCGCCATACATATTTACCAAATAATAGTAAGAAAGAGCCCGCATAAAAGCAATTTCTCCCAAAAGTCGGGTTCTTACCCGGTCGTGATCTTCTTCAAATTCACTTACATCATGTTCCAGAATATTACACATGAGTATTTTATTATAAAAAGAGGCCCAATTCCCATCATTATTCTCTCTTTGCTGCATATCCAATTGGTTATTTTTAGCCCACGTGTAATAACTAAAATATTCTCCCCGAGTCTCTCTTCTACTTGTACTGCCGTCTAACGGATTTACAACACTCTCGATGTCATCTGTCATAAAATCAAGAGCCATCATCTCGCTCCCAGTCGTTTTCTTTATTAATTCACCCAACACCAATTCATCAAAATGCTTTAATTCACGAGGAATAATCTTGTCATTATCCTTATATTCCAAAAAATCACTGCATCCTATTCCAAGTAAACATAGTAATATATAGAGAATTCTTTTCATAATTATCTTTTTAGAAGGTTACATTCAAACTAAAACTAAAATTTTTCTGAGGAGGAATACTACCACTACCTAAAGTTACTTGTTCCGGATCACGCCCTTTTAACCCTTTCGCTTTTATAACAAACGGATTGGAAACGGAGAAACTCAAAGAAGCTCCTTTTAAATAGATATGTTTCAATATTGAATTAGGAACATAATAAGCTAAGGAGATTGAACGACAACGAACAAAATTGCCTGAAACAACCCGTAGATCACTATTATTATAAAATTCAAAAATATCATCCCCTATAGTCGCAGCACCTCCATTATGGTAATATAAACCTTGCGGTGTATGACGTTCATCCGTTAATCTTGGTATATCTGTATACTTTTCATCCCCAGGTTTTCGCCAACGATCCACAAATTCATCAGACATATTGGCATTAGGAGCAGGCAAGCGATTCCCATCCACATATAAATCATTCAAACGCATTTTTGAACCGAACTGCATAGAAAATGAAGCATTCAACGAAAAATCAAAAATTCTAAAACTGGTACTCAATCCCCCGGAAAACAAAGGTTCCCTCCTACCACTATAGACAAGCGCACTCGCCAAGGCTTCTTCTTGAGATGAGATGATAACATTTCCTTCTTCATCCTTGGCATATATCCCCAAAAACGTGGGTTCTCCCTTTTCATTTAATCCCCCAAAACGATAAGAGTAAAAACTATTTAACGATCTACCATTTCTAACCAAAGAACCATTCAAGTATTGAGATACAATATATTTATCCATCTCCCCCGAATTAGTTACTTTATTGTAACTTTTACTCGTATTAAAACTCAAATTCCAACTAAACTTTTCCAATTGAATGGGAGTAGCCGAAATGGACAAATCCCAACCGGAATTTATTAAATTCCCGTCATTAATAGTTACAGCCGTACCTCCATTTGTTGATTCGATAGTGGTTGATACCAACTGATCCTTTCCTTTTTTATTATAATATTCAAAAGTAGCACTCAGTCTTCTATTAAAAAAGGAGAAATCAGTACCGATATTAACAGATCTAGTTTTCTCCCAACGAAGGCCCCGGTTAGGAAGAGAATGAACAGTACTTTCATAATAATGTGAAATTGCATCTAAAGCTCCAACATTGGCGACCATATTCGGATTGTGAGCTTCCGTCACATTTCCTTGCAATCCATAAGAGCCATGAATATTAAGGCCTTGAATCCAGGTAACATTTTCCATGAAATTTTCATCAGCAATATTCCAGCGACCGGATATAGACCAAATTGGCAAAAAACGAGCCGACTTATCTTGTCCCAATTTATTACTAGCATCTCCACGAACATTTGCATTAAAAATATAACGATTATCATAACTATAAGAAAAAGAAGCAAAATAAGACACTTCATTTTTCTTACTATCGGTAATTGTCGGGCGAGAACTTTTTAATAAATCTCCATAAGATATCCACACGCCAGGATCAATATCAACACTTTTTTTCCCTCGCTCTGGAAGATATCCTAGCAAAGAGGAGGTGTGTCCTTCTTGATGGGTGCTACGCATATCCAATCCTCCCATGAGACTAAAATCATGCCGTTCATGCAACGTTTTCTGAAAAGAGGCAGTGACACGCGCAGAATAACCAGTATTTCGATTATCACTATTGTCCAGTTTACCTCCGAATGGCAGGGCACATCTTCTGGCAAAATTCGGCTCTTTTACAGGATCAATAATCGGATACCCATAAACTAGGCCTCTTAATTCCGACACTTGATAACTATCCTCCGCTGCTATGTTTTCATTTGAATATGAACTGATATTATAAGCGAGCAGAGCATTCAAACTCAAACACGAAGCCACTTTGTAACTAAAGCTAAATCTGGTATTTAATGTTAATAATTGACTTTTTTCACCCGTGGTGTTTAATTCATTGAAAATATTATAGACCAAATCAGGCGTCCTATATGGATCATTTTGATAACCAGCCCCCACTTCATAAAAATTATAATATCCATCCTCATCATAAGGAGCTATTGCCCTAGAAGTTGTATAAGCATATTGAAACAGATCAACTCCCGGACGATGAGTTGTACCATTTGAAGCACTCAGACCGAAACTAGCATTCATCTTATCGTTTATCTTAATGTCCAAATTAGTATTAAAATTAAAGCGTTCAGAATCTTCCTTCAAGGAAGAACCTCGTTCACTTGAATATCCAACTGAAAAATAATAATTAATGGTTTCATTCGCACCAGAAACAGATAATGTATGATTATGACTCAGGGCATTCCGAAACAGATATTTAAACCAATCCGTATTTTGCTCTTTCATTTTTTTCACCTCTTTTTGGAATTGTGTATAACTGATTTTATTGCCATATAATTGGAATAAAAGCCCTTCATATCCAACCGAACCGGTTATTCCTGAATTAACGAATTGCAATCCCTTTTCCACCATCTCCTCGGATACCTCCACCCGATCTTTTGAATTCATTACATGCATTTGACTTGTCATCGGACGATGGGTAAATCCTAAAGACATACTATAGCGAATCGCCGGTTTTCCGATCTTTCCTTTTTTCGTAGTAATCATAATAACTCCGTTAGCAGCTTTAGAACCATAAAGTGCAGTTGCCGACGCATCCTTCAATACATCAATCTGTTCAATATCTTCCGGATTAATTCCAGAAATAGCATTACCAATTAAATTTACTTGATCCATACTATTCAATTCTTCCGGGCTAAGAGGCACAGGATCTTCTAGCACGATACCATCCAACACCCAAAGTGGTTCCCGACTCCCCACAATCGTTGATGATCCCCGGATTCGAATTTTTGGAGCTGCTCCTACCGTAGAAGATTGTTGTAACACAGCCATTCCAGGTATTTTCCCTTGCAACATTTTATCCAATGTCGTAGTTATAGGCTCCATAATATCATCCATCTTTACTGTAACAACAGAAGATGTTAATTTACGTTTATCAATATTCTCAAATCCCGTACGTACTATCACTTCATCCATTTGATTCACACTCATTTTCATTGTAATAGAGAGGAAATCACTCTTAACTTCAACTTCTTGTGTTTCCATTCCCACGAAAGAAAATAATAATCTCAAATCTTTAACATTGGATGGTGCCGGAAAATGAAATTCTCCTTTAGCATTCGTGGATAATCCAATAGTTGTACCTTTCACTAAAATCGTAACCCCAGGTAAAGGAAGTTGATCCTCATCTTTCACGATTCCCCTGATCTCTCTTTGTTCCGAGTTCTCTTTACGTTTGGGACTTATTATAATTATCCTATTTTTAATCTCGTAAATAAACTCTGTTTTTAAAATAAAATTCAATAACTCAGCTAACCCCATTTTTAACCGGGGAACTTGAATCATTCGATGCACATCCAACTCACTTTCACTATAAAACACATCATACTTCAATTGTTTTGTGATAGCATCAAACGCAGCTTCCACGGTCATTTGCTTATCTTTAAATACAACACTATCTTGATCAACTTTTATCTCACCAAGAACATTGGAAATACCCATAGTAGACCAAAATAATGTACATATTAAAAGAATAAATTTCTTTTTTAACCTTTCTTGCAGATTAAATGTACGATCATACGCTTTTTTTTTCATAAATTTGTTCATTAAAATGTTGATAAATATCTGCAATTCTATTTGCCGTAGAGTCCGCAGATTGTCCAAGAAAGAGTTGTTTTAGCAGAACGACTCTTTTTAATTTATTTTACTCACAATTATTACTTTATCATTTATTTCAAATTTAATATCGGTTGTTTTTTCCAAATATAGCAGTGTCTGTTTTAATGAAACATGTTTATCTATTACCCCTCGAAATTTCATATCTTTAATTTCCTCATTTTGATAGAAAATAACAACATCATACCAACGCTCCATTTTTTTTGCAATATCCTCAAAACGATATCCCCTGAAATAAAATTTTCCATCTACCCATGAAGTGTAAAGCTCTGTTTCAACCTCTTTTACGACAGCCTCTCCAGTTTCCTTATTGATACACAATTGCTGAGATGGCAGCAATACCTGTTGGAAATCTTGGGCCGTGACAGATATTTTACCTTGTACAAGGGTAGCCATCCATTCTTGATCATCACGATACGCACTAACATTGAATTTCGTTCCCAGCACGGTAATTGTTTTATCCCCTGTATGCACCATAAATGGAGATTTATCATCTCGAACAATATCAAAAAAAGCTTCTCCTTCCAAATATACCTCTCTATTTTCTGGCGAGAATTGCACAGGAAAACGTAAAGTTGATTCCGAATTTATATTCACAATAGATCCATCGGACAGTTTCAAGTAAAAATCCGTTCCTTTCGGAACATATAATTTATTATATTGCAAGGAGTCTTGTTTCTTCTCCTCGAACTGTTTTCCTAATTGTTTGATTGTCGAATCAGGAGAAATACGTCTGTTTAATTCTTCTGTACTTATTTTTTGATTACTTTCAAATAAAAGTTGTTCTCCATTAGCCAGTAATAATTTTATCTTCCGGGTAGAATCCAAACATTGAACCTGAAGATGAGAAGATGTATTCCTAAAAGGAATATATTTCCATGTCATATATATAGAACCAATTATAAACACGAAACAAGCCACATATTTAAAAAAAGAATAAAATAGCTTTTTTTCTTTATTCTGTACACGCTGCCTCTTTACCCGTTTCCAAGCCATATCAACATCATACGGCTCTTCTTTCATGGAATTGAAAGCCCGACGAACCAAATATCGAATTTTTTCACTCATAATTATTTCTATTTTACTCTTATGGTACATGAATATTAAAAATGGGTGATAAAAAAATTATTTTTTTTGAAAATATTTTTCCACTTATAATAGAACTTATATCGAACAAAAAATATAATTATTGAAAATCAATGCCTTAAATACTTATTCGATATATTGTTTAATAAATTACACACGAGTAGAATTAAAGAAGATCTTCTTTGAGTTTTCTCCTTGATAATTCGGTAGACATTACTGATATGAGTTTTAACGGTATTAACAGAAATATTCAATTCGACTGCAATTTGCTTATAGGTTTTCTCCTCCACGCAACTCATCAAAAAAATTGATCGACTCCTAGGAGAAAGTTTATTCAAAATTAATTTCACATGCTCTATTTCCTCAATTTCTTCCTCCGAATATTCCGTTTGTTGCAAATATTCAATAAATTCAGTCAAACGAGCCGAATGCTTTTCCACGGAGTTCAATCTTCTCAGTTCCCTCAGCGCCCCGTGTCTAACAGATGTATACAGATAATTTTTAAGTGAAGTATTAATATGAATCGTCTTATGATTGTTCCACAAATAAACAAAAACATCTTGAACTATATCTTCAACTTTTTCCGGTTCAGGAATAATCCCTTGACAATATTTGCATAGAAGGTGATAATATTTTCGAAATACATTTTCAAAAACGATAGTATCTCCTTCAATTATTGCTTTCAATTCGGAAACAGTTTCTTCTTGCATAAAAATAAACGATCACCTCACTCTCATTAAAATTATGAAATACAAATCTAATAAAAGTTTTATCATATAAAACTATTTGCCCCCAAATACACTTCAAATTAAAATCCTATTCATTTATCGGACCCCACTTCACTGCATTTGCAAAAATCAACTGCACGGCATCCTGTTCCCACGTATAAGTACCATCATTCTCCCACGTCAAAGAATCACCACCCCGGTCACTCAAAAACACGCTATATTCACCACGATCAAAATAATATTTCCCCAAAGAGATCCATCCCGGTTCCTCGTTATCCAACAATACTTCCACGTCCGTGACGTCATCCGCAGATGTCACCTGATAAAAAAGTCTCGCACCCCCGATAAAAACCTTACGGGCCGAAGTCGCCTCCACGTCCGGAACATAAACAAAAACTTCATATTTTCCGGGATTCTCCACGTTCACTTTCCATTCCACCTTAGATTTCCCGGTTCCGGCAATTTTATAATAAGCACTCTTCACGATATCTCCGTAGCAATGGCTATCCGTAGTCAAAGTCCAATGCTCGTGGTCATACACGTAACTATACTTTTTCTCGTTCTTCCCCTTCGAGAAATAAGCAGCCAATTTCCCTTTCCGCTTTTTCTCATGAATAACAAAACCGGGGTCCTCGGCATTCACGATCATTCCCAGAGATTTCCGGGTAAAAATAGCGCTATCCACATCCCAAATACCCGTTTTCCCATCTTTCGTTTTTGACAAATCTTTTGATGAAGTCAATTCCAATATATTCTCCCCGGGAAGATTCTGACTGAGATTCATTCCTAACGCGAAAACATCACGCATACCCAAATCGGCCCGAATCTCTTTACAACTATGTCCCGGAATCAAATAGTTACGCAGCCCGGACCCGATCTCGTTATCTCCCATGGAATACGTTGCCACGCTCAACGTCACGACTGCCGGAACCGAAGTTGGATTATATATTTTACAGCTACCTATATTTTTAGTCTCCTCGTCCTCTTCATACAATTCCACTTTCAAATCCCGGATAAATAGAGCCGGTAACTCCTTCCCCTCGTAATAATAATCCAAGATCTCCCGAAGATTCACATGAAAACGAGCATTAAACTCCCGTTCAAGCTCTTCGAAATCAGGTCGCATAAACAAATGACTTTGCTTAAATTGTTTCATAAAATTGAATAATTCCCGCTCCCCGACAAGTGCCTGCAAATGTTTTTGGATCAACTCATATTTTTTCCTCAATAGTTTCTGTAATTGCTCCCCTTTCACCTCTTGATCCACGAAAGCCTCACGCATGGATTTTCCCTTCCAATAAGTGACAATCTCAGAATAACTGATCTCTTCTCCCACGTATACCATCGGCCCGTTAGAAAAGTCCACCTTGGCTAAATCGTTCACGATACCTCCAAAACCCGGATATTCATCCGATTGTAGAACTCCCCCGAAATCACCAAAAAGAACTGAACAATCAAAAACACCCGCAAGTAAATTCAAGACCAACAAATTACGAAACGCTTCCACCTCCAGCTCGAAACGAGTCCTTTCATCCTCATCTCCCGGCCAAAAGCCCACGTGCGCATAATAACCCAAGTACATTCTCTCCGGATAAAATAGTATCTCCGGCTGTACAAATTGACTTCCCGTAAACCCTTTCCGTTGGCGTGGAACAAAATTCACCGGAGTCTCGACCAAAGTAAACTTACGAAAAGGATAATCACCCCCCTTTATTTCCCGCATCATACTTACCGGTTCTTCCAGAAGGAACTCGGCGGAATCCTTCAGACTCATGTAATCCCGCATGAAAAAATCATGTCCTGGGAAATGATACAACTCGAACGTCAACGAGTCTAACACGATACTCTTTCGCTCGTACGATCCAATACTCAAACTCAGAGAAGGTAATGGCTCCCGGTTTCTAAAGACCGTAGTGTCCCCACTCATCTCCATTTCTCCTTGCGAGATAGCCACTCGTTCCCCAATATCCCCGACTTTCAACCGGTAACGGGTAAAATCATACTGACGAGCTAAAGGGGCGCTCACGTTTACCGGGGAAACGGCAACTGGATACCACAAACATTCCGGGAAAAGCAACGTATAGTCATCCCCGACACGAGCAAAACACCTACCGTGACGGAACATCGAATGATACGTCTGGAAAAAACTCATCAAGCGGGTATCATGAAACTCCTCGTTTGTGAAATCCGGAAAACAAATTGCCTCATCAATTTTCCCCTCGTAAACCAAATGTAAAAGGATTTCTTCACCGGGCTGTAACGCTTTCTCCAAAAGAATCGCCTGGGCATCCCGGGTATAAGGCAAGTTCTCCCCCTCTCTTCCAGTCAGGGTTGTCACTTCCAACCCCGGATTCAAGTAAAGCACGGGGTGAACCAAGGATTGCATGCCCACGTTTGTCACGACCAGATCACTTACCCCCGTTATTTTATCTCCCTCCTGATGGAAATAGATATTATGCGTCTTAACGTGTCCCCCTTTCACTTTCGCATACTTTTCGAATACCTCCCGGTACAGGCCTCTTCGATTATTTATCTCGTGAAATATACCGTAATAAGCCCCTCCGAACAATATGCCGATCAGCAGGAATGTCCATCCCCCGACCCTCACTTTCCACGTAACACCTGCCCGTTCCGACAAACGCGGCATCATTCCCATAGCCAGTATAACAAGTCCCAACCCCAGAAAAACAAACATTCCCCGTTGTAAAATAATCCATTCCAGACGAGTCATTCCCGTCACATCCGAGAATAAAAGCGGTAATACACGTCCCCACGGGTCAATAGTACCACACGAGAAATCCGTGGTGCCGAAATAAAAGGCAGCAAATACAGCCAACAATACCAATACTGCCAAGGCATGATTCTTTACCCGGTTCGCCACGATTAAAGCGACTCCCAACACGAAAAACAGCGTGGGCAAGGTCATCACGAACAGGTAAACAAAATAAATCTTCAACTGGAAAGTTCCCGGTTCCCCGAACAAGATGTGGAAAATCATCCCTAATCCCATCGTTATCAAGTTCAGCACCAAGCAAACCTCCACGATCCCCAACACCTTTCCCGTCTGATAAGCCAAATTAGTAACCGGACGGGCTGAAAACACGGCATTCGTCTCTAAACGCCGATCCCGCCATACGAAATCAATACCGATAAAAATCACGATAATCCCTTGCACCAAATTATAAAACCATGCATTCCAAAAAGGAATAAACGAAGGCAAAGCCCTGTTTAACCACCTGAGTCCACCTAATGAATCGCTTTGCCATAGCCAATGCGAAAAAGAGATTCCCGCAACTACACAACAAGCAAATATCCAAAACAACTTATTTCTTATGATCAGGTTTCGCTCGTAACGGGCCACCAGACGTATATTTTCAAATGTCATACCTATTATCTTAAAAAGTAACAACCGACCTACTGAACAAAGGTATTCATTCCCAGTGAACATTACAATAAATAGGGGTATGTCTTTCTCGACATACCCCTATTTTGTAATATTTATAAAGTCAATCACCCGGCTACATTATCTCTGCAACGGGAATTTCAAGACCGGTTCTTTCTCTTTCTTCGGTTCAGACTTGTTGATTTCCACGTCCTCGATCAAAACCGAGGCCGGATAAATCAAAGAAGAAAGCACTTGATGATTTAGAATATAATTCGAGACATTCTCTTTACTTGAAATGTCCAGTACCCGTTTGATCTTCGCCAAATTAATGGCAGAAACATCACCGAAACGAACTTGTGTTTCACTACCATCTTTCACGTCAACCTTGTAAATACGGGATGCCGGTCCGGCAATACTACGCACGATGTAAGCATAATCCAACCCTTCATCCTTGGCAGCCTTAATCAATGCTTTTTTCATCTTGTCCTGTTTAGTTCCCTTATCTACTTGGATATGAATAGTTCCCGGAGCCGTGACATAAACAATATCACTTCCGGTCATCACGAAACGAGAACTACCCGTGGAATGCTGAGTTTTCAAAGAAGGAACCCGACCATTCAACATTTGGCGTAAGATCCCCTTGTCAACCAGCGTCATTTCCTTTTCCGGAATAACACCTTCTGCATCGATCTCGTAAGCGCCTAACAATGGGGTTCCATCGTATTTCTCCAAGCTAGTGTAATTCTTCACGGTCAAACGGTTGTCAATAATCTTTCTTCCGATACGACCTTCCAGCGTTCTGCCTCCCGCCTGTCCGATCGGTTTACGATAAGCAAATAATCCGCTTTGATTCAACAGGTTATTCACGAAGATACTGGAAGACGCCCCATCTTCAAAAAGAACTGGCCCAGAATAGAATTCTTCAACTACCGGGGCATTTCTCAACTTCATCAGGTTTTCAGCAAAAGCAGTTACTTTCTTCTTCAAATCTTCCAAAGAAGGCATATCCTGCGGACGAGCGACCAAAATAGAAAGCGCATCTCCAATCCGTACCCCATCTTCCGTGGTCACATATCCCTGCGCAAACAGATTCGCGTAAGTAACCGGTTGTTTCATGGTTACATCCTCGCTGGTCTGCTTGTAAACTTCCATATCCAAACCGCTGATACCCACGGATGAATTGTAAATTTCCTTGTAATTCTTGAATATCGCAGAAAGTTCACGAATCGTGTTTTCCCATTTCTTTATATCAATTTCATAGGGAACCTTGCTTTCCACGATCTTCGTGATCGGTTCAGCCTTCACCAAGTCCGGCAATTGAGCCTCCTCCGGGGTTTGCGGGTTTGACTTCAAAGCTGCTTCTTTAGCGGCAGCTTCACGCAATGCCACCTTGTAAGCCGCATCGGATACCAACCAAAAATTACGACGAATCATGTCATAATCTGCCTCGGCCGGCATCCCAACCTTCATGAATTGTCCCACAAAACGAGTATCATTCGTGTTATTATAATCACCCAACAACAACTGAGACGAGCCTATCCCTCTCCACGGCAATTCCAGTGAATTCGTGATCGCTCCCAACTCCCCGACAACTTCAAACTGGCGGAATCTACCTAAAGAAAAAGACAAATAAAACGGTTTATCCATTCCCGGCAACGCCAATTCTGCTTTATTTCTTTGTAATTCATCCTGCATCGCCTTGAAGATCACTTGATCTTGCTCATTCTGTGCCACCACTGGCCCTACCAGCAGGAAAAATATTAATAGTGATAATATATATCTCATCTTTCTAATTTTATAATTTCCACATCTTTATTTCGTTCCCGGAGCCGGTAAAATCGGTAAAATATCTTGAGATTTCGCTTTTCTTTGCGTCTCCACCTTATTTACCAAGATAGTCGGGGAAATAGCCGTTACAGGAATTGAACCCGATTCAGCACCACACATACCCGTGAATACGCGGGCATCATTTCCGGCATATATAATATTAGAGAACATGGAAAGCGGAGTTCCGATCAAATCCACGCCACGAACCAACTGGTCCGGACGACCGTCAGCAAACACCTTATATACTTCCAATGGGGTTACGTTGAACGAATTGGTTGCACCTTTACCGGTGAATGTAAATCCACTCGTTACCTCTTTGAAGAAATAACCGTATTCTTTACCTTGTTTCTTAACCTCTTCGATCAATAACTGGCGTAATTCTTCGGGAGTTTTCGGGTTAGAAGTCTCGATCACCAAATTAGACTGGCGGGAAACAGGATCAAACCCATCGCTGGCACGCGCATGACCGTTTGTACGAGGATGGCCGTCGATCGGAGTACGGGTCATCAAAAAATCGTTCAATTTACCGTTAACGACCACATCCACCCGTTCTGCTTTTACTCCTTGATCATCATATTTATAGAATCCATTCAAATCCTCTCCAGCATATTTCCGAAGAGTCGGATCATCATACACGTGCATATCTGCCGGCAATACTAGCTGACCAACCATTTTCTTGAACGTCTGCCCGTCATTCTCGCTCTTCATACGTTGTCCCTCGATCCGGTGACCGAAAATCTCGTGGAAGAACACACCGCTGGCAGGACCCGACAACAAGGCCGGTCCCGTATAGGGATCAACCACCGGGGCCACACGCAAAGCCTCTAATGTTTTCACCATCTCTTTGGCATCCGCAATAATTTTATCATTCGCGGGAAGATCTGCCGGGTCATAGGCAAAATAAGACAAGTTCAAAGGTAATTCCATCCCATCATCAGCTTTTGTTTCTCCAAATACCATGATGCGGGCATACGGTAGATTCTGTACAACTTCCGTCCCTTCGTTATTCACGAAATAACGTCTCTCTACCGTGTAAATCATGATCGCATCCCCTTTCATAATCCCGGGTTGGTTTTTGAACACGGCTGAAATCTCTTTCATCCGGGCCGCCCACTGATCCATATCGATCGTCATTTTTTCAGCTGGAAGCGGAGCCTCATAATATTTCTCTACTTTCGCTTCAGAAAAATAAGGAGCTTTATCTTCTTCTTCCACATTTACAGAGCTTTCTGCCTTCGTCTTCTGGTACATATCCACGGCAAACTTGTAACGATTGTTCACCTCGTCCCAAATAGCCTGACGAACGGCATCTTCGTTATTTTCCTCATCCAATGGCAAACGAGCCACGGAAGGTCCTTGGTATCGGGACATGGCCGCTCCCATTTGATTAAATCTAAAATTATCAAGTTTCTCATCTCCTAACCGGATCTGCGGAACTAACGTCCGGGAGCGATATTGCTGACTGTTCATCAACGCCCCGAAAGAAGCCGATACCACGGAAGAAGTCACATCAATCACCCTGTAATTCATGTGATACGGGGGAAATTCTTCACCCTTTAGTTCTTTCATCTGTTGAGCTAACTCTTCTTTTAGAAGTCCCAGCAACTTATCCTGTCCTTGCCCGTAAGTCTTAGGAACAAATAACAGGGAGAGAAAGCAACTAAAAATAACCAATACTGTTTTTCTCATGTGTAATTGTTTTAATCATGTAAATAATAAAAGATCATTGAAAGATCACGCACTATTTTTCGTTAACAAATATAAGACGAATCTTTATGGATGCAAAACTCAAACGTTTTAAATTTTTCTTAAGATACAATTAAAAAAGGATGATTTCCCATCACGGTACTCTCACCCTCGTCGACAAATTAAAATTCAAAATATTACATTCATATGTAACTATATCTTTTCAAAAAACGTTTTCCCCAAAAGCATCCGGATCATTAAATGGAATGTCAACTCGGATTTAATAAAAAAAGTGTACACTCACTTCCAGAGGCTTATTTCTTCATATACTATACACTTTTTATTATTTCTCGAATTGACAAGGTAAATATTTCTTTAGTATAAACCACAAAAGAACAAAATTATTTATCCCATACCACCAGCATTTAACATTCAAACCTCCACCTTTTTACGAAAATCTTCAACTGAAATTCATCGAAATAATCTCATAACACTTTTAATCATAACGCAATAATTATATTTATATACATCATTCATTCCCTTTTCATTTCCCGCAAAATTCTCTGTCATTAAAAATATTTTATCCTAATTTCATCCAATCGTAACAAAGAATTAAGATTAAGTTGGCAAACTCCTCTTTGAAAACAAACATATTTTAAATATACCCCAAAGAAAGATAAAAAATCTTGTACGTGAGAACCACGTGAAAAGAAATGATAACTTTGTTAAATCAAGAAACAAACTATAATAACACCACTTACACAAAAATAGAAAATATATGCTCTCGAAACTATCTATCTATCTATCTATCTTTTCTTGCTACTAATCATCCCGGACATCCATATTTATAAATCGTATATCACAAAATCAACAGGAGGCAATCCGTTCGGTTGGCTGTGGTTTATTCCTTCCGTGATCCTATTATTTGCGCTCGTTTGGATTCTATTATCCTCCAGAGAGGCCTTGGCCGCACAACACCTCATCGGAACTTTCACGATCACCTACATGGTCATCGTACTGCCGAAAACCATTTTCATGATTTGCTCGCTACTTGATTTACCGTTAAAATACTTGTTCAAATGGCAAATACAACCTTTTAGCTGGCTCGGGATCATACTAGGAACCGGAATAATGCTCATGGTACTTTACGGGGCAATATGGGGCAAAACACGATTTAACGTGAAACAGGTCACGTTCGCCTCCCCCGATCTTCCTGCTGCTTTCGACGGGTATCGCATTGCACAGATTTCCGACATACACACGGGTAGTTGGAACGGAGACCGGGCTACCCTGCAAAAAGCCGTGGACCTAATTAACGCCCAGCAAACCGATTTAATTGTTTTCACGGGTGACATTGTCAACACGAAAGCCTCTGAACTAGAACCATTCGAAAACATTCTGGCACAACTGAAAGCCCCGGACGGAGTGTTCTCCATCCTCGGGAATCACGATTACGGTCCCTATCACAACTGGCCTACAACCGAGGCCCGAGATCAGAACATCCGAGATGTACAAAACAAGCAGGCCTCCATGGGATGGCAGTTATTAAACAATGATCACGTGATACTAAAACGTGCCACGGATAGCATTGCTTTGATCGGCGTGGAAAATAACGGGGAACCACCCTTCTCTCAATACAGCGACCTCCCGAAAGCCATGGAAGGCACGGAACAATGCTCTTTCAAACTATTATTAAGCCACAACCCTACGCACTGACGCCGGGAAGTACTCGACACGGACATCGACCTCATGCTGGCGGGTCACACCCACGCCATGCAATTCGCCGTCGGACGACTTTCCCCGTCCCAATTCATGTACCCAGAATGGAGTGGGCTCTATATGGAAGGTAAACAAGGTTTGCACGTCAACGTCGGGTTGGGATATATCGGACTAATGCCCTTGCGTTTCGGTGCATGGCCGGAAATCACGGTCATCACGCTGAAACAATTGAAAATGAAAATTCAGTAAGAAATCCGAAAACAAGTGACACTTTTCAAGCGGTTAGATGTTTTGAGGGAAAACTAAATTTAAAACTGTATGTTACACCTTAAAACAATTGCGCTGTTATTCTCCGTTACGTTGATCGGATGTACCTCTTCGCCTTATGCTTGGCAAGGACAATCCGGTAGTAAACGAGTTTTCATCGAGTTAGAGACCACACCGGAAGGAACATCTCAAGCTTTCCTGTCACTTCCGGAACAATGGATTGACAAAGCAAAAGCCGACACGCTTGTACTTTCAGACGAAAAAATCCTTGCCATCTTCAACCGGGAGAACATCCGCTTTGAAGGTTTTTTCCATTCCACCAAAGACTCAATTCAAGCAGAAGTAACCACCTACGGGAGGACACGAAAATTCGCACTCGGTAAAGTCGATAGCCTCCAGCCGATCTATTTTACACAAAATCCACACCCTCCCTATCCTTACCGTTCCGAAGAAGTCACCTACATGTCATGCGATTCAATACAAATTGCAAGTACACTGACGATTCCACAAAGTAAAGGTCCTTTTCCTGCAGTTATCATTATATCCGGAACCGGGAAACAAGACCGAGACGGAACCTTTTCCGGCCACAAGCCCTTTTTCAAGATAGCAGACTATCTTACCCGACAAGGCTTTATCGTACTACGAGCCGATGATCGGGGAACCGGAAAAACCAATGGAATATATGAAGAGGCTACAACAAGTGATTTTGCACAAGATGCCCAAGCGGGGATCAATTACTTGAAACAACGTCCGGAAACAGATACCAAGCACATCGGAGTCATCGGACATAGCGAAGGTGGACAAGTAGCATTCATGCTGGGAGCAGACTCTCCGGACGTGTCATTTGTTATTTCTCTAGCAGGTGTAGGTGTTGATGGCTTACAAATTTTGAAATTACAAAATGAGGCAATCTTGCGTACAACCCCCGGAATGACCCCGGAACGGGTAGATCAGTTTATGAGCCTTTTCAACACATTATTCGACAAAGTACACACTATCCCCTTAGAACAACCTTTAGACATACCTTTACGGCAAGCCTTCGACCAATGGATTGCCCAACAAGACGAGTCCACACTGAAAGCCGTCAATTTTAATGACGGAAAAGCCGAAATGTTCTTCAGTCGTTACTTGCATCAAGCACAAGGACGTTGGTATAGGAAAATGATTAATTATAATCCGGAAAATTATATTCCCCGCATCCTTGTCCCCGTTCTGGCATTGAACGGCGACAAGGACATCATGGTACCTGCTAAAGAGAACTTGGAATCCATCAAACAATTACTGGATAAAGGCGGAAACACACAATACAAGATCGTGGAACTTCCCGGCCTGAATCATATGTTCCAGCGCTGTAAAGAGTGTACCCGGGAAGAAATTCCCGATCTGGAAGACGTGTTTTCAGAAGAAGCCCTGCAAATCATAGGGGATTGGTTACGAGAAAATGTACAAAAAGACCAAAAGTAAAATAATCAGACCGTAGACAGAATAAAAGCATCACCTTCACCCCTTTCAAGATTTAGGTGATACTTTTCAATTATACCGGTTTTTAATCCCTAGAAGATCTGAATACCAGTAAAAACAAAAGAAACAAAAAACCTATCTCGTCTGTAAGCCATTAACAGGATAATCAGAGTTTGAAAACAGTTGGATTAAAGAATTAGGATTTAGAAGGGATTATCCCCTTCTAAATCCTAACCAATCGAATGAATTGCCGATTATTCCGCTTTCAACATCTCAATCATAAGATTCATTTCCTCTGCCAAAGCCGAAGGGCTTCCCATATAACCGTTAATGCTCCAACGCAATTTTCCGTTCCCGTCAATAATCATTTTATGAGGAATACCGGAAAATTTAAAAGCCTTTGCATAAATGTCATAAACAGCTGATTGCTTTTGGGTTTTCGGGTTCACATTATCACAAAGCACTTTCAGCGTGTAGTTATGCTCCTTCATGAATTTCCGAATCTGTTCTTTAAAATCAGCCGCCGTCTCCATCGTAGAAATAAAGAAAAACGCCACGTTCGGATCATTCTTGTATTTGTTTACAGCCATTTGCATTCCCGGTAAAGAGGCTTTACAAGGAGCGCACCAAGTCGCCCAAAAATCCAACACGATAACCTTCCCCTTCATCTTTGAAAGATCAACTTTTTTCCCGTCCAAATCTTCCATAGCCAAAAGCTCAATATCCTTGTTGATCATCGTCTCCTGCAAATGTTTTTGCAACTCTTGTTGTTTCTCTTGTGATTTCAAAGAACTAACATAAGCCTCAAAATCTTTATCGTTTTTATGTTGTTTCACGTAATCTTTCCGCAAGATTTCCAACATTTCGGGAGTAACCGCATCTTCTCGCACACTAGCCATGATCGTGGGAATTACCATTGACTGATAACCATTCTTCTCCAACAAACGAACATATTGATTGTTATATTCTGCCGATTTGAAATTATATTTTCCTTTAATTTCTTCCATCAACTCCAATGCCTCGGCAGAAGAACCAGTAGCATCTAGCACGAAGGCATGTTTTAAGATCATGTCTTTACACCTCGTAAGTAAATGATCCTTCCATTCTCTTTCTGAATACACCCGCTCAGCACCAACTTGGGGGCGAGTTATTATCTCATTATAAATAACTTTAGCAAAAGGTAATACCTGCTCCGGTGTTCTCTGGTTTGTGTTCAAGGGTATTTGTACCATATGCCAATAGAATGTCTGTAAATGGAAATGAGGTACATCATGAATATACTTGTACAACAAACTATAATCGTTTCTCTTTATAATAGGCTGGTAAACAACTGCCTGAAAAATTTTACCCAAATACATGGACGAAGTTTCAGTTTCTATATCTTGAAACTTTTCTGTCGGAAAACGTTTTAAGAAAGCCTCTAATTCTGGAGCTTTCGCCTCAGCATCCATAATTCTGAAAATTCTCCAAATCTCTTGATCCCTCGCCAAAATCCCGTTTGGAAAATCTTTCAAAATCCGAGTTTCAACTGCTATCGCTTTTACACTGTCTTTCACTATATTCTTAGCGACTTCCAATGCTTTCAATAAAGTTACCTCATCCACATCTGGTAAATTTAGTATAAAATCCACGTCTCCCAGTATCTGTTCATGCTTCTCCCCTGGTATCATTTTATTCAGCAACTTCGCCGCATAATAGAACACGTATTTCCGAGCTCCGGGATCCTTCAAAAGCTGCTGGTTAAGCCAAAAACGCATAACATCATCATCAATATACGCCTCTTCTTCACAATATTCTGGTAAAGATTCCAACGTCTTGTTCCGCAACATTCCCCACGCCATATAAGCAGTCGGTAAATTCTGCCCGTTCTTGTTAAAGGTCATTGTCGTGTACGTGGAACGTCCCCCTGTATCCTTTTTGTCCCCCGCATAAAATTTACATGATACCAACGCACAATTTTCAGGCACGCGACAAGTGGCTTCCCATGCCGTATCATTCTTCACCAACTTCAAATCTTCCGCCTTCCAACGCAAATTCTCCCAGTAATAAACCGTTCCGTAAATCGTTTCCTCATCAGCCAGTGACGTTAACGAATTATCATATGTGAACTTCACATCCTGACCGGCAACTGGCACCAATGGAATGATGTGAAAAGGTTTACGATCCTGTGCCTTAACCACACAAGTAAATAACAGAAGTACAACGATACTTCCTAACAACGTGATTTTTTTCATACAATACGATTTAATAATTTATAAAGTTGGTAAGGTTCACAAAGTTTATAAAGTACCTTATAACCTCATGAACCTTACGAACTCTTATTTAATTTGTCCGATCTCTGGATTTTCTTCCAAATAAAGTTCCCCTATAGGCAAAGTATAACGTAAAGCCCCCGGCTCCAAGGTATAAGTCTTTCCTTGGAATACACGAGTTACAGTTTGTGTAGGAAAATCTTGATCATTCACCAAACGACGTTGATCCATCCATCTCATTCCATGACACATTAATTCTTTACGACGTTCTTGCAACACAATACCCAACGCATCTTTTGCAGAAGAAGCCGTCAATTCATAATAGTCTTCTGGGGCAAAACGACTCTCCCGCATGGAATTAATAATATTCATTGCCCCTGTCGTTTCACCCTCACGGGCTAAACATTCTGCCTCTATCAACATCATCTCCGGTACACAAGGTCCCATATTACGGGCCTCATTCTTAGGATAATCATTAGAATACAAATAATCTTTATAATATATCCTACCAGAATAAGCAACATCTAAATCCGTCATTGGCCGGGTAAAATACAAGTAACGCAAATCATGTTCTTTATCAAACAAGTTTAACAAATCGTCACTTAACACGAGAGCAACAGCATTGTAAGAAGCAATTTGATATTTATTTCTAGGCATCTTGGCCAAGATTACCTCTTTATCTTTCAGATTCTCTGGATAAGATTTCGTATTATTAACGATATCATCTACATAATCATTCAGATTTTCCAACGTATTCTGTAATTTTAATGCTTCTATCGCATTACTTTTTGCCTCTGTATAATTAGCCATTAGCAAATAAGTTCTTGCTTTCAAAGCATAAACGGCACATTTACTAGGATAGAATTTATAATCAGGAAGATCAGGTAAATACTCAAAAGCATCATTTAAATCCTGCAATATTTGTTCGTACACCTTTTCTACAGATGCACGGGGTAAGGATCCTTCCACACGAGGAGTTGTCAACAAAGGAACACCTTGGTCGATGGAAGCTGTTGCAGCATTATAAGGTCTTCCATACAAATTCACCAAAGACAAATAAGCATCAGCACGATGAACCAGAGCTTCTGCCCGAATCGCTAATTTCTCAGCCTCAGTACCATTCTTACTCCCCATCACTTCATCTATCACCACGTTACAATTGTAAATTACTTGATAAACAGCATTCATTTCCGGATCCCGCTCTGACTGGCTATAAATTTCATCCGCCCACGTGTACATCGGAATGAATTTATCAGTCTCATAAATGGCATTTTGTTGCGTTTCATCCGAAATATTAATATCATCTGAAGCAAAATCCTGCTCAGAAAGAGTATACCGGAAATTATTAGTATTATTCATCAGATAACGATAATTCACCGTTTCTTCCGGTATCAACTTTCCTTTTGTTTTAATATCTACCCAATCCGAGCAAGCAGAAAAGATTCCACCTAACCCGGCAATTAGACTATATAATACAATATTCTTTTTCATATCAACCACATTTTAAAAATTAAGGTTTAACGAGAAATTATACGACGGAGTAGGAGACATTGTCAAACTACGACTATTTGGAATAAAATCCGGATCGATACCCACATTATTTTTCTTCCATATCAAACCTAAATTCGTTGCACTAAATCCGACAGAGGCACTATTGATCATCAATTTATTTAACCATTTATTAGGAAGTTCATAAGTTAGAGATACCTCTCTCAAACGAATATGATCACCTTTTTCAATATGAATATCTGCTCCCCGGTAACGTACAAAACTATTAGCACTTGTCCCAATACGAGGAACATCCGTTATAGCCTCATCACCTGTTTCTCTCCAGCGTTTGGCCATATCCTCATTAATTTCATAGTAAGAATTCCGTCCGCCCGCTTGTTGAGAAATCGTAGGCTTTTGGAAAATATATCCTAATTTATAGGTAATTCCCACGTAGAGAGACAGACCTTTATAAGTAAACGTATTAAAAAATCCCCCGAAATGTTTAGGAGTCAATGTACCCACGTATACCAAATCATCATTTGTCACACTCTCCGTCGCTTTTACAATTTCGCCGTCGGCATTATATACCTGAGAATCACCATTTTCATCCAAACCAGCCCAACGATAGGCCCAAAAATTGCTCATATTATAGCCTTCCAACATTCTTCCGCTACCACCCCCACTAGAATAAAAGGAGGGAGACATTTCATAAGGAGAAGAGATTACCTCATTCGTGTTATACGAATAAGTCAGATTCATTCTGTAATTGAAATCATCTTTCTGCACGATAATCCCAGTCAACGACAAATCTAACCCTTTACCATTTACCTTTGCCGCATTACGGGAAAGTGTATAGTTATTTGAAGCATTCGCCCCAAATATCGGATTTATCGTATAGTCAGCAAATAAATCTCGTGAATATTTATTGTACCACTCTAAAGAACCGGAAATCCGGTGATTTAATACAGCAAAATCCAACCCCCAATTTAATACACCTGTTTTCTCCCAGCGAACGGAAGGATTAGCCGCAAAATTAATACTTGATGAAGGTAATTGAGTAAAATCATCATTACCTGAAGTTAATGATATTTGTGTGAATGGATATTGATTCTGATCTATATTACCATTGTAACCAAAAGTTGCACGGAATGTTAATTGATTTACCCACCCCACATTATCTTGCATAAAATCTTCTCGACCAATATGCCATGATAACCCGGTAGACCACATCGGTGTCGCTCTATATTTTCGATCAACACCAAAATTATTATAATCATCATAACGTGCACTTCCTGTTAAAACATACTTACCCATCAAAGTATAAGAAACATTCCCGTAATATGACAAGAAACGACGTTGATAATCTACTTCTGGACTATTATCACGCAAAGGTGTTGTATATCCCCAAACAGTCGGGTAAGGATTTTGCAATTGAGATCCCGCCTGCAAAGTTTGTTCATTATACCCGTAATAATTTGCACCACTCTGCCAGTTTCTCGTTTCTCGTAATTCAATACCAGCTAACGCAGACACTTGATGAATTTCTGCTATTGCATTATCATAATTAATTTGTCCTCGCATACTATAATTCCGAGAATCATTGTAAGCAACATTTAATAAACCTCCATCGGGCAGAGCATGTATTAACTTTCCGGTAGTAGCATCATATGTTGTTGCGGTATTATAAATATCCCGCCATTCATAGGTATTCTCATTCTGGTATGTTCTGTTTTTTGCATTTGTTCTTTCATACATGAACTGTCCGTCTACTGTCAACCCTTTTACTCCTGGAATTGGAACATTCAACCCAACAGTCATCGTTATAGCCTGTTCTTTCCGCCGATCATCTTTATTATCCAATTCATCCAAATAATTATATTTCCAGTTTTTATACCCCTGAGATTCTTTCTCATCCACAAAGTCTTTAAGGTATCTATAATAATCTACTCGATTCCCGTCACTATCCACCATTTGATCATAAGGCAAAAAAGGAAGCATCGTCGAGGTTGCTTGAATAACGGACAATCCCATACCATTGTTTTTTATATCAATTAATGAAGCCCGAATACTCGTACTCAACGTCGCCCAATTCATGATTTTAAAGTTCAAGTTCGAAGTTAAGGTAAAACGATCTCCTTGTTCTCCTTTTGTATTGGATTGCTCGTTAGCATATGAAGCAGACAAAAAATAATTCATATCATCTGAAGCCCCACTAAATGATAGATTATATTGTTGTGAAAAAGAGGGCTGTAACATATATTTTTTCACATCCCGATATGACTCTCGTTCTGCTAATTCACCCAGTTTGGCATCAGCCTCTGCTTGAGTTATAATTCCATCTTTCGCATCCAATAAAATCTTGGCCGCTTGCGATATCTCAAATGTGTAAGCCGATGCATAAGTAGGACGGGTAATATACCCTTTATCAACCATTTCCCGTTCATAATCTATCATCTCAGCTGAATTCATGATTGGTAAAGTATTAAAACGCGGAGACCCGGAAGTCATGACATTCATGCCAAAGTTTACTGTTGTTCCTCGTTTCCCTTTTTTCCCCTTTTTAGTTTCGATAACAATTACCCCATTAGCCGCACGAGCACCCCAAATAGAAGCTGCTGCAGCATCCTTCAAAAAAGTAATTGACTCCACATCGTTCGGATTCAAGTTTTTCATCTCCAAATCTGTAGGAAATCCGTCAACAACCAATAATGGACGGCTCATCGCATCGGTAAAGCTACTCCTTCCTCGAATATTCATTGAAATATTTGTTTGCTCCTCCAACTGTCCGTCTGTCCGGTTTGAACCATACAAAAAAGTCATATCCGAATTCTTGACATCCACGTAAACCCCCGGAACAACACCTTCCAAACGGTTCATGATATTCGGACTGGGACGCTTTGCTAATTCCTTAGCTGTTACCACGCTAAATGAACCGGTGGCACGTTCTTTGGGCAAACGGGTGTAACCCGTTGAAACAACGACAACCTCATCCAATGCCTCCGTGGTTTCTTTCATTTTAATGTTTAGAGGGGAATCACTATTAATTGCCACGGTTTGCATCTCGAAACCTACCATCGAGAAAAGCAACGAATCGCCCCGTGAACAAATCGCCGTGAACTTTCCTTCCACGTCAGACACGAATCCTAGCGTAGTTCCCTTGATAATAATATTCACTCCCGGAAGAGGTTGACCTTGTTGATCTGTAATCTTACCTGCCACCGTAAGTTTATTCTCTTGTTGTTGGTTAGTTGATTTCACGGGACTAACCACCACTGTGTTATCCACGATCGAGAATGTAAGTCCTGAATTCTTTAAACAATACTCTAAAACGGCTTTTACATCCGTATTTGTGAAATCAGGATTCAATCCCGTAATATTACCCACTTTTGCGTCATTGTACAAAAAAGTCAACTCCGTTTGCTTTTGAATTTCTTTAGCAACTTGGATAAATGAACTATTCTTCATCTTCACAGTGACATTCTGAGCCACTGCCGTGAATGACGAAAATAGTAATAAAACAATCGTCATTCTCATCATTAATCGGTTCTTTATTAGCCATAAACCTCCCGGAAGAGACTTATTTCGGTTCTTCTTCATAATGTAATTAATTAATTTAGTTAGTTTTACACACTTACCTCCCCTCGTGGCCATCGAGGGTTTCACTCTGTAGTTATATATACATCATTTCCATGTAATTCAAATCGCACATCTCCCGTCATCTGCAACATTTTCATTACTTGGGAGAAATCACCATATCGTTTCAGATTTCCCGACAGAGAAATTCGTTTCGCCCCCTCATCCTTGAATATCACACGAATATCATACCATCGTTCCAATGTTCTCATTATATCTTCCAACGGCTGTTGTTCAAACACGAAACGCCCGTCTTTCCAACTCGTAAAGCTCTTCACTTCAACTTCCCTCTTTACCATCTTTCCCGACAAAGCATTCACTTCTGCCTGCTCTCCCGGTTTCAACAGCATTGAACTGCCAGGGCTGTATATTCTCACGGAACCTTCCGCAAGAGTCGTTTGCGACTGTTTCTCTTCCGGATAGGCCCGGATATTAAAGGAAGTACCCAACACCGTTACCGACGAACTCATAAATTGTACGGTAAAAGGCTTCTTGGCATCCTTCACCACTTCAAAATAAGCCTCTCCCTGCACGAAAACCCGCCGTTCTTTTGCCCCGAAGGCCACCGGATACTGGATAGAAGTTTCCGAGTTCAACCACACCCTTGTTCCATCTGAAAGTGTCAGACAAAACTCTCCCCCGCGAGGTATTTCCAATTTATTATAAACGATCGATTCACTTTCTCCACCACTAGCGTATATTACCCCAGACCCTGAAGCACTAATTTGTGTCCCATCCGTAATAATCGTACTATCCGCAGCCTCCTTGCCTAAAGGAATCATTTGCCCGTTCGCCAGTGTCAACACAGCTTTACTCGTCCCCGGAAGGATATTTGTAGCCAATGAAGGATATAACGTTTGTTCTTCATCTCGATTCAACCCGACATAAAGAACGAGTGCAATTATAAACGGTAACGCAACAGCTGCTACCCGAGCCACATTTATCAGAAATCTCCTTTTACGACGTTGTTGGTATTTCCTTTGCAAGAAACGCCCGTAGGCCACCCGGTAATCATACGTTTCCAACTTCTCCATCCCAACCGTGTAAAAATCTTCTGAAATCATTCGTTGAAAAGCACGTTCATTCTCTCCGGAAACCTTTCGCCAATCGGATAATTGTCTTTCCTCTGATTCTGAAAGTCGCCCTTTCAAACTCTTCTGAATAATTCGTGCTATTTCAAATGCTTCTTTCATCTTGAATTCTTTTACGACAAAAAAACAATCAAGTACAAAAAAAGTGTCACTTGAATGACACTTTCTTGTAAATTTAACAATTCGACAGGAATAAAAGGATTGCCGTTATATCTCCTAACCGACTCTTCAATAATTGTTTTCCGCGCTTTTTATGTGACTTTACCGAATCTATGGAGAGATTCAGTTTCTCTGCGATTTCCGCATTATCGAAACCTTCCATCACCAGTTGGAACACTTGTCCCGTCTGTTCCGGTAAATTCTGAATAGCCTCTAACAACAAGGCTAGTAACTCCTGCTCCACGATCTGGTTAAAAAAGAATGTCGTTGTTTCCCGTTCCTTCAAGAAAGACATATACTCCTGTTCGATCCGGGCATGTTTCAAATAATTCAAACATTGATTCTTGGTAACTAGATACAGGTAAGATTTCAAGGCCACCACAACATCAAAAGTCGGTTTATCCGTGTAAAGTTTGAAAAATATCTCTTGTACAATATCTTCCGCCACGTCCGGGTCATTCACGAAATTAGTGGCAAACGCACAGAGTGAGGCATAATACTTTTCAAACAGGACTTTAAAAGCCCGGTCATCCCCAACCTTTAATCCCTGTAACCATTTTACCTCATCCTGTTCCGACATATTACTATCACGTGTTAACCCATCATTTAGAACTATACAAATATAAGTAAAATCAACATAAAACTACTCTTTCACAGAATCATGACGATATACTCGCATGACTCCCTGTATACGTTTCAACCGGGAAATCAGTTGTGACAAATGTTCCGTATCACTAACCAACACGGTGATTTGCCCGTCAAATAATCCCTCGCTCGAATTAATGGACAATCCCCGTAACGTGATCTTCGGGTCCTTCGCTATTACTTCGGTAATCTTGGTCACCATTCCCGCATCCTCTCGCCCCACGATACTCAACACCGTCTGGTAAGAAGTTGCCCCCGCATTCGTCCAAGCTGCCTGTACGATTCGGTACGGGTAGCGACGCTGCAAATCAAGAGCATTCTTACACTGGCTCCGGTGAATCTTAATCCCCTCACCAATAGAAACGAATCCCAGAATATCATCCCCGAATACCGGATTACAGCAACGGGCGAACTTGTACACCACATTATCCACATTCCGGTCGATCAACAACACATCTTCACTAATCGGGCGGGACAGAGGAGCAACTTGCACCTCTTCTCTTGGGGTGGTAATCGTACGTTCCTCCTCTTTCGGGCGAGTAATGAACTCCTTGATCTCCGCCATATCCAACTTTTCCTCGGCAATCGCCTGGTAAAGATCGATCGCAAACTTGTATTTATAATGCTGTTGCAAACGATGAATCACCTCGTCTGTCAACTCTAACTTCCAATTTTTAAACCGACGAGCCAACATCTCCTTACCCAGCGCGGCCTGAGCCCGCGAATCTTCGGTAAGAAACTGACGAATCTTGTTACGAGCCTTCGAGGTCGTGGCAATATTCAACCAGTCGGCATTCGGCTGTTGATTATTCGAGGTTAGGATGGATACCTGATCCCCGTTCTTCAACACATAGCGCAAGGTCTCGTTACGTTGGTTTACCTTTCCTCCTACACAACGGGACCCCACAGCCGTATGGATAGCATAAGCAAAGTCAAGTAACGTCGCACCCGCCGGTAAAGTCTTCAAATCTCCCGCTGGGGTAAACACGTGTACCTCCTTATCTTGCAGGTTAATTTTAATATCGTCCAGCATATCCACGGCTCCGACTTCCGAACTCTCCAATATCTCTCGTAACTCAGTCAGCCACTCCTCGATCGCCTTATCCGCCGTTCCCCCCTTGTACTTCCAGTGAGCCGCAAATCCCTTTTCAGCAATTTCATCCATCCGTTCCGTACGAATCTGCACTTCCACCCATCGGTTATTAGGTCCGAGAACGGTGGTCTGCAATGATTCATAACCATTGGATTTAGGTACTGAAATCCAATCCCGCAATCGCTGCGGGTTAGGCGTGTACCTGTCGGCTACGATCGAATATGCTCTCCAGCAATCGGCCTTCTCTTCCGGCCCCCTGCTATCCAGTATAAAACGAACCGCAAATATGTCATAGATTTCCTCGAACTCCACCTGTTTCTTCCGCATCTTGTTCAAGATCGAGGCTATCGTCTTGGTACGCCATTTCACCTTGAATTTAATTCCCCGGTTATTGAATTCTTCCACAATAGGCGCAATAAACTCGTTGATATATTTTTCACGGGCTTCCCGTGTTCCTTCCAGCTTTAAAGAAATCTCCTTGTACACCTCAGGCTCCCCGTAGCGCAAAGCGAGGTCCTCCATCTCCGATTTGATATTATACAAACCTAAACGATGGGCAAAAGGAATGTAGATATAACTGGTTTCCCGCACTAACTCCCGTTGTAGCTCCGGAAGTAAAGTCTCAGCATGCCGTAAATCATACAATTTTTCCGCCAAAAAAATCAACTGCACCCGTACATCTTCAGCAAAACTCAGTAGTAATTTCCGGAAATTTTCGGAGTCTACTACTCGGTGAGTAGTGTAGATATGACTTATATCCCGTAAACCGGCTAATATCTGGGCCACTTTCTCGCCAAATACCGTTTTTATCTGTTCCAATCTCAACGTTCCAGACTCTATTGCCCGATGCAACATCAAACAAATAATAGAAGTCCTCCCTAACCCTATCTCGGACGTGATAATTAATCCGGTATCCAACAAACGATGAATATCTTTCTCTGTAACCGCTTGTGAATTTGCCTCGCTGCTCATTGCCGTATCGAAAGCTTTTCGCACGAGACGAATATCCTCGGTTGAAATCAAGTTCTTACATGACTTTAATAAAGATCTATATTTTTGTTGTACAGTAATGTTTGTCGTAGTTTCTGCCATAACAGGTTAATTTAGTAAATTCCAACTCCTATTAATCATATCAAAAAAAATGCCGTACTCCCCGATTTTCATTCTATTCAAGATATAATAACAACTAATTATGCAGGACAACGACAATACCCTGCCAAAGGTTACCCGCAAGCCCCTAAAATTGATTTATTTCAAGCTACACAGGATAAAACCGGATCGTTACAGTCATTTTTTATGCTATCACCGTGAAAGAATCTGAATTATTTGACTACCGGTTTCACGATAATCTCGAAATTCCGACCATAGTTAATCAAGTATAATCCCCGATTTTCCAAACCTCCAAATCCACTCACGGGATGGAACCGGAAACGGGTAAATGCTCCGCTTATATCCTTTTCCCGTAACACGTTCAAAGTATTCCCACGTTCCATGTCGACCAAGGGGATAAAGCACATAACAATGTCAAACGCCCGGTTCACCACATTACTCGGCTCCGAATAAAAATAATCCCGGTGTTTCGCGGAAAATTCTTTGGCCACATCACCTTGATAATCCACGTAACTATTCGCCATCATCTTCACGTTCAACTTAAATAACACTTCCTCGTCGATAGAAGTAAATTTCAACCAATCGGGGAAACCAATTACCGTGATCCGGAACTGATCTGCCAGTGCTGACAACACGGGCAACGTCCGACTGGCCGCCGCTTCATTTATAGTTGGAAACAAGATCATATTTTCCACTCCCAGCCTCATGATCTTGCGTAATGAATCCAAATGCATTTGAGGCCGCCATCGACAATTCGTCATATCTTCCATCCCGTTCGCCTGTAAGCGAGTTCGTACCAAATCCGTTAAACGACTCTCATCCCCAGTGCGGACTCCCCCATCCGGAATGATATTTATCAGATGAGCCTGCGTACCATTTGCAACAATCCAGTCCGCCATCTCTTCTACCAGAGAAACCGTAGACGTATTCAACTGCACGAAATTCGGGAAACGGACTAAATCTCCTCCCCGTGAAGAAAGCGGGAAAATCATCGGAATCGTCCGGTTTCCTAGCTGTTCGGCAACCGCCTTATACGTGTTCGCATACACGGGACCGATAATCAAATCCGGAGATAACAAATTCAATTCCCCTACCAAACGTTGCACGGTATTGGGATCACGTTCCGTGTCATAAACATACAAATCGATCGTGTATCCCAGCCGTTTCAAACTATCCACGGCCATCAATACCCCCTGATAAAATTGCAGGAAAGGTTCCGTACGAGAAGATAAACGCCAACGCTCATTCCGTATATTCACTCCCAGTGTGTCCACCGGAATTTCCTCCTCGGATAAGGGCAACTTGTTTTCCTTCACGTACAAAGGCAACATAAGAGCAACTTTCAAGTGGCGTTGCTCATGAGCAACTTCGGGAATAACAAACACAGTATCACCCACAACCTGCTGCACCATTCCTTCCAATGAATCGCGGGCAGGCGGGAATGTATTCGAATGACTTTCCTTGTATTTTTCCATCTCTTCACGCCGGGCTTGTTGAACCTCTTTCGCCTGACGTTTTTCCCAGCGTAATTCAGCCTCCAACACGTTTCGGTCAATCTGCCTCAATGCCAATTTCACAACAGCACCTTCTGCGATCGGTCGGCTCACGTCGTACTCCGGATTATCTTTCAGAATTCGTTTCATCTTGATATTAAACTTCCGGGAAAGAGAATATAGCGTCTCTTTCGGTTTCATCCGGTGATAATAAAACTTATCATCAATAGATTTAAAAGGTTCGACCACTGGAATTCTCAACACATCCCCGATCGAAAGGGCATTGTCACTCTTATCATTTAATGCTTTCACTTCATCCACGGAGACACCGTAAACCTTACATATGGAAAAAAGCGTTTCCTTGGCTTTCACCGTATGGAGATAATAGGACTTTCCTTGATACACGATTTTCTCTGTCGATTTCTCTATCTTGATTTCCTGCGCCCCGACATAACCCGTCAAACCCAGTAACAAGAATACTAAAATGAATCTTACCATCTTTATCACTTCTTATATTCAAAGCAAAAATAGTAAAATAGTAGTGATAATTGAAAAATCTCTGCTATTTTTGCAAAGTTAAGGTATTTCAATACCAGTACTGCCTGTGTTCAGTAGTGATGAACCCGGCAAGTTTTATAAATTTATAAACGTTATACACTCTATGGGTTTCTTTAAAAAAGGACATATCATCGTGTTATTGATCAACATAGCCGTAGCCTGCATCCTGTTGTTCCTGATCGGATATATCGTGTTGAACCGATTGGAGAAATACACGAATCATGGTTATTATATTACTGTTCCCGAACTCCGGGGACTCACTCCCGACGAGGCGGAACCTTTCGCCAAAGAAAAGAATTTGCAAATCCTTGTCATCGATTCTATCTATGACAATAATGCCAAACCAGGAACTATCGTGGAACAATTCCCGTCACCAAATGCTCACGTGAAGAACAACCGGGCCATTCAACTGACCATCAACGCCAATGCCCCGGAAAAAATCATTTTCCCGAACCTTCGCAACATGGCCTTCCGTCAATCCTTGCAACGTTTGAAGAACTTGGGACTCAACGTTGGAAGAATCGAATACATTCCTTCCAACTTCAAAAACCTAGTACTTGATTTCAAATACGAGGGAAACATCATCGAACCCAATAGTTTGATACAAAAAGGAGAAACGGTGGATATTGTACTCGGAAACGGGAACACGTCCAACGACCAAGTAGCCATCCCATCATTAGTGGGGAAAACACTGGCAGAGGCAAAAGCCATACTATTGCGGGCATTCTTAAACGTGGGTGAAATACTGCCCGACAACACGATCAAAACCGAGGCGGACCAATTCACGGCAATTATATACCAGCAAGAGCCTGAATTCGAAGAAAATATGACGATGAAGATGGGGGGAGACATCACGCTCTACCTCACAAAAGATAAAGAAAAAATAATGGCACTGGACTCCCTGTCCATTGAGGAGCTACAACCATGATAGAAGAAGAAGTAGAAGATTTAGAAGAACTGGGCGAGGACGAACCGGAACAAGAGCAAGAAATGTACGAACATTTCCGTCTGGAAGTTGATCCCGGCCAAAATTTACTGCGTATCGATCGGTTTCTGGTCGATCGATTACCTAACGTATCCCGTACAAAAATACAGGAAGCTGCAGAAGCCCAATGTGTACAGGTCAATAATAAACCGGTAAAATCCAATTACCGGGTAAAACCCAAAGACATTGTCACCTTGATGCTCCCCCACCCAAAACGGGAAATACGGGTCATACCGGAAGATATTCCTTTAAATATCGTGTACGAGGACGACTATCTGCTGGTCATTAACAAAGAACCGGGTATGGTGGTACATCCTTCCTACGGGCATTATACGGGGACTCTCGTAAACGCTTTGGCATGGCATTTGAAAGGGAATCCGTTATTCAAAGAGAACGATCCCCGCCCTGGACTGGTTCACCGGATAGACAAGGATACTTCCGGCCTGTTGGTCATTGCCAAAACGGAAGAAGCCAAAACCAAATTGTCTTCCCAATTTTTCCATAAAACCTCTAGTCGGAAATACGTGGCCGTATGTTGGGGAAACTTGGAAAATGATAACGGAACGATTATCGGTAACATCGGAAGGAGTATCTCTAACCGAAAAATCATGGGTGTATTCCCGGAAGGTAGCGACTACGGCAAACACGCTGTGACTCACTATCACGTGCTGGAACGTTTGGGTTACGTGAATGTCGTGGAATGCGTGCTGGAAACCGGACGTACCCACCAAATCCGGGCTCATTTCAAATCAATCAGACATCCGCTATTCAATGATCCGGAATACGGTGGCAATGAAATCCTGAAAGGCACCACATTCACGAAGTACAAACAATTCGTGCAAAATTGTTTCGCTCTCTGTCCCCGACAAGCATTACATGCCAAAACCCTTGGTTTTGAACACCCGGGAACGGGCAAATGGATGGACTTCAATTCCGAAATACCACAGGATATTCAACAGCTCATTGAAAAATGGCGGGGCTACGTGGCAAACCGGGAACTGGAAGATATTGAATAACCTAGACAAATACGTATTTCAAAATACACAATATCGAAAGTATATACATCGTGAGATTTAACTCTCGATATTTACCTGCAAACAACTTAAGCAACACATAAGTCAATAACCCCAACACAATACCCTCGGCAATCGAGTAAGTCAACGGCATCATAATAATGGTCACAAAAGCAGGAAAAGCCTCAGTCATATCATCAAAACGTATTTTCTTCACCGCATCAAACATAAAACTCCCCACGATCACCAATACCCCTGCTGTAGCGATACCCGGAACCAACAAAAAGAACGGGGCAAAGAACAGAGCGACAATGAACAATCCGCTAACAACAGCAGCTGTCAAACCGGAACGCCCACCTTCGGCAATACCGGCAGTACTTTCAGCGTAAGTCGTGGTGGTTGACGTTCCAAGTAAAGCCCCGACCGTTGTTCCCACGGCATCTGCCATCATCGCAGGTTTCAACTTCGGGATACTCCCGTCAGGTTTCACCATCCCTACTTTATTTGCCGTACCGACCAATGTTCCTAAAGTATCAAAAATATCCATGAACACGAGCGAGAAAATCGCAATCAACATATTCGGGGACAACAAAGAATGAAAATCTAGCTTGAAAAAGACTGGCTCCAGAGAATGAGGCATCGATACTAAAGAAAAGCCTTCCGGTATCCGGGTAATCCCCAAAGGAATACTTAATAACGTGACCGCCACAATCGCATAGAAAAGAGCCCCTTTCACTTTCCGTGCAACCAACACACCTCCGATAACAATTCCTCCTACCGCCAACAACGTCGATGGAGTAAACTCGCCTAAAGAAACAAATGTTGCAGGATTAGCCACAATCAACCCGGCCTTTTGTAATCCCAAAAAAGCAATAAACAAACCAATTCCAACGGATATGGCATGTCTCAACGTTTCGGGAATAGCATTCACTATCAACTCCCGTATATTAAATACGGTCAACAGGATAAACACCAGCCCCTCGATAAAAACAGCAGCCAAGGCACTCTCCCAGGAATATCCCATGCCCTGCACTAACGTAAAGGCAAAAAAAGCGTTCAACCCCATACCCGGAGCCAAGGCAAAAGGTAATTTCGCCAAAATAGCCATCACCAGCGTGGCAAAAGATGCTGCCAAGGCTGTAGCTGTGAACACGGCTCCCCGATCCATCGATGCCGCCGAAAGAATATCCGGATTCACGGCAAGAATATACGACATCGTTAAAAAAGTAGTGACCCCAGCCATGATTTCTGTCTTTACCTTCATCACGCTGGGATCAAATCCAAAAAGTTTCTTTAATATCATCTTTATAAAAGATAAAACCAAATCCTCGTTACACGTTAAAACGGAAGTTCATCATGTCCCCGTCCTGCACCACGTATTCCTTTCCTTCCACGGACATTTTCCCGGCTTCCTTACATTTTGCCTCGGATCCCAAAGCAATAAAATCCTCGTATTTGATCACTTCTGCACGAATAAACCCTTTCTCGAAATCCGTGTGAATAATCCCAGCAGTCTGCGGGGCCTTCATCCCGTTCTTGAAGGTCCACGCCCTCACTTCCTTCGGGCCTGCCGTGAAATAAGTACGCAAATTCAATAACTTATAAGCCGTACGAATCAATTTATTCACCCCGGCTTCCTCCAGTCCTAGATCCTGCAAGAACAACTGTTTCTCCTCGTACGTATCCAACTCGGCAATATCCGCCTCGATAGCAGCACCGATCACCAAGACCTCTGCCCCCTCGTCCTTCACGGCTTCCCGAACGGCATCCACATATTTATTCCCCGTCACAACAGACGCCTCATCCACATTACAAACGTACAAAATAGGTTTATTTGTCAACAACATCAACTCCTTCGCAGCCTCCTGCTGTAAATCGTTTAATTGCACTGAACGAGCGGATTTTCCCTGCACCAACGCATCTTTATATAAATGCAACACCTCGACCAGACGTTTCGCCTTTGCATCCCCTCCGGTCTGAGCTTTCTTCTCCTCTTTTGCCAAACGGCTTTCCACTGTCTCCAAGTCTTTCAACTGCAACTCTGTATCAATCGTCTCCTTGTCCCGGATCGGATCAACATTACCATCCACGTGTACGATATTATTATCATCAAAACAACGTAACACGTGAATAATAGCATCCGTTTCCCGGATATTAGACAAAAATTTATTTCCTAAACCTTCTCCTCTACTCGCACCTTTCACTAACCCAGCAATATCCACGATCTCCACCACAGCAGGTACCACGTTTTGAGGCTGTACCAACTCGACCAATTTATTTAGTCGCTCGTCCGGCACGGTAATCACTCCCACGTTCGGTTCGATCGTACAAAAAGGGAAATTTGCCGACTGCGCCTTCGCATTACTCAAACAATTAAATAACGTCGATTTCCCCACGTTTGGTAAACCGACTATTCCACATTGTAAACCCATTATATTTTTGTCATTTTAATTATTATCTAACTTGCCAGCACACCACACCCGTGGAATGCATTTTTTCAGCCGACAAAGATAACGATTCTTTTTAATAATACATACAGCCCTGTCTCTTATGTATTTCTGTAATATTGCTTATGTTATCTTGTCGTGATATGAAAACAACCTTGCTTAAACTCGTAACGAACATAGCATTTCTTTCGCAAACGCAAGTCCTGTAATACGTCTGCTAACACGCTTTTCAACTTTTCCTTCGGTGCTTCTTTACGTCCGTCCTTCTTGAAACGTGCATATGCCACATCAAAAGTAGTCCCGTACACATGAGCGGAATTGGCACTGGCATTTCCGTTACTCTTCCGCAATTTCTTCACGCTGGATCCCGTGCGCAACACACTTGTCACGATAATACTATGGGAAGGCAGGCCTTTCTGATACAGGGAATCTTTAAAACTCCGGGCTATATCTGCCAATAGATCACAGGCCTCCGGTACAAGATAAGGCTTCGAATGGGTTAATTTATCCACCTGAAACAATTTACAAGATTTAATCTCTTTTAAATTCCGATCTGCCTTACTCAAATCCTCTGACGCCTTCAAGGGAGTAATTCCCAACCGCTTGGCAGATGACAGATGCTTGTCATTTAAATCATTAAAAGTTCTCTGGTAATTTTTAAAATAAACAAAAGGCTTTTTACTCTTTTCGTTTTTCTTACAAGCCCCGACCAATATCAACAACACGCACACTATCGTGTAATACCACACCGTTCTTCTCATCTATATTATTCATTTTTCACAGGTTCCACATGCACGGCCACGTGAGTACGCAATCCGTATTTAGCTCTCAAACGATTCTCGATCCCGGTAGCAACTACATGAGCTTCCTTGACTGTCATATCCGGCTGCAAACGGATATGCACTTCAATAGCAAAGTCACTACCGATCCGACGAGTTCTCAAATTATGAGGATCTTTTATTTGCGAGTCTTCATCTATTATCGTGATTATCTCCTTCTCGATCTCCTCCGGCAAAGAGCGCTCCAATAAATCATTTAAACAAGGTATCAAGAGCTGAATGGACACTTTCACGATAAAAACACTCACTACAACGGCTGCAATCGGATCAAGTACCCGCCAGTCTTTCCCCAGAAAAATCGCCCCGGCAATCCCCAAAGCGGTACCAATAGACGAGAATGCATCCGAACGATGATGCCAAGCATTCGCCACAACAGCCTGACTTTGCACCTTATGCCCCACGATAACCGAGTAACGATACAGGATTTCTTTCACCACGATCGAAACAAGAGCGGCGATCAAGGCTATTAAATCGGGACTCTCCAACTTCTCCCCCCGATAAAAAGCAAGTATCTGATTCAACCCATTCCAAAAAATCCCTGTTCCAACTATTAACAAAACGATCCCAATAATTACAGTTGCCAGTGTCTCATATTTACCATGCCCGTAATCATGTCCCGTATCCTTCGGTTTAGCAGAAACTTTCACGAAAACCAGCACGATAATATCCGTCACGAAATCTGACAAAGAATGTACGGCATCCGCAATCATAGCACTACTTTGTCCCAATATTCCCGCCACAAACTTAAACACCAACAAAAAGAAATTAGCAATTGAACCGACAATTGTAACCCTATATATTTGCTTTTCCCGACTTTCCTTTTCCATTGACAACAATTAAACGTTTACAAAGTTACGAGAATTAATGCAATTTTACCGTAGAAATTTAGAACATTTTAAATGTTTAAACGTTCAAACACTTAAATTATAAAACGAATCAGAACATGAAACTCTTAGATGAATTTAAAGCTTTTGCCTTGAAAGGAAATGTGGTAGATATGGCCGTCGGTATCATTATCGGTGGTGCATTCGGAAAAATCGTATCATCATTGGTCAGTGACATCATCATGCCCCCTATCGGAATGCTTATCGGTGGCATGAATTTTTCCAATTTACACATCGTGTTACAAAAAGCCCACATGAACGAGGTTACGGGAAAAATGGTCGAAGCCGTCACCCTCAACTATGGAAACTTTATTCAAACAACAATCGACTTTTTGATTATTGCATTCTCAATCTTTATCGCCATCAAATTCATGAATAAATTAAGGACGAAAAAAGAAGAAACCCCGGCACCAACCGCACCTCCTGCCCCATCGAAAGAAGAAGTACTATTGACTGAAATCCGGGATATCTTGAAAGACAAACATTGATAAAATCTAAAACCTAACGGATTTCCCCGATCTTACATACCTCAATAAACGAGGCTCCTTTACCATGCCCGAAACTTCCCCCAACAACCACCACGTAGTCATCAGCCTTAATGCCATTCTGCATCAACATTTCTGGCAGATCATTCATGAACTCATCCCGTGACATCGGTTTTTCAGTATAATAGGGATACACCCCGAACGAGAGTGCCAATTCACGCATAACCCGTTCATTATAGCACCGGGCGTAAACAGGCAAGTCACTCCGGAAGGCCGACAGATAACGGGCTGTACGTCCGGAAAGCGTGTCAACCACAATCGCCTTAATCGGTAACATCAATGCTGTTTTCACTGCCGAACGAGCCAACGCTGCCGTAATCTCGTTATTTATACGGACCAAACTTCTCCCCGCATCCGGTGGAACTGTTCCCTCGTTCTCCTCTGCCACTTCACGCATCACGGTTACCGCCTCCTCAGGATATGCTCCGTAAGCTGTTTCCCCGCTTAACATGATCGCATCCGTACCCATATAAATGGCGTTCGCAATATCACTGATTTCCGCACGAGTCGGCCTAGGATGCTCAATCATAGTGTGTAGCATCTGCGTGGCAATAATCACGGGTTTCTTACTCTCAATACATTTTTTAACTATATATCGTTGAATCTTAGGGATTTTCTCAGCCTCGATCTCAATCCCCAAATCTCCGCGGGCAACCATCACCCCGTAAGCGTAATCCAGAATCTCATCAATATTATCCACACCCTCTTGATTCTCGATCTTAGCAATGACCTTGATCTTACTTCCTCGGGCATCCAGAATAGCCTGTATCGCCATAACATCCTCTTTATTGCGCACGAAAGAGTGAGCTATAAAATCCAGGTTATTATCTATCGCAAAATCAATAAACGCCCGGTCTTTATCACTCAACGATTCCAATTTTAAAGAAGCTCCCGGCACGTTCACGCTCTTACGATTTTTAATAACGGCCTCGTTTGTCACCATCATTTCCAGATAATGATCCTTTTTCTCAACAACGACTAATTCTACATCTCCATCGTCCACAAGAACTTTGTCACCTACTTTTATATCTTCTGCAAAATAAGGATAGGACACGTGAATTAATTTCCCTTCCATCTTTAGCTCCGGGTCACCCGTCAGGTAAATCGTTTCTCCCCGATCCACGTGCATCGGTTCATCCATAAGCATCGTTCTCACCTCCGGCCCTTTTGTGTCAATCAAGATGGCTATATTATCCGAAACCTTCCGAACATTCTCCACAACCTTCAACGCCTGCTCCATATCCTGATGAGCTGTATTTAACCGTACCACGTTCATCCCGGCACGATATAACTTCTCTAAAAACTCTACCTCACATCTTTTGTCAGATATGGTAGCCACAATCTTAGTCTTCTTCATATCATTAATAATAATAGTTATTCTTTGTGTATTTCTCCATCTTGTAACCTGTAACTTGCCGACCTGTAATGCGGCAAAACTGTTCACATGAAAGCCTGTAACGCCAACTCGTAGGATTTCAATCCGAAACCGGCAATTACCCCCCGGCAAACAGGTGTTAGGAAAGAAACATGACGAAATACTTCCCGTTTTGCCGTGTTAGAAATATGAACCTCGATCACGGGACAGGGAATTGCCGAAATAGCATCCGCAATAGCAATCGAAGTATGCGTGTAAGCTCCAGCGTTCAAAATAATCCCGTCATAGGAGAATCCCACTTCATGAATTTTATTGATAAGCTCCCCCTCCACATTCGACTGGTAATAATCGATCTCGACCCCTGTGTAGAAATCTCTCAGCCCCGACAAGTACTCCTCAAAAGAAGTTTCCCCGTAAATATTTTTTTCCCTGATTCCCAAAAGATTAAGATTGGGACCATTTAAAATCAATATCTTCATATTCACCGTTTTTACTGAATACAAAATTAACAAAAAAACGATGAAACCGGATATTTCAAACCGGATTTAGGTATTAAATTTCGATTACAAGGCCTAATAATAAAAATTATGAGTGTTAAACTTGACAAAACTGTTACAACTCAAAGAAAAAACTTATATCTTTATCTGGCAAAATCTATCAGAATACTCTTGAGATAGGTTTAAAGTGGTGAATTAGAATTTGTATTATTTATTTTGTAACACAGCTAAAAATGATTTGGAACGAAACGATAGATAGTTTTCGGACTTATTTGATTTTAGAAAAATCACTATCAACCAACTCGGTGGAAGCTTATTTGAATGACATCAGAAAGCTGGGAGCCTATTGTGAACAACGGACACCCTCATTGAATCCCAAAGAAGTGTCCTATGACGTATTAAACGAGTATATTTCCGCCTTGAAAGACACTGGGGTTACTCCTCGTACACAGGCTAGAAGTATATCTAGTATCAAATCTTTCTTCAAGTATTTGTTATACGATGGTGCCATCGGACTTAACCCGGCAAACTCGCTTGATGCACCAAAAATTGGACGAACCCTTCCTAGTGTCCTCAGCATCGAAGAAATTGAAGCCATGATTAACGCTGTGGATCTGACCAAACAAGAAGGACAACGTAATAAAGCAATCCTCGAGACATTATATTCTTGTGGTTTACGAGTATCTGAACTTGTCAACTTGAAATTATCACAAATTAACTTCCGAACAGGATACATCAAAATCGAGGGGAAAGGAAACAAGGAACGGATTGTTCCACTGGGAGCGAAAGCAAAAGACGAGATCCGTTGCTATTTGAAAAAAGATCGCGACAAAATGAAAAAAGCAAGAGGATTCGAGGATATTCTCTTTTTAAACAAGATGGGAAAATCTCTTTCCCGCGTGATGATATTCAATATTATCAAGGAAACAGCACTCCGTGCCGGCTTGAACAAAGTGGTATCCCCACACACCTTCCGCCACTCATTTGCCTCTCACTTGGTAAACGGTGGTGCGGACATTCGCACGGTTCAAGATATGCTGGGACACGAATCTATTCTGACAACGGAAATTTACACGCACCTGGATAACTCATATCTCCGGGATACAATCACAAATTTCCACCCCAGAGCGAAGAAATCCCGCAAATGATCCTTATATTTGTATCCAATACCCGAAAAGTATTGGATACAAATATTTAGAAACACATGGAAAACAAACAAGATATATTGAAACAATTGTCCAGCAATGACATGGACATCGTTAGAGGGGCTATTGAACAAATCAAACAAGAAGGTGATATTTCCATCGTCCCCGAATTACTGGACATCCTGTTACAAAGTCAGGACACGAACATCATTACCAACCTCACGGCCTTACTCTCGGACGTGAAAGAATCAGACTTCAAAACGGTCTTAATGGACAAATTGATCAACGCTCCCGAAGGTAGTGGAAAAGCCAATTTATTACGCATATGCTGGGAATCAGCTATCGATTTTTCAGAATATCTAGATGTGTTCGTTGATATGTTATTGCGTGAAGACTTCATCGCAGCACTAGAAGCCTCCACCGTCATTGAAAACCTACACGGTAACATCCCTGAAGAAAAAATCCATATAGCCATTCAACGTTTAAAATCCGAAAGTAACGAAGACAACGCTTTCTTATTAGAAGGCACCATCCCTCACTTGGAAGAAATGCTCCTCAAAAAAGATGAAGAGGATGAAGAAGAACATCATCACGACCACGATTGTAGTTGTCATTGCCATGATTAGTTAGCCTGCAGAGAATTACAGGTTGGCAGGTTACAGGTTGTACAGCTGGAATCTAAAATTTTAAAATCTAAAATCTAAAATTAATAAAGCCACTCTTTCACCTGTTCGACCTTCTCATCCAAAGGCATATTTCCATCCAGCCATTTGATCTCGAACCCATCCCGTTCCATTTTACGGAACCAAGTCATTTGTCGCTTGGCAAACTGATGAATGGCAATGTTCAATTGCTCCACCATCTCGTCATAAGTCAACTCTCCGGTAAGATACAAGGTAAGGTATTTATACTCTAGCCCGTAATATATCAAGTCTTCCGGTTTTATTCCCCGATCAAGCAACCCTTTCACCTCATCAATCATTCCTGCCTGCAAGCGGGCGTGTAAACGTTCTGTAATCCGCTTTCGACGAGTCTCACGATCAAACAGAACTCCGACAATCAAAGATCGGATCTCCGGGAACTCCCCTTTCACGGGTTCATGTGTAATATAATACTCGGCAATCTCAATAGCCCGAATCGCCCGCTTTACCGTGTCCGTATCCGTTGTGTTGTGCAAGGAACGATAGGAAGACAATATATCAGATAATTCCGCCAACGACTTACAGGCCAATCGTTCCCGTAATTCGGGATTTTCCGGAACAGGAGTCATCCGGTAAGCTTTCAAAATGGATTCCACGTACAAACCACTTCCCCCACACAACACGGGGAAAACACCCCTACGTTCACAATCCTGCCACACTTTTAAAAACTCCTGCTGATACATGAACAGATTAAAACGAAACCCAGCGTCGGCAATATCAATTAAATGATAAGGCACAGACGTACCTTCGTGGACATACTCGTTTAGGTCCTTCCCCGTACCTAGATCCATACCACGATAAATTTGTCTCGAATCGGCTGAAATAATCTCTCCTTTCAATTCTGCAGCCAAACGTACCGCTAAAGAGGTCTTTCCCGTGGCCGTAGCCCCTAAGATGGTCAGTAAATTATACATGAATATTGCTCTATGATGATACCTGTTTATCTTTCCCGACAAAGATAGTTTTAAAAGTCGCAAGATTTATCTTCCTACCTATTTTTTTCACCGTGTTAACACCAACTAATACCAAAAAGTGTTATATTTGAAAGCGACAAATAATACTACTTATTCAAAAAAATTATAAAACAGCAACTATGATAAACGATGACATCATTCGCTTAAGAGCTTTAGAACCTGAAGACTTAGAATGTCTGTATCAATGGGAAAATGATATGGATTTATGGGAAGTCAGTGACACGCTTACCCCCTTCTCCCTGTTCACGTTAAAGAAATACATCGAAACTTGTCATCTGGATATATATACCACCAAGCAACTTCGCTTGATGATTGAAAGAGTGGATACAAATGCCCGGATTGGATTAGTTGATCTCTATGATTTCGATCCATATCATCAACGTGCCGGTATCGGAATCATGATCCACAATACTGAAAACCAAAAACAGGGGTTCGCAACAGCCGCTATCCGTCTGATGATCGACTATTGTTTCGAAACACTGGGACTAAACCAGATTTACAGTAGCGTCCCCAGCGGAAACATTGGTAGCCGCAAACTTTTCGAGAAACTCGGTTTTGTACAGACCGGATACCGGAAAAACTGGCTCCGCCGGGGAAATGGCTGGGAAGACATTGTATATTTCCAACTACTAAATCAATAAACCAAATCGAGGGGCTGTAAAACTACAGCCCCTTAAATTTATAAATTTAAACGGTTATGAAACACTCGTTATTACTAGTATGCCTATTCTCGGGATTCTTAACAAAAGCTGCTATCCCTGAGAAAACAATTCAAGCCACCATTACCAACATTCAGGCAAAAGGAGTTACTAACACAACCGCCATCGAAACCGGAGTACGACAAGTTGCCCACCTTTGGCAACCACAAGATGGCGCCGACTCCAAATTCCAAGAATTTTGCGTGAAAAACTATATCACCGACCCGGAACAAAAACAACAGGTATTCCAAAAGGTAAGTCATTACTTCGAGGCTTTATGGGGACATTTTAACGAAATCACGCTCCAACTTCAATTAAACTTGCATCAGGACAACGGCCCTCTTCATGACATAGATCCCATGTTCGGAGCTTACAGTCCCGGCTCTCATTTGATTAATGATTTTTACAACAATAAAATCGGCTTTATCATTGCCCTCAATTTCCCGGAAGTACCTTTACAGGAAAAAGAAAAACTAGGTAACGACCGTATGGCTTGGGCCTATGCTCGCCTCGGTGACGTGTTTACCCAACGGGTTCCGGCAGAACTAATCCAAGCTGGTGTGAAAGCGGAAAGTGATGCAGACGTGTATATTTCAAGTTACAACATTTATATGGGCCACGTGCTAAACGCCAAAGGACAAAAGCTTTTCCCCGAAGATAAAATTTTGCTTACTCATTGGAATTTAAGAGACGAAATCAAGGCCAACTACAACAAAGGGAAAGAAGGTTTGGACAAGCAACGTACCGTTTATGAGGTCATGAAACGGATTATCTCGCAGGAGATCCCCGTGCAAGTCATCAATTCCGGAGCTTACGACTGGAATCCTTACTCCAACACGCTCACCCAAAACGAACAAACCGCAACGGGCACCCCGGAGGCAACAGAACGTTATCAACGCATGTTAAATAACTTCCACGCTATGAAAGCCATCGACCCTTATGCCGGCAAAAATTTCATTGCAAGGAAGTTTTCGGGAGAAATGGAAGTGTCGGTAGAAGACGTAAAAGCTCTTTTCACCCAATTCCTCACTTCTCCGGAACTGAAAGAAGTCGGTAAGATCATCTCCAAACGCCTGGGCCGCAAGCTAGAAGCTTATGATATCTGGTACGACGGATTCAAACCCCGCAGCAATCTGGACGAAACCAAACTGGACTCCCAGATACAAAAACTTTACCCAAATGCAGAGGCCTTTAAAGCAGGGCTTCCCTCCCTGCTCACGCATCTGGGTTTCACCCCCGAGAGAGCAAACGAAATTTGTGACAAAATAGCCGTGGATGCCGCCAGAGGTTCAGGACATGCATGGGGAGCCGCCATGAAAGGCCAACAATCACACCTCCGCACTCGAATCCCGGCAGAAGGTATGAATTACAAGGGATACAACATTGCCGTCCATGAATTCGGTCACAACGTGGAACAAACTATTTCCATGTACAATGTAGACAATTTCATGATGGCCGGAGTTCCGAACACGGCTTTCACGGAGGCACTTGCCTTCGTGTTCCAAAAACGGGATCTACAATTACTGGGCATCGAAAATAATGACCCGGAAAAAGACAAGATGGACATTCTTGATAAATTCTGGAGCCTGTACGAAATTATGGGAGTCTCTATGCTCGACATCTCCATCTGGGAATGGTTGTACGCAAACCCGAATGCGACAGCCGAACAGTTAAAAGAAGCCACGATCAACTTATCAAAAGAAATATGGAATAAATACTATGCCCCTGTCTTCGGAAAAAAAGACGAAACGGTTCTAGCAATCTATTCCCACATGATCAGCTACCCGCTGTACCTGTCAGCTTATGCCTTCGGTCAAATCATCGAATTCCAGCTGGAAGACTATCTTAACGGCAAGAATTTCGCACAAGAAGTTGACCGCATTTACCGTCTGGGCCGTCTTACTCCCAACGAATGGATGATCCAAGCCACGGGCAACGACCTCAGCGTGGAACCCATGCTTCATGCTTTACAGAAAGTAATTAAAAAATAAATCTTCTTACTTTATAAGTAAATAGCCGATTGTACTAAAAGTTGCAATCGGCTATTTACTTATAAAACTATTTCACGTTTATTTGTTTTCTTTCTCAGCAATAATCAATTTATCATTCTCCTTATCATAACCGACATCCAGTTCCGTTCCCTCCGCAATACCTTTAATAATCACCTCGGCTAATTCATCCTCCAGGTATTTCTGAATAGCTCGTTTCAGTGGACGGGCACCATATTGAGGATCATACCCTTTCTCGATAATGAAATCTTTCGCTTCTTTCGAGATCGTAATCACCAATCCGAGATCGTTCACCCGTTTGAACAGGCTCTTCAACTCGATGTCAATAATCTTGTAAATATCCTCTTTGGTCAAAGGATTAAACATGATAATATCGTCAATACGATTCAAGAACTCCGGCGAGAAGGCATTTTTCAACGCTTTTTGAACAACCCCTCTGGCATACTCGCTATTTCCTTCCATATTCTGGGAACCAAAACCGATTCCCCGGCCGAAATCCTTCAACTGACGGCTACCGATATTAGAAGTCATGATCACGATCGTGTTCTTGAAATCCACTTTCCGCCCCAGACTATCAGTCAACTGCCCGTCGTCCAACAACTGCAACAGAATGTTGAACACATCCGGATGAGCCTTTTCGATCTCATCCAGCAACACGACAGAATACGGTTTACGACGTACTTTCTCGGTCAACTGCCCGCCTTCCTCGTATCCCACGTACCCAGGAGGCGCTCCTACCAGTCGGGACACGGCGAATTTTTCCATGTATTCACTCATGTCAATTCGGATTAACGCATCCTCGGTATCAAACAAGTAACGGGCCAGCACCTTGGCTAACTGTGTCTTTCCGACACCTGTCGGACCCAAGAAAATAAATGAACCGATTGGACGATTCGGATCTTTCAGCCCGGCACGATTCCTGTGTATGGCTTTCACGATTTTCTCGATCGCCTCCTTCTGTCCGACAACACTTTCGCTCAATTCATCATGCATTTGCAACAACTTCATCCCCTCGGTCTTGGCAATACGTTTCACCGGAACCCCGGTCATCATGGCCACCACCTCGGCAATATGCTCCTCGGTCACGGTCACCCGGTTTTCCTGCAAATCCCGTTCCCAATTTATTTTCTCTTCTTCCAATTGTTTCAACAACTGCCGTTCCTTATCCCGGAAAGCGGCTGCCACCTCGAAATTCTGTTGTTTCACGGCCTCCTTCTTCTTTTCCTTCACCTCCTCCACATCCTTCTCCAACTGTTCGATAATCGGCGGTACGTTTATATTGGAAATATGCACTCTCGATCCAGCCTCATCCAAGGCATCTATTGCCTTATCCGGCAAAGCCCGGTCGGAGATATAACGGGTAGTTAATTTCACGCAGGCCTTGATCGCCTCGTCCGTGTAACGCACGTTATGATGATCCTCGTAACGAGATTTTATATTATTCAGAATCTCCACCGTCTCGTCAAACGAGGTCGGTTCCACCAGCACCTTCTGAAAACGACGTTCCAAAGCACCGTCCTTCTCTATATTCTGGCGATACTCGTCCAGCGTCGTCGCCCCGATACATTGAATTTCTCCACGAGCCAACGCCGGTTTCAACATATTGGCCGCATCCAGATTACCCCCGGAACCTCCGGCCCCGACAATCGTGTGAATCTCATCAATAAACAAAATAATATTCCGGTTCTTCGCCAGCTCGGCAAGAATCGCTTTCATACGTTCCTCGAATTGGCCCCGGTACTTCGTACCTGCCACGATAGAAGCTATATCCAGCGAAATCACTCGCTTGTCAAACAGAACCCGTGATACCTTCTTCTGAACGATACGCAGAGCAAGCCCCTCGGCAATAGCCGATTTACCCACCCCCGGATCACCAATCAACACCGGGTTATTCTTCTTACGACGGCTTAGGATCTGTGCCAGACGTTCGATCTCTCGGTCACGTCCCACGATCGGGTCCAAAGCCCCCTCTTCTGCGGCTTTCGTGATGTCATTCCCGAAATTATCCAGTACGGGAGTATCGGATTTGGAAGAAACAGGACCTCCCTGACGATAAGGATTATACATGGAAGATTCATCGTCTCCGTCCTCCGGATCATCCCCCTCGTCATTAAATTCGGATTGCATCCGCATCTTCTCTTTTAGCACGGCCTCTTTAAAGATGTCGTAATCTATATTCATTGTTTTAAATAACTTCGTCACAAAGCCCGCTTGATTCCTCAATATTGCCAACATCACGTGTTCCGAGTCCAGTTCATCATCCCCCAGATCCCACGCCTCGTCGGACACACGTTTCAACACGCTATTCGCCGCTAATGTAAAGTCAAGACTTTCCACTTTATCGGATTTATAACGTTTCCCCTCCAGGCGTTGTTCTATCTTATCTTTCACCTCGTAAAAATCCAGCCCTAAAGACATCAATATATCAATCGCCCTTCCACTTCTCAACTTCAACAATCCCAAAAACAAATGCTCTGGATAAATTTTAGAATTCCCCAGTCGCTTTGCTTCCTCTCCTGCCGAAGTCATGATCTGTTTTAGTCGTCTCGTATCTTCTTTTCCCATATTTTCAATGCCGCCCTTCCACGGCTTTACTTGTTACTTTTTTATTTATCGTAAAGATAAACTATATACTTTAATATTCAAAATAAGCCCACAAGCATTTACAACGTATAAAATATACCAATCTTTATGAACCCATTAATGTATTAAACTCTTTTTCGGTCAAAATAGTTACATTTAACTTCTGCGCTTTTTGCAATTTACTCCCGGCATTCTCCCCCGCCAAAAGATAAGTCGTCTTGTTAGACACTGAATCACTGACTTTTCCCCCAGCTTTCAAGATCATTGCCTTAAAATGCTCACGTGGCAACGAAAGAGTTCCCGTGATCACGAAGGTTGTGCCGGCCAATTGATCGGATTCACCCTCTTCCTCCTGTATTGTCCCGCTAATACCATATTGCAAAAAGCGTTCCATCATCTCCCGGTTCTCCGTTCTTTCAAAATAACGGAGAACGCTACCGGCCATCTGATCCCCAATATCCTCGACCTCCGTCAACTGTTCAAACGTCGCGTCCATCAACTTCCGGATGTCCTTAAAATGACGGGCCAGATTCCTCGATGCCGTCTCCCCGATATAGCGAATCCCCAGAGCATTAATGAATTCCGGCAAATTCCGTTGTTTCGATTTCTCGATTCCGGCAATAAGATTATCCACCGATTTTTCTTGTAAACGATACACGCTCAACGTGTTCATTTTCCGGATAAACTTTTCTTTTCCCTGTAAAAAACGATACACTCGCTCGGCATCCTCACGTGACATTTCGTCAGTCTCCACAATCTCATCCAGTGTCGCCGTGTAAAGACGATAAATATAGTCGAACTTAACAGATAACAACTCAGCCTTATGAAAATCAATTCCAGGTATATCCAACGCGTAAATCACCACATCCAACGGTAGCATATCCACTTCTCCGGCCTGCTTTAAACGCTCCAGCGGCTCGTTGAACGGCATCCTGAAATACTCCAATATTTTATTGATACTTTTCTCCCGGTCCCCGGGAAATTGCAGGCTTCCGATAGCCATTAAATCCTCTTTTGAGGCTCCGGCCAACTTTGCCAAACTTCCGAAATGATCTGCCAAAACATCCGCATTTTTGGCAGATATATTCTTCATCCCGATCTCAAAAGCGTAAATCACTTTTCCCAACGGGATACTGGTCATCACGTAACTCTCCGGGTAAAGAATCTTTTCCAACCCGATCAGCTCCTCTCTCCGAGAGGGTAAAGTATAAATATCCGCAATATCCCAGATAAACCCTTTCGTCAACAGTAAATCAATAGTCTCGCCTCCCATCCCCTCTATATCCATTGCCTTCCGGCTCACGAAATGTTCCAGTTTCCCAGCTATCTGCGGGGGACAATGATCTTCATTCGGGCAATAATGATTCGCCTCCCCTTCATGGCGAATCAATGCGGTACCACACTCCGGACAACACGTGATAAACTCGACCACCGGAGCATCCGCCACTCTCTTGTCCACGTCTATCCCCACGATCTTCGGGATGATCTCTCCCCCTTTCTCCACGTACACCATATCATGCAGGTGCAAATCCAACTCTCGAATAATATCTTCATTATGCAACGAAGCCCGTTTCACGGTAGTCCCTGCGATATGAACCGGTTCCAAATTCGCCACCGGGGTAATCGAACCGGTACGTCCCACCTGGTAATCCACGCTAAGCAATCGCGTTTCCACCCGTTCCGCCTTAAATTTATAAGCCACGGCCCAACGAGGCGATTTCGCCGTGTACCCTAATTGTAATTGTTGCTTGATACTATTCACCTTGATCACGATCCCGTCAATCGGTACCGGAAGATTCTTCCGTTCCACATCCCACTTGTGAATAAAATCAAGAATCTCATCAATATTGTGACATAACTCGATATACGGGGGAATATTAAAACCCCATTCCCTCGCTTTCATTAAATTCCCATAATGTGTCGGGGTCAACGTGATTTCTCCCGGCACGTAATATAAATAACAATCCAACTGCCGCTTGGCAACAATGGAAGAATTTTGTAACTTCAACGTACCTGCTGCCGCATTCCGCGGGTTGGCAAACAAAGCCTCGCCCGTCTCCAGCCGTTCTTCATTCAGCCGATTAAACACGGCAAAAGGCATTAGAATCTCCCCCCGAATCTCGAACTCCGCGGGATAATCCTCCCCCTGCATATGCAATGGAACAGTCCGAATGGTTCGTACATTAGTTGTCACGTCGTCCCCCTTCACGCCATCACCCCTCGTCACCGCCACCTGCAAATTCCCATCCTCATAGCGCAGGCTGATAGAAGTCCCGTCATACTTTAACTCGCAGACATACTCCACGTCATCTCCCCCGATACCTTTTCGCACCCGTTCATCAAAATCCCGAATCTCCTGCTCGCTATACGTGTTCGCCAATGACATCATGCCATATTTATGTGCCACCTGCACGAACTCATTCGTCGTGTCATTCCCCACCCGCTGCGTCGGTGAATTCGGATCAAATATTTCCGGATGCTCTGCCTCCAACCGTTCCAGCTCATGCATTAACTCGTCAAACTTCTGATCGGTAATCACCGGCTCATTCTTCACATAGTACAGGTAGTTGTAATACTCCAACAACTTTCTCAACTCAACAATTCTATCCATAACAGTTTCAAGTTACAAGTTACAGGTTACAAGTTAAAATTTCAGACGAATTCAGGTCATAACCTGCAATTTATAACCTGTAACTTGTAACCACGATGAAAAAGAGACTCTTTTTCATCGTGTACAAAGATAATCGTTCTTGATGGAGATTGTGGGAAAAAATAATTATTTTAGCGGAATAATTTTATAAAAAAATAAACCACAAGCTACTACACATGAGACACAAACATACCTCGTTTTTCCTAAATTCCCTGACAACAGGCATATTACTTATATTCACACTTGTCACTCCCGGTAAAGCCCAATTTGTCGATCTCGGGCAAGACCCGTGCAGTACCCGCTGGCGACAAATCAAAACGGATAACTTCCAGATCATCTACCCTGATTTCTTCGAGGATAACGCACAATATCTGGCAAATATTTACGAGAAACTATACGCCCACGCCAATACCCTCGACATCAAACCCAAAAGAATGTCCATGATCGTACGGGCTAATGGTGGCGTGTCAAACGGGAACGCAGGCTGGGCCCCCAAGAAGAGTGAACTCTACACGGCTCCCCCGCAGGATGTCAGCGACGCTTGGCTGGAACACCTATGTATTCATGAATTTCGTCACATTGTACAATACGACAAGGTGAACCAAGGTTTCACCAAAGCATTATATTACATCTTCGGGGAGCAAATCACGATGGCTGTCATCGGGGTATATGTACCCATGTGGTTCCTCGAAGGGGATGCCACCGTATTCGAAACCTCTGTCGGGAAAAGCGGACGGGGACGTTCACCCGAATTTCTCAATGAAATGAAAGCCCAGGTCACGGAAAAAGGGATTTACACCTACTACAAGGCCGTCCTCGGCTCCTACAAGGATTTTGTTCCCAACCACTACGCCCTTGGTTATTACATGGTCGGGAACAGCCGTGTTCACTACGGTCCCGACATCTGGCAAGATGCCCTCTCCCGGGTTGGAAAACGTCCTTACGGAATCACGCCTTTTGCCCGCAGCCTCAAACTCACGATGAACGAAAAACGAGACTCCATCTGGTCATCCCGTCATTTCCAGTCCCTTTTCGTCAATCCTGACAGCGTGAAACAAGCCAACACCCATTGTGATGCCAAACGCACGCTCTACCGGGATAACTTCAGCGAACTCCAACAAATATGGAAACAAGAGTCCGACCAAGTACCCCACTCATTCGATACCATCACGACCGCAAACAAGATATACACGAACTACCATTACCCGACAGCCACCCCAACCGGACAAATCATTGCCTACAAGGAAGGATTGGCTCAAGAAGGAGCCTTGGTCATCCTACACCCGGACAAGGACGAGATCATCACCCGAACGGGAATCATGTATGATTATAAATTTGCCTATCAGGACGAAACGCTCGTGTGGTCCGAGTATAAATACCATCCCCGCTGGGAACACGGGGGTAAAATGGTACTCGCCAGCTACGATATACGTCACAAGAAATATCACCGTTACCCCACCCGGCAAAACAGGTATGCCCCTTTTGCCGTGGAGGGAAACTGGGGATTCGTGGAAGTTGACAAAGAAGACAACGCCTCCATCGTGATCCTTGACCACACGTTCCAAAAAGAAATATTCCGGGTAAAAGGCTCCGGAGACGAGCTATTCGTACATCCCTCCTATGACGGGAAAAACAATATCGTCACCGTGGTGGTATCTTCGAAAGGCAAACACCTCGAATCCATCGATATTCACACGGGCAAACGTACCCCGATCACCGCGTTCACCCCTTACGAGATTGACAATCCGGTTACCGTGAACGACCAGATTATATACCGGGGAGCTTTCGATGCCAACAACTCGTTCTACCGACAAACCCAACCGCAAGAATTCGGTGCAAACATACTTAACTCCAAATTCGGCCTGCGCTACCCGATCGTTTCCCCGAACAAGGATTCACTTTTATTCTCGTTTTATACTTCCGACGGGTATAAACCGGGTAAAATTGCCATAAGCCAACTAAAAAACAAAATAATTAATCCCCAGACCTTCCGTATCGCCGACAGCGTGACACGACAAGAAAACTGGCAATTCGAACTAACCGCCGACTCCACCTATGCCAGTCGGAAATACAACAAAACAACCCACCTATTCAACTTCCATAGCTGGGGGCCCATCTTTCCGGATGCCGAAGACGTGGACATCGATTTCGGGTTAGCGGTCAGCTCGCAAAACAAACTAAGCACCCTGTTCCTGACCGCAGGATTCGTGAGAGGAAAAGGTTACGAACACGGCAACTGGCAGGTAAAAGCCACCTACAAAGGATTCTGGCCCACCCTGCAACTGGAATTCAAGAGCGGACGCAATGACGATTTCATGCAAGATTACGCGATAAAAATCGTTCAAACCCAAGAAATCGACACGATTCGTACCATTTATAAATCACAACGCACGAAAGGAACAGCCACCGTACAATTTCCGTTCAACATTTCCCGGAAAAACTATTCTCGTTATATCATCCCTTACGTGAAATATGAAATTCAAGCCATACATTCGATAACACAGAGGCGTTCTTACCTGTTGGACCACAATCGATGGACCAGCCTCCCCTCCAACAAACCGTATAACTCCGCACTCGCAAACCCGGATGATGTAAAACTCCAGATCATGCGCTACGGGCTTGTCCTCAACAACCAAACCCGTACAAGTCAACGGGACATCTATCCCCGCTGGGGACAACGCCTAGAAATAGGATATGCCCACACGCCATTCGACGGATTGGACTACGGTGATACGAAATGGGCTGAAGGACGTTTGTATCTTCCCGGATTCTGGAAACATCACTCTTGGACGCTCTACTTCGGCCATCAACTAAAATCGGATAAAACAACCAACTACTACGGGAACCAGATTTACTCTCCCCGGGGAGCCTCCCTCTACGGGTACAACCTGTCAACGTTGAAAATCTCTTACGCCTTGCCGTTCTGGTACCCGGATGCCCACATCGGACCGCTTGTCTACATGAAACGGTTCACAGCAGAACCCTTCTTTGATACCGGTTGGGAGAAAAATCGCTATTGGAACAAAACCTATCACTCCTATGGCGTGGAAATTTCAGCCGACACTCATTTCTTCCGTCTCCCGTTCCCCGTAAACATCGGTTTCAGAACCGGATACGAAACAAAAAGCAACTCCATGTTTGTCGATATGCTCTTCTCGGTGGCCTTCACCATTTGATAGATTCAAAATATTCGGATTCCCAAACTTTGAGAATCCGATTTTTTTTGATTACCTTAGGAGCAATCAAAAAACAAACTTATGACTCTAAAGGAAATTGCTGCGTTATCAAATGCCCAGGTGATTCACGAAAACGGCCATCTCGACAAAGTCATCCGTCATGCTTTCGCTGCCGATTTGATGAGCGACGTCCTCCGGTTAGACACCAGCGAGATGATTCTCATCACGGGACTAGCCAACTTACAGGTAATTCGCACGGCAGAAATGTCTGACATCAGTTTCATTCTATTTGTTCGAGGAAAACAAGCCTCCCCCGATATGGTAGAATTAGCCAAAGAGTGTAACATCGCTATCTTACAAAGCAAGCAGAGCATGTTCAAAGTCTGCGGACTTCTGTACGAAGCAGGGCTAGAGCCCATTTATTAAAAACAAGCATTATGGAATTCAATTACAACATCGAAGGAGGAAACTTTTCACGTGCCGGTACTGCCTCAAGCGAGGTAAAAAAGATACTAAAACAACTTAACGTCAACCCTGCCGTTCTAAAACGAATCGTGGTTGCCCTCTATGAAGCAGAGGTAAACGTGGTTGCTCACGCCTACGAAGGAACCATGCAAGTGTCAATTGATCCCACTGTTATCACCGTCGTCATCAGCGACCGGGGTCCCGGAATACCGGATATAGACCTAGCCATGCAGGAAGGATATTCCACCGCCTCCCCCGAAGTCCGGGAAATGGGATTCGGAGCAGGAATGGGTCTCCCGAATATGCAGAAAAACTGTGATAAACTAACCATCGAATCCAAAGTAAACGAGGGGACTAAAGTCACGATGACCACTTTTTTTTAATCGCCACAGGCGATTAAAAAAGCTAAAAGTTAAAGATTAAAAGCTAAAAGTAGGAAATCAAAAAGCGTTGGCCTCGCGCAGCTGGAATCTAAAATTTAAAATCTAAAATTAATCCATGGAACCGTTTTACCACGCCTTAAAAGTTGCCAGTACTGCTTGCATCGGATGCACGCACTGCATGAGCCTCTGCCCCACGCAGGCCATCCGCATTAAAGGTGGTTTGGCAACAATAAACAAAAATGCTTGCGTCGACTGCGGCAAATGCCTCAAGTCGTGTCCGCAACATGCGATATACGTGGAGCAGGACGATTTCAATCAAATATTCAATTTCAAACACCGGATCATCCTTCTCCCGACAGTTCTGTTTGGACAATTCTCGGAAGAAATCACGGAACAACAAATCTTCGCGGAACTCCATCAAATGGGGTTTACGGAAGTAATCGAGGTGGCACAAGCATCGGGCATCTTGGCAAAAGCCATACAACACTATATGGAAAAGAATTCTTACGAGCGTCCTTTCATCTCGTCCTTCTGCCCGGCAATCGTCCGCTTAATACAGGTACGTTTCCCCTCGCTGATAGACCACATTGTCCCGTTAAAACAAGCCATGGACCTAGCAGCCATTTTCGCCCGTAAAAAATATCTCGACAAGGGGATTTCGCCGGATGAAGTCGGTATATTCTACGTCACTCCATGCGCCGCAAAAATTGCGGCAGTAAAAAGCCCGGTTGGCGACGATCAATCCAACATCGACGGAGTTATCAACTTGAATTTCATTTATAACAAAATACAACTGGGCCTCACGCAACACCGGGATCAACCCGTGGGAACGGTAACCGAACGCACGTACCTCTCCCCCGAATCCATTGCTTGGGACTTGTCGGAAGGAGAGGCCTCTAAATTTGAAGGTCGTTGCCTGGCTATCGACGAAATTCACAACGTGATCGACATCCTCGAAAAAATAGAAAATGATGAACTCACGGACATCGATTTTCTTGAATTACGAGCCTGCGACCACTCCTGCGCCGGAGGCGCACTCGTCGTGAACAATCGGTTCCTAACCATCGAACGTTTGCGCAAACGGATGCAAGCCAGCAAACACGAACAACAGCAACCCGATTTCGATGACATACAGGAATACGAATCCTACCTCTTCAAACAAGGTAAACTCCGCGAGAAAATCCCACCACGATCCATCGAACAACTCGACGAAAATATGCTTGTCGCCATGGAAAAGATGGAAAAATTAAACCGCATCATGAGCGTTCTCCCACAAATCGACTGCGGGGCCTGCGGTGCCCCGGCCTGTCACACGCTAGCAAGGGACGTCGTTCAAGGAAAAGCAAAACTCAATCAATGCGTGTTCATGCAAAAAATCTTGTGCAACGAAGCCTTGATGACACCGGAAGAATCCCTCGAACTTTCAGAAAAAACGTGGGGATTAAAAAGATTTGGAGAATAAACAAGATAAAATATATTCACGAAAACCACAAACTACAAATTATGACAGTACAAGACATTGTTTCCCAGCTAAACCTCACGGTATGTTCCGGACAAGAAGGTTTACAACGAGAAGTTAAAGGCGGCTACACGTCCGACTTGCTAAGTGATGTCATGGGACATGCCCAAGAAGGAGATGTATGGGTCACCCTACAAACACACAAAAACGTCATGGCTATCGCCTCCTTGAAAGAAATCGCGGCCATCATTCTGGTCAAAGGACACCTCCCGGAAGAAGATACGCTGGAAGAAAGCAATAACGAAAACATCCCCATTCTCTCCAGCCCGTTACAAACTTTCGAAATCACGGGACAATTGTACAAACTACTTCACCCGTAATCACGAATTCCATGGAAATCCGGGCCGATCTACACATACACACCGTGCTGTCACCTTGCGGGGATCTTGACATGAGTCCCACAAACATCATCGGTATGGCATTACAGAAAGACCTGTCCCTCATCGGAATCTCCGACCATAACTCCACCCGGCAAGCCCCCGTGATCCAGCAACTGGGCGAACAACAAGGGCTACGGGTTCTTTGTGGGACGGAAGTCAACACGGCGGAAGAAGTTCACGCCCTCGCATACTTCCCCACCTTGGAACGCCTTACCGCATTCCAGCACTTCCTCGATCTCCACCTCCCGGATATAAAAAACAATCCGGACAAATTCGGTTACCAGGTTGTAGTGGATGCCGAGGAACAGATTACATACGAAGAAGAACGGCTACTGATCACGGCCCTGGATGTTGATATAAACACGATAGAACGTACTGTTCACGCACTGGATGGCATCTTCATCCCAGCCCATATTGACAAATCCCGTTTCAGTATTCTCTCGCAACTCGGATTCGTCCCCAAAGACTTGAAATGTGAGGCTCTTGAACTCAGTCCTCACACGACACGGGAACAATTTCTTCAACAAAACGCGTACTTATCCGGGTATAAATTCATCCGCTCTTCCGATGCACATTACATTGACGACATCGGTAAAGTTTTCACGATATTCTCGCTACCGGACTTGTCATTCGATTCCATCCGAACAGCTATCACCCGTTAACTTAAAACTTGCAAGACTATGTTTTTGGACACCATGTCACCGGAAGCCATTATCAAAGAGGCAAGACGCGATACTACCGCGATTCAGAACAAGAGGGATTTTTTCATCAACACGCATCGCCGGGAAATCCTGTTTGCCAAGAAATTTCCCGTATCATACCGAATCGAATGGAAATCCCCTCTCACATACAACAAATGGCACATTATCATCACGTGCAATAACAAAAAAGAACGGGAAAACCCGGACGTTCATTACTACTCCACTTACGAAACCCACTGTGGCACGGGCATTATATTTCCAGTCTACAACATAAAAACCGAAGAACTCGTTTTCAGCAGGTACACGGGACACTTTTTCAGCCGTTACCGCACACGTCATTTAATTCCCAACAATCTCCATACCCCCGGGATGGATGTAATCCGATATTACGTGGACCACAACAGCAGTTATTTTTACCCCAAACCCGATGAAGAAAAAAGATTCACGTGTTGCCTCACTGACGGTATTGCCCTAGGAATTTGCGAGAATGGTCTCGACACCTTCCGCACCTTTATATCACATGATATGCTATTCAAAATACAAGAGAGAGTCCTTCATTCCAGTATCGAATACCAACGCCTTCTCGATGCTTACATCAACGACAAACTCCCGGCCTCCTATCAAAAATACTACCTTCAAGGAAGAGTGGGAAGAATTGCAGGACCGGAACCCGCCCCAAAACTATCACTTGACGACGTGAAAGATTTATTAAAAGACAAACCTAAAATTCCCCTTTTCTCGCCACTTAACGGGAAAATTGAGCTGGAAGACTAAAAGAAAAAATAATCCCTTTAAACAACCCATTTATCGAAAGCCCGTCTATTACCTTAAGCCCATGTTTCAACAGTCACGCATTAATTCGAATTCAATAAAAATCGAATTCAAATTAATGTAAAATAGTGTTATCAAAATGCTATATTATTATGATCATATTGTGATCCGCTCCCATTCCCCTCCCATTCCGCTCCTATTCCCCTCCTATTAAAATTAAAAAATTATTGTAATATAATAGTAACAATTAACACTAGGATAAGTCTATTATAACAATTTAATCACAGAATAATAGTTCTATCGGATAGAAATTCCCTCAGAAAATCCTCGTTACCGGGACATAACTCCACAAGATTTTTTATAGCAAAAAACGAACGTTTATTAACGTCACAAATATAGATCTTTTTTACTAAAGATCGACTATATTGCTTATTTTTTAATATTCTATCGATCAGATAGAAAGCAAAGCAAATATGAATATTATCCATTTTGTTGATGGTCAGTATGTCCGTATAATAAAACGTTCATTTTTTGACACGAAGAAAAACACCTATGGATAGTCATAACACATTGCCCATCAAAAAATTACTCGTTGCCGAAGACAATGAAAGTAATTTTCTTTTAGTCATGGCTATCTTGAAAAAAGAATACCAGATCATCCATGCCGTAGATGGAGTGGAAACCCTCCAAAAATACCGACAATACTCTCCCGACGCCATTCTCATGGATCTCAAAATGCCAAACATGGACGGATTGGAAGCTACCCGTGAAATCCGGAAATTAAACACATATATCCCCATCATCATCGTGAGCGCTTTTGCCTTCGACAGTGACAAGCAAGAAGCAAACGAAGCCGGTTGTACGGACTATCTTACGAAACCGATCGACTCTCGTTTATTAAAAGAAACTTTGAAAAAATACCTTTCCTGAAACTAAAACAAAATTCGCACGAAATAGACCTGTTTTTCGATATACGAATCACAAAAATCAACGAATTACAATACAGAATAATTTCTACATTAGAAACAATCTATATAATGCCAAGTTGATAACAAATAACTTGTACCTATTAATAAATTAATTATATTTGGAACGCTTTTCATAGTGATTGAAATCAAATCACTGGAAAAAGCAAAAAATTATAAGAATGTGTGCTTCTCATTCAAGAAAAAATAGAGTAATTAATACAGGTATTGAATGCAAACGTTATCGGACCATATCTTAGATATTGCCCAAAACTCGATACGAGCCCAAGCCTCTCGTGTTGAAATTAAACTGCAAGAGAATATAACGAAAGATTCTCTTGTTATTACGATCAGAGATAACGGGTGTGGTATGGACGAAACCACGGTTGCAAAAGTTACCGATCCTTTTTTCACGAGTAGAACCGTGCGTAAAGTCGGGCTGGGCATCCCTTTATTCAAACAGAATGCAGAGGCAACAGGAGGAACCTTGAAAATAAAATCAAAACCGGGAGAAGGTACCACAATCGAGGCAAGTTTCGGTCTTTTACACTGGGACAGACCACCCATGGGTGATATTGCCGGGAGCATCGTGATTCTCGTGTCGGCAAATCCCGAAATCAACTTTATTTACCGTCACACCACGGAGAAAGGGGAATATACGTTCGACACGAATGAAGTAAAAGAGATACTGGAGGGAGTACCTCTCAACGACCCGGAAATCGTTATAGCATTAAGACAAATGATCCGGGAAAACATAAAAGAGATTACACAAACAAGTTAACACAAAATAACCTTAATCATTTTATATGGAAAAAATCAAATCACTCGCGGACCTCAAACGCATCAAAGAAAACGTGCAGACGAAGATTGATCTTCGGGAGAAAAGTGAACAGGTTGAAAACCTGATCCAGATTAAAGTGGCTATGGCAACTTGCGGGATCGCCGCAGGTAGTAAGGACACCATGAACTACTTTATCGAGAACCTGGAGAAAAACGGGATTGCTGCCGTGGTTACACAAACCGGATGCATGGGGTACTGTTACGCGGAACCGACCGTGGAAATCACAAAACCGGGGAAAGACCCGATCGTGTTCGGACATGTAACGACCGAAAGAGCCGAAGAAATCATTCAGAAATACCTGAAGAATGACGAGCTCGTGGCCGACATCATTCCGGTAAATTTTGAAACAATCTAAAACAAAAAAAAAGACAGCTAGAACAACTAATCAAAACCTTGAATCTATGAGTTATAAAATGCATATCCTCGTTTGTGGTGGAACGGGATGTAGAGCATCTGCCAGTCACCAGATTATTACCAGACTGGAAGAATGTTTAAAAGAGAAAAACCTAGAAGACGAAGTTCAGGTCATCGCAACCGGTTGTTTCGGTTTCTGTGAAAAAGGACCGATCGTGAAAGTCATGCCTGACAACACCTTCTACGTACAGGTTAAGCCGGATGACGCCGAGGAAATTGTAAATGAACATGTTATCAAAGGACGTAAAGTCGAAAGATTATTATATAAAGATCCGGAAAAGAAAGAAGCAGTAAGCGACTCGAAACACATGGGTTTCTACAAGAAACAACTGCGGATCGCCTTGCGTAACTGCGGATTCATTGACCCGGAAAATATTGAAGAATACATCGCACGTGAAGGATATTCCGCATTAGCGAAATGTATCACCGAGATGAAACCGGAAGAAGTGATCAACGAGATCAAATTATCCGGACTTCGCGGTCGTGGAGGTGGTGGATTCCCCACCGGATTGAAATGGGAATTCGCGAGCAAATACCAGGCTGACCAGAAATACGTGGTTTGTAATGCTGACGAAGGTGACCCGGGCGCATTCATGGACCGTTCCATCATGGAAGGTGATCCACATTCGGTTATTGAAGCCATGGCCATTTGCGGATACAGTATTGGGGCTACCAAAGGGTTGGTTTACATCCGTGCCGAATACCCGCTTGCCATTCAACGCCTGAAAACAGCCATCCACCAAGCCGAAGAATTCGGTTTACTGGGTGAAAATATCTTCGGAACCGATTTCTCGTTCAATATCGAACTACGCTACGGGGCCGGAGCTTTCGTTTGTGGCGAGGAAACAGCATTGATCCACTCCATGGAAGGACACCGCGGAGAACCCACGATGAAACCACCTTTCCCGGCAGAATCAGGTTACCTGAATCGCCCGACCAACGTGAACAACGTGGAAACCCTGGCTAATATCCCGGCGATCATCATGAAGGGAGCCAATTGGTTCAACAAAATCGGAACGGAACGTTCCAAGGGAACCAAGGTATTCGCCCTTGCCGGAAAAATCAATAACGTGGGATTGATCGAGGTTCCCATGGGAACTACCCTTCGTGAAGTGATTTACGAGATTGGTGGCGGTATCAAAAACGGTAAAAAATTTAAAGCGGTACAAACCGGAGGTCCTTCCGGCGGTTGCTTGACCGAGAAACACTTGGATGTACCGATTGATTTCGATAACCTTCTGGCATCCGGTTCCATGATGGGTTCCGGTGGTATGATCGTGATGGACGAAGACGACTGTATGGTATCTGTTGCCAAATTCTATCTTGAATTCACAGTGGAAGAATCCTGCGGTAAATGTACACCTTGTCGTATCGGCAACAAACGCTTGCACGAAACCTTGGATAAAATCACGCAAGGTAAGGGAACCATGGAAGATCTTGAGACATTGAAAAACCTCAGCCGCGTGATCAAAGACACGGCCTTGTGCGGTCTGGGACAAACTTCCCCGAATCCGGTATTGTCTACCATAGATAACTTCTATGACGAATATCTCGCCCACATCAAAGACAAGAAATGCCCGGCAGGACAATGTAAGGCATTACTCATGTTCCACATTGACCCGGAACTTTGTATCGGATGTGGACTCTGTGCCCGAAACTGTCCGGTAGATGCCATCGTGGGTGAACGCAAAGAACCGCATTTCATCAACACGGCCAAATGTATCAAATGTGGCGCATGTATGGAGAAATGTAAGTTCAAAGCAGTAAGCACGAGATAATTTAGAATTTAAAATTTAGAATTGCTCAAGCAGTTGAAGAAGTTTATACTATGAATGAAAATATAACACTCAAAATAGACAATCGGGAAATCAGCGTTCCCAAAGGAACCACGATTCTTGAAGCAGCCCGGGAACTGGGTATCGATATACCCACGCTTTGCTACATGAACCTAAAAGATTTATGCATCAAAAACGCCCCGGCATCTTGCCGTATCTGCGTGGTTGAAGTAGATGGCAGGAAAAATCTTGCCCCTTCTTGTGCCACCCGTTGTGAAAACGGTATGAACGTACACACGAATACCATGCGCGTGCTGAACGCCCGGAGAACCGTTTTGGAATTAATGCTTTCGGATCACCCGTCAGACTGTCTGGTATGTGCCAAATCCGGTAGCTGCGAGTTGCAAGCCGTGGCCATCAAACTGGGAATCCGCGAAATTCCTTTCCAAGGTACGCAAACCGAATACAAGGTTGATTTATCCCCTTCTATCCGTCGGGATGCCACGAAATGTATCTATTGCCGTCGGTGCGAAATGATGTGTAATGACATACAAACCGTAGGGGCACTCGGTGCCGTGAACCGCGGATTTGATTCGGTGGTAATGCCGGCGTTCGATCAGGCACTGCAAGACTCGGAATGTACTTTCTGCGGACAATGCGTGGCTGTATGCCCGGTAGGAGCTTTAACCGAACTAGATCACACGAACCGGCTGATCAAAGATCTGGCAAACCCGGACAAGACCGTAATCGTGCAAACTGCCCCGGCCGTTCGTGCCGCCTTAGGGGAAGAATTCGGGTTACCTGCCGGAACATCCGTGACGGGAAAAATGGTTGCCGCTTTACGCAAATTAGGCTTTGCCAAGGTATTTGACACGGACTTCGCTGCCGACTTGACCATCATGGAGGAAGGTACCGAATTATTAGGTCGTTTGACAGCATTCTTAAATGGAGATAAGGATGTGAAACTTCCGATCATCACCTCTTGTTGTCCGGGCTGGGTGAATTTCTTCGAGAAACAATTCCCGGATTTACTTGATAATCCTTCTAGTGCACGTTCCCCGCAACAGATGTTTGGAGCTATTGCAAAAACTTACTGGGCTGAAAAAATGGGAATCAAACGGGAAGACCTGATTGTAGTATCCGTGATGCCATGTCTGGCTAAAAAATTCGAAAGTGAACGTGACGAATTCAGAACAAATGGGGATCCGGACGTGAACTATTCTATCTCTACACGTGAATTGGCTGCTTTGATCAAACAAACGAACATCAATTTCATGCAACTAGAAAACGAGGATTTCGACGCACCGTTAGGAGAATCTACCGGAGCCGCTGTTATTTTCGGTGCATCCGGAGGTGTTATGGAAGCAGCCTTACGTACGGCTTACGAGGTACACACGGGTAAAACGTTGGATAACGTAAACTTCGAAGGTGTTCGCGGAATCGAAAACCTGAAAGAAGCCACCATTGACGTGGACGGGTTCGAATTAAAAGTTGCCGTTGCCCATAGCTTGGGTACCGCCCGCAAGTTGATGAACGAACTTCGTGCCGGCAAATCCCCCTATCACGCCATCGAAGTTATGGCCTGTCCCGGTGGATGTATCGGCGGTGGCGGTCAACCGCTTCACCACGGAGATTCCGCCCGTATCAAGGCTCGTGCGAAAGCCCTTTACTCGGAGGATACTGAAAAGAATTTCAGGAAATCTCACGAGAACCCCTATATCATTTCCTTGTACGAGGAGTTCTTGGGTAAACCCATGAGTGAAAAGGCACATCACTTGTTGCACACGTGCTATTTTAATAGAGGAAAAGAGATCATTGAACAATAATTCGAGATATCATTATGACACAAATATCATTAGCCAAGTGCAAAGTTGACCAACTGGTAAGCCTGTGTGAAGAATTCGGGAATCAACCGGGAGAGTTGATTAATATCTTGCACAAAGCACAGGGATTGATCGGCTACCTACCTAGAGAAGTACAGGAAGTAATCGCCCGCCAATTAAATATACCCGTATCCAAAGTGTACGGCGTAGTAACTTTCTATTCATTCTTCACCATGACCCCAAAAGGGGAACACCCGATCTCCGTGTGCATGGGAACCGCATGCTACGTTCGGGGTGCAGAGAAGGTATTGGATGAATTCAAACGTATTTTGAAAATAAATGTTGGAGAGACAACCCCGGATGGGAAATTCTCTTTAACCAGCTTGCGGTGTGTAGGTGCCTGTGGACTTGCCCCAGTTGTACTGATCGGTGAAAAAGTTTACGGACGGGTTACTCCCGGAGAGGTGGAGAAAATTCTAAAAGAATTCGAGTAACATAAAAGGCGGTCGATTGACCGCCTTTTATGTTAGTTACAAGTTCATACTACACCAACCTGTAACTTGCAACTGATTTTGTAGAAGACAAAATCACTTTATCGGAATTGTAAAATTAAAGTTAGAACCGACACCTTCCTCAGAAGTAAACCACAAGCGCCCATGATTTTTGCTCACGAAGTCTTTACACAATAATAGGCCCAAGCCGGAGCCTTCCTCGCTATCCGTACCAAAGGTCGTGAAATGCGTGGACTCATTTAACAGCTTTTCTTGATCTTCATTCTTGATTCCACATCCCCTATCAGACACCGTAACAAGCACTTCTTTACCATTCCCCTCCTCAGTCTTGTTCTCATCCATAACATCCTGTACCTTCACATGTACCATAACAACGGTATTTTTATGACTAAATTTAATTGCATTTGAAATCAAGTTACGCACAACGGATTTTATCATTTCGATGTCAACGATAACATTGATAAATTCGACTTCTGAATCCAGTTCCAAAGAAATTAACTTACTCTCAGCTATCGGCTTAAACACCTCTATAACGCCATCTACCAAACCGACCATATCTATCGGTTGCGGAACATTAGACAACTTACCCAACTGGCTCTTGGTCCACTTCAACAGATTATCTAATAAAGAAAATACTTCCTCCGCTGTTTTATTGGTCATTTCCAACATCTCGAACACGTCCCCTGGAACGGTTTGCGGGTCGATGCTCATCATAATCGTGTTACACAACATCTTGATGGAAGCCATCGGTGACCGTAAATCATGAGCGATCACGGAATAAAGCTTATCCCTACCGGCAATTGTCTTTCTCAACTCTTCCGTCTGACGTAAAATAACCCGTCTGGCATCCACCAGAGAAAGTTGATGTTCCACCCGGATCAACAGCTCTTCCCGACGAAAAGGTTTCGATATAAAATCATTCGCCCCGAGTTGGAACCCCTTCACAACACTTGCCGAGTCATTCAACGCAGTCAAAAATATAATTGGAATTTCAGCCTGTTCCGGCTCCACCTTCAAGTGTCCTGCCACCTCAAACCCGTCCATATCGGGCATCATAACATCCAACAAAATCAAATCCGGATGTTCACTTTTCACTTTTTCCAAAGCTTCCGTCCCGTTCATCGCATACACGATACCAAACCCCTCACGCCCGAGCAAAGCTTTTAACAACAGCACATTTGACTGAACATCATCCACCACTAGTATTTTATATTCAGCAGGATTTATTTTCATACACTTCATTTTTTAATTAACACACGTAAACGCTGTCACAAATGTACAAACTATAATTTATTTTCGAGATATCTTTCGACCATAGTTTTCAACTTTTCAGCCTCTAACGGTTTAGACATATATTCGTTACATCCGGCGGCAAGAGCCATTTCCCGATCTGTTTCAAAAGCAAAGGCCGTGGTAGCTATAATTGGAATAGTCGGATTCAATTCCCGAATAATTCCGGCCGCAGACAGGCCATCCAATCCCGGCATCCGGACATCCATTAAAATTAAATCCGGTTTACTCGATTCATATTTTGTCACCACATCAATCCCGTCATTCGCTCTTAGCACGGAATAGCGCTCTTCCAGTATAGCCTTGACCAACTCGTAGTTACAATCCATATCTTCAGCTACCAATATCAACGGTTTATTCTGTTCCCCAGCAACCGGGAACGTACCATTACAAGGTATTAAAAAATAGAAACAAGACCCGACACCAAGCTCGGATTCTACCCAGATTTCTCCACCCATTTTGTCCAGAATGGATTTACAGATAGACAATCCTAACCCGAAACCCTGTTTCAACAAATCCAGCTTTTCAAAACGCCCGAATACATTATTCAATTTTTCTGCCGGAATCCCGCTCCCGGAATCTCGCACATATCCTTCCATCATATCTCCCTTCAACTTGTACCCGAAAGTGATTGCCCCTTTTTCGGTATATTTTATAGCATTGGAAATCAAATTTGAATAGAGTTGCCTCAATCGGTGAGAATCGGAAACAATCGTCAGAGATGCCGCAGGTCGCTCGAAAATTATCTTCACGTCATTCTTGATTCGCATCTGATGCATTTGCCGTAATTCCTCGCACAACTCATCCATCTGTATGTTCTCATCTATGAATTCCATTTTACCGGATTCGATGCGGGATAAATCAAGAATATCATTAATAAGATGCAGTAATAAATTACTATTCGCCTTGACAATATCCAAATATTCTTCCCGTTCACATTCACTTTCCGTGTGAGCAATTACCTCGGAAAAACCGACAATAGCGTTCAACGGAGTCCGAATTTCGTGACTAACATTAGCCAAAAAGGCCGATTTCAAACGATCTGATTCTTCCGCCCGTTGCTTGGCCTCGATTAAAGCCTGTTCGTCATCCCTTCTTTTTTGAATATCAGCAATAAAACCCAAAACTTTCGTAACTTTTCCTCGTTCGTCAAATTCCTGAGCCACACCCTTTAAATCCACCCATTTATACACCCCGGTATTTAATAAATCCAACCTGAGTTCCAAGTCAATCTTACATGACTCACCCGCCAAAAGACTATTATAAATAGCCTCAAAAATTCCCCGATCATCCGGATAAATACTGGCAACAAAAGTTGTCATACGAAAAAAGTCATCATGAAATTCCTTTCGATCAACGCCGTACGCCCTGAATAATTCATCCCCGATTTCGATTTTCCCGCTGACAATATCTGCAAACCAGGGAAAAACGTTACCGGCCTCTAACATTAACGATAACCTGACCACGTTATCCGTCAAGAATCTTTCCGTGCGTTTCACTACCACATGCTCACACGAATCACCTTCATTTTCCCCAAAGCCCTCCCCGCTTTTTACCTGTCTGGAAATCTCCTCTTGCAATTTCCAGACTTTTTCTTGTAGCTCATGACACAATTTTTCTTGCACTAACAACTTTCTAACGAGTTCTTGTCTCGTAAGGCTTTCATATACATCCATTCTATATTTCGATTAAAATCGACGAAATATACAAAAAAAATGAACATTTTTTATATTTATACAAACAAAAATAATGCTATTTTGCAATAATATCGTATCTTTGCACTATTAAAAGAAGGTGAAATATGAGTAAAAACATTCTGATAGTGGATGATAAACCTGAAATTGCGAAAGTTATCACGATCCAACTATCCAGGGATTACAACGTGCATTCGGAAGGAAATCCGATTGAAGCTCTTGCATGGATGCATGCAGGAAATATTCCCGATCTGATCATATCGGACGTGAACATGCCGGAAATGGACGGACGAACATTCCTTAAACAGCTAAAAGCAAGTTCCACGTTCAATTTTATTCCCGTTATTATCTTGTCCAGCTTGGAGAGTAGTAACGATCGAATTGAATTGTTGGAAGCCGGAGCCTCGGACTTCGTGCTAAAACCTTTTAACCCGCAGGAGCTAAAGATCAGAGTCCGTAATTTATTGCGTTAAAGACATGTACACGTATTATATCGGGAAAAACGCAGACTGGATAAATAGAATATCACATTGTCTGGATTGTCAAGTTATTACTTTCAATAACCCGATTAAAACGATTTTGTGCATCAATGAACGATCGAAGAAAGATGTATCACCCACCTATATCTTTATCGAATCATACAATAAAAAAAGGGATTTACAATGGTTGAACGCCATCGCTCAAGGCAATCCGAAGAATGCGTATCTACTACTACTTTCAGAGAAGATTGCAAAAGAAGATATTGTGGACTATCTTCATGCCGGCACTAGCGAAATCGTCAATATCAACACAACCCCGGAAGATTTACAAACGACATTAGCTTTCCTACCTAAAATAAAGCAACACACGACAGTTCATGTTCAAAATAATCCCCGGAGATTCAAGCTCCCTTGGTGGAAAAGAACATTTGACATTCTCTTTTCCGGGACGGCAATCGTTTGCCTCTCCCCATTTCTGATTGTAACAGCACTTGCCATCCGGATCGAAAGTAAAGGTCCCATTATATATAAATCCAAACGAGTCGGAAGTAATTACGATATATTCGATTTTCTCAAATTCCGTTCCATGTACGTCGATGCGGACAAACGCCTGAAGGAATTCGAGGCATTGAATCAATACCGGGAAGAAACACAAAAACAACAAGCTCGTACTGAAACTTCCCCAGCATCCCATCAAACCGACGAGACTCTTCTCGTGGCTGACGATTTCATCACGACAGAAAAACAATTATTAAAGAACAGACGAAAACAACAGAAAAATGCTTTCGTCAAATTCGAGAACGATCCCCGAATTACCAAGGTCGGACGTATCATCCGTAAATATAGTATCGATGAACTTCCACAACTGGTTAATATACTGAAAGGAGATATGTCCATCGTCGGTAATCGTCCCCTTCCCTTGTACGAGGCGGAACTACTAACCACGGACGAATACATCGAGCGTTTCATGGCCCCCGCCGGACTCACCGGTTTATGGCAAGTAGAAAAAAGAGGTAATCAAGGCGCCCTTTCCGCTGAAGAAAGAAAACAACTGGATATAAAATATGCCCGCAACTTTTCGTTCGGGAATGATATAAAAATTATTTGCAAAACATTCACGGCGTTTGTGCAAAAAGAGAATGTGTGATTAACAATATTTTGAAACATGGGAGCTAAATATATTATTATAGTCTGTTTATTATGTGCTGATTTTGTTTGCTTTGCTCAAGAGAAACAGAAAAGGGATTCTATTCCTCCTTACGAAAGTTTCGTTCCGCAAACACTAACAACCAATGAATATATTAACTATCAATTACCCCCACTAGACTCTCTGTTTGAAGGAGCTAAAACAAATCCCCGACTGAAAGCAATAGGTGCATCTATTGAGGCTGCCCGTAATGACCTAAAGACAGCCAAACGAGATTGGTTACAATACTTTTCCGTACGGGCCGGGTACACGTATGGAATTCTCGGAACATATACCGATCAAGAAAGCCAGTATACACCCTTAACAACCGTATATTCCGGAGCAACTCAAAATAGTTGGTCTGTAGGAGCCAATATCATCATTCCTTTCAACAGGTTCTTCAGCCATAGGGTAAACGTGAAAAAACAAAAAGAACTTGTCAAGAACGCAGAGTACACGCAACAGATCAAATTCGATGAAATCAAAAACGAAATTATCGAGTTGTATTGCAACATTCAATACCAATTGAAATTACTAAAGCTAGCAACAGAATCCATCACCCTGTATAACGCAGAATACCAGGTAGCGGAGCTTGACTATATTAATAATAAAAACAACAAGGACAGGTCACTAAGTGACTTAAAACATTCACAGAAAGTGGCAAAAATTGAATATGAAAAAATCATAAATGAATTAAACATCATGTTCTTAAAGCTCGAACTTATCAGTAATATTCATTTTAGAAACCAATAGCAATGAAATATATTACCTACTTTATCAAGTTCTTCTATCGTATTCGGTTCTGGTTGATCATAGCACCGATTATCGTTGCATCTCTCGTCTACTGGAAAACCAATAATACCCCTCGCGATTATACGACGACTTGCTCCATATATACCGGCATTATCACGGGTGTCAATATTTTATCCGAAAGCGGAATTTCCACGACTTCTTATACCCAAGGTAGCATGATGGATAACCTGTTAAATATCATCACAGCGGACCAGACCTTAAAACAGGTTTCATTACGTCTGTATGCTCGCATTATGGTATACGGTGATCCCCATAAAGACAATATCTATACAAAAGCCAGTAATTATAGAAATCTCTACAATCATGGAATACCTATTCATAATTTAATAGATAAAAAATCTGATAATGATTCGATCAACGAGCAACGTACCTACGAAAAGTTACTTGCTTATGAAACAAACGATCCGACAAACTACGTCTACGGAATATATCAATGGAATCTCCCCTATGTCAATCGGGAAACTTTGAAAAAAATATATGTCAAACGCCTTGGTAATAGTGATGTGCTTGAAGTTTCATATACAACAAACGATCCCGGTATCGCATATCAAACAGTATTGATTTTGATTGATGAATTTAATAAACAATATCAAGAGCTACGTTTCGGCGAAACTAATAATGTTATCAAACATTTTCGCCACGAATTGGATAGTATTGGAAAAGAACTCAAGATTTCAGAAGATTCCCTTACCAAATATCGAGTGGAAAAACAAGTGATCAATTACGACGAAGAGACAAAGCATGTGGCAGCTTTGAATCGGGATTACGAATTACAATACTGGGAAACACTAAATAATTATAATTCAACTGATAGTTTAAAACGGGAACTCGAAAAAAGAATGCAATTATACACAGAAATCATTCAAAACAACAATTCGTTTATCCTTTTAAATAGCAAAATCAGCGAGATCAATGAAAAGCTGGCCATGGCAAAATACTACACGAGTGATGCTGTTTCGAAAGTAACCATTGATTCTCTCCAATGTGAATTAGACAAAAACGAGACGGCTTTAACTGAAGCCGTTCATAAAATAGGGTATCTGAAATATAGTAAAGAGGGAATTTCCAACGAGAACATGATCGAAGAGTGGTTGAAACAAGTTCTCGCCTATAAAAAGGCTCAGGCAGAATTAATCGTTTTAAATAAACGAAAGATTCATATGGCTCAAAAATACATTCATTTTGCCCCTATCGGTTCGACCCTAACACGTAAAGAACGTATGGTAAACATCAATGAAAGAAGATATTTAGCGATCCTTGATGCCTTGAATACAGCTTTATTAAAACAGAAGAGTATTCAAATGAATTCTGCCAGTTTGAAACTAATGAACGCCCCTTACTACCCCTTAGTTCCCTCCGCACTTGGTAAACACAAGTTACTAACAATCGGAGCTTATCTGGCAACATTAATATTCACAATATTTTTCTTCTTGATTATTGAGATACTGGATCATACATTGCACAACCTCTTCAAGGCAGAGCAATTGACCGGATGTAAGGTTTTGGGAGCTTTCACCCGCCAATTATCTCTTGCTGCCAGAAGATACAATAAAGTGTACACCACGCTTTCCGCACAAAACTTGTGTAATTCCGCTACGACTTATTTCAAGCCTGATCAAAGTAATATTATAAATTTAATCAGTAACGAACCCGGAGAAGGAAAGAGCTATATCATGGAGCAAATGGCTCAACAATTTATGGAACGAGGATATGACGTAACACAATTATCCTGGCAAAACGAACCACAGACAGATGCTCAAGCTTTTATTCAATCCTTGAATATGAGTGACCCGGATGATTTGGAAAAGAACAGCTTAAAGGAAAAAATCGTTATCGTAGAGTATCCTTCGCTAAAAGAAGCCGCATTAACAGCCAACATCTTACAAAATGTCAGTCTAAATTTACAAGTTGTAGATTCTAGGCGTACATGGAAAAATACAGATCAACAACGATTTGAACGGACAAAAGAAATGTGTCATAAAACACCCCTGTTTTTGGTATTGAATTACACGAAACGGGATGCGGCGGAAGACGTGAATGGTTTAATGCCGCCTTACTCATTTTTACGCAAATTATTGTATCAACTTTCACAATTAGGACTAACTGCAAACGACAAGACAACACAAATCTCTAAAGATAAACCGTAAAGTAATGATTAAAAATGGCTCGTCCTATATCACCGCAATCGCATTTTTCATCGGTCTGTGTGCTATATACCTATTAACACTAAAAGGAGGAATTATCCCGGCCCTTCTTTTTGCCTGTTTACCGGCAATAGCCATGGTGACAGCCAAATTCTGCCGGAAACAGTATTACTTTTACGTCTTTTTTGTCATAAACTACGTCATCACCGGAATAGACCGATATATTCCATTGAAATTTGGAATGATTATGCTCGGTTTAACTTTAGGGATCGGATGCCTTCTTCTTTTAAAAAACATTTTCCAAGTATATGAATGGAGGCGTAGCTTTAATACACTAACCGCTTTATGGGGTATATGGTTCTTTTATTGTTTATTTGAACTTTTCAACCCGTTAGCGGTGGCTGACGCATGGTTTATAGCCATAAACGGATATGCTCTTTTCCCGTTGATAAGTGCTATAATTATACCAGTTCTCTTTACTCAATTCAAACATTTTCATTGGCTATTAGTCCTGTGGGCTATTTTATCCATATTGGCTGCCTTAAAAGGATATTGGCAAAAAAGTCATGGATTTGACTCTGCCGAGTTATACTGGTTGTTTGTAGAAGGTGGGGCAAGAACCCATATTATTCATTACGGAGTCCGTTACTTTTCCTTCCTATCGGATGCAGCAAACTTTGGAATCACAATGGGACTTTCCTTAGTTGTATTCGGGATTTCTGGCTTTTTTGTTAAAACACGTTGGATAAAATATCTATTTTGGCTTGCCGCCCTTACCTCTACCTACGGATTATTAATCTCCGGAACCCGTAGTGCCATTGCTGTTCCTTTAGTCGGGTTATGTGCATACGCAGTACTATGCCGGAGTTTCAAGAATCTATTCATTGCCGGAGGAATATTAATAGTCATTATCCTATTTCTCACCCAAACCAATATAGGTAATAGTAACTCCATTATCCGCAGGATGCGTTCCGCTTTCAATAAAGAAGATGCCTCTTTTAAAGTCAGAGGGATCAACAAGGAAAAAATGATTCCCCTAATGAAGGATAAGCCTTTCGGAGTCGGATTGGGACTAAGTGGGGGGCGCATGGAACGTTTTGCAATAAATAGTAAATTATCCGAATTACCCCCGGATTCCCTACTTACGATGTATTGGCTGGAGACTGGGATCGTGGGATTATCACTCTATCTTTCTTTGCTGGTCCTCATTTTTACACGAGCCTCCTATATTGCCATGTTCATCATAAAAGACAAACGATTGAAGAATATTCTATTTTCCATTATAGCCGGCCTGGCTGGTGTATTTGTTGCAGCCTATGCCAATGACATCACGACTTACCCGAACGGTATCCTCATTTGTATTCTATTTGTATTCTTATTCATTGCACCCTATTACGATAAAGAGTTAACACAGAATGAACCAACAACCTGATATATCCATTATTACTATTAATTATAACGGTTTGGAAGAAACCTGCCAACTAATAGAATCTCTACAACAATACCCACAAGATTGTTCGTACGAGTTTATTGTTGTCGATAATGGTTCTATTCAGAATGAAGCGTTACTTCTTCAAAAAAAATATCCGGAAGTTCACGTCATTCGCAGTGAACAAAATGTAGGTTTTTCGGGAGGAAATAATTTGGGGATTCAGACTGCCAAAGGAAAAGGGATATTCTTGCTAAATAATGATACATTGGTCACGGCCAACGATCTAAAGTATCTATACGAAAGATTGTATAGCTCCCCGGTAATAGGTGCCGTAAGTCCAAAAATCAAGTTTGCTTTTCCACCCCAACATATACAATTCGCAGGGTTCACTCCTTTAAGCAAATACACGTTACGTAATCGGACTATCGGGTATAACGAAACGGATGAAGGACAATTCGACATACCACAAGAAACGAGTTATTTACATGGAGCCGCCATGATGGTAAAACGAGAAGTAGTCGAACAAGTCGGGAGGATGCCGGAAATCTATTTCCTCTATTACGAAGAAATGGACTGGTGTACACAAATGTCAAAACAAGGATATCAGTTATGGTACGACCCTCGTTGCACCATATTCCACAAAGAAAGTCGCAGTACCGGTAAAGATTCTCCTTTAAAAACATATTACCTCACCCGGAATCGCCTGTTATATGCTTGGCGCAACCGACAAGGAAGAACACGTTATATATCTATACTATATCAGCTTTTAATGGCTAATCCTAAAAATATAACGATGCATCTACTACACGGCAGATTATTGCAAGCAAAAGCCATTTTCGACGGGAGTAGGGATTTTTTTCTACTAAAACATAAAAGAGAAAATATATGAATATTCAAGAAGTATTATACATATTCGAGTATATCTGTTGGATTCTTGCAAGTGTCGCCGTTGCATACCCCCTAATTTATTCTCTTGCCTCCCTCGGAACAAGAAAATCATATTACCCGACAGCCAATAAACAGCATAAATTCGCCATTCTGTTCCCTGCTTATAAAGAGGATAGGGTTATCATTCCGGTCGTGGAGTCTTTCCTACAACAACATTATCCACAAGAGTTGTACAAAGTAATTGTTATCTCAGATCATATGCAGGATACTACAAACGAACATTTGGCACAACTCCCGATCACGCTACTCAAAGCAAACTATGAAAATAGTTCAAAAGCAAAAGCCCTGAATTTCGCCATGAACCACTTCGGACGGGATGAATTTGATGCAGTTGTTATCCTAGATGCCGATAATATTGTTGATACAAATTTTTTATTAGAAATTAATAAAGTCTTTGATGCCGGAGTACAGGCTATCCAAGCACACCGGACGGCAAAGAATCGGAACACGGACATTGCGGTACTTGATGGTCTTAGCGAAGAAGTTAATAACTCCATTTTCCGACGTGGCCATGTAAGACTAGGCATATCCTCCGCCCTGATAGGTTCGGGAATGATATTCAACTATCAATGGTTCCATGACAACGTAAAACACCTCGTCACCACAGGGGAAGATAAAGAATTAGAAGTTTTATTACTCAAACAGAGAATATTTATTGAATTTCTAGACGAAGTGTACGTATACGATGAAAAGACACAAGGAGAAAAAGGATTTTACAACCAACGCCGCCGTTGGTTGGCAACACAATTCGCTCAATGGGGACGAGTCTTCAAGGATCTTCCCCGAACAATCTTGTCCGGGAATATTGATTACAGTGATAAACTGATCCAATGGATGTTACCACCTCGTCTTATCCTATTCGGAGGAATCATCGTGATGGGAAGTATCATGCAAATCATTGATTGGCCGCTTGCCTTGAAATGGTGGGCTTTATTTCTTATCATGGGAGTCACGTTGTGTCTCGCCATACCGGACAAACTAGTGGATGATCGGTTCAAAAAATCAATCAACAAACTACCCTTGTTATTTATCATGATGGTAGTCAATTTATTCCGGATGAAGGGAATGAACAAAAAGTTCGTGAACACGGAAAAGAATGGTTCCTCAACTTTATAAAAATGAACCCTATGAAAATAGCCATTGAAGCACAACGCATTTTTCGCACGAATAAACACGGGATGGATTTTGTCGCTCTCGAAACAATCCGGGAATTACAAAAGCTAGATCATATTCATGAATATTACATATTGGTTGCCCCCGGAGAAGATCATTGTCTGGAAGAATCAGCCAACTTCCATATTATAGAAATAAAATGCCCGACCTATCCGCTATGGGAACAAGTTGCCTTACCACTAGCCATTCGCAAAATAAAACCGGAGATTGTACATTGCACGAGTAACACAGCTCCATTATTCTGTCCGGCACGACTAATCCTCACATTACATGATATTATATTTTTAGAAAAACGGGTACACAATAATAAGTCCATGTACCAAAACATGGGATGGTACTATCGTCGTTTTGTTGTTCCCCGGATACTGAAAAAGTGTAAACAGATTATTACCGTGTCCCAATTCGAATGTCATCGGATTCGGGAAACATTACATCTGCCGGAAGAACAAATTATCGCCATTCACAATGGTTTCAGTAAACGTTTTCATCCGTTAGAGTCGGTTTATGACACCACGAAAAAATATATCCCTGCCAAAGAATATTTATTTTTTCTGGGAAATACCGATCCTAAAAAAAATACACCACGCACGTTAAAGGCGTATAGCGTGTATGTACAACAATCTACCCACCCATTACCCCTGTTAATTGCAGACTTGAAAGAAGAAGTCATCCATCAAATATTAAAACAAGAGGGTATCGAAAATATTAAAAATATGCTCTATTCTCCGGGCTATATCACCCATTCTGATTTACCCGCCATATATAATGGTGCCCGGACTTTCCTCTACACTTCCCTACGGGAAAGTTTTGGAATTCCTCTTTTGGAAGCCATGGCGTGTGGAACTCCAGTTATTACTTCCAACACCTCTGCCATTCCGGAAATCGCAGGAGACGGGGTGATATTGGTTAATCCGCTAGACGTTAATGCCATCGCCAAGGAATTGCTCAGACTGGAAACAGACGTTCCCTACCGGGATCAACAAATTGCATACGGCTTGGAAAGAAGTAAACAGTTTTCCTGGCAACACACGGCAGAACAATTACTGAAAATATATGAATCTATACACTAAAAAAGAAGATTATGAATGATTATATATCTATTATCAGCTCGTTGATCATATTTCTATTTCCATACTTGGGGCGCAAATGGTTTAATCCTCAATTATTAAGTTCAACGGTGGTCAGTCTCGGATTACTGGGAACTTTTGGAGGTATCATGTACGGCCTGTGGGTTTTCAGTGTCGAGCAAATTGACTCATCTATTCCGCAATTATTGGAAGGATTAAAAACAGCCTTTTTAACTTCTATCGCAGGTATGTTAGCCTCGTTAATACTCAAGCTTGTACCCGTTTTTACGGGATTAGAAAAGAAGAAGAACAGGAAGAAGAGGTCACAGACAAACAATTACTCCTAGTACTTGAAAATATCGAGAAAAATACACAACCGACAGCCACACTGGCATTGGTTCAAGAGGTTAAATTTTCAAACGAACAACTCAAAAATAATTTTCAATCCTTGAACGACAATCTACAAAACATGGTTGCCAGAGAATTACATTTCAACACGGAAGCACTGGCTAGTTCTCTCCAATCGGTTATATCCAATTTAGACAATAGGATTTCAGAACAAATTAATCAAACCATTTTAAAGATATACGATATACTGGAACAACAATTACAGCATATCATACATTCCCAAGAATTTAACCAGACAATACAGGAACAACTTCAAGACACTCTTTCTAAATTACAAGAAACAATACAGAACATCGAAACCTTCTTGGGAAAATCCAATAATCTAAACATGAAACAAAATCATGTTTTCATGGAGCAAGTGACCTCATTCGGTGAATTTATCAAAGGCTCGGAACAACAAATGAGTTCTCAATTAAACCGTATGGAAGAAAAGTATGAAAGGGAATTAACCGAACTGGAAAAGTTTACCAAGACGTTAATGACAATTATCAAGAAATTATCACAAGACCACGATACGCTGTACAAAAAAACAAATGACGTGGAATGAATATATAATTGTGTATTATGAAAATATTCAAATCATTGAAAGAAGAAAACCAATGGATGTCAATTTCAGACTTAATGTCTGTACTTATGATGATCTTTCTTTTCATTTCTATCGTGTATATTAGAAGTGTGAATCTCGAAAAAAATAAAATAACTTCTATCGCCCGAACCTATGAAACCACACAGGTTGAAATCACGAACGATTTAAAAAAGGAGTTTACGAAGAATCTGCAAATCTGGAATGCCGTATTCGATTCCTTAGCGCTTTCTATCCGTTTTGAGAATCCCGAAATCCTATTTAAGGTCGGAAGTGCCGAGTTAAACGATCATTTCAAAAGCATACTGGATAGCTTCTTTCCTCGGTTCATACAGATTCTAACCGATCCCAAGTACAAGGACGATATTGAAGAGATTCGTATAGAAGGACACACGTCCAGCGAATGGACCGGAGAATCCTCTCCCTATCAAGCTTATTTCAACAACATGGAACTTTCACAGGACAGGACTCGCAAGGTTTTAGAGTATGTTCTTTCACAGATAAAAGATGAACGACTACTCCACTGGACTAAAAGTAAACTTACCGCCAACGGTTTATCTTCCAGTCATCTAATCTATAATCCGAATCAAACGGAGAACAAAAAACGTTCCCGACGGGTTGAATTCAAAATAAAAACAAATGCAGAACAACAAATCATTAGAATTTTAGAACAAAGTAAGGAGTAAAAATTGAGGGGCAATTCTCGAAAGATTAAATTGATAAATATCCAAATAATGATTGATAGACTTAAAACAATAATAAAAGGAAACGACCACATTAGAAAACTCATCCTGTGGTCAATCACACCTACCACTAATCCTCGTCCCCGCTTTTGGATCAAATGTTTTATAAACCCTTTTATACACCAAAAAGGGAAAGGAGCAATCATTCGAAGAAGAAGCTCACGCATTGATGTATTTCCATGGAATCAGTTTATTGTAGGTAAAAATAGTCTTATCGAAGACTTCACAACCATAAACAATGGAGCCGGGCATGTCATTATCGGGAATAACGCCCGTGTCGGAATTGGTTCTGTCATTATAGGTCCTGTACGTCTGGGAGATAAAGTCGGATTAGGTCAACATGTTTTTATTTCAGGTTTCAACCATGGGTATGAAGATGGGGAGCGAGATTCTAATGAACAGCCACTAGTAAAAAAAGAGATTATTATCGAAGATGAATCTCATATCGGAGCTAACGCTGTCATTGTTGCAGGAGTTCACATCGGTAAAAGATGCCAAATTGGTGCAGGAAGCGTTGTTACCAAAAATATTCCCGATTATTCTGTTGCTGTAGGCAACCCAGCCAAGATTATCAAACAATACAATTTTCAGAAAAGAGTATGGGAAAATACAAATAATAAAACAATGAACCAATGAGAACTCGTACACCCAAAGACAGATGGGACCTGTCCATCCACAAACATGATCGGGTATTAGAAATCGGTTCTGGGCATAATCCCCTCTATCGTTCTAATGTTATTGTTGATAAATATGTAGATAATAATGCTCACCGGTGCGGAGATATAAAAATTTTCCCTCATCAATATTTTGTACATGCAGATGGAGAACACCTACCCTTCAAAGACAAAGAATTTGACTACGTGATCTGTAATCAGGTTTTGGAGCATGTAGACAACCCTAAACTATTTATTCAAGAGATTTGCAGAGTCAGTCGACGCGGATACATTGAAACTCCCAGTCTCATAGGAGAATTTCTATTCCCGAAAGAATCACATCAATGGGTCATTCTTGACATCAATGATAAACTAGTTTTATATAAAAAAGAACTCATGCCCGGAAATTATATAAATAATTATGGAGAACTATTTCTTAATTACTTACCCTATCAATCATTACCATATAAAATACTAAAACTAACAGAAGGGAATCTGATGATTAATCGCTACGAATGGAAAGATGAAATCAATATTATCGTGAATCCTCAAGATGATTATTATCTTCCATTTTTCACACAAAAATGGGATCGAAATATGGTTGAAAAGTTATTTCCGCCTCGCAGTGTTTATCATGAACTAAAAGCGATGCGTGATGCTATAAGCCACATCATAAAGATAAAATTACTCGAATCATTACACAAAAACAGGAAACTTCAAACATTGGAAGAGCATTTACAACCGAACAACACTCCTCCACAAAGGAATTTGAGAAGTACACACGAAAACAACAAAATACAATGAAACCAGTTAAAGTAAGCGTAATCATCCCCGTGTATAATACAGAATTATATATAAGGCAAACGATTCTATCTATACTGGGGCAAACATTACACGATATAGAAATTATTGCCGTCGATGATGGCTCAACGGATAATAGTCTATCCATTCTCTCGGAATTAGCCGAACAAGATCATCGAATAAAAGTATTCGCCCACAGAAATCAAGGAGTTTCTGTAGCCCGGAATATCGGACTTGGGCAAGCATCGGGAGAATTTATTTACTTTATGGATAGTGACGATCTTCTGGAAAAATATACATTAGAAATATGTTATCAAAAATGCCTTGACGAACAGTTAGATTTTGTCCTTTTCGATGCAGAGGCCTTCTGTGAAGAGGATTCTACTCTCAGAAAATATCGATATCAACGCAATCTACAGACTGAGAACAAAATTTGGACTGGAATTGAACTATTAAAAATACAAGATGACACAGGCAATTTTCGAACATCAGTTTGTCTCTGTTTTACCCGTTTAAGTTTCCTACAAAAAAATGCCATTCGATTTTATCCCCACATTATCCATGAAGATGAATTATACACGGCTCTGTTATATTTAAACGCTACACGAGTAAAATATATTCAACGAACTTTTTTCAAAAGACGAGTAAGAAAAAACTCTATCACCACCCGTCCATTTTCAATGAAGAATATCCAAGGATATTTTACCGTGGCAAATGAATTAAAAAACTACACGTATTCACAAACAGAAGTAAGAGAAATCATTCATAATCACTTATCTAAAATGCTCAACGCTGCCATACGAAATGCTTTCAAACTACCTGCAAAACAACGTCTTTACATTGTGAAATGCGCCCTAATGGACTACTCTAAATATGTGAATTGTAAAACAATTTGCGTGTTACTTTTCAAATCTCTACTAAAAAGATAATTCTATGGGTTCGATTAAAAAAGAGCTACTCTCCGGTGTTTTCTATACTGCCATTGCTAAATATTCGGGTATTCTTATATCATTACTTATTGCTGGAGTACTTGCCAGATTAATATCCCCGGATAAATTCGGTATCGTGGCCATAGTAACAGTTATCACTTTTTTTTTCAGCATATTCAGTGACCTAGGAATCGGAGCGGCTATTATACAAAACAAGGAACTTCAACAAAAGGATCTTAACCATTTATTTTCATTTACGGTATGGAGCGGGTGTATTCTAACACTATTATTTTTCCTTTGCTCATGGCCTATTTCCTTTTTCTACAAAGAACCGAGCATGAGGACGATCACCCAATTATTGGCTATAAACCTTTTCTTCGCATCGGCAAACATTGTCCCGAATGCTCTCTTGTATAAAGCGAAAGCTTTCAAATTTCTCGCATGGAGAAGTCTAGGAGTGCAAATAACCGGCGGAATAATAGCTATTCTGGCAGCTCTTAACGGAGTGGGACTCTATGCATTAATTATAAATCCCATTCTTTCCAGCATCCTATTATTTATCATATCTTATCGAAAATATCCTCAAACACTGGAAATGACCTGGGGCATCCCTTCTATCCGGAAAATATTCAAATTCTCAGCTTATCAATTCATGTTCAATATAATCAACTATTTTAGTCGAAATCTCGATAAGCTCCTTATCGGCAAATACATGGGAATGTCACCCTTGGGATATTACGAAAAATCATATCGGCTGATGATGCTTCCTTTACAAAATATCACCCATGTAATCACTCCCGTGATACATCCCATCTTTTCAGACTATCAGCATGATTTAAACCAACTGGCAAGTGCATACGAAAAAATCATCCGTTTACTGGCTTTCATCGGGTTGCCATTATCTGTTTTCCTCTGGTTCTCTGCACATGAAATCACCTTGATCGTATTCGGAAAACAATGGATGCCCTCTGTTTCAATATTTCAAATATTATCTATTTCTGTCGGGATACAAATCATCATGTCTACCTCCGGCTCCATTTTCCAAGCATCCAACGACACAAAGAGCCTATTTTTATGTGGGTTATTCTCATCAATCATCAACGTGGCAGGTATATGCGTCGGATTATTTATTTTCAAAACACTGGATGCCATAGCCTGGTGTATCACGATCACATTTTCAATCAGTTTCCTTCAATGCTATTACCAAATGTATTACATCACCTTTCGTCGTTCTATCATTCATTTAGGGAAACAATTTCTCTCCCCTATCTTACTCAGTAGTATCGTATTTCTAACACTATTTTTAATTACCCCTTTCATAACTCCATATTCGTTATTTATCAATTTGATCATAAAATCAGTTGTCTTTATAGGGATAGATCTAACCTATATTCATATCACAAAAGAATACAATTTGGTGAAACTACTTAAATTCAAAGCATGAAAGCATTATTTCTCACGTTCCATGGCTTTCACGCCACCAATGGAATTAGCAAAAAGATCCACTATCAAGTACGAGCACTCGAAGCTAACGGGGTGGAAACTCACCTTTGTTACTTATCGGAAACACAAGGGATAAAATACCGTATGCTGGATCAAGAGATTTTAGCAGATTATGGAGGAGGAATAAAAGGAAAGCTATACAAACGCTTTGAATTCAATTCGGTCTTCCGCTACATTATTAAAAAACAAATTGATCTGGTATATATTCGCTCTGACCACAATGCCAATCCATTTACGATTAGGCTAGTGCGTAAAATAAAAAAAGCCGGAATCCACGTGGTTATGGAAATTCCCACGTATCCGTACGACCAAGAATACGTTTTATCCAAAAGGAAAATACAACTACTTATCGACAAATGTTTTAGGCAACAACTTGCTAAACATCTGGATCAAATCATCACCTTTTCCAATTACAAAACGATATTCGGAACCTCAACACTTCAAATCTCTAACGGAATTGATTTCAATGACATTCCCGTAAAACAAGAAGCAAACAACACTTCACAAGAAATTCATTTAATCGGGGTCGCCGAGATACACTATTGGCACGGGTTTGACCGCTTGTTAAAAGGCCTTGCCAATTACTACATTCATTCTCCCCAATACAAAGTGTATTTCCATATTATTGGAGATTTTTTTAACCCAGGAGAGCGTGAAGAATATATGTCTATCATCAAAGAGAATCACCTAGATCCCTATGTTATCCTACATGGACGACAAGCTGGACAAATGCTTGACCTTCTTTTTGAGCTATGCGATTTCGGGATCGGCAGCTTAGGACGCCATCGTAGTGGGATCACAAATATTAAAACGCTTAAAAACAGAGAATATGCAGCTAGAGGTATTCCTTTCATCTATTCAGAAATAGACGAAGATTTTGAAAATATGCCTTATATCATGAAAATCCCGGCAAACGAGGAAGCCGTGGATATAAAGCAAATACTCAATTTTTACAATCAATTACATATCAAGCCTTTAGAAATAAGAAATTCGATTCGACATCTTTCATGGAATAACCAAATGAAAAAGGTACTTGATGAGATGCAGAAAAAAGACAAAATAAATCCAAATAACAACAATATTGCTAACTTTGCCACATAATATATAAATAAATTTATCCCTAATAAAGAGAAATGGCCGCACTAAGGTTTTTCTTTTACCTGTTAATGAAACCAGCAACCTTGGGAATGACACTCTTGGGCGTATGTGGAATTTTTGCACCATGTATCAATCCTGATAAATGGTGGATTCCTGCATTATCTGGTCTATTCATGCCGGGAATTATATTAGCCAATTTATATCTCCTAGTATTTTGGGGTATCCATAAAAAATGGTGGATTATATTACCATTTATCACAATCATCAGTAATCATCAATTCTTTTCAGGAATGTTCCAATCACCTTGGAAACAAGATATTCCCTATGTTCCAAAAGATGAAATCACCATCGCTAGCTATAATGTTGAAGGTTTTTACTGGATCGCACGAAATATAAAATATAATATAAAAAAATTAGTAGAAGACAATCACATTGATATTTTATGTATCCAAGAACATTGTGAAGAATCACATCTGGATAGCATCACCATTCAACAAAAATTCGGACTTCCCAATCGATGTGTGTTTTTCAATAGACAAACGGCATGGGCCAATTTTGGAATCAGCATATATAGTCATTATCCCATAATTCGATACGGTGAAATCAATTTCAATTCCGAAAAGAACAATAGTATGTGGGCAGACATCTTAATCGGAAAAGATACCATCCGTGTATTCAATAACCACTTACAAACAACAGATGTCAGCATGAATGGCAAAAAATATGAAGAATACAGAAGCGTTAAAGACTGGAAAGGTCAGGCCCGGACACTTGTGAACATCGTGGAACAACTAAAAGCCAACTTTGTCATTCGTGCCAGCCAAGCTATACAAGTTCGAAACCTCATTGACACGACCCGTTACCCTGTCATTGTATGCGGAGATTTCAACGACACGCCCATGTCCTTTGCCTATAACCATATTGCAGGAAATAACTTAACAGACGGTTTTCGGGATCGAGGGAAAGGATATGGACATTCATTCAACGGGATTAAAGGATTGTTACGAATAGATTTTATCAGTTACGACAAATCTTTCACAGGATTAGTGTACGATTCACCCCATCTTCCATGGAGTGACCATAACCCGATTATAATGAAAGTAAAATTAAAAACAACATCAAGATAAGACTTCTATGGCAGCTCTCAGATATTTCTTCTCACTCTTAATGGTCCCGATTAGTTTCGTTACGGCTGGATTTAGCCTCATCGCATACATGACCGGACAGACAGACCCCAATGAATCAATATTTATCACGTTCATCGGGTTAGCTATTCCTGTTGTTCTGATTATAAATTTACTAATTCTCGTTTACTGGATCATTAGAAAAAAATGGTGGGTAATCATACCCATCGTCGCCATTTTACTAAATAGCGGTTATATCACGTCAATCTTTCAAATGACACTATCATCTTCCGAATTACCAGATGGAAAACTTCCCCTACGTATAGCCAGCTATAACGTGGGAAAATTCAAATCATGGGAACATTTGGAAACTCAATACTATATTTCGGAATTTCTAAAAAATGACGAGGCTAACATCATCTGTTTCCAAGAATACCGGGAAAACACCAAAATCAACGCAGACACTCTTTCCCGTTTGTTGAACTGCCCCTATCATGCAATAACTTACTTACCCGGTTCCACCACTTTGGGAATAGGAATCTTTAGCAAATACCCTATTTTACAATTCGGGAAGATACCTCTTGATTCCCAAACCAATGATGCCATATGGGTTGATATTCAAGCCGGGGAAACAACGACAAGAATAATCAGTTGTCACTTACAAACAACAAATTTCAGCAGGAAACGGAAATTATTAGATGATCCCGCACTACAAAATGCAGACATACAACAAGTAGAAAACGTCTTAACGGATATATCACAAGAATTAGCTCAAAATTTCAAGATCAGAGCCACACAGGCTCAAATTGTAAGACAAGTTATTGACACAACACGAATTCCCACAATCGTCTGTGGAGATTTTAACGATACCCCTTCATCCTACACTTATCAACATATCAAGGGAAACTTAAAAGATAGTTTCAAAATACGAGGTAACGGGTACGCCTATACCTTCCGGGGAATACACCACCTGTTACGCATTGACTTTATCCTTTATTCTAAAGAGTTTAAATGTACAGACTATTACTCACCGGAAAAAGAATGGAGCGATCACAACACAGTTATCAGTGAATTCTATCTAAAATAACAATCATGACACAGTTTCTTCAATACCTATTCTGGATTTCCATCATTACCGTATTCTATACATACATCGGGTACGGAATTCTATTATACCTCCTTGTCAAGATCAAAGAAAAACTCCACCCGGAACAGCCGTTAACGCTCCCGGTTCCTCTTCCCGATGTTACGCTACTTATAGCAGCTTACAACGAAGAAAAGATCATCAAAGCAAAAATGGATAACTGTGCGACTCTCGATTACCCGAAGGACAAGTTACACGTGATCTGGGTTACCGATGGTTCCACCGATTCAACAAATATGTTATTGGCCACATACCCGAACGTAACGGTTCTCTTTTCCCCCGAACGTAGAGGAAAGACGGCAGCCTTGAACCGGGCCATGCCATATATTAAAACATCATACACCATTTTTACAGATGCCAACACGATGCTCAACACGGAGTCGATAAAAGAAATTATGACTTGTTTCACCGAACCTAAAACGGGATGCGTGGCCGGAGAAAAGCGTATCGAAAACAAGGATAAAGACAACGCAGCTTCAGGTGGAGAAGGTTTTTACTGGCGCTACGAATCAAAATTAAAAGCGTGGGATTCCAAGTTGTATTCGACAGTAGGAGCTGCAGGGGAATTATTCGCTATCCGTACGGAATTATTCACTCCCATGCCCGAAGACACTTTACTGGATGATTTTATTCTCTCGCTACGAATTGCCATGCAAAGTTATAAAATTACCTATTGCGACAAGGCCTATGCCATTGAATCCGGCTCCGCAGATATGCACGAAGAACAAAAACGCAAAGTACGCATCGCAGCAGGGGGATTACAATCTATCGCACGGTTAAAAGGGCTACTCAACCTATTCAAATACGGCACTCTCACTTTTCAATATATATCACACCGGGTACTACGCTGGTCGGTTACTCCCGTCCTATTGTTCCTGCTATTCCCGTTAAATTTAATTCTCGTTATGACACAAGGAACATCCCTCTACAAAATTATATTCATCTTACAAGTTATCTTTTACGTTCTTGCTTGGCTCGGGGCTATTATGGCAAAAAAACAGATAAAAATAAAGATTCTGTTTATCCCTTACTACTTCACATTTATGAATTTAAACGTGTTGAAAGCATTTTTCTATCTGAAAAGACACAAAGGTAAAGGAACTTGGGAAAAAGCGAAAAGAGGATAACAATTACAACTGAGACTTAAAATAATCTATCGTTTTCAACAATCCCTCCCGCAAAGGAATCATCGGTTGCCAGTTTAACTTTGTTTTGGCTAACGTTATATCCGGTCTGCGCTTTCTAGGATCATCTTCCGGGAGAGTTCTAAACACGATTCGGGACTTTGACCCTGTCAACTCCAGTACCAAATTCGCCAGTTCCAACATCGTGAATTCCCCAGGATTCCCAATATTCACGGGACCGGTAAACTTATCCTCTGTGGCCATCATCCTAATCATGCCATCAATTAAATCATCCACGTATTGAAAACTTCGTGTCTGGGTTCCATCACCATAAATCTCAATATCTTTTCCTTGTAAAGCGTTCACGATAAAATTCGAGACTACACGCCCATCATTCTGGGCCATACGAGGTCCATAAGTATTAAATATGCGAATAATTTTCACGACAACCCCGGCCTGACGATGATAATCCATACACAATGTCTCCGCACATCTCTTTCCTTCATCATAACAGGAACGAAGCCCGATAGGATTCACGTTTCCCCAGTATTCTTCAATTTGCGGATGTTTCACGGGATCGCCATAAACCTCACTCGTCGATCCCTGTAACAACTTAGCCCCAACACCTTTCGCCAGTTCCAACATATTTACCGCACCAAAAACAGAGGTATTTATAGTTTTTATCGGGTCATATTGATAATGTACCGGAGATGCCGGACAAGCCAAATTATAAATCTCATCCACCCCCTTCATATAAGGCCAGATAATATCCCGTTCCTCCAATTCAAAGTTAGGATTACCCATCAGATGTTGAATATTTTCCTTCGAACCGGTAAAAAAGTTGTCTAAACAAATCACATAATTACCTGATTCTATTAATCGATCACATAAATGTGACCCTAAAAAACCAGCTCCACCAGTCACTAATACACACTTCATAATTCACCTCTATTATTTATACAAACATATAAAAAAATATTCGAAAATCACACTAATTAGTATGATTTCCGAATATTTATATTTACAGAGACAATTAGAATGAATATCAGTACATCTGATTCAATTGTTCTTTAATCTTATCACTCGTGATATAATCATCGAAATCCATTCGCTTGTCTATCATTCCGTTAGGTGTCAATTCTATAATCCGGTTACAAACGGTTTGGATAATCTCATGGTCATGAGAATTCATTAAAACGATTCCTTTAAACGCCACCAATGTATTATTAAAAGCCTGAATGGATTCCAAATCCAAGTGATTCGCCGGAGAATCCAATAACAAGACATTCGCATTTGTCAACATCATCTTGGCTATCATACAACGCATCTTCTCACCCCCGGATAAAACTTTCACCCGCTTATAGATGTCCTCCCCGGAAAATAACATTTTCCCGAGGAATCCTCTTAAAAACGTTTCACTTGTATCTGCAGAGTACTGTCCCAACCACTCTACCAGAGTCATATCCGTCTGGAAATAAGCTGAATTATCCAACGGAAGATAGGCATTCGTGATCGTCACTCCCCACGTGAAACTACCCGTATCCGGTTTTTCATTTCCTGTAAGGATCTCCAACAAGGCAGTCATCGCTCTCGGATCACGTGACAGGAAGGCAATTTTATCCCCTTTCTCCACGGTAAACTCCACATCACGGAATAAGGTCTGTCCTTCGATAGATTTACTCAAATTACGAACATCCAAAATCCGGTCACCCACTTCCCGTTCCGGGGTAAAGATAATCCCGGGGTATTTCCGGGTAGAAGGTAAAATCTCCTCTACATTCAATTTCTCTAACATTTTCTTACGGCTCGTGGTTTGCTTTGACTTTGCCACGTTAGCACTAAAACGAGAAATAAACTCTTGTAACTCCTTCTTCTTCTCCTCAGCTTTTTTATTCTTAGCCTGGGCCTGACGCAAAGCTAGCTGGCTTGACTCATACCAAAAACTATAATTACCGGCAAATAACTGAATCTTACCAAAATCAATATCTACTGAGTGCGTACACACGGAATCCAAGAAATGGCGGTCATGCGATACCACTAAAACCGTGTTCTCGTAATTGGCCAGATAATTCTCCAACCACATAACCGTCTCCAAATCCAAATCATTCGTGGGCTCGTCCAATAGCAAGTTATCCGGCTTCCCGAACAAGGCCTGAGCCAACAAAACCCGTACTTTCTGCTTTCCACTTATATCTTTCATCAAGGAATAATGCAAATCTTCCTTGATACCTAATCCACTCAACAAGTTCGCCGCATCACTCTCCGCATTCCATCCGTCCATCCCGGCAAACTGCTCTTCCAGTTCGGCAGCCCGAATCCCATCCTCATCCGAGAAATCCTCCTTCATGTATATCGCATTTTTCTCCTGCATCACCTTCCACAAAGAGGAGTGTCCCTGTAACACGGTATCCAAAACCGTACACTCGTCATAAGCAAAGTGGTCCTGTTTCAATACCGACAACCGTTCTCCCGGTCCGAACATCACGGTTCCCCGCGTTGGCTCCAAATCGCCACTCAATATTCTCAAGAACGTAGATTTCCCGGCACCATTGGCACCTATTACTCCATAACAATTCCCCGGTGTAAACTTCAAATTCACATCCCGGAACAAAGTTCTCTTCCCAAATTGAATCTCTAAATCCGAAACTGTAATCATTATTTATCTTTTTCTAAAAACGCCCGCAAAGATACACGTTAAAAAGTTGCCATGCAACTTTTTAATGCTTCTCTCCAATCCCGGATCTCCAAATTGAAAGTCTCCTTAATTTTTGTCTTATCCAAAATCGAATAAGCAGGTCTTTTTACTTTAGAAGGATATTCCTCTGTTGTCACTGAGTTCACTTTACAATTTACCCCTGTAAGAGCCACGATTTCTTTGGCAAAATCATACCACGTACAAGCTCCTTCGTTCGTAAAGTGATACACACCCTCCAATTCCGGGAGATCATCCCGTTCCATAATGCTAATAATAGCCTCGGCCAGATCTCCGGCATAAGTCGGCGTTCCCCACTGATCGTTTACCACGTTCAACTCGTCCCGTTCTGAAGCTAAACGGGATATTGTTTTAACAAAATTATGTCCATACCCGGAATACAGCCAAGCCGTACGGATAATAATATACAGACATCCCGATTTTTTGATTGCCTGTTCTCCTTCCAATTTTGTTCTCCCATACACGCTCTGCGGATTTGTAGCATCTTTTTCCGTGTAAGGATGATCCGATGTCCCGTCAAACACGTAATCTGTCGAAATATGAACCAGCAGACAATCCAATTTCACGGCAGCATTGGCCAAGTTAGCCACGGCATCACGATTCAATTTCATCGCTTTTTCCTCATCGTCTTCCGCTTGGTCGACAGCCGTGTATGCGGCACAATTAATGATCGTGTCAATATCATGTGTCTCAATAAAGGCACATATTGCCTTAAAATTCGTTATATCCAATTCTTCAACATCCGTGTAAAACACGTCATCCAGCAAAGAAAAGCTACGATTTCTCAGCTCCGTGCCTAATTGTCCATTCGCACCCGTGATCAATATATTCGCCATATATAATTTTAGATTTATGATTTTAAATTTATGATTTCTCTCCTCAAACCCCACACACTTTAGACTCCTTATGAACTCACGGACTCTTTATCATATTTTTCGAATTCAGAATTTCGACTAACAAACTCAGGTACAATATCCTTCATCATCTTCACCATATCCGAGATATTTACCCTAGCAGCCAATTCATTCAATTTATTCAATTCATTTACGACATCAAAATAATTATACTCCCGGACTTTCGCTACCCGAATTTTATTATGAGCGGTCGGCAAGGTGTTCTCCTTATTACTTAACAACTCTTCGTATAGTTTCTCTCCGGGTCTTAACCCCGTGTAGATAATGGAAATCTCCTTATCCGGATCAAATCCCGATAATTCAATCATCCGTCTTGCCATATCGGCAATCTTTACGGGACGTCCCATCTCGAAAATATAAATCTCACCTCCCATACCCATCGTTCCGGCTTCCATCACCAAACGACAAGCTTCCGGGATCGTCATAAAATAACGAATAATATCCGGATGAGTCACCGTAACAGGTCCCCCGTTGCGAATCTGTTCACGGAATCTCGGAATTACCGAACCGTTAGATCCCAAAACGTTCCCAAAACGGGTTGTGATAAAACGGGTAGTTCCTGCTTGCAAACCATCCCGAATGGCCACACTTAAACTTTGTACATATATCTCGGCCAAGCGCTTGGAGGCCCCCATGATATTCGTCGGGTTAACCGCCTTATCCGTGGAAACCATAACAAAACGCTCCACCCCATATTTCACGGCATGATCCGCAACATTCATCGTCCCAAACACGTTCACCCGCACGGCTTCACAAGGATTCGATTCCATTAAGGGCACGTGCTTATAAGCTGCCGCATGGAATACCACTTGAGGATGATAATTACGGAACACAAAATCCATTCGATCAAGAGATCTCACGTCCCCAATCACAGGCACAAAAGGAGTCTTCGGAAACTTATCCGTAAATTCCAACTGGATATTATGCATTGGAGTTTCAGCCGAATCCAGAAATATCAATTGCTTGATATTGAAACGTGTCAATTGACGACATAACTCACTCCCGATAGAACCGGCAGCACCTGTTACCATGACAACTTTCCCTTCCAATCCTTCCGCAATCTCCTTCATGCTAATCTTTATCTCGTCACGCCCAAGCAATTCTTCCAAACGGATTTCCTTCATTTGCGGGCGTGGCAACTGCCCATCACTCATCTCCTCCACGGAAGGCAATACCAACATTTCCAACTCCAATTTCTGACAATAACGCACTAATCGTTTTTGTTCCTCCTGAGCGGTCCGATAATTCGGGAACACGATTCCATCAACCCGTAAACGCTTTACCAACCGGTTAAATCCTTCTTCTCCCGTGATAAAATATACCGATTCACCGGATAACCGGTAATGCTTATATCTTTTTCCGATAGTCAAATACCCCGTTACCTTATAAGATGGCAGAAAACTGTTAGAAACAGCCGTACTGAGGGAGGCAGAACAATCATCCATCCCGAAGATCAACACCCGCTTTTGTTCTCCATGCAAACGAACTTTCAAAAAGTCATACAAGCTCACTAACACCACTCGCACGGAAACCAACACTACGGTAGTTGTCATCATGTCCAACAATGCCCCTAAAATCAATCTCTCATTAGATACCTGCGGGTAGAATACATGAATCAAAGGGTAAAGAATAATCACTTTCAATGCCATCGCTATCCCCAAACGCCAAGTTTCACGTAATGTGGTGAAACGCATCACGACACGATGAGCATGCAATATGGCAAACGCCAAAGCACTAATGACCGCCGCCAATAATGCCAAATATGCAACCCACGACCAAACAACAGGTTCTTCCCTGACAAACCGGATAAGCCAGTAAGCAAAAACCGTTACCAAAGTTGAAAGCACAACGTCAATTCCCATCACGATCCAGCGACTCAGGTATCTCGTGTGTACAATCTTGGTAGCTAATCCATTCGGTCCAAATAAATAATTTTTCATTCAATTCCTTTTTACAACAATACCGCATCCCGCAACCTCGGATGCTTTTTATCCTTCTCCGACAATATAATATCCTCTAACGGTAATTTCCAATCTATTCCTAAATCCGGATCGTCGTAACAAATCGCCCCTTCATAATCCGGAGCGTAATACTCGTCACACTTATACTGAAATATCGCTTCCTCACTCAAAACCGCAAATCCATGCGCAAATCCCTTCGATAAGAACAACTGCAATTTATTCTCTTCACTCAGCTCCACGGCAACATACTTCCCAAAAGTCGGTGAACCTCTACGAATATCCACGGCAACATCCAAAACTCGACCTTTCACCACTCTCACCAGTTTCGCCTGCGTATATGGAGGTAATTGATAATGCAAACCCCGTAAAACACCATATTTAGATTTAGATTCATTATCCTGCACAAACACCGTTTTACTTACCTTCTCTTCAAAATGTTTTAAAGAAAAACTTTCGAAGAAATATCCCCGATCATCACCGAACACCCGCGGTTCAAGTATAAAAACGCCTTTTATTTCAGTCTCAATAACCTTCATTATAATTGAAAATTGAAAATTGAAAATTGAAAATGTACCTAATGGTACAATTTCATACCTCAATTTACAGATTATACATTGATTCGTAATACTTCATATATTCCCCACTCGTCACGTTATCCAGCCAATCCTGATTCTCCAAATACCATTTTACCGTTCTTTCAATCCCCTCCTCGAACTGCAAGGAAGGCTCCCACCCCAACTCTTCATGCAATTTAGTGGAATCAATAGCGTAACGCAAATCGTGACCGGCCCGGTCTGTTACATACGTGATCAGTTTCTCGGAAGTTCCTTCCGGACGGCCTAATAAACGATCAGTAACCTTGATCATGACCTTAATCAGATCAATATTCTTCCATTCGTTAAACCCGCCTATATTGTAAGTGTCCCCCACTTTACCTTTATGGAATATCAAATCAATTGCCCGTGCATGATCCTCCACGAACAACCAATCCCTCACATTCTCTCCCGTTCCATACACCGGAAGTGGTTTATTATGACGAATATTGTTTATAAACAACGGGATTAATTTCTCCGGGAACTGGTAAGTTCCGTAATTATTAGAACAATTAGAAATTTTCACGGGTAAACCGTAAGTATCATGATAAGCTCTCACGAAATGATCAGAAGAGGCTTTCGACGCCGAATAGGGAGAATGAGGATCATATTTTGTGGTCTCCAAAAAGAAACCTCCATCTGGTTGCAAAGAACCATACACTTCATCCGTTGAAACATGATAAAACAATTTTCCGTCAAAATTACCCTCCCAAGCCAATTTAGCAGCTTGCAACAAACTTAACGTTCCCATTACGTTTGTCTGGGCAAAAGAAAACGGATCTTTAATAGATCGATCCACGTGACTCTCTGCTGCTAAATGGATTACCCCATCTATTTCATATTCGGCAAAAACCTCACGCATTTTCTCGAAGTCACAAATATCCGCTTTCACGAACTTGTAATTCGACATATTCTCAATATCCTTCAAATTCGCTAGGTTACCCGCATAAGTCAACTTATCTAAATTAACAATACGGTACTCTGGATACTTGTTTACCATTAGCCGAACCAGATGCGAACCGATAAATCCGGCCCCGCCAGTGATTAATAAATTTTTCATTCTTCAAAATTTAGTTTCAAGTTTATAGGTTACAAGTTGCAGGTTGTAAAATCCAAGCAGGTAATTAATTTATGGTACCCTTAGAATAAAACCATGCAATCGGACAATAACCCATTTACCTTTATTTTGTCTATATATTTCAAGTCCTTAGCCAAATACAGCAGACTCATATTCCTCTGCTATTATTCATCACAGAAACCACCGCCAGTCTAATCTGATCATTAAACCCATAATCCTTCACGTCAGCAGTATACAAGTAAACCTAATTTACCAACAAACGGGCATCCTGCCAAATCTTAAAATCTTCAAAGCACCTAATCGTTCCCATAACCTAGAAATAACTTGTAACCTGCCAACCTGCAACTTCTTAAAATTACTGCAGCAATTTCAATAAATACTGCCCATACTGGTTTTTGATCATCGGTTGCGCTACTGCTCTCAACCGATCCGCATCAATCCATCCCTTCATATAGGCAATCTCCTCAAGACAAGCGATCTTTAATCCTTGACGTTTTTCGATAACTTCCACAAAGTTAGAGGCCTCAGCCAATGAATCATGAGTCCCCGTATCCAACCAAGCAAATCCACGTCCCAACAACTGAACTTTTAAGTCACCCGCTTCTAAAAAGGTCTGATTCACAGAAGTAATTTCCAACTCCCCGCGAGCGGACGGTTTTATCTCTTTAGCAACACGAACCACTTCGTTCGGATAAAAATACAACCCGACCACGGCATAATTCGATTTCGGACTCTTCGGTTTTTCTTCAATACTCAGCACGTTTCCGTCTTGATCAAATTCGGCCACCCCGTAACGCTCCGGATCATTTACCCAATAACCGAAAACAGTTGCTTTATCCTCTCCTTCTGCGGCTCTCACGGCATCTAACAACATTCCTGTAAAATGTTGTCCATAAAAAATATTATCCCCCAACACCAAGCAAACCGAATCATTTCCGATAAACTCTTCCCCGATAATAAATGCCTGTGCTAACCCATCCGGGCTAGGTTGTTCTGCATACGTGAAATGAACCCCGTAATCGGAGCCATCACCGAGTAAACGCTCGAAACCCGGCAAATCTTGCGGGGTTGAAATAATTAAAATATCCTTGATTCCCGCCAGCATCAATACTGAAATGGGATAATATACCATCGGCTTATCATATATCGGCAATAACTGCTTTGATACGCCTTTCGTAATTGGATATAACCTGGTCCCGGATCCACCGGCTAATACAATTCCTTTCATATCATTAAATTCTGACGCGAAGTTATCATTTTATTTATAGGCTCCAGTATTTCATCAGGTGAATTTTCCCCCTGTAAATTCCTTTTATATCTCCTAATACAGCGTGTTCGTATGTCAATCCCCGGAAATACCCCTCGTCCAGATCCATGTACTCCTTATGCGCTACTGCCACGATAACTGCATCATAATTTGCCCGTGGTTTCTCAATCAACTTAAAACCGTATTCGTGCATCACTTCTTCGGAATCTGCATTCGGGTCCGTGACATCCACATCCACGCCAAAATCTTTCAATTCGTTCACTATATCCACGACTTTCGAATTCCGAATATCCGATACATCCTCTTTAAACGTAACCCCCATAACCAACACGCGAGCACCCAGAATATTCTTTCCCATCCCGATCATCTTCTTCACAATCTTCTTGGCTATATATCCTCCCATCGAGTCATTTACAAACCGCCCGGCATTAATCATTTGCGGATGATACTTCAACTCTTTTGCCTTATGTACCAAGTAATATGGATCTACCCCGATGCAATGTCCTCCCACTAAACCGGGATAAAACTTCAAAAAATTCCATTTCGTCCCCGCAGCCTCCAGTACGTCATACGTGTTGATACCAATACGGCTGAAAATAATGGATAACTCGTTCATCAGAGCTATATTCACATCCCGTTGTGTATTTTCAATAATCTTCCCTGCCTCGGCCACCTTAATATTCGGAGCCCGGTGTACTCCCGGCTTCACCACCATCTCGTAAACCTTAGCCACCGTTTCCAAGGTCTCTGCATCACATCCTGAAACAATCTTTACCGTGTTAGCCAACGTGTGAATCTTATCGCCCGGATTAATACGTTCTGGAGAATAACCGATCTTAAAATCAATTCCAACTTTCAGTCCGGATACTTCTTCCAACACCGGAACACAATCTTCTTCCGTACACCCCGGATAGACCGTAGATTCATAAACTACGTAATCTCCCCTCTTTAAGGCCATTCCCACCGTACGGGATGCCGCCAACAGGGGTTTCAAATCCGGTTGATTAAACTTATCTATCGGGGTCGGAACCGCCACGATAAAAAACGACGCTTCCCGTAACTCATCCACGGAAGAAGTAAAATAAATATCGCTATTCTCAAATGCTTTCGGCTCCAACTCATTACACGGATCAATTTTCTCTCGCATCTTTGCCAACCGTTCCTCATTAATATCAAAACCGATCACGGAAATCTTCTTGGCAAACTCCAACGCTATCGGTAACCCGACATACCCCAACCCGACTAATGCTAACTTTGCCTTTTTATTTAGTAACTTATTATACATACACAACAATTTAAAATGTAGAGTTTAGAATTTAGAATGAAACCAAAAGCAACGGTTTGTGCGGCTAGAGTCTAAAATCATTAAATCTAAAATTAATCCAGCCTATCTTCCGGCCCCAACGGACGGTACGGTCCATCTTTCACTTCAAAAATCACGGTTCCTTTCTCCACGACTTCCAACGTGTGCCATTGCCCGGCAGGTATATGAATACCATATTCACCTTTCAACGGATTCAAAGTCACGGACTCGGTCACCCGCTTGTCATCATCATAAAAAAACACGTTAATTTCACCGCGCAACACAATATAAGTCTCTGCAGTAAAACAATGTCTATGCACAGGTAATTCAGTCCCCGGCTCCAGAGCATTCAACAAGCGTTGAGCATTTGCCTCCAACGTATCGTGAAAATTATAATTCATCCTCAAACGCGGACTCTCGGCGGCTTGCCGAGAAACCTCATCTAACAACCCATTATCAATAATCTTCATTTTCCCTTTATTTTTAGTTTTTACCCTTAGTTTTTTATCTTCTAATTCTTATCTTTCAGTTTTTAACTTTTATCTTTTAGTTTTTATCACCTTCCCCAACCGAAAGGATGTTTTACCAATGGTAATTTTGCCAAGGGATGATAATCCCCTTTTAAACCAATTGGGGTTGCGTGTCGAATATCATGAACAATCCCGATACAATTACGGGCTTCTTCTATACGGAACCCTTCTCCTGCCAAAATTTTCCGATAACTCTCAGTATGTAGTTCCGTGAATCCTTGACTAAATTCAAATTCCTCCCCCTCAATACGGATAGAACGATAAGTTCTTTTCTCCCCTTGCACGGCATTTTCCGGCAAATTGTCAGCATTTATACTCAAAAAATAACGTACACGAGCCTTTTCCAATCCCAAGAAACCAGCGACTCGGTCGTGAGTCATCACATGCACGATATTCTCCTTTACCGGACCAAAAATCCATGACAACATATCATAAAAATGGACTCCGATATTCGTGGCGACTCCCCCACTCTTCCGCTCGTCCCCTTTCCAACTCGTGTAATACCAATTTCCACGAGAAGTAATATAAGTCAAATCCACGTCATACACCTTGTCTTTCGGTCCTTCCTCGATCTTCTTTTTCAGAGCTTTTATTGACTCATGTAAACGCAGTTGCAGGATCGTGTACCCTTTATGTCCAGTCTCTTTCTCCACGTCTTCCAATGCATCTATATTCCAAGGATTCAATACTAATGGTTTCTCGCAAATCACATCAGCCCCCAAACGCAAACCATAACGGATATGAGCATCGTGCAAATAATTCGGCGTACAGATTGATACCATGTCCACCCGTTCGTCTGTCTTCTTCAATTTTGAACAATGACGATCGAACAACTCCATCTCCGTGAAAAAAGAACAATTCGGGAAATAACTATCCATGATGCCCACGCTGTCAAACTTATCATAAGCAGCTACCAACTGATTCCCCGTGTCTTTTATAGCTCGCAAATGCCTTGGAGCTATATATCCTGCCACGCCAATAATTGCAAAATTCTTCATATCCATTTTATTAATTCTTTACTCACGTCTACCTTTGGGTCAGATTAAAAATTTGAACTTCAAAAATATAACATTAATACTTTACATCAAACGAAAGAAGGACGAAATTCGAAGTTATTTTTCCTTCGTACATTTCAATGCCTCGTACAAAACTTCTATCGGATGCAATGCCTGTTTCCCTGTACCATCCTTTATTTGTTGTCGGCAACTCGTTCCCGGGGCTGAAATACAAACATTCTCCCCAGCACCTCTCACGGCTGGAAACAACACTTGTTCCCCGATTTTCATGGACAACTCGTAATGTTTTTTCTCGTACCCGAAAGCTCCCGCCATCCCACAACATCCGGAAGGAATAACCTCCACGCTATAATTCACTGGCAAAGATAACATTTCTCGAGAAGGCTCGACGGAAGCCAATGACTTTTGGTGACAATGCCCATGCAACATAATCTTCAACGGTTGATCAGTAAATTGTTCTGCCTGTATTCTTCCAGCACGAATCTCTCGGGTAAAAAACTCGTCATATAACAAGCAATTTTTTCCTAACCTCACGGCCTCTTCCTTCAAATCATCTCCTACCAAATCCGGATATTCATCCCGGAACGATAATATACACGAAGGCTCAATACCTATCAATGGAATATTTTCTGTAACCAAGTCTTTCAACAATAGTACATTCTCCCGGGCCACACCTTTCGCCACCTTCAACATACCTTTCGAAATCGCTGTCCGTCCACTCTCCACGTGTTTCGGAATAATAACCTCATACCCTAAACAATCCAGCAACTCGATCATCTTTATCCCAATCTCCACGTCCATGTAATTGGTAAACTCATCGGCAAAAAGAAACACTCTTCCCACGATCTCACCCCTATTCTTTCGCTGATAACGACCAAGCCAATGTTTCAACGTGGTCTTATAAAGAGTAGGAATCGCCCGCTCCGGGGCAAAATGCAACATTCGTTTCAACATCCCGCCTGTCATCCGGTTTCGAACGACGGCATTATAAAACCACGGTAAGATCGTACCCAAACGCTGAATTTCTGTCAATCGGGCAATCAAAAAAGCCTTCATCGGTACCCCGCACACATCATAATGCTGTTGCAAGAACTCTGCCTTAAAACGAGCAATATCCACGTTAGAGGGACATTCTGATTTACACGCTTTACATGAAACACAGGTATCTAACACTTCTAAAATCTCCCGCTGATCATATATCTTTTTCGTTTTCGGACGAGTCATCAACTCCCGTAACGTATTCGCCCTAGCACGTGTCGTATGACTCTCTTTCCTCGTAGCCCGAAAACTCGGACACATCGTACCACCAAAAGCATATGATTTCCGACAATCTCCCGAACCGTTACATTGCTCAATAGCGCACAACCAACCTTTTTCCTTCGAAAAATCAAAATAAGTGCGACACATCACATTCGAATCCCCTACCTCATATCGAAGAGAGGTATCCATGGGCGGTGTGTTCACAATCTTCCTTACGTTAAAAATGCCCTCCGGGTCCCAACAAGCTTTAGTCTCCTGCATCAAGCCATACACCTTCTCCCCGAACAACAATGGAATAAACTCCCCTCGTAAACGTCCGTCACCATGTTCTCCACTTAAAGAACCGCGATGCTTCTTCACTAACCTAGCTGTCTCTTCCGCCACTCGCCGGAATAACACCCGGTCATTCTCATCTTTCAAATTCAACACGGGACGTAAATGCAACTCACCCGTACTGATATGCGCATGATATACGCACTTCAATCCCAGTCGTTCCAGCATCTCCCCGAAATCCTTCATGTAAGCAGGTAACCGTTCCGGAGCCACGGCTGTATCCTCGATCACGGACACGGGCTTCGCATTCCCCGGCATTCCGGACAACAACCCTAGTCCTGCCTTCCGTAAACTCCACACCCGGTTAATATCACTCCCGTACACTCTCGGGAAATGATACCCATACCCGTGCATCTTCATATCCGCTTCGATCTGGTCTGCCACCTGATCCACCTCTTCCCTGCTTTCCTGTGCCAACTCGACAATCAGTATGGCAGCAGGATCACCTTGAACGAAAAAACGGTTCTTATTTTGTGCTATATTTCCTTTACTTAGTTCTAATATATTCTGGTCCATTAACTCGATAGCCACCGGGTGATGTTTCAATGCGACCAGATTTCCCTCAAACGCTTCTTCTAATGTCCTGCAATGTACGCAAATTACCGCTTTTTCTCTGGGTGGTAACGGGACAAGATTCAATTTCAACTCGGTCACAAATGCCAGAGTTCCTTCTGATCCGGCTAATAACTTGCACAAATTAAACTTTTCCTCATAAAGGACATCAAAGTAATCCGAGTACAACAACTGATCAATGGCATACCCAGAATTTCTTCTCCGCAAAGCCGGATCCGGAAAATGTTGAATAATCTCCTCTCTATTATTTTCCAACATCTCCACAGAACACCTGTATATCTTTCCCTCCAACGTGTCTTCCGCCATTTTATCCCTCACCTCATCTTTCTCCATTCCCTTCAACCAAGCCTCCTCCCCGTCACTCAAAATAACTTTTGCCTCCAGAAGATGATCCCGGGTACTCCCATACACTAAAGAATGAGAACCGCACGAATTATTTCCCACCATTCCTCCCAGGCAACAACGATTAGAAGTAGAAGTTTCTGGACCGAAGAACAAGCCTAACGACTTTACCCGCATATTCAATTCATCCAACACCACCCCCGGCTCAACCCGAACCCAATGTTCTTTTTCATTTATCTCTAGCACGTGATTCATATACCGAGACACATCAACGACCACCCCTTTCCCTACCACCTGCCCCGCTAAAGAAGTTCCCGCAGCACGGGGAATCAATGTAATTCCATTTTTCCTAGCAAACTTGATACATTCCTTCACGTCCGAAGCATCCCGAGGATATACAACAGCTAATGGCATCTCCCGATAAGCCGATGCATCTGTCGCATAAATCATTTGATGAAGAGAGTCCGTCATCACGTCTCCCTTCATATTTCGTGTTAACTGTTCAAAATCAATCATTTTCAAAGACTATCAAATATTCTATCACACGCCCCGGTCCCCACGTAGCGCAAAGGTAAAAAACTTCTCATAAAAAGAGGTATGCCAATACATTTTGACACACCTCCTGTAATATGAAAACCGGATTCCCGGCTACAAGCTTATTCTTTTATAAACCGTTTCAATTTATCATTTCCCAAAACATTAGCCACAAAAGGTAATGCCAGAACCGTACCCACTCCAGCAAAGCCTCCCAAGAACGTAAACAATACGCAAATCAATCCCCTTTTAGGTTTAGAACGTTCAATCGGAACTACAACCGGTTCCACGATCGTCAAAATCGGTGTAGTTTCATTCACAGCAATCTTAGCCTGTTCCATCTGTTTTGCCAACTCGGAATACACGCTATAAGTAAGATTATACTCGTTCATTAAAGCCTCCTCCTGAGTCTTGGCCACGGCAGAAGAAAAACTCTTGTTCGCATCTCTGAAACGAGCCAAACTATCCTGCATCTTCTCGTAACGTTTTTTTGCAGCATCATATTGTTGCTCCACGAATATCAAGTTTGACTTCACCTTCTCGATTTTGAAATCCGTAATATAAGTCTGTAACAACTCTTGAGCCCGTTCTGCCAACTGAGCTACAGCCAAAGGTTCTCCCAAGGACGCAGACAACTGTACATAACCGTCTTTATCATTCACGTTCAAAGAAATCATATCATTCAACATCTCTGACATTTTCTTCTCATCTTTTGAAAGAGACTGTATCGCACTCCCTTGACCCACAGAAATCATAGTCGTATCTTCTCCCCGGATTGCATTTATGATCACTCCCGGTAAACCAATCGTGTATTTTACAATTGTTCCTCCTAAACTAAATTTTTGGTATTCATCCTTTGTATAATAATCCAACAACGTGATCGGTTGATCATACTCTTCAAACTTTAACGGGGTTGCCATCAAATCCTTCTTAAAAGGAATACTTGCCACAATTTTAGGATAAATTGTCGGAGATAAAACTTCACCACCAGAAGCCCCACCTAAATTAATCCCGACCATAGAGGCCAGTCCACTCAAATTTCCACCGACTTTCTTATCCCCGGATTGAGGGACCATCGTACATCCGGCAGTATATTCTTTCGGACTAAACAGGGCAACTAATACCCCTAGTACCATAAACACGACTGTAATCTTCAGTATCAGTTTCCGGTTTTTCCATAGCTTTTGGACCACCTCAACCAAATCAATTTCTTCCTCCTGTGGCATCTGATTTGCCTGCTTTACTTCCTGTTCCATACTATTTCGTGTTGTTAAGAATTGCAGTAACCATTGCCGCTATCGAGGTCGTTGATGATGCCAAACTCAAAATTTCCGGCAACCCCATCCGATTCTTGTTCACGGATTTCAACGGAACAATAATCTCGCTTCCCGGCTCTATCTTTGTACGATTTCCCTTACAAACAGCTAGTGTTCCGTTCGGGTACAACACGTAAGCCTTTCGTTTTTTCGCATCAACACTGTATCCTCCCGCATTTTCTATATAATCCTTATACTTCATTTTCTTGAAATATGTCACAGCATTAGGATACATCACAGCCCCACTAATCTTAACAGTATTCACATAATTAGAAACTTGTAACACATCTCCTTCCCGAAGGATCAAATCAGATTCCCCTCCTGGATTCTCTAACGCATCTTTCAAGTCAATACCGACATAATATACCTGTTCAAACGACATACTATCAACAACAACTGAATCACGTCTTGAATATTTAGCCAACTGCATTGCAGACTTCACTCTTTCCAACTCATCTGCATTCATACGACGCAACAAGCGGGCACCTTTCACGTAAGCTTTAGAAGTCACACCACCAGCCCGCTTTACCAGATCCGAAAGACGATCATTTGATGAACGTTTGGCATACACTCCCGGGTAAAGTACCTCTCCCCTCACCACAACATTCTGTTGTTCGCTGTATCCCGGAGAACGACGCACCTTTATCTCATCAAAAGGCTCAAGGATAAATCCAGGATCTCCCTCTACCACCAAGCCATCCTTCAAAGCAAATGTGAACAATTCAGCCTCTACCGGCGCTTCCTCCGTACTATTAGGAGCCTTAATTCTCCGAGAAACATCCACCCGAACCATAGAAGCCGATTCCAACAACCCTCCAGCCTGAAGAACAGCATCTTCCAACGTCATGTTATCCACAAAAGGATATTTCCGAGGATTCTTTACCTCTCCTAGAATATCAATCACGTAATCTCCCCGCAATTCAGTTGCAGAAGGCACATACAAGCGGTCATTCTTTTTCAATGGGATGTCGTCAATCTCACCTCTTAACAATTTTCCCAAATCAACCGCAAGCATTTCTTGACTTAAATCCTCTTTCTCTCGATATAAAATCGTTCTATTTAAAAAGGCATCTTCCCGAGGCCCTTCCACCACATTTATCAAATCCTTCACAGTCTTGATGGAATTATTTATCGCATAATTTCCAGGGCGATATACAGCTCCCGCCACGGATACCCGATTTTCGTACCGACTTATAATAGAGTCTACCATGATCGAGTCTCCATTCGCTAACTTAAAATCGACAAAATCATCATTATACACGGTATACATCTGAAATTCGGAATCTCCCTTACGACTCACATTCACATTTTTCTTGTAAGCATTACTGGTAAAACCTCCTGCATACTCCAACAATTTACTTAAACTTTCATCTCCTTTCATCTCGTAACGCATCGGACGTTTTACCTTACCAACCACAGTAACGATCGCTTCGTAAGTCCCCACGTTAATCAAATCCCCATCTTGCAAAGTAATATCAAAACTATTATTACCATTCATAATATAGTCATACACGTCCACATGCTTAAAAGCCTTACCGTTCCTGTATAGTACGACATCCCGCAATGTTCCCACATTATTCACCCCTCCAGCCGCATACAAAGCATGAAACACAGAAGCAAGAGAAGGTAACGTGTACGTTCCGGGCATCATCACCTCTCCCATCACATTCACCTGAATACTTCTGATCTGTCCCAAAGAAACCTTTAAAAAGGTTCCCGGATTTTCGGAATTCAAATCCGAATAGATCCTAGCTAACATATTCTTCATGTAAGAAGAAGCCTCATTTATTAGCTTTCCACTCAAATAAACCGGCCCTAAATTAGGAATAGTAATACTTCCCTCCGGCGAGATCGTTGCTCGAATCGTTTCCTCCGAATTTCCCCATATATCAATAATCACCTCATCACCGGGGCCTAATTTATAATTCTCTGGAGTCGGGATATTTAAACTAGGTTCGAATGTCAACATTTTATTATTAAATAATTCTCTCCCGTACACGTTGTTTCTATTTCTCTTCAAATTTAGAGACAAACTATCTCGCACATTCCCGAAAGTATTATTCACCCGCATTCGACTATCTCCCATTGTTTGAGTCCCGGTCGTATTACTCCCTTGGCTTTCCAAACTTGCCTTTATACGTAACACCTGCTCTTTCGTGACACCTTTTTGCGATAACATCAAAATAATCTCGTCTTGACTTTTTCCTTGAGCCTGTGCGGACTTCACGGCTTCAATAACTTGTGCATCGGTCATCTGCGCACAAGCAATTCCCATGACACCAAGCATAAGTACAACAAAAATTAAAAATCTCATATTACTTTTTTTGAATGTTTTTTATGCAACCATCCCATAGGTTCATCTTTCTTGATTCGCAAATCAAACCTGATAAACCGACATGCCGGATCGGCCACAAAGATACAGCATTAATTGAAAATCAAAAATCGAAAATCAAATTTTATTATAGTTTTCAACCTATAATGCTTCTTCAAATCTCATACTTGCTCTCGTAACGCATAAAATTTACGTCTCAAAGGTAAATAAACAACCACCAGCACCACTATAGAAATAATAAAATAAATCAATGTATACCCTGGAGTATACACCAACACCAACAAATACCCCAAATTAACAACAGCCTGTACACCCATGTAGATCAAAGAAACAGGCAAATGAGCAAACTTTCCCTCGTTGGCTAACAACTGGTATAAATGCTTCCGGTGAGGTTGACCAATGTTCTCTTTCAACAAGATACGATGTATAATAGTCAGCACACCATCCACTCCATAAACCGCCAAAAACACTAATGCTGACACGTGACCGGTATGTATTATAAAGCCACCCAACAAAAAGAGTATAATAAAAGCCATTGATATCGCTCCCACATCCCCGGAAAAACATTTGGCATGAGAACGGAAATTATAAAAATTAAACACTAGCAATGACAGTATTACCACAGGAATAAACCCCGCCGGCGCTATCGGGAAAACAAATGCATTGATCCCCCATAACGCCAACATGGCAACCAGACTATATCCTCCGGTAATACCGTTTATACCATCCATGAAATTATATATATTGAGTATGGCCAACCCGAAAAACAAAGCCACAACCACGTATCCCCACGAAACCTCATGAACCCCTAGCTGTAACAGCAACAATAACAAAGAAAAGGTCTGGAACAAAAGACGAACCTTTGCAGAAAGCGGGTGCATATCATCAATAAAACTCACCAAAGCCACCAACGTCACTCCGCATAAAAACCAAGGTGCAAAAAAATCAAAGATCAATCCATGCACAAGTACCCCTAAATAAAAAATCACCCCACCTCCTCGTAGGGTAATCGTATGATGAGAACTCCTTGCATTAGGAACATCCAAAATATTATATCTCTTGGCAATCTTAAAATAAATGTTCTCCAGCACGAAAAGGAGCAGAAGAACAAATCCATAGACCCAATTTATCATTTTTGTTGCTTAAACGATTCAACCATCTCTCGAATTCCATCCTCCAAAGTATAACGAGGCTCATAACCGATAGCGCTTAATGCTAACTGACGATCAATAACCACATCTCCCCAGAGTTTCTGATAAAGATCAGGACGGACCTTCTCTATCAGTTTCAAGAATATGGAAGGAGAAGGTAAATTTATCGTGTGTACTCCCAATTGACGAGAAATTTCCTCGACCACGTTACGCGTAGAATAAGGAACTTTATCCGTCGGATAGAATACCCCCTCAACCTCTTTCTCCACGGCTAAATGAATAAACTCAACCAAATTTTTTACATTAATAAAATCACGACTATTCCGGGCTGAACCGAAAGGCAGCGGAATATGTTTATTTACCAAACGAATTAAACGCAACATATTACCCGGAGCCATTCCCCCCCCGTACGCCATCGGTGGACGAATAATCGCAGCCTTAAATTCCCGGTCGCTCATTGCCACTAGCTCTTTATCCGCTTTAAGCTTAGAACTCCCGTAATAAGTCTGTGGTCTTTCCGGTGTTGTCTCAGAAATTCGACTGGCACTACCGAACACGGCAATCGTACTCATCTGCACGAACTGACGTACCCCAGCCTCTTTTGCTTTCTGAGCTAATAAACAAGCCATCCGATAATTCACATCATCATAAAGCTCCTGGTCTTTCACTTCCGGACGATGTACGATAGCTGCAAAATTTATTACCGCATCAAACCCTGAAAATGCTTCAACAGGCATATCTCGAAATGCTTTCACAACAATCTCTTTCTCGTATCCGGTCGGCCTGCGACTGTAACACGTGATAGAATCCGTTGATACATATTTCTTTATAAATTGCCCAGCAATAAAACTATCTCCTCCAATAATCAATATTCTTTTCATTCCTTGATCCATTTAAAACGGCATAAACCTCCACTTTGCCCACATACATGAACATCATTATCTATCTCATATTAGCGTGTTTATAAACAGGATACGCTCTCTCCTCTTATCTTGCTCCCCTTTTACGTCGTATAGACCTTAGATGTTTTATTCATTCTCATATAATTAAATAATAGTGTTATGTGTGTTGTTTTTAATCAAGATGCAAAAGTACATCAATGGTTGCGTCACAAAATGGCGTTTTTCTGTTTTTAACAATTTCTTAACAAAATCGAAATGCAATTAAATAAAGCTTACTTCCTTTTTTTATATGTATAAACTTATATGTATTTTTGTCGAGTTAATCTATATCGAAAAACTATCAATGATACAAGAACATAGTCAACGTATTACAAGAAACACGTTAATACTTTACTTCCGAATGATTTTTACAATGCTCGTAAGTTTATATACCTCGCGTGTTGTCTTAAATACATTAGGTGTGGAAGATTTTGGCATTTACAATGTTGTAGGAGGAGTGGTTGCAATGCTCAGTTTCATAAATGGCTCATTGAGTGCCGCTTCATCACGATATATTACTTATGAATTAGCAATAGGAACCCCAGAAAGTCTAAGAAAGACTTTTAGTTGTGTTATGACTATTCACATATTTATCGCCTTACTTATTGCGATTTTAGGAGAAACTGTTGGCTCATGGTTTTTACTTCATGAACTCAAAATACCAGAAAACAGATTGCATTCTGCCATATGGGTATTTCAATGTTCTATTTTAAGTACAATGCTATCTATAATTAGCGTCCCTTACAACGCAACAATTATAGCTCATGAAAAAATGAATATATATGCATATATCTCGATCATGGATGTAATGCTCAAATTAGGTATTGTCTATTTATTAGTGATCCTTCCTTTTGATAAACTTAAAATTTATGCATTACTTATACTCGCAATACAAATTTTTGATGTCTTTGTATATCGTTGGTATACATCCACTCGTTTCAAAGCATGTAAATTCAAATTTACCTGGGATCAATCATTATTCAAAGATATTTTTATCTTTGTAGGCTGGACAATAAATGGCAATTTAGCTGTAATTGGCTACACACAGGGATTAAATATTTTATTAAATCTATTTTTTGGTCCAGCTATTAATGCTGCAAGGGGTATTGCTGTACAAGTACAAACAGTCATTCAAAATTTTTGTAATAATTTTCAAGTAGCCCTAAACCCTCAATTGACAAAATCATATGCGCAATCAGATTTTGAGTATATGCATAAATTATTAATTATTAGTTCTAAATTTTCATTCCTTCTACTTCTATTACTTTCTATGCCCATAATCTTCGAAGCACAAACCATATTAAAATTATGGTTGAATATTGTTCCAGAATACACAGTCATTTTTCTAAGATTAATTTTGTGTTCCAGTATGCTCACAGCTTTAGCCAATCCACTCATCATATCCGTTCATGCCACAGGTAAATTAAAAATATTCCAGTTAGTCGAAGGTAGTGTGCTTCTAACAATCGTACCAATATCGTATTTATTACTCAAATTTTGTAATGTACCTCCAGAAGCTGTTTTTATTGTTCACATTGGTATTGAGATTTGTACACAATTTGCAAGAATGAAAATTGTTCTTCCCATGATTAACATGAAAATTCACGATTACATTAAAAATGTTCTATTCCCTATCACAAAAGTGCTTATCCTGTCTCCCATTATTCCATTCATTATATATATTTGTATGCCCAATAATTGGTATTCTTTCATCATGGTGTGTTTCACATCGGCATTTTCGGTAGTAATAGTAACATATTATACTGGATGCCAAAAACATGAAAGAGTATTTATCAAACAAAAAATATACACAATCATAATGAACTTCAAATTAAAGAAATGATAAAGACCCCGCATATATCGATTATCGTACCAGTTTATAATGTAGAACTTTACCTAGCAACTTGTATTGATAGTTTAATAAATCAAACATTCTCCGATATTGAAATTCTTCTCGTTGACGATGGAAGTCTAGACGAATCAGGCAAAATCTGTGACGAATACGCTACAGAAGACTCAAGAATCCGAGTATTTCACACCTCGAATAATGGAGTAACTTCCGCCCGTAAAACAGGTATAGAAAATGCACAGGGAGAATGGATTTGTTTCGTGGACTCTGATGATACGATGCCTTTAGATGCTCTCTCTCAGATGTTATACATGGTTGGTAATTGTGATATATTAAAAGGAGATCATCGGAAAATTCATAATATAGATGCAAGCTCTTTACGATGTTCAATTCAACAAGATCTGATACAACTTCAACCAACAGATTTCATTTGTGAATGTCTAAAAAATTGGAAACTCCGAGGTCCTTGGGGGAGCTTGTATAAAAGAAAATTATTCGACAATAGCATTTTTGATCTTCCTCGAAATATCGTTCGAGGAGAGGATTATATAATGAATGTCAGATTAGGTAATAAAGCAAAACAAATAGCAGTAACCACCTCTATTGTTTATAATTATTTTGACCGTCCAGGGTCTTGCATGAACACATTCATTCCGACATTACAATATGAAAAACAATTTGAAAAATATTTAGTTGCAACCTTAGGCCCCATACTCAACTCAAAAGAAATAAAAGAATCTCTATTTTATCATCGTTATGCAGTAATAAAAACGTTATATTTAACAAACAAAAAATTAGATACTAACGATACTTACATAACAGAACTAATAAAAAATACTCAACATCTAAATTTAAGTAAAGAAGACAATATAATCCGTCATTTTTACAAGCACCCTCGACTTGCCAAAACCAGTCTAGGAACACTTCGAATATTACACAATCTAAAAAAAATTATAAGACCGTCATGATTAAGTATTTAAAACATATTCTATACCAACTAACATACAATATATTACCACTAATAATGCAAATCCCATCTTTTGCCATTAGACATGCTATTTTAAGATTACTATTAAAAAAGGTTGGAAAAAAAACTTCAATATTTAGAGGATTTGAATGTATAGCTGGCTCACAAATTTCTATCGGAGAACATTGTGTGATCAATAAAAATGTATTCATGGATGGTCGGGGCGGTAACTTAACAATTGGTAACAATGTAGATATTGCTAGAGAAGTAAACATTTGGACAATGGAACACGATGTACACGATGATCTACATGGGCTTAAATGTGGTAACGTCACAATAGAAGATCATGTATGGATCGCTTCACGTGTAACAATTCTTCCTGGAGTAACAATTGGACAAGGAGCCGTCATTGCATGTGGTTCTGTCGTTACAAAGGATATTCCCCCACGTGTAATAGCCGGAGGAATTCCTGCAAAAATAATTGGTCAACGCAACAGCCAACTGAAATATGAATTATATTATCGACCATTATTTGAATGACAATATTTCACTTTTTCTAAAAATAACTTCATTTCCACAATAGAAGAAGTCATTGAATAATTTTTTAGAAACATTTCACGAGCATATCTCTGACATTCTAATAAGCGTTCTTTATTATGCCCTAAATCATTAAGAATTTTAATCATATCTTGCGCCAAGACACTACATCCTCCAACTTGACGAGTATCGATATCATATCCCTCAAAAGCCTCAGGTGTTCCGACAATAGCTTTTCCATACATCATAGCTTCTGCTGTTTTTGTCTTCATTCCACTCCCTAAAAATAAAGGGCAAACAACTATATCCACCTTTGCATACCATTCTTTCAAACTTTGAACATAGCCAATCACTTGTACTCTGTCCGAAATCAAATGAGATACAGCCTTTTCCATGCCTTGTCCTACAATGAATAATTTCCCCTCTACATACGGCATTACTTCTTGTACAAACCACGTGATCCCTTGAATATTTGCAAAAAAATCACTCCCTACAAAAAGATACTTAGGCTCACCTAAAACCTCTTCCTTCTTCGCCTCCCCCAAATCATTAAATGAAGTTGGTAATAAAGCGGCTACATTCTTTTTATATATGAATAATATTTGTTTAGCATCTCTATTATTCAATGCTATTAAATAATCACTATATTTTACAGCTAGTTTTTCTGCCCTATAAACAAAAAAGATGTTCAACAAATTTCCCATACTCTTTACATTATTTTTGAACATCTCCCAAGCATACATTACCTCAACATTGTGCAAAAAAGTCACAACAGGTAATTGCGGGAACTCATCTTTCAACCGTTTCACGATACATCCATATAACGAATGTGCTATAAACACCAAATCCACTGGATGTTCTCTCAAATGAATAATAATTTCTTCTATATTTGGACTCGACAATCCACCATTAACTCCACGAACTCGTTCTTTTAAACGCTGCAAAAAAGATATTTTATACTGTTCAAACTGAAAAACGTCAACATCACAACAAGTAGCTCTTAATAACTCTAAATTTCGATGACTAATCACACCTCCACCGAAATTTTGATTCATTTTCCCTACTATATATAAAATTCTCATATCACTACTTTGTTATGTAAAAACTCTTTATACGATTATTTATCTCTCTTCGTTCTGAATCATAAAACCATCCCCATTTATTAAAATAATAAATAGCAGCTTTTACATGGATTTTAAATAAACGCAAATTTTTATGGGATCCTTTTCTGAAATGATGATATACAAATACCTCTGGATAAAACATAGTTTTATACTTTCTCCCTACACGACGACATAAATCAGTGTCCTCTCCATACATAAAGATCCCTTCATCAAATACCCCGATTTCAGTTATTACATGCCGAGGAATAAAAAGGAAACATCCTGAAAGATAAGGGACTTCCATCATAGAATTATAATCAGTAAAACGCATTTCAAAATCATAATCTAACTTCTTTTTCACCCAATCAATAGGAATAAGACTACGTGCAATCCAATTAATTGGTGTCGGCAACAATTTACACAAGTATTGCAAACTACCATCCGGATAAAGAACTTTAGGCATACAAATACCTACATCTTTATTCCGATCCATAAATTTTACCAACCTTTCTATTGTACCTCCTTCAAAACTAATATCTGGATTTAATACTAAATGATATCTACCTAATCTTACCTCTTCCCTCATAATAATATTATGAGCAGCTCCAAAACCTATATTAGCATTATTAAAAATATATTCAAGTCGAGGAGTATTTTCACATAATACTCTTAAATCATCTGTTGGGGAATTATCTACAATATAGAGCTTGACATTCAAAGTTGTATTTAAAAAACTATCAATAGCTTTCTTCAAAACTTCTTCTCTTTCCTTATATGTTACAATCGTGGCCGTTACTAATAAATCATTCATAAATATTTCTCATCGTATTAAATCAAACATAAAGCAAATCACATTTTTAATTTTTCTCAAAACTAATATGCAAGCGACGAATAAAAAATAATACCTTATAAAAATTTATTCCCCTCTTAAAACCCGCTAAAATCAACCTATGCTGCCAAACAAAAAATTTCAAATATCTTGTCTGATAAAAATCACTATATATTTGTTTTACCAAACTTTCTTCTCTATCTACTCCCCCTTGATTGCAACAAGTCAATAAACACCTCAAATTAATAATTGCAATATCATCAAAATAATCACTATAAACATTCTTTTCTTTAAAAAAATCTAATACATACTTTGCTGCCAATAATGCATCTATCGCATGCTTTTTCGTTGGAGTTTTTGTTGCAGCATCTTGACGTTGGTAATAGTGATATCCATAATAACTACTTTTCGCTATTACTCGAGCATAAAATGATAATTGTAGCACCCCCAACATATCCTCTGCCATACTTAATCCTTCAGGAATGACCATTTTATGACATATTGATTTTTTTATTAATTTCATCCACAAGGACCATGGCTGCTTTCCTATTGCCATAATATGAATAAACTCCTTTGAAGAAAGGACATCAAAATTAGTTGAAAACATTTTTATGTCCTCGTTATCAGTACTATAATAAGCATTTCCCACAACAATATCTGCATCTTGTTCTTTTCCAAGCAAATATAAACGTTCTAAACTTTCACTCTCCAACCAATCATCTCCATCTAAAAAAAATATATATTTTCCTTGGGCATTCGCAAGTCCTTCTCGACGACAAGAGGTTACACCACCATTCTCCTTATTAAGAACAACAACTCTTTCATCTCTTATCGCATATTCTTCTAATATCTCCAATGAATTATCAAGACTCCCATCATTTACAACAATAATTTCCAAATTTTTATAAGTCTGTGATATAACAGAATCTAGACAACGCTGCAAATATGAAGCTATATTATAAACCGGAATAATTACAGATATTTTATCCATTGCACTATTTATTTTTATAAACCTGCTCTATCCCTGCTAATGTTCCTTTAAAAAAAGAGAAATTTTTCTCCATACAACTCTTGATAAAGTTCAATAAAAGTAATCCTAATAAGACCCAATTCATTTTCAATGACGATCCCAATTCATGCTTTCGATATATGTGGACGTAATTAACTACATATTGTTTACGATAATTACTTTGATCTCTTTGTATTGTTGATACATGAGCATGAAACCCCCTAAAACCGTCAAAAAAGCACGCTTTAAATTTTTTATTAAATTGATGAGAGAAGTCTGTATCCTCAAGATAAGCATAATCCTTAAAATATTCATCATAACGGATATCCGCAAAAACATATCTTCTATACACAGAAAAACCTCCTCTCAAAAAAGATGCAGGATGTTCCTTATATGAATCTAAAGCTAAAATAGGTAACCCTCCCAAAGTCAAAGACATTTTTCCAAAATAAGAGGTAAAAAACAACCTTCCAAAAACATACTGCAATCTTCTAGTAAAAGTGGAAGGCAGTACTCTTTCAGACAGAGCCCCTGTAATTGCATCAATTTCAGAATGTTCCATAAAGAAAAGTCTCATTTTTTCTAAAGAGGCTGGAAAAAGATAAATATCATCATCTAAAAACATTACCAAATCACATGTAGCTCTCGCAATTCCATAATTTCGTTGTAAAGGCAACCCTGGTGAAGTATGAAAATAACGAATATTTGGTTTCACCTCTCCAAAATCCTCTCGTCCTATTTCTCTAGGCCTATCACTACTATCAACAATTATAATTTCATCTCCTATATCAAACTGGTCTATAAAAAGTTCCAGATTATGAATAAGTATATCTCGACGATTTTTTGTGCAAAGTATCAAACTAACATTCATTTCAATAGCTTACAATATTATCACTTACACCTAACTTGCTTGCAACTTTCTCTTGCCTATAAACATTGGACAAAAATAAAATAAAAGACAATAATGGGAAATAAAATATTTCTAAAACATTTCCTAATAAGAATATTGCAACAAACAGTAGTACAAAATTCTTATCTAAAAAATAATAACAATAGAATGCACAAGCGAAAACAATTAACAAACAAACTACCCCCATCTCTAATAAGATTTGAAGATAAGAATTATGCAAATTCATTCCTTCGGTTGTTATTTCACGAGTCTTTCCTGCTCCCATACCCCAACAATAATCATCATTCAATTCTAAAGCATCGAAAGCCTCTAATTGACTCTCAAATCGTAAAGACAAAGAAACAAGTTTTTCTGCTATATAATCATTAGAAGTATCAACATCACGTAAAGTTGTCAAGACAAATAACATCCCATAATATATAACAAACACTCCAACTAAAACCATTCCACCTAAAACCTTCACATTCCTATCTGTCAATACCCATAATTTCTTTACATGGAAAAGTATAATGACACCAAACATCGTTATTATTAAAGAAAGGGAAAAAGAAAGTAAAACTGCTCCTACCAAAAAATAATTGAAATGCCCAGTTTTCACTTTCAAATAATAAATATAAACAAATAATAGATAAGAAAAAAAATTAGAATCTTCTATTACTCCAGAAAAACGCATGAAACCATGCGTTTCAACGCCTGTTGTCAATGAAAATCCCAGGGTATTATATAATACCACATCAATATAAATTAATGCTGCATTAAAAAGAAGGAAACAATGAAGTAACTTCGTTATCTGTAAGTCATTTACCAAAGGTATATAAAGCGTTAACCAAATCAATGTTAATGTTTTAAATATTCTATAAGCCGCTCCTCCATCATGAATAAGCAAATAAAAAGTAGTTAGGACACCAACACTTACTAAATACACATAAAACCCTTTTCGATGCCTTACATCCGATCCTAAAAAAAGACAAAATAATATAACACAAGCAAAAACGATATATAAATTCATCGCATAGGTTAATGAGAAAAAACCTAGCACAAAAAATATATTATAAAGTCCATTAAAAGAAATCAAGTTTCTCATTTAAACATTCCCTTAACCAAAAGTCCTATTATTCCAAAAAATCCGAATAAAAAAACACTCCCTAAAATAATTAATAATGTTCTAGGTTCGCTTGGATATGAAGGAACAGAAGCTGGCTCTATTATAGCAAACGTAGGTGTTTCTTCTTGAACTTTCATTTTTGCTTTATCCAATTCCTCAATCATCGATGCATATGGCTTATAAACCAATTCTACGTCTTGTTTCAATCGAAATTGCTCCATCATTGAAACACTAGAAACACTTTCTCTATGAGAAGCTATATATTTACTTAAATCTTCCTGCTTTTTTTCATAATTAAGCCGAGCATTATTCAATAGATTCTCATAAAATTTCACGTCAACATTAGCTTTATATGTTTTTTTCTCTGCTACCAAAGTTTGCATTTTTTTCAATATTTCATTTGCAACTAACGCAGAAACCATAGGATCTTGCATCCTCACAATTAAATTCATCACACCATTACGTTTATCCATTTGGACTTTTATGTCCTTATTCATTCTCCCCACAAATGTAGCTTGTTCTGGTGCTAGTTGAAATAAATTTACAGTATCAAGAAAAATAGGCTTTCCATACCTCCATTTTTGTATCATAGCAGGTAGCTCCATAATATCTCGCCACCAAGGGAACTTATATTCATCCAATATATAATTCCGCAATAAAACTTTACTTTTATCTAGCTTAGAAACTTCTAAATTCCAAAAGTTTAATAGGAACGGTTTACTTTTGACAATATCCGAAATAAAATTACTATTATCAATAGTGGATTGATCCGGAACGATCTTTATTGTTGTAGTATACGCAGTTGGAATACTCCAAGATACAATTAATCCTACAACTGCTCCTATACAAATAATTAATAACAACTTCTTTTTATTTGTCCAAACCTGTTCAAACATTACCAAGGGATCTATCCCTTTTAATTTTTGTTCTCTATTCATCAGAATTCAATTAAATATTCTTTTATTTACATTTTTCACGGAATAAGCTGCTATTAAACAACTATATAGATCAATAGATTAAAGCAGATATTTTATTTGCAAAGTTACAACAATAAGTAATTTAAAACAAACAATTAATCACGAAACTATTTATACAATAATACAATAAATATAATAATTCAATCATAATCATAACAAGCGACCATGAAACTCATGTAGATTTTCTAAATATTCTTCATACCTAAACATATTACACACTACATTCCCTTGTACATTATCAATGTTCCAACGCAATTAAAAATTGTCTCATGGTACAATCCAACAAAAAATTTCAGGTATAATCATTTATAGAGACTATTTTAAAACATACCAAATACAAACTAAAATCTCATTTCCTACATTGTTCTACTAAAATTTTACTTCCTTTTCCTTACGTTCAACTACCTCTCAACCACTACTCCCCACATTCCAAATCGTTATCCCGCTAGCATATAACAGGAATATAACGTAAGAGAAAACGACCAGTAAGGCCCAAGAGATAATTAAACTATAGAATCAAGGTTTTATTACCCTAAGAATAAGCATAATAAATAAGGTGATTATATACGACTTTACAATATATATGAGTGATGCTTGTTTTGATACTCAAACCCCTCTATCGGCTTTACCGCCCCCTCAACTGTTTATAGAGGAGGAGACAGTGTTTTTTTATAAAAATAGAGAATATTTTAACTCTCCCTCTGTTTATAGAGGGAGTACCCCGAAGGGAGAGGGAGTTGGTTTGCTGTAAATTTGTATATAAGTTCCATAAATAAAAGTATAATCAAGAAAAACAGTATAACACAAACTCAACCCAAATGAAGAAGTAATCCAACCCAAATAATCCCCCTCATCCAGAGATTACTCGAAGATTCTTCGTAGCTCAAATATTACGGCATAAATGAACTTCTAATAAATTTCGAAACATCTCTGAAAAAGGGGGATTATTTCCCTAGGATTTCCCCTATTTCTCAACAGGTTCCCACTATAAACCGAACTCATCTCCATCAAAAACTATTTTCCTTAGCTCATATGGAGAATCACACTTTTCCAAAAGAAATAATAAATCTGAATATTTACAACGCCTTTACACAATCTAAGGAAACATCAGCACAAACACCTATCAAATACGGAATACGAATCACAACCAGATGTCCACCAGCTACCTCGATTAACTCACCCCGAACCCCGGCTAATTCACCCTGCATTACACGTACGGTAGTCCCTACTGGCCATCCCGTATTCACAACTTCAAGTGACTCGGCATTTTCATTCAAAATGCGCAAACCATCTAACTGCTCGCCCGAAATCACAATCGGAGTCTGTTTCTCTTTTAACAACGCAATCACGCCCAAAATTGATAACACGGAAGGTAAATTCGTTTCAGAAACACGGACAAAAATACACCCCGTAATCACAGGAACTTCCAATCTTTTCACCAGCCCGTCCCTCACAAATTCAACCTCCCGCATAGGTAAATAATTCTCGATTCCTGCTTGCTCCAAACGCTCTTTCACACGTTTTTCCGCCCGAGAAGCAGTGAAAACTGCATACCAATTCGTCTTCTCCATTACTCTCTGACTTCTAAATTTTCGGATACCTGAATTTTATTTAAAACCTCTTCCATATGATGCTCTACACCTTCTTCTTCCATCTGGAAATCAATAGATTCATAGATTGAATTTTTCGATTTAAACTCAGGAACGATACATTTCATTTGTTTCACCACAGCAAAATTATCTTTTGTCTGCAAAGCTATATCAAGAGCCTTTATCGCATCCGTAACTTCACTATAATTATATTCACGTACTTTGGCAATCTTTATTCGCTCATGCACAGTCGGCAAAGTCGTCTCCTTCACGTTAAGCACCTCCTCGTACAATTTCTCTCCCGGTCTCAAACCGGTAAAGACGATATGAATATCTTTCCCCACTTCATAACCGGAAAGTTTAATCATCTTACGGGCCAGATCAACAATTTTGACGCTTTTGCCCATATCAAAAACGAATATTTCACCGTCATTTCCCAACGCTCCCGCCTGCAAAACGAGTTGACACGCCTCGGGTATAGTCATAAAAAAACGAGTTATTTCCGGGTGAGTAACTGTTATAGGACCACCCGCCTCAATCTGTTTCTTGAAACGAGGGATCACCGAACCATTCGATCCCAAAACATTCCCAAAACGAGTAGTAATAAAACGAGTATTTGCAATGCGATTCAATGATTGCGTGTAAATTTCCGCAATACGCTTACTTGCACCCATAACATTCGTCGGGTTCACTGCCTTATCGGTGGAGACCATCACGAAACGCTGACAATCATACTTCACAGCACAATCGGCAACATTTTTCGTTCCGAAAATATTAGTTTTCACTCCTTCGATCGGGTGTTTTTCCATCATAGGGACGTGCTTATAAGCAGCCGCATGATACACGATATTGGGATGATATGTTTTAAAGATTCCTTCCACCCGGCTCGCATCACGTACATCCCCGATCTCGACTTTATAATCCGTGAAACCACACTCTTCTTTCAATTCCAGCTCAATATCATAAAGTGGAGATTCGGCCTGATCAAACAAAACGATCAAAGAAGGATTAAAATGCGTCAACTGCCGCACAATTTCACTCCCGATAGAACCAGCCGCTCCGGTCACCAAAACCACTTTATTCAATAATTGTTTTCGAAGATTGGTCTCCTCCATGTGAATCACGTCCCTCTCCAACAAATCTTCGATCTTGATATTCCGGATATGCCGCATACTCAACTCCCCGTTAATCCAACTTTCAAAACGAGGCACTTCGAGTACGTTCACATCAGCGGCCAAGCAGATCTCGACAATTTCCCGTTTTTTATCAGGAGAAATCATCTTTTTGGCGATAACCACCTTGTCCACCCGGTTACGTTTCAATAAACCGGGTAAAGATGACATTTTGTAAATCTTAACTCCCTCGATAATCTTTCCCGCTTTCCGATCATTTACATCAACAAAAGCAAGAATATTATACGTGGCATCCTCCACGTTATCCATAGCATGTTTTGCCATGATACCGTATTCATCGCTACCACATATAATTACGTTCTTTTTAGTACGTTCGGCACCAATATACTGCGCAAACACTTTCTTCACGATCACCCGGCTCATAACCATTAAACTGGTTAGAAGAACATACTCCGTGAGTAAAACGGAAACCGGTATAAAAAGATAATCATACAACAAGAAAAACACGCCACTCCCCAAAAGAAGGGCAATCTCCCCTGCCGTCAACACGTAATAGATGCGCAAAGCATCCTCCGTTCCAGTGAAACGTACTATTCCGGAATAAGTATGTCCCAACAAGAAACTGATTACCCGGATACCCACAATTACAAGAGCCCCGGTCAAAACAAAATCCAATCTCATCCGGTCAATCTGAAAATTGACCCAAATCAGATAGGCAACGCTAACTGCCATAATAGCAAGAGCCACGTCAATCAAAAATACAATCCAACGAGGAGTGTACGAGAATGAACGCAATGTCCTCATTCTATTCAGACCATTTGTGATAAGTGCAACCATAATTTTTTAATATAAAAATAAAACCTTCACGGGATAAACCTCCTAAAAGGTGGACTCCTGCAAAGGTAATAGTAATAATATTAAAAAAAAATTTTTAGTAGGCCTTCAAAATATTAACCTCATCTTCAGTTAGGAAACGCCAGTGACCCCTAGGTAAATTTTTCTTCGTGATCCCGGCAAAAAAGACACGGTCCAAACGAAGAATCTGATACCCCAAATGCTCGAAAATCCTCCGGACAATACGATTTCTACCGGAATGAATTTCAATCCCTACCTGTGTACGATCATCTTCTGCCACTCTCACGTCATCCGCCTGGATAAAACCATCCTCCAGATCAATTCCCTTACGAATAGCCTCCAAATCGCCCGTTTGAACCACCTTATCCAAGAACACGTGATATATCTTTTTCTGGTTATACTTCGGGTGTGTCAATTTTTTTGCCAGATCGCCATCATTCGTGAAAAGCAACACTCCCGTGGTCTGGCGGTCAAGTCGTCCGATCGGGTACACGCGCTCTTTACAAGCTCCCTCGATCAAGGCCATCACGGTTCTACGTTCCAAAGGATCTTCCACGGTCGTCACGTAATCTTTCGGCTTATTCAACACCAAGTATACTTTACGTTCGGGAGTAATCACTTGATCATCTACCTCCACTCGATCCGTACGCTTTACTTTTACCCCAACTTGTTGAACAACTTCCCCGTTTACTTTCACCCGACCGGCTGTAATCAACACATCTGCATCACGACGTGAACACACCCCGCCTTTAGCGATATAACGGTTCAAACGTAATTCTGTCTCCTGCCCCTCATTCTTCTTACGATATTCAATTTGTTTTTTCTTACTATACACACTTTTGGGAGCACTATCCCCATCTTCCCGACGGGTAAACACTTTTCTTGCCGGACGATCAGAATAACGATCCCGACGATCGCCACGATACCCTTCTCTACGTCCTCTGTCCTCACGGGAACCTCTTTCCTGCCGTCCTTCTTCACGGCGATCATTACGCTCCCTGTTTTGATAACGGTTATCTCGTCTTTCTACATTTTCATCCCGATCTTGAGGCCGCCTTTCACGACGTTCTCCACGATCGGAAAAACGATTGTTATCCCTGTTACCTCTCTCGTACGATCTTCTGTTATCCCGACTCTCGTAACGATTATTCTCCCGATCCCCTCTTTCACGGTTTCTGTCTGAATCCCGGTAATAACGATTCCCGTTATCTCGATCTCCCGAACCCTCGTTACGCTCTCTCTCCCGTTCTTTGTTCAAATCACGGATATACCCGTATCCTTGTTCCCGTCTCGGTCTGTCCGTGTTGAAACGATTAGGTCTTCTTGTTTCGCTTTCTCCACCTTCACGGTTTTCGAAACGCGGTGTTCTACCCCGACGATTCTCATCACGATTCTCGATCGGCCTTGTAATTCTAGGTCTTTTAGTCTCCCTATTCATATACTTACGTATAAATTTTTGATTTTAAATTTATGATTCTTGCTTATAGCCCTCATCGGCCTATTCTATTGATTGAAGATATGCATCATTCTTCATACCTTCTTATTTATTCATTTTCAATTCTACATTTTCAACTTTCAATTATTTCGGTGCCGCCCGATATACAAATAACGCCACCACAGCAAATAACATATTCGGTATCCATACCGCTAATAACGGACTCATGCCTCCATTGGTTGCAAAAACCGTGGAAAATTGCATAAATAATATGTACGAGAAACTGATTAACAATCCTAATCCCAAATGGAACCCCATTCCTCCCCGAATCTTACGGGAAGCGATACATACCCCGATTAACGTCAATATAAATGTAGCGAACGCTCCCGAAAACATCTTGTACTTTTCAATCTGGAACTCAACCACGTTACTACTTCCCCGCAATTTTTGTCGGGCTATGTATTCATCCAGTTCCGGTAATGTCAAACGTTCTTTAATTTTTTTGGGGTCCTCGGAGAATTCCGCCGCACTAAAATTTAATAGCGTATCAATAGTTTGTCCCGTCGTGTAAGTCTCCTTGATCCCGTCAAATTCCCGTAACGTCCAGTTGTTAATCCGCCATTTCTCAAGTTCTTTATTCCATGAAATCGATTTTGCCGTTAACTTGCTAACCAACGTGTCTTCCCGAAATACCTCGTAAGTAAAATCATTTCCCCGGCTGGAATACACGTTAAAACTCGACATATAAATAAAAACCCCCGGTGCAATCTGCCGGTGAATATTCTCCTCCTTGTTACTATACTTTTTCCAAATATATTGCTCGGAAAACTCGATCCGTTTCTTGTTGGCATTCGGAATAATAAAAGCACTCAAAAGAAGTGACAAACAGGCAATCACTCCAGCCGATATCATGTATGGCCGAACCATTCTCCGGAAACTGATACCCGTACTTAAAATAGCGATAATCTCACTATTATAAGCCATCTTTGACGTGAAGAAAATAACAGAAATAAAAGTAAACAAAGAGGAAAACACGTTCGCAAAATAAGGCACGAAATTCAGGTAATAATCAAATATGATAGCCTTCACGGGAGCCTCGTTCTCGATAAATTTCTCCAATCTCTCCGAAAGGTCGAAAACCACGACAATACTCAAGATCAGTACCATCGAAAAGAAAAAGGTACCTAGGAACTTCCGGATAATATATAAGTCTAATTTTTTCATTTTACGCTAGTTGCTTCTCAGCACTATAATCTTCTTGTAACTTTCTTTATCGTACTCTCTTTCCACGTCACGAAATCTCCTTCCAGTATATGTTTACGAGCTTCACGTACTAACCACAAATAAAACGACAAATTATGGATCGAGCAAATTTGTAGCCCTAAAATTTCATCCGCCTTGATTAAATGGCGCAAATACGCTTTCGAGTAATCATTATCAACAAAACTCAACCCAGCCGGATCAATACGACTGAAATCCTTCTCCCACTTCTTGTTCTTTATATTGATCACGCCCTCCGTGGTAAACAACATACCATTCCTCCCATTCCGGGTCGGCATCACGCAATCAAACATATCCACACCTAAAGAGATTGCCTCCAAAATATTCTCCGGGGTCCCGACACCCATCAGGTAACGGGGCTTATCCTGCGGCAAAATCCGGTTTACAACTTGAATCATCTCGTACATGACCTCAGCCTCTTCCCCAACAGCTAATCCCCCGATTGCATATCCTTCTCGATCAAGAGCAACAGCGTGTTCCGCTGCCTTTTCCCGCAAATCCCGGAAAGTACATCCTTGCACAATCGGAAAAAGCGACTGGTGATAACCGTACAATGGCTCCGTGGAATCAAGCCATTTCACGCATCGTTCCAACCAACGCTGGGTCAGCTCCAAAGAATTCTTCGCATAACCGTATTCACTCTGCCCCGGGGGACATTCATCAAATGCCATAATTATATCAGCCCCTATCTTACGCTGAATATCCATGACATTTTCAGGAGTAAACAGATGTTTCGAACCATCAATATGAGAACGGAAGACGACTCCTTCTTCCGTGATTTTCCGACAATCTCCTAAAGAAAAAACTTGAAAACCGCCACTATCCGTGAGGATCGGACGGTCCCATGAATTAAATTTATGTAGTCCCCCTGCCTCTTCCAACACCTCTGTACCCGGTCGCAAATACAAATGATACGTGTTGCCCAAAATGATCTGGGCCTTAATATCTTCCTTCAACTCTCTCGCATGCACAGCTTTCACGGTTCCCACCGTACCCACAGGCATAAAGATCGGAGTTTCAATATTCCCATGATCCGTGGTTAACACACCACATCGTGCATCACTGTTTTTGTCTTTCGCTAAAAGGGTATATTTCATCTAATCATGATTTTGAGCGCACAAAGATAGGAATAATTAAATCTAAAATCATAAATCTAAAATTATTTATATCTTTGGTCCAAATTAAAAAAACAAAAAATAATTGTCATGAGGATGTTTTACAAGTTAATTGTATGTATGTTTATCGTGGGGTTTGCCCTACCCGGAAACGCTCAAAACAAGGGCAAAAAATTCACTCTGGAAGATTTTAACTTGACCTACACGTTCAGGACACAAGGTGTTTCAGGTCTTCGTTCGCTAAATGACGGGGAACACTATACAGTGTTGGAAGACAAAGGTAAAAAACTGGTCATGTATAGTTACAAAACCGGAAAAGCCGTAAGCACTTTACTAGACTTGAACGATCCCAAGTACAAAGCTGTTCAGACCATCCAAGATTACGAATTCAGTCCGGAAGAAGACCGGATATTGATCTGCACGAATATAAATCCGATCTACCGTCGTTCATTCACGGCAGACTACTTCGTGTTCGATTTTAAAAACAAGGAATTAAAACCTTTATCAGAAGGAGGTTCTCAACGTTTGGCAACCTTCTCTCCTACCGGAACGAAAGTGGCATTCGTGAGAAATAACAATATCTTTATCGCAGACTTACGTTTCGGTTCCGAAATCCAAATTACCTTTGATGGGAAATTTAACGAGATCATTAACGGAGCTCCCGATTGGGTATATGAAGAGGAATTCGGATTCAACAAAGCCTTCGAGTGGGCTCCCGACGGATCTGCTCTCGCATTCATCAAATTTGACGAATCAGCCGTGAAAACTTACCACATGAATATGTTCAGAGGACAATATCCGGCATACGAACAAAATGCCCTCTATCCCTCGAACTATTCCTATAAATACCCGAAAGCAGGGGAAACTAATTCCATCGTGAGCGTTCACGTTTATGACATTAAAGATCGTGTCACCACCCCAATGAACATTGGTGAAGAAACAGATATTTACATACCCCGTATCAAATGGACAAAAGATCCGAAAAGATTAGCCATCATGAAACTAAACCGTTTCCAGAATCAACTGGAAATCCTGTTGGCCAATGCCCGTGTGGGAAGTACAACCGTGCTTTATCGAGAAGAAAATAAATATTATATCGCAGAAAGCAACTTGGACAACTTAATCTTCATGGAAGACGGGCAACATTTCATCATGAGTAGTGAAAAAAGTGGTTATTCTCATCTTTATTTGTATGCCATGAGCGGTAAAGAAATTCAGCCGATCACTTCCGGAAAATACGACGTGGTTGATTTCTACGGGTACGATCCGGTAAAAAAACTTTACTATTATGCTTCTCATGAAGAATCTCCTCTGGAAAAATACATCTACTCCATTGATTTGAAGGGCAAAAAGAAAAAACTTACCCCGACAAAAGGATGGAATGAAGCAGAATTCAGTAAATCATTCAAATACTATATTAATATAGTATCTAACGCAGATATGCCTCACGTGTACACCTTGTACGCGGCAAACGGTAAAGCAGTCCGCACGCTGGAAGACAATACCGCATTGAAAACCAAACTGGAAGATTACGCTGTTGCTAAAAAAGAATTTATCCAAATCCCAGCAGCAGATGGAACCACGATGTTAAACGCATGGCTCATGAAACCCGTGGATTTTGACGCATCAAAAGCTTACCCGTTACTAATCATCCAATACAGTGGTCCAAATTCTCAGCAAGTAAGCAATAGCTGGGGTATGGACTGGACACAATACCTCGCACAAGAAGGTTATATCGTGGCTTGTATTGACCCTCGCGGAACTGCAGCCAGAGGGGAAGAATTCCGTAAATGTACCTATATGCAACTCGGTAAAATCGAGAGTGACGATATGATCGCCGCGGCCAAATGGCTTGCCGGACAATCTTACATCGATGCTAAAAAAGTAGGAATCTGGGGTTGGAGTTTTGGCGGATTCATGTCATCACTTTGCCTTATGAAAGGAAATGACGTGTTCTCCACGGCTATCGCTGTTGCTCCCGTTACTCACTGGGGATTCTATGATTCCATTTACACGGAGCGTTTCATGAGACGCCCGCAGGATAATCCTTCCGGCTACAATGACAACTCCCCGATTAATTGGGTAAAACACTTAAAAGGAAATTTGTTGTTATGCCACGGAACCGCAGATGATAACGTACACGTGCAAAACACCTACGAACTATCAGAAGCTCTCGTGCAGGCAAACAAACAATTCGACATGCAAATTTACACGAATCGTAACCACAGTATATTTGGTGGCTACACACGCTTACAGTTATATACAAAATTCGTGAACTATTTGAATCAACACTTAAAATAAAATTTCAAATATTGATTCAAGTTATAGGTTTCGCATCAACGTTTATAAGTTAAAAACCTGCGACTTGTAACCTGTCAACTTGAAACAAAAAAAACAGATAAGTTGTGATTTAATCACAACTTATCTGTTTTTTTTATATCTTGCAAACGATAGAAATAAACATGATCTCAGTGTAATTATCTTCGGGATAACCAAACTGAAATCTTAAATCATAAATTTAAAAATAAAAACGTTATGAGTAAATGTATCTGTACGTTAGAACCCAAAGCTATCTGGGAAAACTTTTATAAACTAACACAAGTTCCACGTCCGTCAAATCATGAAGAAAAAGCCAGAGAATTCGTTATGAATTGGGCAAAAGAAAACGGAATCCATGCTGAAATGGACGAGGCAAACAATATATTATTGAGCAAACCGGCAACCCCGGGTATGGAAAACCGCAAGGGAGTTATCCTGCAAGGTCACCTGGATATGGTTCCTCAAAAGAATGAAGACAAACAACATGATTTCACCAAAGACCCGATTTCTGCGTATATCGACGGGGAATGGGTAACCGCAGACGGCACCACCCTTGGAGCTGACAACGGTATCGGTGTTGCCACCGGAATGGCTATTTTATTATCAAAGGATATTCCTCACGGTCCGGTTGAAGTGCTAATCACGGCTACCGAAGAAACCGGAATGGATGGAGCAAACGGCATCCGCCATAACTGGTTAAAAGGAGACATCTTATTGAATCTTGACTCTGAAACAGAAGGCGAATTGTATGTAGGTTGTGCCGGTGGTATTGATGGTGAAATTGGCTTCGACTATAGCCCTGAAGCTGTTCCCGCAGGACACAAAGCATTCCAATTATCACTGAAAGGCTTAAAAGGAGGTCACTCCGGAATGGATATTAACTTAGGTAGAGGAAATGCCAATAAATTATATTTCCGTTTCTTGAAAGCAGTCAGCAAAGAGCTGGATCTTCGTCTTTCTTCCGTATCCGGCGGAAACATGAGAAACGCCATCCCGCGTGAAGCATTCGGTACCGTGACTGTTCCGGCTGCCAATGCAGACAAATTCCTAGCTAAAGTAAAAGAATACGAGGAAATTTTCAAAGCTGAACTAAGCGCTAAAGAACCGAATCTTACTTTCTTTGCCGAAGAAACCGCTCTTCCGCAGAACGTGATGCCGGTAAAGGTACAATACAATCTGATCAACGCAATCAAGGCTTGCCCGAATGGTGCCATGCGAATGATTGATTCCATGCCGGACACGGTTGAAACCTCCAACAACTTGGCTATCGTAAAAGGTGGTGAAGGAAAAATCGAAATATACATGTTGATGCGTTCTTCTGTTGAAACAGCTAAAATGTCTTTAGCTCAAGTGGTAGCATCTGTATTCGAACTGGCAGAAGCAAACAAAATCAACTTCACCGGAGAATACCCGGGCTGGAAACCGAATCCGGATTCAGCTATCCGCAAAGAAATGGAAGAAGTTTACATGAAATTATACGGCAAGAAACCGGAAATTATGGCTATCCATGCCGGATTGGAATGTGGTATCCTAGGATCTGCCTACCCACATTGGGACATGATCTCTTTCGGACCGACCATCAGTTCTCCTCACTCTCCGGACGAGAAAGTGAACATCGAATCTGTAAGTAAATTCTGGGAATTCTTGAAAGCTACTTTAGCTGCAATTCCTACAAAATAATTAAAAAAATAGACTCCGATAATGTCATCGGAGTCTATTTTTTCCTCTTTTCGGGAAAAGAAGAAAAAGCCGGATCCCTCAAATAAATCAAGTGTTGCCGATACGTAAAACACTAGAAATTGTTTCAAATTTCCCTCACTTTCAAGCCATTTACTCTATTTTTAAATATTTTAACCACATCGTATTGTTTTCTGTATTATCTTTGTATGGAAAATTCATATTATTAAAACATGACTTTAAAGAAATTGACGTTACCGGAACTCTTGAAAAATAGCTGTTCCAAGTTTTCAAAAAATTTATCTTTAAATTTTGTCGCAAGCGGAAAAAAAACTTACCAAGATTTATATAACGAAGTCGTATCTATTGCCAACCATTTACTGCATTTAGGTGTAAAGAAAGGAGACAAAGTTGCTATTTTAAGTGCCAATATGCCAAACTGGGGTATTACCCAATTTGCTATCGCGAACATTGGAGCTATTGCCGTACCAGTCTTACCGGGATTCTGTTCTACAGAACTCCAGAATATACTGGAACATGCGGAGGTTAAAGTGATCTTCGTTTCCCGCTTACTGGCAAAATGTTTGGAAGGAGTAAAAACACCGTTCCTTGAGCATAAAATCTTGATCAATAACTTTTCAACTATCCCGGAAGGATGTTACCAACCGGAAGAATTGGATAAATTGGTTCCGGATATTAGTTTGAATAACACAACTCCTCTTCCTGAAGTTTCAATTGAAGAAGAGGACATTGCATCAATCATTTATACCTCCGGTACGACAGGATTCTCAAAAGGAGTGGTCTTAACACACAAAAACTTGGTATGGGATGCACGTCAGTGCCATACCATCCAACCCGTGGATGAAACTTATCGTTTCTTGAGTATTCTACCGATGGCACATACTTACGAGAATACACTGGGATTATTGTTACCCTTGATGTTCGGAGCACAGGTGTATTACTTGGATCGGGTGCCGACCCCGAAACTACTTGTTCCGGCGATGCAGAAAATCCGTCCTACTGTAGTTTTATCCGTGCCATTGATTATCGAGAAAATCTACAAGTCGCAAGTGCTACCTAAATTCACTAGCTCAAAATTGATGAGCAAGCTCTACCAATTCGCCCCTGCTCGTAAATTATTCAACCGGTTAGCCGGAAAGAAACTAATGGAAACCTTTGGTGGGGAATTAAAATTTTTCGGAATCGGTGGTTCTAAACTGGATGGAACCGTGGAGCAATTCCTTCGGGAAGCTAAATTCCCTTATGCCATCGGTTACGGGCTCACGGAAACAGCTCCTATGGCCGCGGGTTCCAACCCATCACAGACCTTCCTTCAAGGAGTAGGCCCTGTTATGGAAGGTGTACAAATTAAAATCAACGATCCCGACAAGAGCGGACAAGGAGAAATCTGGATCAAAGGTCCTAACGTGATGAAAGGGTACTATAAACGTCCGGAACTCACTGCGGAAACCTTCACGGAAGACGGTTGGTTCAAAACCGGAGACTTGGGTTCTTTCGACAAGAAGAACAGATTAACTATCCGCGGAAGAATCAAAACCATGATTCTCGGTGCATCCGGAGAAAACATCTACCCGGAAGAAATCGAATCTATCATTAATAATTTCCGTTTCGTGAACGAATCCTTGGTAGTGGAAAATAGCGGTAAACTGGTTGCCATGGTTCATTTCAACATGGAAGAACTTGAAAAACAGTACCAGAAATTGAAAGACCAAGCCGGGAACTACAAGGAAAAAATCAACGACTATATTGAAGAACAAAAACAAGAATTACGAGATTACGTGAACGCCCGGGTAAACAACTTCTCAAAACTACAACTTGTACTCGTACAACACGAACCTTTTGAAAAGACACCTACTCATAAGATCAAACGTTTCTTGTACTGCAAATAAAATAAAAATCGGGTTCTTGAAAACCCGATTTTTTTTATTTCTATCATTTTATTTGAAAGTCCAGTAAACATTCATTATCCAAAAGAATCCGAAGGCGATCCCCGATAGACAAATTTCTTTGCCGGAAAGTCCCCCCACAAAACAGAAAATCACCTATCTTCAACATATAATACTCAGACATCACAGCAAGTGTTTCCTCCGGCCTTCGTGAAATCTCACTGACTCGACGAGTGAAAATACTTTCCCCGTTCAATTCAAATGAAAAAATCATACTCCCCAGCGAAATACCCACCAATGATTTCATGGGTGAAATTGCCGCTGAAGAATCAAAAGCCATTGCGGCCGCAGGAGATAATGAAGCCGCCAACAATTCCCTTTCCAAATTGTCCGCGTAAAAACGGATTCCCACTCCCACCTCCTCGTAATACCGCTCGGCAAAACGTTCGGCCACGTGTTTTCCGATCTTCCCGATCCGTAATACTATTTGCGGCACACAACTCAACTCCGTGGCAAAAGCCGGAATATAGAAATCATCATTGTTCCGCAGGAGGGCATTGTCGCCAATGACATTATAGGCTACCTCACCCGCCTCATTATACTCCGCACAAAGTAATTTCATTTCTACAATCCAAAATTTAGAATCAAACCTTCAATTATCACAGAATCACCAATTCTTCCAAAGCCCGTTTCGGTACATGATGCGATCCGTCCGTCTCCCGCCAATACTTGTAATCACCGTCTTTCATCTCTTCCAACACCACCGTTTCCTTCGGTTTGCCCAAAGCGATAACATACATGATCTTCAAATGCTCCGGTAATTGCAATACCTCACGCAAAGACTCGTTCTTAAAAGCCTTGATAATACAACCACCATACCCTTTCTCCACGGCTCCCAACAATATAGTCTGTGCTTGAATCCCGTCATCACACAAACAGTTCTCCACGATAGAAGTATCCAACAATTGAATCAGATAAGCTGCCGGACGTTCTCCCTCTTCCGGACCGTCCCAATCTTTTAGATAACCTGCCCATGCTAAATTAGGAAACACCTTGTCACACAAATCAACATCTGCCACCACCTTATACTTCAACGCCTGCGCATTTCTTCCCGATGCACAATACCGAGTCAGCCCGACCAATTCCGTCAATTCCTCCCGTGAGATCCGAACATCCTGAATAAAACGACGGTAACTTCTATTTTTTAATAACAGTTCTTTCAGCATAAATCTATATTGAATCTAATGATTAAATTGTAAATTTGTTCCGAAACAAAAATAGTAATAAAATATGAATTCGTTTCTCCATCTCCTAGCAAAAGATCTGATTCAGAAATACAGCTATAATTTTGACAACCTGACCATTCTGTTCCCGAACAAACGAGCCGGCTTATTCTTGGCTCAAGAACTGGCCCAACTGATTGATCGTCCCGTGTGGATGCCGGAGATACTGACGTTGAGCGAATTCATAGAACGCCAAACCGGACTGAAAAAAGCCGAAGAACTGCCTCTTATCATCAAACTTTACAAAACCTATCAAGAGTACGCCGGAACGACCGAACGTTTTGACGATTTCTATTTTTGGGGCAATATGTTACTTGGCGATTTTGATGACATTGATAAATATCTCGTGGATGCGAAAGATCTCTTTTCAAATATCACGACATTAAAAGAAATTGAATCTGCCTTCCCCTACCTTACCCCGGAACAGGTGGAGTTTATTCAAAGTTTCTGGCGAAGTTTCAACTCGGAAAAATACAGCCGGGAACAACAGGAATTCTTGAACGTGTGGGATAAACTCTACCCAACCTACACCCGTTTCAAGGCAAAACTACTCGCTGAAAACCTGTGTTACGAAGGAATGGGACAACGTCTGTTCTGCGAACAACTCTCCAAACATCACACCGATCGTCAACTGATATTTGCCGGATTCAACGCCTTGAATCAATGCGAGAAAAGAATATTCTCCTATTTCCGGGACAACCGACAAGCCCTCTTTTACTGGGATTATGACCTGTACTATTCGGCAAACGACAACCACGAAGCGGGCCTCTATATCCGAGAGAACATGAAACTGTTTCCCAATGCCCTTGGATTGGAACATTTCAACAATTTCCGGTACAACGACAAAGCCATCGAGTACATCTCTGTTCCCTCAACCATCGGACAGGCAAAACTAATCCCGACACTAATCGAACAGATCCATCCGGAACGGCAAAATTCATACACGGACACGGCCATCGTTCTTTGCGACGAAAGCCTACTCACCCCGGTTATTCATTCTATTCCCGACACGATCGACAAAATCAACATCACGATGGGGTACCCGGCACAAAACACGTCTGTTGCCGCCTTGATTGTCATGCTGGGCGATTTAAAGCATTATGCCAAGAAAGAGGGAGAAATGACCCATTATTACTACAAACCGGTCATTGCCCTATTGAACCATAAACTGATAAAAAGTTCCTGTTCGGAAGATATTCCCAAGATCACGAATTACATCAACACGAACAATATCGTGTACGTGGCAGAAAAAAGTCTTCAATTCAGCGACATCACACGAGCCATATTCTCCTCGTCGGAAGAGAACTTACTCGATTACCTGTTGCGCATTTTGAAGCAACTGATTACTTCCATACAACCCGAAGGCCATGAAAGCCTAGCCATCGAAAAGGAATTTCTATTCACGATTTTCACGACGATTCAAGGCATAAAAAACACCTTTATCGAAGAAAATATTATCCCGGACAACAAGTTTTACCTGCAAATTATTCACAAGATATTACAAGGTGTGTCCATCCCATTCTCCGGAGAACCGCTGGAAGGCATGCAGATCATGGGATTGATGGAAACCCGTATGCTGGATTTCAAAAACCTGATTATCCTGTCTGCCAACGAGGGGATTCTGCCAAAAGGCGGACACGCCTCGTCATTTATCCCCTACAACCTGCGACTGGGATTCGGACTGCCTACCCCGGAACATATGGATGCCCTTTTCGCCTATTACTTTTACCGTCTCTTGCAACGGGCTAAAAACATCAAACTGTTGTACACGGATGTCACGAAAGGCATGAGTAGCGGTGAGATGAGTCGTTTCCTTTACCAGATAAAATACGAATCGGGACTACCCATCCGGGAAGTCCATTTCCAAAACAGAATATCGGTTCAAGACAACCCAACCATTTCCATCCCTAAAAATCCATCGATCCTGGAGCAACTGAAAAGTTACACGGATGAAAACGAGCGGGGAATATCGCCATCCGCACTCAACACGTACATGGAATGTCACTTGAAATTTTATTTCAAATACATCGCCCGGATCAAAGAGAAAGAAGAGATGGCCGAAGAACTGGATCACCGCCTGCTGGGGACTATTTTCCATCAAAGTACACAATCTCTCTACCAAACTTTCCCCGATGGGGAGATCACGACAGAAGGCCTCGACGCCTTGATGAAAAACGATTCACTGATTGAACAACATATCCAGGCTGCCTACGAGAAGTTATATGACACAACCGTATCCAAAATGCTGGAAAGCGGGGCTAATGACCTTGTACTATCTGTCGTGAAAAAGTACGTGAAGAAGGTTTTCGAATTTGATAAAACGTTATGCCCTTTCCACATCATTTCCATGGAAAGAAAATATCGTATGCCCGTCACGATTTCTGCTTTTGACCAGCCCACCATGATCTACGTGGAAGGAGACATTGACCGGGTTGACCGGGTAGCCCAAGGAACCCGTGTCATAGACTACAAAACCGGAGCCGACAAAACCGATCTTAAAGACCTGCCGTCCATCTTTGATTCAAATAACAAACAGCGAAATAAAGCGGCTTTCCAAACCTTGCTCTATTGCATGATGTACGAGTACGAAAATCCCGGTACCGACCCGATTCTTCCGGGAATATACAGCACGAAATTACTTTTCACACCGAATTACAGCTATCTGCTGAAATGTAACAAAGAACCTATTCATCGCTTTAAACCATACGAACCGGAATTTCAAGATCTACTCGTGCAATTATTGGAAAAACTCTTTTCGCCCGAAGTGCCGTTCACACAAACGGAACTACCGGAAAAGTGCCGTACTTGCTCGTACAACGAAATCTGTAAACGGAAATAAAAGAAAGTTGGGATCATTCCGAAAAGAGTTCAGCGGGAAATAAGTCGGAATGGACGTTTCTCACTCCATTCCCCTTCGTTTCAAAGCCACTTGGGCTGATCGAATATGATGGGTAGGGCCCACGTCTTTAGCTGCCACGTGGGGGCTTATTTCCCAATAAACACGCCCCGCACTTTCACGTGACACGGGTACTATACCTGTTCCTTGGCTTTCAAATAAAAAGGAAGTCGGGATTCCAGATGCTCCCGAACAAAAAATTCCAACTCATCATCGGAATACATCGCTAATAAAGGCCGGTCGGCACGTTGCCGTTTCAAGCGATCGACAATAACAAGAGGCGACGTGTTCAAGAAAACCGTCGTTCCCACTTGGTTCATATAGTCCATATTGTCAAAGAAACAAGGTGTTCCCCCTCCCGTGGCCAGCACGAATTCATCCGCCTCGTTACATATTTCATGCAAGATCTCCCGTTCCCTCTTCCGAAAATACTCCTCCCCCTCCTTGGCAAAAATCTCCGAAATCGACCGTCCCTCCCTGGACTCGACACTCTCGTCCAAATCCAGAAAAGGAAGTCCTTTATCCTTGGCCAATTCCTTCCCGAACGTGGACTTACCACTTGCCATATATCCAACAATAAAGTACTTCATACTTCTCAATCCCGCCATTTATTCAAAATCCAACTTCATCTGCGTCTCGTCACCCAGCATATCCGGGTTCGTGATTTCAAAATCAATATCGGTCGAAGTCGTTTCCTCGCTTTCCTCTTCACCGCTATCCAAAGGCTCGATCTCAGTGATCTGTTTTACCTCGTAAGTCGTCACCCGCTTTCCGCGAGCCTTGTACGATTTCTCGGCAATAAATTCATCAGCAACGATCACCTCTGCCGGACGACTTTCGTAACGCCCACCAAACACAACCTCGAAGCGAGGCCGCTTTTCACCACTCAAGGCAACAAGATACGAGCCTTCCGTTTCCCCGATAAACAACGTGTGACGCACCATATTCTCGAAACGGAAACGCTTCAAGTAATAGAATTGCTGTTCTGCATCAAAGAAGACAGCCGACCAGACTTTCTCCGGCTCATATTTCTCGATCACCGAGAATCCCTCCTCGTAATGATTACTCAAATCATAATCCGTCGTGTAATAAATACCGTTTTTATTCACTACCAGAATCCGATCTTCACCTTGAAATTCTCCCAAGTAACGCCCACGTTTATCAGTATTCAACCGCAACACATCCTCGTCAATCCAAATCTTCCGACCACCCAGCGTAGAAGCCCCTTTCTGTACCAAAGAAATCTTATGAATATCATTTTTACTCAATATATTTCCCTGTGAATCACGCCCCTTGATTGCCAAACCGGCAAAATCATACTCGAACACCAGTTTTTTCATTCCCGGTTTCGGTTTCAGGCATACCTTGATCACTTCGGCCTCCCCGTTCGGGTTAGCACTGAAATACAACACCCGTGATCCCGGCGTACCTTTCGTCAGATTGTATTGCTTATCGCGGGTTGTTCCTGTCACGAAGAAACGTTTCACGTAAGACGCCCCCACCTTACCATCCCGATAAGCCACGTTATATATTGTACGCTTGTCATTTTTCTTGAACACATTCACGTGCAGCACGTCTTTTCCCACGAACAACTTATCTGCCACCTTAGTCACGTAATACGTACCATCCTTCCGGAACACAATCACGTCATCAATATCCGAACACTCGCAGATAAACTCGTCCTTCTTCAAGGCCGTACCGATAAAACCTTCCTCCCGGTTGATGTACAACTTTTCGTTTGCCACCACGACTTTCGTGGCCTCGATATTCTCGAAATTCCGAATTTCCGTGAGTCGTTCCCGACCTTTACCGTACTTTTTCTTGATATTCTCGTAATAATTGATCGAGTAAGGAATAATATGCTCGATGTCAAATTTCACCCGGGCAATCTCCTCTTCCAAGCCCTTGATATAATTCTCAGCCTGTTCCGAGTTGAACTTCAAGATACGTTTCATCTTGATCTCCAACAAAAGTTTTATATCGTCATCCGTCACCGGACGAATTAATTCCGGCAAAAACGGTTCCAGTCGTTTCCGCACGTGAACCACGACTTGATCAATCGATTCGCTCTCCTCGAATTCCTTATCTTTGTAAATACGTTCTTCAATAAATATCTTTTCCAGAGATGAATATTGCCAATCCGTCTCCAACTCGCCCAACTTAATCTTCAACTCCAACAATAACAAGGCCACCGTCTCGTCCACCGATTTCCGTAAAATATCGGTAATCGGCATGAAAATCGGCTTGTCGTTCTCGATCACGCACGAGTTCGGAGAAACCGACAACTCGCAATCCGTACAGGCATACAAAGCATCTATCGTCTTATCGGAAGAAACTCCTGCGGCCAGATATACCAAAATCTCGGCCGTAGCCGCCGTGTTATCATCAATCTTCTTGATCTTGATCTTTCCCTTCTCGTTCGCCTTCAATATCGAATCGATCAAGGCAGAAGTTGTCCGCCCGAACGGGATCTCCGTGATTCGTAAGATCTTATTCCCGGCATCTTTCTCTATCTTGGCCCGAATTTTCACCACTCCCCCGCGTAACCCGTCATTATATTTCGACACGTCGATCATTCCCCCTGTCGGGAAATCCGGATATAAAACAAAATCTTCATTTTTCAAATAAGCGACACAGGCATCCAGCAACTCGTTGAAATTATGCGGCAATATCTTCGAAGCCAATCCCACGGCAATACCTTCCACCCCTTGAGCCAACAATAACGGGAACTTCACGGGTAACGTCACCGGCTCTCTCTTCCGACCGTCATACGACAACTTCCAGTTCGTCGTCTTCGGGTTAAAAGCCACCTCCAAGGCAAACTTCGAAAGACGCGCCTCGATATAACGTCCGGCTGCCGCATCATCTCCCGTCAGGATATTTCCCCAGTTTCCCTGACAATCCACCAACAAGTTCTTCTGTCCCAACTGCACCAGGGCATCCTTGATAGAGGCATCTCCATGCGGATGATAAGCCATCGTACTCCCCACGATATTGGCAACCTTGTTAAATCGCCCGTCATCCATCTCCTTCATCGCGTGTAATATACGACGCTGCACAGGTTTCAACCCGTCATTCACGTAAGGCACCGCACGTTCCAGAATCACATAGGAAGCATAATCCAAAAACCACTTCTCAAACATTCCCGACAAATGCTGAATCGACCGCACCCGGCCGTTTTCTTCCTGTTGCTCCGGCTCCACGTTCTCTACTTCATCCACTTCCTCGTTGTTTATCTCGTCACTCATATGAATTGAAAATTGAAAGTTGCAATTTAAAATCTAAAATCATAAAATGGTTAGATTTCATCCTTCTCCACGTACAGATTATCTATAATAAAATCCTGCCGATCGTTCGTATTCTTTCCCATGTAATAGGATAGAATCGTTCCAATCGGGTCCTGCTTTGTCATGCGTACCGGTTCCAAACGGATGTCTTTCCCGATAAATCCACCGAACTCATCCGGGGAAATCTCTCCCAGACCTTTAAATCGTGTAATCTCCGGTTTCGGTCCCAACTGCTTGATCGCCTTCTCCCGTTCTGCATCAGAATAACAATAGCGTGTTTCTTTCTTGTTTCGCACCCGGAACAACGGGGTTTGCAAAATGTACAAGTGCCCCGACCGTACCACATCCGGGAAAAATTGCAAAAAGAATGTCAACAGCAACAACCGGATGTGCATCCCGTCCACATCCGCATCCGTGGCAATAATAATATTATTATAACGTAATTCCTCTATCCCGTTCTCAATATTCAACGCTGCCTGCAAAAGATTAAACTCCTCGTTCTCGTACACGATCTTCTTGGTCAACCCGTAAGAATTCAACGGTTTACCTCGCAAGCTGAACACGGCCTGCGTGTTCACGTCCCGTGACTTCGTGATAGACCCACTGGCAGAGTCTCCCTCGGTAATGAATATCGACGATTCCGTCTTCCGTTCATGGTTGGAATTGAAATGTACCCGACAATCCCGCAACTTACGATTGTGCAGGCTAACCTGCTTGGCTCGTTCTCTTGCGATTTTCTGGATACCGGACATCGCTTTCCGCTCCTTTTCCGTCTCGACAATCTTGCGCAACAGCAACTCTGCCGTGTCCGGATTCCGGTGCAGGTAATTATCCAGCTCCTTCGTCACGAAATCAAAAATAAAATTACGCACCGAAGGCCCCTCCGGGGCTATATCTTTGGAACCCAACTTTGTCTTCGTCTGCGACTCGAACATCGGTTCCTGTACTTTTATGCTGATCGCCGCGATAATCGAAGTACGAATATCGGCCAAATCAAAATCTTTCTTGTAAAAATCACGGATTGTTTTCACCACGGCCTCCCGAAAAGCGACCAAGTGCGTACCTCCCTGCGTCGTGTGCTGACCGTTCACGAAAGAGTAATACTCTTCCCCGTACTGCCGCCCGTGTGTCATTGCCATCTCAATATCATTCCCCTTCAAATGAATGATCGGGTACAACCCCTCTCCACTCATATTCTCTGACAACAAGTCATACAACCCTCTCTTGGAATGTAATTTCTGACCGTTGAAATTGATCGTCAACCCGGAATTCAGGAACACATAGTTCTTGAACATGGCCTCCAGGTAATCCATGATATAATGGTAGTTACCAAACAACTCCTTGTCTGCGATGAAAGTCACCAGCGTACCATTCGGTTCCGTAGTCGGAGCCACCTCCTGATCTTCCACGATCAGCGCTTTATTGAATCGCACCCGTTTCGTCTCCCCGTCTCGGAAGGACTGGATAATGAAACTCTCGGAAAGGGCATTCACGGCTTTTATACCGACACCGTTCAATCCCACGGATTTCTTGAAAGCCTCAGAATCATACTTGGCCCCCGTGTTCATCTTCGAAGCCACATCTATCAATTTACCCAATGGAATTCCTCGTCCAAAATCCCGAACCGAAACCGTCCGTTCCTCTACCTTGATAATAATCTCACTTCCCGCTCCCATCGCAAACTCGTCGATACTATTATCCACCACCTCTTTAACCAATATGTATATTCCATCGTCCATTGCCGCTCCGTCCCCCAATTTTCCGATATACATACCGGGGCGCAAGCGTATATGTTCCCTCCAGTCCAGCGTCCGAATAGAATCTTCCGAATAATTCTCTACCATAAGTTACTCTTGTTTTGCACAAAAATAATCAAAACTCCGCAATTTAAAATCTAAAATTTAAAATTTAAAATCATAAATCGTAAATCATAAATCTAAAATTTATAGGAGATTTCCTTAAAACCATACACCCGCTCATTCCCCTCCACGTCCTCCAACACCAGCTGTCCGAACTCGTTCACCCCCCGAATCGACGCCCGGAATATTCCCCGTTCATCCTCCCAGTCATGCACTCCCTCCCGACGATACAACACCTTCAAAAAATCACGTTCCAACCCCTCGTAATCCCGTATCATTTCATAACGTTTTCCAACACAATCCAGCAACTCTCCCAACGCCCGCTCCACGGGAATTTTCTCCCCGATCAACTGAAACAAGGAAACCGGATTCGGTGCATCCGACAAGAAACGTTCCTGGTTAACATTCACCCCGATACCGCACAAAGAACCTCCCACGTAACGCCCCATGATGGTATGCTCGATCAATATCCCGGAAATTTTCCGATCCCCCACGTAAATATCATTCGGCCACTTCACGAAACACCCGTTCACGTAACGGGAAATAAAATCACAGGTTCCCAAAGCAATCACCATAGACACCGCAAACTGTTGCCCCGCCGGTAACTCCCGCGGCTTAAACACTACCGTCATGGAAATATTTTTCCCCGGTTCGCTCTCCCAATGATTCCCGATTTGCCCCCGACCTTGAGTCTGCCTGTACGTCAAAATCACCATTTTATCTTCCAACTCGTCCCATCCCACACGTTCCGCTTCCGTGTTCGTGGACCCCAGTTCCTCGTATTCCCTCACCCGAAAACCGCTAACTTGATATTCTTGTATCATACTTACCACATTTGTCTTTTCAAGCCAAAAGTAACTCTTTCCACCCAATTGCACAACTTTGTGCAACACACATCTGTGCAATTTATATTCTTCGCCCGAACACCCCTATCAATAACGAAAGGGGCCGTTGATCGTGCCCCTTTCTCGTATAACATCACCTTATCTTTCCTCGTTCTTTCCAACGTTGTTGTAACCAAGCCACGATCACCGCACTCACCACCCCTCCAACCAGACTCATGGCGTGCGTGAACAGCATATCCCACCAGTTGACATACATCAAACCGAGATGGATACTAAACGTCGAGCATGAACCCAACATGAATACAATCAACTTATTCATAGCCTATTCCATGCTTATTGCCAATGTTCTCGAAGTTCTCCTTCCCGCAACCGTCGTGGCAAAAGCATACACCAACACTTCGGCAGCCGTCCAGTCTTCCGGTAACGCAAAACTCGTCACTCCGTTCTCTCCTCGCTCTCTCAACTTCACCATTTCTACCTCGTTCAATGCCTTCTCGTACACAACCGCATACACCTGGTCATCCCTATTCGCCCAAGACGATGCTTCCTGACTTTCCTGCGTGAAAATAATCGATTTATCCGCAAGAGTCGCTGTCACCTTAGGCGTGCGTAACTTCAAATCCGAAGAACACGCCAACTTGGAATAATCCACCGTCGCCACGAAACCCTCGTCAACCGTCACCGCCTGCAAGTTCGCCGATACGAATCCGTTATACCCGGTCTGTCCGGCGGCCATTGCCGGGAAACCGATCTTCGCTATCGGGGCAAACGCCTGAGCCAGCTCAATCGCTGCTTTCATCTTGGCTCGCTGCACCCGCTGCTTATCCGTCCGGGGATTCGTCACGTGTTTGGCTTTATGCCGTACGATACGAAGCTTCCGACACACGCACATGGTAAGGTTATCAACTGATTGAGACATCGCACCCAACAAAACAGAATCATGAATTGCCATAATTACAAATTTTTAAATAAAACAATAAGATTAACTGTAAGGTGGGACTACCTTGAGTTCCCTGAATGCATCCTGCAAGAGAATGGTTGAAACGATGTCGCTAATTTTAAAACATCGTGTAGATTTCTGATGTCACAAATATATAACCAAAAATATCCGATTTCCAAATATTTTCGCAATTATTTTTCAAATATTTTTAACCCCTATCTCAATTCCCCTCAATATTCAAGCAAACAAGTCCAAAAGAACATTATAAATACAACTTTTTCGGAATCACTCTCAAATTTCATCGTATTTATAAATAAAAAAGCCCCGGAATTTCCGAGACCCAATCCTTGTATAACAAAATTTCAAATCACTTCACCGCCAAGTGTAATTTGAAATACTTTCTCATAAACAACACGTACCCTATTCCCAATACGGCAACACTTCCACCCAAACAGGCATAATGCATCCCCGGCATAGCCAGATAAACCGCCACGATCACGGCTTGTACCACCATATACAACAAAGATACCACCACGTGAGAAATCTTCAACTCGTTCGCCATTAACTGGTACATATGCTTCCGATGGGGTAACCCGATATTCTCGTGTAACATCAACCGATGCACGATCGTCAACACACTATCCACCCCGTAAACCGCCAAAAATATAATATAACTCCAATCCCCCGTCTCCAGAATCAACCGCCCCAGTAAAAACAAAATCACGAAAGCAATACTCACCGCCCCCACATCCCCGGCAAAACACTTCGCCTTCCGCCTGAAATTAAACCCATCAAACACCAACACCGCCACCATCATCGTGTAAATCATCTTCTCGTCAACAAAAGGAACAACCCATCCATTCACGTACGCCAATCCTCCCAACACCACCAGACTATACCCTCCCGTGATCCCGTTAATACCATCCATGAAATTGTAGGCATTAATAATCCCCGTGCAGACAACCAAAGCCACCACCACGTACCACCAAGGCAACGACACCATTCCCCACTGGTAAAACATCAATAACATCGCCACAAAATGTACCACCAACCTCACCCGCTGCGTCACGGACCGCACATCATCCACAAAACTCACCCCTGCAATCAACGTCACCCCCAACATAAACCACGGAAAACTAAACCCACTAGCAACAAAATAAACCAAGGCCCCCACGTAAAACACACCCCCTCCTCCCCGCAACGTGATTCTTGTGTGAGAACTCCTCTCGTTCGGCTTATCAATAATATTAAAATGATCTGCCACCCGGAAATAGAGCAACTCCACCCCCAGTAGCACCACAAACACTACTAAATAATACGACATGGAAACTAAAAGTTAAGAACTAAAAGATAAAAGTATCCCGAAATTGAATGATCCTACAATCAGCTAATCGAAAATCGCTCAATTTAAAATCTAAAATTTACAATTAGTAAACGATCTTATCGTCTTCCTCAACCCTTCTATCGCTGTCACCGGCATCCGTTCAATACCCAAAGCTCGCTTGATCTTCTCATTAGAGACCACGTAATTCTCCGTCAGTTTCTTCAACCGTTCCAAATTCAACGGCAAATGCAACAGCGTCCCCAACCCCGCACACTCCTTCATCAACCCCTTATTCATCCGCCAAATATGCGCCTTCCTCCCCATCACCTCACACATCTCCCGGATCAATTCGTTCGTCGACAACGCCTCATCATCCGCCATGTGATATATCCCCGACGGGACATCCTTTTCGATCAAACCGTTCACCACGTAACAAAGATTATCCACCGACGTAAACGACCTTCTGTTCTCGAAATCCCCCAACGGCCACGGCAACCCCTTCTTCACTACACTATACAGCAAATTCAAGTTTCCCTTATTCCCCGGCCCATGAATCATGCAAGGCCGCAAAATATACACCTGCTTTCCGTGCATTTTCAATTCTCCATTTTCAATTTTCAATTGTTCAAGGATGTAATTCTCCGCCGCAATCTTGCTCTCCCCGTAAGGCCCCTTCGGTGTCGGGATCACCTCCTCCGTCAACTTATCCCCCACCACAAAATCTGCAACCGCCTTCACCGAACTAAAGAAAATAAACTTCTTCGCCGAAGACTTCACGAAAAAATCAAACACCTTCCGTGTCAATCCCGTGTTTATCGTAAAATACGTCTCCGCCAAAGCCTCATTTTTCGTGTCATGCGCTTTCCCCGCCAAATGCACAATCGCATCAATCCCTTCCACTCCCTCCAATTCTTCCCACGAATACGTCCTCGCCACCCCCTCTTTTTTCGGGGCAACAATATCCAACCCATAAAGGACATGCCTCTCTTTTAAGGACAACACAAGATTAGAACCCACGAAACCGTGAATCCCTGTAATAAGAATATTCATTACTAATTTATGATACTAAGATTTCACACAAATGATCCATACAATTCTCTAAAGAGAAATTTTCCTCACAATACTTTCGTCCTGATTCTCCCAATTTCAAACGAGTGTACAAATCTAAATCTCTCATCTTTTTTATCTCTTGAGCCATTTTCTCATGATCTCCTGCAGCTACAACATACCCACATTCAGCCTCTTTTACAATTTCAGCCCCCTCTCCATTTAACATTGCTAATATAGGCTTACCAGCAGCCATATACGCTTGTAATTTTGCCGGAACAGTCACATTAAAAATCAATTCATCTTTTAAAGTCACGAGCATAACATCTGCCCGTTTAAAAAAAGCAGGCATTGTTTCAAGAGGAAATCTTCCGAACAAATGTACCGTATCATGTAATTGATTTTTTTCAACAAACTCCTCCACCCAAACACGTTTACGTCCGTCACCAATTATAACAAAATGTATGTCTTTATATTCCTTCAGTCTTAGAGCTGCTTGCATGATATTATCAAAATCTTGAGCCTCTCCAACATTCCCTGCAAACATCACGTTAAAACCATCTGGCAAATCCGGAATCTGCCCTTCACCACTTTTTGAAAAAACACTCTCAGCCCAATTAGGAAAATAAACAAGTTTTGCCGCATAATCCCCTTTTTCCAAAATTGAACCCCGAAAACCTCGGGAACTTATTAATATTCTATCGGAATTCGAATATATAAACTTCGTGATCCGTGTAAAAAAATTCAATACAAATTTATTTTTCACACCACCAACCGACACCAAACTCTCCGGCCATAAATCCAACACCCAAAAATAAAATGGAATTCTTAGAATCTTTTTCACAACAATAGCAGGAATTCCTTGAGTTATTGGAGAAGGTTCATGCCCTAATATTGCATCATATTTATGAAATAAAGCCATCATGAATCCTCTACACGAGGCAAAAAAAGCCCAACTGAAATAATTCAATGCCAATCTTAAACCACCCCCATTCCCGCGAGGAAACAACCAAGCCCGTTTTACCTTTACACCATTTATTATTTCAGTACGTTGTTTAAACAACCCATACCCTTCATAAAATCGGCCATGAGGATAATTAGGAATTCCTGTTAAGACTGTTACATCATGGCCTCTTCTTGCTAACTCAAAAGCCATATCATTACTTTTAAAGTTTTCAGGATAGAAGTATTGTGTAACAATCAAAATTTTCATCGCTCAGACCAAACAACTCGTTTCACATAATCCGTATAAGAAAGAATAACCCGAACCACCTTATCGCTCACGTTCGGCATGGAATAATCATAGACTGGACGAAAATTTCGATTCTCTATATCTTGATTTTCCAATTCAGCCAAACCCTGCATAACCCTTTCCGGGTTCAACCCGACCATCATCACGCTTGCCTCTTCCATAGCCTCTGGACGTTCATGGGCTTCTCGAACATTCAACGCTCTGAAATTCAATATAGAAGATTCCTCGCTAATCGTTCCGCTATCAGATAACACGGCGAAAGCGTTCATTTGTAATTGATTATAATCACTCAATGCCATAGGCTTCATTAAACAAACGTTCGAGTGAAATTTCACCCCTTTTTTCTCCACCATCTTCCGTGTTCTCGGGTGAGTTGAAACGATTACCGGGTAATCGTACTTTTCTGCCACCATGTTCAATATTTCCACTAGATGGTAGAAATTTTTCTCGCTTGCTATATTCTCTTCCCGGTGAGCGGAAACCACAAAATATTTTTGTTTTTCAAGCTGAAGTTTTTCAAGTATCGTAGACGCCTCAATCTTAGGTAAATAGTTATGTAATACCTCATACATAGGACTACCCGTCTTAATAACTCGATCCGCGGGAATCCCTTCTCGTAACAAATATTCTCTGGCGATAGAACTATACGTCAAGTTTATATCAGAGATATGATCCACTATTTTACGGTTACTTTCCTCCGGTACCCGTTGATCAAAACAACGATTACCCGCTTCCATGTGAAAAATAGGTATATGTCTTTTTTTCGCCGCAATAGCACATAAGCAGGAATTCGTGTCACCCAATACCAAAAAAGCATCCGGATTCACCTCTTCCAGCACAGGATCGATATTGATTAATATCTGTCCGGCAGTACTTGTAGCATTTGTTCCTGCCGCATTCAAAAAATAATCCGGTTTCCGAAGTCCCAAATCTTCAAAAAAGACCTCGTTCAACTCGTAATCATAATTCTGCCCCGTGTGTACTAAAACATGTTCGATAGCGGGACTAGCATCTAGTTTTTGCAAAACACATGCTAGCCGTATAATTTCCGGTCGTGTTCCCACGACTGTTAACACTTTCAATCTTTTCATAGTTATTTAAAATCGTGAATCTAAACTTTCTCGAAATAAGTATCCCCGTCTTCTGGGTCATACCACTCGTTTATCCAAAATTGAGTATACAGTTCCTCGTCCCCGGTATTCGTGATGTTATGCGTATACCAGACAGGCATATCCACGTAAGCAGGCTCATTCCCATCAAGGTCAAAATTCAATACCTCGCTCGTACCAACACGACGTAACTGAATTCTAGCCTTACCTCGAATCACTGTAAATCGCTCGATTTTTCTCGTGTGATAGTGATTTCCCCTTGTCACCCCCGAAACGGTCGTGGAGAAAGAAACCTGTCCTCCCACTCCCAACCGGATCGTCTCCACGAAAACGCCTCGTGCATCCTCGTGACGTTCTAGCTTTACCGGGAATCGAGACTTCTGGTCCATGTAACAACGAAAGGTATTAAACAAGTTCACCTCGTCTCGATTACCCAACTCCGGAATTATTCCTTTTTCAAAATATAACCTCTTGTAATTATCCAACAATGCTAATATTTCCGAGACTTTCTTTTCAAAATCCCAAGGCACCTCGTCCCGCTCTATTACTATTTCCCCAGGTAAACGAGTTTGCATTTTTCCCAAAATATGCTGGCACAAACTTCCCACATGAATCAACCGCACACTACCATCTTGTAACACCTCGGGAATCTCCCCGTGTGTTAACTTGTAACAAAACGTGGCGATAAAACTATTATAATTAGGCCTTCCGAAAGGACCGTAAACATTCGGGACAACCATCCCCGTGAAACTGGCCTTGCTCTTTTGAGCCCACTTTTCTAGCAATGCTCGTCCATCCCGCTTGGATTTACCGTACTCGTTATCTCGCTCCTCCTGTGTAGAAGAGGAAAATAGCACGTGAGGGGTAACCCTTTCATGTTCCATCGCCAAAATCAATCGTTTCACCAACCGGATATTTGTGTCATAAATCACTGCCGGATCAGGGTGTCTATTCATTGCCGCTAGATGAACGATCACGTCACAACGTTTCACGAAAGCCCTCAATAAATCCTCTTGATCGAAAAATACATCTTCAAAAGGTACCCGTTCAAATACGTCAGGTTGCAGCCCCAGATAATTGTACAAATGGGTACCGACAAAACCAGCCTGTCCTGTTATGCCTACTTTAATCATGTAAAATTGGTATTTAGCAAAAAGAGTGTAGCTTAAAAAGAACGAGGTTCAAGACCGAGATCCTCACGTATAAATTGCAATTTCAACAACAGTTGTTTCATCCCCTCCACGTCCAATCGTCTCGTGTTATGCGAGTGATAATCATCTATCCTTGCCATATCCTCGTTACCTTCCACGAAATACTTATCATAATTCAAATCTCGCGTATCACAAGGAACACGATAATACTCACCCATGTCAATAGCTTTCGCCATCTCTTCCCGGGTAACAAGTGTCTCGTACAACTTTTCCCCGTGACGAGTACCGATAACCTTCACCTCAACGCTAGAACGATACAGCACTTTTAGTGCTTGCGCTAACACGTCAAGTGTTGCCGCTGGAGCCTTTTGAACAAATAAATCTCCATTATGCCCGTGTTGAAAAGCGTAAATAACGAGATCTACCGCATCATCCAAAGTCATCATGAAACGGGTCATGCTCGGATCCGTGATCGTGATCGGAGAACTCGTCTTCATCTGTTCAACCCAGAGCGGAATCACGCTCCCCCGGCTGGCCATCACGTTACCGTAACGAGTACAACAGATCGTCGTGGCTCCATTCTCTCCAAGTTGTCTTCCTTTTGCTATCGCCACTTTCTCCATCATTGCCTTACTAATCCCCATCGCATTTATCGGGTAAGCCGCCTTATCTGTAGATAATACAACCACATTCTTCACCCCATGCTCGATAGCAGAATCTAAAACATTTTCGGTTCCTAACACGTTTGTTCTAACTGCTTGTGCAGGGAAAAACTCGCAAGAAGGAACTTGTTTCAATGCGGCTGCGTGAAAAACGTAATCAACCCCGCTCATCACACCATCCACGGAACGTTTATCTCTCACGTCCCCGATATAAAACTTCACTTTAGAATTTTGTAGATGATGCCGCATATCATCCTGCTTTTTCTCGTCCCTACTGAATATACGGATTTCTTTTATATCCGAATCTAAGAAACGACGTAATACGGCATTACCAAAGGAACCTGTTCCTCCAGTAATTAGCAATATACTATCATTAAATAATGACATTATCAATCGTTTTATTATTCAAGTAATTTATTCTCTAACACTAACATTTGTTTCTCAAAAGCGTACATTTTAGCCGTATTTATACCATTATACCGAATCATTTGAATATCATTATGATTCTTAAGACCATCAAGAACTGACTTCAATGAATTTACATCTTTTGCTTCAAATAAAAAACCATTTTTACCATGTTGAATAATATATGGAACACTTCCAACAGACGTAGAAAGAACTAAACACCCATTTGCCATTGCTTCTAATATAACTTGCGGTAATCCCTCACTATAACTCGGAAGAATAAAAATATCATGCTCTCGATATATATTCATTAATTGAGGCCCAAAAGCTAAATATCCTTGACATGTTACATTCTGTGATAAATTCACTTTTAATATCCATTTCTTTACCTCCGACATGAAATTTCCATCACCCACTATCGTTAAATGAAATTTAAAACCATCAAAATCAGAAAGGACCTTTAATAATTCAATAATTCCCTTATTAATCTCAACTCTTCCTACAAACAATAATTTTACTACACCATCAAAATTTATATTCTTCACATTTTTGGGTAGAACAATATCACAATCTTTATATCGAGAACTAACGAAACAACTTACATTAGAAGAAAAATGTTTATAACGTTCTGTGATTACATATCCTAATCCAAGAACAGATAAATTATTATTTTGAACAAATATTTCCAGTTTATTCTCCCACCAATTCGCTAACATTTGTGCAAATATTTTTTTTATGCCTCTATACCGTAATGGAATGACAAGCCTTGTATCTTGACGAATTAACAAAACTATTTTCTTATCATATTTTATTGCTAAACGTACAATTTCAAGGCTGATTGGAGATGGTGCCATTATCAACAAACAATCCATTTGCCGAACAAAATCACATATAATTCTATGATTTAAAATTCGATAAAATGGATATTTCAAACATAACGAAACCAAGTTTTTATATGAAGATAATTCATATAGCTTATTATACAATTTAACCTGATACATCCCAGAAGAAAGATCTGGCGAAACATGACCAATATAATTTATATCAAAATCCGTAGCAATTCTATTTAACAATATTGTATAAATATCCTTACAAAACAAATATTGATTTTGCTTGCAATAAACAGTTTCTAAATAAACTCCTAATTTCACTATTTCGAATATTTTACAAAGTAATTTTCTAATTCCTCCCTACTATATCTTTCTGAAATATCATACAAGGCCATTTCATGTTGCAAGATATCTTCTATTGTCCATTTGAATTTTATAAATTTCGCAGGCACACCTCCTACTAACGCATAAGGTGGAACATCTTTATTTACAACAGCACCAGCAGCTATAATAGCACCTCTACCAATTAAAATACCATTTAATAAAGTTACATTACATCCTATCCAAACATCTTCTTCCACAATAATATCTTTATCTAATTCCTTGGGTTTTTCAATTTCCTTTATTGTACGATAAAATCTTCCAACTACCATTGCATGATTCCCTGTTCTCACCATCAATCCCTCTGCAGCTCCTGAATATTTTTTCATTACAAATTTTGCATTGGTTGTAAAAATGTATGAATTCATTCCAATTTTTGAATGTTCATGCAAATAAACATTTTTCGGATTATTAAAATAAACAGGCGGCATTACTAAAACATCTTTTTCTAACCGTCCAAATTTCCTCGATCGTATTCCAAAATAACATTTATAGATTGAATATAATGCCCGGATGTAAATGTTTTGTTTTAAAATTCGCACAATTTTATTCATATGTATCAAATAAAAATTAAACGCTTAGATAATATTTTATATGTCGATGTTTACAACAATAATCAATGATTTCTGTTGTATATTCACCAAATAAAGACCCACAAGGAATTTGAAATAATTCACTACAAAAGGCTCCATAATTAAATTCTATTACTTTGGGGGTTTCTTCTTCATCAAAAACAATATCCCAAGCAATTAAACGTTGTTCCGGAATATAATCAGCCATTTCTTTTACAAAAGGAACTATTTTATCTACAAAAGGAACAAAAATTTTATTCTGAGACAAATCGATACCATTAAAATTATCCTGAGATCTTCCCCACAAATCATAAAATTTCTGCCCAACATATCCATCAAATTCAATTTTACAAAACATTCCACCTAAACTGGCATTATCAACAATTGCACCATCACGTCCAACACGAAGTATTATATGAGGAATAACAACTTGATTATCAAGAACAGAACGATATGTCATTACTCGAAATGTATTTACTGAAGATGGATTAAACATTTTAATTAGACTGTTTTGCTTTACAAACTCTTGAAGAACAAAATCTGTTCTATATATTTTTTGCAAGAAATAAAGATTCAAGTATTCTCCCTTATTATTAATCCATGTATCTGCTTTTTTAAAAAAAACCTCAATCCCTCTTCCTCCCAAACTATTAGTCGGTTTTATAATTATTTTTTCATAAGGCTCCAAGATATTCATCAGATCTTTCTCAACGCTTAACACAATATTTTTGTAATCGGCATCGTAAAAACAGCCATAAAATTTCCGAACAATCGTTTTAGCTTGGTTTTTATTAGGAATAAAACGACTAATATTATTTTTATCACGGTAAAAAGCTCCGAAACACATTTCATTCAAAATAGGTTCAATTCTTAACTTTAATATCTCGGGAGGGCAAATATTAACATCTTCTCCAATAAAAGAAGAAAAAATTTGATATGAAGCATTGTAAAATTTTAAATCAAAAACACTCCACTTTTTTCTCCACAGAGCTAAGTTTTTACAATCGATCTTAAATGCATTTTGTGTCATTAATTTATACAATTCTTTATATTCTTGAAGAATTCTATAATCGTTAAACTTTTGAAACGAGGAAGAGATAATCTTTTTAGCTAACTGAACAACCATAAAAATACAAACTATTATTTCAAATTTTGATACTGCTTTATAACATATTCTATCATCCAATAAAGACCATTAAATTCTTCATTATACCACCCATCTTCTCTCCAATACCCATGATTAAATTCATCAATATCAACACCATAACAATATGAACTCTCTAACAAATACAATTTATTTGTTTCTTTGGAACGAACGATATCTAAAGCACAAGACTGAGCTCCTAATTTGTTTGCAACATTAAATGCAAATTCTATTACATCTCTAGGAATATTACGCCAATCAAAATTATCTTGATGTGCACCTGATGCCCTAAAATCTCCTTTACGACAAGTTCTTATCATAGCGATACACTTATCACCACATATTTCTACTCTATAATCAAATCCTTGATTCGGGATAAAATCTTGAAAATAAATGTAATCACGTTGACGAGGTAAACGAGACTTTTTCGGACTTAATATTAATGCCCCCAAACCCTTATAACAATCTCTTTTCGTTGCCGTTCCTGTTTTATATAATCGAATAATATTAGCAATGTATTCCCAACGATCAAATGCTTTAAATCCTCTTCCAAAAGCTTTATGTATATATTTACAACATTGTTTATAATTTGTAATTAAACGGACATTAGAACTACCTGCACCTCCTCTTAATTTGAAAACTTTTGGATACTCTGTTGTCTTTGCCCAAAACAATGCATCTACTTTCGAATAAAAAGCATAAGAAGGAGCTATCGGTATTCCTAAAGCTTCAAATAAATACTTTTGGCCTAATTTATCGTCAAAATGCCACCCTGTATTAAAATCAGGAAATACGATTTTTCCAATCTGTTGAAGTGTAAATAATAATTGTTTTGCAAAATTCATATCAACAGCAGAATCTTGACTATAATGCCACATAAAAATATCACAATCCTCCACTTGATTTATAATATCATTTGCATAAGCATTTACAATTTTATAATCAATATGATTTTCGTCACAATATTTGATCCAATAAGAACTATAAATTCTTCCCGTATGATGTATAGCTATCTTCATATTCTATCAGTGTAATATAAATTTTTTTGACAATAACATATTAGAATGACAGTATTTAATTATTTCGTCAGTATAATCACCAAAAACAGGCCCATCTGTAAACTGAAACAACCAAGCGCTAAAATTTCCGACATTAAATTCTATCAACTTAGGATTATTATTTAAATCTAACATTATATCCAAGGCTAGTAAACGTTGATCTATCAAACAAGAAGCAATTTTTTTAGAAAAATTCAAAACTTCTTCAAAATTTGGAATTTGCAAATCAGCATTACAAAAATTTATTCCATTAAATTCATTTTTAGTCTCACCTAAGTATGTACATACAAACTTACCCAAGAAACCCTCATTTGATACTCCACAAAATACACCTCCTGCATGTGCATTATCAACACATGCTCCCATCTTTCCGATCCTTACAATTACATTAGGAATTACAATTTCATCTGTAGATATAGAACGGTAAGTCATCACGCGTATCGTATTAATAGAGGAACTATTCAGAAAATCCATAAAATGACTTTGAACTAAATAATTTTGTATTACAAAATCTGAACTATAATTTTGTTCTAAAAAAGAACACGATAACTTTTCATTATCATTATTCACCCACGTATCTATCTTTTTCTCAAAAACACAAATTCCAATGCCACTACAACTATTTATAGCTGGCTTTATAATTATTTTTTGAAAATCTTGCAAATACAAAAATAATGATGCATCATCAAATAAAGATAATTGCTTGTAACATGAGTCATAATAACGTCCGCACATTCTTCTTAAAATAGTTACTGGAAGATTTTCAACATCAAATAACTTATCGAACATGTTTTTATTACTATAGAATGCTCTATTTTCAATAGGATTCAAAATAGGCTCAATCACAGTATCAATCAATTCCAAAGGACAAATATTTATGTTTTCTTTTACAAAATTTGAAAATAAATAATATGATTTTGAAGAAAATGGAACACCAAAACATCCCCATTTCCTACGCCATGCTTTCAAGTTTTGAGGATTCTTCATAAAACATTTAGGATTCATTTTTCGAAATAAAAAATAATACCCTCTATAAACTCTAAGAATCCGACCAAAGAAACATAATATAATCAATAATCTTTTCATTTTTGAAAAAACTTACATACACGACAGAATATTAAATATATAGCATCTTTACGAAACCATACATATACTAAATAAACACAAATATAAATTATGATATTCCAAGGATAAACACAGCATAAACTAGTTATAACAAATGTCATAACAAGAGAAAGTTCTGCAAATAATTCCCAGTAATCTGTAACACCTAATAATTTTGAGACATATAATTCTGCACAAACACTCCTCACAGCAACGGCCAATAACATCGAAAATATAACTACATCCATATTATTCCATAAATAACCACCTAATAATCCTAATATAGAGCTAATTAACACAGATACGACATTTATTTTTAATAAAAATTTTTCACCTCGCAATACTTTCAAATAAGTACTATATAGCATTTGCATTTTCCCATCAAATAAACAAATGGGTAATAAGATTATCAAGTAATAAAATGAAATTTCATATTGCGGTAACCATTTTAGTAAAATTATTTTTAATGGATAATACAAAATAAAAAAAAACAATAATATATTCCCTAAACAATAACGTCCCAGCATATATATTTCCTTCTGTTTTACAGCATCAACCTGTCGTAGCATGGGAAATAAAACAAGACTTATTTGAGAAATAAAAAGTAAAAAGATGTTTGCTAATGAAATGGCTAACGACACTTTACCAAATTCTTCTATTCCCCAAAAATAATCTATAATTACTCTTCCTGCCCCCACAATAAACATTCCTGCAAGATTAGATATTAATAAAAATACTCCTATCTTTATATTATATATACACTCTCTCCAAATAACATTCACAGGTAATAACTTACTTCGTACAAGAGATGGCATACAATAAATCAAAAAAAGAAATGATAACAATTTTGAAAATATATATGCTAAAATTAGGATTTTAAAATTTATTTGATTAACTAGTAACAAAAAAAGAAAGAAAAGGAAAAAGGTGAATCTATCTATAAGTATCGAATAAGAATATTCACGCAAACGATTAGAAGTTTGGAGTATATAAGATAAATAATTTACAACATTTGATAAAATCAAGAAAAAAGAAACAGAAATACCAACAAAAACACGGTCAAGATTAGGCACAAAAACAACTGTAATTACAACGATAAGTAATGCAAAACATATCTGCATAAAAAAAGAGAACCAAAAAAGAGAACCTAATAATGAAATATTCATTTTTTCAAATGTCATTCCTCCATAACGCAAATATATTCCATCGTTTAACCCAAAATGAAAAAAACCAACATAACTAGCACAAAATAAAAACAATTGCCAAAAGCTAAACTGTTCTACACCTAGAATTTTTGGAACAAGTAAAGATGTTGAAATCCCAACAAATATTGATAAAAATTGAGAACAAGAAAGAAATAATAAATTCCGACTAAAATGTTTTATTCCAGTTCCCATAACTAACAGAACCCAAAACGTTTAACCCAACCGGCAAGAGAATATTTTTCTATGATTTGAGAATCTAATTCTTTATATGGCTTTTTCAAAAAATCTTTCAAAGAGCCAATATCATCTTCTCCCCATACAAAAATATTATCTGGTTCATAAAAATCATATCTTCTAATTTCCTTATCTGTTGTTATCAACTTTTTCTTAAAAAAAATAGCCTCCATTGGACGTTGAGTTAAACCACTTTGTCCCTTTTGGAGTACATCTAAAATTGCAACAGATCGAGATACATAATTCAAAACTTCATCGTAAGAAATCGGATTTTTAAAATTTCTATTAGACGTTACTAATTTAGCATCCGATACAATATGAAAATAAACTTTTAATCCAATAGTATTCATCTGATTTTCAATTTGTTTAAGAAATTCATAACGTCCTTTATCCTGACCAACAAAAAACACATCAAAATCAGTTGTCATTTGAGGTATTATCTTCGAAACACCATAATACGTATCATTAAACCTTATCCCAAATTTCAAACAATCATTTCTGTCAAATGACCATTGTTCACACGGATAACATTTAATTAATTCAACTTCATTCGCTCGCCTTATTGGGTTTAAATAATAATAAATAATTCGCTTACCTTTTGCATTTCTAATTAACCATTTTAATACACATACATTAAAGGAAAAAGCAAATAGAATAATTACATCAACATCTCGTACCATCCCTTTCCATGGACCAAACCAAATACTTTTAAAAGGGAGAAATGAAGATAAATGTAAACGTCTAATCAATCGCAAAAAGAAACAGGAAGAATCTTGATTTTTTATTGCCTCAAAACAAAGAAATCCTTCTTTTATGGCAGTTTGATACGTGTACGATTTATTAGAATATTCTAAAATCATTATTTTATTTCTTTCCATTAAATTTCAATTTAATTATTTTTCCCAAACATCTAACATCGAATTATAAAATATAGCCTCTCTACGTTCATTTCTTTGTCGATCAAAAATAGAGTTATAAGGGAGGTAAAGATGATAATATTTTCCTTGAGGGAAATACTTAGACATATCTAAAGTCATCGGGTACCAAAAATTCAATAGTAACATTCCTCCTAAAGCCATAGAACAAAACAAAAAACTAAGTTGCTTTATTTTATACGATCTATATATATTATAAAAAATATTAACGACATACAAACAAATAGGAATGTTTAAATAATTCGAAAAACGAATAAAAAAAGGAATGAATATTGCAAAAACTGAAATACAACAATATGCATATACGAATATTTCAAAACCTAATAAATCTAATTTGTTTCTCCGTTGTACATACAAAAGCAGAATAATTGGGAACAACTTAATTAAACGCATCAAAAACGCATTCAAATTAGAAGTAAATCCTATATAAGAACTAGCTTTATTCAAAAGCTTATCAAATGGCATAAATTGTTCTATGAAATAAGTAACATTTATACTACTTAATATACCCCCGATACAAACAAGTAAAATAATGAATTTAAGTATAGATATTTTTTTAGGAATAAAATAACAAAATGGTATAAACAACAATATTATTGCAGATAAATGGAATAACAAAGCAAAACCAACAAACAAAAAATATTTTCCCCATTCTTTTTGCAAAAAACATGATATACTACATAAAAATACGCAAATAGCCAAAGACTCTCTCAGCACCTCCATATTATAGTCTGTATAACCGAAAAGAGCATATAACAATATCGCAGAGAATTTATATTGTGTATATTTTTTCACAATATAAAATACAGATACATTGATTATTATTGCATGAAATATTTGAAAAACAACAAAATCATTACACACTGTTTTTGCAAAAGAATTCAGTAAATACCACGCTGGTTCATAGATTCCTTCAAGCATATTATTAATACTTAAATCTATCAACGTTGGACAATAGACAAACTTATCCGCATATGCAAGAGAATCTCCCCCAACTCGATAACGTAAACCTGCTACTAAAATAAAAATAAACATAAGGGTATAATAACATACCCATCCATTTTTCAAATTTCTTAAATCATAAAAAATAATACATATTATTATAAAAAATAATACAATCACATAAACCATTTAAATCCAATAATTATAATCCACCATTAATAACCTTACGATCCAAGCATCCTTTCACATCATAAACAACACTTTTGTCTTTTTTAATATTTAATATATCGAATTGAGTAAAACAATCATGGGCAACAGCTAATATTACCGCATCAAAGGTTTGCTTCGGTAAAGTATTATCAACTTGGATATTATATAATTGTTTTGCAACCTCAGAATCCACCCATGGATCATAAACTATAATGTTCAAATTATATTCTTTCAATTCAGTATATATATCTATAACTTTAGTATTCCTTATATCAGGACAATTTTCTTTAAAGGTAAAACCAAGTATCAGCACATCAGAGCCCAATACTTGTATCCCTGCTTTTAACATTAATTTCAACACTTCATTAGCTACATATTTTCCCATTCCATCATTCATTCTACGACCAGCAAGAATTATCTCTGGATTATAACCATATCGTTGAGCACATTGTGCCAAATAATAAGGATCGACCCCTATACAATGTCCTCCAACTAACCCTGGCTTAAATGATAAAAAATTCCATTTTGTACTAGCAGCTTTCAACACTTCTTGTGTATCTATTCCCATTCTCGTAAATATTTTCGAAAGTTCATTCACAAAAGCAATATTAATATCACGTTGTGAATTCTCTATTACTTTTGCAGCTTCTGCAATTTTAATTGTTGGAGCTATATGCGTTCCTGCAACAATAACCGAAGCATAAACTTCATTTACTTTTCGAGCAACCTCTGGGGTTGAGCCAGAAGTTATCTTTTTAATTTTCTCTACTGTATGCAATTTATCTCCCGGATTTATTCGTTCAGGAGAATATCCTGCAAAAAAATCAACATTACATTTCAATCCAGAAATTCTCTCTACAACAGGAATACACTCATCTTCCGTTACTCCTGGATATACCGTTGATTCATAAACAACAATATCTCCCTTAGAAATAACCTCCCCAACTGTCTCACTTGCCCCATACAAAGGTGTTAAATCCGGATTGTGATTTTCATCGACAGGTGTTGGCACTGCTACGACATAAAAATTACAGTCACGAATCGCTTCTATATCAGTTGTACATTTAAAACCATTCGCAATCGCCTCTTGTAATAGTTCATCAGATACTTCTAATGTCATATCATGTCCTGCCATTAAAGAATTCACACGATTCTGATTCATGTCAAAACCGAGTGTTTTATATTTTGTAGAAAATAAGCGAGCTAGAGGAAGTCCCACATAGCCTAAACCTATTACGCAAATTTTTATTTCCATATGAATTCTTTACTTTTTTTATTTCAAATTTTCCCAATACCATGTTATAGCCTCTTTTAATCCAATTTTCACATCATATTTTGGAGTATAATTAAGCAACTTTTTAGCCTTATCCACGCAAGCTAATGAATGAGGAATATCTCCCACACGATTAGAACCATATGTAGGTTCTATTTTAGCAATTTCACTATCAAATTTAGATAAATACTCACGTAAATAAGACACTAGTTGATTTAATGTCGTACGCTCCCCACAAGCTGTATTATAAATTTGATTCACTGCATCCACATTTTCTGTTAAAAGAGCTAACATATTCATTTGTATTACATTATCTATATACGTAAAATCTCTACTGTATTCTCCATCCCCATTAATATTAGGAGATTCATAATTCATAAACTTTTTTACAAATAAAGGTATAACAGCAGCATAAGCACCATTAGGATCTTGACGACGTCCAAACACATTAAAATAACGTAAACCAATATATTCAATTCCATAGGTTTTTGCAAAAACATCTGCATATAACTCATTCACATACTTTGTAATTGCATATGGGGAAAGAGGTTTTCCTATAACATTTTCCACTTTAGGAAGTATTTGACTATCACCATAAGTGGACGAACTTGCAGCAAAAATAAAACGTTTCACTCCGGCATCCCTAGATGCAATCAGCATATTTAGGAAACCTCCTATGTTTACTTCATTCGTAGTAATTGGATCTTTTACACTTCGAGGGACAGACCCTAATGCTGCTTCATGTAACACATATTCCATCCCATCAACTGCCTTTTGGCAATCACACAAATTCCGTATATCACCAATTATTAACTTAAAATGTTTCGAATATTTTTGCAATAATGGAATAATATTCTCCATTTTACCTGTTGCAAAATTGTCCAAACAACACACGTCATGACCATTCTCTAACAAATATTCACACAAGTTTGAACCAATAAAACCAGCTCCTCCTGTAACTAAAACTTTCATCTTATAATGTTTAACGTTAACATCCTTCTTTTACACATTCATGCGCTGTCAACAAATCAAAAACAGTTGTTAACAGCATATAATCATCTCTTTCAGAATTGTCTATTAATAATTGTGAAATTTTATCAAACAAATCAGTCACGTCAAAACCCATTTTTTTTTCTTCTATAACTGAATTTTCATAAAATTCGATCACTCGTCTCCATCTCCACGTATGAACAATCTCTAAAAGGTCATAATCATAACCTAACGTAACAAAAAGTTGTTCCTTACCTTCGATTATTTCTCCAGCCAACTTTGCACACCTTTCCTCTCCCGTGAAATAGTAACAGCTACACAACAGCCGACACATTTCCGGAGTTCGACAAGGCAACACGATCTCATCACCCCCTTCCGGTGATATGATCCCATAAGCCGCATCCAACGCAATATCTAGGAAATCCATATCGGAATAAGTCAAATAAGTTTCCATCAAGTCGGCAACATACCCGACTCGATCTTCCAATGCAACAGCGGGATCTTTTATCAAATCCGCTAACTCCCCTGCTATTTCCCGAATCCGTTCATGGATGTCCCATTGGCTACCATACACGTCTTCCAACCACGGGCTTACTCGCACGATGGAATAAACCGAGATATACCCATGCAATAAGCCGGACAACGCGGATGGAGGAAAATCCCCGATCGGGATGGCCGATACTTTCTTGTACAAATCATTAAGATTCATCGCCACTATCTCTATTTTATTTTTTCTAGGAATGAACCCGGAATGTAAGAGGTTGCCACAGAAACGACCCCTTCCAGGCGTACTATTACGCGTTTATGCCCCTTTATTCGGAGCAATTCTCCTTCAAGTCCAATTAGCGGACCTTTGATTACCCTTACCCGATCGCCTCGCTTCAACTCTTCATTGATCACCTCCACGGTGGAATCTGAAAAGTCAAGCAAGAACATAAAATCACGCATTTGCTTATCGGGAACTATCAGCAAATGACGAGTTTCTAAGTCTTTCAGGTAAACGACGTTTAAACCATGTTCATTAAGTAACGAGAAAGCTGTTGTTTGATCCGTCCGAATAAAAATCAAATGAGGGATCAAGATTACCCGCACGTTTTTCTTCCCGAAAGAAGTCTCACGCACCTCATCACGCATGGCTAGATAGTTTTCTATCGCCAAGTGATCTAATCGCTTTTTAATCGTTAATTCCTGATTGATTTTAGTGTACGCCGCATACCAATGCATTTTTCTCGTACCCTCTGACATATTTTATAGCTTGTGAAATCTGGAAATTCTCGTGATTGGTTAATAAAAATTCAATATATCACGATTAATATAGATACGCTTCGCACACTAACCTGTAGAATCAGGCTTAACGTTTTATGCCCATGTGCCTCACGCACCATCCTTAAACAGGTACAGCACGTAAAAACTGTCTTTGGGAAGAATTATCATCCCCACGCAAATAATCTGATTACACTGATTCTAGATATTGATCTAAAAAAACGATCGATTGATGATATTAACACATTTAATAATTTTTCATTTCGGGCAAATATGTCAACCGCTTGATGGTTAAAAAGAAAAAAAATATCTGCATTCCATTTGTAAGCATGAAAAATTAGTATATTTGCAACGCAATAATCGATCGTTTATTAACACAATAAACATTTCAAAATCAATCCTTTTTATTCTAATTTTCCCCTAGACAAATCTTTCGTTTCCCTATTGATACACAAATTTTAACTCACAAAAAAACGGATGAGAAACATTACAATTATTCCCTCATCCGTGGTCATTTCTTAATTAAATATCCAGCCTCACGTTAATCTAAAATACCCCGAATCCGAAAAATGAGTACAATCCACCGAGCCAAAGAAATAAAAGAGATGGGCAGGATTTTGTTCCTGCAAAGGAAGCTCTACTATAGCACCTCCATCTCCCCGGCAATCGGGCAATCGGTCGAATAAAGAGAAACGAAACGTCTCGTCATCATACATCAGGAATAGATACAAACGATCGGTTCCCTCTCCCTGCAGTTCATCCATTCCCGTTTTCCACGTGATAACAATCCCTCTCCTATCTTCCACTTTCACACACACGCCCAACGGTAAACGCAAATCCCCATAACTCATTTTTAAACGAGAAAAATCAAGGATACCCCCTTTCAGATTAAAAGCCGAATAATTCATCCGAATAAAGTTATGATACCCGGTCATGCCATCCGGACGGGGAGAAACCCGCCAAATTTCCCGCATAAATGTACCTTTAATAGCTCGATACAACATCACGACACACCGGAAACGAGCTCGCCCCAATTGTTGGCGGGGACTCACCACTTTTTTCTTTTTCGTATCATGTTTGATCCGCCGCACGTAACGACGATGATTCCGACAATAAAATAACAAATCGTCGATTCGCCCCAGAAAATTTTCCAAAGAAATAATATTCTTCTTATTCATACCATTATCAACTAAATAATTAAACTTACATCTATTCGTTATCTCCTCGTCATACTATCGCCAAAGCTGCTTTCCATAGAAACGAATAGATAACGACACCTTAACGAAAAGGATAACGAACAGATGTAAAAGGGAAACAAACCCAAGAACGTTCCTACCCAAGTATTACACAAAGGCAAGAATCTCCAAACACGAGGTCATTCTTTCAATAAATCATGAAACCGTTCCCACGGGAAAGCCGGACCCGGATCAAGTTTACGAGAGGTAATATCAGAATGACCCACGATATACCGGATCGGGTAATTCCGTTTCAATACCCGACACACTTCCACCAATGCCTCGATCTGCACCGACGGGTAGGAATGCCAATAGGATGCACGTCCCTTTTCAACAGTCGTGAAGACTTCATCAGGCATGATCTGTTTGTTGAACCAAGTAAACCACCCCTGTCCCCGACGATGCAAAGGTCCGGCATTATCCAATTCGATCCCGATCGAGAAATTGTTCACGTTCTGCCGTCCCTCCAAAGAACTATACCCGGCGTGCCACGCTTTCACGTTGAAAGGTAATAATTGTAGGATCTGTCCCGAACGGGCAATCACGAGATGAGCCGACACGGAAGTATCTGCCCTCGCCAGTAATTGAGCCGACGACATGGCATTCCCACCTCCGGTGTAGTGGATAACAATGGTGTCCGTGACGGGTAGCAAACTTGATTTTTTGTTACAATGCATCTGTTTCACGTTAGGTGCTACTAATTTGTGATTCTCGACTTCCATACTCACTTCTTTAAGAGATTCTTGATTCTTTTACCTAATCCTTGGGATACCGATTCGAAGCTCCGACCGACAACATAACCACCTAACCCGATCTCCAACAGATCCCAGAAACGGGAACCATTATCAGGCAAAGGAAGTGGGGTGAATATCCCCAGTAACACGACAGAGGAAAACACGAGCATCACGATCGGACGCCACGAACGTTGCAGCCAGTTCCCCTGTGATTCGGAACGGATCACGGAAGATTGTTCCCGCTGCAAATCCGCCTCAAAACGGGAAAGCACTTCCGTCAAATTGGCTCGTAATTGCATTTTCTCTTTTGAAGAAAGGGTAAGCGAGTCAATCACGTCGCCGATCTCGCTTACCAAATTCGATAACATTTTCATCTTTTCATTTTTAAAAGTTCTACATTCGAGTAATAATTTCATTCCCAAAAATAGAACCCGTGAAAAGGGAAAATTGTATCATTTTATATTAAACACGCAACACCATGAATATAATCACATTACATGCAAAAAGTGATACATTCACACTCCACGCTAACTAATTGCCTTTCTGTACTTCTTCCTTATATTTCCTGCAGAAACGGTCCAAATTCAGAAAACGATTTTTACAATTAAAAACACGTTCTACCAGCAAATCCGGACGATCAGGTACTTTTATATTGAGTAAACGGCAAGTATCTTTCACTAATTGAGGCAAATTTATCTTACCGGAAATCCCTTCCAATTTTCGACACGCACACAACGCCACGCAAAAATGTGTTACCTCGGAAGTTTTACCAACAAAACGGTACGGGTAATCCGGAAAACAGTCGTCTTCCCCGATAAATGTCCGGATACGGTTAAGCGATTCCCACTGAACCTGCAGGAAAGGAAGGACCCGCTTTTGTAGTGCATCGGAAGGAATTACCCAAATGCCATTATTTTTCCTGCAAATCAAATCCGGACGAGTTATTCGTCCATTCTTTTTCTGTTGAAATTGATTCCTAATCGTCAAAAGATGAGGTACTAGCATCTGCCGGTACTCCTTACCGATCACGCCACAAGGAAAAAACTCCACCAATTCGTTCATCAATTTCAACTCCAAGATCATCAAATGAGTCCTGTAGGCAGCCACATCCCGATGATGGTTAAACACATAGGTACACGTCGCATCCTTCGTCATCAAAACATTAACAACGAGTAATTCCCGCTCATAGTCCTCGAAAAAATTTGTATTCATATCTACTGTTTTTTCACGAGAACGCCGGATTCCACAAGCCATATATCATTCCGCATCCCCCATCGACACGATGGATATACCTTCAATAACAAATTCTAATTTATCACCACAATTTTAAAGAAAAAATAGACTATACCATATCTATACAGATAGATTTTCGAATGAAACAAAGATATGATAATTCGATAGTGATTCCAAAAAAGAAAAATAAACAAAATCTAATCTTGCTCGATTAACTCTTCCAATCTTTTAATCAATTCCCTAGTTGGCTGCATAAACGAATTTACATCTTCTTCTGTAAAATCAAAAAAATCATTATAATCACCAGATATTCTACTTTGAAGTAAACGAGAATACAAACGTCCATATTCTTTTGACAATCTTCCCGTAGTCACGAAATGTAGTCCAATTTGTCCTACAACACCATTATGAGATTGAGCTGGTATTTTATTTTTAAGTAACAGCGCAGAAGCCATATAATAAACAGCATAATACAAACGTTGAATCGTCAAATTCCAATGCGCATCCTTCATTGCATCATTAGCTTCCTGTAATGTTGCGTATGACTTTTGTCTACGATAAAAAATAATAGCATCTATCTCTTCTGAAGTCAACGTCATAATTCAATTCCATCTTTTTTAACATTATGAAAAAATGGGGTAAAACTATACTTTAACCAATCTTTCAATGTATACATCACAGGACTAATACATTCATTTATCGTCCATCCAAACTCAACCAAAGGATAAGCAATATCGTCATAATCAGAAGGTTCTAGACGAGATTTATCCACTAGAATTAATATATCCCAATCCGAATCTTTATGAGCATCTCCACGAGCTTGCGAACCGTACAAAATAGCCTTTGTTTCCGGTGCAACCGTTCGAAGGATCTCTTTAATCCGCCCAAGTATATATTCCCGTGTCTTTACCATTTTCAGTTTTCCATTTCTGCAAATATACGAAATTTTTACTTATTTCTTACTGCTGCTACTATTTTACCCCTCGTCTTCATTAATAAATAACAATAATTAGAATTATACAGGAACCTGAAAATGAGTTTATCATTTTCAGGTTCCTGTATTCATGATACGAATCTCAATAATTCTCTACCAGTAATTCAAAAAATCCTTGCGGATGGAGGCAAGCAGGACAAACTTTAGGAGCTGTAGGACCTTCGTGAACATACCCGCATTTGCGACAATACCATTTTACCGTTTTTGGACGTTCAAAAAGGATACCATCCTGCAAGTTTGACAAGAGTTTTCGATACCTTGTTTCATGATTTCTTTCCGCCTCGATAATCATACGGTACATCACGGAAATATCCTTAAATCCCTCCTCCTCGGCCACTCTGGCGAATTCCGGGTACAAGTGATGCCACTCGTCATATTCACCTTCCGCAGCCTCAACCAGATTACTGGCCGTGTTCAGAATAACCCCGGCAGGATACGCCGCAGTGATCTCCAACATTCCACCTTCCAAACGACTGAAGAAACGCTTCGCGTGCATCTCTTCTTGCAAAGCGGTCTCGTAGAATATACCCGCGATCTGTTCGTACCCCTCTTTTTTCGCTACTTCAGAGAAAAAAGTATACCGATTTTTTGCCTGCGATTCCCCGGCAAACGATTTTAAAAGATTGGCCTCTGTTAAAGTACCCTTTACACTTTTGTTCATGGTTTTTCCTTTTCTTTACGAAAAGAAAAAGTTACAAGTTACAGGTTTGCTGGCTACAAGTTAAAATCTAGTTTGAGTCTAAATAACCTGCAACTTGTAACCTGCTAACTTGTAACACTACCACGGGACTTGTTCCCGTGGTAGTATAAATACCCTTTCATTTTTACGCATTTCTCTCCTTTAGTTGCAAAATATTAAGATATACTTTTGTATGCAAAAGAATTATGACGAGTAATTTTTTCATATAGAGTTAATTATGTCAGAGATTTTAAAGAAGTTACAAAAAGATATTCATTTCATCGAAGGGCTGAATAGCTGTATGAATTGCGGGATATGCACGGCAATTTGTCCGGCAGCCGAATTCTATAACTATGACCCGCGGGTGATCGTGGAAACCGTGCAACGGGGGAATGAAGAAGAGATCGAAGAGTTATTGAAAAGCGACACGATCTGGTACTGCGGGGAATGTATGTCTTGTAAAACCCGTTGTCCGCGTTGCAACACGCCGGGCCTCGTGATCATGGCATTAAGAAAAATATCGCAAGAACTGGGATATTTTGTCTATTCGGAAAAAGGACGTCAACAATACGCGCTTAAACATGTGGTTGGGGAATCCATACTCAAAAGAGGGTATTGCGTTACTCCCGATTTGGTGAAACCGGAAATGCACCCGGAGCAAGGTCCCGTGTGGGAATGGATATACGAGCATCTGGATGACGTGTACGAACGTATGCACTCGAATTACCGCCAACCGGGAGCCGGAACGCTACGGGAAATAGATTCGGAAAGCATGGATGAATTGCGAAAGATATTTGATGTCACAGGAGGAACCGAATTTTTGGAAAAGATTGACAGTTGCTCCCGAGAGGTGGCCGACAAGGAAAAAGTTGATCTGGAAGAGGCTTATTTCTTGAAAACATACATGGAAAACAGCGGGAAACACCAGTAAAAAGAATTTAAAATTGAAAGTTTAGAATTTAGAATGGGAATGTGCGGGGAAATCTAAAATTAGAAATCTAAAATTGAAAGATGAATTTAGAGGGTAAACAACAGATATGGAAGGATTATCAGAAAGAGATAGCTGATGATCGCTATTTTTACGCGAGAAGTTGTATCCGCCAGACTTTCTTCCCGGGTTCGGAATGGGCTTACCTGGATATTATGAAGAATAAACTGGCGAAAGATGTTATTGATGATCCGCGACACACGACTTGCACCGGGATTGGCTATCACTCGGACATCGTTCCGGCAGAGACAATCATGACGGTAGTCGCCCGACATTTTGCCCTTATGACCGAAGCCGGGTACGAAAATATGACTCCCTCCTGCATCACTTCTTTCGGTATTTATACCGAGATTCTGGAGACATGGCACCATCACCCGGAAGTAGAAGAAAAAATCAGGGAATTCCTTTGGAAAGCCACCAAACGGGAATTTAAAAAACCTAGAAATCTTGCTCACACATCAGACATAATCTATAAGTTCAGAAACGAGATCGCTGCCCAGGCAAAATACAAGCTGGTGGACATTCACACGGGAAGACCTCTCCGGGGGGTGGATCACATCGGGTGCCACTACTCGAAAATGTTCCCCACGAAAGGGATCGGAGGTGCCGAATTTCCGGCCGTGTTATCCGGTATGATTTATGCCTGGGGCGGCGATGTAATCGATTACCCGGAAAGAAGACATTGTTGCGGTTTCGGTTTTCGCCAATATCTCGTGATGGCCAACCGGGGATATTCCGTGGCCAACTCTAAAAAGAAATTTGAATCCATGCAACCTTACGAACCCGACTTTATAGTGGCAAACTGCCCGGGGTGCGCCATGTTCATGGATAAATGGCAATACACGATCAGCGAGATGGAAGGCACCACCTACGGACAGGACGGATACGGTATTCCCGTGCTGACTTACGAGGAACTCACGGCACTTGTCCTGGGGTATGACCCGTGGGAAATCGGGTTGCAGATGCACCAAGTTTCCGTGGAACCCCTGCTGGATAAAATGGGAATCCCGTACGATCCGGAAGCCAAATTCAAAAACATCCGGGGAGAGGACATCGGGGCTCCGAAATGTCCCACGTACTTGAGAGTCTCAAAATTATAATGTTAAACCACAAAATTGGAAAAAGAATCATGAAGTCATTCATTTTCAACTTTCAATTTTCAATTTTCAATTAATATATGGCAAAAGTCATCATCATCGGAGGGGGCCCGGCAGGCTGCGAAGCCGCACATCAACTGGCAAGTCAAGGAATCGACGTGGAATTAGTCGAGAAAAATAACGAGACTGGCGGTAACTTGAATAATTGGTATCAATTATTTCCTGACCGAAAATTCGCCAAGGACCTCAACGACATATTAAAGCAAAATTTGAATCATCCGAAAATTCAGTTGCATTTAGGCATGGAACCCCGGAAGATCGAGAAGAACAAGGAGGGGAAATTCCTCGTACCTCTCAGTGATGGCAGCTTACTTGAAGGTGACTCCCTGCTAGTTTCCACGGGATTCAAAATTTTCGACGCCCGCCGCAAGGAAGAATACGGATACGGAATATATGAAAACGTGATTACTTCCGTGGAACTGGAAAACATGTTCTACAACCATTCGATCAAGATGGCAAACGGGAATACCCCCAAACGTATCGGCATCATCCATTGCGTAGGCTCCCGTGACGAAAAGGTATGTAATTACCATTGCTCCAAGCTCTGTTGTATCACCGGGGTAAAGCAAGCCATTGAACTTCGGGAATTATTACCCGACACGGAAATCTTTTGTTTCTACATGGATATGCGTATGTTCGGACCGGGCTACGAGGAAATGTACCGGGAGGCTCAGGAAAAATACAATATCAAATTCGTGCGAGGCAGATTGTCTGAGGCCGCTGAGAATCTCAACAAGCAATTACAGATCAAGGTTGAAGACACGCTTGTCGGGAAACCCTTGCGCATGACGCTCGACATGATGATCCTATTGGTCGGTATGGAATCCTCGGAAGGCAGTCGCCAGATGGCAGACACGCTAGGCTTGAACTTGGCTCCCAATGGCTTCATCAAATCCCAAGACCCGCACTATCGCAACAACAACACGAACGTCGAAGGCGTTTTCGTGGCCGGATGCGGAAGTGCCCCGATGAACCTGACCGACACGCTGGCTGATGCCCGCTCGGCAGCCATGAACATTATAGAATACATAAAAAGAATTTAGAATTTAAAATGTAGAGTTTAGAATGAATGGAATCACTAAACCTCTCAATTTAAAATCTAAAATTTAAAATCTAAAATTAAGAGATGATCAATTTTTGGGGTTATAGCATATCGGAAACACGAAGTATCAATTATGATACGAACGACAAATCCATGACGGAACATATTGCACGTGTCGTTCCCAGCAGCAAATTATGTATTGGCTGTGGCGGATGCACGGCAGGATGCACGGCAGGAAATCTCACGGACTTTAATATCCGGAAGATACAAATGCTCATGAAACGAGGCGAAAATAAAGAGGCGAAAGAGCAATTACAGAAATGTATGTTGTGCGGGAAATGTATGTTGGTCTGTCCGAGAGGCGTGGAAACCCGGAAGATGATTTTAGAAATGCTCAACTATATAAAAACAAAATTGAAAAGCTGAAACCAATTACTATGCAGCAATACGAATACACGAACAAAATATATTACGATCACTTTGTCCTGCCGTTCACGATCGGTCTGATCGTGCTACTGGGGTACTTGTGTGTGAGATACTACAAGTGGATCAAGAGCTTTCCGAAAGAAGAACGTAAAAAAATTCGCAAAGGCTTGTTCAGCTTTAAAACCATTCGTTCCGGCTGGGAAATTTTCCGGGAAAGTTTGTTGCATCACAATATATTCAAAACGAACCCGATGTTGGGATACATGCACATGACCTTCGCTTTCGGGTGGTTCTTGTTGATTGTTGTCGGGAAAATCGAATCTATGGTTTATCATACCAGTGCTTTCAACCCACCTTATTTCGCTATCTTTTTCCGTTATTTCCATCCGGCAAAAGAGACATTCCCGTACAGCGAGTTTTTCGCATTCTTGATGGACTTGATACTGACGTTCCTGTTAATCGGGATCTTACTGGCTGTCACCAAACGTTTCTGCTCCCGTATTTTCGGCATGAAGAAGACCACGAAACAACGGGCTTACGATTTGCTTATACTAACCGTACTCTGGCTCATTTTCCCGGTACGTTTTCTGGCTGAAAGTTTCACTAGCGGCCTAAATGGTGGGGGTAGTTTCCTCACGCACAACGCCGGTGACTTTTTCAGCGGATTTCTACCCTTGGAAAGTCTATCTTATCCTGCCTGGTGGCTTTACTCCTCCTTGCTTGGCCTATTCTTCCTACTATTACCATTTTCCCGGTACATGCATATCCCGACTGAAATGGTCTATATCTTCCTGAAAAACTGGGGAGTAAAACAAGGCAAGGAATATAACGGATTCAGTGAAATACAGGTTAATTCCTGTTCCCGTTGTGGAATATGTATCAACACCTGCCAACTGAACACGTCATGTAATATAAATGATACACAACCCGTCTACTTCCTTCGTCGCCTGCGTAATCACGAGGAATACGCCGGGCAAGCAGAAAACTGCCTGATGTGCGGACGCTGCGAGGCCTCTTGTCCCGTGGGTATCAACCTGAATGCCATCCGCCAAAGCAAAAGACCGGATATATTAAGAATTACAAAAGACACGTATGCTTATGTGCCCCAACCGGAAGTGAAACCTGCTAAAGTCGCTTATTTTGCCGGATGTATGAGTCATCTTACCCCAGGCATTATAAAATCCATGCAACAGATTTTCGAGAAAGCAAAAGCGGACTACACGTTTATCGATGAACAAGCCGGAGTATGTTGCGGGCGTCCATTAGCTCTTTCCGGGAACTGGAAAGCAGCACAAGTAATCATGGACAAAAACCTGCAAATGATCGATGCCTCACAAGCAGACATTCTGGTCACCTCCTGCCCGATCTGTTACAAAACATTCAAAGAGGATTACCTGTTGAATATAAAAGTCATGCACCACACGGAATACATTGATATGCTGATCCGGGAAGGGAAATTAAAAGTCAACACGCTTGATTTGAAAACCGTATTCCACAATCCGTGTGAACTGGGAAGAGGCTGTGGTGTGGTGGATGCTCCCGAAAGTGTACTGAAACAAGTAAGTCAAAAGATTCCGACAGCTTATGACGGGAAAAAATCACTCTGTTGCGGGGGAAGCTTGGCAAACACGGCCATTGATTCCACACAAAAAACGAAAATCAGTAGTGATACCGTGAAAGCATACGCGGCATACCAACCGGACGTTATTGTCACGGCTTGTCCCCTATGCAAAAAGACATTAGGTAAAACCTCCCCGGAAATCCCGGTAAAAGATATAGCCGAACTGGTTGCAGAGGCCTAAAAACAAAAACGGGATTCGAACAAGGAATCCCGTTTTTAATTTTACGAAAAAGAAGTTAATCCTCAAGTTCTTCTTTTACCCCTTCTATCTGTTCCACATTCAAATCACTTTCATTACTATTTGCGGCAATATCATAATGTGGAAGCGGATTTTTCTGCAATTCTATATTTTGTTCCCGATGCACGCAAACATCCATCGCCAAATAAAGAGCATTACGAAGTCCTTGTTCATCACCCAGATTTTGACCTACAATATCATAATGAGGATCGGTTAAAGACATTGAACAGATCACAGGTAACCCGGCAATATAACAAGCGGCACTTTCTTCATCCACTGACTTAAATGCCACAACCCCCTGATCGTAATACATGGCAAGAACAGCGTCAAATTTCTCGTACATTCTCTCCGAGAAGAAACGCTCGGCAGAGAATGGGCCAATGGCCATAATTCCCTCTTCCCGGGCTCGCTCAATCGCCGGAGTAATAATATTCACTTCTTCATCTCCATTCTGACCGCAATTTACCTGCGGGTTTAATCCCAGAACAGCGATTTTTGGTTTCAAAATAGTAAAATCCTGACGCAAAGTATCATCCAGCAAGGTTAACTTCTTGAAAATATTCTTTTGTGTAACCTGATGCGGCACATCCCTCAATTTAACCTGTTCGGTCACGAAACCCATCTTCATCTTTTCGCTCACCAAGATGGACATAATATCCGTGGTATTATAACGCTTACCCAAATATTCCACCAAAGACCCGGCCTCTTCCGTAAAGAATGCATTCGGTCCCTGGGGAGCCAGCGTCAACACATCAATCTCGTCCCGATCCAACTGATCCAAGGCATATTTCAAGGCTATCATGGTAGCCTGATCTGATTTGGGTGTCTCTTTTCCAAGATCAACCTTCACGTTATCATCCACGCAATTGATGATATTGGATCGTTTCCCGTTGGCTTCACCCGGCTCACGAATCGTATTTAAACTGAAGTTTTCAATATTTAATACCTTCCGGTAGTAGGCTGCCACTTTAGGCGACCCGTATAGGATAGGAACACACAACTCACAAATTCGATTCTCTGCCAACAATTTTATGATCAACTCATAAGATATTCCGTTTACATCCCCATGCGTGATTCCTACATTTAATCTGTTTTCCATAGTTCATTTCATTTCATACTATGGACAAAGATAACGAAAAAAATCATGTTATAAACAAAAAAAGAGGGCATTGCCCTCTTTTACTTTATTCTTGATTTTCTTTTCTTTCCGGTCTCGGCCCCCTGTCACGATGAGGACGATCTCCACGATCTTGTCTGGGTCCGCGATCTTGACGTTCGCCTCTATCTTGGCGCTCGCCGCGATTTTGACGATCATTTTGCTCCATACCTTCCGGTTTAGGCAACAACACCTTACGGGAAAGTTTGAATTTTCCGGTTTTCGGATCAATATCGATCAATTTCACACGTACCTTATCACCCTCTTTCAATACATCCTCTACTTTTTCCACGCGCTTGTGATCAATCTCTGACACGTGTAACAAACCGTCTTTACCCGGCAGGAATTCCACGAAAGCACCGAAAGCGGTGATTGTCTTTACAACACCCTCGTAAATTTCCCCGACTTCAGGTTTGCAGGCAATAGCCTTGATACGGGCAACGGCGATATCAATAGCCTCTTTATTGGTTGCGGCGATATCCACGATTCCCTGATTACCCACTTCCTCGATAACGATAACCGCTCCGGATTTCTCCTGAATATCCTGAATAATCTTTCCACCGGGGCCAATGATCGCACCGATCTGATCCTTATCCACCGTAAGAGTAACCATACGCGGCGCGTGCGGTTTCAAATCAGGACGAGGTTCAGGTAAAGTTTCCTTGATAATATTCATGATATGCAAACGACCTCTCCGGGCTTGATCCAAAGCTTTCTCCAGAATCTCGTAAGGAAGACCGTCTACTTTAATATCCATCTGGGTTGCGGTGATACCGTCTACCGTTCCGGTTACCTTGAAGTCCATATCTCCCAAGTGATCCTCGTCACCCAAGATGTCTGACAACACGGCATATTTCTCGTTATCGGTGATCAATCCCATAGCGATACCCGTTACCGGTTTTTTGATCGGAATACCGGCATCCATCAAAGCCAAAGTTCCGGCGCATACCGTTGCCATGGAAGATGAACCGTTAGATTCCAAAATATCAGAAACAACACGTACCGTGTAAGGATAGTTGTCCGGCAACATACGTTTTAAGGCACGATGAGCCAAGTTTCCATGACCAATTTCACGACGACCTACACCGCGACTGGCTTTTGCCTCTCCCGTTGAGAACGGCGGGAAGTTATAATGCAACAGGAATTTTTCTTTTCCTTGTTCAGTAGCCTCATCTATAATCTTTTCATCCAGTTTGGTTCCTAAAGTTACCGTGGACAATGACTGTGTTTCACCGCGGGTAAAAATAGAAGAACCATGAGGTCCCGGAAGAGGCCCGGCTTCACACCAAATCGGGCGAATCTGTTCGGTCGTTCGTCCGTCCAGACGTAACCCCTCATCCAAAATCATTCTCCGCACGGCCTCTTTCTCCACGTCATGGTAATAACGGGAAACCATATTTTTCTTCTCGTCTCTCTCTTCTTCCGGAAGTGATTCTAAATATCCTTCTTTCACTTCGGTAAACAACTTCTCACGTAAATGCTTATCAGCGTTACATTGACGAGCAACAGCATACGCTTTATCGTAACATTTAGCCCAAACATCCTTACGTAACTCTTCATCATTCACTTCATGACAATAAGCCCGTTTTTCTTTGTTCACGGCCTTTGCCAGTTCCATCTGAACTAAACAATGATCTTTAATAGCTTCATGAGCACATTTAATAGCATCGAGCATTTCTTTCTCAGAAACCTCATTCATCTCACCCTCAACCATCATGATATTCTCGTAGGTCGCTGCAACCATGATATCCAAGTCAGCAGTTGCCAACTCGCTCTTTGTCGGGTTAATCATCAACTCCCCGTTCACACGAGCTACACGTACCTCAGAAATAGGACCGTGAAAAGGAATATCACTCACAGCGATAGCTGCCGAGGCAGCCAATCCGGCCAAACAATCCGGCATAGACTCTTCATCACCAGAGTACAACGTTACCTGCACAAAAGTTTCAGCATGATAATCATCCGGAAACAAAGGTCTCAAAGCACGGTCGATCAGACGGGATACCAAAATCTCGTAATCGGAAGCTCTTCCCTCTCTACGGGTGAAACCTCCGGGGAAACGTCCCACGGCTGAAAATTTTTCTTTATAATCTACCGACAAAGGCATGAAGTCCACGTCCGGACCAGCCTCTTGTGCGGAACAAACCGTAGCCAACAACATCGTGTTACCCATTTTCAGCATGACAGCACCGTCTGCTTGTTTGGCTAACTTCCCGGTTTCCAATGTTATTACCCGACCATCTTTCAGGGTAATGCTTTTTTCAATAATGTTCATAGAAATAATAAAACTGTTAAAATACTAAACATTTTAACGGAATTCTTTTTAGATAAAAGGAGGAGGAGGGGAGGATTATAAAGTAAAACGACCCGGACGACCCGGGTCGTTTTTATGTAATTATTTACGTAAATTCAATGCTTTAACGATAGCACGATATCTCTCGATATCTCTCTTCTTCATGTAATCAAGCAACGCTCTACGTTTTCCAACCAATTTAATCAAAGATCTTTGAGTAGCGAAATCTTTGTGGTTTTTCTTCAAGTGCTCAGTTAAATGAGCGATACGGTAGGAAAATAAAGCTACTTGTGACTCAACAGAGCCGGTATCTTTATTAGACTTCCCGTACTGTGAAAAAAGTTCTTCTTTCTTTTCTGATGTCAAATACATGATGTACAGTCTTTTAGATTTAATATTAATTTTAACGCCGCAAAGATACGTTTTATTCCGACATAAACCAATCTTTTCCAACCCTTTTTGTATTTTTGTATTTCAATTTACACACACGAAAAGAAATACAGATGAAGATACTTATATATTCAATATTACTTTTAATCCCAACACTATCATTGGGCCAGCGGGCCAAGATCGCATTCGAAAAGACCACGTTCAACATGGGACTCGTGCAAGAAAACGGGGGAAAAGTAACTCACGAATTTAAATTTACAAACAAAGGGAAAGCTCCCCTGTTGATAAAATTTATAGAAACCACGTGTGGTTGCACCACTCCCAAATGGAACAGGAAACCCATTCCTCCCGGAGACAGCGGTGTCGTTACCGTCACGTTCAACCCGAAAGACCGCCCCGGCGTGTTCTCGAAAAAAATTATCGTGTACACGAACGCCACTCCCCCGAACATCGTATTGCGTTTAGAAGGAGAAGTCATCACGAAATCGGTTGACATCCCAACAACCTACCCCATCGTGGTGGGTAACTTGCGTTTCACCACGGACACGATCCGCTTAAAACAGGCAGAGACGAAACACCAGATCATAAACATGATCAACACGGGCAAAAAGAACATATCGATCCTGTCGATTTTCAAACCCGACTACCTGGAAGTGGATTGTATCCCCCTCACATTAGGCAAGGAAATGATGGGTAATCTCATCATTCGGTATCTCCCGAAACATGCGGACAAGATCAAGCCGGATGATTACGTCCTCATCAAAACAGACCAGAGAACGACACACAAGTTCATGATTTCGAACAAGTAATTTTCAATTTTGTACTTTCAATTTTCAATTCAACATGATTTACCCCGAAAATTTTGAATCTAAAATAAAATTCGACAAAATAAGACAACTTATCAGCAATAACTGCCTGAGCGACATGGGCCGAGAACTGGTCAGCGACATCAAGTTCTCCACCGACGCCGGATGGATTGAAACCTCTTTGACCGAGACCTCCGAATTCATGCGAATCTGTCAAGAGGAAGAGAACTTTCCGGTCTCCTATTACCATGATGCCCGCCCCTTCTTGTTGCGTATAAAAGTAGAGGGATTATTCCTAGAAGTAAATGAACTGGTTGTTTTAAAAAATTCACTGGAGTCGCTGAACGCCATCATGCGTTTCTTCAACACCAAACAAGAAGTTTACCCTCATCTGGTAGCCCGGGCCGGGGACGTACGGGTATTCCCCTATATCCTGCAACGCTTGGACTCGATCGTTTCAAAATTCGGGACAATCAAGGACACCGCCTCACCCGCTTTAGGCAACATTCGTCATAGCATTGCTAAAAAGCAATCCGGAATCTCCCGGCGTATGCAAGCCTTGTTGCAAAAAGCACAGGAAGAAGGATGGGCCGACAAGGACAGTAACATCGCCATCCGGGATGGTAGAATGGTGATACCTGTACCCGCGGCTTTCAAGCGGAAATTAAACGGTATCGTGCATGATGAATCCACCACCGGAAAAACCTCTTATATCGAACCCGCGGAAATCATCGAAACGAACAATGAAATTCGGGAACTACAATTGGAAGAAAAACGGGAAATCACACGTATTCTCCGACAATTCGCCGACGATTTGCGTCCTTATATATATGACCTGATTCCAGCCTATGATTTCATGGCATTCGTAGATTTCGTGCGGGCAAAAGCACTCTTTGCCATCCGGGTAAATGCCATTGTGCCTCTCTTTGAAGACACCCCCTCCATGCTATGGTACAGGGCAAAGCATCCCCTACTATACCTAAGCTTAAAGGCAAACGGGAAAGAAGTGGTTCCTCTGGATATTGAGATAAACGAAGACCAGCGGATTATCCTGATTTCCGGTCCTAACGCAGGTGGTAAATCCGTCTGCCTGCAAACAGCCGGTTTATTACAATATATGTTCCAATGCGGTATACCCGTACCCGTGGAAGAATCCAGTAAATTCGGGATATTCCACAAAATACTCATCGACATGGGAGACGAACAGTCTCTTGAAAATGATTTGAGTACATACAGCTCGCATCTGGTAAACATGAAGAATTTCATCCGTTACGCCTCGCAGGACACCCTTATCCTGATCGACGAGTTTGGTACGGGAACCGAACCCATGCTGGGAGGTGCAATAGCTGAAGCCATTTTAAATGCTTTAAATAACAACCAAACGAGAGGTGTCATCACGACACATTACACCAACTTAAAACATTTTGCCTCTTCAGCTCCCGGAATTGCAAACGGGGCTATGCTCTATGACAGCCACCGGATGTTACCGCTTTTCCAACTGGAAATCGGGAAACCGGGTTCGTCTTTTGCCTTCGAAATCGCCAAGAAAATCGGGTTACCCAAAGAGATTTTGGACGATGCCGCCAGCAAGATCGGTGAAGACCGGGTAAATTTCGACAAGCACTTGAAAGAAATTCTACAGGATAAACGTTACTGGGAAGAAAAACGGAAACGCATTCATGAAAATGAAAAACGCCTGGAAGAAGTGCTAGAACGTTATAAAAAAGAGTTGGATGATGCTTCCAAACTTAGGAAAACGATCATCCAAGAGGCTCAGGAGAAAGCCAGAGAACTCATCTCCGGGGCCAACAAGACAATCGAAAACACCATCCGACAAATCAAAGAAAGTCAAGCCGAAAAGGAACAAACCCGACTGGCCCGACAAGCATTCGAGGAAGAGAAACGCCAGCTGTTAGCCAGCGAAGAAGAAGAGGAAGAACGGCTGAAAAGAAAAATCGAAAAACTAAAAAACCGGGAAAAAAAACAGAAGGAGAAAGGGAAACGTCCACAAGCTTCTTCCCCGGAAGAAACCGCACAACAGGAACAAGCACCGACTTTCAGCAAAGGAGATCTCGTGCAACTGGATAATAAAGCCGTAGGTGAAATTATCGAAATTAACGAGAAAAACGCGGTTATCGCTCTCGGCGGTCTCATGACTACCGTGAAAGTGGAACGCCTCTCGAAAATATCGAACAGTGCAGCCAAGAAAATCACGCAAAACAGGACGCCACGCCCCTCTTCCAATTACCTGGAAAACATCAGCCAGAAACGCATGGATTTCAAACCGGAGATCGACGTACGAGGACTACGGGGAGACGAGGCGCTCATGAAAGTATCGGAATTCATTGACAATGCCGTTATGCTAAACATGAAAGACCTACGCATCTTGCATGGCACAGGTACAGGAGCCCTCCGGCAAATCATACGGGATTTTTTAAAGACCAATCCGATCGTGGGTTCCTGCGGGGATGAACACGTACAAATGGGAGGCTCGGGAATTACCGTGGTGAAACTGGATATATAAACCACACGCAGTTATATTCCGGATAAATCCGCATCCTTGATATTCTCGAAAATGAGGGTAACCAACAAAACGAAAATTGTTCAAGAATACCCTAAATTCGTGTTTCAACACTCACGGATTTAGGAATGTTCTACAAAAATTTAATGCAAAACAATGTAAAATAACATTATCAAAACAGTATTATCTTGTTATCATATTGCGAGCCGCTCCCATTCCACTCCCATTTCTCCCCTATTCCGCTCCTATTAAAATAGCAATATATTAGATTACAATAGTAATTATTAACATCCGAGTAAGTCTATCATAACAATTTGAAAACAGGATAATAACCCCATCAGATAGAAATTTCATTTGAATGCCCACTTTACTGGGACAAATCACTATTTCCCCGACTACCTATGAGCGTGGAAACAATTGTTTGTATCGAATTCCGGAATTAAGAATAATTGAAGGGCTATATGTTTAATGCTTTTTGGATCATTTTTTGATACTCTTCATCATCCAATTCTACCTCCAGCATAATTTTCCGTTTGGACGATACTCTCTCTGTTTTTTGGGAATGACATGCCCCAATAATATCATTTTCTTCTCTCAATTTCTCCGAGAACAGACTAAACAAGTCCACATTCAACACCATGCAAATCTGATACAACAAATCTGTATCAATAGATTGACGCTTGAAAAGATGATATACCAACGTCCTTTCTTTGTTGATCATACGAGCGAACTGGCTGGCACTCAAACCACTTTTCTCGAACTCTTGCCTTATTATCTCTCCTATATCCAATTTCATAGTTCAAAATTACGAGAATTATCATGAGAAAAGTTTTAATATATGGTAATATATAACCACAAAAATGTTGAATATTATTTGCACATGTAAATTTTATACTATACTTTTGTAAACAAAAATACAACAAGGCGTTTGTAAATGTATTAAATAAATTATTGAATTATTAAATGTTTAATTAAAAAACAAGGTGTTATGAGAAAAATAAGTTTATTATTTGTGTTAATAACTGTCGCCTTATTGTCATCCTGCGTGGATGACAAAGAATCTGCTACAGTTGAACAAATCCGTACCGCAAAAACGGAATGGCTGAAGGCTCAAGCCGAAATGTTGAAAGCCCAAGGTGAGACTCAAAAATTACTGGCAGAAATTGAAAAGTTGAAAGTAGAAAATGAAGCTAAAAACGAAGCCGCCCGCCTTGAAATTGAACGTTTGATTGCAGAAGCCAATGCAGCCAAAACGGAAGCAGAAGCTAAAAAACTACTTGCCGAAGCTGAAAAGATTCAGAATGAAGCAAAAGCTGCTGAAATGGCAAATGAATATCAACAAAAAATTTATGAACTCGAATACGAAACTCGTAAAGCCGAGGAAGCATACAAGCAACAAGATTTCTTAAATAAATTAAACGCTGCCATTATCGCCGGCAAACTCAGCCCGGAATTGGAACAAATGTATGCAGATTATGTGAAAGCCCTGCGGAAACTTCGTAATAATGAAAACGATATCGCCCATTATGAAGACAGAATAAATTGGTACAAGAATCGTATTTCAGATAATTTCGAAGACCACCTCGCTGGTTTCCAAGAAACAATTAAAACCAATCAAGAAAAAGTAACCTCTACAAAAGAATTGATTGCAGAACTGGAAGCCTCAAAAACGCTGACAGGTACCGCTATTGAAGAAAAAATCAAGGACCTTGAAACAAAGCTTGAAAAACTTACCAAAGAACTTGATTCCAAAACGGCAGAAATGATCAATACTGCAGACGATGCAAAAAAATTATTGAAAGCCATTTATGATGCAAAAAAAGCGGTAGCAACAGCTAAAGAAGAAGCTACTGAAAAAGAAGAAGCTTACAATGAAGCAAAAGAGGCTTACAATAGCAATCCCACGAAAAAATTGGTCGCTCCGTTCAATATAACAGTTACAACAAGCCAAGGAACTGAACAAACATTCTCTTTCTCGGGATATCCTGAATTTGAACAAGGAATCCTAACCAAGATTAATGCAGAAAAAGAAAAACAAGCAAACGATATTAAAGCCGCAACCACAGCAAAAGAAAAAGCTGAAAAAGCACTAGCTGATACAAAAGCAAATTTAAAGAAATTAGAGAAAGCGGCAGCAGATGCAAAAGCAGCTTTGGAGCCACTTGAAACAACAGCCAAAGAACAAAAAGCGAAACTTGACAAAGCGACAAAAGACAAGGCTACTTGTGAAGGTAAAGTAACCGATTTAAATAATAAAAAGACAGCAGCCCAAACAGATTACGATGCAAAAAAAGCGTTGGTGGCACAATATACCGACGAACTGAAAAATCCGGATCTTACTCCCGCAGAGAAAGCCGAGTTAGAAGCTTTATTGGGTGTTGCCAAGACAAATGAAGCAAAAGCTTTAGCAGAATTGACCAAAGCAAGCGATGCCGTAACAGCAAACGATGCCGCATTAGCTACAGCTAAAAAAGATATCGCTGATGCCACCAAAGCTATTGTAGCAAATGAAACGGCATACGAAAAAGCAAAAGAAAATGTCACTACTACACAAAAAGCATACGATGATGCCGTTGCCGCTGTTTCTGAAATCAATCAAGGTGAACTTGTTGTAAAAGTACAAAAAGCAATCGATGACTTAGAAATCGTAACGTTACTAGCAGAGGAATTCAACACGATCGTTGACAATGCAGCCCAAACGACCGAAACATTGTTAGCCGAAATGAATCAAGCAAAAGCGGATTGGGATGCAGCAGTAGCCAACATCGAGACGGCAGAACAGAAAGAAGAAGAAGCAATAGCGACTTTCAAGAATTCAGCATACATCACATTGATAGAAGAAGTTGAAAAATTAAGCGATCAAATAGAGTATATTAATCAACTGTTGGATTTCCTACGTTCAAACAGCGAAGGCATCGATGACCAAATAGAAATCTACAAAGAAGAGATAAAAACAGCAGAGGAAGCCATCGCTGAAGCAGAGCAATCCATCAAAGAATTCAATGCTCTTGCAAGTGACGAGGAAAAGAACGAAGAATTAGAGGCTTACATCAGAGCACAAAATGAAGGATATCAAGCAAAAATTAATGCTCTCAACAACGAGATTTCAAAACTCAAAGAAATCCAACCCGAATTACAAGCACGTGTTGACCGTTTACAAGCAGCTATTGACGCCGCCGAAGCAGCTCTTGCCGAATAAGTAAAACCCAATGTCAGTGGGGAAATCCTCACTGACATTCACTAAATTTGTATATATGCTAAAAAGAGTATTGACAATTGCAATCATCATGACAGGATCGGTACTGCTTGCCAACGCACAAACAAAAGATGATTTTACACCTAAGGAAGGGGACAAATCCGTCTCTTTAAATTTAGGCGTAGGTTCTTTTGTCGGTATGGAAGCCCCGGCTCCGGATTTGAGCACCTACAATATCTCCGCCCCTCAAACCAGCTGGTTCGATAAACAGTTGTCGCTGAATTTCGAATTCAGATGGATGTTCGCAAAAAAATGGGCACTAAAAGCGATGGGAGGATTCTCGTTCAAGCACAACCCCGAGTACAAAGCTTTACCCGGCAATAGCACTGACGGAAAATTCGAGACCGGAGACATTCCAGATTACAATTTCGTAACGTCAAAAGATAAGATAAAGTATTCTATCGTCCTCGGAGCGGAAAGATACGTGAAAACCAAATATGACAAGCTATTTTTCCGTTATGGAGGTGAATTTGGATTTTCTTACGGGAAACAAGAAGCAAAAGCGGATGACGAATCCTATTTAGGAAAATCTATAGGAGAAGCTTTCGGATACCGGGTTGCCGGTGTCACCGGGTTCGATTATTTCGTCTCCAAAGCACTTTTTATTTCTATCGAAATTCGACCGATTGCTTATGATTACACCGTATATAACATCCGACCGCAAGTCGGTTTGAAACTTCTATCGTCAGATTCTCATGGATTTGACTTTCTGTCCAATCCGATGTTAAAAATTGGATTTAGATTCTAAAGTTCACACATAAAAAAATAACCCATCATTTGCAAAATTCCGTTTGGGTTATCAAAAGCCATCCCAGGTTATCTTGGGGTGGCTTTCAATATTACAAATATGAAACAAAGCATTAACTCAATAGTCCCTATCACCAACAATTATGTCGACATTTATTTGTAATTATCAATTTTAAGTTCTAATTTTGCAAAAAATATTTAGGTGAAATACTCCTCTATTGGAACTAATGTATACAAGTTATTTCAAAAGTGATGGAAAACTTCAAATTGTATACTCAAAATATTTAAGATGCAACCAGCTCGGAGAGGCCGGACAACTCTTCGAGATATAGAAAGGGATATGTAATATATCCCTTTCTCCTTTTAAATAATGCATATTTATTTTCATCTTTTGCATAATTATAGTGGTGATTTATAAGGTTTATCAACCTTTATATCGTAATTTTGCCATGTAATCAAAAAAACACATATATGTCTAAGATTGTAGAGGTAAATGTTCAATCCGAAATCGGAAAACTGAATGGGGTAATACTCCATACACCAGGCGAGGAGGTAGAAAACATGACTCCCGAGAACGCTGAAAGGGCGCTCTATAGCGATATTCTAAATTTATCAATCGCACGAAAAGAATATAAGCAACTCAGTGAGGTTTTAGGTAAAATCACGAAAACCTACCAGGTCAAAGATCTCCTGACAAACATTTTAAAAGACGATGCCATCAAACTGGAAGTGTTGAATCGCATCGAAAAAATAGAACCTTTTATTGCCGAGGTAACTCCCAAAGGATCAATTAAAGATCAATTGTTGGATGAAGATGCAGAAGACTTGGCCCGTCTGCTGATCGAAGGGGTTGAAATGAAACGCGACACGTTGACCAAATTCTTGAATAAAGATTGGTACGACTTGCGCCCGCTACATAATTTCTTCTTCACCCGCGACGCCTCCATGAGTATGTACAACGAAGTACTTATTGGCAGGATGGCTAACGCTGTTCGTGATCGCGAGGCAATCATCATGCAATCTATTTTCGACTTTACACCCGGATTTAACACCAAGACATTGAATCTGGCCACGACACCCGATCCCCTTCGTAAATTAACCATCGAAGGTGGTGATGTACAGATTGCACGGGATGATATATTAGTTATCGGTAACGGTATGCGCACTTCAACCCGCGCTATTGATGCCTTGATGTATAACTTTATCAACCGAAACGAAGACAAGGTACAACATATTCTTGTACAGGAACTGCCCCATTCCCCGGAATCCTTCATTCATTTGGATATGGTGTTCACCTTCCTGGATAAGGACAAATGTATGGTTTACGAACCCTTGATCATGAGTCCGGGCAATTACCAGACAGTTCACATCAAGATTCAACACGGAAAACTAATCAGCATCCGTCGGGAAAAAACATTGTTACACGCCTTGAAAAAACTGGGTATGGACTTGGAACCCGTGTATTGCGGTGGAGAAGATGAAACTTGGAACATGGAGAGAGAACAATGGCATAGCGGTGCAAACTTCTTCTGCGTGGCCCCGGGTAAAGTGTTAGGTTACGCACGTAACAACTATACCGTTGAAGCCATGAATAATGCCGGATTTGAAATTATTCGTGCTAATGACGTAATCAGCAATAAAGTCGATCTGAACAAATACGAAAAATACATGATCACCATCGAGGGGTCAGAACTTCCTCGCGGAGGTGGTGGAGCAAGATGCATGACCATGCCGATCAACCGCGATGCTGTTGAATGGTAAAATGAAAAGAGACTGATTTTTTCAGTCTCTTTTCATTTCTCTCCTACATATAAACTGGCTATTCCAAAAGTCAACCGCTGTTGCGAAACATTCGAGTAACCGGCACCCCGCATAATATCCAAAAAATTCTTCCCCTGCGGAAATGCAAACACGGACGCAGGTAAATATTCATACGCTTTCCGATTTCCGGAAATCATTCCTCCCACAAAAGGCAGGATATGTTTAAAATAAAAATTATACAACTGTTTCATCGGGAAATGTTCAGGCGTCGAAAATTCTAGAATAACCAACTTTCCCCCGGGTTTCAGTACCCGACACATTTCTGTCAGTCCTAATTCAAGATGTTCAAAATTACGCACGCCAAAAGCAACCGTCACAGCATCAAAAGTATTCGAGTCGAAGGTGAGGTTCTCACTATCCCCAAACTGAAAATCAAGCTGATCAGATAACCCCTTTGCTTTCGCTTTCTCCCGTGCCACAGCCAACATATTTTCCGAAATGTCGGCCCCAACCACTCGTTTCACTCCATGTTTCAGCGCTTCGATCGAAAAATCTCCCGTCCCGCAAGCAATATCCAACACCAAATCCTTTCGCCCCGCACCGACAACTTTCATTGCCTTCTTACGCCAGCTTTTATCTATACCCATTGACAACAGATGATTCAACAAATCGTACTTCGGTGCGATCCCGTTAAACATCTCCTGTACCTTCTCTTTTTTAGCCATGACTTTATTCTTTTATTTCGGAGGCGAAAATAACGAATTCTACCACTTTTTAAAAGGAATCCCAGTTTTATTAACTTCATTCGTCCATGGAAATAACCATTCAGACAACATTCCCGACCCGATTCGATCAACCACAAACAAAGAGTCGCGAAAACTCTCTCAAAAGAGTTTCCGCGACTCGGAAATATAAACTCAAATCAAAACCTCCAAAAGGATATTATTTGCCTGAAGTCCCGCTTTCCAAAATACTAACGATAGAGAAAAGTGAAAAACAAATTCCTCCTAATCCGATCAATACCCTAGAGGGAACAAAAAAAGCGTTGTCAACAGATGCTTCCTCGAAAAGAAATGCCCCCAAGAAAAGAGCAAATAAAGCGGTCATAACGGGAATCAACGGGATACGATTTGCCAACTTGCATTCCTGACGCCACACTTTGGCTAATAACAGAATCTTACTGGAAATACTAAAACAGACGAGACCTAAACCAATAAGAATAAAACCGGTTGTATTCACGGGGACGGGTGCTGCCAACAGCTCGATAATTCCCCCCACGATGCAGATCGTCCCCATGAAAAACACCAGTCTTGGCCAATATTTTCGATCTTTCTCACCATAATCATTCCTGATCTGACGAGATATACTTGCAACCAGCCCGATCAAACTCGTACAAATACAAGCCAACCCGACCATCACGCTCCCGGCAACCAAATGATCACCCCCGGAGCCAGACAACAATACTATCGCCCAAACCCACGCTACCGTGGCGAACAAAACGGTTAACCCGATCAACACCGTTTCCGTGGTAGCCGAGAAACCGTTAGGATTAATTTTATCACTTGTCCCATGCGAATTCACCGGAATAAGAGTGAATTTAGTAGATGAAGTTGCCGCCGTTGAAATACAAGCCGCAATCAACGACACACCACAGATCACGTGTCCTGGGACAAATAAATTCTGCGGTTCAGGAGAACTGAACAAATAAATACCCCAGAGCATCGTTCCTAAAGCGAATAAATATCCCATACCGGGTAATAAATATTTCGCAACAGGATTATACGTGTGGATCAATTGCCGAATAATCGTAGCTGCCGTGGCAAACAACGCAATACAAAGTACGCCTAATGAAAATACGACCGGCCCCGCTACCCACCGTGCTTCATCATTCCCGTAACCAAAGATATACCCTCCAAAGAAAAAGCAAATCAACGCCATCAACAAGGGAATAAATCGAAACAATACACTAATTCCGTAATTCATAAGTCATTCATTTAAATTCCTATGAATATACGGTGATTAACATATTCGGTTACCCCGTTTACTTGAAAAAAATATAAAATAAGAAAAAGCCGTTCGCTACTCTTCGTTCAATACCCTCCACAACATATCTTTCAATTCCATGATTCCACTCCCCGTTACGGAAGAAATGAACACGTAGGGAATATCCGGTAAATCTTTCTCCATTTCGGCCATCAGCTCCTTATCAATAAAATCCGATTTACTGATAGCCAAAAGTCGTTTTTTATCCAACAACTCGGGATTATACTGTTTTAGCTCGTTTAACAAAATTTTATACTCCCCGTGAATATCCTCACTATCCGAGGGAACCATGAACAATAACACTGAATTTCGTTCAATATGTCGCAAGAAACGCAGCCCCAGACCTTTTCCCAAATGCGCCCCCTCTATGATTCCGGGAATATCAGCCATCACAAAAGAACGGTTATCCCTGTAATTCACAATTCCCAAATTCGGAACCAACGTGGTAAACGGATAGTTTGCGATCTCTGGTTTTGCCGCAGAAACAACGGATAGCAACGTTGACTTACCCGCATTCGGGAAACCTACTAGACCGACATCGGCAAGCACTTTCAATTCCAGAATGACACTCCGTTCCACCCGGGGTTCTCCCGGCTGCGCGTAACGAGGCGTCTGATTCGTGGCCGAACGGAAATTCCAGTTTCCCAAACCACCACGACCACCACGAACAGCAACACAAAGCTCTTCGTCTTTCGTGATCTCGCAAATCGTTTCCCCGGTATCCGCATCCCGGGCAACAGTTCCCAGCGGAACATCTATAATGACATCTTTCCCGTCAGCTCCTGTACATAGATTTCCACTCCCGCTCTCACCGTCTTCAGCATACACGTGACGCTGGAATTTCAAGTGAATCAAGGTCCAGTAATTCCGGTTTCCTTTTAATATCACGTGTCCTCCGCGTCCACCATTACCACCATCAGGTCCTCCCTTGGCAGAACGTTTATCCCGATGAAGATGCATAGATCCCGGCCCTCCGGCTCCACTACGACAGAATATTTTCACGTAATCGACAAAGTTCGTTGATGCCATCTCAATAATTTTAAATTTATAGATTTTTAAATTTTAAACAGAAAACGACATCATCCGTTTGTCATTTTCAATTTTCAATTTTCAATTTTCAATTGTATAAAGGTCCGGATAATTACGCCCTAATCCGTCATAATCCAACCCGTGCCCTACCACGAAATCATTCTCCAGAGCAATACACTTGTAATCAATCGTTAGGTCGTATTTCAACGCTTTCGGTTTGTAAAACAACGCAGCCACCTTCACTTGTTTCGGATGTTTCTCTTCCAATATTTTTTTCATATGCATAATGGACTCTCCCGAATCAATCATATCCTCCAAAATCACAACGGTTCGTCCCGCAATATCTTCCCGTAACCCGATCAGGTCCTGCACCTTTCCCGTTGAAGACAACCCGGCATAAGAAGCAATCTTCACGAAACTAATTTCCGCTCCTTCGATCGTGATATGTTTCAATAAATCAGCCACGAACATAAACGCCCCGTTCAACACTCCCAGAAACAAAGGACGTTCACCCGCCAATTCTCGATTGATCTGGGCTCCAACCCGCTCTATTTCCCGGTCGATCACGTCAGCCTCAATCATCAGTCGGAAACTCCGATCATGCAATTTGATTCTTTTCATCCTGTGCATATTTCTCTTTTGAATGATAGACCTATCGTCTCTCTAATCCATTTTTTTATTTAACTTTGCGCAAAAGTACAACTTTGAATTTAAAATCCGGTAAAAATATGGATCCAAAAGTAAGTATTATCATGGGTAGCACGTCAGACCTGCCCGTCATGGAAAAAGCCGCAAAAGTGTTAAACGATTTTTGCATACCTTTCGAAATCAATGCCCTCTCCGCTCACCGCACACCGGCAGAAGTGGAGTCTTTTGCCAAAAACGCACAGAAACGAGGTATTGAAGTTATCATCGCCGGAGCCGGAATGGCCGCACACCTACCGGGTGTAATCGCTGCCATGACACCAATTCCCGTGATCGGTGTTCCCATCAACGCTTCTCTTGACGGGATGGACGCTCTTTTAGCCATCGCCCAAATGCCTCCGGGCATCCCGGTTGCCACCACCGCCATCAACGGGGCCATGAATGCCGGTATTCTGGCTGCACAAATTTTGGCTATTGGCGACAACACATTAAAAACCAAGATTGTAGACTTCAAAGAATCTTTGAAAAAGAAAATCGTTGATGCCAACAACGAACTGGCAAAAGTAAAATACGATTACAAGACGAATTAATTCCCCCGGAAAGAATCAATATAAGAATTCCCCTAAAAGTTCATTTTAGGGGAATTCTTTATTTACTATCGAAACAGTTTATCTCTCGATCAGAAACTACAAATCATAACTTACAAAATTCCTGTTTTAACTATATTGACCCGCCATAACTAAAAAACAAGATTTTTAGAAAAATATCCAAAACATTTCCTACCTTTGAAACATCGGCTATTTACGTGTATTTGTTCACGCAATCAATTTCCGTTGACGAAAACATTTATATCATGCGACAAATTATACATGTCGTTATTTTACTTTTTATTATCCCTTGCTCCGTGTACTCACAGAGCGTACCGGATATTGAAAAACTATTGGAAACAAACGACATAGAATCATCGGAAGATTATTACGAGGACATGATCAACTCTCTGATCCACCTCTCCGTACAACCGATAAACCTCAATTCAGCCGGATTCGATAGCTTGAAAATGTTATTTTTCCTTTCCGACGCGCAGATAGACAACTTACTGGATTTCCGTAAAAAACACGGGGCTTTTACTCACCCGAACGAACTTCTACTCATCACCGGAATCAGTCAACAGGATTTATCCAACATCAAACCATTTATACGCATCGGAACGTACACACCCGAAAAGCAATCCCGTTATTACCTTTCGCAAGAAATCCTCGCTCGCTTAAAAATGACCCGCCCGAAACAAGCCGGTTACAAAAAGTACAGCCGGAAAGCCTTTTTGTACGAAAAGGACTATATCACCAAAAAACAAAGCCGCTTTCAAGGACCACCCGTAGGTACATTACTAAAATACAAAATATCAAACCAGCAACGCTGGCAAGGGGGCCTCACGTTAGAAAACGACCCGGGAGAAAATTATTTCACGAAAAACCAGAAAACAGGGTTTGACTTTCTTTCCGTCCACGTATGCTACACCCCGGAAAAAATTATCCACCGGATAATTATCGGTGACTATAAATTGCAATGGGGACAGGGATTACTGGCATGGAGCGGTTACTCTTCCGGGAAATCGACCTCCACTCTTAGTAACGAGAAATCAGGAAACGGCATTGCCCCCTACACCTCTACCGATGAAAACCGCTACCTACGAGGTATAGCCGCCAGTCTGCACCCGACACGCACGGTTACCACCGAAATTTTCGTTTCTTACAAGAAAACGGACGGTAATCTCGCTGATCTTGATACCCTTACTCCGGAAGCCGTGCAAACCGCCTCCCTTTACCAAACAGGTTATCATCGGAATTCCTCAGAATGCGAGAAAAAACACATCTTAAAAGAATTCACGACAGGCCTATCAACCCGTCTAAATCACCGTTACTTTCGCATCGGTATTCAATTATTACATTATAACTTTTCGCCGCCCCTAACCATTGGCAAAGCCTCCTACCAACAATACAACGAAACGGGTAATCAACGCACTCTCGTAAGCATTGACTACAAAACCGGAGGCTACCATTTCTACCTGTTCGGGGAAACAGCACGTAGTGGCAACGGGACATGGGCAACCATCAACGGTTTACGCTACAGCGGGATTCCTCGACTCGCCCTATGTGCCCTCTATCGCCACTACGATAAAGGCTATCACTCTCACTACAATAGCGGTTTTGCCGAATACTCCAACACGACAAACGAAGAAGGATTATACCTAGGTCTCGAAAGTACCCCTTTCCGCAATCTAAAAATTAATGTTTATTATGATCGGTTCCGTTTTTTCTCGCCCCGTTATCAAGCAACCATCCCCGGCAAAGGCCAAGAGATCGTGGGAGATGTCACGTTCAACCGCTCTCGCTGGGATTGTTCGTTTCGTTTCAAACACGAAGACAAACCGGAAGACGATAAAACAGGAGAATCCCTTCAATCCGTCTCCCGTGTAAAACAGGAATACAGGCTCCAATTTACCTACTCCATCTGCGAGCAATTAAAATCCCGTACCCGAACCAGTTACACTCGTTACGTAAAAAAAGAAAAACACGAAGGTGGTTACCTGTTCTATCAAGACATTATGTACTCATCCCTCCAAACCAGCCTAAAAGTCCAATTCCGATTCGCTTACTTCGACACGGACAGCTACAACACCAGAATATACGCCTACGAAAACAACGTTCTCTACGGTTACTCCTTTCCCGCCTTGTACGATCGGGGCTTCCGCTCCTACCTCAATCTCAACTGGAAACCCTTCTCTCTCATCACCCTCTATCTAAAAGCCGGTCTCACCTACTACCCCGACAAATCAACCATTAGCTCCTCTCTAACCCAAGTCAACGACAACAAACTATTCGACCTCTCCTTCCAAATCCGCATAAAACTCTAGAAGGGCAAAAGCCCTTCTAAATTTTAGATTTTAAATTAAATGACTTAATAATTTTCTCTCACATTCCACAGCCTCCATTTATCCTCTATCTTTTAACTTTTAGCTTTTAGTTTTTAACTTTTATCTTTCCCATGTCTCCCCTCCAGCACCCTCACCACGTCCTCCAAGCCATATCCCTTCGCGATTAACAATACGATATAGTGGTACATCAAATCGGCTGCCTCATTTAAAAATAATTCTTCATTATCATCTTTGGCTTCGATAACCAATTCCACGGCCTCCTCTCCCACCTTTTGGGCCACCTTGTTAATTCCCTTTCCAATCAGGCGGGCCGTATAGGATATTTCCAGAGACTCGTCTTTTCGTTTTTCCAAATATCGCTGCAAGTAAAACAAGAAATCCTTATTCACGTTCTTTTCTCCCCAGCACGTATCTTGTCCCGTGTGACAAGTCGGTCCCACGGGATTCACCTTCACCAATAACGAATCCCGATCACAATCTACCAGAACCTCCTTCACCCGTAAAAAGTGCCCACTCTCCTCTCCTTTTGTCCACAACCGCTGCCGGGAACGACTAAAAAAACATACTTTCCCGGAACGCTCCGTCTCGACAAGAGATTCCCGATTCATATACCCTTGCATTAACACCACTCGCGTATCTGCATCCTGTACGATTGCCGGAATTAACCCGGCCGCATCAAATTTCAATTCTGTAATATTTACCATTTCATTAAATATTTTATCGAACCACAATACCTTTTCCTTTCAAAAAACATTTCAACTCCGGAATCCGAATCTGCCCAAAATGAAAAACTCCGGCAGCCAACACGGCATCCGCTTTTCCCCGGGTCAAAGCCTCATAAAAATCATCCGGACACCCCGCTCCACCGGATGCAATGACCGGAATATTAACCAAATCCGCCACTCGTCCGGTTGCCTCACAAGCAAATCCTTGATGTGTTCCATCATGATCCATCGAGGTAAACAAGATCTCCCCGGCCCCTCTTTCTTCCGCCTCCTTCACCCATGAAAAAAGTTCCCGATCGGTAGCCACCCGTCCCCCATGACTGTACACTCGCCACTCTTCACCATCTCGACGAGCATCCACCGCCACGACAACACATTGTTTACCAAATGCCGCTGCCAACCGATCTATCAAACCCGGGTCTTTCAAAACACTGGAATTTACAGACACTTTATCTGCACCCTTTTTCAAAAGAGCCTCCACATCCCGTTCCGATGAAATACCACCACCCACGGTAAAAGGAATCCGCACTTGTCGGGCCACCCGTTCCACCCACTCCAAGCGTGTACCCCGGTGATCGAAGCTTGCCGTGATGTCCAAAAACACCAACTCATCCGCCCCTTCTTCTGAATATCGACCGGCCAACTCCACAATATCCCCAGCATCCCTCAGATTCTCAAAATTTACCCCTTTCACCGTCCTCCCCGCCTTCACATCCAAACATGGAATAATTCTTTTTGCTAAAACCATCCTTATTAATTTTAAATTTTAGATTTTAGATTTCCACCCACAAAATCCACCCTTCTCAATCGTAATTCATAAATCGTAAATTAATTAGCTCTATCCATTCTAAATTTTAAATTCTAAATTCTCATAAAACGCCTTCCCCACGATCACGGAAGAAATCCCCACATTCTCCAACGCTTGAATATCCTCCATCCCACCAACTCCCCCGGATGCGATAAACGTAATATCCGGATAACGAGCCACCAACTCACGATACAACTCCAAAGAGACTCCCCCCAGCATTCCATCCCGGGTAATATCCGTACACATCACGTTCTTCAACACAGGCATATAAGCCTCTATTAACTCATATATCGTTGTCTCCGTCTCCACTTTCCACCCCTGCACACACACATGCCCGTCTCTTACATCTGCCCCGATAATAACCCGTCCGATCCCGTATCTTTCCAGCCACTCCCGTGTTTTTTCCCTATTTTGCTGGGCCATACTCCCGATGCAAACAAATGAGGCCCCCGCATCAAACACTCGACAAATATCCTCGTCACTCTTGATACCCCCGCTAAAATCGACCTCCAAACGAGTCGCCACACAAATTCGTTCCAGCACCCGCCAATTTATCACCCGAGACTCCCTAGCCCCATCTAAATCCACAAGATGCAAACGCTTCATTCCCATATCTTCGAAACGTCGGGCAGCCTCCACCGGATCATCATAATAAGTTTTACACTCATCGTAATTTCCCCGGGTAAGCCTCACGCATTTGCCCCCTATAACATCTATTGCCGGAATAACCGTTATCTTCATTTCTTTTACATTTTTAAAAAGTTTTCAATCATCTTTTCCCCAACCCCGGCCGATTTCTCCGGATGAAACTGGCATCCCCAAAAATTATCTTTACGAATCGCCGCAGAAAAAGCCATCTGATAATCACACGTGGCAATGGTATACTCACCAACAGGCACACAATACGAATGCACGAAATACACCATATCCCCCTCGACAACCCCGTCAAACAACCCGGACCTCAATCTCCGAATTCCATTCCACCCCATATGAGGTACTTTACTGCATCGCCCGAATTCTTTCACCCGCATCGGGAATATCCCTAATCCTTCCGTATCCCCCTCTTCCGAATAAGCACACATCAACTGCATTCCCAAACATATCCCCAACACGGGAACCTTCAATTCCGGAATCACCCGATCCATCCCGCTTTCCCTTAGTTGCCGCATGGCTGCTGCAGCTTGCCCCACTCCCGGAAAGATCACCTTATCAGCTTCCCTTACCACCCGAGGATCAGCGCTACAAACAACCTCATAGCCCAACCTCTCTATCGCAACCTTTACCGAAAACAAATTTCCCGCCCCGTACTCTATAATTACTATTTTACTCATTTCAATAAAAAAATATCATAATCCTATTCTTTTCAAACTACCCCCTCTGACTCCCCCTTACACAGGGGGAGAGCCTAATGCGAGAATGCGCCGCGATGCAACAATGCAGCGTGTCCTCCCCCTTTCCAAGGGGGAGTTAGAGGGGGTTCAATCTAAAATCTAAAATCACCAAATCTAAAATTAATCCATTCTCCCCTTCGTCGACGGAATCCTTCCTCCGGCCTCTTGCCGGACAGCCATCCTCAAACTACGGGCAAACGCTTTAAAAATAGCTTCTATCACGTGATGCGTATTCTCCCCTTTTGCCGCCACATGCAAATTACATTTAGCTCCTTGACAAAACGAGGCAAAAAAATGCTTGGTCATCTCCGTGGGAAAATCCCCCACGTACTCCCGGCTAAATGCGGCATTCCACTCCAACCAACTCCGCCCACCCAAATCCAGCAACACCTCCGCCCTCGCCTCATCCATCGGTAAAGCAAAACCGTATCGTCCGATCCCTTTCTTACCCCCTAATGCCTCCGAGAAACATTGCCCCAACACGATAGCCGTGTCCTCGATCGTGTGATGTTCATCCACCTGCAAATCCCCCTTCACGGAAACCACCAAATCCATTTCCCCGTGCCGGATAATCTGTTCCAGCATGTGATCAAAAAAAGCTATTCCCGTCTTCACCTCGCCCTGTCCCGTTCCATTCAAATCTAACACAACCCGAACCTCCGTCTCCGCCGTTTTCCTCACTTGCACCGCCTGTCGGCTTCCCTGTTTTAGAAAACGCACAATCTTTCCCCAAGAATCTGTAGTTAAAACAATAGGTAAACTCTCCATCCCCTCTTTTCCCAGCAATATTCCCCGAATCCCCATATTAGCCGCTAACTGCATATCCGTCAACCGATCACCAATCACGTAAGAGTTCTCCCGATCCAACAATTCATTCAAATACTTTTCGACCATACCGATCCCCGGTTTCCTCCGGGGAGAACCATCCCCCGGCATACTCCCATCTATCAGTATCTCGTCAAAAACAATTCCCTCACCTACCAACGTCTTCAACATAAATTCATGTGGCAGCAAAAAAGCATCCATCGGGAACCGTTCCGTCCCCAAACCATCCTGATTACTCACCATAACCAACCGATAATCCGTATCCCGAACAATCTCCCGCAAGGCTCCAATAACACCCGGAACAAAGGCCAGTTTCTCCATACTATCCACTTGGTAATCAAGCGGTGGTTCTTGTATAATCGTACCGTCACGGTCTATAAATAATATCTTCTTCATAAATCACCGAATTTCTTTAATCGCTCGATCAACAAATCATTCTCTTCCCGTGTCCCGATAGTTATCCGTAACCCGCAAGTCAAGCGGGGCGGGAAATGCCGTACCCGGACAATAACGCCACCCTCCACCAAATATTCATACAACTCCCGAAAACGTTCACAACGGATCAACACGAAATTGGCCTCCGAATCACAGATAACCTCCAACCAAGACAAATCCCGCAAGAAACCGATAACCCTTTTTCTTTCCCGCTTGATCGCCTCCACCTTCTCTCCAAAATCAGCCTCATTGCGCAAGACATCCAAAGCCCGCCGTTGAGTCAACGAACCGATATTATAAGGCGGTTTTACTTTATTCAAATAAATCACCAGTTCCGGGTCCGCCACGCAAATCCCTACCCGTAACCCGGCAAGTCCCCAAGCCTTGGACAGAGTTTGTAACACGACCACATTCTGATAAGTCTTCTGCAAAGTAACAGCCGACGGCATATCGGTAAAATCGATATACGCCTCGTCTACCACGATAATCCCATCAAAACGAGACGCCACCTCCCGGATACGTTCCAAAGGAATCACGTTCCCCACCGGATTATTCGGTGTACAAAAAAAAATCATTTTCGTAAATTGATCCACGCTATCCAACAACATGTTCCACCCCGGCTGAAACTCCTCGTCCAACTCCAGACACCTCACCTCCACGTCATTCACCCGTCCACTCACCTCGTACATCGAATATCCCGGTGAAAAAACAATTATATTATCCCATCGGGGTGTACAAACCGTCCGGATCAACATATCAATCAACTCGTCACTCCCATTTCCCAGTACCAACCGGGAAACCTCCACCCCCTTCAATCTCCCGATCTCTCGCCTCAATTCCCGCTGAAACGGATCAGGATAACGGTTATATTCCGACGCAAATGGATTCTCGTTTGCATCCAGCAAGGTTACATCCGTTCCCTCGAACTCCGCACGGGCACAGGAATACGCTTGTAACCCCTTTATATTCTCCCTTACTATATCTCCCAATGCTTTCATTCCAAATTCTAAATTTTAAATTCTAAATTCCTAACCCTTACCGCATTCCCGTGTGCCTCCAACTTTTCGTTATCCGCCATCATTTCGATCGTTTTTCCCAAATAGAGCAAACCTTCCGGCGTGATCTCTTGGAAAGTTATCTTTTTCATAAAGGCATCCATGTTCACCCCGCTATACGCACGGGCATACCCGTTCGTAGGTAAGGTGTGATTCGTCCCAGACGCATAATCCCCCGCACTCTCCGGGGAATAGTGTCCCAAAAACACAGAACCCGCATTCCGAATTTCCGGTACCCAATCCAAATAATCCTTCACGCTCAGCATCAAATGCTCCGGTGCATAACAATTCACCAGCTCCACGCACTCTTCCCGGGAACGTAAAACAATATATTTAGAATTCCCCAGAGCCTCCCCTGCAATAACCTTGCGAGGAATTTGATCCAACTGCCTGTTCAACTCCTCTTCCACACGATCAATCAGTGATTCATCGCAAGTCACTAGAAGTACTTGACTATCCAGCCCGTGTTCCGCCTGCGACAACAAATCAGCCGCCACGAACGAGGCCCGTGCCGATTCATCCGCCACCACCATCAACTCCGAAGGCCCGGCAGGCATATCGATCGCCACGCCATAACGTCCAACCCATTGTTTCGCCGCCGTCACGAAACGATTGCCCGGTCCAAAAATCTTATCCACCCGTCCCACACTCTCCGTCCCTAATGCCAGTGCAGCGATAGCTTGAATCCCTCCCACTTTAAAAACACGGATTACCCCACACAACCGGGCTGTCCACAAAATAGCCGGATTCACCCGTCCATCCCTTCCCGGCGGCGTACAGATCACCACCTCCCGGCACCCGGCCAACTTCGCCGGAACCGCCAACATCAGTACTGTTGAAAACAGGGGAGCGCTCCCGCCCGGGACATACAATCCCACCCGGTCTACCGCCCGGCCTTCCTGCCAGCACCGGAATCCCCTTTCATTCACGTATTCACACTTTCCGGGAATCTGTACCTTGTGAAACTCCTCGATATTCCCCTTGGCAACCCGAATCGCCTCCTTCAACCCCGCATCCACCAGCCTATCAGCCTCTTGAAACTCCTCCTCCGTCACCTCAAACCGTCCTAACCTCACCCGATCAAAATACCACGTGTACTTCCTCAACGCCTCATCGCCATCTCTCCTCACCTCATCAAACACCGCCTTACACACCTTGTCCAAATCCTCTCCTTTATTCTCCGGACGCTCTAAAATCCTCGTCCACTTTTCCCTCTCTGGATATAATATTTTCTGCATAACCTTAAATTTAATCTATTCATAAAACCTGTAACCTGCCAACCCAAGCGATCGCCCGTGCAGCTGAAATCTAAAATCCAATATCTAAAATTACTCTACCATTTTCTCTATCGGCACCACCAGAATCCCTTCCGCACCCGCCGCTTTCAATGCCCCGATAGACTCCCAAAATTTATTCTCGTTCACCACCGAATGCAGAGAATACCATCCTTTCATCCCCAGCGGCATAATTGTCGGACTTTTCACTCCCGGAAGTATATTACAAATCTCCTGTAACTTCTCTTCGGGCGCATTCAACAGGATATACTTATTGCACTTGGCAGCCAACACCGCCTTCATTCTGAATATCAACTGTTCCGTTAACCGCAGTCTTTCCTCATCCAACTCCGGATTAGCCACCAAAACAGCCGTAGACTTAAACAACGTGTAGACCTCCGTCAACCCGTTCTTAAAAAGCGTACTGCCGGAACTCACGATATCACAAATCGCATCGGCTAACCCTATGCCGGGAGCGATCTCCACCGACCCCGTGATCACGTGTGTCTCTGCTTGAATTCTATTTTGCCTCAGAAAATCATTCAACGTGTTAGGATAAGAAGTAGCAATCCGCTTTCCCTGCAACCAATCCAACCCGGTAAATTCCTCCGATTTAGGAATAGCAATAGAAACCCGGCAACCCGAAAAACCTAAATCCAACAAATTCAATACATTTGCCCTTTTCTCGATCACCGTATTCTCCCCGATAATCGCCACATCAACAATTCCATCCTCCACGTAATGAGGAATATCCGAATTTCGTAAATACAACACCTCCAACGGAAAATTAGAGGCTTGTGCCATTAACTGATCTTTTCCGTTATTAATACAAATCCCACACTCTTTCAACAATTCGAGCGTGTCCTCGTTCAATCGACCTGATTTTTGAATCGCGACTTTTAATTTCACCATTTCTATCTGATTTTATCGTCGCACTGAATCCGGGAAGGCACCTATGGTATCGAAAAAAACAAAACGAGCCCGCCTGAATCCAGGCGAGCTCGTTTATACTTTTTATTTCAAATTACAGCAAAACAGCATCATCTCACCTGAATACAGTGATGGCAATGATGATGCATATGATGTAATGTACTATTCATATTTTGTCTTTCTCGTGCTACAAATATAAGAACTAAAAACTATTTTACAAATTTCAAGCTTGCATTTTCAATCATTTTGGAAAGAGATTGAACATTCGTAGCAGGAGTAGGAGTTTCTGTATAAGGAGCTAATTGTAAACCTATTTCCGTTTTCGTACTATTCTCGATAACAGTTGCTAATGTTTGAACTAAGCCAGTAACAAACTCCTTCAACTCACTACCCAACTGATCACCAAATGTTGCCAACAAAGTAGGTAACATTTTCACAACAGGAAGTAGCGTTTCTCTATCCAAGTACACTTCTTTTACTCCCATTTCCCCATCTCTCAGATACAATGGAATACCAGTCTCAGCCATTGAAATCAAAGATTGTAATGGATTGTAGTCTGAACGACCTATACTTGAAGTTGCAGCTTTAGGAGTAGAAGCATCTTCTACAATTCCTCCAATATTTAAAGCTATATAAATTTTATTATCAACAACATTATACAAAGCCATTCCTTCAGGTGAATTTATGTATTCAGGGGTGCTAGCTGACATATCTTTTATATACGTCGCAATAATATTTCCATCTTCTTCAAAAGAAATAGAAGGCATCAACATGGGGACAAGGGCCCCTGCCACCTGTGCAACAAAATCCACCATATCCTTTTCATTCCCCTCTTCTAATTGAGGTTCTACATTAAAAAATAAACCTTTAACACTCCATTTTGCCTTCATAGAAGACTTTACTTTCAATGTCAGATTCAATCCTAATTTATCGCCATCAATTGTTCCATTAAGAGCCACTTCCCGATTAGCATTTGAATTTACACCTGTAATCTTATTTCCTTCACGAACAACAGTAAATACCGTTTCATTTTCTCCTGGAAGAGCTTGTTTTAATGTCAAAACAGAACCATTCAAAACGGCCTCTCTATCAGAAAAATTAATACCACCTACAGAAAGAGTCAATTTATCACCATTATAGTTTCGAACCTTATCATCGTCATCATCACTACAACTCGCAAAAAATGTTACACCTAAAATCAACAATAATAAAAATTTGTTTTTCATACTTCATTAACTATTAATTAAACATTAATTTATCCGTCCTCATAAAATAATATGCTAGCAACAAACCTTCGTTTTTTGAGCCATGCAGCCTTATCATTAGCAAAAAACGTGCAAATTTAATCAAATATTACAACAGGAATTCAATTTTAACATTTACCCCATCATATCTATTTAATTATCTGGACTTTATCAATTGAAATATTTTTACTTTGTAGCTATTTAGCTATATTTCCTTTCCCGAAATCAAACTTACTAATGATTCAACACATACTATCAAAAAACGAAGGTTTATTGATAGTCTAATTTGATTATAAAAAGATGTCTAATTAATATTCAATGAAGTATGAAAAACAAATTACTATTGTTATTAGCTTTAAGTATTGCATTTTTTACAGGTTGTAAAGATGATGATGATCCGGAACCACCCACGATAGACAAAATTGTCGGGCAGTATTCCGGAGAAAATTTAAAAGCCACTATTGACGGAATCTCTGCACCGGAAGGAACTTCCGTACAAATTATTCAAAAAGATGACAACACGACTTCTTTCAAGTTAATCAACATAGTTCCCGGCTATCCCGAATTCGAAATTCCCAATGTCACGTTCGAAGCTCTCAGTCGCACTTATTACAGTCAATTAAAAGGCTCCATAACCGACAATGTCAGTGGATATACCGTTCAGGCCAACGCTAATATTGAGGACGAGATCATGGAAATTAACATCACGATCACGGAAATTGAAGGAGAACCAGCAAGTGCGGAAAGTTTCTATAACAAAACGTTTAAAGGAGAAATGGCCATCGATCTGGGACTAGCCCCCATAACCATGACTCAACGCGTGTACGTGAACAAGCCATCAGATAAAGACCCGAACAAACTCCGCTTGAGAATCGAGAACTTCTCATTCCAAGGCATCAATCTAGGGACTATACAACTAGACACCATCTCTTTCGTAAAAAGAGGAGAAGTATACGGATTCACGGCAAAAGACCGGGAACTTACAGACTTGGAAATTCCCGGTGTACCAGGGGTAAAACTAACTGCTCGCGGAGCTATCGTCGAAGATCACATCATGAAACTGAATCTCGTGGTGGATGCCTCCCCCTTGACTGTTAATGTTACTTTTACGGGAGACACGATCACGGAAAGCGCTGACACTAAAATCAACTTAACAATTGAAGGGGATGCCGTAGCCTCACAACCGGATAATTCAAAAACACCCTCTATTTACATTTTCAAAATCTGGGAAACAGCGACTGCCAGCCAACTAAAGCTAACGCCTAAGATTGAACTCCCGAAAGGCGCCACATTGGATTCCATTGTCGTTCGATATTCAGACGGGACGAAATCCATACTCAAAGAAGGTGAATCCATTGATTTCTCCAAAATTGAAGGAGAAAAATACGACGTAAAATATCACATTACTCCCGAAGACGTACGCTATCCCAGCACCAAAACTCTCCGCTTAGAGAAAATGCCGGAATTCAAATCCATCTACAAAATGAATAGCTGGATTACTCCAGAAGGGAAAGAGTATCAAGAACCGGTGAACATGGCCAGTTCCAATATGGCTGCAGATTTCTTTCCTTTATCAGGAATGATGATCGGTCACCCCGAATTAACAGCAACACCCTATCCCGTTACACAAGACGGAGATGCAGCAAAAATCATAACAAGAGACACGTACGGTGGTTATATCGCATTCATGGCTGTCGTGCTACCTAAAGTTACTGCCGGAACATTATTCAACGGAACATTCGATTTAGATGCCACCGCACCCTTGAAAAGTACCCACTTCGGGGAAGCTTACCGGGGAACAGCAGCTCCCGTAGCCTTCAAATTCACGTACAAATACACGCCTGGAACAACGTACTTCAACACGGTAGTTAAAACAGAGGGTTCCACCACGACAGTTACCGCAGAAGAAATTCCGGACAAAATAGACGAGTGTTCTTTAATCGCCTACTTATACGAAGTCGATTCTTACAACGATCACCTAGACGGAACAAATATCAACGAATCCAAGAAAGTAATCCTAAAAGCTGCTTTCAGTAGCGGGTCCCAAGACAACTTTATAGAAAAAACGGTCAATTTCGAACCCACGGGAAATGGTTCATTTGACCCTGTCAACAAAAAGTACAAGCTTGCCATTGTCTGCACCCCAAGTAAAGAAGGAGATTCCTACAAAGGAGCTCCTAACAGCACGTTATGGGTAAAATCTTTGGAAATAACCTATTAATACACATTGTCCGGGTACATATTAAATATACCCGGACAATTTTTAAATGCTTCACATATCTAGAAATTTCTTTTCCTAACACTACTCGGCTCCCTTGAATTGCAATCCCACCTGCATAGCAGTCGTTACTTCCAACGCACCCGGCAGATTTTCCAGAATCGGTCCAATAGGAACAGATATAGTTTTCCCGAGAATACTAGCCTCGAATGCCATATCCTCCGGGATCAAACTCTCAACCATCGGTAACAGAGGGCCCAATTGTTTCAGCAGCACCTCATCCAAATAAACGTACAACGCATCTTTACCATCCGCTCCCACAGTCTTTTCAAAATGCACAGGAATCCCATTAGCCAACAATTGCTCAACAGCACCAAGAATCGGATCCGTTCCCGTTGAACGTCCCTCTTGATCCATATCAACCTGTCGCATAATCATATCCAAGCTCAAAAACACGTAGCAAACACCATCTTTCACGCAATACTGTGCTAGATTCAACGGTGAACTCTGCCAATCAGCCTCCGGTTCCGGATTTTCTTCTGTTACAGTAGCTGTATTATAAGTCGCCACGATATTTCCATCTTCCCTGAAAGTCACGTTTTGTAAATAATTCTTTAGCTCTTTTGCCAACATCGTGGGAGCCATAGTCGCCAGCAATCCTGTAGTGATCTTCATTTTAGTAAATCCCAAATCGACCTCTGTCAAAGGATAATCGTGAGGAGTCCATGCCATTTTTACTGATGAAAAATCCCATGTCTTCATCAACTCATTTTGGGCAAACTTCACGTTCACGTTCACCGTCAACTTCCCTTTCACGATAGAACCTTCCAAAGTCACTGTTCGGGAATCATTTTTATTCTCGGCAGAGAACGTATAAACCGAACTGCCGGACTCCAATGGAACACTAGAGAATACGGTTTCACTCTCTCCCGGGACAACCCCTTGCAACTTCAAGGTTGCTCTCTTTCCATCCGCAGAATTAAAATCAACAGATTTCCCGATAAATACAGCGTTACTATACTTCAAATCTAACACCCGATCCGTACTCGTTGTAGAATAAATCCCGTTAAAATCTTTCGGCGTATCTTTATTGTCACTATCGCTACAACTAGCAAAAAATACAATTCCTAAAACCATTAATAATAAAAACTTGTTCTTCATAACATTTCATTTAACTATTTATAATAACCCCACACTACCTATATAAAGAATATTCCATATAAATCATTTTCCACAAAAAGAGAGTCACATCACCATATGCGACATAACTCTCTAAATCATCTTGTACAATATTACTATTCAGCGGTCTTCTTTTGCGTCAATACCAATCCCAATTCCGCCGTTTTCCCTTCTTGAATAATCGGTCCCAAATCCGTGATAAATCCAGCGTAATTCTGGAATTCTTCAGGCATAATTTCTCCCAACATGGGTAACAAAGCCATAAATGGTAATAATGTCTCCCGGATCATATAGACATCCATTGTTTCTTTTTCCGTATCTTTCGAGACCTCAAAAGGAAGCCCCTGTTCCAATACGACCATAATCTCCGTCAACGGGTCAGAAGTACTACGCCCAATATCCTCCACGATGCCTGTAATATTTGCAGAGATATACAACTTTCCTCCCACCAAATTATAAAAGGCCATACCTTTAGGAGACGTTGCATATTGTGGATTATTCATATCACTATTGTAAGAAGCCGTGATATTGCCATCATTTGTGAAAGTTATATCTCTCAAAAACGTGGGTAATATCCATCCAAATATGCCATTCACAAACCCTATCACGTTCTCCGGAGCGACCTCGGTCTCCCCGTATTTCACCTTTTCTTTATCTGTCGTGAAAGTAAAATGTGTAGCCATAATGCCTGCATCCAGATTTCCTACCGCCCAAGTACCCTCAATATCCGTGGCCTTATTCTTCACCGCAAGAGTCAGGTTCATTTTTCCTCCTTCTATTTTCCCGGAGACCTTCACTTCCCGGAAATCATTACTGCTTGTACCTTCTACTGCACTTCCCGTGATTGTCACGGAAATCGCCAATGCCGGTTCTCCCGGAATCACGTTACCCAAGGTTAGCGTGTTACCTGATAAAGCGACACTCTTTCCACTCAATGTCATCCCGTCCCTTGACAACTCCAATCCCGAATCTTTATATGTCCCGTCATAATTGGGGTCCTTGTCATCATCACTACAAGCGGAAAAAAACACGACGCCTAAAATCAACAGTAATAATAATTTGTTACTCATAATCGATCATTTGTTGGTTAATAATATTTGGAATAAATTCCTAAATATTAATTTACAGCAAAGTGTAAGCCCAAGTTCCAATAAATCGCCTCTAATTCCGCAACACCCCACAATAACAAGTGTCTATTTTCGCATAAACCCACAAATTACGTCCTTACTTTTATTACCTTTGTCCCCAATTAAACAAATAAACCCATGAGACCCCAGAATTCACCCCGTGCCAAAGCCCCGCGTAGCCGTAGTTTCGAAGTACAAGAAGAAAACACGTTAATGCCTTTCCTGTTACAAGCTTTACATGACCAAAGCAGGACAGCCGTGAAATCATTCCTCGCCCACAAACTCGTGCAGGTGAACAACCGTGTCACCACACAATTCGACACGCCACTCAAACCCGGGGACACGGTAACCGTTGGGATGAACAAAAATGCGGCTCCTTTCCATCACCCCATGCTCAACATCCTGTATGAAGATGAACATTTGCTTGTCGTGGAAAAGGCAAGCGGACTACTTTCCATGGGAACAGAGCGAGATAAAACCAAAACAGCCTATTATATACTGAACAACTACGTGAAAAATAAAGATCCCCGGAACCATATCTTTATCCTGCATCGTTTAGACAAAGAAACCTCCGGTGTCATGATGTTTGCCAAAAACAAAAAAGTTCAAGAAATCCTACAAAAAAACTGGAACGAAATGATCCGGGAACGGAAATATGTCGCCGTCATCGAGGGATGCCCGCAACCGGAACAAGGACAGGTGAAATCCTACATCAGCGAGAACAAAGCTCTGATCGTCCACTCCACCTCTTCACAAGACGGGAAATTGGCCATCACGAACTACACGACCTTAAAATCGAACCGGCAATTCTCACTCGTGGAACTTGAATTGGAAACCGGACGCAAAAACCAAATTAGGGTACATATGCAAGAAATCGGACACCCCGTTACCGGAGATCCTAAATACGGGGCCACGAAAAACCCCTTGCACCGCTTGGCCCTACACGCTTTCAAGCTCACTTTTACCCATCCCGTCACGGGAAAAGAAATGAAATTCGAGACCCCCATTCCCACGAAATTCATGACTCTGTTCAAGTAATTGGCTCCGTACACACACTGGAATCGTAGGCGTGTCCCGTTAATATATTGATTCTATTTCAAATAAAATCAGGTACATATTCACACTCCCAACACGTCAACTTCCCATTGACTTACTAACGAGACTACGGCACAACTATAATGCAAGTAATACTTGTTACCTTAGAAGAAAGGGAATAAAAAACGGGGAACACTCCTAAAAGTATTCCCCGTATATCAAAAATATTTTATTTAAAACAATGACTCGATCAACTGGTCATCGGCAAAATTCGGTAACGTCACTTTCAAATTCGGGTTTGCCTCCATGGCACGTTTAATAGCAAAAACAGCCCCCTCGTTACGAGCCCAGCTACGACGAGAGATTCCGTTATTCACGTCCCAGAACAACATATTCTTCAAACGCCTGTCACTATCGGCAGAACCATCCAGCATCATCCCGAAACCACCGTTAATAACTTCTCCCCAGCCTACACCACCACCATTGTGGATAGATACCCAAGTCGCACCGCGGAAAGAATCCCCGATCACGTTCTGGATAGCCATGTCGGCCGTGAAACGAGATCCGTCATATATATTTGAAGTCTCCCGATAAGGAGAGTCCGTACCGGAAACGTCATGATGATCACGTCCTAAAATCACGGGAGCAGAAATTTCCCCGACAGCGATAGCCTTGTTAAACGCCTCGGCAATCTTGATACGACCTTCAGCATCGGCATACAAGATCCGGGCTTGCGACCCTACGACCAAGTGATTCTCCATAGCAGCCTTGATCCAACGGATATTATCGTCCATCTGTTGTTGAATCTCTTTCGGGGAATGTGTCTTGATTTCCTCTAACACACGAGCTGCAATCTCATCCGTCTTCGCCAAATCCTTCGGGTCACCACTGGAGCATACCCAACGGAAGGGGCCGAAACCGTAATCAAAACACATCGGTCCCATGATGTCCTGCACGTACGACGGGTATTTGAAATCACCGTTCGGTTTCATGATATCAGCACCCGCACGGGATGATTCCAACAAGAATGCGTTACCGTAATCAAAGAAGTAAGTATCGAAACGAGCCACGCACTTATTGATTGCAGCCACGTGACGACGCAAAGATTCTTGTACCTTTTGCTTAAATAACTCCGGTTCCTCAGCCATCATCCGCTTGGACTCCTCGAAACTCACACCCACGGGATAGTACCCCCCGGCCCACGGGTTATGCAATGAAGTCTGGTCAGATCCCAGCTCAACAGGAATATCTCCTTCCGCAAAACGTTCCCACACGTCCACCACGTTCCCTTGGTAAGCGATAGAAACTGTCTCTTTCTTCTTGCGAGCCACTTTCACTCGCTCCACCAGCTTATCCAGATCATCAATCACCTCGTCAACCCATCCCTGAGAATGACGGGTATGCGTAGCTTTCGGGTTAATCTCGGCAGTAATGCTGATACATCCGGCAATATTCCCGGCTTTCGGCTGCGCACCCGACATACCACCTAATCCGGCGGTAATAAACAATTTACCAGCTAACCCTTCTCCATGTTTGGAAATCTTACGCCCGGCATTCAACACGGTAATCGTGGTACCGTGAACAATTCCCTGCGGACCAATATACATGAAAGAACCTGCTGTCATCTGCCCGTACTGGGAAACACCCAAAGCATTAAAACGTTCCCAATCATCCGGCTTTGAATAATTCGGGATCACCATACCGTTCGTAACCACGACACGTGGTGCATCCTTATGTGACGGGAACAATCCCATCGGGTGACCGGAATATAGCACCAGCGTCTGCTCGTCGGTCATTTCCGACAAATACTTCATCGCCAGACGATACTGAGCCCAGTTCTGGAACACCGCCCCGTTTCCCCCGTAAGTAATCAACTCGTGAGGATGTTGAGCCACGGCATAATCCAAGTTATTATTTATCATCAGCATGATACCTGCCGCTTGCAAGCTCTTGTGAGGATAATCGTTGATATTATGAGCATACATCTTGTAATCCGGACGGAAACGATACATATAAATACGCCCGTATTTCTCCAACTCCTCGGCAAATTCAGGAGCCAGCACGGCATGGTGTTTCGGGTCAAAATAACGTAAAGCGTTACGTATCGCCAGTTTCTTTTCTTCTTTCGTCAGGATATCTTTCCTTTTAGGGGCATGGTTAATCTCCGGTTCGTAAGCCTTCGGAGCCGGTAATTCTGCCGGAATCCCTTCCCTAATTGATTGTTGAAATTCTTGTAATGTCATTATATTATATTTTATTTCACTTTATTATCGAGGCAGATCAAGAATTAACTAGTAATCATTAATTTAGTCTCTACTTCCCTCCCTTTTAGCTTTTAACTTTTAGTCTTTAACTCACCAATCAGCTGGCTAAATTAATATTTTCAAATGAAAAAAACACTATTTTTGCCTAACAATAAAACAGAAGACGACATGAATATAAGAATAGGCGACATCGTACGATTTATATCAGACAAGCTAGAGGGCAAAGTTACCGGCATCATTGATAACAACACCGTGAACGTATATTGCGACGAATACGGATTTGAAATTCCCGCATCAGTAAACAACCTAGTAGTCATTCATTCAGATAGCAACACAACCAAAACAGCGTCCGCCACGTCCATATCCGGACAGAAAAACGTGGTTATGGAATCGGCCGACACCCTTTATATCGCATTCGTCCCCGAGAACTTTAATAACTTGACAGAAAGTCGGTTTGATATTTATCTCGTGAACGATACCGCTCAAACCAGCCTTTATTCCATCTCGTTTCATGATGGGGAAAAATACACCGGGATTACGGCAGGCAACTGCAACCCGAACACGACTTACCTGATCGGCAATTACTCGCTCAAAGAAATAGACACGATTAAGGCAATACACGTGCAATCCGTGTTCTATCAGAAAGGTGTTCATGCTCTTAAAAACGCTATTGACACGCAAATTAAGGTTACTCCGGTAAATTTGTGCAAGGCGGGAGCTTACAAACATACCCGCTGGTTCAATGCCACCTCACTACTCCGACCATTGGACAAGGAATCCATCCTCAAAGAAGAAGGGTTAGAGACCATTCCGGAACAATTTTTACAAAAAACGCCCCATAAAACGGAAGATACGCCTCACAAGGAAACTCCCAAACAATCCAATAGCAACATCATCGAGATCGACTTGCATATAGACAAACTACTCGACGACACGACAGGCATGGCAAACAAGGATATGCTGGACTACCAGATGGACGTGTTCCACAAAACACTGGAACAATACAAACTCCGCCGGGGCCAAAAGATCGTGTTTATACACGGCAAAGGAGACGGGGTATTGAGACAACGCATCCTTTGGGAACTCCAAACCAAGTACAAACGCTTCAACCATCAAGACGCTTCTTTCAAACAATATGGCTATGGAGCCACGATGGTCACGATTAAATAATTAAAGATTAAAGGAATATCCCACGGAACAGACCCAATTTTTCCCGTAAGGAGAATACTCATTCTGTATCACGTCATAATAAAACATCACGGAAATAGAGCCTGTTCCGGTGGGAATAACTCCACCCCCGCCTACTAGTATCGTGGGAACATAACGGAAGTCTATCTTCTTTCCATACGACTTTCCCCAACTCCCCTTTAATTCCGGTTGAATTTGAAGAGCAATATATCGTACCGGATTCACCCGCCCAAATACGTTTATCCCGAGATAATTCATATCATAACGATTGGAAGAATGGTGATAATTATAACTCACCCCACCACCTGCCGAGAAAAACTCGTTCCAGCGATACCCGATCTGGGGAGAAACATCAATACTGGTATAATCCCCGAAGGACATCCCGCAAGAACCGCTTAATGTCCATTTTCCAGCCTTCCGAATCATCGATGATTTCATGGGGACACTCTTTTTCACTGGAGTTTTCACCACTTGACGTTTTGCCCCGGATTTATAGATCGTATCTAATCGAAAGCCATTACGATTTTCCTGTGCATTCACCTGCCCGAAAGAAACGATTACCAACAGCAAACAAACAACGCAGTATCTCATCATCATTCATCATTTTAATGGAAAAAGCCGTTCAAAGGTACCTTCAAACAGCTTTTATTTTATTTCAAAAAAGTTCTCTTCAAAAAAAATCGCTTTATGCGTGTAATTCTCCTATGTAACGCTCCGCATCAATAGCAGCACGGCAACCGGTTCCGGCAGCAGCAATTCCCTGACGATAAGTCGGGTCCATCACGTCTCCCGCAGCAAACACGCCCGGTACATTCGTCTTGCAAGACTTACCTTCGGTAACGATATACCCTTGCTCGTCGACTTCAATATATTTTTTGAACACTTCTGTATTCGGCGTATGCCCGATAGCCAGGAAGAACCCGTCAATCTTGATTTCCTTGGTAGCTTCTTCCGGAGTTCCCTTCTTGTACACCAAGCGAGCACCCTCTACTCCCATATCAGATCCAAACAATTCCAACGTGTTATGCTCGAACAAAACTTCAATATTTTCCGTTCTGAACACACGTTCTTGCATAGCCTTAGAAGCTCTCAGATAGTTTTTACGAACAATCAAATATACTTTACGGCACAACCCGGCCAAATAAGTAGCCTCCTCGCAAGCAGTATCTCCACCACCTACAACAGCCACGTCTTTTCCGCGATAGAAGAATCCGTCGCAAGTTGCACAAGCACTAACACCAGCCCCGCGGAACGCCTCTTCTGAAGGTAGCCCCAAGTACTTGGCAGTTGCACCCGTTGCAATAATCACAGCATCCGCCTCAATCACCTTCTCCCCGTCGATCGTAACCTTGTGAGGATGACCGGAAAAGTCAACATCCGTCGCAATCCCGAAACGAATATCCGTTCCGAAACGTTCCGCTTGTTTTCTCATATCTTCCATCATCACCGGCCCAGTCACCCCTTCCGGATATCCCGGAAAGTTCTCCACCTCCGTGGTCGTGGTCAACTGACCACCCATTTGCATTCCCGTGTAAAGCACCGGATTCAAATTAGCTCTCGATGCATATATCGCTGCCGTATACCCGGCAGGCCCTGATCCTATAATCAAGCATTTAACTCTTTCTATAGCATTTTCTGTTGACATAGACAATTCCTTTCTTTTAATTTACAATACAATTTCACGTAATGGATTGCAAAGTTACCTAAAAAAATGGTTTATCCAATTTTTTTACCCCATATCCCCGTATTCTTACTCCCACAAACCCATGAAAACCTGCAATCTAAGCCCAAAAGCACAAACAATCATCAGATTTTTCTCTCAACTCCTTGTTTCATTCCAAAATTTTTTACTACATTTGCATTCGCATTTCGGGATGTAGCTCAGCCCGGTAGAGTCCACGTCTGGGGGGCGTGTTGTCGCAGGTTCAAATCCTGTCATCCCGACAGAAAGCGGTTTAATAAATTGGAAAACAGTTTATTAAGCCGCTTCCCCATTTTTATACCGGGACAAAAACGGGACAAGTTTCGATACATATATATCTTTGCATAGTCACAACAAATGTGGGTAAGCAAAAAAAAAATGACAAATCACGAAAAAACACGAATTGACGAGATCATTTCTTACACACCCCCACAACTTTACACGGGGAAAGAATGGTACATCGGTTTCATGGCTTTTGATCCAGCTTTAGGGAAGCTTCATCGGAAACGGATAAAAATTAACCACGTACACGGAGGAGTATGCGCAAAACGAAAATATGCCCAAAATCTTCTCAAAAGACTAAACGAACAATTATCTCAAGGCTGGAACCCCTGGATCGAAGCCGAGTATGGCAAATCTTATAATAAGTTTGAAGAGGTATGCGAACACTACAAACGATACATTACAAAATTATATAAAGATGATGTCTTCAGAGAAGAGACATTTGTTGCCTACTCTTCATTTTTACGAAATTTACGTCAATATAACGAGCAACGAGATATACCTATCACGTACATTTACCAGTTGAATTCATCTTATGTTGTTACTTTTTTAGATCATATTTATATTGATAGAGAGAATACAGCCCAAACTCGTGATAATTATTTATCATGGCTACGACAGTTCTCGACCTTTTTGCTACAACAGCAGTATGTTAATGTCAAACCAACGGAAGGAATCCCTGTATTAGGTAAAAAAGCGCATAAGAAAAAACGTACTATAATCGAGAAAAATGATCTGGTTCGCCTAAGCGATTACCTTAAAATACACAATAAACATTATCTACTAGCTTGTTATATACTGTATTATTGCTTTATTAGACCGAAAGAAATGGCAAAAATAAAATTAGAACACATTTCTATAAAGAATCGAACCATTTTTGTTCCTGCAGACAGTGCCAAAAACAGGGAAGCAGGAGTCGTTACCCTCCCCAAGAAGGTTTTATTTCTAATGGTTGATCTAAATATTTTTAATAACCCAAGTGATTCCTATTTATTTTCAATTGATTTTATGCCCGGTTTCGAATACGTGAACGAAAAAAAATTTAGAGACTATTGGATTCAGGATATCAGGAAAAAACTCCATTTTCCCGACTCGTATAAATTTTACAGTTTAAAAGATTCTGGAATAACAAGCTTATTACGCGATAGAAATATTGATAAATTAAGTGTACGAGACCAAGCACGACATTCCAATATTCTCATAACAGATATCTACACACCACATGATATCCAAGAAGCAAATGTGTTAATTGAAACACATGAAGATGTATTTTAGCTTACAACCTACAATCAAGAAAGAGACTAATGTCTCTTTCTAATTCATCCCTAATTGAAACAAATGGGCAAAAATCAAAACAATAATATACAAAATACCATTTACACCTTGTTATAAACTTCATTATACTTAATAAAGTATTTGAGCAATAGTGCCATAAACCTGTTGGTTCAAACATTATACATTGTAATTCTTTTTCCACTTCACCGAGTGAAATTGTTACTAAATAAACATTTATTAGGTCGTTTATATCTTTCAATTTAGTACAAATTAAAATTTATACAGCACTCCGAAATTAAGGCTTCGTTTCGTCCATTCAGCTCGGAATCCTAAATTGTAATAGAAAAAGCCTCCTCCGATACTAACTGTATTGTAATCCATAAAAGAAACTGAAATAAAAGGTTCGAATACCTTTTTCTTCACGATCGCCGTTTCTTTGTACATCGGAGCAAAAGAGTAAACCAGCTTTTGCAGTTCGTTATATTGTCTGGAAAGGACCACCGTTTAGGTGGTATCTTTCCTTGTTCAAGGCAGTTTTACCCACCATACACTATTACATATTATATAGAACTTCAATTTTTGACTGTTGTTTCCGACAGAAAGAGGCGTGAAGTTCATGCTTGCACCCCGTTCGTTTTATTACTGCTCTTATCCGTATTTCATTCATTTTTTTGTTCTCCTTTCTTCCATTTTATGGAATTTTACTGTTTCTGTTCACGGCAAGGCATAGCTATCCCAAGTTACTGTCATGCCGCTTTTTTCCGGTGTATGTTGCAATGCTCCAGTACAACCGTATATGTTATGCCGCCACCCGTTACCGTAGTGTGGCTGTAAACTCTCATCCGTCCGCAATGCTCACAGAAATACGGGTTTTCGTATTCACTTTCTGCCTGTTGCAACTCGGCTTCCTTCATTTCGCTTTCATCCCGTCCGAAGTATTCTTCCGGCAGGTTGCCTTTGTTGGAATAGAAGCCGTAGTACCTCACGATGCGGAAATAGCGCAGTGGAACGTGTTGCAGCAGCCGGGGGAAGAACTCCCGGTAATGCAGCGTCAGTTCCTTTTCAACCGGGTTCCTCCTGTCGGGTGAGTTTTTGTAATCACGGTAACGGAATGAAATGTTTTCGCCGTCCATTGCCGTAATCTTGTATTCACTCAGGCACGCCCGTTTGGAATATCTGCCCACATATTGTATCACCTGTTCCGGCATCTGTATGGGTGGTTCCAAATGCACTATCCAGTCCTTTTTGTTTGCCACTTTTTTGATGAAGCCCATAAACTCCATGCGGTCACGGAAGTCATGCTCCAGCCTGCCCGCATCGAACAACTCTATCAGGGCGTGTTCAAACTTGTAGCGGAATACCTTACAGATAGAGGGGATATGCACGTAGTCATGTTCGGGGATGACTATCTTACCGTCGTTATCTATGCCGCCCCATGACATAATCATGTGCGTATGTACATGGAGCTGTTTCGTTTCCCCGTAGGTATGTAGTACGGCAATTACCCCGGTTTTCAAGCCGAACTTGTGCATCATCCAGTCTTTCAGCGTTTCAGCCGAAGTACGCATCAGTATATTCAGCATTTCTTTCCTGTTGCGCTTCACCAAGTCCAGCAGGATATGCGGCAAGGTCATCACCACATGGCGGTGTGGCACCCGCAGCATCTTTTCTTTCATGCGTGCCGCCCATTTCAGCGTGTCACGCCAGCCGCATGACGGGCAAAAACGGTGTTTGCAACTATGGCTGATTTCCCGTACTTCCCCACAATCGGGACAAACGTATGTATCTATCCCCAAAGTGGTTGTGCGACATACACGGATAGCGTTCACCGCCTTGTACTGTTCGGGGGTGATGTACTCCGCCGGGTGCTGTGCGTACTCGTCCCACCACCGATTGAAGAAGTCGGATAAACGGTACTTTTTCGCTTTGCAACCGTCTGTGTATATGTCGTTTAACAAATCTGTCATGCTTGTATCGTTATTTCCTTTATCTTTGCTAAATCATTGTAAGTCGCTGATTTATAGTTGTTTTAATTGCCTTGAATGTACAGATAAAGCAACATCCAACTTACCGAATTCATTATCGAAAAGTAATTTCCTGTATTCTCTTGTTCGATTCCAATCTTCCACGGTCACCGCTATCGTTAGCTCCCGATCGATTACGGGAACGTCCTTACATATCGTGTCTGTCTTGTACACGTACTTGTATCGAAGCTCTCCTGTTAGATATACCGTATCTGGAACAAGGTTCGTTATCGTGTCTCGGAACGTTTCTCCCTGCACGTAACGCACCGTTTTTTTTTCCTGCGTAGCCCAACGCCCGGCGAAGAATCCAATTACAAAAAAAGCCAAACAACATAATAGAAGTAATTTCTTCATTTGTTTTTCCATTTAATTCTCTTACCTTAGTGATATTAAAGTTTCCCCAAGGAAAAGTGGGTGATGCTTATGCCATAACCGGGAGAAAGGCTCCTTATCTCTTTCTCCCGGTTTTTTAATATACCCACATAACGCCTTGGTCGTGCGTTTCCGAGTCGTCGGCGTGAATAAAACTCTTGTCAATCCCGATCCTTTTAAATCCTGCTTTCAGCAACGCAGAAACGATAAGGGACCTGTTCCTTGACGTGTTACACTTTATATCCACGGCCCGCCCGAGCGTGTGCGCACCGGTTCCGGATCTACCCTTGCTCTTGTCATGTTCCGGAGAACGATAAGCCGACGTTAGCACGAATGGAATACTCGCTATCTCTCTCGCTGTATCCAACTTACTCATCGTTGTTTGTTTCATGTCCTGCAAACTGCAGGCGGGAGAACAACGACTAAATTCTTCCTCTTCAAAATACTTGCTTGCTATCATAATTCTATAATTTAAAATTCTCCCGGCGGTTGTCTATCGGGGCACTTGCGCACGTCACACCTCTTTACCTCCGCCAATTTAATTTAATTTATTCGTGGCCTCCTCACTCGTGCTGATAGCCTTATAAAGAGCCATAAAAATAGCCGCAACAGCCGCAATGACCGCAATTATAGGATTCGCAAGTAAGGTAAGAAATGCCTTATGGATTCCCATCACGCCCTTGGTAACGGCACCTGCCGGACCGGGAATACTTTGCAACTGAGTTGAAAGTGATTGTCCAGAACTACGTAATTCCCCCATACGCCCTCTTACTGTCTCAAGTTGCTTCTGCAGATCGGCATATCCTTTAGGATCGGCAGCCTGAACCGTTCGATCCAATTGTGCTTGTAACTCCTTCGCTTCTTTTCGGAGTTGAGCCATCGTTTTCTCGTTCAATGATAAGGATTTCTCATGCTCCACGATCTTTTTCTTATTTTCATTAATGGCAGTAGTATTAGCTTTTATCGTGGCTTCAAGCTGTTTATATTCCTCTGAATTTTTCTCTCCTTGTGCCTTGAGTTCCGCCATACGGGTTTTAGCAGCCTTCATGGAAGAAGCCAGTTTCATGTTCTCATCATTCAACTTTTGGATGTTGGCAGCTGCCCCTGATACCCCGATATTTATCTGCAGGTTAATATTATCGTCCTTCAATCCCATGTTACCTGTTGTTTAGCTGATCCATAGATTCTTTTATCATGTTTATTGCTTGCTCGTTGAATGCCTCCCGGTAAGCAAGTCTCAAGCGCAAATGGGTGTCATTATAAACCCGACCGAACACGATCCGATTGTAAAGATGTAAACCTTTTTTCCGGGTTGCCACCCAAGGCATATCGATAAAACGCAGGTATTTCACATACCGCATGGTGAGCCGAGTTCCTTCACCCAGTTGGGTTACAGAAAAATGTCCCCGCAAACTTTTACGTAATTCTCCGGAGTCATCATTCAACCCCCAATCATCCGCAGCCTCCATCTGCAACCCCTTGATTACCTCGGCTTCCTCCGCAAGAATTTTATCGACAAATTTCGGTTTTACATACTTCTTTATTCCCATTTTCTATACATTTTAAGCTAATGTATTTCCAAGAAAACGGGATAGAAAGGACAAAAAAGCCCGCCACGAGAATGGCAGGCTTTCCCTCTAAAGTTGTAAAAGTTTCAGAGATGCCCTATAACAAGAGCTATTTTATATTTTCCACAGCGGTTCATCTTCCCAATCTGTTGGGAAACCCATTGCCGCAATATCAACTGTCGAATATTTTTCCATTAATGCACACAATTTACTCTTTAATCCTGTATAATTAGGAGAAACAGAAAAAAGCAAATAACGCAGAATACAAATCCGATAATATACTTTTTGAGGATTAACCTTCGAAATATCTCTCAACCATGGATATATCGGTACAGGAGGTGCAGATGGTGTAATAGCGATATCACGATTCCATAAACGACTATGATGCCCACACATATTTCGAAGATTCCCAATTGAAATAAGCCATGACTTCAAGGTATCCCCATTAAGTCCAAACTTCTGGGCTATACGTTTTCTTAAAGTCATACTTTTAATATTATAATACAAATTACACAAAGTTCCTAATGGAATAATCTCTGCGATCATCCATGCCGGAGGAAAAGGATTCGAATATTTATATTTAAAATGAACTATAAAATCTTCTTTGGAATTGGATAATTCCGTTTTTATCAATTCTAGTGTAGTATCAAACCTTACCGGATTAAAAAAGTTTGACTTATTCGTCATCCAAAAAATATCTCCAAAAAAGTTACACCCTTCGTTCACGATACAACTCCTAACAGCAATCTCAATTTTTTCTATCTCATTAAAAAGTAACAATCGCAACTTACGATCAAAACGATACATATCAAGAACCTTTTTAAAAGTTGCTTCTGGCTTATAGATATGTTCTTCTTTAGGTACCTTTAGCAAGGGATAGAAATACGCGCTTAATCGGAAATAACCAATATTCGTCAAATAACTAATTGCCTTTTTCTCATCTTCAATTTTAAGCCCTCGACTTTTCAGTAAGGCGACATGATCTTCGGGAGTACAATATGGCTTCTTATATTTTTCTGACATACACGCTATAATAAAAAAAACGACCTGCCAATTTAGGCATTGTTTCACAACAACTAGGCCCGGCAGGTTCTACATCACAAATGTAGTACAATTTTACTTACTATCAAAATGTTTGCAGAAAAATAATCCAATCACGAAATTCAATTTGACAATTTTTTTATCATTTCAAGTAAAGCTAAACGCCTCGACAGCGTCAGATTATCAATCAACCCCAGTTCTTTTAGGACAGCAAGCAAATACGGCATATTATCCCGGATATCTTTCCGGGGTACCCCGTCGCAGAAATTAAAAAGCATGGCGGCTAACCCGGCAGGTATAGCAGCATTGGCAGAAGCAAATATATAGCAAACGTCTTGGATATAACACACGTAGAAATACAACATAGAATTGCAAGCAATCCGGTTCTCCGGTACTTGAAATGCCACGGGCATTGCAGGTAAAGATTCTCCCAGCTCCACCAAGTAATTATAACGATCCGCCCATTCCGGTAGCAGCAAGAAAGTCTCTTTTAAAGCGTCAATTTTCTCTTTCATATTACAGTCTGTTTACGAACAAATGAAGCAGCCCAACCGCCATGACCGAAAAACAATGACGGGTCCAATGGCATGACTTGTACTGGCGACGTGGCAAACTCCAACACACCACAATTTTTACTCTCTTCCTGCATATCCGTCAGGATCAACTGCATTAATTCGAGTCCCCGCTGCATTTTCATTGCCTCGTTCAACATATCGTTGTCTGCCTCGTTCAACTCGCAGGCTACCGAAACGGATAAACCAACCTCGTTGTGTGTTACCCCGTTTGCCGTCAGTACTTTTATATCTCCATACTCGATAAAAAGCATGAAGTTCCGGGAATTTTTTACCCGGTCCGATACCAGCTTGTTGTTCACGGAAACCACAAATGAATCGAAGTCGGGGAGGGCCTGTACTTCCGAAACGTTTAATATATCCGCTTTTACTTCCTCGTACCCGGCAAAACGGGTATTTTGAGGCTGCTTCAACATCTCTTTCCGTACCCGAAGTGGAACGAAGCGAGCGAAATAAATAATCAAATCTTGAATTATCGTTGTACTTATCATGACAGTTGTTCAATTACAGCGTAAGATAATTTTGTAGCCTTGGCGATATCATCCAGTGTTGCCCCTCCACCTCGGGCATCCGAAATCATTTTTTTCAACGCTTTCACCTGCATATCGAAATAATCGACAACCGATACCCGCTCCATTTCGGCGGTCGTACCGAAACCGACAAGCGAAAGGGACATGATCGTTTCAGTCATACCAAGGTTAATTTTTTCATTTTGCTCCCCGGTACCGGAAAACAACACCCGGTAAATAGCGTGTTCGGTGAAGTATCGCACGATCCCGGTAAACCATATCATCACGGCATAACGAACCGGGTAAGATACTCTCTCGAAATGCTTGTAGTGTTGTGATGAAATATTGCGGCTATGCAGCGAGTACCGGGGATAAAGAATCGCACACAACGCATTCAAGCATTCTTCCGAATGACTTTCCGCAAATGCTTTCACGATATCGAAGGCATCCGAGAACTCCCGTGCCGTGATATTCGTCCGGATAATAATCCCCACGTCAAACTGTTTTCCGGCATATCTACGTAATCGAGGACGGATCCAAGGAATCGGGTTACGATTGAAACAATTATTCACTTCCCAACCGTCACGCCCTTCTCGCAACGGGAACTTAATTTGTTCCGAGAGTATAACCAAGTTCGAATTAATTATCTCCCGCCGCTCGGCAATTGCCGACAAGTCGGGGAAATGGATACGTCACCATTCCCCGAGCAAAGTCAGCATCGCACGAAATCTAAAACGGCCAAACACATATAGAGTAAAATATTTCACGAATACACAACATAACTTTAGCCGGGACTTCAATACCTGCCATCTTTATATTCTGGCATCCGCCCCCGGTTTGTACCCCGTGTATAACAATAACAAAGCCAACCTAAACTCGTTAATCTTTATTTGCCGCCCAAGCAATTCAAGTAATTTCACGATAGTAAGAATAAATTGTTTCGTGCTTAAGTCTTCCCATGCTGACGGCAAAACAATCTTTTTTGCGTTTCCCTTGTATCTCTATCATACCACCATAAATTTATCATCCCCGGTAACTGGGAACGGGTTATCGTATATATTACTTTCTGATTTCCTGCCATTCGAGATCGCCAAATCCAGATCATTCCAGTACCGGATCGCCTGTTCCTCGAATTGCCGGGACACGGATTCCCGGATATGTGTTTCAGCTTTATCCTTGTTGGTTTTACCCTGCTCGTTATCAATATCTTTCCGAACACTCTCCGGGAGATCGGCATAAGCGAGGCGTTTACAGGACAACGCCATGACAGAGTACACTACCGCCCGGGAAACCTTATCCCGCAATCTTTCATCCACGACCTCTCCAAACCGGGGTTCCACGCTATCCATCCACACTTCACGGATAATCCATCGTACCCGGATCATGAAATAAAGATTGTTGATTCCCAACCATCGATTGAAATCTTGCACCGATATCGGCAACTCGTCCAGTTCCTGCTTTTGCCCCGAATCGGTCCACTCTTTAAAATTTTCCGGCTCACGATTCAACACATCGATCAATTTACCCATCCAGAACCAAGCCGTGTTAATCAGGTTATTCGCCAGTTCGTCTTGTTGATACTTGTAAATGGTGGTTTCATCATTATTTTTCTTCGTGGTGATCCCATCGTTGCCGATCCGAACGATCAAATAAATTAATTGCTCGTAGAGAGCCCAATGCAACAAGGAGCGTTGCAAAAATTCTAAAGCCTCGAAATCCGGATCCGGGTATGCCTGCACGATTTTCGAGTAGGTTTGTTCCCCGATAGTGTCAGCTACCAAGTGAACAGCTTTCAGCAATCCACTCTCGATATTATCAAACTCCAATGTCGTGTTTATACCCGACATCCGGGATTTTGCTTCATCAGCAAAACTATCTCTTGAAAATGGTATTTGTATCATAGTCCTGACTTTTATTTACCTACCACATTCTCCTGACGGTCTGCAGGAGTTGGAAAATATAAAGCCCGTTGACCCACTATTATAAAATCCATTTGACCCACCTCTATAACCGCAACTGATCCACTAAAATTATAATAAAAATTGACCAATATATAATACTTATATTCCAGTCTTGTTTTTTACTTTAAAAAAAATTAAATAATGTAATAGAAAGCATTAAAAAAGAAGTTAAACACAAAGCCCCAACAAGAACAGATTGGAAACATCAGATGGCCATGAAAAAATACATCAAAACTCTAGATTCGTGGTCTTTATTAAAAAAGCTAACAGATTTTGAGAATGTCTATCTAGCAACAATCTCTATCGAATAAATGGAAGAAGTACTAAATAGCCTAACAAGAGAAGGCAACATCATGGAGTGCTAGATTGACAACTCCCGGTCTTGCATCTAGCCTAACCGCTCCTTGGCAACTTGCGCCATCCGTCACTTGAAAGGTTCCGCTTTAGGCGAAGGAATGAATTGTATCAACCAGAATAATTGTTCGGTATCAACAACATCCGTCAATTGCATTTTGCCATCTGCCGCAGATAATTTCAAACCAATACAAATTGTAACGATTTCATTCCCCTCATCTAATAATCTCTTTTTTAACACTCTCCAATTTACTATCCGTCAACACTGCCACAGCATCCACTATCGAAAAATACCATTCCCCCTTATCGCTATCCCACACCGTACGAACACTCTTCTCTTCGAAAACTTTAATTGCATTTGTTTCACCAAATCCTAGCTATATTTTCACAAATATAGCTATTATGCACGATTTACCGCATACCATCCAACAAACTTTGCACACCCATCTCCAAATCCAGCAATCCTTTTTTAGCCTTCAATCCTCCCCCATACCCGACTAATTCATGGTTACCCCCAATCACCCGATGACAAGGAACAAAAATCGAAATGGGATTCGCACCATTAGCCGCAGCCACAGCACGAACAGCTTTCGGGTTTCCCAGTTTTTTCGCTAATTCTCCATAAGACAGCGTTTTCCCGTAAGGAATATTCAGCAACTCCTGCCACACCGAATTCTGGAACTCCGTTCCCGTAAAGACTAGCGGAATATCGAACGTTTTCCTCTGACGAGCAAAATATTCATCGAGTTGGATGATTGTTTTCCGGATCACGTCAGAAATACCCTCTTCGTAATCGGCCCCTAGCGCTTTCTGAATCCGTTTATCAATAGATGCCCTGCGTTTTTCAAACATCCAGTCACACAAACAAAGCTTGCCCTCGAAAGAACCAAGAATCAGCTCTCCACAGGGAGATTCATAATGTTGAATTTGTATCATTTCTTCTACTTTTTGTTTTCGTACTTTTACTTCAACCACGACCTTTTCTATACAATCAAACCAAATGACAAGTTATAAAAGTAGAACATTTTCCAGATATTCCCAAACTCTTTCCCATAAATGTAAAATTCGGCATACGCTAAATAACTCTGTTACACCCCATAATACATATTATTGGAAAAACGGCAAAAATACATCACAAAACTATTGGAAAAACGGCAAATAAAAACCATATTTGTATTAGAAAAGTGGGAATATTAACAACATTTTCTATTATAAAAAAGGAAATACCATGCTCAAAAGAAAGATTGACAATTACATATAGAACTACTACAAAACCACCCGCAATGCCCTCCTTATCACCGGAGCCAGACAAATTGGCAAAACTTACTCCATCCGCAAATTCGGTAAGTCGTTCAAAAGTTTCGTAGAAATAAATTTTATTGATAATCCTGAGGCTATTGATGTTTTCAAAGGTGCAAAAAATAGTACGGATATATTATTTCGCTTGTCCGCAATGACAACCGTTCCCCTGATTAAAGGCGAAACTCTCATTTTTTTTGATGAAGTGCAGAAATATCCGGAAATTGTAACAGCGATTAAATTTTTAGTCGATGAAAGCTCGTACCGCTATATATTAAGTGGTTCATTGCTAGAAGTAGAATTAAAGGATTTACGCTCGGAACCTGTTGGCTACATGGGTGTCAAAGATATGTACCCACTCGATTTCGAAGAGTTCATTTCATGTGTAGGCATCAACGACAACGTGATCACGGCTTTACGCAATGCATGGAAAAACCGCATTCCTGTTGATGAATTTATCCATTCCAAAATAATGGAATTATTCCGCCTATACCTCATTGTAGGCGGGATGCCAGCTGCTGTGAGCAAGTATATCGAGAGTAATAATTTACAAGAAGTTATGGCGATACAGCAGGATATAATTCGTTTATACAGACGCGACATCACCCAATATGATCCCGATGACAAACTTTACATAGAAGAGATTTTTAATCTTATTCCACCCGAGCTCAATGCAAAAAACAAGCGGTTTATCCTAAAGAAACTAAATGAAAATGCGAAGTTCGAACGTTATCAAAACAGTTTCCTTTGGCTAAAAAATGCAGGAGTTGCATTACCCGTCTATAATGTAGAAGAACCCAAAATGCCATTATTACTTGCTCGCTCACGAAATTTGTTCAAACTTTTCCAGAACGACGTGGGACTACTCACCGCACAATATGCCGAAGGTATTCAACTACGAATAATAAAGGGCGATAAAGACATCAATTTCGGTTCTATATACGAAAATGCGGTAGCACAAGAATTGATAGCACATGCATTGGAGCCATACTATTATAACAATAAGAAACGCGGCGAATTGGACTTTATCATTGAACTTGATGGCAAAGTTCTACCTATAGAGGTAAAATCCGGAAAGGACTACGACACGCATCGCGCCTTATCCAATATAATGAATTGTGATGAATATGAACTTCCTGAAGCTATCGTTTTTAATAACGACAACCTTAGGATCAATGGTAAGATTATTTATGCCCCGATTTATATGGTCATGTTCCTAGAAAAAAACAACGTGGCCCCCACACATTACAAGGTAGATTTAACAATGTTACAATAATCACAATAACACAGTAAACATCCTCCCAATTTTACTGATTCGTTTCCAACATCCGAATCAGACAATCCCGCTGTATTGAAAAACTAGTATCTTCCTGTTGCACATATTTAAGCAACCGTATCCCATCCTGACGCAGTTTCGACTTCAACAAAATATCCTCCTCCACCTCTTCGGAAAATCTCAATAGGTACACGGACGCAAGTTCAATCTTACCAATCCTATCTTCCTCGTTGGCATACCGATCAATCAGTTCCTGCACATCCATTGTCGCCAGCTCCTTCACGGGAAATCCCAACATTTGCTGGGTCAACAAGTCATACTCGTCCAAATCCTGCTGACGAATCTTCTTCTTGTTTAATATAGCCCTAGCGATCGCAGAAATAATTTCTTGAATCATGCGCACAAGATAATCCTGTTTTACCATAATACCGTCCTCCAATATATTTATAAGCAAAAATAAAAAATAATATCCACGTGAAAGAATAAAATTCACTAAATCATTTGGTTTATAAAATAAACCACTTTACAAACAACAAACATGGAAGAGAAAAAGTTTATAGAGAAAGAAAGTTTAGAACTCATCTCTCAAATGATACAGGCAACCAGAAAGAATCTCGTGAAAGGTCAGGGAAATTACTTCATCATCTACGGCTACACGGCTGCTATTTTGTCGATCATTATCTACACGTTACTCTGCATAACCCACACCCCCTGGTGGTGGGCGGGCTGGTTTCTCATGTTCCTGCCGGTAATCATCCTCTCGTTCAAGGAAAAAAGGAACACCCCGACTGTCATTACTTACACGAATAGCATGGTCAATAAAGTCTGGCAAGTAGTAGGTACCTTGTTCTCGTTAACAGTGCCGCCATACTCTGGAACCTCTACTTTGGCCTGTCATTTGTTGTCATGATGATCATACCGGGACATATTCTGAACAATAAATCCGAAAAACTATGAGAGAATTAGATCCGCTATTACATTCTCAATTACGTCTGGCAATAGTCTCCCTGCTCTTGTCGGTAGAGACAGTGGATTTCGTGTACTTGAAAGAGAAAACGAACGCGACTGCCGGCAACTTGAGCGTACAACTGGAAAAACTCGAAACTGCCGGGTATATCCAAATATATTAACTTGTAAAGTACAAACGATTGGATAGCCCGTCCCTCACCAAGGGCGGGCCAAAAATTCTGTTTGATATTTACAACAACTACTACTCCAACTCCTCCTTACACGGGAAGAGAGCCAATATGTCACATTAAAATCTATTCTCCCCACCTCACGACCTCTCCAATTCCGGGTATTAACACATGTAACGAGTCGTTTTTCGCCATGTTTATCTCGTTCCGTAACGGCTCGTCCCAACGATGGTGGGCCAGTGCATACTTGGAATGATGCACGGTCATCACCTTTTTCGCTTTCAAGTCCAAAGCTGCCCGAATCAAGTAATCAGGCATCAAGTGAATATACTTCCATCCCTCGTTATACTGCCCATTCTCAAGAATGGCCAAGTCTATATCCGGAAAACAATCCCCGATCCGGGCAAAATGCGTGTCGTAACCACCGTCTCCCGCCAGATATATCTTCCGGGAAGGAGTTTCAAGCAGAAACGAAGCCCACAGCGTTTTATTGGCAGAAAGTCCTCGTCCCGAAAAATGGCGGGCAGGTAGGCAATGCATGACAAAACCGGAATCTAAACGAACTTCTTCTTCCCAATCCAACTCGACTATGCGCTCCTTATCGAATCCCCAGTACTCGAAATGCTCGCCAACTCCCAAACCGCAAATCACTTTCCCGATGTGATCTTTTAACGCCCGTACGGTATGATAATCCAGGTGATCCCAATGATCATGGGAAATAACCAAATAATCAATATCCGGCATATCCTCCGGATGATAAACGTCCGTTCCCTTGAACGGCTTGTTAATAAAAGAAACCGGGGAAGCCATGCAGAACACTGGGTCCACGAGTACCCGTTTTCCATCCACTTGAACCAGATAAGATGAATGTCCGAACCACACCAGCACGTCCTCTTCCGGATCGATCTGCCGCAAATCCGTTTTCACCACAGTCAACGCCGTGTTCGGTTGCAGTTCGGTCTTATCCTTAAAAACGAAGCCCAGTAATCCCTGCAAACGTCCCTTATCCGAGGTCATTAAAGGAGTTTCATGTATATTGCGGAAAGCCCCATCCCGGTAATTCGGCGAACGTTCAATCCTTGCCAACCGTTCTCCCCGGGGAATTCTCCCGAAACTCGGCTGATTCACGAAAACAATTCCGACAATGGCCATAATCATCACGATCGACAGCACAATCCATAGTATCATACGCTTTCTCGAACTTTTTATTAATTTCATAAATACAACTCAATAATAAATCTATCGCAAAAATAAGCAAATACACCAAACTCTCGTGTACACGAATTACAGGTATTCATACCTAAATTACGGATTCTCCTTTCACACCCGTCATCCCCTCACCACGGGACAACGGGGTAACATTATTGTTCGGGAGCAGAAACAGGATTGTGATAGTTATACCTTGAAAAAAGAGTAGCACACCCCATTCATTACCACCTGTAAACGAATCAAGGTTTGTATATCTTGGGTCTCGTCCGTCCCTCTCCTTCCAAGTATTCCACTTTAAAAATGTTCACGCAAAAGACAAAAATTGACAGGAGCAAAGGCCCGAAGATCACCCCCATGAAACCAAATAGGGAAAGTCCGATAACCACTCCGAAAATCGTAATCAACGGGTGAGTATCCGCCATTTTCTTCTGTAACATGAACCGAACCAAATTATCGACATTCGAAATCACGACCAAAGCATAGACTGCTAACCCAATCGCCATTCCCCAATGTCCCGTCATCCCCATGTACAACGCCAGCGGGGCCCAGATCAATGCCGTCCCTACAATCGGGATAATCGTGGCGAAACAGGACAAGAATCCCCACAACACGGGACTCGGTGCCCCGAATATAAAATACCCCAATGTGGCAACAGCCCCTTGAATCACGGCAAGCAAGGGAATCCCGATCGCATTCGACTTCACGATCATGTTGAACTCGTGTAGTATATTCTTTTTATTCCGTTTATTAAACGGTAAAATATCGCTCACGTACTCCTCCATATCCCGCCCGCCAATCAGCATGAAATAAAGCACGAAAAGCAGTACCACCACGTTAATGGTAAAACTACTGATGCTCCCCATCAGGAACTGACCGACCTTCGGCAAGGCTGCCAATATTGTATCTATATTCCCTTTGCTTAAAAGATCATACCCTACTTTTTCCCGGATCAGCTCAGCCACATGCTCCACCGGGGCAATCAAGCTATGCGGGTCCAGGTTTATGGCCTGCAACTTGTTCACGAACACCCACACGACAATCGACAGGGGAATAAGAAAACAAAGAATCGTCTCGCATAACAGAAGAATAGCCATGATACTACGTTTCATCCGTTTCTTTTCCGTCAAATACAGCATCTGATTACGCAAAAGAATATAAATCGTCATGGCACCCAAAATCCCACTGAAAAACGGCAGAATTTGAAAAAATATAAGAATTCCCAACAACAGAATAATCGCCACGAGGGAATATCTCCAGTATTGTTCTTTAAGACTCATTTTATCACAATTTAAGTTCACGATATGTCCCTAAACAGATGTCCGAATAACCATCCACCCGGTTATCGTGTTAACGAAAACGACGAAAAAATGTTTAAATTTACATCACCCTTTTACAACAACCGGCAATCTCTTCCCCCTTCATACCCGAAAAGACAACGTAACAGGTTAATTCAAGGCCCTACGCATTTTCTCCCGATCCAAGATAATAATCTCCTGCCGATTTACGGAAATCATCCCCTCATCAGCCAGCTCGTACAACACCTTGGCCAGTGCCGGACGAGTCACCCCGAAAAACTCAGCCAATTCCTGCTGCGACTTTCCCAACAACACTTTTTTCTTATCGGGAGAGGCGAGTTCCAGAATATAATGGATCAATTTTCCACGAATCGTCTTGAATGACAGGAACTGCAAACGCCCGGTCAGAAATGTCGTCCGGTTTGCATTCACGGACAAGAAATTACGCAGGAAACTTTCATAACGTCCCATCTGACGGAACACGGATTCTTTCGTGGCGATAAACACGTCAGCCTTCTCCGAAACGGTAGCTGTCACCGGGAAATGATTATCCTCGGCAAAAAGAAATGCCGGGGCAAGCGCTCTCGACGCCCGGATCGTCTCGATTCGCAACATGGCTCCTGAATCATCCGTCATTTCCGCCTCGACCTCCCCTTCCAACAAGATATAAAGGAAACGGCACACGTCTCCCTGCCGGAAAACCACATCCCCTTTCATATAGCTCTTCACGCTATAATCAAATCCTTCAATAAACTGCTCTCTCTCCCGCTCGGGAATTCCCATACATAAAGGACTCTCGAAAAGTTGTGCTATATCCATTATCTGCCATTTTTTATGATACACAAATGTATCATTTTCTTTTTTAAGACCTTATCCTACCTTTAACCTTTTTCATCCATGCACGTATAAATTATTGAAAATTAAATTCACGTTTGTAATTTATATTACAACTATTGTTTCACGGACCCCGTACATTTGCGACAAACAAATAGAAAAAATATTCATCAAACACACTAAACCATGGAAAAAATGTTTTGTTATCAATGTCAAGAAACAGCCAAAGGAACCGGCTGCACGGTCCGCGGCGTATGCGGAAAAACATCGGATGTCGCTAATTTACAAGATTTACTACTATTTATCCTGAAAGGTATTGCCCACTACCGGGTGCAACTCCGAGCCCTTGATGCCATTGACCACTCGGCAGATCGTTTTATTCTCGACGGTTTGTTCATGACTATCACGAATGCGAACTTTGACAAGCAACGTTTCGTGGAAAAAATCAAAGAAGCCATCAAGTTACGGGAACAACTGAAACAAACCTTCCTCGACAAAGGCGGGAATCCCGCAAAGATCACATTCGAAGGTGCCTTTTGGACGGCTGACTCGCTGGAAGAAATGGAATCGAAAGCCGGACACGTGGGAGTTCTCTCCACCGAAAACGAGGACATCCGCTCTTTAAAAGAAATGCTTACCTACGGGATGAAGGGAATGGCCGCCTACACGGAACACGCCTATAATCTCGGACACGAGAACCCTTCCATCTACGAATTCATCGACCGGGGGCTGGTAGCCACCACACTCCCACTGTCCGCCGATCAGCTCGTGCAAATGGTACTGGAATGCGGTAAAAATGGCGTTGACGCCATGGCCCTGCTCGACAAAGCCAACACGGATACTTACGGGAACCCGGAAATCACGAAAGTGGACATCGGCGTGCGGAAAAATCCCGGTATACTGATCAGCGGTCACGACCTGCGAGACCTGTATGAACTTCTGGAACAGACGGAAGGTACGGGGGTGGACGTATACACCCACAGCGAGATGCTTCCCGCACACTACTACCCGGCATTCAAAAAATACAAACACTTCGCCGGAAACTACGGTAACTCATGGTGGAGACAAGTGTATGAATTCCAACATTTCAACGGCCCGATGCTATTTACCACGAACTGCATCGTTCCTCCGCATCCGGACGCAAATTACAAGGACCGAGTGTACACGACCGGTTCGGCAGGTTTTCCCGGGTTCAAACATATCGAGCGCAAACCCGGACAACCGAAAGATTTCAGTGAAATCATCGAACACGCTAAAAGATGCCCGGCGCCGGAAGCCATCGAAACCGGAAGTATTATCGGAGGATTTGCCCACAACCAAGTGTTTGCACTGGCAGATAAAATCGTGGATGCCGTGAAATCCGGGGCTATCCGTAAATTCTTCGTCATGGCCGGATGTGACGGCCGGATGAAAGGCCGGGAATATTACACCGAGTTTGCCCAGAAACTCCCGAAAGACACGGTGATCCTTACCGCAGGATGTGCCAAGTACCGTTACAACAAACTACCCCTCGGGGATATTAACGGTATTCCGAGAGTGCTGGATGCCGGACAATGTAACGATAGCTACTCGCTGGCGGTTATTGCCTTGAAACTGAAAGAAATCTTTGGGGTAAAAGACATTAATGAATTACCTATCGTTTACAACATTGCTTGGTACGAGCAGAAAGCTGTCATCGTGTTGTTAGCCCTACTCTATCTTGGAGTAAAGAACATCCACCTCGGACCGACCTTACCCGGATTCCTTTCTCCGAACGTGGCGAAAGTTCTCGTGGAAAAATTCGGTATTGCCGGAATCACGACCGCGGACGATGATTTGAAATTCTTTTTGGAAAATTAGTCCATACGACCTGACTTCCCGCTGTCACTAAAAGGCAGCGGGAAAATTATCTGCATAAAAGTCAACCAGACTGACCATTGTCGAACAATCTTTTCGTTGATGAGCTGACAACTCATCAATACGGGATGCGCAATAGCAAGCCGCCTCCCAGAACCTAGGGGAACGTTTATTCTCGTTCTCCCGACAAAACATAAGGGCACGCTCATAAGCATCATGAGCTTCTTCATCCCGACAAACCTCCCGGCAAAAATCACCCATACGGATCAATTCCCGGATCTTTTCCTCTAGCCGTTCGCTATCAAGAACTGCCGTCCTGTAAGCCTTGATTGCCGCATCAATACCCAAGGGATTTAGATGAACCTGCCCCCTACTCGCCGCCGCCACTCGCTTTTTTTCTTTTATTCTTCCCATGCACCAATTACTTAGATTAGACACTCTCACACCCATAAAAAAAGAGACACAAACCAGCATCCCTCCCGGATGTATATGGATTCATGTCTCATTTTCTAGTACAAAGGTAGGAAGAATTTTCGAAACATCCTAATATGTCATGGTCATATCAGTTGGAACACAGATATAAAAATCCGCCCGTCCTTCATTTTCCTCCCCCAATTTCTTTATATCATCCTGCCGCACAGAGCATACGGTTGCGATCTTCAAACCGGGACGATATTTATTTAGATAAGTAATAATGCCTTTCTTGAAATCCGAATGATAGTTCCCATTCAGATGCACAAATTTGGACTTCAAATTCTGGGCAATAAACCATCCCATCGTGGCATCTTTCAATGCTTGAGCCTTGGCAACATTCTCCGGATCGGTATGCTTTCCCGAGGTCATCATCATCAAACCGAACATCCCGGCAGCCTCTTCATCCGGCTCGTAATCAATCGGCAAGGGTGCGATATATTTTTTAGCCTCTGCCGATAATTTTTCCAAAGCCTCAAATCCCCCATTTTTCACCATATTAGCATACCGCCGGGGTACATTCGTGGCTATCACCCGTAACCCGTGTTCACGGCCTAACCCCACAACAGGTGCATAATCCGTCAGATAGTTAGGCCAAAGTCGAGCTTCTTCTTCAAAGCGATCGGAAGAGATCAACCGTCCCACATATTCATCTACCATCAACTGATTATCAGCCTCCAACATTTCCAACCCGATTGTCAATTTATCCTTATGCGCAGTATGCAAGTCCTTTACCATCTCATACTCCAACCAATGAGCTATGGCACAATTATGAACCTCACCGATAAACACAACATCCTGTGCTTTCAGCACTTTCATCATCTCTTTATATTCGATTTCCTTTCCCTGCGCATCAAACAAACGATAAGCCTTCTTTTCCTGTCCTTTACCGTAGTTGGTAAAACCCAACAACATCACCAGCAAAATAGTCAAACAACTCCTCATATTATATCATTTATTTCATTATTACTTCAAAATAGTTTATTCCGATTCTTTACCCTGCATTAACAAGACACCACATCGCTCCATGTCCAAATACTCCCGACAGGCATCCTTCAAATCTGCCGGAGTAATCGAATACAAGATTTCCTCGTAACGAGCCAAATCCTCCAAGGTCTCCCCATCCCGTAAAGCACCCATCAGATACTTTTTCCATTCTGCAGTAGCATAATCATTTACCACTTCACGCCGGGTCACGACAAAAGAGCGTTGTAATGCAGCCAATTCTTTCTCATCCACTTCATTCTCCTGCACATCCCGAATAATTTCCTTCAATAGCTGATCCACCTTCTCCATGTTTTTGGTATCCACCGAGGCATTAATATCAAAATAATATCTGGCCCGCGGCAATCCTTTGTAATATAATAACATATATGGAGAATACAGCAAGGATTCTTGCTCCCGTAACACACTCAACAAGCGATTGCGAACAACATCCCTCACCAATTTCAGCATCAATGAATTGCGTAATCCTGCTTCATAATTCCCATAATAGAGATAATCAAAAATAGTCTGCCCTTCATTCTCATTCGGGAATATCTCCCGGAAACCTCCTTCCGGGTAATCAAATTTCGGCAATACCCAGTCATTAACCTTTTCTTGTGCGGGAAACATACCCAAAACCGCTACCAAATCACGTTCCACCTCGTTCATATCAAAATTCCCGCAAACGACACACACCAATCCATTAGGATTCGTATACAACTGCCTGTAAAAGTCTGCAATATCATCCAAATTCATCGCCTCTATTTCCTCACGGCTCTCGGCCATTTTTCCTGTTGCCAAGGAATTACCCATTAACTTATCTATCCGTGCTGCCATCTGCCTGTCCGGTGCGCTTTTCAACATCTTCGACAACACGGTTTCCTGTCCCACGCTTGCTAGCATATCTTGTTTAGCATCTTCAAAATCCTCATACCGCTTTTCCGGATAAAAACACTTTTCATACACCAGATGGCATAATTCAGTGATCTTATCTGCCGGAGCCATAGCAATCCACCCATGCCAGTAAGGCTCAAACGTCACGGAAAAAGCCATTTCTTCCTGTGCCAACATTTCACAGTACGAGTCATAATCCATCTTCTCAATTCCTCCCATTTCCATGTAACCCGCCACACCTTCCAGCAAAGGGTAATTCTCGGGAGTCAGCACCGAAGCCCCTCCCTTGGCAAAAGCGGTTAACGTGATTTGCCGATCTTCATCTTTCGTCCGTTTCAAAATAATCCGTGCACCATTCGTCAGACAAATTTCTTTCACATCCAGCCCATCAATCACTCGTTCCGAAGCAATCAACTGCCGGGAAGGCGTAAACTTACGCACTAAAAATTCAGGGACATCCACTTTCTCCCGTTCTTCCTCTTCTTCCACCACATACTCGTACACGCCACAAGAGGCCTTTTCACCCTCTTCCCAAGAGGTCTGAATTTCTTTTTCCGTCAACTTTTTCCCTTTTAAGGGATTATAATGATAAGCTGCACGCACATGAGATAGACACCCAAACCACTTACTAGCTAAGGCCTGCAATTCCTTACTTTCAATTCCGCGTATTTGAGAGGCAAGCCAACTATTATGTAAGGTATCTGTCACGTAACGCTCTCCCGAGATTGCCAAGTCTGCAAAATCCTCACACCATTGTTCAGAACTCTTGACGGCATAAATCTTTCCTAATTGCTTTATCGCATTTTCTTTCAATCTGGCCAACTCCGGTTCACAAAATCCTTGCTCGCGAATTTGTTTCAAAGTACTCACGACCTCTACGATTTTCCCCTTAATCTCGGTTCCATGCTCCCCCTCGATAGAAAACACCAGATGATCTTTGTCACTCAAATACCAGTTGTCGGACAACGAGACCCGTGAACCCTGCGCCTTAAAGCGGGCATTGACTGCCGACACCAACAACCGTTCTTTTATCTTTTGCAAACGATCGCCATAAGTAGATTGCACGATAGTCACTTTCGGTAATATTAATTCTAATGCCGAACGAGTAATCAACGTATCCTGCATTTCCTGGTAAGCCACTTTCTCCGTGTACTCCAAAGGATATTCCTTGTATCCTGTTGTTTTTACCGCGGGAACTCCTCCAAACACCTCTTTAATCTTCCCTTCCATTTCCCCGACATTCAAGTCTCCAACCACGACAATCGTGGCCAATTCCGGTACATACCACTTTCGATAGAAGTTTTCCAGTTTCTCTGCGGTCATGCTCTTTATCTCTTCCGCAGTTCCCAAAGGCATCCGTTCACTATAACGGGTTCCCCCGACTTTCACATCGTAAAAAGGATCACCCGTATCATACCCACGGGCCTCTTCCAATATTACCCCTTTTTCCCTTTCGACCTGTTCCGGACGTATTTGAATTCCTGTCAACCAATCTTTCAAAATCAACAATCCCCGATCCAAATCTTCCGGTCGGTCTGTCGGAATAGAAAACATATAAATTGTCCGATCAAATCCGGTAAAGGCATTAATCCCAAATCCATACTTCACGCCCAGTGACTCAAGATATTCAACAATCCCTTTATTCGGAAAATGCTCTGTCCCGTTAAAAGCCATATGTTCGAGAAAGTGCGCTACACCGCCTTCCTTCTCTGTCTGCAAAATCGAACCGGCACGTAAGATCAAACGAAATTCCACCTTATGCCCCGGCATATCATTTTGTTTAATAACATAATGCAATCCGTTCGGCAACTGTTTGTACACGGTACCCTCCGGCAACGCAATCAATTCATTTGCAGGAGTTACTGTCTGGCCTTTCGCCATTGAAAAAAACATTCCTAGCAAACATACTGTAAATAAACATCTCAACATATTCATAAAACTACTCAGATAAAGTGTATTCTACTCTAATAATGCTATACCCTCCGGCACTATGATGATCAAAATTAAACTGGAACGTCAACTTGTTACCTGTCAACACTCCCTGAGGCTCCATCCAATTACCATCTTCCCAGTAATCTTTATCTATTCCCGAATAAAACAGGTAATGGGTCGGATCAAGAGTTGCTCCATAATCCACATATTCTTGTGCCAGTTCATTATCTCCTGCATCCAAAAGCTCTTTTAAACGATTCCAAGCAGAATAGTTATAAGCAAAAGGAACCACGGTCTCTAATTTTGTTTCATCCCAGATATCGGGTCTCTCCCCCAAAAACTCTACATTTGATACGCCATTATTGGGAAAATCCACACGAATATTATCCAATGTCATCTCAAAAGTTTCCAGACTCGTTTTAGAAAGCCCGATTAACTCCATCATCGCCATATAAGGATTTATCTCCCCCTCTCCAGGATCATAATACCAAAACATATCATTCTCAACTGTCTCCTTGCGCAACATATCATACATAAATTCCGTCAAACCCATCGGGTTATTCGTCATCTTTAGTATCGGTTGTTCTGCAGTAGCGTCTTCACTCAACGTGATCACGGTCTTTCCAGTATACACCTTCTTCATCCCGTTAATTAAAGATTCCAACCCGTCCGTGGGAGGCACCTCCACGCTCACCTTTACCGGGATCACCCCGATCCATTTACTCAAATCCAATCCTTTCGCCTTGTATCCTTCCAGTAAAGCCTGTTGTTCCTCGGTCAAATCCTCAGCCTCCATATAAGGTTTCACGACAACATGCAATACCTCTTCCACCTTCCCCATATCCGCTTCCGGTAATGGATATTTTACCCCTATTTCTAATTGCACCTTATCTGCCACAACACCCTTTTTATTTGAAATAATTTCAAAATCCACGCTCTTTTCTCCTGCCGGAATAGTCACGATAGCTGGATTCACCGTTACCAAATCCTCCGCTCCTTCAGTCAGGTATTTCACGTCAATTTCAAAAGACACATCTTTATCATAAGCACGTATCAACATTAATGTTGCCTTCAAAGGCTCATCATCCATTGCCAATATTACCGGTTCCCCCTCCGTTCTGATATATATCGAATTCTTTCCCACATACGCTCTCTCGTCCGTTTCCGAACAACCGGAAAAAACGGCTACCAAGAATAAAAGCATGATTTGTAATTTTCCCATGGTACTCATAACTAAACTTTTATAATTTATACCTATTACTTCACACAGCCAATACCGGCCATCCTTCATTTTGTTCGACCAACGTGTTATACCGATATTCGCTTGCTGGAATCGGTAACGTCCAACGATAGTCGTCCGACTTAATCGTGGTTGACACCTTATTACCATACACGCCGTAGCGTTTGGCCGGAATACCGCATCGTTTCATATCGAAGAACCGAACTCCTTCACCCACGAATTCTTTTCTACGTTCCTCCAGAATTTTATTTATCAATTCATTACCCGATAATCCTACCTCCCACGCCGTAGCACCCCGTTGCTCCATCATCCGGTTCATCAGACTCACGGCGTCACCACTTCGGTCTGAACGAGCTAAAGCCTCCGCACGCATCAGCCACATTCCGGCAGCCCGTGCTATGTTCACGTATTTACTAGCGATCTCGTCCCGGTTCATTTTATTATATTTTCCTAATAAACGAACTTCATGAGAATCCGGCATCACGAACTCTACTTCCGACCATTCTTTCCGAATATCTCCTTCCTCGAACAGCACCTCATCCGTCAGCACCAAATAATCCCCTTTATCGAAGGTTTCAAAACGAATTTCCTCGTAAATTTGGGCTAATTGATACTTTGCAAAAATCCGAGCCTCCGAATCGTTGCCACTCCAAAGTGCTTCATACACTCCGGCTCCTAATACCGTTTCCGGATATACAGCTTCCAAATCCTCAGTCTGTTCCAATACAGCGGAATAATTACCCGCATACAACTCTAAGTCTACCTGCAAATAAGCGATACTCTTATCGGATAGCCAATGTACATTCTTCAATGTATTTTTCTCATTTCTAGCCTCTTTAAGTAACTTCCGAATTTCCTCCACACAAGCCTTCATGGATGAACGGGGCAAAAAGTCAAGCTCCACCCGGTCTTTCAAAATAATCCCGTCCTTTGCCTCATTTCCCTCATAACGAGGAGCAAACAGGCGTAATAAATTGAAATAACACAATGCTTTCAACCCCTTGGCCTCACAAATAATCCTCTCCTTTTCCTCCACTTCGGTATCATTCAACGTGATCACCCCATCCATTCGTGCCAACAAAGCGTTCACCTCTGCCACCACCATGTAATATTCGGTCCATAATGTTCCCGCCAATTCCGTCATTTCAACTTCCCGCCAATCATACAGATTTTTCAACGTGGCATCCCGGTCTAAATGTTGAGTGGGACAAAAATCATCCGACAGAACCGAATACTCGAACAAGTGCTGAGGTAATCCCTCATAGGCAGAAGCCAGTAATGAACGAGCCGACAAAACATCCGTTATTGCATCCGGATCGGAAAACTGATCTTCCAACGGTATATTCAGTGAGCAACCTCCCATCAGGAAGCCAACCACACAAATTATTATCCTCCAATTCATATCTTATATATTAAAAACTTACACTCAAATTCAACGTAAATACCGGTTGTTGCGTCCCCACTAGCGAACCGGATTCAGGGTCAGACTCCTTATAACGCGTCAGGGTGAATAGATTGGATGCCTGAAAAGCAACCGAAGCATATTGTATCACGTTCTTCGTCTTCTCAATCAACCAATAAGGCAATCTATATCTCAACGACAAGGAAGACATACGCAAATAATCGCTACTTCCCACGGTACGACTGTTAGCATACAATTTCAGATTATCCACGGCTGCCGAAGAGTAGTAAGGACGATGGTAAATCTTATTATCATCACCTTCTTGAAACCACATATTCTCCACCTGCCCTTTAATCGCGTTATAATTTGCATTGCTCACCTCCCGCACGTATGAAAAACTGTACGCTTTCTTGCCCCCGAACACGAAGTAAAAATCCATATCCAAATCAAAATTACCGTAAGATACCGAGTAGAAAAAACTACCGGAGTAAGGCGGTGTGGAATGTCCCAAAGCAACCATATCCTCCCGTGTCAGTTTTTCCGTTGCGGCAATCTCTCGTCCATCGGCCCCCCGAAACACCGGAAGTCCTGTCATCGGGTTAATCCCTAATGACACGGGCCCATATATCATATCATACGATTTTCCTACCTCAAAACTAGGAACCATATCATACTCTGATGTGTACAGGCAATCCGTATGATACAAATCCACGACCTTATTCTGGTTATAGGCAAGGTTCAGACGCCCGGACATCCGCCAATTATTCCGATCTACCATTTTTACATACAATTCCCCCTCGATACCGCTATTCTCCAGAATACCGATATTCCGTTTCAAAGTAGTAAACCCGTTCGAAGCTGGGATAGGTACATCCAACAAAGCATCTTTTGTACGACGGCGGTACCACCCAGCATTCAGCGTCACCCGATTCCATAATCCCAAGGAAATTCCCGCATCAATATCAATGGTCTGTTCCGGTTTCAAATCGGCATTATACAATCCCATCAATGACAACAACTGATCGTCGCCATACGCATCCTCGGAATATTGAAAAGTAGCCACTGCCGACGAAGGAGAGACACCCTGCAAGCTTGCAGTGCAACCGTATGACGCTCTTAACTTTAATTCCGTCAGCACCCCATTATCCCGCAAAAAAGGATAATTCTTCAACGACCAGCCGGCACCGACTGCCCAAGCGGAATTCCAACGTTTATCACTAGGCAATATAGAAGAAGCATCACTTTTATATGTTCCGAACAAATCATAGATATTATTCCAAGAATACCCGGCTAAAACTCCTATGCCCAGCTGGGCCGTCTTCTCATTCTTTGAAGTGAATGATGGTTTCCGATTGCCCTCTATTGATTGATTTACACCTGATGCAGACTGCATTTTCTTTGTCAATCCATAACCTGTAATTCCCAAATTATCATAGTGATCGGAATAAAAATCGAAGTTCGCTCCCAACGTCAAATCATGCTTCCCGAATGCCCGGTTATAAGTCACACGCACATTCGACGACAAATTCATGGTAGTATTCTTATCTTTTGTCAATTTTCCCCGTTCCCGTTCCGGAACACCACTGGTAATTTCAGAATACGCCGTCGGAGGCGTGATGCCCAGTTTCTCGGACAACACGTAATCAATACCCGCAACAGCGGCAATCTCCAATCCTTCAATACCCCGGAAGTTAATACTTCCTGAAACTCCGGCTCGCTTATCTGATGATTCTTCACTGTATTGATTGAACAAATCCGCATACGTTCTTCCCGGAAAGGAAACCAACTCCGCATTCACATCTTTCGTTTCATAAGGATTCAACTGGTACACTAGATCCGTCGGAGAATAACTCGTACCATTGGGCGTGTTCGTGAGAGAATATCCACCATTGACACTCAAAGAAGCATACAATTTTGGGGTAATCTCCTGATCCACGCTCAACCGTGCCGTTACCCTCTTTATATCGTTTCCGGGGATACGTCCACCCTGTTGCGAATAATTCAAAGAGGCATAAAAACTAGTCTGCTCTGTTCCCCCTCTCGCACTTAAATTATGTTCCTGATAGAAATTATTACGCAACAACTCTTTGAACCAGTCCGTATTAATACGAGACAGGGAATCCAGTACTTGCTGTCCTCTGGCTATTAAACTCTCCAGATTCGGATCATTCGCATGGTATTTCCGATAGTAATCTTCACTATACCGATAACCCGGAGTTGCCGTATTTTCCAGTCGACGTTCTAATTCCAATTTTTCCTTCGAATTCATCATGTCTACCCCTCGACGCCCCCGAAGAGTCACACCTCCACTGAAACTATAACTATACACCATTTTTCCGGCAGTACCTCGTTGCGATGTGATTTCCAACACCCCGTTTGCCGCCTTGATTCCGTACAACGCACAGGCAGCGGCATCCTTTAACACCTTAATTTCCCTTATATCATTGGGATTCAACGTTAAAAAAGCATCCGACGAAATCACCTGACCATCCAGAACATACAAAGGTTCGTTCGCCGCATCTCCTTCCCGCAAAGAAGACGTTCCGCGGATACGAATCTCCGGCTTACTACCCAAATCCCCTTTATTGGTCACGATCAACCCCGGAGCCATTCCTTGCAAGGCAAGCGCCATATCCAACACGGGCTTATTATTCATACGCCGGACATCCACTTCATTCACCACCCCTGTTTTGGCCCGTACATCAATCTCGTTTACATTTGCCCGAGCCCTCACCTGCACTTCGTCCATCTCGTTATAGCTGTCTTTCAACACGACATTCATAAAACGGTCACCCGTATATTTGATCTCTTTTGTCTTTTTACCAATAAAAGTAAACACGACTTCCATACCCATCACGTCAGGTACGACCAATGAATAATTCCCGTCTAAATCCGTCACGGTACCCACGGTTGTGCCTTTGATAAAAACATTTACTCCCGATAGTGCCTCTCCCGCTTCATCATTCACCTGACCTTGAAGTTTGACTGTTTTGGAAGCCGCTTCCGGGGTCTCCTTGGCATATAATATAACCGTTTTATCCTTTATTTTATAGGTAAGATCCGAACCCTTCAAGGCAATATTCAACACAGAATCCAACGTAACTTCTTTTACTTGAATGGTTATTTTCTTTAAACTCATCACCATGGCATTGTTAAAGAAAAAAGTGTAATCTGATTGTTTCTTGATTTGGTCTGTCAACTGGGCAAATGAACCATTTTTCAAATTAATCGTTAGTTTTTTCTGTTGGGCAAACACACTCCCCCCAAATATAAACACTAACAACAAGCCCCATAAAATACGCCTGAAAACATACTTACCTTTCATAGTTCCTAATTTTTTCAATGTACAATAATACGCAGTTCTTCTATTGTGAAATGCACGTCACTTGTAAGCTCGATGATCTCCAGCACCTCGTTCAAATCTTCATATTTCTTCACGTCACCGGTAAATACAATATCTTTAGCCTCTTCCCGGTAGAACTCGACTTTCACATCATACCATCGTGCCATATTACGCATCAGATCTTCCAGACGCATATCCTTAAATACCAAACGTCCCGACCGCCAAGAGGTAAACAAAGCTGTCTCCACCTTATATTTTTCCATTCCTTTCCCCTCGATCAAACAAATCTGTTCGCCCGGCACCATTCTTATCTTTTCTCCTCTATCTAAAGATTCGATCTCGACCATCCCTTCCTCCAAGGTTGTCCACGTTTTTCCCTCTTCCTCGTAAGCACTCACGTCAAAAGAGGTCCCCAGCACTTTTACTTTAGCCTGTTCTGTCTCTACCACGAAAGGACGAGTTGTATCATGAGCGACCTCGAAATAAGCCTCTCCTTCCAACAACACCTTACGAATCCCACCCACGAATGCCACCGGATATTCCAATCGTGTTGCGGCATTCAACCACACTTTAGTGCCATCCTCCAAGATCATAAAATACTCTCCTCCCCGCGGAACCTCCAAGATATGAAAAGCATCCTGCACTTCCCCTGAGCGTGATTTACCATTATAACTAATCCGCCCGGAATCCGCACTAATTCTCATGCCCCCGTCCTCTATATTTCTTTCCCCCAAATCCAAAACTTGCCTTTCTCCCGATGACAAGACTAATACAGCTTGAGATTTTCCGGCCTTCACGGTTATCGGTTCCACCCGGCTCTTTTCTTTTATATCATCTCTGGAAAGTAACGCAACAGCTACTCCCAAGGGAATCATAAATATAGCAGCATACCTCATCCACGTACGCCTTATCTTTCTACGCTTTGCAGATAGTTTATCCCGTCTCACGGTTCTGAATTCTTCCCATGCCTTCATATAATCCAAACGCTCGTATTCTCCCACCTTATGTTCCATCAATTCGGTCGAACTCCACTGATCAAACAACTCCCGATGACGTTCGTCCTCTGCCAACCATTTTTCCAACTCCTGCAACTCCCCTTCTTCCAAACAATCACTTAAAGATTTGGAAATAAATTCCGATATTTTGAATACATTTTCTTCCTTATCCATAAACAAATAATTTTTTTGTTCCTCCATTTTTAACATGCATTTGCCAAGAAACACTTCAGCAAACAAAACGGGGGGATAAGAATTAAAAAAAATCAAAATTCGATCACAAACATATTATAAATGTTTAGCCATAGAAATACCTTAAATCGGGTATTTACGAGAAAAGAATACCTATAAATATTGAGTATATGCCACCTTTCAATTTATTATACAATCTCTTTTTACCGTCCTTTTTATACTCTTTTGCAGTCTCCAAAGAAATTCCCATGAACTCCGCCACTTCTGAAATTTTATATCCTTTTAATGTCAACAACATGACTTTCCCGCATTGCGGTGGCAACTGTTCCACGGTAGTTAAAATTCGTGCAAACACATCCTCTTCCATCATCCGCTCTAAAAACACCTCTTGCTTCTCCCCCTCTTCCAACATTTTCATTTCATACTGTCTTCTGATCTTTAAATGGCGTAGATAATTCAAGGACTTATTTCTCACTCCTGTATATAAATATACTTTCAGTGCAATCCGATTATTAAACACCATCTCTTTATCAAGTAGCGATATAAAGAATTCCTGCACAATATCTTTTGCCACCTCTTCATTTCCCACATACTTCCCCGCAAACAGAACCAACGGAACATAATAATCATGATAGAGCAACTCGTAAGCTTTCTCTTTCTGTTGGCGTAAATATTCTAATAAGAGGTCACACTGCTCCATAACTCAAAATTATTTGACAAAGATAACTTAAAATTTCTTTAAACAAAGAACAAACAATCCGATTACAATATCTTTGCAAGCGGAGAAAAACAACCAAACTATGATTCAAACAAAAGCCGACTATATACACGACCGGATAGCAGAAGGAGAACACCAGCAACAGGATTTCAAATTCGAGATTTCTGATGCCCGCAAGATCGCTAAATCTCTTTCCGCATTCTCCAACACCGACGGGGGACGCTTACTCGTGGGGGTAAAAGATAACGGCAAGATTGCCGGAGTACGCTCGGAAGAGGAGATGTACATGATCGAGGCTGCCGCAAAGCTTTATTGTAAACCACAAATCGATTGTGAAATGCACGTCCACACCGTAGAAGGGCGTACGGTTCTCGAAGTCATCGTCCCTCCGGGAAAACAAAAACCCTATTACGCCAAAGATCACGATAACCGCTGGTGGGCTTACATCCGGATTCTGGATGAAAACATACTTGCCACTCCCGTGCATATCAAAGTATGGCAACAAGCCGGAACCCCCAAAGGAGCATTCGTGCATTACACGGAAACAGAACAGATTCTATTGGATTACCTTTCTTCACACGACTCCATCACACTAAATCAGTATTGTCGTCTGGCAAAGATTCCCCGCCCCAAGGCAGAAAACACGTTAGCCAAGTTCATCCGGTTTGAACTCATCGAACCGTATTTTGACGGGCAACGTTTCCTTTTTCGACAAAACGAAAGGAATTTATGATCTTAATTTACCCTCGGAACCGGGACAACTCATCAATCATCATGCGGGCAAATCGTTCGGACGCCCCGGCATCACCCAACTTCTCGTTCACCTCGTCGTATCCTGCCAACATTTGATCCCGTTTCTCCCCTTCCGAAATAATAAGCGAAAGTTCTCTCAACAAGTTCTTTTCGTTCAACTTTTGCATCAACAACTCGGTAACCACTTCCCGCCCGGCAATCAGGTTCACCAACGAGATATACTTCACCTTGACAAAAGTCTTAAACAGGAAATAACTCAACGCTCCCCCCTCTCCACTGTAACAAACCACCTGGGGTGTCCGCAGTATAGCGGTTTCCAACGTGGCTGTTCCCGAAGTAACCAGTGCCGCACGTGCCTGTCGCACCAACCGGTAGGTCTGTCCGTAAATAATCCTTACTTTCACATCCTGCAAATAAGGAGCATAATCCGCATCACTCATCGAGGGAGCCCCCGCTATCACAAACTCGTGATCAGGGAAATGTTTTACCATAGTCAACATTTTCGGTAACACGTGTTTCAACTCCTGCGAACGACTACCCGCCACCAAAGCGATAATCGGTTTACCGGAAAGGCCATTTACACGTACGAACTCGTTGAATGTTTCATCCTTGAAAGGACGATCGTGAATAGCATCTACCAACGGATTTCCGGCATACTGCACTGGATAGTCATACCGGGCATAAAAGTCAACTTCAAACGGGAAAATCACGAACATACGATCCACCAACCGCTTGATTTTCTTCACCCGGCCCGTGTTCCACGCCCAAATCTTCGGGGATATATAATAGAATACGGGAATACCCGCTTCCTTGATAAATTTAGCCACCCGGAGATTAAAACCACCGTAATCCACAAGAATCACGACATCCGGTCTCCATGCCAAAATATCTTGGTGACAGGCTTCAATATTCGCCTTAATCTTGTCCAGATTTTTCAAAACCGTCAGGAACCCCATGATGGCCGTGTCCTTGTAATGGCGAACGATCTCACACCCGGACTCCCGCATCAGATCACCTCCCCACCCGCGAACTTCCGCACCCGAGTCAAACTTTCTCAATCCCTTGATCAGATTAGAGGCATGCAAATCGCCCGATGCCTCTCCCGCAATAACGTAGTATTTCATTGGCTTTTTTCTATTCTTTGGGCAAAGATAGAAAAAGATTTGGAACCTATATACAAGTTTACCGTACCCATAGGTATACCTGTTACAAATTCCCCTTACACGGGGAAAGCCTACCCCCTGTTAATCCCTTCTCTATGTAGTTTCCTAAAATTGGTTTACTAGATTTGACATTCAATAAATTGT